>CAYTPW010000005.1:0-171886 GCA_964439935.1 uncultured bacterium | reverse complement strand
TTCTTACAAAAATTAAGGATATTTTAGCAAAATTGCATTCATTAAATACTCCAATTAAATATGTGGAAACTTCAGTGTTTCAATCTGAATGCTATAAGCCTAATTGCTCCGCGCTGTTATAAAACAAAGTGCTGTTTCTCTTTAGGAACGATACAGATGGTTTTAGAACCCAGTTCATTCAATATAACATTTGCAGCGCTTAATTTTTCATCGATATCTTGATCATTCTGGTCAGGATCGTGATGGTAAAGGAATATTTTTTTAACTTTCGCATGATCTGCCAATCGAATTACAGGACTCACCGAGGAATGCCCCCAGTTGATTTTACTGTTGTATTCTTTATCACTATAAGTACAGTCGGTGATCAAATAATCGGCTGAATCAATAAACTGGGACAATTTTTCAAAATAATCCAGGTTATAATAGGGACTCGTCTCAGGGAACAATTCATTGTCGGTCACATAACAAATAACCGTATCCATATATTCCAGCCGATAGCCCAGGCAATATCCGGGATGCGTTAACAGCATTGTTTTAATTTTAATTTGATCGATCTCGATTTCCTGCTCTTTTAAATCACGAAAATACACCCTTGCGGCAAATTCTTTTATCCGAATCGGAAAGTAAACACCATCCATTTGCGCTGAGATCAGTTCACGCATAGTAATATCACCATGTGAAGGACCACAAATCTCAAATTCATTACCGGGGATATAGAGCGGGGAAAAGAACGGTAAAGCATTTATATGATCCCAATGAGGATGGGAAATAAATATCTTAGCGGAAATGGGGCCATGATGCGTTTTCATCAAATGATTGGACAGCAGTTTTATTCCGGTGCCAGCGTCAAAGATAAATAAATTATTGCATGGAAAATTAATCGATACGCAATTGGTATAACCGCCATATTTCAATACATCTGCTCCTGATACAGGCAATGTACCCCGAACACCCCAAAATTGAAGTTCAGGTTTATCATCAAGAATGTGTTTTAAATCGTCAATAAATTCATTTGAATCCTTAATTGGTTTTTGGAAGAAACCATTAGCTCCGAATTTGAACGCACGGTTGCGGTCGAATTCATAAGACTTTCCAGATAAGAATACAATTTTCATATCATCCAGATTAGGTTCTTGACGTAATCGCCGGCACAGCTCCAAGCCATCCAGTTCGGGCATCATTATATCCAAGATTACGCAATCAGGTTTTTGAGCTACAATCATTTCAAACGCATTGGTGCTTGAGATTGTACTTTCAATTTCTGCATTTGCCTCTTTTAGATACTGGGTGATAATCTCGATTACACCGGGATCATCGTCAACAAGAAAAAATTTAACATTTTTCAATTTTACCATATCTCTAACTTACAATTATTGACTAAAACTGTACACAAATTATATGCCAATTGAATCTATTAATATCATTTTCCGGGATAAAACAAAGGATTGAGTACCAGATCAATCGCTAGAGACTATAAAAATCAAAATTCTTGGTTCATCTGGCACTGGGTTGGCCTGCCAACCGAAGTCCCCGATTCATCGTGGCGCAGGTTGGCGGAGGCGAGAGGATTCGAACCTCTGAAGGGCGTGAACCCTTGCCGGTTTTCAAGACCGGTGCATTCAACCGCTCTGCCACGCCTCCAAAATAATCGATAAGATCGGTTTTCTGGCCGCGAATTTTAGCCATACCGTCCTATTCGATCATATAAAAATCCAAGTATAGATATTAGAATCCGACTAATTACCGGTTTTCTATTTCGTCGATTACATCCTATATTCACCGGTTAGTTGGGGGATGTAATACCACATCCACGGCTGGGATTATCATTAATACAATTTCACCAGCAATTTGGTTACCTTGACAGGGTTTGTCCGGGATTACCCGACACTTCTGACCGCTGACAGACCATCGACTCTAATTAATCACTTGAGAGGAAGATTATGAAATTCTGGCAAATGGAAGTTACCCTGGTCCAAGTTATCTTTGATTTTCTTTATATGAGTCTGTTCATTTTAATCGGAACAATGGCCCGCCGTTATATCAAATTCTTCCAAAAATTCCTGATTCCAAATAACCTGATCGGCGGATTTATCGCCCTGATTTTCAGTACCCAGATTCTAGGCTGGATCGATCTGCCAAATGAACGACTGACAGCCTATATCTACCACCTGCTGGCACTCACTTTTATCGCCCTGGGATTACGACAGCAGAAAACCAACTGGGGCAAAGGTCCGGTAAGCAAGAGTTTTGCGGGATTGACCATCATTTGCATGCAGGCAGTGATCGGACTGTTGGTCGCATTTGCGCTGGTATACACGATTAAACCGGATTTATTTGTCGGCGTTGGACTGCTACTGCCGTTGGGTTTCGCGATGGGTCCCGGTCTGGCCGCCAGCATGGGGGGCAGCTGGGAACAATACGGATTTACCGGGGGCAGTACCGTAGGTGTTACCTTTGCAGCGATTGGATTTATGTATGCCTATTTTGGCGGTGTCGCCTGCATCAACTGGGGAATAAAAACTCGTAAAAGTAAATTGATCGAGAGCACCGACCATATTACAGCCGATATGTTGACCGGTGTATATAAAAATAAGCAACTGCCAATTGCCGGGCACCTGCCCCTGTCAACCGAGGCGGTGGAACCAATGGCCTTTCATCTGGGACTGATCGGATTCGTGTATATGTTGACCTATGGTTTTATTTCGCTGGCGTCGATTCCGCTGGCGAACGCGAACCTGAATGATTTCGTCGATATATTGTGGTCATTTCATTTTGTATTCGGCTTGATTATCGCAATTGTTGTCCGCAAACTGCTTGATCTCACCGGTAAGTCATATGTAATTGATAAAGGATTGATGACCCGCGGAATGGGGGTATTCCTGGATTACCTGATCGTGGGAGCAATTGCTGCGATCAGTATCAAAGTCGTCGGTATGTACTGGGAAGCGCTTCTGATCATGGCACTGATAGCCGGGCCAACCACTTATGGCGCTGTCTACTGGATGTGCTACCGTGCGTTCGATGATTTCCATTTTGAACGATTCATTGAGTTGTGGGGGGAATTTACCGGCACCACCAATTCCGGATTGATCCTTCTGCGGGTGCTGGATGCCGAATTTGACACACCGGTGGCCGAGGATGCAGTCTATGGCAGCGGTCTATCCCTGTTCATGGGTCTGCCCTTATTATTCTCCCTGGGAATTCCAATGCAATTTTTCAACAATTCACTGCGCGGGTACTGGATCACCCTGGGCATTATTATAGTCTATTGGATCGTTATTGCGATAATCTGGCGATCGATCGGATTCATTAAATTCAAGCGTCCGGAAATTAATACCAATCAATAAAATTCAGATCACACTGGATTCCAGCTCAACAACCTGATCCAGGTTTTCCGGTTTAGCCAGTAAACGGGAGACGCTACGGGCCATTTTCCCGGCATGCATGCCGTCCACTACCCGATGATCAAAGGTAGCGTCCAATGGCAGCATTGTTCTGATCACTACTTCTTTGTTCCGCACCACCGGTTTCTGCTCGCATTTTCCCATGTTGATCACGGCCGGGATCTTTGCCGCCGGCATTAAAGCCGGCCAGCCGTTGGTCAATCCGATCGTACCGATATTGGACAACATTATTGATCCAAAGGCCGAATCGGTATAACCCATAAAGCCCAGATTGATACCCAGATCATGGACAAACCAGCGAATCAATTTGTAGGTCCAGCCCCGCAGCGGCCAGGGAATTTTAGTCAGGGTATATTTATTCCGCATCGTTTTGCTTTCCTGCCCCTGGCGGGCATCGAAGGCCAGGGTACGGATTTCCCCTGCTACCTGGGAAGCCGACTTCAGGTGGGCTTCGCTGATCCTGACCACCGCCATTTCCTCTCCCCCCTTGATTCCAACCGAGCACATCACATCGATATAATCCCGGGGAACCAGTCGCCCACGACGAATATGACAGTTAATTTCAGGATATTTGGCTAAAGAACGCCCGATGGCGCAGATCACAAAGGCAGTCATGGTCAATTTATTGCCGGTTCGGCGTTGAGCTTTAATATAATCCTCGATGGCGGTTACATCAACCTCGATAGCACCTAATATTTTACCATCGCGGGGCGGGCTATACAGGGTGGCGGCCATCAATCGCCAGGGCAGATTGATATTATCTTTCATGGGGGGAATTTAGGGCAGATTAACCGGAAGTAAAAAGTGCTACAGTAATATATAGATCAGTCTGAAAAAAGTGTATAGGGCGGGTACAACTAAGTCCTTTAAGGACTAGGTTGCATAAAATTCGAACCGGCAATTGGCTAGCATACCGAAGATCGTGCAAAGCACGACGCAGGTATGCGGAGAGGGCGGGATTCGAACCCGCGGTACGCGTAAACGCACACACGCTTTCCAAGCGTGCGCCTTCAGCCGCTCGGCCACCTCTCCAATATGAAATGTAATAACTGTAAAACGCTATAATAAAAAAACTAGTCAGTTTTTTTCTTCGATCACCTCGGCTTCTTCAGCTACTGCTTCGGTCTCTGGTTCTTCCTCCGCTTTTGGTTCTACCTTAACCTCAGGATCAGTCACAGCTTCCGCTGCAATCACTTCTTCTGTTGCTTCTTCCACTTCTGCTTCTTCTACCGGAGCTGGTTTAACTTCCGGCTGTATCACCGGGATTTCCTCTGGTTCAGGGTGTAATTCCCGATCGGTCCGCTTCAGGGCTGCTGCAACTGATTCACCATCGTCAACCCGCAGTATCTGCTCCTGAAAACGCCAATGTCCGGTCTTCTTGGATCGAATACTTTTTATATATTTCACCAGCGAATAATCGCGTTTCTCACGACCGCGCTTCATTTTCTGGGCAAACCCACCAACATTCTTAGCCATTATGAATCCTTTAACTTCAGTAAATGTTTATAAATATAGCCGGAGAATTTAACGGCAGCACAACTGAATACAAAAACCGAATTTTTGCAATTAAAATAATTTTTATTCAATGTCCGGATTGAAAAATATATTGTCAATTGTAATAATATTACCCTCATTGCCGACTATATCCCGACCGCTTAAACTAACATTATAGCGGGTTCCTGGAACCAACGCTGGTGTATTCTTCAATTTGATTTGTATCTTTTTCTCCGGTTGCAGTTCTTCACCGACCAACTGAACCCTGTGATAGGCAACAGTATCGGGCCCACTCACAGGTGTCCAACGGTATTCGGCAAATCCCAATGGTTCATTAAAGACATAAGAAACAGATTTATCTTTTATTTCGACATCATCGTAGGGGAAAATAGTGGTCAGAAGCGGAGCTGTTTTATCCACTGCAATATTGTTTATATGTGTCCAATCTGATTTATTTCCTGTTAGATCAATGGCTCGGACCTTCAATGAATAGATGATGCTGTCACGAAGGCCGATCGTGTCAAATTTCAGCGTATCCGGACTTGTAGTAATGTCATCTGAATAGGGAGCATTCCAGCCAGGCGCTGTAATACTGTCAAAGGTCCCATCTTCCGATTCCCAGACTACATCAATTGAAAATAAATCCTCATTACTGGAGAATATTATATCTGGATTATTCACCTGACCACCGGCTTCCGGTTTGATCACGTTGATAGTAGGTGGCCTGGAATCAAACCGCAATCCGCTGAAATCAGCAGAATTGGACCAGTTTCCCGCCAGGTCCTGGACTTTTAATAATACCGAATAATTAATATTGCTGTCGAGTTCAGCCTGCCCGGCCGGGACGAAAAGCCGGTCATCAGTATATGCCAGTTCAGCGGTGGTCAGCGGGACGATTGTTTCTCTACCCTCAGCTGTTGTATATATAATCTCAGCAAATGCCAGGGGCTCGTTTGAAGAATATGCAATCGACGGCCGGTTACTGTTTGGCACTATCCTCAGTGATACAGTGGCCGAAGTGGTGTCAAAATACAGTGAATCAATGACTGCCGGAATGATTTGATTGCCCTGCTTGGTGGAGCCGTTTGCTGATAGTCGGTAGTAGGCATTTTCAGCTATAACGGCGTTGAAACCCAGATTGATTATATGGTCGCCTTTGTCCAGATCCACACCATATAAATGATATTTATTTGCTGGTAGTTTCTCTTCGCTGCCACCGATCAATTCCCAGGTCAGGTAACAGGAATCCAAACTGGTGTATAAACGATAGGCAGCCTGGGTATTGTTTACAGCCCGTGGCTGATCCGGATTCAAAAAAATAAATGCTTCCTCCTTCCCATCAGACCGCAACCGGTAATCGGCGGCGATATGCCCGTTAAAATCGGTTTCAATTGTACGAGCAATGCTGGTAACAGGATCATAGATAATTACCCATTTACGAACTATTTTCTGCTGTACCAGATCTTCCCAGACCTGGGAAACCATCCGGTTCTGCTGATCGTAGTGGTAGATAATTCTACCATATATTTCACTGTCAGCGGTTTTGAAATGACAGGAATCCGGCAATAGATCTGAATAATAGATCACAGTAAAACGATCGTCCCAGTCATGGGCCAGATTCAAATGATAGGCATATTCGGCAAACTGGGTTGATAATGAATCGCGACCATAATAATTGTATTCAATCAACTGATCCTGAAAATCATATATCTTTTTTTCCTCCGGTGAAAGCTCTGTTCCCTGGTAATAATAATAATCTGATTTTACCCGCATTCCATCCGTGTCATGCCAACCTTTTACCACTATCCGGTTCAAGCGGTCGTAATCCACGCGAAAATGGAATTTACCGGCTGTTTCAGATCGGGAAACGGAATAATTACTCAAGAAATCGAATTCAGATAAATAATAACGGGTGGTTGTTTCTGACCTGCCCGCCATACTGGAAATAAAGGCAAATAGACAAAAGATTGTTATTCTATTTATTAACGTATTGGGAAAGTCCACGAATCGCGGTCCCTCCGATATGCCGCAGTTCAGGGTTAATCCGTCTTGGTTTCCCGTTTCTTCTGGTGCCATTTTTCACGGGCAAATTTGCGCATATCGGCCACTGAATCAAATTCATCGACAATTTCCGCACCCAGCAGAGTTTCGACAGCATCCTCCAGAGTGATGATTCCCTCGGTTCCTCCGAACTCATCTTTTACAATAAATATATGCTCGCGCTTTTGAATGAACTTATCCAGAATTGAAGCCACCGATTCAGTAACCAGCACCGTATCCACCGGAGTCATAAAGGATTCCATGGTGGCATCGAATTCGTCATCCGAATATTTATTTTGCAGATCATAGCGGTGGATAATCCCGATTATATCATCAAGGCTGCTCGAGTAGATCGGAATTCTTGAAAAGATAATATCAGGATTTGCCTCCATCACTTCACCCACGGTCTGGTTTTTCCGAAAAGCAAAAAGAACCGAACGTGGAGTCAGTACTTCTTCGGCGGAAATCATATTCAACTTCAGAATATTCTCGATCAGGTGGGTCTCCTTCTCCTGGATCGTACCTTCATCTTCGCCCAGCTCCGCCATTACCACCATTTCCTCCCGGGTGATCTGACTCTCCATTTTCTTCGGTGTTAATAAATGACTGATCGCCTCCAGCAGCCACACGAATGGATAAGCTATAAATATCAGTCCCTGAATAGTAACAGCAGCAAAACCGGAGAGGCGCTTCCAGTGTACCGCGCCCAGGGTCTTGGGGATTACCTCAGAGAAAATCAAAATCGACAATGTCAGGATGGCTGAGGCCAGTGCGACCCATTTATTACCATACAGTTTCAGTGCCTGGGCACCAACACCGGCAGCACCAACCGTGTTGGCAATTGTATTAAGCGTAAGTACTGCAGCCAACGGACGGCTAATTTTACCTTTCAGGTTTTTAAGTCGAAATCCTGCTTTCGAGCCATCTTTGATCATTACGGCAATATGGGTATGCGTGACGCTTAATAATACCGATTCCAGAAGTGAACACAGGAATGAAATAACAAGTGCCAGACAAAAATACAGTATTAATGCAGTCATCGATCAGGTAAGAATGATTTCATTAGTCAAAATTAGTAAATATTTAACGATCTGCCACACCCCAATTATTCATTATAGCCATTATTGCGACTGAAATCTCGATATAACTACTGCTCCTCTGATTCAAAGGCTGAAAAGAAACTTCGATATGAAGCTTTATCGTGTTCCTTCTCACGTATATCTTCCTCCATTGAAAGAATCTCACTCACCAGACTCCTGTAATCCTGGGAGCCATAGCAATTTTCCAGGTACTCAAAGATAGTCTTTCCCAGGCTTGGTGATTCTGCTAAAGAAACATTATCCCTGATATAAGTTCGGAATACTTTATTCCCGAACAATTCATTAATATGATTTACCATCTCACGGTTCAGGATTTTTCGGCGGTCGTACATGGTGGCAATCACACCGGTCACTTCCAATCCATCGTTTAACCCGTATTTCTTTCCCATTTCAAATACATTCAAAACGGCAGCCACTCCCTTGATCGCCAGCCATTCAACCTGAACAGGAATGAATACTTCATTCACAAATGCAAATGCATTGATAAAAAGTGAGCCTAGCGATGGTGTGCAATCGACTACTATATAATCATATTTATGGGCCACCGACTCCATTTTAGTTTTTAAAGTATATTGATACTTACTGATCTTCGGTAATTCCGATTCGGCGTTGGCCAATTGATGTTCAGACGGTAGCAGATGCAGACCGTTGCGGTTTAGAATCGCATCCTGGACCGGTGCCTGATCATCCAGAACGTCATAAATTGTCTTGTAAAATGGCGGGGCAAATCCCAGGGCAGTTGTTAAATGTGCCTGTGGATCCAGATCAACCAATAATACTTTCCGGCCGCGCCGAAATAAACCATCACCAATATTCATAGCGGAAGTAGTCTTACCAACTCCACCTTTCTGGCTCATTATACCGATGATTCTGGTTACATTTTCTTTTTGCATGTGTGCGGGGTTAATCGGGTTCCTTATCAAAGTTTGCAACGTAAGAGCTGCAAATGCGGGCTATACGCTATCTGATTTTAATACATTTAGACTATGCGAGTAACAATCAAATACAATTGAATCAAAACAAACGATTTCCACTCGTTCCAATGTAGAATCCGATTTGAGATATCTGATGATTTCATTGAGAGCTACTGGTGCTGCCAGTTCAACTGGATAACCGAAAACACCTGTGCTGATCGATGGAAAGGCAATCGATTTCAAACGACGGTTTTTAATAATCACAAGACAGTTCCGATAGCAACTGCGCAGTAGATTCTCTTCGCCAGCCCGGCCGCCACGCCAGATTGGTCCAACAGTATGAATGACAAACCTGGCTGGTAAATTATAACCCTGCGTGATGCGCGCTTCGCCCGTTGGGCAGCCACCAATACTCCGGCACTCCTTTAACAAATCTGGTCCGGCAGCCTGGTGAATTGCACCATCGACACCACCACCACCCAGCAGACTACTATTGGCTGCATTAACAATAGCGTCTACTTTTTGTTGGGTGATATCCCCTTTAACTAGCGCTATTCTGGTTAAATAATTGTGAATACTTATAAATCCATTACCAGACCAATACGAAATCCAAGTCCGGACATATTCAATTCATCGTAGACCGGAAAACCGGCTTCAGTCTTATCACGCGATCCTTTCAATACCGCCTGGTTATAGAACAGTTCAAATCGAGCTGCTGAATTGGAGCCAAGTTCATAGTTCAGACCTCCGGAAATATTCCAGATGAAGGCCGAAAAAAAGCGCATATCGGTTTCATCGTTTATATAATTCACTTCACGGTTCAACAACATCGCAAATCCCAGACCACCGCCAAGATAGGGGCTCATACCAGAAACATCCATGGGCAGGTTGATGATTACATTCCCAGCGACAGGCAGCATCCATGCTGAGAAGTCAATTTCGCGTTGTACGGTTACAACTTGGCCGGAAAAAATTGAGTCAGAGACAACTTCAGTTTCATTGGTATAATTCTTAAAATACAAATCCACGCTCAATCCGAAGGAAACCCTTTCATCAACCGTTTTTCCCATCTGGTAACCCAGAATGATCCCGTTCTTGGCGGCATCCGGCATATAATAACCTACGCGAATTACATGATTATCAGCAGGACTGGCGGCAAAGCCCAGATCCGATAGAAACATAAAGATTAAAATAAATAGATACCGAGTGAATTGCATGACCACTCCTTACTATTAATTAAGTGATTATTTATGAATTGTTATGGAATTTAGGAATAGAAATCATGTGATACTAATATAGCTGCTATATATTCAGACTTGATTTGAATCACAAATCGTGAAATGGCTTCTAACCCAGCGGTAAAAAAAAGTACATGACATCGTACTATCATCAGATACGAATTGTCCGGGAATTCAACTTTTCGCAAACAGATCAATCCTTGGTTATGCTTTACTATCCGACCAGGTAAATCACCAGTGTGCCCAATATAATATCGATCAAACTTGGTTGAATATAAAATGTAAGTATGAAACATAAATAAAAGCCCCAGGGCTGCTTGAGCGAGAGACGTCCCGATTCATCGGGAGGACCCGCGACATCATTTCAGTAGATTTTTATTTAAAATTAAATCTTTAATTAGTTTGCGGCTCTTCCACTTCTTGATTGTGTATTCCCTCTGCATAGCTTCAGATCTTGTTGGGTAATTTTCCTCATGAACCAACTGCCAGGGAATACCACCTTTTGTCGAGCGGGTCAATCCTTGGTTATGCTTTATTATCCGACCAGGTAAATCACCAGTGTGCCCAATATAATATCGATCAAACTTGGTTGAATATAAAATGTAAGTATGAAACATAAATAAAAGCCCAAGGGCTGCTTGAGCGAGAGACGGGACTCGGACCCGCGACATCAACCTTGGCAAGGTTGCGCTCTACCAACTGAGCTACTCTCGCATATTTATTGAAAAAAAGCGGCTGGAATATAAGAATGATTAAAAATTCGATCAAATAGATTTGGGAAGTAACTCAAGCCTGCGCTGCTTCCGTTTAATGATAAAAACTGCCAGCAATAAATAGAACGCATCCTCAATCAGTTTTGGAAGACCAACCATCTCTCCCTCCTTCATTCCACAACCGCATTCTATATCGATACCCCTCACGACTGCCTGCCCGATTGCCACAATGAATAAACCCATCATCAAGGCTGTAATCCAGGCGGCTCCGTCAACCATAATTCCCAAGATCAGGGCAAAACCGGTCAATAGTTCCAGCCAGGGCAATATCATTGCCATCAGATTCTCCAAACCAAATGTGGGCATGCTGTAATTACGGATATCACTGGCAAACTGGAACGGATCGGCAATTTTATCGAAACTGGAATAAATCAGGACACAGCCTAATACAATTCGTGCCAATATCACAAAAGTATTGTTAATGGTTTTATTTAACTTCATTCGGATGGTAGTCCAGCTGCCTGCCATTCCAACCAGCCACCTTTGTATATATACAATTTGGTAAAGCCCATTTCTTTTAAGGTATAGGCCAGTTCTTCACTTGATCCACAATCGTCCTCACCGCAGTAAGTAACTATTGAACCAGTCTTACCCTGAAGAGAGTCCAGCTTGAATGCCAACTCCAGTGGCGAACCGATATTCCAGGCACCGGTAATGTGGCCTTCTTCATAATATTCAGCCTCGCGGGCATCGATAAAAACTGTTCCATCTTCATACAGGAATTTAGCTTGTTCTGTCCCGATAGCGACCACCACCGATTTGCTACTTTCAATCGGCAGCTGATAGATAATCGGCATTTTTTTTGCAATTAATGGAAGCTGGACGGGCCGAAACAGATTATAACCGAGTCCTATAACAGCAGCAATCAATCCCAGCAGAACGGTTTGTTTTACAATTCGGTCACTAGACATTATCTTAATCGTTGGGCACCAGGTTTTTTGACAACTGAACTAACTGTTCGGTCTAATTTCTTACATTCGCTTAATGCTTCGTCAACTAATTCTTTTAATAGTGGGTCGTCTGGTATTTTTTTATCGAGGGCTGTAATTCGATATTCGCTGCGATTCACAGCGTTGGCCAGAACCTCCTGGCCTTTCTCCAGTTTTGTACGATAATCCTTGATGATTTTCAATACATTCGGATTATCGGCATAAACCTTTTCCAGCTCTTCATCAGGGCTACGCTTACTCAATGATTTAAATCGTTTTTCGACTGTTTTAATGTTTTCCCTACTCTGTGAAATATCGACGATCGGTTGCTTGTCGTCAACTATAGACAGATCGATTTCAGCCACCCATTTACCCTGGACACCGACTGAATACAACAACGGTCCTTCTTCCAGTTGTGGTGTTGCAGGATAGGTACGCCCGGTGTAACGGCTGGTAAATATATAATCAACGGTACTGAACTCCTCTTTCAGCTTCTCATAATCCTTGCGATTGGCATTTACCAACAAAACCAGGATATCCACCTCCGGACGCAATTTAGTTATATACTCAATGCCGGTTTCTTTATAATCCGTAATCGATAGCTCAGCGCTGGTAGTTGGAATTTTATCCGTTAATCCGATTACGCCGATCTTTAAACCACTTTTTTTGATTATGATATAGGGTTTAAATAGTAAGTCATCAGTTTTTTTATCCACGATATTGGCTGAAATGAAAGGAATGCTGGTTGTTGAGCGCAACGAATCAAGAAACTTGTAGCCCAGTGCCAAATCGTGAGTGCCAACATTAAATGCATCACATCCGATTCGTTCGTAACCGGATGCAATTAATTCAGCTTTGATCAAATTACTTTGCTTTCGGGAAGATTTTATAGATCGTGGGCTGAATAAAGCGTCACCAGCATCTAGAATAACCAGATTTTTACCTTGATCAGTTAGTTGAGATAGATAAGAATATTTTCTTGACAGACCGCCAATACGTTTCTTTCACCCGCAAGGATCGAGTTGACCATGTACATTGGCAGTTACAATTAATGTGATTTCCTGCGGAAGACCTACCGTGCCTCTTTCGCATCCGTAGTTTAAGATAAGTACTGCAATCAAAAATAGGAATTTAATCATAAGTCGAATTTATACCATTTGCCTGCAAATATGTTTCAATCGTAATGTAGTTCGTAAGTTGTAAATTTAGTTTTAATTGAGCGGATATACTACAACCATGAATATTATAGCATATGTTGCGGTTAACAACAATAATACCCATAATGGATATCGTTTCTCAAATAATATTTCTCTCAAACTGCCCTTCATTAGACTCCTCATGATCATTTCCCAATGGAATCCTGATTAACTTTTTTATGGACTGAAAATATTCTGATAATAGCATGAATATCAACAGCAAATAACGGTTGTAATCTTATGTCAGGAAAATTAAACCTTAATTTGTTTATAGCCAGCACGATTTAATTCCCGGGCAATCTTCTTGACAAAATTGCCCTGAATAATTATTTCACCATTTTTTACCGATCCCCCTGTGCCACATATTTTTTTTAAATATTTTCCTAACTGAGACAGATCTGAAAGATTACCAACAAATCCCTGCACCAGAGTTACGGTTTTCCCCCGACGGTTTTTCCTGTCAATCCGGATACTCAATTGTTGCCGATCCGGTGGTAATGTATTGTATCCGGTTTCCCGGTTAACATCAGTTTGAAAATCCGGGTCAGTTGAATAAACAATATTTCCGTTGGTTTTTTTCTTTTTTTCCATAGTACTAATTCTTATTAAACTGCGGAAGCAGATGGGGAATAACTTCAGCGGCTCGTCCCGGATATATTGTGTACTGGTTATTCAGATTGTCTTCTACCTCAGGATTGATCATGATCATTCTGGTGCCCTTATCAGCGGCTATCCGGGGTAAACCAGCAGCCGGCCAAACCGATCCCGATGTTCCTATACTGATGAACAGATCGGCTTTTTCTATCGCTACTTGCGCCTTATGGATTATCGCCGGATCCAGGTAATCGCTGAACCAGACTATATCTGGCCGCAGCCAGGCACCGCAAGTACATTTGCGATGTCGATATTTTTGGTGTGCATCCATAAACATTTGATTATCCCGGGGACATTTCAGGCGCCAGAGGCTGCCATGAAGTTCAATTATGTTGATTGATCCGGCCCGCTGATGCATACCGTCAATATTCTGGGTGATAATTGTAATTCCGGGATGATCTTCTTCCACTGCTACCAGGATTTTGTGACCTTTATGGGGCTGACAATTAAAAAGTAAACGGCGACGAAGTTCATGGAAATCAAGTACTTTTTCAGGATCTGCATCAAAAGCAGCCTGGCAGGCCACCTCCTCCCAGTTATATTTATTCCAGATACCTCCGGAACCGCGATAAGTTGGTACACCGCATTCTGCTGACATGCCGGCACCGGTAAAGAATATTATCTGTTTATAATCAGCGGGATTAAGTGGTTCGATTTCCATTTCTAGAAATTACACATTTTTAAAGGAAAAAAGACAATAACTGCCGAATCTCAGTCTGTTTCAATATAAATCAAATTCTGGTGTTATATATGCTAATCCAACATCAGTGGACGTGGAGCTGGACGGGATCGAACCGACGACCTCGTGAATGCCATTCACGCGCTCTCCCAACTGAGCTACAGCCCCAATTCAGGTTTAAAAAAGCGCGCGAAGTTTAACTATTTCCAAACACAGTTCAAACATATCTTTCTCAATCAATAGTCAGTATCTATTTTGTTAATTCTAAGATTATTAAACCTTATAAATATCTCCGGAATCTTGATGATATCCGCTCCAAAATAATTCACCAGATTCTGACTTGATTTTCCTATAAAAACACAATTATCTAATTCTATTGACAATAGCCGATTTATACTGTAGATTCAAACACCGAGGTAAGTTTTTATCATGCAAATTTCCAGCAAAATCAGTACATCTGGTTCCGTTCGGAACAATCCACTCAATGGTTCAACACCTTACTCAACAACCATTGAGTGAGTAAGGAGAGGATGTGAATACATATTTAATTGGTGATCTGGCATCAAAAACCGGCCTGCCGATCGATACCCTAAACTATTATCTGCGAATCGGTCTGATACAGGAAATCGGCCGTAGCGAACGTAGCGGCTACCGCTATTTTAATGAAGATTCAGTCATCGAATTGAAGAAAATTATCGAATTGCGTCTTAAGCATATCCCCATCAAGGAAATTAAACAGAGAATTAAAGATGGAATATTTTGAGCTACTGGGTCTGACTCAGGAACCATTTTCCAACACCCCCGATCCCGATTTCTTCTATGGATCGCATGAGCATAAAGAAGCTCTTCATCGCCTAGAAATGGCCATCCGGCTCAAACGGGGTCTAAGCGTAATTCTGGGCAGTGTCGGAACCGGGAAGACAACCCTCAGTCGGACTCTGTTAAAAACATTTGAAGTCGATAAGGAAAAATACCTATTTCGACTGATCCTTGATCCGAATTTTCAATCCGAATACGAATTCGTAACCGGTATTATGCGTGTTTTTGAAATGGAGAATATTCCAAATTCGACGATCGAGTGTAAAAACGCTTTGCAGAATAATCTGTTCAAAATAGGCGTCCTGGAAGAAAGAAGTCCGGTACTGATCGTTGATGAAGGTCAGCTCCTCACTCCCACTTTCTTGGAAGTACTGCGAACTCTACTCAACTATGAAACCAATAAGCAAAAACTGCTGCAAGTTGTGATTTTTGGTCAACCAGAACTGCTAACCAAGATCAAAAAACAACCAAACTTCTATGATCGGATCGGGCTGGGTTACGTTATCAATCCGTTGAATCATAATGATACAGCTAGGCTGATCAAATACCGCCTGATCAGGGCTGGGTTAAATCTGGAACGCCAGTTGTTCAATGATTCGGCCATTGCCAGTATCTTTGAACATTCCAAAGGATCTCCCCGTCGAATTGTCGAATTGTGTCATGAATCGCTTCTATCCATGATTCGACTGGAACAGGATGAAGTTGATGGAGATATCGTAAATGATGCAGTAAAGCAAAAAGAGCGTTGGAATGCCCTCGTCCTCTAACAAAAAATCAGAAGTAGCCACTAATAAACTGCTGCGCCTGCTCCGTGATAAGGAACGGCCTGAAGCTGATTCTTCCTTTTCACCACCAGAGCCAATCGATAAGCCGGCTGTACCGGTCACAGATTCCAGTAGCGTTGTGCCCGCTGAAAAAACAGCCGAAGAGATTCTTGAAAAAAATAATGATGATTCAGGAATCAAAACCGTTAGCGAACCTGAAGATTTGAAAAAATCTGGCATTCAGATGGCCGATGACGTCGGCGACAATCGATTAAAGCCACTAAAAAAAGGTGATTTTGAATTATCATTTGAAGATGACAAACCACAGGCTGAGATCGCAGAAGATCAATTAGCAACCGTGGCAGAGCCGGATCAAGCGGCTACGGAGACTGAAAAGGATGATAGCGAAACCCAAGATCCTGCCATTGATTTCGACGCGATAATTGAAGAAAAATATGTTGAAAGTCAGGATCAAATTGATCGACAGGCCGATGCTGACGAATCAGCGACTGAGCTATCCAATGAAACTGAAATCGTCAGCTCGGAACCTGAAAATTCGTTGGAACTAAAACTAGAGGAGGAAATAAGTAGCGAGCCCGAACAGGATCTGGAATATAAGGAGGATGAAACAACATCAGAAGCTCCTGAATCCGGTACCGATGAATTGGATTTGGACAGCGGAGATGAGTTTGAAGTCGAACCAATTATCGAATCTGCAGAAGAGGATAGAAGTGAAGAACTTAGTGCTGAGTTCGAGTTTGAAGCACCATCAGTGGAACCAGAAGTAGATAGCGATGAGTCTGATGATTCTTCTGGTTTTTCACCGGCGGAGATGATCTTCCAGGAATTCGCTCAGGGAGATGAAGTTCAAAGTGAACCTTCGATCCCGGAACCAATCTCTGAAGAGGATGAATTAGTTTCTATTGATGAACCTAATGATCAACCTACCGAATCTAGTGTGGATTTATCTGCCGACATCTCCGAACCGGAAGCATCTGAATTGGAAGCCGAACCTGAGTCAGAAGCAGATGAAGAATCCGAGGCTGATGAATTAGACCTGATCTTCAAAGAATTTGCCGAGGAAACAGACGAAATTCCGGCCGAAGAAACAGCTGTTACTGAAGAGGAGAAATCGGCAGATACAGAAATTGTTGAAGACATCGACTTACTGAGCGACAAGGATGAAATTGATGAGCTAGAACCACCGATAACAGACAGTGATATTGTACAAGACAAACCAGTTGAAAGTGAAAGTACGGAGCCGGAATCCAGCGACGATTTGGATCTATCCTTTGAAGCAATCGACATTCCTATTCCGGAAGCCGAAATAGAAACTGAAACGCCAGCTGCAGAGGAACTGGTTGAGACGGAAACCCCGTTGGTTGAAGCACAGGAATCAACCGAATCTGAAGTAGTTACCGCGGAAGAAGAAGAGGAAGAGGAAGACGATTTCGAAGATGAGCTGTCTGAGGAAAGTTCCGAACCGGTTACTTTCATCTATAAAAAAGAGAGCAAATTCAATAAGGATTATATTTTAAATAAACTGAAACCCAGCAAAAACCGCCTGGGGATGGATATCGGTACTTATGCCATTAAATATATTGATGCTCAGGAATCTAGTGGTGTAACCACTATCAACGCATATAGATATATAGTGATACCACCGGAAATTCGCAGTAGTCAAGAAGAAACGTTGACATTTGTAAAAACTCAAATAAAAGAGTTACTTACATCCGGACAAAACAAAAAGATTAAACTGAATCTGCTGTTAAACGGGCATGATATAAGCATAAAAAGTATCCACATGCCCAAAGTCGGAAAAAAAGAATTAAAAGAGGCTGTGCGCTGGTCTACCAGAAAGCAACTGTCTTTCGAAGCCGATGAAGCAATTTTAGATTATAAAGTAATCAATGATCTGGTTGAGGATGGTATCCCAAAACTTGATATCCTGGTTGTTGCCGCCCATGAGAACTTGATTGACCAGAGTATCGACCTGCTGTCAAATGTCAAAATTCCGGCTAAAATGACTCTGATTCCGTTGGCCGCCTGGCGCTCTTTCATGTCCCACTACCCCACCGAAACAGCCCAAAACGTAATGGTCCTGGATATTGGCCATTCCTCCACTTTGATCAATGTTATAAATAAAGGTGATCTTCGATTTGCCCGGGAAGTGGGAATCGCAGGCCGTGATTTTACCGATTCACTGGTCGGGCACCTCAATACCAACACTGGTGATCGAATCTATATTGAAAATGATAAAGCGGAATTGCTTAAGCATACCCACGGTCTTCCTCACGGGAGCCAGGAGAATCTGGTTTCCGAGGATGGAGTCACGCTAGATCAGTTGGCATCGCGCCTTCGTTCACCTCTGGAAAAATTGGCCAATGAAATCCAACGCTCAATGCAGTATTATGCCAAAGAATTCCCTTATGGACCGATTGATAAAGTCTACCTGTGTGGTGGCAGTTCAATTATGGAGAATCTGGACATATTCTTATCGGAGTCTTTGAATCATGATGTAATCGTTTTTGATCCAACATCTGTCTGGAGCTATGGTAGCAATATCGATGATTTAACGGGTCTTCAGAATAATGCCAACGCACTGGCAATTCCCGCCGGAATTGCACTTGACACCACAGCCGAATTAAATCTATTACCAGAAAAATTGGCCCAGGAAACCCAGAATGTTCTCCTGAAATTTCTAGTAAAATCATTCACGCTGGTTGTATTGCTAACCATTTTATCCTTTTCTACTCTCGCTATGTTGCAGAAAAGTGGCTTGAAAGCCGATAATAGCGAACTGGTTGAGAAATTATCCAAATTATCGCCCAGTCACAAAAATTATAATTCACTCGTGGAAATCAAAAAAGATAAATCCAGCAAGCTGAAATCGCTAAAATCGCTCCATAACAAACCGACCATCAATACCCAGGTATTAAAATTAATCAGCAATCTGATACCAAATCATATTACCCTGAATTCCATGAAAATTGGTGAACCGACCAATCGACCGGTGAAAGCCAGGATTGATTGCTCCGGTTTCCTGATGGCCGATGCCTATAATGCCAAGGTCGAACTTGCTAGATTTATAATGGAATTGGATAATTCAGGATATATCAGGGAAAACAGTATTAATCTGAAAAACAGTTATCCATTTGAAAATCGCAATCGAACCGGTATGTATTTTGAAATTGAATTTGAGATTCTAAATAATGAAAATTAGTTACCGCCAAAAAATATTACTCGTTTTTGCAGGCGTTATTGGATTGGTTGCCGTCTGGTTATTATTCTTCTACTTACCACAGAAGCAAGCAATTGCCGAGCTTGATAAAGAGATTGTCAATTTAGACCAGCAGATCCGTCGGGATGGTAACACGATTGCAAGACTACCGATTTTGCAAAAAGAGGTGGAAACGATGATCCTTGATTTTGATTCGCTGGCGGTACTTATCCCAACCAAGGATTCAATTTCAGCTATCACAAATGCAATTGTCGAGGTCTGCCAGAATAATAATCTATCAGTTGAATTTATCCAGCCATCGCTCGACGCGTTACTGGCCACCGACGATTATTTTATTAAAGTACCGATTGATATTCAAGTTCGGGGCACTTTTCTGGATTTGGGACATTTTGTCGAGCAAATACCTGAATTGTCGTTTAATTATTACCAAACTGATTTCATCTTTGAGCGAATTGCTGAAGAAGTGGATCTGATGATCAATATTGTAAGCTACATCTACGTTATCAATCCCAAAGGAAGTATTTAATTGTCGGTATCATGAGCGGTACACAAAAAATATTACTGATTGTCCTGGGGGTAACAGCCGGTTATCTGGTTTACGATATGGTCTCTAATCCAAGCGGATCCACAGCCAAGCAAGCTGCAGAGAAAGTTCGCAAACTGACTCAATAGCCAGTAGTTGCTAAAGCACCTCAAAATACCCCGATCAACACTGAGCTACTGGCATCGCAAAGAAAAGCTGAAATAAAAATTGTACCGCACTACACTCAGATCTGGGGTCGCGATCCATTCATTGGAGAATTATTTGAACTCAAGGAAACCACTCAGATTGGATTAGAGGAAGAA
Organism: uncultured bacterium; assembly: GCA_964439935.1. Lineage (GTDB taxonomy): Bacteria > Fidelibacterota > Marinisomatia > Marinisomatales > TCS56 > JABMQW01. Next base: position 151,795 of record CAYTPW010000005.1, on the reverse strand, counting down.
AAACCGCAAGAGATAATCCATTTGGATGAATACGAATTAACGGCTATTTCATACCGAGGAGATATACCAACGATCCTGATTGATAAGGAAGTCCTTAAGTTAGGAGATATCTTCGATGGAATGACTTTGGTGACAGTAAAAGATAATTCCGTGATTCTGGCTGAAGGTAATCAGCATTATATCATAAAAATGAAAGGGAGTTTCAAGTCTGATGGATAAGATTAACAATATCAGAACGATTATTTTTTTAACAGCCATTTTCCTCATCACTGGTCATACTTCCCTGTGTGGTCAAACACGAGATATACCCACCGCCTTGGATCCAAACAAATTATTAACAATGGAATTTGTGGAAGCCGATCTGCAGGATGTTCTACGTTTACTGTCAAAACAGAATGGTTTTAATCTGATAGTCAACGAAAATATCAGTGGTGTCGTAACGGTCAATTTCAATAAAGTGACCTTGAAAGGTGCTCTCGATGCAATTTTAGTCGCCAATGGCTATGATTATTTGATTCAGGACAATATTCTGATTATTAAGCCAATCGATTCTGACATGCGTGGCGAACTGGTAACTAAAGTATTTGAATTGGATTATGTAACCGCCTCTGATATGTTATCACCTTTAGAAGATGTAATAACTGAAAAAGGGCGCATCCAGGTTTTCAGTCAATCTTCGAAACTATCCGAGGAAAATTTATCGGGTGGTTCGGCGGAAGATATTGCTGATATAATCGTCATAACTGATGAACCGGAAAATATTCCGAATATTGAGCGACTGATCGCGCAGCTGGATATACCGCCAGCTCAGATTATGATCAGCGTTAAATTTATCGAAACTACGCTTACTGAGAATGAAGAAATGGGTATCGATTGGACCGCCAAAGCAAAATTACAGGGTGGGCCGGCTTTATCTACTTCAACCGGTCTCGTCACAGCCGGTGGTGCTGGTGCTGCAGGAGGCGCAGGAGCTGCCGGTGGTACTGGATCAGCAGGTCTGGGACTTGCAGCATTCAAAGACCTTAACCTGGCCATTCTATCCTTTCAGGAATTTGAGATACTGCTTGAGATGCTCCAGGCAACCGGTAAATCAAAATTATTGTCGGATCCACGAGTAGCCACTTTAGATAATCAACGGGCAATAATAAATGTCGAAACTGAGGTTACGGTAATTGTACCAACTGTTGCGGCCGGAGCCGGTGGTGCGGTAGCGACAGAAACAGCCGAAAAAGTGACCATCGCAATATCACTATTGGTACTACCGCATGTCCACAAGAACGGTCAGATAACCCTGGCAGTTGAACCGACTGTAGAGGCTATTACCGGGTATTCCGGACCGAACCTGGATCAACCGATTATTTCTCGACGCCTGGCAGCAACTCAAGTACGGGTTGATAATGGCGAAACAATCGCGATCGGCGGTTTAATAAAGGAGGATATCCGGCAAACCGAGAGAAAGGTTCCATTTCTGGGCAATATTCCTTTTCTCGGGAAATTATTATTCACTTCAGTCGATAACGAAAAGGAAAAAAGTGATTTACTAATTTTCATCACACCGCACCTTCTACACGCGGACACCGAATCATAGGTATTAGTATGGACTTAATCAGAATTCTTACCGCAGCGACCAAAGCCGGTGCTTCCGATTTTCATTTAAGCTCTAATTATCCACCAATTATCCGCAAGAACGGTGATACACACTGGCTGGATATGCAACCGCTGAGCCCCAAAGAAGCCCACGATACAATTTATGGTATTCTGACCGAAAAACAGATCGGTGATTTCGAGCGGGAGAATGAAATTGATATCGGCTGGAACATCAAGGGACTGGGTCGTTTCAGGGTCAATATTTTCCAGGCTCTGAACGGAATGGGCGCCGCCTTCCGGATAATTCCGGAAAAAATCATGACCCTGGACGATATCTTGGCTCCACCAGCTGTATTTAAATTGGCCAACAGGCTAAAAGGATTGATTTTGGTCACCGGGGCCACCGGTAGCGGGAAATCCACTACCCTGTCAGCCTTCGTCGACCATATCAATTCGAAACGCCGCGGGCATATTCTCACAGTCGAAGATCCAATTGAGTTTGTACATAAAAGTAAAAAATGTTTGATCACCCAACGTGAAATCGGCAGTCATTCCAATTCTTTTGCCAACGCGCTGCGTGCAGCACTGCGAGAAGATCCAGATGTAATTCTGGTAGGCGAGTTACGGGATCTTGACACCATATCGCTGGCTTTGACAGCTGCTGAAACCGGTCATTTAGTTCTGGGCACGCTCCATACTGGCAGTGCACCGGAAGCAGCTGACCGGGTGATCGACGTTTTTCCTTCCAGTCAACACAATCAGATCCGCTCGATTTTTTCAAGTACACTTCAGGGTGTTATTGCCCAGAAATTGCTGCGACGGAAAAATACTGACGGACGCGTGGCCAGTATGGAAATAATGCTGGGTACCAACAGCATCCGGAATTTGATCCGCGAGAGGAAATCGCACCAGCTTTTATCGGCAATCCAGACATCGACCGAGGACGGTATGCAATCCAGCGACCAATCACTGATCAGCTTGCTGGATTCAGATGAAATATCCCTGGATGAAGCTCAAAAATATGCGGTGGAAACCAGGCCATTCGAGGAATGGGCGGGGAGTATTCGCAATGTTCTGCATGCAAAGAAACGAGTCGTGAAGCCGAAATGATTATCATCTTTATTGTCATTAGTTCAATGCTCATATTCGGTCAAATGCCGAATAATCCCCAACCAGTGGATTTCAATGGAAAGGTACTCTTTGATGAGAACGGCCTGATCCGCGAAGTTGAAGACTGTCTGGTCGAAGTTAATGGATTTGAACAACCGGTCATTTTCATGACTGATTCCGGTGGAACTTTTACCGTAGCCCTGGATATCCCCAGAGATTATTATCTTTTTGATATTAATCTATCATTTCAATTTTCCAAACAACTGGCACTAAAGCAATTTATCACAGCTGAACGCAGTGTCAGCCCTAAGTTGATCGCAAATGGTAAATATGATCTTGGACATATTTACCTTGTTGATGCAGATACAATTCAAGCCAAACGACTGCCAACTGTCTGGGATATGCTGGAAGATTCACTGGCATTGCTTCATAGTATGAATCGCGGGTTGACTGATGATATGACCAAGCTGAATGTTCGTATGTCCTCGACTGCATTGCAGAATGAACAATACCAAAAGCACATCGGTGATTTGGAACTGCAGAGCGATAATTATTATGATCAGATCCAAGAGCTGCGCATGCGCTACAATCAGATGGAAATGGATTTCGCAAGCACGCAATCAAAACTGACCAAGCAACAGCTCTCTCGGACTTTATTCGATAATATTTTCATCGAGCAATATCTGGATTTGATAACTATTCGCGATTCGATTCTCGTTTTGCTGGACAGCAGTTTGTCAACTTCAGACGATTTCAGTGCTCGCTATAATAATTATCGGCAGACCGCAAATAAATATCTCCATCGACAGGACCTATTTGCAGAAAATTCAGGAATTAGAGAAACCAATTATAATCTTTATCTGGATGTTGGTGGTCTGCGTGATTCAATCCTGATTAAGCAGGATCGCATTGTAAAGATGTACGGTGAATCCGAAGAAACAGATGCTTATTATTATACTTTAGCTGACAACCGAACCCTATGTCTTACGATCCAGGACAGTCTGATAATATCGAATCTGATTTATTTCGATCACTACGAATTACATGAAGTTGTTCCCGGCGATCATTTATGGAATATTGCTAAACAACATCGTCTCTATGCTAATCCATATGCCTGGCGTATATTATTTCTCTACAATAAAGATCAGATTGCTGATCCCGACTCAATTTACCCTGGCCAGGTACTTAAAGTCCCAGTTCCCGAGGAGTGATTAATTAAAATGGGCGTGTTTACAACACAATCAGCAATTCTGGCAATTATAGTACTAATTATTTTGCTGATATTTGTTTCATCCTGGCGCTATTTTTTTACTACCGGTAACGATCCATACCGCAGCCGATCATACCGCTGTAGTAATTGTGATAAATTTAACAGAACCGGTTCCCTGTTTGAAGGATATTGTTACATTTGGAAGCGGGAAGTTCTCAAAGATAGTACCTGTAAACATTTTAATGCCAAAGGTTTGATCGCCAAGCTAATGGGCAAACTGGGCTTTTAATAAAGATAGAGTAGCTAAAAATGAATAAAACTATCCTCGTAATCGATGATGATCCGAATATCACCGCCCTTCTAGCCACATTCATCAAACCACTGGGCCTGAAAATCCTGACGGCAACTGATGGATTAACCGGTTTAGCAATGGCCAGGGATTTGAAACCGGATCTGATTTTTCTTGACATCATGTTGCCAAAACTCGATGGATTTAAAATCAGTCGTTTCCTGAAATTTGATGATACTTACAGCCGAATTCCTATCGTAATGCTGACAGCAAAATCGGAAACACATGATCAGGAAATCGGTATCCAAACTGGCGCTGATGAATATATTACCAAGCCGTTCGACAAAAATATAATAGTTAACACAATTAATAAATTCCTCAAATAGGCAATATCCATGGCAAAAACAATCTTGCTAATCGAAGATGATACCGGAATGGTGACACTTTTGAAAAATCTGATTAATAAACTTGAATATAATTTCGAATATTCCACCGATGGATTGAGCGGACTAGAAAAAGCTCGCAACATAAATCCCGATCTTATTATTCTGGATATAATGCTACCACGACTGGATGGTTTCAGATTGAGCCGATATCTAAAATTTGATGAAACTTACCAACATATTCCAATTTTGATGCTGACTGCCAAATCTGAAGAGATTGATCAGAAAACCGGGCAGACAACCGGTGCCGATGCATATCTGACCAAACCATTTGACGAAAAAAAATTAATAGACACGATTCAGAGGTTAATTGCTTAATATTATTCACATAACAATAATCATTGCAGCAGGACTTATCCTGGGCAGTTTTCTAAATGTGTGCATCGTTCGCATTCCTAAAAACCAGTCCATAATCTCCCCCACTTCCCACTGCCCACATTGTGAAAATTCTATTAAGTGGTGGCAGAATATTCCGGTTATTAGTTTCATCCTTCTGAAAGGTCGTTGCAGCTTCTGCAAAGAACGGATCTCAAGCCAGTATCCGCTTGTCGAATTGTTGACAGCCCTAATACTGCTCGGCTTATTTCTCCGGTTCGATTGGACGACTGACTATATCTATTACTCGGTCATTCTTCTCTTATTAATACCAATCGCTGTGATCGACCTCCAACATTATCTAATTTTTGACAGCATGACTTTACCCGGAATTGTTCTCGGGCTGGTTCTGGCAGCACTATTGAAACCTGGAGATCATACATTGATTTCCGCATTACTGGGATTGGTTGTCGGAATCGGATCGATGACAATAATTCGATTACTGGGAAATTATATGTTTAAGAAAGATACTATGGGTATCGGTGATATTAAACTAGCCGGACTAATCGGAAGCTTTCTGGGCTGGCAAATTATGTCCCTGTCCATTTTTCTTGCTGCAATCATGATCGTATTGGTCTCTTCAATTCAATTGGCAATCAAAAAATCAATCGCATCCAACAAATTCCCATTCGGTTTTTATTTCAGTCTTGCGGCCTTAGTCGGGATATTTTTTGGTAACGAACTAATTCAAGCATATCTAAATTTCATCTTTCAAACTAACTGAGCCCTATGAAAAAACGAATCGGAGAATTACTTGTTGATAGTGGTGCCATCACTGATGAGCAACTGGAGAAAGGATTAAAACAACAGAAAACCAGCGGTGATCCACTCGGTACGACTATCGTAAAGTTAGGTTTTCTTACCGAGCATGATCTGGTTACTTCACTAGGTCAACAGCTTGATATCCCTTATTTATTTCTGGAAAATTATTTATTTGATCCGGCCACCGTTAAACTGATACCGGAAGATTACGCACGTCATAACCGGGTGATACCACTATTCCAGATTGAAAATACTCTGACGATCGGGATAGCGGATCCATCCCATATTGATATCTTCGATGAGCTTTCGCGCATGACCAAAATGGAAATCGAACCGACCTTGTGCGCCGAAAGTGAAATTTTGGAAGCGCTGGACGAGCAATATGGCACGTCCAAACCCATGGATGATGTACTGCAAAAAATCCGTACCATGGATACAAGTAAAGCCACCGGTGATGATTCACCAATGATTCAGCTGGTTGAACTGATGATTGAGCAGGCGGTAAAAATAAAAGCTAGTGATATTCATATTGAACCGGACGAACATGTCATTCGGGTACGTTTCCGGGTCGATGGTATAATGGAAACCATTTTTGAGCATCCCTCCGATCTGCAAGACGAGATCATTTCACGTATCAAAGTCATGTCCGATCTGAACATAGCCGAAAAGCGACTGCCCCAGGATGGTCGATTCAAGAATGTGGTCGACGATAAACCTTATGATTATCGTGTCTCAACACTGCCGACTTATTTTGGTGAAAATGTTGTCATCCGTATCCTCGATCAAAGCAGTGTAGAGATCCAGCTGGAACAGTTAGGCATGACTGATAAAATGCTAAGTCAGTTTAACGCTACCATCCATGAACCAAATGGTATCATCCTCGTGACTGGTCCAACCGGATCTGGCAAAACGACTACTCTGTATTCAGCCTTAAACGCATTAAACACACCGGACAAGAATATTATCACCATTGAGGATCCAGTTGAATACCGTCTACCGGTTATACGCCAGTCAAACGTCAATCACAAAATTGGTCTTACTTTTGCCCAGGGATTGCGATCGATATTACGCCAGGATCCGGACATCATAATGGTCGGTGAAATTCGAGACCAGGAAACGGCCGCAGTATCGGTACAGGCAGCTCTGACCGGTCATCTGGTTCTCAGTACCCTCCATACCAATGATACAGTGAGTTCAGTAACCCGTTTGGTCGATATGGGTGTAGAACCTTTTCTGGTTTCTTCCTCAACCAAAGCCATTCTGGCACAGCGGCTGGTCCGCAAATTATGTCCGAAATGCAAACAGTCATATGAGCCGAATCCTGGTATTTTAAAGGATTTTGGAATAAAGAATGTTACTTCGAAAGTGAATTTTTACCGGGGAGCAGGCTGTAAATTCTGTCGCAAACAGGGTTATAAAGGTCGACTTGGTTTATATGAATTCCTGTTAATTAATGAGAATATACGCCGCTTGATTGTTTCCGGTGCCCAGTATGATACTTTATTAAAACAAGCACTAAAGGACGGTTTAATACAGCTGAAGTATGATGGTTTTCGAAAAGTACTCCAGGGTGCCACATCTATCGATGAAGTTGTTCGAGTTACTTGATAAACCGGGTAATTGTAATGAACGCAGCTGGCAGTCAAATACCAGTTTTGATACTTTAATATGAATCTGTTATTCGTTGCTGATGATGATCTTGCGGCTTTGCGCTTTAAGCGTTTGTGCCTGCAAACACCGTTGACATTTCACTCGGTGAAGAGTGGATTGGATGCTCTGAATCTGATCCACTTAACACCATTCAGCATCATTATTTTGGCCGAGGATCAGCAATTAATCAGCGTATATGACTTAATTAAAAAACTGAATAATCAGAAAAAAAATTATCTGATTTTACCCTACATCAAAAACAGTACAATTCCCAAGCTGTATAAATTACTTGACGTCGGTAATGATCGTTGGATATTCAAAGAAGATTCAGATGAACAAATCATTCAATTGCTGCAGTCACTCAGTACCGATCCGCTGGATTACTTGCAGATAGACCGGGCACGATTCCAGATAAACCAGAAATTTGGAATTAACAATTTGCTTGGCAGCTCCCCGGCCATGACCGAGATCTACCGTGACATCGAAAAAGCAATAGATACCGACATAACCATCCTGATTCAGGGCGAAAGTGGATCGGGCAAAGAACTAATTGCACGCCTGCTACATTTGGCAAGCCCTCGCCGTAGTAACCGCTTCGTCGGTTTAAATTGTGCCGCAATACCAAAAGAACTACTTGAGAGCGAACTGTTTGGATATGAAAAAGGCGCTTTTACCGGAGCGGCAACCAGCAAAACCGGTAAATTCCAAATCGCCGATAAAGGTACCTTATTCCTGGATGAAATCGCCGACATGGAATTGGTTCTTCAGAGTAAAATTCTCAGGATGATCGAGCAAAGAGAATTTGAACGAATAGGCAGCAATGATACTCTCCGCGCCGATGTGAGAATCATTTCCGCTTCTAATAAAGTATTAGAAACAGAAATTGAAGAAAATCGTTTCCGAATGGATCTGTATTACCGCATAAACAGTTTTACAATCCATTTACCACCTTTAAGGAAACGACGCGAGGATTTTTTACCATTACTGGTTAATTTTATTCAAAAACATAATTCTCGTAATAAACGAACCATCGAATGGTTCGAAAAAGGCGTTATAACCCAGTTACAACAGCACCCCTGGACTGGTAATATCCGTGAATTGGAGAACGTCCTTGCGCGGACGGTTTTATTCACCGAAGGTAATCAGATCAAAGAAGAAACACTGGCAAGGACGCTGAATCCCAGTCAAATGAATTCAGAATCAGCATCTCTTGGAGCGTTTGAAGAATCGCCAGGGGAAATAACACCAATTTCAATCATGGAACAAGAAGCAATTATAAACGCTTTAAAAATAACTGGCGGCAATATTACTGTTGCAGCGAAAAAATTAGGATTAAGCCGGGTAACGATTTGGCGCAAGATTGAAAAATATAATTTAAGGAACAGGATAGAAAAGATAAAATAATATGCCAACATTCAGCTATAAAGCCATTGATAATAATAGTGTTGTTATCACCGGTGATCTGGACGCCATCAATATTGGTGACGCATATCGCCGCATTGAGGAAGAGTATGAGTATACTCCTATCAAGGTAACCCAGAAAAAAGAATCTGCACTGAAAAATATTATGCAGCGTTTTCAAAAAGTGCCGGTTATGGAGATCATGAATTTCACCAAACAGCTCAATACCCTGGAACATGCCGGTGTGCCGGTTCTGACCAGTATTGACGCCCTAAAGGAACAGGCTGAATCAGCTGCCTTTAAAGCGGTGCTGGATAAAGTCTATCGTGACCTTGAGAGTGGTATTAGTTTTTCAGAATCATTGGAAAAGCACCCTGATGTATTCCCGGAATACTTCATTCACAGTGTCCGGGCCGGAGAAGCAGCCGGTGCTATGGAAGACGTCCTGCTGAAACTGAACGACCAACTGGGTCGTCAGGATGAAATTCAGCGCCGAATTAAGAAAGCACTCCGCTATCCGATCATGGTATTTGTGGCGATTACAATTGCCTTCATTGTCATAATCACATTTGTTCTTCCGCAATTTATCATGATGTTCAACCAAGGTGGACGGGCTGAACTACCCCTACCCACTCAGATATTAATGAAGATCAGCGATGTATTTCAAAACTTCTGGTTTATTATATTTGGAAGTATGATCGCCGCTGGATTTGCTTTTAATTATTACATCCACACCGAACAGGGTCGGTATAATTGGGATAAAATAAAATTGAAATTGATCGTCTTCGGGAAATTGTTTCATATGGTTGCAATTGCACGATTTACATCCACTCTACACACGTTGAATAAAAGTGGCTTACCTGTAATGCAATCCCTGGATATTGGATCAAAATCATCCGGTAATAAAGTTATAGAACAAGCTGTCGGGCAAATCATTTCTGGTGTAAAAAAAGGGCAGGGTTTAACAATCCCGTTCCGTAATTCAAAAATGTTTCCACCATTGGTAATCCAAATGATTTCAGTTGGTGAGGAATCCGGTTCGCTGGATGAAATGCTGCGTAATGTCTCGGAGCATTATGATTCACTGGTCGATGATGCTGTGGATGGTTTGATGGCTGCGATTGAACCGATCATGACGATTGTCATTGGCAGTATGGTCGCTCTTCTGGCAGCTGGAATGTTCATGCCGATGTGGGGTATGATCGAAGCATTTCAAGGTGGCGCACCATAGTTGCAATCTGCAATAGCGTTACATATATTAACAGTTTCTCCAATAATTTTGCTAAGCCATCGACGGGAAGTATTTCTGGCACGGATATTGTGGTTACAAAATTAACTTTATAAGCTTATTCAACCAAACAGGAGCAGAATAATGAAATTGAATCAAAAAGGTTTTACGCTAATCGAACTAGTGATGGTGATTGTGATACTTGGAATCCTGGCTGCAGTCGCGATTCCCAGATTTGTTAATCTATCAACCCAGGCTGAAATTGCCAGCGAGGACGGGATCATCGGAGCTCTGCGCTCTGCGACCTATATTTACAGCGTTAACATGATGGCAACCAGCGGTTCCGAAGAATACCCTGCGAATCCATTCGAAGCCTTATCACAAATGCCTGTTGATTACGATTTAACAAAGAATGCAGATGCTGATGCTGCTGGGATGTGGACATTTAAGTCAACCGCGGAACCTTTGAAAATTACACACATGCGCAATTCCGGTACGACGGTATACCTATGGACATATGTTAGCTCTACAGGTGTTATTACAGCTGACTGACATTTGATCGAACTTTTATCCACGCTAAAGGGTTTCCAGCTGGAAACCCTTTTTATTTAACAGTTTTAATAGATTACTAATAAAATATATGTATTGAAATTTTGGCTGCAACGGAACAGATGCATTATTAATTCAATATCTGCGAGGTTTCTGCGAGTCGTATAGTGCTTTAATTTCTGTCCCATTCAGAGCACGATTATAAAAATATATCTCATCAATTTTACCCATAAAATACTGTGGATAAACGCCGACACCGTGACCAATCATAGGTTGGGAGTATAGTCGAAAGCCCTGGCTACCCAGCGAATCGGCAAAAAAGGCTTCCGTTTTGGATAGTTTACCATTAGTATATACACAAATCTTATTGCCATCATAAGTCATAGCAACAAACGACCATTGTTGGATGGGTGCACCATCATCACTATAAGCAGCTTTAAAACCACTTGGATAACGCCTGACTGCACCTACCGCACGTAATTTATCCAAATACAATACCCAATGTCCATCCCAGCCAAGGATACCCCTTGCACCTTTATAAATCTCAGGATATATCCAAGCTGTCGCAGTCATATGATGGTTCATTGACTTAATTATTTTTGAATGTGGTAATTTTATATAATCTGAATGTCCATTAAAATGATAGGCATTATAAGGTAAATTATATCGATCGGTTGATAACTCCGCACCATATATTTCACCATTATTCTTATAACGGCTGTTATCTTTAGCATCACCACTCAATGAATAGAAAGCTACTAATCCACTTGATAAATCCTTACTCTCCACTACAATTTCTTCTTCAATCCGAACAATTGAGTCCACAACGACGGAATCAGGTGATGCGCTATTTGATTCCGCGAGTTTCTTGCTGTATTCTTCACGACGAATGAACAATATGATGATTGTCAGTATAAAAAGTGTGAAAACTAACTTGGGGAAGAACTTGTATTTAGTGGTCATCTGATTCTTTATATCTAACATTTATCCAGCAAGTCCTCTGTTATTGATTAGCAATAAACCACCACAAGCTTGAATCTCACAAATTTGCATCCACGTCTGCCCTTTGCAGGTTCAGCATCGTTGTGGTTTTCTGCACGGGTGGGGATAATTTAACAATATTCTGCAGGAGAATTAACAACGCTTTACCTAATACAGGTCTAAAATTCTATAGACTATTTCTCTTCCAGTAGGCGCAGGTTTTCAGCGGCTATTTCATGCCCTGGATCCAGTTCAAGTGCCTTGTGAAAATGATACCGCGCTTCTTCATTCCGCTCATAAATCAGTAAAATTGCACCGTAATTATTGTGAATATCCGCATCCATCGGTTCTCTTTCAAGCGCCTTGATAAAAAATTGTTCTGCTATTTCGAATTGACCTCTCTGCCCATAAATACAACCTAGCTCATAAGAGATATCGATATCACGGTATGGATCCTGCTTGACCCGAATTAAACAATGTTCTGCCAGATCGTATTCGCCCGCCTCAATCAACGCTAATCCCATGTTGTAGTACATACCATAATTATCCTTAGTAACCTCAATAGAATGACCAAATAAAGTAATTGAATTTTTCCAATAATGAACCTGCAACCAGGATTTCATGCCAAGCAACAATAGAAAAACGCCGCAAGCAGCGATTATATATTTTTTATAGGCCGGGAATCTTGTACTTAAATGCTTAATAAATACTGCCAGGATCAATAATAAGCCAATCATCGGAATATACATATATCGGTCAGCCATAGGTTGTGAACCAACCTGAATTATACCGCTAACAGGTACCAGCGTCCCTAAAAACCAAAACCAACCGGTTATTAATGCAGGCGTCTTTTTCCGAAGGTAAATCACAATAACAGATGCGCTGATGATTAGTAAAAAAATCAACGTTACGTATAGATAATTAAATTCCTGTGGATATGGATATAAACAAGCGAATTCAGTTGGAAAAACTAATTTCTGAATGTACACAAAAATTGATTGGATTGCATTAGTGATCCGTATATAAAGCGGAGTCCCTATTTTAACCGCACCCTGATTCTGTTGGACAACAAATGTTAAAATACTTGATAAAAGAGAAACTGCAAAAAACGGCAGTTTTTCCATTATCACTATAGATATATATTTGCCTGAGAATGGACTGGCCCCGGTACGGTTAAAAACACTGGTTCGAAAAGAATTCCTTAACAGCCAAAAATCCATTAATAATAATACCAATGGTAATGTCACTGCCATTGGTTTTGACATAATACTCAGCACAAACAGAAATAAAGTGATTAGATAATTTTTCCAGGAAGACCACCGGGTATAGCGTACGTAAGACCAGATTGTCAGTAACCAGAATAGGGTACATAACACATTTTTTCTCTCCGATATCCAGGCTACTGACTCGACATTTAGCGGATGCAATGCAAAGATGGCCACAACGAAGACACTCACCCAGCGGGAATTAATAATACTATTAAAAATAAAAAAAAGCAGTATGGTGTTCAACATGTGTATCAGGACACTGCTATAATGATGGTTACCTGCATCGAGCCCAAATAATTGAATATCAATCATATGGGAAATCCAGGTCAAGGGATGCCAATTAGCAGCATGGGTGGTTGTCATAGCCCATTTAAGATTGGTAAAATTCAAACCGGTCTGAATTTGTTGATTCTCGGAAACATATTCAGTGTCGTCCCACTTGGTGAACTCATATTCCCCGGTCTGGGCGTACACGACTAGAATACTGACCACTAACAGCACTACGGCTACCAGGTTCCAAATGGAATCGTAGCGCCTGAAAAAACGGTGTCGGAAATACTTAATGTTATTCATACGCTATTTTGGTTTTTAATCATATTGCAGCCAGTCAGAAAATATGGAACAATACCAATCCATAAAACTGCTAATTATTATCAGAATTAATGTAAACAATACATTACATTCAAATTAAATTATTAATCGAATAATCTGGATCAATCAGGGAAAAAGCTTTATTGTGAATAATACCAGCAATCTAATCCAATTCTACCTGGTATTGCTAATATTGATCATAACGCCATTTGATGTTGGCCCCAGTCAAATGATTTATTTTATTATTTTAGGTCTGGCGAGCATACTTGTATTAACCAACTGGTTTTTCCAGGCCTGGAGAAAAAATGAACTTGGTATCAGCTATTCGAGTTTACTTCTGCCGATTGGCGGTTTACTATGCATTATGCTCCTGTCAAATTTCTGGACAATCGATGCTTTCGCCACTCATATAAAATCATTGACCTTCTTCTTCATATTTAGCCTGTTCTGGGTCGTAAATCAAAATCCATATTTTAAAGATAAACTCAGCTCAATGCTGAATGTTATCGGCATATATTTCGGCCTGTTGGCCATAATCGGCTTATATCAATTTTTTTGGGCCGAACCCAATTACTTCGCTATCACGAAATATATGCGCGCCCATTCTGTATTTGTTTGGCCCAATACCTATGCCGGTTATATTGTACTTTTGTGGCCGGTAATACTAGTTCGCTACCTGACAACAAAACATTCTACTGCAATCAAATTTGGATTCCTATTCATTTTACTGATTGGATATGCCGCTTTAATTGCCACATATTCTCGCGGTGGCTGGATAAGCTTCGGATTGGCAGTAATACTTCTATTAATATTGATAGGAAAACAAATCTATCGGTATCGCAAAAAACTGACTTTTTTACTCACCGTCTGTTTTATAATCACTATCATTTTCATCAATTTACCAGGTTCAGATTTTACTGACCGGCTGGAATCGATTGGCAGCGGACAGGACGGAAATACATTCGGGCGAGCGGAAATCTGGTCCAACAGTCTTGAACTCGGCCTGAAAAATCCTTTACTCGGCACTGGCCTGCGAACATTTCATATATCCAATTCCCGCTGGCTGCCCCATGGCCAGAATTATTATTTTGCCCACAACGATTATATTCAGATTTTTGTGGAATTGGGTTTGGTTGGACTAGTTGCAATGATCTGGATAATAATGCACTACTTAGTCCAGGTCTGGAAATTTCGATTCCGGTATAAAAATGTCAAAGCTAAAAACAATCAACTGCTGGTTTTTGGAATGGTTGCCGGTACCGGTGGATCTCTGGCTCACAGTTTTGTTGATTATGATTTCTATATACCAGGTATTTCCATTACGTTCTGGTTTTTTATGGCATTAATAATCACTAATATCGACAGTCACAGCAAAAAGCGGTTTTCCTTTCAATTATCCAGGCGCTACATAAGTGCAGCCAATAAAAGATTTATTACAGCCATGCTGGCAACTGTACTGGCATTTATCACATTAACACCAGCTATTTCGGAATATGCCCAAAACCGGGGTCAAACAGCTTTGAAAGCCGGTGATCTCAGGACTGCTCGTAAATGGTTCCGCACAGCTTCCAGTTTTTCTCCTCAAACAGGGGGATATCATAGTGATCTTGCTTCGGTTATCAGCAATATTGCCAAAAGGGAAGCTTCGTTAATCGAAAAACTCGCATTACTTCAACAGGCTGAGGCGGAATACTCACGATCTACAAGTTTGAATCCACACATCTGGAATCTGTGGTATGCCCGCGGAATGTTTTACAACACACATATCAGTCATTTTGTCCATGATCTGGGATATCCAGTTCAATCATTTGAATCAGCTGTTACCAACAAAACCGGATCAGAACAATTGTGGCTGAACCTCCCGGCAATGTATAACTATTATTTAAAAGCAATTGAGCTATATCCGAATAACCGCGATTTGTGGTTGGATCTGGGACGTATATATCTGAAATATCAGTATTACAAATCAGCTCAAGTATGGCACAAGCGCTTTTTAGCGGTGAGCCCATTGGACCACTCCGCCCGTACATCCTATAGTGAATCGCTGTTAAGACTCGGGGAATTTAGCGAGTCTGTAGACAATTTAAAGTTGGTAGTTGAAGATGATTCAACATATTCATATGCCTGGTATTTATTAGGAGAGAATTATTTAAATTTAAGTAACTTCGATCAGGCTACCATTTGCTTTAAGCAAGCGTATAGTTTCGGCGCTGACACGGTTATGATAAAACAAAAAATCAATAAATTACTATCAATAAGCGCTCCAAATCTGTTGGAACGATTTAAATTATTAACCAAATAATGATAGTTAGATGAAAAAACGAATCAGTCGATTTGATCGTTATCTGGCTAAAAATTTCGGATATGGATCGCGCACTTTTACCACCAAAGAATTGATCCTGTTCAGTGAAAAATTATTAGCTCAGATCAAGCGCCGCCAGACAATACCTGAAGCTTTGGAAATAATCTTCCAAACGACCAGCGAACGAACTTTACGGATGATGCTGATGAGCATGGCCACTAACGTACAATCAGGTACGCCCCTTTCACAGGCAATGTTAACCTTCAAAGATGTTTTTCCCCGCTATTATATTGCTACAATAATGGCAATAGAACGTAGCGGTAAATTCGATAAAGGGCTTGAGGCGATAATTCGGTTGTTAAAAAATAACCGCCAAATTGCTGAATTCACCGGTCTGATCGGGTTGTATCTTCGAGTGACAATCTATAATCTGATAATTGCCGGAACGATCTTATTTTTTCAGGTAGGTGTGTTCACCTTAACTGTCAATGACGTGTTAATTGCCATGGGGTCATTAATTTTCATTGTGTTATTATCTGGTGGTATAAAAAAATATTTCACTTCTGAAAAGCGGATGCTTACATTAGAAAACCTGATTTTTAGAATACCAGCCGCCGGGAGGCTATATTTGCTGATAAAGATCAGCAGATTTTGCTATCTATTCGATACTTTCCAACAATCCGGTGTTCCTTTTCTGCAAAATGTAGATTTACAGAAAACTTATCTGCAGTTCGCTTCCTGCGACCGTGACCTGGCCTTAATTCACCAGGGATTACAAAATGATGATCCCCCGGATGGAATTATCAAATTGCTGGAAAATTTCCCGGAGAATCTTGCTAAAGAGTTGTTTTTGTACAAATCAGGTGACACCAAAGTTAACAGTATCCGCAACTATTCATTGTATATTAGTGATGAAATTAGAGAAATAGCGTTGGCACAAATTTCACTTTTAAAATCCATTTTTCTATGGTCCTCGCTTTTATTACTGGGCTGGGTATACTTATTGATAATTCTGAAATTATAATGTCCAGCCTAGAATTCAGAAACTATAGGCAGGTAGTATTCGTTTGCAAACGCCGGTCAGAGCAGCTTAATAAACTTCACAGGTAACTATTATGATAGACATAATTGAATTATTACAGTTTACCGTAAACTCAGGAGCATCAGACCTTCATTTGAACGCCGGCTCGGCACCAATGGTTCGAATCGATGGCGAAATGCGGAAAGTCGATGTTCCCGATTTAATACCTGATGATATACATCATTTAATTTATGACATCATGACTGATGAGGATCGTAAGCGCTTCGAAGAAAATTGGGAATTGGACTTCAGCCGTGAAATTGGCGAAATGGGCCGTTTCCGTGTTAATGTATATTATCAGAATCATGGCAAGGCAGCTGTATTCAGGACAATACCGAATAAAATCATGACGCTTGAAGAGTTGAATTTACCCCAACCCCTGATAAAATTCTGTGAAATGGAAAAAGGTCTTGTTCTGGTAACCGGTCCGACTGGCAGCGGAAAGTCCACAACATTGGCCGCCATGGTAGATTATATCAACCGGACCCGCCGTTCCCATATAATTACCATTGAGGATCCGATTGAATTTGTCCATGAAAGCAAGAGTTGTTTGATAAGTCAACGCGAGGTCGGACGGGACACCCGTTCATTCAGCAACGCTTTGCGCAGTGCTTTGCGAGAAGATCCTGATGTTATCCTGGTTGGTGAAATGCGGGACCTGGAAACCATTTCGCTGGCAATCAGCGCTGCTGAGACCGGCCACCTGGTATTTGGTACATTACATACCAACAGTGTTGCCAAAACAGTTGACCGGATCGTGGATGTTTTCCCAACCAGCCAGCAATCTCAAATCCGGGCAATGTTCGCTGATTCTGTCGAAGGAGTCGTGGCCCAAATATTACTTAAAAAAATCGGTGGAAAAGGCCGGATTGCAGCACTGGAGATAATGATTGCCTCGAATGCCGTACGCGCTCTCATCAGGGAGAATAAAACTTTTCAATTAAGCTCCGCGCTCCAAACCGGCTCATCCCTAGGAATGTGTACCATGGAACAGGCAATCCGAAAATTATATGACCAAAAATTGATAGCACGTGAGCTAGCCATGGAACATCTTGACGATAAATCCCTGCAGTGATAAATTGAATCCGTAATCTTCTTCGGAAAGGCAGCGGACAAAGGAGATAGACATGAATTTCAGTGATCTATTAAAGATGATGGTCGATAAGGATGCCACCGATCTGTATATTGCAGTCGGAAGTCCGCCGATGTACCGGATCGGTAAAAATATATACCCGGTCAGTTCAACGAAATTATCCCCTGATGTTACCGAAAAAATCGCCCTATCTTTTCTTGATGATGAGCAAACCCACCAATTCAATGAAGAACGCGAAATCGATATTGCTTACAGTGTACCTGGTGTAGGTCGCGTGCGGATTAATGTGTACCGGCAACGTGGATCAATCGGACTTGTTTTGAGACATATTAAATCAGAAATACGCACGATGGATGAATTGGATTTGCCACCAAAAATTAAAAAATTATGCGATACTCAACGCGGATTAATTCTGGTGACTGGTGCGACCGGCAGTGGCAAGTCCACTACCCTAGCCGCCATGATTGACCACATCAATTCCGACCGATCAGGTCACATCGTATCAATTGAAGATCCAATGGAGTTTTTACATTACCATAAAAAATGTATTGTTACCCAACGGGAAGTCGGCATGGATACCGATTCTTACCAACGTGCTTTAAAAAGCGCCCTCCGGCAGACACCTGATGTACTGCTGATTGGTGAAATCAGAGATCAGGATACGATGAAAGCAGCTCTGACATTTGCAGAAACCGGTCATCTGGTATTCAGTACTCTGCATTCGGTCAATTCAAATCAGACGCTTGAAAGAATCATGAATTTTTTCCCCGTCGACAACCACCCCATGATACGCCAGCATATGTCGTTGAATTTAAAAGCAATCCTATCCCAGCGTCTGGTTCCCCGATCTTCCGGCAAAGGCATGATTGCTGCTATCGAGATATTAATAAACACCTCCCGTATCAGTGATTTGATTCATAAGGGCGATATCGATGGAATTAAAAGTGCTATTGCTGCTGCCAAACAATCGGGTTTACAGACATTCGACCAGCATTTGTTTGATCTTTATCAGGATGGAACTATCAAGCTAGAGGATGCCCTGGCCGCAGCTGACAGTGCTAATGATTTAAAATTAAGAATAAAAATGGACGGCGTAGAGGAACAGGCTACCAAGCATCCGGTGATGAGTGATGCCATATCATTTAAAGATGATTAGAAATTGACCGATATATCTGTATATTTACTCTTATTATATTAATATTTACCGCAATCATAACTCAAAAAATAATGCTAACTTACCCGCCAGACTAGTTTTGCGGTGGATACTGTTACAATATGTAACATTACCCTTATAATGTTTAATTCAAACCGAATAATTTTCCCCGCTCCTATCATCTACAACTAACAATAATGATTTATTTAAGCAAAATATATTATTAATAATGAAAATACAGGAATTATTAATGGTTTGGCATATGAATTGCTCTTTATATTGAATAGTATTGCGTCCAGTTCCAGTTGAGGATAATTAGGAAAGTATCATAAAATGCAGATAATAGGATTTTCAATATTTTTGGTTGCCCTTGTAATTGGATTATTATTATTAATATCCCCTACCAGTCTTATCATGTTGGCGAAAAAAGCCAATTCTGTAATATTCAAAGACTCATATTTTATCGAGCATTCATTACCAACAGGTGTAATTCTTCTAATTATAGGAACTTGTCTACTATTTGTATATGCTATTTATTAAAATATTTATTAAAAACCGCGAGACTGTGATTTCAATCACAACTAAACCTACAATAATTAGTAAAATAAGATGATGAAGTCCTCTGCAAATTATTCGTCTTCTGCTGGATTTACGTTGATCGAACTGGTAATGGTAATTATCATCTTATCAATCCTGTCTGCCATAGCTATACCAAAAGTAACAAATATTATTGAGGTATCCAGAGATAAAGCAACCCGTGGTGAGATGACAGAATTAAAAAAAGCAATCATGGGGGATCCTTCAGCGGTCGCTGGTGGAACACTGGTGGATAAAGGTTTTAACGGAGATGTCGGTCGTTTACCAAGTCCATTTTCAGAATTAATATCACAGGGTTCCCTCCCGGATTGGAATCGTTATACCCAGACCGGTTGGAACGGACCATATATATCCGATGATGGTTCGGATGAATGGAAAACCGATGCTTGGAGCTCTGCCTATATAACCCACAGCTACTCCGCCGACGATACAAGCCTCGTCAGTTACGGACCTGATGGTCAAATGGGTGGCGGAGATGATCTAATTTTACACTTGAAGTGAGTATCATGAAAAAAATACATCGTAAACAAAATTCAGGATTCACCCTTTTTCAATTAGTTGCATTGATCGTCGTTTTGGGCTTAATAGCTACCACAGCTGTTCAATTAGTTGTGATATTGACACCTTCCACCTGGGAGAATGAAGCTCGACGCGAATTAGAAATAATTAAATGTGCTGTTATTGGTTGTACCGAGGGTGATTGCGGTTTCATTGGAGATGCTGGTGCAATACCTACTCTTTTGGAGCATCTATTGACAGACCCAGGAATTTACTGCAATTGGCAAGGTCCGTATCTAGATGTTGGATTTGTCGATGATCCATTAGATTATCTAGTTGATCCCTGGGGGAATCCCTATATCTGGGATTCGGAAAATCTTACGATTACATCGACAGCAGGAGGCAATACTGATCCAATTATAATTTCTATGGCCAGTTCAACAGCGGAATTGTTAGGCAATTCAGTGCAATACCAGTTCACAGATGAAAATGGGGCGTTTTTAACGCCATTGGAAATAGAAGTGTACGTCAATTATGGTTGTGGTGATATTCTATTGGATTATGATGAATCGATCGGATTCTATGGCGATGGATTCCCTGAATGTGGGCTAGAAGTTTCAGTGATCAATCTGGTTGCCGAAGATACATTATATCCACCCGATTGTCCTAATCCGCCCTGTGATCCGGCACCTATTACCTGCCAATGGGGCAGCATAGAATATGACGGATCGGTAGCATTGAGCGGCGCGATGAATGATATCGTTAGCTTGGATATCAAAGTTACCGGGGAATGCACTTTTACCATTACCAGTGTCTCTATTCAATGGAAGGGTTCATCCTGGTGCGGTACGGTTCCATATCTGGAATCATTCATATTAAATGGAACGTCGTATTGGAATTACATCACTGACAATAATGGTGTAAGGGCAACCTCCGGTCAGGAATTAATATTAAGCTCCGATATCGAGTTAGCGCCGGGATCGGGAATTGAGATAACAGATTTGAAATTTGCCAATCAAAGGTTTGGTGATGCCAGTCCAATGATGATGGAAGGTTCGGAGTTCATAATTCGCATGTTCTCTGGACTGGCACCTACCCAACGGGTTGCCTTCACCACTCCAGGCACCCCCCCCAGCATGGCCAGTGTCCGGCTGATCGACGGAACCACACAAACATTTGATAATAATTGTAATGTACAATTTGATATTGGTAATTACGGTGAGTGCTGTATTGAAATAGTCGAAATGGTAATTGAATGGGATACAACCTGTGTGATTCCATATATGACTGAAGTCACTGTAGACAATACAACCTATTGGTATGACAATCAATGTCGTGCCGCCAGTGGCCAGTATATAGTTCTGGAGGAATCCGTTGTTATTTGTGATGACGTAGTCACTGTTGGCCTGCAAGGTTTCAATGATAATCGCGGATCACTCTGGGGCAGCAATTATTTTTACGACCACTGTGATAATACGATCAGCGGTTCGTTAAACATTAATCCCAATAACAGTGCGGATAATGAGTTTTATTTGATTAAGACTGATGGTTCGGTACTTACCAGAGATAGTCTGCACTCCGAACTACCAGATTACTCAGGCGCAGCCGCCTGGGTTCATGTTCGTCCGAAAGGTAATGGCAACCAGAATACAATGACTGTGAATGGATCAACATATTCACTGCAGAACAATAAATTTTACGATTTTGGTTCGGTTGATATGACAGTAAACCTGTACAATGATAATCGTGACGGATTTGGATATGCAATGGGTCAATGGTATATTGGAATTACAGCCACCGATGCCTGTTTTGATGAGAGTACTGCCGGTTACTGGTTTGGCGGTCATGGCGGTAGCGGTCATGGCGGCTACGATCACGGCGGCGGTGCTGGTAGCGGATTCGAATTCCAGAATCATTTTAGTTGTGAATCCGGAGGTGGGCAGAGTAATAGCGGGCATGGTGGTGATCACAATGACGATCACAATGGTGACCACAACGGCGATCAAAGTAGCGGTGGTGGTTATTCCCCGTATGATTGTCCCGATGACGACGGTGATGGAAAAGTCACAATTTGTCATCATCCGTCCGGAGATTCTGATATCACTCAGACAATCTGTATTCCGGTCAATTACTGGGATCGGCATAAAGCCCATGGTGACGAATGCGGTGAATGCAGCGATGGGGATGTATTTGATTGCTCGAATGAACCGGACCGGGTCAGTGGTTCAGGCGACTGCCTGGATATGCGTGGACAGAATTTCACAGTTACATTAATTACTGTAGAAGGTGAAGAAGTACCGTTAACCTTTAATACCGGTAGCTTAGGTAGCCCGGTAGTGCAATTGTATGGTACCAATATCACTACAACCGGGGGCGGTTCCAGCACGGCAAAATTCTATGTTGAAAATGGTGGCGCCAGCGCCGTCCAACTCGATCGCATGGCTGTCACTTGGGATAAAGCGGATGCTTTCATGTCTAAATTGAAGTTAGGTGGACATGAATACTGGAATTACGCAGATGGTAGTGGCGGCCGCCTGGCAAGTGGTGGTATAATCGATCTGGATGCAAGATACCTGCTGGAAGCTGGTCGGTACATAAAGGTGGAACTGAAAGATTTCAAGAACGCTGCGACCGGCAGTGGCTCGAACAGCAATATGGAAGGTGTCGATTTTGATGTTCGTTTCCTTGGAGTTACTCCAGATTGTGAATATGATGTAGAATTCGTAACCCCAGGTGGAAGCGATCATAGTGGTGATCACGATGGTGACGATCATGGTGGTGACGATCATGGTGGTGACGATCATAGTGGCGGGGATGAGGATTGCTGTGATGGGCAGGTGTCTCAATTGACCTTGCAGTATGATGGCGGCAGCAGTGCTACCATAAAAGTCATCCAGTCACAAGATATGGTCACAATTTACGAGGGCTCGGTATCAGCTGGTGCTTCTTTCTCATTCGTTGGAACGCGAAATGGCAATGCGATGGGTTCCAGAATCAGAGTCTATATCAACGATACCTTCAATACTGAAATCCATACCAGCTGTTCACAACCGATCGGACCCGGATTAGTCAGTGGGAGTTTCACTGTTGTATCCGGGGAAAGTCGCAATGGTGGAGCGCTATGCGAGATCGAATAATCTAGCAATCATTCACTCATAAATAATAAATTCCCGGGTGCAAGTTATCGGTAACGATCAATACCCGGGAATTTTTTAATTGACAGGTATGAATAATAGATTTATTATTTGAATTCCAATATGTTGATGAGAAAGATCAAAGCATCCGGTTTTACCATGATCGAACTGGTCCTGGTTATAGTAATAATTGGTATCATTTCCGGAATCGCCACCCGGTCACTGGTACGCGTTTTCCGCAACGCTAACTATACCAGCACAATGGCCGAGCTAACAGTACTGGCGGAAGCCATGGTCGGTAATCCTGAAATTATTCAGAATAATCTGCGTACCAACTATGGATATGTAGGGGACATGGGACAACTGCCACCAACTTTGGAGGATCTGGTCAGCAACGTTTCTGGTCTTGACGGATGGGATGGACCCTACATCGACCTTGGTTTCACCGATGATCCCGATTATTATAAACAGGATGCCTGGGGTAATCTATATGTTTATAACCTTCCCAGCAATTTAAGCGATCCCCCCACTATTATGACTCCGGCTGATGGTGATACACTTACCAGGGAAATTGCCGCAAGCGTAAACTCGGTTATTAATAATACAATAACAATAAAACTATTAAATTCAAATGGCGTTGCCGTCGATGGCGATAATGGTGTCGTGCAGATAGATTATGCTGAGAGTTGGCATGATTTCACCTATTCCGGCGCGACTGGATTCCAGATATCCACCGTACCGATCGGTATTTATCAGATCCGGGCGATATCTGGCGGTGATACGACCTATAAATCAGTCGGCGTGGGGCCGGATAACAGCACCACAGCACAAGCTTCGGAAATGTTGGTATATGCCAGCTGGGGTAGCTTGCAGCTCGTCTCGGGTAGTACGAATATCGAAGGAACCTGCCAGGATCAATTGTATTTTGATGTAAAAAATACCGGAAGCGTGACCTACGAAATTAGTCAAATTGGATTGGCATGGGGAAGTCAAGACAGCAGTTGTTGGAATTGTGAGCACCCATATTTAGAATCTTTTTATGCCAGTGGGAACCAGTATTGGTTATGGAATGATGGTCATAGTGCTCTGGTGGATAGCGGGGCAATTATTTCTTTAGACTCAAAATTGTATCTGTATTCCGGTGAAAATACAGTGGGGCCATTCACATTTGAAGACGCGACAGATGGATCCGGCAGTTGTATTAATATTAACGGGTCCACCTTCGAGTTTAAATTCTTTTCCAATCTTGCACCAACCAGTACGATCACCATCAACGGCCCCGGAAGCTGTGCGACTCCAAGTTTATCGAAAAATGGAACAGTGACCTGGGGTGCCGGATACATCAATGTTCCGATAAAGAATACAGGTGCTTTGACAGCTACATTCAATTCTAACGAGATTACTACCGACATTTCAACCACGGCTTATTTATCTAGAGTTCAATACGACGGAAATGACGCCTGGGCAGCACCCGGAGCAGCCGAGTGTCCCGGGCTTATAAGACCTCGAGTGGATAATAATACTGGAACTGCTAATTTTCAGGCTTGCACCGGCTGGAACCTCCCATACATTACCGGAAATGAAACCATTACCGTACGCCTGGAAATCATGGATGATGCCAGCGGCAGTACCGGAGTTACACTTTCCTCGGGCCTCGTAATTGATATCCAGTTCAATTTTGTATGTCCCGCCAGCCACACTCAATTAATTTCATTTGCTCTGCCATGATCAAGTTAAAGAGAATATTGCATTTTATACGTTCAACAATTTCTGAACATCAATCAGGGATGACATTAATTGAAATTATTATTGTTATCATCATTATCGGGATTATTGCCGGTATATCTACTCGATCAATCCGCCGGATAAATGAGAATTCCAAATTCAATGAAACACTTGCTGAAATGGAGACTTTAGCTGAAGCCATAGTTGGAAGCCCAACCGTTATCCAAAATAATATCCGGATTGATTTTGGTTATGTTGGTGATACCGGGGTAATGCCACCGACCATCGATGATCTGTTCTCTAATGTTTCTACTGTCACAGGCTGGGATGGACCCTATGTAGATCTTGGATACAGCGGAGATCCAGATTATTTCAAACGTGATGCATGGGGTAATAATTATACCTATATACTACCTGCTGCCCCTGCTGGAACACCTCAGATTTTAGCAGCAGCGGATGGTGACACCATAACCCGCGACATCGCTGGCAGCGTTAACGCCATACTCAATAACCAGGTGAGGATCAGGCCCTATGACGTGGATGGAAATATGATCAATGGTTCCAATGGAGTGACTGAAATATATTACTCCGGTGCCTGGAACAGTGTTCCTTATCAAAGTAGTGAAGGCTATTTTGAAATAACAACTGTACCAATTGGCCTGCACCAGGTCCGAGTAATCTCTGCCGCCGATACGGCCTATAAGGCATTTTCAATTATACCGGCCTCATCGATGGGTTCTCCACAACAAATGACTGTTTATCCACTGTATGGTACAATAACCTATGCAGCAGCCAGTTACAGTTTAGGTGGTGCCGGTTTTAATGAGTTATCCTTCATTGTAAATAATTCAGGAGGGCCAACCTTCAATATCGATCGTGTTAATATAGAAATCACTGCCCTGACCAACGATTGCATGAATTGTGAGGACCCCTACCTTAATCAATTTTCTGCCAATATGGTAAGCTACTGGTTATGGAATTCAGGTCATAGCGCTTTGGCGGCCAACGGTGCCTGGATTTCTCTTGATAATGTGTTAAGAATATATTCCGGTTTAAAATCATTGGGACCAATCATTTTTGAGGATGCTTCGGACGGCACTGGAAATTCAATTAATTTAAAAAGTGCTAAAGTTGATGTACAATTCCATCCTACCTCTGGACCCAGCCAGTCAATAACATTCAACACATCCGGGAGCTGTGTTCCGGCCAGCATTGCACTCAATAGTACTCCAACTAGTGTTGGTACTTCAATTGATTTCAGTATTAGAAATAGTGGTACCTTCCCAGTCCAAATTAATAGTCTCAGCATCGAAAGTACATTTGGTGCCAATACCTATCTCGGAGCCATTGAAATACCTTCTAGCACAAATGTCTGGGCTGAAACCATATCCCCAGGCGGCTGTGGAAATGGTACCAGGCCGCAGATAGAGGGTAATCCTACTACTGCTACATTATGCCTCAATACCCCGGTTACAGTTACTGGAGGTGGTGGGACATCAACAGTCACAATAAACCTCTATGATCATGTCACTAACTCGACCGGTGGTCCTTACAGTGGTGATCTTGATATAACTTTTTCAATTGAATGTGGATCGGATCAAGTCATCGGGTACACATTTCCTTAGTATAGTAATGGACATGCAATCGACAGTTTTAAAAAACCGACATTCAAATAGTGGATTCACACTTATTGAATTAGTAGTAGTACTGGTAATTGTGGGAATTATGTCTACAATTGCAATACGTACTATTGTTCGGGTTGGTGATAATCGTGCCTTTAGAATTACATTATCCAAAATGGAAAATCTGAAATATGCAATTGCAGGAGATCCAGCAATTATTGGCGAGGGTGTTCGATTACAATATGGATATGTGGGCGATACAGGACAAATGCCCGCCGACCTAAACGCCTTGATCACTGATCCGAGCGTGGGTGGTTGGAACGGTCCCTATCTTGATCAGGCTCGGATTCAAGAAGATCCTACAGTTGCTTTCCGGGATGGCTGGGAGAACTTGATGACATATACTCTTCCGGGAGATCCTTCCCTACCCCCAACAATTACAAGTACATCTAACGATGGTGATCCAATTGTCCTGAATATAGCCAGTAGTGTCAATGCTTTATTGAATAATACCCTGGCTCTTCGAATTAAAAATGCTGACGGTTACCCTATAAGGGGAAGTGATGGTGCATTGGAAGTATATTATGGAGATTCCTGGTACACGATGAATTATTCCAGCGAAATAGGATCCTACCTCAGCACTGTACCAATCGGTGCCCATGAAGTACGTATAATCCTATCCGACGATACAACCTACCGGATTATCAATGTCGGTGAGAATAATTCTACAACCAGTCCGGAAATGGGTTTGGAATATACCGTACACCCATCCTACGGGGTTATTTCCTATGAAGGCGGATCACTGAGCCTTGGTGGTACTAATAATTCGGAGATCACCTTTGATATTAATAATAATGGCAATAGTACATTCGATATTGCCGAAGTAGAATTTCGTTGGGAAAACAGTGACTGCTGGGAATGTGATTATGCTTATCTGTCAAACTTTACTGTTAATACAGCTGCTTATTGGGCCTGGAATACTAGCGGACGCACTACTTTAGCATCCAACAGAGCCCGTTTACTACTTGATGAAACACTGAGAATAACAAAGGGAACTACCACTATTGGGCCAGTCGGCTTTTTTGATTTAAATGATGGTACTGGAACGGCCCAGCCAATGGACGATGTTAATATCACCGTTACCTTCTATTCCTTAATCGCCACCAATCAGTCAGTCAGTTTCTCCACCGGTGGCTCCTGCACACCGGCAACAATCAGTCCAACCCTAGCTCAAGCCCAGGGAGATGGCTCTTCACCACCGGATGAAGATGTATTAATTACCCTGCAGAACAGTGGAGATGCTCAAGCCACCTTAACTGGCATGACAATCACGTCAGATACTACAGGTATTTATCTCGATCAAATCTCCTTCGGAGCTCCCGGAAATACGTACTGGCAGGCTTTGCAGTCCTGGTGCAACAATAATGAAGGTCGTAAAGCAATGAGTCTCAGTGGCGTAGAAATCACTTTTTGTACACTTCAACCTCCTGCTATTATCCCTGGTAATAGTTCCAAAAATCTATATTTACTGGACTTTTTCAACGATCCGCTTGAAACATCTTCGGCCTATCATCAGCATATGGGTGGACGTATACTGTCAATAGCATTGCATTTTGCCTGTGGAAGTGATGTGATTATACCAGCTAATTTGTAAGTTAATGAATAAAATATTCCATTTCTTAATCTCATAATTCTGAGTTATTTTCAATAAGGTAAATGCTATGATCACAATTCTTGTTATCGGGATAATCAGTATTATATTTGGTATACTGTTTGTTTTTTCTCCGACATTACTCGAGAAAATCAACGAATGGGGTAATAAAATAATTATTACCGATGATTTCGCGATCAGTTACCGTCATATAAGCGGCATATTATTAATTCTTATCGGGATAGTCTTTTTACTGATTTCATTAGGTTTACTGCTGTAACATCAGGGCAGCTTGTATTTTTTTCACCTGTAATATTGCTGATAAATCCGGTAGTATTTCCTGAATGAAAATGAAGAATATCTCTGAATATGCACTTTCATTAGCCGGAATACAGCTAATCATTCAATTCTACCTGCTTCAGCAACTCCTACTCCGATCACTGCCAGCTCAAACCATCTTGATAATTACGTTCAATATTATATTTATTGCGCTTGTTCTGGGTGGATTATTCAACAAAAATCCCAGTTTTGCTGACCAGATACTGGTTCTGACACCGTTCCAGGTTCTGTTTCAATTAATCCTGGTTTTGTCTTTACCAGCATTGTCTGTGTTTTTAAATAGTCTAATTGACTTTAATTTCAACTATTTATCTTCTGCACTGATCAATCTTATTATACTGGTATTGATCAGCTTGTCCAGCACAGCTGCCATATCAGCTTCTTTCCGACAGGGTACAATCGAATCCGACCCATCAAGCAATTTATTATCAATACTGACCGGAATTCTGCTGGGATTACTGATGATTGTTTTACTGACCACCAAATCAATTCAACTTTATCTACTATTTTATGCTTTAATCAGCGCTGCATTATTGGCCGCTCTACAAGTCAACCGACTGATAATCTATCGTTTCACCGGTGTGTGTCTAGTAATAATCGCAATTTTCCCATTACTAAATCGCCAGATTAATGAATTGTCATATGGAATAAAATATGCCCAGCTAGGAGCAGGAGCTGCGGAAACATATAAATACACTGTAAACAGTAAATATGATTTACTACCGGTTGGTGATCATGACCAATTGTTAATAGTGAATGGTATCACTAAAATTTCATTGGCGGAGGTTCAACGTGATCAGGACTTACTTTTAACCTATGCCGAATCATTTCTTCAAAGTCCTTCAGTTTGTCTGATAAATCAACCGTATCTCACCGAAACTGATGCCTATCCCGAGTCGATTAATCTGGTGCATGAGGATCGGAATATACCGGAAGCAATTGCCTGGTCCTTGAAATCTTTGCGAATACCGGAACGGAATTTCATCAATATTAAACCAGCAAAATTCATCCAGCAGGACGATTTTAAATATGACCTGGTAATATATAACGACAGCGAGCGCTATCTTCACCCCCAACCAGATACTAATTCTACCTATATCAAGGAATTGCATAATCTCGTTAATAATAACGGGATGCTGGCCGTTAAATTGACTAGGTATGGCGGTTCCAACAGGTTTATTCTGGAAAAGCTGGCGGATAGCTTCAACTTTTATTTTGCAATTCAATTGCACGGAGCATTGTATTTTTTCGCCGGCGATAAGTTGACAGTTGCTGATGATGAATACCAACTGCGACGTGCTCTAAAATTACGATACCATAATCAAAGTAAATTGTATACCAGGAACCAGGTTGATCGTCACTTTCTGGGAATGATTGGATGAATCGAATCAAATATCTGCTGAATCTGGTTGTAACGACCCCTGGCAATTATTATTTACTGGCGGCTGGAATCATTATACCTCTGTCCACTGCTACCCTGTATCGCCCCGAATTAGCGAGTGAGTCAGATTATTTGTCTAGCAACATTATCATTATAATCCTGATAACATTCGGAATGATCTGCAGTCTCTTAATTCGCAAGTCAAAATATCTGAAAATTATTTCATTGACGGCAGTTATCTTTTTTAGTTTTACGATCTTTTTCAACCAAGCAGTTGTTGGTGCTCAATCGCTTTTTTCTATTGTCATATCAGCATTTGGGATGGGTCTGGTATCGGGTTTGTTCGTAACACAAAACCATCAATTCAAGTCTACCGCTCCAAACCCGATCCGTCTGATCTTGATTGGAGTACTGATCGGGTATATTCTTCAAATCTCGGGACAGATGACACTAATACAGGTAATATTATTTTTTATTCTTACAGCCGGATTTACGAATATTCTACTGCCTGATATCAAATCATTAATCCAGAGGATTTCAATCCGTTTGACAGCTTTCACTAAATCTGAAAAAGCTGATACCGCACTACCCTTCTTTATCGCCGGAATTCATTTCGGATTGATGCAGATCGCTCTATTCTTCATCGTACAATGCTTTATGACAGCTACTTTTCTGGGTTATTTTGCTGTTGCCATCGCCTGGTTGATCGGTGTGATACTGAGTTTGATATTTGGCCGCCGGAATGATTTAGTGCCATCCCTGATTATATCAATCGTCAGTTACCTGGTACTGATCGGTCTGACTGCCTGGCTGCCACCCTATCATGTCTGGCTTCCAATCTATGCGATTTTGATAATCTTGACTGCATTACCAGCCGGTAGTTTCTTCAGAACATTATCGAAAAAGTATTCCGCCACATCCTTGTTTTTTCATGAGAACAATGGTTTTGTACTTGGGTTCATTCTCAGCATGTTGGGATTCGTCCAGTGGGGTGTTTATTTTCTTTATTCTGCTCCATTTATAACTGCTGCTCTGATCCTGCTGGTTCTTCAAAAAAAATACTGGATCGTCTATTTCATACCGGCAGTACTGCTGGTTATCACTTACAAATCAGCCAACTCAGCCATCTATCCTGCATTGATAATCGTATACATCATAGCTGTAGCCTACCAATTCATAAAACCAAAATCTGCGACTAAAATTCCTTCAACCAAACCGGGAAGTACAACTTTTCGTGGTTCTAACACAAATCGCCTGGTATTATTTATCGCCGGATTTAATCTCATTCTGTTACAATATTTCATCACGCGTGAATTCTCGATTATCCTTGCAGCAGCAGAGGTGACCGTATTGATAGTCGGCGCAGCGTATTTTGCTGGTTTTTCTGTAGGTTACGGGGTTGCGCGGTATTTATCAGCGCAATTAATAAGAATCATTGCACCAACGATGTTCATCCTGCATCTGACTGCACTTTTATTCAGCCGCTTTGCCGCTGGTTATCTGATTTCAGCTGGTTTTGGTATGCTGACTATGGTGGTCCTGCTGTTCCTGACGGCGTTTGGAACCTCCTCCTTCTATTCAGTATTTTTACCTAAACTTATCGAGGAACGAGGTTCGAAATCGTTAGCTTCGTCCTATTCCTGGGATCTGCTGGGTGCGATCTGCGGAAGCATATTAATGGTTCTGTTGACATTCATTGCACCCAACCTGCTCTGGCCGCTCTATTTCTCAGTAATGCTGATCCTGGTAATGATCATTTATCAGCACAGTACTTGGAAATTATCAATCCTGCTCGGAGGATTTTTCTTGATTTTTCTGCTTTATAATTACGGTGCCCGGATTCACCAATTGGGAACCGAAGATTATTATTATACCCGAGGATACGATAACCCGGTTTTAACCCTGTCGGATAATTCATTTTATCATTCTATTGATATAATCGATACATTTGAAGATACCGGCCGGCAAGACCACCTCTCCCGTTGGGCATTCCTGAATGGAATTGTTTATTTTGGCTATAAATACGATGATAATGGTCACTTTGCCCATGAGACCGGATTAAGTGAATTCACTTATTTCCTGGCTGAATTACCGGCTAAATACCTGTATCAGAAGCGACAGGAAAAATTACGTATTCTGATCTTCGGTTGTGGCTCGATGTATTCAATCGGTCGGGTCAGTCCGTTTGCCTCAAAAACTACCCTGGTGGAGATTGATGCTGCCGTTATTGAATCGGCCAAGACCAGCTGGTATGAATTGAACCGGTTTGACCATTGGGATAATTATGAGCTGGTCGTCGATGATGCAAAGCATTACCTGTTAACCAGTGATGAGAAATTTGATTTGATAATCATGGATATTTCGGCTCCCTATAACCTTGGGACGATGTTACTCCATAACCAGAACTTCTACCAGAATATTAGACAGCATCTGAAACCGGGTGGAATTTTCGCTGAGTCTACACAGGGCCGTCCCAGACCTCATTATCGTAATAGTCAAAGTATGAAAATATTAAAGGGTGTCGTATATACCTACCCCTATTACCGGGTAATTGACTGTACCGGTCGACCGCGAGGAAAGCATGGATTTGTATATGCATCAAGTGACACAAAATTCGATTCAGAATTGTTATCCACAATAATGAAATCTGACCGAGTTCGAAAAAATTCTAAAATATATGATGAGGAAAACGATCATTTCGACCTGTCGGACACGAGGCCATACTCCCTGACTAGCATGGAAACACTGCTTTCAGGTAATCTGTGGCGGATCGAAGACCAGTTATTATTAGATATCCGCGGTCGCCCCGATTATAAGATGGTAGTCAAGCGTAACCGGCAGCACCTCGCACGGATTCATTTCCGTCTACCGACTCAACTAAAAAATATACTATGGCGGCCTAGTACAATAGTAATTCTGGGAATCTTAATTGTCCTAATGCTGGCTTCAGCCCGTTATTCAGTCATTAGAAAGCGACAGACCAAATCAGAGGCTACCTGATTTAGTCTATTTCCAAACGCATCAATTGAAATCCATTCAAATCGAATTGTTTTTTTACAGCCAATTTTACACCGAATGTATCCGACAAAAACCGGTAGGATCTTCTAGAATTTGATAGATAGTAAGCATTTTTTCCCGAATGAATTGCATCATCCAATTCTTCGATCAAATATGCCGGTTTGTAAAAATGCAGGCTCAATTGGGAAAGATAATAATCCCGTCGTAATTCAGTGCTATCTACATTAATGTATTTACTAACAATCGGCTGACAATCGCTAAAGATCAATAAATGATTGGCGATATGCCGGTGATCTAAAAAAATTATCGCACCAGGTTCAGTATGGTGGTCAATTAACTGTGCCAAGTTAGCATATGGTATGTTACGCAGGAAGAATCCGTTGAATCCATCTAAACGATCCGGATTATTTTCCCGGTTTTCCAGGTATATTGCCCGGTATTTTGTAGCGTCAATGTTATATGAATAGATATTAACTGCAATCAGTATCAGCACCAATGCCAAACCTGAATATAATCCGATCTTCTTTTTTGTGACGAATACCGCCGGGCTGAGTAATATAAAACCCGCAAAGACCACCGGATTCCATTGCTCCGGGTCCCAGGGGAGCCAAAAAAAGAAATGTGCAGTTAGAATTCCAATATAAATTAATGCCGGTTTAATCAACTGGGGGGCATGGCGATATGATTTTATTCCCAGGACGGTCACTATACATGTGATCACAATTGCTTCCAGACTCAACAATCCATGTTCAAAATGGTTACCAACAAGGAATCGACGGAAACCTTGATAAGCCCCAATATACTGTTTGTAAAAATTAATATTAGCGTCAAAAAATTCACCTGATGAATGATATTCCGTTAACCAATATACAGCATCTGAAAAATTGGAAATCCGGTTTATACCAAAAATTACAAATCCAAACCAGAGGAGTAAGATGATTCCAGCTGATAGTAAAATTCTCAGTAATGCAGTTATTTCTAATCTGGTGTTGCTGTAAAATTCCTTATGCGCCAAATAGATCACGATGGTGGTTAGGATTAAGAGAGTATTTTCAAGATGGATCATAATAGACAGCGCCAAAATAATTCCTAACAAATATTCCGGCCGCAACCAACTCCACCTGTTCACCTGTCCGGCATCTCGATTATCTGTCGGATTGAAAAAGGTCCATCCCAAATTGATCCAACCCCGGTATTGAAAAAAAGCAATCAGGTAAACCATATTTAATACCAGCATGGTATCCTTCTCCTCACCACCAGTAGTAAACTGCCAGTGGGCATTGCAGAAAATATAGGTGAGTGCAAGAAGTACTGCCGGTAAATCCTTTTTCAAATAGGTTCTGAAAAAATAATAGATAATAACCACGTTTACGGCTGAAAAACTCACCTCGCGCAGAGCTGGAATAATCATCGAGTTGAGCTCCGGTACAATGATATGAAACAGTTTGGTTAAGGGTATAACCAGAGTATGGGCAAAATAAAGCAGCACTTCCCAGGGAGTGGTATCAAAATGTGCTGTAGCCGTAGCCGTCATTAAGCCATCCCAGCGACGAAAACCAGGCATTGGAAACAAAAGATACAGTGCTATATTAAAAAATGCCAGACTGATTGCTATCGCAACAGGTGACAGCTTTACTTTACTATTCATAATTCAATCAATCATGACTGGCGTTTTGAAAAAATATTATTAAAATAAATTCCCTGTGAATGTAGTAATTCCAAAGTTGCCCACAATAAAATCGTAATACCTAGCATTTCACCCAATTCTTCAAGACATACCTGGGCCAGGTAACCCGGTCCGCGTCGGTAAAAATTGGAAAAAATTTCGGTTCCGGCTGCCGAAACGACAAATACAATCAATCCAATAAAATATTTACTGACCACGCCATTAATATTACTGATTTTCCCTTTCAGCATCAGTATGGCACCCGACATTAGAATAAAAAATGGAATGCCAAATAAAAACATCCAGATTCCGGTGACGCGGAAAGGTGTATTCCGGCGACTTCCGCCGGCCAGTAAATAATCGGTGATCTCACCCAGTGTCTCATGGATCATGGCAATTTCATCAAGTGACATGAATAAAAACAATAAAGGCATTAACCAGATTAGTTTTACCTTCCACCCAGGATTGTCGGAAATATCAAATGCAAATACACCCAGACAAATACTGAGGAAAAATAACTGAATTGCCGAATACCAAGCAGGCAGATTATTTTCATTATCCAAATCAACAAATTCAGTAAACCAGTCAAAAGGATAGTCAATGAAATGGTTCCCCAGATAAAGCAGAATAAGAAGAATATCAGCAATAAAAAGAATACCGATAATCTTCGGCAGCCCGCGGGGTTTTACTGTGACAAATTCCATTGTTTTCCTGTAAATTATTCCTTGGTAACTTAAGTTAGTCAACATTAAGTCCAAAACGTATCGGTAAATTGATAATTATTATTGCATAAGTAAATCAACTTGTGAATATTTCACTAAAGAACTCATCTTATAATAATACGGTATTAAAACCGATTAAAGCTGCAATTATTTGTACAGCATTTTCACTCTGCCTGCTCAATGGCCAATTGATACAAGAATCCGGTAGTTTAATGGAGTTTATCGGTGGTGAAGCTCCCCAGCTGGCTTACGATAATTACATTAGTCATGTGTCGGAAGGCATAGCTGCGCCAGGCTATAACGATTACGGACCGGATTGGCTGGACACCCAAACCAACGGATTCGGAGATTATAATCTAATTGAGGTTAATTCACCGACACTGGATTACTGGCGATTAATTTTCGACAATCTGCTCGAGCAAAATATCCAAACTGTGAATTCGATGCTTGAGGATTCATCCGATTCTTTTTATTATGAGTTTGTGGAGTTTACCGATACAGTATATAACCGGGTTTATTATCTACTACGGGAGCAATTGGATTCCAGTTTTATCGATTCAAATGTTTCTGGTATTTTCGATGATGATGTAATTGGCAGCTTCCAAAATGGCTGGGGCCTGTTTATTTTTAATCCGGGAGCCAGTCGATCAAATCTGCTAATCGAAGTACCTCATCCCTGTGATGATTTTATCGCTCCTTATTTAGCCACGGAATTATTCCTGCAATGCGACGGAATGGCATTGATGATTGCCGGTGCCGGTCGCGAGGTAAAATGGAGTGGTTCCGGTTCTTATAATAATAACAAATCACGATCAGATCCATCCCGCAACGCCAATACCGTTTTCCAGGTTTTCCATGAGGCATTATCTGATTCGCTGAAAAACCAGGGACCCCACTCCCCACTAGTCCTGCACACTCACAGTTTCGATAATTCGCATACAGGCGCCAATTCTATAATCCTATCCGCCGGTGCTCTTCAGCCCTATGCCAATAAACCGATCCGTGATATTACCGCTGATCATTATGATTTTGTGAATTTTACTACTGAATTTCCCATTGATGAGAATTTATTTGGATTGCATCTGCCGGTTTGTGTGGTCGATTATTATCAGGTCCATTACAGCGGTGAATTCCATTATTACGGGTCGGAAAATGTGTATGAAATATCCCACAGTGATGAATTGCTGGGTCCCTGGAACGGTGTCCAGATGGTGTATCTTCACCAATCTTACAATTCCAGGGATGTGTATGAACCCTGGGTGCAGGTGGAATTGGATGAGAAGCCGGAGTTATTTGATCAATTAGATATGCCCCTGGAAGATCTGTATTCCGGTCCATATCCTACTTCTTATCACAATTACGCTCTTTTGCTCCAGTACTATCAGCCATTTGTCAACGCCGTCAATGCCTACCTCACTAATTGGGAAACAGTCCCCGATACTACCGCCCCTGCTGACATTGAACCACTCTATCCATCGGAACTGGGTATCGAATACGTCAAATTGCATTGGAATCCAGTCGATGATACCAATTTTAAAACTTATAGAATACTGATTGAACCTGACAGCAGTGAGGATGGAATAACAATTTGGGATCGAGGTGTTTTCAGCGGATTGGCTGACATGCGTCGCAGTAGCGTGACGATTAACAATCTTGAAGTTAATACCGACTATTCTTTCAGGATACTGGCTGAAGATTATTTCGACAACGTAAGTGATACATCCGCTCCAGCCTACAATTACATTCCCGGTCATGCACCTCCGGTTGTAATCACCGATTTCGAAGATGACAGCCTCACTCTGAGTTCATACCCTGGACAGGATTTTCAACCTGATGCCTGGTCACTTGAT
The DNA here is from genome assembly GCA_964439935.1 of uncultured bacterium. Taxonomy (GTDB): domain Bacteria; phylum Fidelibacterota; class Marinisomatia; order Marinisomatales; family TCS56; genus JABMQW01. The sequence goes on along the minus strand of CAYTPW010000005.1, from coordinate 114,519 downwards.
ACAAACATAACCAGCAACCATAGTCTGGTATCCCTGAAATTAACCGGAAATACTTGGAAATTATTGTCGATCACTCCTCCGGAAATTGATAGTTCAACTACCTGGCTCGCGGACGCATATATTGAACGCGTTGGAGAGATTCAAGGAATCGGGATCATCGATTCGCTTAACAGTTTGTTCTATTCATTTGCCGGAACTCAAGAGGTCAATCCGGACGAATGGATTCCGGTCTACCAGGGATATTTCGAAGAAGATCGATGGGCAACCTACTATTTACCGATCGGCGCAGACTGGCTGGCTTATTTTGATTATCTACCAGTACTTGATGGACTGATATTCATCAATGATCAAGATACCGATACCGCTGGAACAGTATATTTCGACAATATTATCGATATTACAACAGATCTATCGATAGCGCCACAAGCAGTCATTAATTTCGAGTCAGGTAGAATCTATCGATCCATCGATCGACAGCGAAGTGTTGATATAAATTTTTCGGCTGAGATTTACGACCCAGACAGCTATATTCACGATTATTTCTGGAGTTTCGGCGATAATACTCACAGCCAGGAACAAGCACCGGAGCATACTTATTTAGTCGAGGACGACCATACCTACACCGTGATGCTGGAAGTGCGAGATGAAACCGGACTTTGGGGACGATCGATTATCAATGTTGAGGTGGATCAGGGAACCAGCTCTTTCCCGGTTACTCTAAATTTCGTCGGCGATATAATGTTGGCACGAGATTATGAAGCTGACGGTGGAATTATTCCCACCCAGGGAATTGAAGCAATTTTTGAGCCGACCTGGTCCATTCTCGGCGACGCAGCTGATCTTACGATTGCCAATCTGGAATGCCCACTGACCGATCAGGGTGAATCCCACCCAACCAAGTCAGTGGTGTTCAGGGGTGATCCATCCAATGTCACCGGTTTGCAATATGCTGGTATCGATATCATAACCCTGGCTAATAATCATACTCTCGATTATGGGATGGAAGGATTACTTCAGACCCAGGAATTGCTCGATGAATATGATATCATACACTCTGGTGCCGGAGCGAATTCCTACCAGGCAGGACAACCTGTTTTTGCATCACCGTCCGGTATTAATATTGCATTTCTGGCCTCAAGCGATCGTACTGGGCAATATAATAATGCCCAGCCTTATTTATATGCTGGTCTCAATAAACCTGGTTTTGCCTACATGACTCCCTATGACATCCTACAGCAGATTATGGCGGTTGAGGGTGTTGCTGACCTTATCGTTGTTGAAATGCATGCCGGTAGTGAATATTCAACATCACCGGGCAGTCATTATGATGTTGCAGAATTTCCACTCACTGTTGACAAAACAGAACGTTATTCACGGACCAGTGGCTGGGGTTATACCAATATCAACGATCCGGCTCCTAAAGCGGAAGATTATTCACCGCGAATCAACGTTCCACACCTGTGGGACCGCGCGATCCGGCAGTTCACCCTGGATAATGGCGCCGATCTGGTGGTGGTGCATCACCCCCACAAAATCCACGGACTTGAAGTTTACAATGGTAAACTAATTGCTCACTCGCTGGGAAATTTCGTTTTTGATCTGGATTATCCTGAAACTTATCCGACAATTATTTTAAATGCTGAGATCGATCAGGACGGTTTTTCGGCTTTTTCGCTAAAACCGGTATACATTGACGACTATATCCCCGTCCCCGCTCGGGGAGAACTAGGATTATTTATCCTTAATTATCTGGCGCATCGTTCCAGGGAATTGGATACTTATCTATTTGTGGATCGAGAAAATATCCAGGGCATTGTGCAGCTCGATACTTTATCAATGGAACGCAACAATGTTTATTGCCGTATGTCAACTGACCTGGTTGATAACAATTCCTGGATGGTATCTTCCCCATTACGTTTGCCTCGTAATGGCAGTATCGCAATGCTCGGTGAAATATCACCTAATGCCAACTGGGAATATCGGTTGGGACGAGAAAAAATCTGGTTCGGGAATTTTGAATCGGAAGGTTCCACTGAATGGGCTTTGAATGATTCCGGTACTGCAATTAATGGTTCCGCATTCCTCTATGGATATCGCTCACTGCAGCATCAGCTGAATACCAATAGTTCCGATGCTTCTACCAGGCTGGAAAATCGTCATCCAATCGAGGCTGACAGCAGCTATTCACTACATGGTTTCTTGCATGGTGAGAATAGCAACAATGCGGAAATCCAAATCGCCTACTATACGTCTCGTTATTCATCTTATCCATTGAATATTGAAAATGCAGGAGCAGCTCTCAGCGGCAATTTTGATTGGCAAATGCATTCAAATCAATTAAACATCCCTGGGAATGCTAATTATTTCGATATTCGAATCATCAGCAGTCCACCTGATACTGGTATCGGAAGAACCTGGTTTGATGACACCGGACTGATCGAATGGATGCCCTGGAGAACCTGGCAATCATTCCAATCGATCACTAATCCCAATGATTTTTACTATATTCAGATCAGGACTTTCCAAACAGTGAACACTGCTGAAATTACTTTTGATGAAACAGTCTATGGTTCTACTATCCCGGTGGCACCAGATTTCACCAGTAATATTCGCAGTGGAAAATATCCTTTAACAGTTGGATTCAGTGATGCATCAAGTGGTGATAATGGTTGGTGGTATTGGGATTTCGGGGACAACGGTAGTGCAATCAATCCCAGACCATTCCATACCTATACCGAACCTGGTATTTATACTGTCAGGCTGACGGTGCATAATAACAGCGGCACAGAACTGACTGTCTCGAAGTCCAACTATATTATCGTAACGGCTGACGATCCGTCTTATGCTGGTGATATAAATAATGACCATGCGGTAAATCAAATTGATATCATGGTCTGCATCCAAATAATATTTGATTTGATCGAACCGGATCCGAGACAATTTTTAGCAGCTGATATGAATAAAGATCTGAGGATCGACCTAACGGATCTGTTGATGATAAGCGATAAAATTCACAATTCTGAATAGGTCTTATATATATCCAAATTACTCAACAGCTTTAACATCGGTTATAATTTGAAATAATCAGGATTATTAATTAATATAAATCATAGATTATTGATCAGTAACTTGAGTTTGCATACCATAATTCAATCTTCCAAAGATGGAGGCCATCAGTGGAATTAGATTATCTTGACGACCCGGAATTTCAAGAACTTATTCGGCAATATGTGCAATACCTGACAGATACTCTGCCAGAAGTATTGGTAGATTTGGATAATGGCGATTATCTGAAGGTCCAAAAATTCGGTCATAATCTGAAAGGAAGCGGTGGGGGTTACGGCTTAATGGAAATCAGTAAAATTGGTCAACAAATCGAAGAAGCTTCCAAGGCTCAGAATAAAAGTTTGATAGGGGAACTTTTCGGCCAATTTGAAAGTGAGCTTAACCAAGCTCAGGCGAAATATCTATCTAAATAAATAATATCGCTTCTGATAATCTCAATATAACCCTGACCAGGATGTGAAATGCAATCTCCGGCAAAAATATTAATCCTCGAGGATGATCCTTTTTTTGTATCACCTATAAAATACCATCTTGAAAAAGAGGGCTATCTGGTAAATGTAATTGATCTAACCGAAAACATCGAAGATTCTCAAGAGACGATTTTTCAATATGCGCCCAATATCATTTTATGTGATATTCGTATGCATCCCGACGGATTTGATATATTGAATATCATTAAAGGTCATACCCAGTTGCGGCTGATTCCTTTTATTTTCCTGACTGGCGTAGATTCATTACCAGAAAAAATCCGCGCATACCTGGGTGGTGTTGATGATTTTATCGTTAAACCGGTCAATAAGTCGGTACTACTGGCAAAAATCGGTTCCATCCTGACCCGGCAGGCAGACTTGGAATCAGCCATATACCTTGATGCACTCACGCAAATTTACAATCGACGCTTTTTCCAGAAAGAACTTACGCGGCAAATTAATCTACACCGCCGCCATAAAGATAAATTTACCTTAGCCATGATCGATCTGGACCATTTCAAATCCATCAATGATACATTTGGCCATAATTGTGGCGATCAATGCCTGGTTGCTTTCACCCGATTTATACAATCGCAGATACGCGGCACCGATATTCTCTCACGCTGGGGAGGCGAAGAATTTGTACTGATTCTTGAGCGATCAGAAACTCAAGGTGCCATCAATTCTATTCAAAAGATCTTGGATAAATTACGCTCTGAAGTTCTGGTCCGCAATAATGATCAGGATATTCTATTATCATTCAGTGCTGGTATTTCCCAGTATCCTGATGATGGCGAGGATTATTTAAATCTCATGGAAGCAGCTGATAAAGCTGTATATCGCGCCAAGGAAAACGGTCGCAGCCGAATAGAATCATTTAATTCTTCACCCGAATAATTTATATCACGCGCTCCAAAGCTTCGAATAATAACTGCTTGGAGAGCGGTTTAGTAAGGAATTCATTGCAACCGGCTGTTAGACATTTATCGCGGTCCAAGACAGAAGTATGCGCGGTCGTTGCAATGATTGGTACCTGTTTATATTTTTTTTGCTTGCGGATATACTCCACCAGATCAAGACCATCCTCTTTGCCTTTAAGCGATAAGTCAATTATAATTATATCCACCGGCTTTTTACTCAGTTGATCTTTTGCCTTATTAACTGAAATGGCAAAGCACATACCATATTCATTTTTTAACAGGTATTGAATCAAGCGCTGCGAACTAGCATCATCTTCAACAATCAGAATCAGTGGTTTAGGTTTCGCCGGTCGTTTAGCAGGCTTTGGTTGATCTACACTATCTAACAATATATAATCACTATCTTTCACCCTGGATGTATCGAAAGTTAGACTAAATTCGCTTCCCTTATGTCGTGCACTATGTACCTGCAGATCTACGTCGTTCATATCGAGTAAGCGTTTCGCTAATACCATTCCCAGACCCATCCCACGATATTTACGTTGATATCCGTTTCCAACCTGGGCAAACAATTTAAACAAATCGCCGGTTTGAGCACGGGACATACCCATGCCGGTATCAATAATTGAACATACAATTTGATCAACCCTGGCCGATAATTTGATTTCAATTTTCCCTTTATTAGTATATTTAACAGCATTATCGATAAAATGGGATACAGCTTCCGTAATTGTGTATTTGTCCGCCCTGACAGTAAAATCAATATCAGAAATATCTGTCTTTAATTTCAGATTCTTGTCTTTTATCTGGGAACGGTATGGTTTTAGAATTTCTAATACCAGTTCATCGAGCCTAAAAAATTCAGGAGATAATTTAAATTTATTGGTATCAATAGCAGTCAGATCGGATAACTCCTGGATCGTGCGCAGCAATTGTTGACTATTCTGCGAGATTGATTCCAACAGCTCTTTTTGATTAGCATCGGATTTTTCACTAAGCTGCTGGTCCAGCACATCAACAAATCCCAGGATTGTGTTCAGTGGTGTAAGTATTTCGTAGGATAGATTGGATAGAAATAATGTTTTTTCCTGATTAGATTGTTTTTTGTCAGCCAGGTCCTTAACAATTTCTTGTTGATGCTTTTCATCTGTTATATCCCGAATAACTGCCAATACTTCCTTTTTACCATACGCTACCAGTCGAGCTTCATATACTGGCGCATCTTCATCGGTAGACAGCGAGAAATTAAATCGTTCCCCCTGCGCATCTGATTCAATTTGCTTAATCTTTTCAAAAAAGACGGATTGCATTTCAGGTGGAAGACTTTCTTTTAAATTTCTTCCAATCATTCCCGCTAATTGTTTATTCAATTCAGGAATACTGGAGGGAAAGCTGTCAATCACATCACCGGATTGATCAATAAGTAAAATCGGATCAGGAATTGCTTTAAGTAGTGCCTTATTTTTTGTTTCGAATTTTGTCAGGGTAGTTAGCGCGTCGGCTTTATCAGTGATGTCAGTGGCCAACATGATTGCGCCGTTAATTGATTCCTCGACGTTTGTCAGGGGTGCCATCGAAATATCTATATCCAGTTCTTTACGATCGCGATTTAAAACTTTCAGTTCAATACCCGATAAAGATTTTCCCTGATAAACTTGTTTCAGATGCTTCTTTAGACTATCCCGTTGACTATCGATCAACATTGGAAGTTTTTTCTTGAGAACATCCTTTTCGTTCCAACCAAATATTTTCTCTGCCGCCGGATTCCAGAGATTGATACACCATTTCTCATCGAGAATAATAATTGCTAATGGAGATCCCTGAATCAAAGCCTGGTAAGATTGATTAGTCGTTCGCAATGCTTCCTGTGCTTGATTGCGCTCACTGATATCTTCAATTAAAGATAAAACAAACAGTCGATTACGCCGCTTATCATTTATTGGAGTATTAAACCAATTAATAATTACATTATTACCATCTTTGACCAAACATTCATTTTGATAATTATGTGGTGAATTGCTAGTCTGGAATAAATCCATAATCTGGCGGAAAACATAGATATCATCATCAACTAATAAATATTTCAATAAATCGCGCCCAATAATTTCAGTACGTGACCAACCAAATATACGCTCGGCAGCTCGATTCCATTCTAAAATTCGTGTTTTATCACCCTTAATTTCCCAGATTATCAGACCCAAGGGTGAATTGGTGACACTGGCCGATAGAATATCCTTCACCATCAGGCTGAAGGGTTGAGCGCGGCGTTCATCCGACCTCAAGTCCTTCAATTTTTCCTGCTGAGCTAAAATAAGATTAATCAGCTCATTATTTGATTTCTGTGCTAACGATGATTTGGAATACTTATTCTTTGTGTTCATTTTACTGATTTACCAATGGGTCAAATCTGTATATAAATTTACTTTTCTTCCATTTTAGCATAATCAATCTTTTGATAGTGCCCGTAAACGCATGTAAAATTATGCCGCAAACAATGCTTTAGCAATCAGAGATAAAAAATCCCGGAGATAGGAGATCACCGGGATTTATTAAGATAGTATTTTGGTATAGCTGACTATTTCATTTTACTCAGTTTTTTCTGAGCAGATTTTGCACTCTTGGATTCGGGATATTTCTCTACGATAACAGTCAGGATCTCCTTGGTTTTTGCACTATCTTTTAATCGCTTTTCATATAGTGTAACACATTTATTAAGAGCAGTCAAGGCGTTTTCAGAATCAGGATATGACTCATAAACCTTATAATACTCCAGGACGGCATCTGAATATTTTTTATCCGATTCATAGATTCTACCACAACGTTCTAAAGCCTCTATTGCATCCGTTTGTCGGGGATATAATTGGACCACATAATGATAAGTACTAATTGCCTCATTTGGTTGATTCAATTCATCCGCCTGAATCTGACCAAGACGCATAAGACTTATAGCTGCATCAGCGTTCGTGGGATAAGTATCGGCATAGAGCTGGTAATCTTCTACTGCCTGTACCCAATTTTCCAGCTTGGTATCGGCAATCGTAGCAATATTCAACTGTGCACTAGCAGCGAGAGAATCATTGGAAAAACGCAGCAGAAACTCGCGGAAGGTTGCAATGGCCGCATCATATTCATTAAAATTTTCGGACTGTATAACACCACTGTTGAATAGAGCGAAGGCCAGATCCTGGCTACGGGGATACATCATCAATATTTTCTTATAATACAAAAAACAGGTGTGATAATTCTCTTTACGGTATTCATCCTCGCCCAGCCACAGGATTATTGAACTGGTTTGGTCACTATTGGGGAATAATCGTAAGTATTCCAAAACTTCACGGTTGAATATTGATTGGATATCCTCGTTATCAATCATCTGAATTGCTGATAAAAATGCAAAGTAGCGATCAGTGATATTTTCACCATTTGCTTTCAAATTATTTAACTGCTCCAGCAATTTATCTGAATCATCGCTATAATCTTTTTCGTTGGAAAATAAGTCGACAGCAGTTTGGTAGATTTTATCCCGGTTGATTGATTCTGGATAGATATACAGAAATTTAAAAAGGGCAACCGTGACTTCGTTCCAGTCCGATTTAAATATATGGGTATTAATAATAAAATTCTGGACAATATCCGAATGAGCCTCCGGAAAATAGGATGCGAGGTAACGATTGTATTCGCCTAATTTGTAATGGTCAATATCTTCGCTGGAGCCCAGCATTCCGAAAATACGTCCACCGGCTTTGGCTTCCTCTTGATCCAATGCTTCCAGATAAATGAAAAATGATTCTTCCAATGCTTCTTTAGTGAAAACTTCATCTGTTATTGAGGTAGGGAATATATCAAGCAGAGATTCGGTTACGGTGGATTCCAACTCCTCGCTTGCTTGAGGTGTCTCCACAATTTGCTCTTGAGCCGGTTCTGGATCGATACTTTCTGGTACCGGTTCCAATTGGCTGACTGAACTCGATCCGGGAGCCGATTCTTCAGTCAGAATGTCTGAAGTATCGGACGAAATAACAGTCTCCCCTTCGATTGGAATTGGTTCACTGTCGGCAACGACCGACTCACTAGTATCTACTAAATTTGGATTAAGATCTGGTGAGGACAAGCTGTCCTGGGCATAACCATTTGTGAAATAAAGCACGAGAAATGGGATTGCAATTCTTTTAACCATGTGGAAAAACCTTAATTAGTTGCGGTTTCATACAATTTGACCGATTAAAGCTATTGAAATTAGCTTGATTTACCAAGAAATGGAAAAAATATATATCCGGAATACTTAGTGATTTGATCATTCGATCAGATAATGTTTTCTGACTGGCTGTAAAACCTTCCAGTTACATTCCAGGCCCCTGGGAAAAACCACCATGTCTCCCGCGCTGAATCTGACTGTTTCCTGTGCTGTTTCCACTTCGACCTCACCTTCCAGAATATAACAAGTTTCCTTGGAATCATATTTCCAGGGAAATTCTGAGACTGGGCAGGTCCAGATAGGCCATTTAGTCATTCCTTGCGCCTGCATTTCGTCAGACGACAAGGGATTAATAATTATTTTCATATCACTGAGTCCATTAATCCGATTAACTGCTACTGTCATTATTCACTATCATCGATACGAGCAACAGCATATCTAAAACATTAATACGACCATCCTGATTCACATCGGCCACATGCCGTTGAAGCGCGCTTGGCTCGAAACGATTAAGTATTATATCGACCATTAAAATCACGTCAAAAACATTGAAGTCTTGGTCAAAATTGACATCGCCATACAGGTAATCAAATGAAACACCATCAACGATAACGATATCATCAATACCCGCCTCCACCAGGGATCCACCACCTGCATCCTCCGCGATATACCTAACCCAGATACGATCACTGGAATCAATATATTGGTTAACTAAAAATTGGTGATAGGTCCAAGCCGCATCTGATTCGTATGTATTTTCCAGATCAACCCAAACCAAGCTGTCGCCAGAAATCTGAACCAACCAGACATCTGAACCGGGATTATCACCGGTATTATTGCTATACCAACGCCAATAGGTCAAAACAGGATCCAGATTGATCGATAAATCAAATGGTGGCGAAATCAGGGTGGTATAGCCATCGTCTACATCATTATCACCGGCATTATTTCCGTTGAAGCTGGCATTACCAGTTACAAAGCATTTTGTACCCAACGGACTGTGATCATCCTCCGGCTGAACCGGCATTCCATTGGTAAAAGTGCCGATAGGATCCACATGTTCCCACAGACCGGTGGTGGCATTATCGGAAGAGATTCCCATAGTCCAACCGGTACTTTCCTCGACCTCGCTGGTATAGATATTTTGAAAATCAAGTAAACTGCCCACCAAATAAAAATGCGTTTGCAGTGGTGCTGTTTCGGGTGCGTACATCGCATTCCCCAATTCATCCTCAGCGTAAATATAATAACGCACTATAGAACCAAATGGTTGGGACGGAATCTGAGCCGAATAATTATCGTTCCCTAAGTCAGTCATTGTAACATTATTGGTTACATCATTGACGGTATAGATTATCTCTGCCGCTGTTATAGCTCCGTAAATCGAGGTGATTATTGCCTCTATTGTAACATTGTGCTGAGTATCCACTGTATTAGGTACCGGTGTATGCGCGATCCCGAATTCCGGTATAGGCGAGCTTACATTATGCTGGTCAAATGCATCTGTGATTGCGACAAAATTGGGCGTTCCGTTTAAAATTGTACCATCAGTATCATCGGCAATCAGTATTTCCGTCAATAAATCAGGTACGGTTGCAGGTCGCCCAAACATTGCCCAGCGAAAAAGCGTATCCGAATGGGCTACAGCTGCCGTTGTATCGCCAATACTATTGATCAGATTCTCGCGCATTTTCCATAACGCTCCCATGGATATCTCACCTAGGCAATGGACCGCTCCATTACATTCCGGCGCCGGCCACTGACGGTTATTTTCACCATCCCTGAGACAGATGCCTGGTGTCCCGAAAAATCCATCGCCCATACATGGTGTATTCATAATCGACATGGCAGTATAATCACTGAAGCCCTCGCCCATCCCTGAAGCATACGGTGATGAAAATGGGTCATATGCAAATTGGGTTAATCCGTGTTGATACTCATGGTAGATGACATCAGCCATTTGATCAGTCGCAGAACAACCACCCCCGGCTGAGAACATATTAATACCGTAACCATCCCAGTAGGCATTGCAGGGCCAGAGGTTATCTTCGGAACCGATATTCACCGCTGCAGGCATACCGTAATCGACCCCTGGAAAACTACCATCAATATTCAACATCCAGTCGTGGACACGATTACCGTGATAGTAAGTATCGCGTTCACCGGCAATCGAGTTTAAATCATTAAATTGGATATCGAATGTGTCCCCTGGTATTATCGTAGTAGTAATTGAGGCATCATTAGTATTACGAGCGTCTATATCAAGAAATAATCCTGCAAATTCTACGTTTACCTGCCGTTGAATGGTTCCTGCCTCAATACTATAGTACCCATTTTCATTGGTCCAGGTATCACCGACACCCACAACCTGAATTTTCAGATTACGCAATGGCCTTAGGACCGGATTACCGTAGGGTAAATCCTTAATCATACCCAATGCGCGACCGGAGATTGTGCTTTCCTCTACACGATCAACCAACGATAATAAATCTCCACTGTGAGCATCTATCCATACCTCATAATTACTGACTGAACGATTAAAGCGGATAGGGTCGTCATGATGGACGAATAAACCGATTCGCCATGCCAGATGGTAGCGTACTGTTTCATCCTGAATGACATAAACAAAAAGTTCAGGCGATTCGACAATCTGATCATTGTTGGCGGAATAAAATTCAGTGATGAACTGAGCTGTTTGCAGAGCACTCTCAGAATCAATTACTGGAATCGGGTCAATCGATATGGTCGGATAAACAGTTGCGCCAGTCATTACTAATTGCTGATGGGAACGAAATCTAAAATCAATCCGAGATTGATAAACCGGAATCGAATGATACGTCTGGCGATAGATCAGGTAATTAATCTTACCATACTGCTGGTTGACCTCTAGTTTAATTGCCGTTGGTTCAACCCGGTAAATTTCAGGATAATCGGTAATCCACGATTCTGCAATCAGGGTGTAGGTTTCATAATTGTAATTTGTACGGTTCGGGTTATCCACCAAAATACTAGTGGCAGAACCGGTCTGTTGATCAATGACCGCATTTACATTAGATCCGAATGCGGCTTGGAGCGCGGCATGCGATACTGGCCTTGCGGAGGACCTAATTTCATTGGTAGCAGCCCCGAGAATTGTTAACAGTACAAAGAAAGCTGCTCCTGAATAAAGCATTTTATTGTATCGCATCAGATCATTAACCGTTTCTTAGAATTAGATTGAAAATTGAATTGAAAATTGCCCAAAATCAATTTTTTTCCTATAATCGTCAGTAGAAAATATAATCACCGACTTATTAATAAAATTTATAATTACACAAGTTAAAAAGCGTATTCATTTATTGGTCATTACATGTAATATATCTGATATGGATTTTCCCAGATATACGCCATTTTCCAATGAATGGATTTCTTTCTGCTTATTTTTCTTGGTAATACTTATTCTGATCGGTATCAGTGAATTAATCAAGTCAAGATATAAATGGCCGGTAGAACGTAGCCGCAAATTCGTCCATGTCATCGTTGGGACACTGGTAAGTATCTGTCCGTTTATTTTTTCTTCCAGTCAGCAGCCGGTAATCCTGGCGATTATTTTTATTATAATAAACACGGCTGCCCTGAAATCGAAACATTTCAGTGCGATGCATGCCACGGAACGTAAAACTTACGGTACAGTATATTTTCCATTGGCCTTTTTGATTTTGGCGCTATTCTGGTGGTCGCGACCTGTGTCATTGATAATCGGGACGGTTTTAATGACATTCGCGGATACAACTGCCGCAACTGTTGGTAATCTGGTTAAAGAACCACGCCGTTTTCGACTTTGGTCTGATAATAAAACGATCGAAGGCAGCGTTGGAATGTTCCTGACATCATTTGCCCTGGTCTCAATGCTATCCATCATTCTGAGCCCTTATTTACAGACTAAACTGCCTATCTCCCATTTGTTTGGTTTAGCCGGATTTGTCGCACTGATCGCTACCCTAGCTGAATCCAATAGTAAGGATGGCTCGGACAATCTATCGGTCCCCCTGTTTAGCAGTATCAGTTTTGATATATACTTGATAAATCTGAACAATGGTACACTGCCAGTATTGATGTTATGGCTGGCTGGTTCATTAGTCTTATTCATGCTGGCCTACCAAACAAAGGCCTTATCAGGCAGTGGTGGTGTTGGCGCATTTATTATTGGCACCGTTATTTTTGGAGCCGGCGGATTAAAATGGATTACACCATTGGTGGTATTCTTTGTTTTATCTTCATTAATCTCAAAGACCGGAAAAGGAAAAAGTAAATCACTGAAAGCCTTACAATGGAATAATTATCAAAAAGGTACCCGGCGGGACCTAGTGCAGGTATTGGCCAATGGTGGTATTGCCACAATTATCGCAGTAATCAATTTCTATTCTCCAGCCAACTGGCTGTTTATCATGTATCTGGGAGCAATAGCTGCGGCAACAGCTGACACCTGGGCCACCGAAATCGGCTTTTTCAGTACTAATAAGCCCAGACATATCCTGACTTTTAAGTCTGTACCTAAAGGTGCGTCTGGTGGAGTATCATTACTCGGTACTTTTGGATCCCTAATCGGGGCTGCTCTAATCGGCTTATCCGGTTTGATCTTCGGGCTGGATATGCAATTTGTCATTTTAATTGTACTGGCTGGATTTTTAGGCAGTCTTGTTGATTCTCTATTAGGTGGATCGGTTCAATCCCGTTATCGTTGCCAATCCTGTCAAGCAATAACAGAAAACCATACCCACTGCGATAAGCCGACTGATCATGATTCTGGTATTTTGTGGATTGATAATGATATGGTTAATCTGCTATGCACCCTCACCGGAGCAATAGTTTTATTCAATCTTTGAAAAAGGTGACAATAGATCCCTGTAAACTCTATCTACGATAACGCATTGCCTAATATGAGTAATACAAATAAACAGGATATTTATTTATCCGCGATTCAACAAATCACAGCGGTTGTTGGCTCAAACGGACACCAGATCGAATTAATCGGTAAAATGGCATTGGTCTGTGCCATCTTAAAAATCCATTTTCCGCACTGGGTATTTGTTGGATTCTATCGACATACGCAAACAAATCTATTAGAAATCGGTCCGTATCAGGGCAGTCTGATAGCCTGCGGAACGATCAGTTTTGAGCACGGTGTCTGCGGGGCTGCTGCTCGAAATCAAAATACCATTATTGTCGATGATGTAAGTCAATTCCCGGGCTATATCGCCTGTGATGAGATCACCAAATCAGAAATTGTAATCCCCGTTATAAAGCAGAATAAATTGATAGCGGTACTGGATATCGATGGCGCGGAAACAGGATTATTTGACAGTGTCGACCAACAATATTTGGAGAAAATTATAGGAATACTGGAGAAATAAATCTTTAGACTATTTTGAAGCATTCTCCAATAAGTAACGAATTTTACCCATCTTTTTCTTCGGAGACAATTCGCTTAAGTCATGATATACAACTCGTGTACGTTTCCTTCCCTTGATGCCCCCCACAACGAATCCGGTACCACCGGCCAGTAAACCTGAAATCAGTGATATCTTTATACCCTGCTGCATTTTAACTGCTTGATCATCAGAACCGCTGGTACCAACCAATACACCGACCAAAGCGCCAACAATTCCATAAATCTGAGTGTGTGACCAGGCTCGCCGACGGTTAAATCCAGTTTTCACCTGCCGATATTGTTTTATCGATTTTATATCAGCAATATTCACAGGATTAAAATCTTTATCAATAACTACAAACAGACTAGCACCGACTATCCAGGCTCGGTTGATATTAGAGTACTCTACGTTATCCTGTAGCGTAATATCCCATCGTTCTGCAAAACAGATGCTCATCAGCATGGTACTGATCAGTGCCAATTTTAAATATATGATTATCTTCATGCCATTGAGCATAGGAATAATTTAAGAAATTCTTCTGATTCATTTCTGTACTTGGGATAAATAGAAATAAATGGCAGGGATAGTTGTGGGTTTTCGACGAACTTACCAGATACGGTCAGTTTGTGAGGAAATTATCCCTGCCAATATAAATTACATCAATAGGAATAAATAAAGTTCCAAAAATCCAAATTTAACCGGGCAGTTTTATCCTGGATTTATTACAAATCTTGAAAAAATAATTACTCAATTCACTGCATTGGGATATTTTACATACCCACTGTGGTAATATTTTCCTGAAAGTACTATTATTAAAAGATTCGAAGATCGGCGAATGTACTAACCACTGAGTTAATTGATCTGTTTAATCACTATTTATCAACTGATTAAAGCAAGTGCTTTTAACTAACTTACTCCTATCTACAGAATTCTATTTTAATGACTGAACTATAATATCATTGGTCCGAAATTTGCATGTAGTTGTTAGATAAAGCACCAATATCGGATATTGAAAACAGAAATAATAATTTTGCCAACTGCTGATTATACTCAGCTAAATCACGAATAGTACCTAACTCCGCAATCAATTATATGAGAAAAATTTACACCGGATTTCAGGATAATAGCTTTCTGGGAAAACCTAATGGTTGACTTTAATCAAGTCAATCAACCGGAACGGAAAACAGCTAACCACAATTCTATGTTGAATGGCGTTGATTGTGGATTTGTCTTCATCGACAGAAAGGATAGAATAATCCAGGCCAACAAGACCTTTTATGAGTTAACTGGTCTTTTGGAAAAAAAACTCGGATCAGGTCTTCTGGATCATGCAAAGCACCTGCTTGAACCGGATGATTTGATACTTATTCAGGACAAAATATCTCGAGCTCAGGCTGGGGAGTCAATCGCTGTCTTTGAATTGAAATTCAATACTAAATTGCTCCAGATCGAGCTTGAACCAAATGATAATCAACAGGGTGTAACCGGTATATTCAGGGATATCAGCAGTAAACAGGAGATTCCGGTTAATCTATCTGAAATCACATCCGACCTGGCATTTTTATCACTGACGGCAGTTGATTTTATGTCAGGCGAGGCAAATAAAATTTATCGGTACATCGGCGATCAATTGAAATCGTTGATTCCTGGATCGATTGTAGTAATCAATTCTTATGATTCGAGTTCTCACTCATTTACAATAAGGTCTATTTCCGGTATCCCTAAACCTATCCAGTACTATACTAATATTATCGGAAAGAATCCGATCGGGATGCAAGTCCCGTATCGATCTGGGGCAGAAGAAATATTGGCAAAAGGTGAGTTAGTCCCTAACTATATAGGATTGCATGACATCAGCGGCGGCGTATTATCCCCGAAAATAGCTGCGGTGATAGAAAAAAGCATTCAAATAACTGATATGTACTCAGTTGGCTTCAATTTGAATGGTAAACTGCTGGCATCAGGATTGGTAATAATCCGAAATGACAATCAAATTAAAGATTTTAATTTGATTAATGCCTTTATCCACCAGTCAGGAATTGCCCTCCAGCGACAGCTAGTAGAAGAATCGTTACTTCAGAAAACGAATCAACAGAAAAAATTACTTGACGTGGCGCGCAAGCTTACATCATCACTGGATACCAACATCGTTCTAAATGAGATCGCTGTCCAGGCCAAGACCTTGCTGGACTGCTATGGTGTCACTATATACATCATTGATGATGACGCTAACATGTTGCAGCCAATTATTTGTATCGACCCACAATATGACAAGGAAATATTATCGACAGTCGTAGAAGTTAGTTCCAGTTTAACCGGTAAAGCGGTCCAATCGAAGAGAGGCATGATATTCAACAATGCTGGTGAACAGCAATCAGCCTACCAGATTCCAGGCACGCCTGAAAACGAACCTGAACATTTAGTAGTATCGCCGTTAATCAGTGATGATACTGTATTAGGTGCGCTGACAATTAATCGATTAGTCAGAAAATTTACCGAAGAAGATCTAGGACTTGCGGAAACATTTGCATCCTATGCTTCGATTGCCATAAAAAATGCCAATTTGTTCGATGCCCTCCGAGCTGAAATTGTGGAACGCAAGAGCACGGAAAAGAAACTAACACTAACCCAAGTTGTAACTGATCATTCATTTGATTCGGTGTTCTGGATGGGACCCGATGCCAAAATAATTTATGTTAACAATACTGCCTGTGAAAGATTGAGCTATTCTCGCGCTGAATTAATGAACATGACGGTACATGATATCGATCCAAATTTCCCCGAATCAACCTGGGAGGCGCACTGGCAGGAAGTCATTTCCAAAAAAAACTTTATCATCGAGTCGATACACAAAACGAAACAAGGTCGTTTCATTCCAGTTGAGATTGCCCTCAATTATCTAACATACGAAGGTCATGAATTTAATTGCGCATTAGTAAGGGATATAACAGATCGTAAAAAAGCGCTCGAGAAAATCCAAGACAGCGAAGAAAAATTCCGGACAGCCTTTCAAACCAGTCCTGATGCAATTGTAATAAATCGCATGAGCGATGGAGTGTATATTGACGTTAATGAGGGATTTACAGATATTATAGGTTTTACGCGCGAGGAAATTATCGGCCATTCATCGATCAAAACAAATATCTGGGCTGATCCCGCAAAACGCGATGAGCTGTTTAATCAACTGCGATCAAATGGTGTGGTAAATAACCTCGAGACCGAATTTGTCGATAAAGCAGGTACTAAACATATCGGATTAATGTCGGCTAAAATCATTATGTTTAATGATGAGAAACACATCTTATCCATAACAAGAGATTTAACGGCAGCGAAAAAAGCTGAGGAGGATCGAAAAGAACTGGAAGCACAACTCAGACAGGCTCAAAAAATGGAAGCGGTC
The DNA here is from genome assembly GCA_964439935.1 of uncultured bacterium. Taxonomy (GTDB): domain Bacteria; phylum Fidelibacterota; class Marinisomatia; order Marinisomatales; family TCS56; genus JABMQW01. The sequence continues at coordinate 97,057 of CAYTPW010000005.1, read as the reverse complement.
GGACAGTTAGCCGGTGGTGTTGCTCATGATTTCAATAACAAACTGGGTGGTATTATGGGCTACGCCGAATTAGCTCTGTCACAGCCCGGTTTAAATAGTGTTACAACTGACTTTTTAAATAAAATACTTGAACGCAGCGAAAAAGCGGCACGCCTCGTTAAGCAATTACTGGCTTTCAGCCGGCAACAGATTCTGGAATATTCACCAACCGATATAAATATGGTGATTACCGATTCGATGAAATTTCTGAATAATATACTTGGTGAACATATTGAATTGAGGGTGAATCTATCCGCTGATATCAATCCCATTCACGCTGATCAGGGAGCCCTGGATCAGATTATTACCAATCTTTGTCTGAATGCCCGTGATGCAATGACCGATGGTGGTATTATCAGTTTGACAACATCAAATATTACTATTGATGAAGAAACTGCCCGGAAATTAAATCTGAGTCAACACGGTGAATATGTAAAATTATCTATCAATGATACTGGGCATGGCATAGATACTGATATTCGTGATCAGATATTTGAGCCATTTTTTACCACTAAAAAGGTCAATGAAGGTTCTGGTCTTGGACTGGCGATGGTCTTCGGTATTATGCAACAACATAAAGGAACCATAAACTTTGAATCGGAAACCGGTAAGGGTACGACCTTCAATCTCTATTTTATCTCCAGCCAGGAAGCGGAACGCGCCAGGGATTTGGCTCTGATTGAGATGAAACCCCTGGCTGGGTCGGAAACGATTCTTCTAGTGGAAGATGATCAAGATATAATCGAAGTCACGCATGACTTGCTGGAATCTTTTGGCTACAACGTCCTGTGTGCCAGAAACGGCTCGGAAGGTTTGAATATCTATAAAGAAAATCAATCGATCATAAAATTGGTTATTACGGATATTGTAATGCCATCGATTGGTGGTATCGAATTATTCGAAAATATTAGGGCCATGAATAATAAAGTCAATTTCCTTTTCATTACCGGGTATACCTCCGGTACAGCTTTTACCGATCTACCATATGCTAAAGGAACTGATTTCCTGTATAAACCTTTTAAACAGTCCGCCATTGCTGATAAAGTCAGGGAATTGATCGATCTGTATTATCGTTCCCTGTAGCAAACGTTTATAATCAACGGCCCATCATTAAATGGATCTTTCTGTCACCGGGGAACATAAAGATCATTCATCCGATTTATAGATCAGTTGCTAAAATTTTTCTCATCCCAGTAACTTTCCCAGGAACAGCCGCGTGCAGGCCGAGCCACCGGCTTAACGCGTGTATAAAGAATTGATTCGGCATCCACACCAAAGGGACCTTCGTTTGCCAGTTCACCATTCGGCCCGATTACCAGCGAGTTGCCTATACAGTGCTTACCTACCCATGGGCCGGCCGTTATTAATCCGACATTACTGACGCCTGCGATCCAAAGTGCAAATTTTTCAGCAACGGAATGGTAATGATCAAACCATAATTTCCCACAAGGTTCCTTGCTATTATCATAATCCGCAGGAACAGCCCAGGAATTTGGTGATAGAATTACATCCGCGCCCATATAGCCCAAAGCTTGACTAAGTACTTTATCATTGGCAAATGCATCGGAACAAATCATTAGCCCTAATCTGCCCAACTCGGTATCACATACATTCAATCGGTCACCCTGGTCATAGAATTCGTGCCCGATATCCAACTCATTCAACTTACGATGTTTTAAAATGATATTGCCTTCGGGTGATATTAGAATTGCCGAATTAAATACTTGATCACCTGCCTTTTCCACCAATCCTGAGCAAATATATAATTCATATTTTCGAGCAGCCTCGATCAACATTTTCGGTGTTTCCCCCTCCGGGATTGAATCAGCATCCAATCTTGCTCGGGGAGAAGTCCAGCCCAGATTCATTGCCTCCGGTAACAAAATCAAATCTGCTCCGGATCCAGCTGCTTTCGCGATCAGTTCTGCCGCATGGCTGAGATTGGCCTGTTTGTCACCGCATGCAATCAACATTTGTATCTGAGCGAGAATGAACATTGGAATTAAATCATCGGATTGGGTTGACCTGCATTCATTATTGTGATAGGAGGTCAACTACTTTTTCAACACCATCGGATGCGGAGGAAGCAAATATATCAGCATTGATCGATTCAGCAAATTCCTGAGTCAAGGGAGCCCCACCAACGATAACCGGTGTCATTATCTGCTTTTCCCGCAAAGCCTTGATCGTGGCACCCATATTTATCATTGTTGTAGTCAGTAAGGCTGATAATCCGATCACATCCGGTTTATGTTCCAGGGCCTTATCAACGAATACTGTTGGAGTAATATTAGTACCCAGATCGATAATCTGAAATCCGGCACCACGAAATAGAATGCTGACCAGGTTCTTTCCTATGTCATGCAAATCGCCTTGAACTGTACCAATTAATAGAGTACCTATAGGCTCCGCTCCCTCTTCAGCCAACAGGGGATCAAGGATTTCCAAGCCGCGGTTCATGGCTCGAGCAGCAATTAAGACTTCCGGAATATAAACTGATCCTTCCTTGAATCTTTTTCCAATCACAGCCATGCCCTCCAACAATCCGCTATTCAGAATTATGTCCGCTTTTAATCCATCACCCAGTGCTTCGTTGATCAGTTCAACCACCTCATCTGCTTTCCCGGCAATTAATTTTTCTGCAATAATCTTTAATACTTCCATATCCTTCCTGATCTTCCTAGTAATTTAATACGTATTATTATTCCCCTGCGGAATTGCGCTAACCTACTGTTCAATAATGACCAAATTGCTCCACCATTTCAGCCAGGTGTCTTATCCGCTCCGGTTTTACATCCTGAGCTACCGAGCAGGCTGTACTAAGAATATAACCACCGTGCGGTTTTCCGGATTCAATCGTTTCCAATACAGTCTGATCCACCAATTCATCGTTGCCAAGTAACAAAACATTCACCGAATCAATATTACCCTTTAGCGATAACCGGTTACCTACCAGCTGTTTGGCGGTGGATAGGGTAACATCACCCAGCGGCGGCGGATCCATGCATTCAATTCCATCAACGCCTGTTTCCGTAAATAATTCAAGTCGATCGGCAATATGACCGCAAGTGTGCAGATATGCGCTACCGCCGACGTCCTGAATGGCTTCAGCTAATTTATTAACTGATGAAAAGACCAATTCACGATAAGCTGCCAGCGAAATGAACGCTGATCCTGCATAGGGCGAAGATATTTGGATGCTTTCCAGTTTTCCAATTTCAATCTGGCCACAAGCTGATGCGATCGACTGTTCGTCAAAATACTCCACCAGCGCTTTAAATCGGCCAGCATCCTCGACGGTAGCGATTAAGGCCTCCTCTAAACTTGGAAACCATTGAATAGCCCGGGAGAAACCGTCGGGAGTCCACCCACCAATATGATACTCATTTCCAATTATTTCCCGTGCCAGATGACTGCTGTAATAATCCTCACTGGAATAATCCCAGCTGACAGGTTCCCAGGATTCCGGATCAGTATTTTCAAATTTAGACAGCTGGCGACCCTGGGGGATCGTTTGAATCATGGTTCGAATCGTGTCTCCGATCGTTGAGCCCTGCCTGATATCTGGAAAATACACTAGCACTCCATCAAAATTGTAAGATTGTGTTAAACGGCACTCAACTTCAATGAATTCGTCGATCGACTCCGGAATCCGCCCATCCGAAGTCCCGTTTTTGACTATGTGCTCCAAACTTAGTAAACACCATACCGGAACCCGGTCAGGTTGCTTACCGCGCAAAGCCAGGTTTATTCTATGCCTTGAATTCATAATCTGGCGATTCTATTTAAACTTCAGCCGCATGCTAATGATTCTTTTCGGTTGAAATTGGCATTTGAGAATCCCTTTGATCAAATTGATGTCCTCCTGATCTTTTTCTGTCGGTGATGTCAGGCTGACTGATGCAATATCTCTACCGGGAATACAAATTTTGCCAGTCACAGTCTCATCCATTAAGTTGATAATTCGGATAATAAGTCCGTCTCCATTCATAGCTTGTTTGGCATGAATTAAATGCAAACCTTCACCATCCAGATGGAAAAATCGATTACCACTTGTTGATGGTTTATTAATTGCCGGGTGTATTTCAAGCGGAATTGCCACCGCCCGGCCTTCAGCGAATAATTGGGCTGGATTATAGAAATCACTAGTTGAGAATACATAACGCAAGGAAATGTGCCCCGGCTGGCTAACCTTGAAGTTTGTATCCCAGTAATTATTCACCGGCCATGCCAATAACAAGGGATTGTCATTCCGGGGGATTTGTTTTATCTTTTTTCCGAAATTGAAATCACCGACTTGTACCAAAGGTGCGTCGGGACAAAATAGTTTAAAACAATAATCTTTATTATGGACGGCAGCATAAGTTTCCACGGTTACCCAACTATTGCACGCTCCTGCCAATTGATCAAGATCTAATTCAACCGGCAGCCCAGCTGTATCAAAATGACAGCGCCAGCCAGAATCCAGCTGTAATGGAAAAGTAAAATAATATGCTTCAGGACTGGTCACATCCTTAAGATAAAACTCTGCTTCTAACTCAATCTGCGGCAGTGCTGACAAGAGAGTTATCCGTTGTTTAAGATATTTAATCCCAGATGCCTTAAATTTTATAACCAGCGTTATTCCCCGGGCTGTTTTCTCGATGCTATATCCTGAAAACTCATCCATTCCCTGGTGTAAAGATTTCCATTCCCTGTTCCAGCATGAATGATCATACTTCTCCAGTTCCATGCTGCGGTTATAAATGCCTTTCCGATCATTATCAACCATTGGATCAGCATATTCATGAACCATTTGGAAAAAAGTCCACTCACTATCCGTGTCTAATACCTCACGCTGATTTGTCTTGTCGTACAAGCGCGTAATCCGACCAGAACGCGGATTATATTCCAAGCGATAGAACTTGGACTCAAGCGAATTGACCGGTGAACGGAGCGAGGATCCCTTTGAATTAATCCAGTCATCTTCCAAATCCTCTGCTGCAACTTCGCTGCTGGTCAGGCTTGGTAATGGTTTAGCTGGCTTTAAGCCGTCGAACTCGATGAATTTCCAACTATAAGGCGGTAACTTTATCGGTCCAAATAACGCTGCCGATTTTAAATCGTCATAACGTTGGGCATAGGTGAACCGGGCGGTACGATGACGTTTACCTGTCATGGACCATTCATCGGGAACGGCGATATATTCATTTTTTTCCAATGGGGATGTATTAACCAGTAAAATACCATCCTGGGTGTAGTCAGATGCCGGATTGTCCGCCAAATGTTCTAATTCATGGACAAGCGCATACTCTGCTAATTCACGCCCCTGATGCGCCAGTGTTTCCTTTAAGAGAGATTGTGTCTGCACTTGGGGATGAGCTGGTTCCAGAGAATTATATGCACCCCAGGTATGTTCATTAAAACGCAGAACATTTTTCCAGGCTCGTGCCAAAACATTTTCGATAATCGGTTCAGGCAAGTAGCGCTGAGTAGTTAGTAAATCAGCTGTGTATAGCCGTGATTTAGTACCCTGATTGAGAGCTGTTCCGACCGTTGTACTGGCACAACCAAAATTCCAATAGTCAGTCCAATCTCCACGATGTACTTGCAATGACTCTTTTGGAATAGTTTTAATTTTTAATAATAACATATCCGGTGTAACATATCTGATCAGAGGATTATTATTATTATCATTCCACTGCCGGATCAGTTTAGCCACATCCGGATTTGGTGAAGAATTATCATAGCTGACTGGAGCGTGAGCCGTTGTCAGATAGATAAAGTCATGCTGATATGCTCTTTGTTCTAAATAGCTTAAGTAATCATCCAATCCGGCTCGCATAGCGCTTATATCATTTGTAGGGATCTGGAGCATCTGATCGAACATAGTATAATGAGCACCATTCATAACTAATACTTCTCGTCCAGATGGACCGGCCCAGCGAAAAATATTGGGTCGGTTTAGAATAGCCTGGCCAAAATGAGAATTAACTGCCATTATCAACAATTCTATTCCATCATCAATCATTAAGTCCACTAATGTCCAGGGCATACCATTTACATCATGCTGATTAATGGTTCTGATAGGTATTTGGAACCGGTCACGATACATCTGTGCTTGATATAAGTGCCGGATCAATTCTTCAGCATTATTCAATGGAGTTGTATTGTATTCCATCGCTGAGATACCGATCCGTCCGGATTTGAGATAACGGGCGAAATGCGCTACTTGATCCGGAGTTGCTGATTTCAGCCATTTAGCCACCTGGGCGGTTACTTCACAGGTCCAGCGCGGTTGAGAAATTTCCGGCCAATCAGCAGTATCATCCAGTAATTCCAATGCCTGGTTGATAAACTCAGATTGCAACTCCCATAAAATCGGCTGACTGTGGGTATAACCAACATCGAGATGGCTATGGTGTAATACCAGTATTTCTTTAATATTCATTCGCCAGGTTCAATTTCAATTATTTTAATAAGATCATTTTCCGATTTTCCAGTCTTGCACGCTTTTTATTACTGGCATTAATGGCCGACAAACCTGTTACTCTGATTTGACATAGATATATTCCGGCACTGACTTCCTGTCCCTCATTATTCAGACCATCCCAAGCTATACTCCATTCACCGGGTTCCCGTGTCGTTGACAGCAATGATCGCACTTCCCGGCCCAATAAATCATAAATGGCCAGTTTTACATCCGAACGCTGATCCAACGAATAAGCAATCCTGGTTGACGAATTAAAGGGATTGGGATAATTCTGATGGAGAACGACTGCTTCTGGAATGTGAGTCCGAGTTTCTACCAGATTTATTGATGTAGTGTCGAAGAACAAGGTGACAAAACGGGGCCGGTATATGTCTGCATGATTAATTAAATCACTCAGACTAAAAGTATTAACATTATAACTGATAAGTAATTGGCCTGGTTGCGAGAGATGGGGGTGAGCCTTTGCATTGTAGACCATGATGTTGGGATCATTGAAAGTCTCCGGACAATCATATATATTTTGATAGATTCTGAAAGGTCCCGTTGGACTGTCTCCAAAACGAACTGTCACCTGTGAGCCCAATATATAAACCACAATGAATTGACCATCGTCCAATGGAGTCACACTGAATTCCTGGGAGATACCCCTGGTCAATTCAACTGCAGAAGTAATATCAGCTGACCAGGTAACTCCATCCCAAAATCGATATTGATCGAAATCACTGATATGCTCGGGTAATATACGGGCTGCCATAAGTTTTTTCTGTCCGGCCCCACTTTCTGGTCCGTAGATATAAATATAACCATCCGGATTGGGATTACCGGATTCAACTGTCATCGGCATCACTGCCTGCCCGAAAACAGTATGGGTGCCAGCAATACTGTCAGCATAAAATAACGGTGCATCCACATGTCTCAGACCACTGATGGAATTGGTCGAATCCATGACGAACGATATAAGCGTCACACCGACAACCTTAAATCCAAATATTCCTGTACCTTCTTCATGTAAACGGAGCCCATAAACGAAAACCGAATCAGCTATAGCAATACCATCCATAGGCCAGATCCAGTCTCCCGGTTCCGAATCAGGTGTATTGGCTGTAAACAGGGCAGTTGGATTTCCGGAATTGGTTGTGTCCCAGATAAAATCAATACTGTCACGATCCGGATTGATAGTTGGCAAATATGCTATCGTATTGCGGATCATGGAAAAGTCATAGCGCTGGTCGTTGGAATCAACTTCCCCGATAAAAGTGTCACCAAAGACAAAAATGCTTCCCTGAAAATCAATGCCACCTGGATTATCATAGCCCGACAAAGGAATCGAATAGGCGGCATCTGACCCGGTCCAACCCGATGTTTGATCTAAAAGGTCACTCCAATCTGTTGCTGGCTCAACATACGCTCCCTCCGGAGTACCACAGCTGTCGGGTACACCAATCCGGTGAGGATATGAAAACGGTGAAGCACCAAGGCAAATCAAATCTTGCGTTGCCTTCGTGGCCAAAAAAGCAAGATCGAAGCAACCTTCTGTATTGCTCACTTGAATTGAGATCTCAATTGTTACTGATGGAGTGTCGGAATATGTATAACCTGTATCCGATACCAAAGCCTGCCAGGCCATTCCTGTCTCAAATTCAATTGCCGGATAACAAGCTTCTGCTGAATCAGCCCAAGCTGCTGTGAGCTCCATATTGCCAGAACCTACAGTACTGTTATAGTTCGCCGATATTATCGCCCAGTCCTCTGGCAGCAGTACACACAACACACCCCGGTGGGGATTATTGGTCTCATCAATACTGTCCGATATGACAACCGATATATCAATGATTTCACCCGGTTGTGACGAAACGGGCAGGTCGATTTGGTCAAATTGACAGCCGGAAAAAACCAGCATCAGTGCAAAAATCATTGAGGAAATTCTCACCTGTCTCATCTCCCAATTATCCAGATCAATCAATTAATCGCTCACCGTTTTCAGCTGAAAATAGATGGAGTTTATCCGGTTTTACTTGAAGGTTGACCTCATCACCAATTGAATGATTCCGATCAGATGTTGTTCGAACCACGAATGTCCAGTCACCGGCTCGCAGGTGCAGGTTAGTATCACTACCCATGAGTTCTACAACTTCAACTATAGCGCTGATTTCGCCTGGTTTATCAACGATTATGAAATCTTCCGGCCGGATGCCTACACTAACTTCTCGACCTTGCAGCTGTAGTAAGTTTTTTTGCAGTGAATCCGGTAAGGAAATGAAAAATGAATCCGCATTTATTCGCAAGTCCGGACTGGAATCAATAATCGCTTCGAAAAAATTCATCGGTGGTGAACCAATGAAACCAGCTACAAATTGCCGCTCCGGTTTTTTATAGATGGTCAGAGGTGAACCGATCTGACGGATATAACCGGCCTCCATCACCACAACCCGGTCGCCCATTGTCATGGCTTCAACTTGATCATGAGTCACGTAAATCATGGTTGTCTGTAAACGCTTATGCAGTTTCTTAATCTCGGCCCGCATCTGAATTCTTAGTTTAGCGTCCAAATTTGATAACGGTTCATCGAACAGAAAAACATTTGGTTTACGAACAATAGCCCGGCCAAGGGCAACTCGTTGCCGCTCTCCTCCTGATAAGTCCTTCGGGCGGCGATCCAGATAATCATCAATCTCAAGAATAGCGGCCGCTTCGGATACTCGTCGATCAATTTCTGCAGTTGTGTATTTCCGTAATTTCAATCCGAAAGCCATATTTTTATAGACTGTCATATGGGGATACAATGCGTAATTCTGAAATACCATGGCAATATCGCGATCCTTGGGTGCCACATCATTCATCAATTGCCCATTTATGAATAATTCTCCATGGGAAATTTCTTCCAGGCCTGCTATTATGCGTAATGTTGTTGATTTTCCACACCCTGAAGGACCGACCAGCACCAAAAATTCACCTTGCCAGACATCCAGGTTGATATTATGGATTACCGCAGTTTTACCATAATATTTGTCAATTCCTTTCAGACTGACAAATGATGTATTCGGCTCAGATTTAGTCATTTAATTGATAATCCTTTCCGTATCCGGTAATTACTTTGGATTATTAAGAACACCATGCCCTCCAATATCTGATCGAATATAAACTAATATAAGCTGGCAGGCGGATTCACCTCGGTTTACCACCTGGAAATTACCAGTGGCTGCTGGAATAATCATCGACTCAAACCGGGCCAGGCTGGTGTTGAAACCGTTACTGGTTATAACATCTATCCATTCACCATCCACCAGATTTACTGCAAATGCATTTCCTTCAGTTTCCAGATCAACCGTTGTGCCAAATTCCAGACGATTGATTATGTAAAAGGTTTCCGGCCGATCATATAATACATATTCAGTCCAGTCGTTGCCTTTGCGCAACAACCGTGGCTTTGCTAAATAATTATTATTTATGAATTCAGTCCGACGATCAGGTCGGATATTGGCAAAAGCACGTTTAAGATTTATCGGACGCAAGTTTCCATCCAGGTCACGGCGCAGGTAGTCATAAAGCTTAAAAGTGAATATGTACGGGGTTGCGCTGATCTCCAATACCAGATTCCCAATCCCACTGCAATGTACGGTACCATTGGGTATCATTATCAAATCATGGGGTTTCACCGGCACACTGTTTACATACTTATCAATATCGATCGAACTACCAGTACGAGTGGATCTTTCCAATTCCTCCTGAAATTCTACCAAATCACAGTCTTCCGTCAGTCCAACATAAACCCGAGCTTCCGGTTTGGTATTGGCGATATAATAGGTCTCATCCTGGGTATAAGTTTCACCAAAATGTTTTCGGATATAGTTCGGTCGCGGATGAATCTGAGTCGATAGATTCCCCCCATCAATCGTATCCAGATAATCCAACCGAATGGGCCATTCATACTGAAATCGCTGCGCTGCAGTGTTACCCAGAATCCGATGATTTTCCTGGAACATCAGAAAATCGAAGGAAAATTCAAGTCGCACCCCACTACTTGCCAGTACAATCCCGTTTTCGGGTACAATCAATTCAAACGACCAGGCAAAATTGGGTTGTGCCGGGTCCAAACCCATATGACCCTGCATATATTTGCCACCCCAGGGACCAGGATAAAACCAGGGGCGAACCCGAAATGGTACTTCTGAGATCATGTGTAAGGCCCGCCGGAATGCCGAACCGCGAATTGATGTCGGATTTTTCGGGATCTGCAGATCAATTAATAAATCAATCTCAGGTAAATTGCGTTGCTTCTGTCGGTTTTGTGCCGGCCAATCGATGAAATATGCCCGCCTGTAAAATTCTCTAAATGTGCCAGTATCTGTTACAGCTAAATTGGGCAGGTTCTCAGCTCGCACTCGCTCCTGTAAAATATCTTTCGGTATATCGATGTACCAGAGTTGATCCCATTGTTCAATCAAACTGGCTCCGGATCCGTATATGATCGTCAGAGTATCCGGTTCTTTGTCCCTCAACATAGATGATCTGATCCGCAGTTCCCCGATTTTTTTGACATTAAAATACAATTCCATCCCAAAGGGATAGTGCGTACCAAACAGTGGATCATCACCTCCCAGAAATGGTTGAATGGTTTGGTCAATTGCTTCCTGCTCTCGGTAACAATCAGCTACTGACAGCCAGTCGGATTTCACCTCATGCTTGGTTAGGTTTTCCGTCAGTACCCGCTGAAAAGTATTCCAGTCAATACCATAGTAACCATCAATTACTAAAACCCTTGTACCCTGTTCAATAAGCGTCTGAGCTGTTTCGGCCAGACTTTGATAACTCTCAGAAATAATATTATCATCAAGCGGGAACGTTGGAAAACAGTTGTATAATCCCCGGGAATATTCCTTCAACTCGGCGGGTAATGGAGCTTGTAGCGGATCCATATTAGAGAATTTATCCATTATACCCAGTTATCATTTCCATAGTCATCACAGCTGGAGTAATGGGTGAAAAGCGATACCCTTAGCAGCTGCATGGTTGCCAAGTTCAGAAGCCAAAATTTTTACTTTACCCCGAGGGTAAGTCCAGCCCATTTCTTTAACCAGTTTGGCCACACCCGGTATAATTACATCAGCACTATTCATGACGCCACCGCCAAGAATTACGGCCTCCGGGCCATAGGCGTGTATCACATTCACAATTCCAATTGCAAGATTGAGCTGAAATTTCCGGAAAGTATCCCAATAAGGTTGTTTCCGCTCGGCAGCAGACTGGAAGTAAATCGGCAAAGGATCGGCGGGACCCAATAATTCACTATGCTGGCTGCGAATCATTTTATGCAACGCGGTGGCCGAACAAAATAACTCGAGACAGCCAGTATTCCCACAAGAGCAGTGGGAACCGTTTCGATCTATGCTGATATGACCACCCAGTAATCCACCTAAAGGATCGGAGCCTTCATATGGTTGTCCATCTTTTACCAGGGCACAGCCCAGCCCGGTTCCCAGCGTCATACATACAATGGTATCATATCCCCGACCAGCACCGAATGCGGCCTCGCCCCAGGCGTAAGCGCGGGCATCGTTATCAACGATGAAAGGGATACCCAAAGCACTTTGAAACTCATCCCTGATATTTAATTCACCCAGCAATGTGCCCGCTCCGATATCATCAAGAATAATACCTTGATTGCGATCTACCAAACCCTTGGAGGCCAGACCGCCGCTACTCAAGGCTTGACCCTGAACAAACTGGATTACCCGTGTGATCAGAGCGGGAACAAATTCATCGGCAGCTTCCAGTTCTTTCACTTTGAATTCTTCGAATCGAATCTCCGCTCCATCCTCTTCAAAAATACCCATTTTAACATTTGTGCCGCCAAAATCTATCCCTATTCGCATTCCGGGTTCCTCCTCATTCATCTACCCCAAAAAAATGGATCAGGGCATCGATCAGATGACGGCGCCAATTGCCCCAGGTATGACCTTCAGGATACTCACGATAAACAATGTCATAATCCTTTGTTTCCAGGACCATATTCAATCTACGATTTGCAGCCAGGAAATCGACATCACTGGCTGGTAGCAGATCACCACCTATATAATGCTCATATTTTCCAACATCGACATATAATCTCAATGGTTGTTTATCGGCAGCTTTAAACTGCTTAATTATCCTGTCATCCTGGAATGAATGGTACCCTGATTGACTATAAGCCAGGCCAAATATATCCGGCCGCTTAAAGCCAATATACAAGGAAATCAAACCGCCGTATGAATCACCAACAACCAACCGCGATGCAGCTGAATTAATTGCCCGATAACGAGAGTCAATCGCTGGAATCAGTTCATCACACATGAAATCCACATAATCATCATTCATTCCATATTCGGTCATTCGATTTGGCATTTCTGGTAAGTGACGATTAGGTGGAGTAACAAAAACAGCTATTAACGGTTTGATTTTTTTATCGGCAATCAAACGATCGAGAACACCAGGTACGATTGCGTACTCCACATAATCAAGACCATCCTGTATATATATTGTCGGATATTCACCTGTCCCCTGTTCATAGCCAGGTGGTAGATAAACATGAATTTGACGCGAATAATCCAGAATTCCCGGCGGCATTTCAAACACATCCAGGGAAACAGGGTCCCATTTTTTACCAAATTTAAATTCATCGAAATAAGGATGACGCTGGTAGCCGGGCATAGCCAGCTCTGACACCGGGCCGAAGCCATTCCAAACTTGATAAGGATTTAGTTCATCAGTGGCAAACATTGCACCGGATTGGGGCAGCAGCCAATACTCCATTCTGGTATCCCGTTCAACTGTAAGGCGCAGATAAAAAAGATCAGTCCCGGGTATCTTTTTGTAAGGGATTGATTTCACCCACTCATTCATATCACCGGTTATGGATATGGCGTCATCATCACCCTGATACAATAAAACCACGGTTGTATCATTTTCAATAATCGGGTAATTCCCAGTCTCAATTTTTGCCATGAATCTATCCGCGATACGCTGGCGCGCGGCAGGATCATTCAAGGTGGCAATTTCCTGCTGAAAATCAATGAATCTGGTATCAGTAATTTTATTCATCTTAACATTCTTCTGCGTTTGGGTATATATTGAACAGGATTTGAATGACAGAATTAACAATCCAATGAGCAGGCTTGTCGTAAGCTGTCGCAATCGCATACAAATCAAATATGTGATTTTTCTTTTTATAATCATTATCCTGGTCATTCGCTTGGTTTAATCCCGTTTCGGTTTACGCTGTATAGTTTTCCCTGGTAGGCTAAATTGTGTAATTCTGCATTTGAATCAAAAGGCCCAAATTGAGGTTGAGCGGAGATCCCATTATAAATACTGGCCTTCACTCCAAAAATGGCTTCGATAATGATATCCACCCAGCTTCCACCTGATGAGACCGCCCAATCAGTAAGATAGGGCATTTCATAGTGAGCTTTTCGCGCACCACCAGCCTCCGGTGGGGCAGCTGTCTCTACTAAATGCGCCTGTCCAAAGGGACCCTGGTTGGCTGATTCAGCCAACCCCTGCATCCATTCATAAGCCAAGTCTGGATGTCCCAGTCGATATAGTCCGCTCACCGCTTGTGCGGGCCAGGCCGGATAGGCTCCATTCCACTGGTGATCCGGTCGCACACTGAAAATTGCATCCTGATCTTTAGGTGATAAGGCTCTGATCCAGTTTTTTGTCTGGAGCTCTTCAATAAAATAGTGCATCATTTCGGTACGTTGTTGAGCTGATAAATCCTGCTCAATCGTTTTAAGCACCGTGATAAAATCATAACAGTGGCGTACTTCAGTCTCCTGCCCATCGGGCTGGCGTGCTTTCCAAAATCCACCGCCTTTAACATATAATTCCTGGATCCGATTTAATAATTCATCGGCTTCGGCTAGTAAAACATTGCCCTCATCTTTCTTACCTCGGGCGGCTAGTAATTCTGCGATAAACCTGAGATTGTAAACATTGCCGGCGTTCAAACTGGCAATTTGATGGACATAGGTACTCACACACTCCAACAGATTATCGATCCCACCATAATCAGCCAGCCCGGCATCAGATTTAAAATTGCGCCAATAACCAGCGTATTCCTCCAGATAATCGATTGTAGATCGATCAAACGATATGTTCTGATCCAACCAATCAGTTTTTCCCGACCAGCGCAGATAGTCATTGGACATTCGCAGCATGGCATAATCATTAACGGAATACCAAGGACCCACCAATCCTCCGGTCAGATAATCGGTGCCAAAATGCTGATGGATATCTTTACCCATCCAGTATTCCAGATATTTTCGCAGAACTTCCGGATCAAGGAGAGCATGAACATTTGAACTGAGTGAATAGTCCCAGATAAATGTAACTGTTTGCCAGTAACGCGGTAATAGCGTATCGTATGCCCGCCCATAAACTGAATACGGATTGTCGCGTTTGAAATAAATAACCCCTAAAATACCGGTATTATATAAATTCTGAATGGCTGTATCATCGATTTCCAATTCTGGCAATGATCCGGAATAGCGATTATTCCCGGGAGTAAAAACTGCTTTCAACTCGGCATCCCAGTATGAGCGACTGCGCTGTAACTGACCAGAAATATCACTGGCAATGGTTTCGTATTCAGTTTGAACTGTTTGGGCGGTTTGCCCTAAGATATAGATAATAGATATTTCTTTACTTGATCCAGCGGGAAGTACAATTGAAATGTTGCCTCCTTGTCGATCCATAACCACTGAATCTGAGACCAAACCCTGTAATATACAGGCTTCACTGTGACGCGCCGTGAATAACAGAGCTTTCCGGGATTCATCAATTTCCACCTGATTATCATTCTCACTGGGTGGCATGAAATCAGCCCATTTGTTCAGAGATCGAGTAACGCCACCCTGGAAACGCAATCCCAATCGCAAAGCTGCTTCAGTACCGCGTTGATTCTTGATTAATAATCGAATAATCACCGCTGATTTGCCAACTACCAATGAGGTAACAGAAACAAGTAGTAATCCTTTGTATTCGCAGGATCGTTTAATTCGATCCGGATACCAAGTATAGGTTACCGGCAAATTTAGAGTTGGGAAATAGCGGTTATCAAGATACAGACCGGCGGTTATTAAATCCGAACCACAAAATGGAGGAAAATTTACACTCCGAATGCCGGTCAAACCCTCTGCTACTTGTATCGTACCCAGAAAATTGGTCAATCCCGGTGGATTGAACAATTCATTGCAGCGATGGGCAAGTGGTGCGCTCTTTAAATCATCTACAGTGGGTATCATTAGAAAATTTAAACCAGTTCAATTTCTATTAAATGTGGGAAGTATTCTTCAAATTCCACGTAGGTTACATAAATTCTGCGTCCATCATCACGTGCCAATTCAGGATGCTCTTTGCCGGCATAGATCAATGTGGGATATGGGATTTTTTTCTTTGGTGGTGTGACAGTATGTAATGTTATTGGTTCAGACCAGGGTCCCCAGGGATTCGGGGCGGTTCGACCAACTATGATTCCTGATACATCCTGACTGTGAACAGCCAGGTAACTGTCTAAATGTCGGTTAAATGAAACCGATAATTCGTTCGGAGGACCAGAGAAAACGATGTCGGCCTGTTCAATATCAGTACTCCAATTGGTTTTACTACCATCGACCAGGTATTCATAAGCAGCAAAATCCTCGATTGAGGAACATGGGACCCGCGCCACATAAACGTTCTGGATACCAGCTGTATTATCTCTTAATACACCATAGAGGTACAGATAATCTGTCGCTGTGAGTACAACTGCACCAAACTGTGGCCGGATTGCTGGCCAGATTATGGTCGAATCATTGAATTCCAGACGCTCGAACTCCCAAGCATTCGTATCACCTTTTGACAAGCCTGAACCAATAACTTCAAATGCCACCGGAAATGGATTATCCTCATCCTCGATCATCTTGATCTTTTGATAATACAGGTACAGATTATCTCCCATATTCAGGCCATGAAAGCACCATATTCGATCAAGTTCATGATCTTCGTCTGGTAGCAGATCAATCAGTTGCTTAAGGCTGCCGTCGGGATTACGAATATGACTATATTCCGATATTCCATTCCGTTTCGATTGATCTGGTACTAAAGCACCAGTATTGTGGATTATCCTGTCAATCTTATTCCAGCCCTCGACCAGTGCTTTTGGTTCGATCGAGTTCTTTTCCACATACCATAAACTTTCACCGGGCGCCCGCTCACCAATCAATGTGTCACCAAAAAACCATAACGTTTTATCAGCCAACGGTATCGAATAGGCACCATCCTGCCCGACCATCCGGTAATCATTATCGATAAACTGTGGTCCCAGATCACGGATCGCCTTAACTACCAACCGGTATTTCATCGCCGTCATTTAGAATCCTTTATCTATGATATGGCTTAAAATACCTGGTCATTGATTTATGACCAGGTATATCCTGCCACAGCATACTTTTTATCAGTTATTGCAATAATACCATTTTCCTTGTTTCCACACTGGAACCGGCCTTTAAGCGATAAAAATAAGTACCGCTTGGTAGGTTATCAGCATTAAAAACGACCTGATAATTATCAGGTGTTTGGACTTTATTCACCAGGGTTTGAATCAGTCGTCCTGATACATCGTATACCGTCAATTCAACCATGGAAGTGGCATCCAGAGAGTATTCAATTTGAGTTTTTGGGTTGAATGGATTTGGATAATTCTGCCCCAGACTAAATGAGGTTGGTCCGCTAGTGTTTTCATCAATACTAACTGCAGCTACCGTGATCATGTTGTCAAAACTGGTAGTATGATCATAACCAAATTCCTCATAACCTGGAGTCAAGCCTACAATTTCAAGTGCACTTTCAGAAAATAAATACCCAAGATTATAGGTGCCCGCCGTAATGCCAACGGTTACAATAATGGTTATATCAACATAATTGGTGTCTTCTGTTGGTATATAACCCTCTACACTCTCCCAGACTTCCCAGTGCATATTATCATCAGTAGGATAACGCAGCTCCAGTGTATCCGACCAGCAACTGTCAAGAGTGCTGGGATAACTATCTGGTAGGCAATCTTCCAGGGAGCGAAAGGTACCAGTTCCCAGATCACCGTCATAGGTAACCGTGTTAACTACCCAGTCGACGGGCAGCAGCAGTCCCAGGATTCCATATTTTGTGCCGGTATCATCAGAATTGGTACTTGCTGTTACTATCATCTGAATTTCAGATCCTGCATCGGCGGTTGCCGGTTGATCTACTTCATAGATGGTGAAACAACCTGATATCATGGCAATCAGCAGCATGGTTATGGCAACTTTAATGTTAGCTTTATTCATTTCGATTGTCCTTTCCGTTACAATTTTTTTTCAACTTTATTATTTTGATCGAGGTTCAATAAGGATGGTCTGTATCTCACTCGGCAGCAGCGAGATTTCGATCAAATCTTGTGCGACATCCAAATCTTTGATTTTCTGTTCCC
The DNA here is from genome assembly GCA_964439935.1 of uncultured bacterium. Taxonomy (GTDB): domain Bacteria; phylum Fidelibacterota; class Marinisomatia; order Marinisomatales; family TCS56; genus JABMQW01. Next base: position 79,064 of record CAYTPW010000005.1, on the reverse strand, counting down.
AAATAGATACTTGACTGGCAATCTGATTTACAAAATGGGTTGATTTTATTTCTCCAGAAACCTGTTTAGTATTATCATTATTGCGCAGACGAATTATGAAACCATTTGATTCAATCGACGGGGCAATTGCAATAATTTGAATATTATCATCATTGCAGGAAAAATTGCTAACGTTGCTTTTTTCCTTACGCAGCCAGCTTCGTATAGAGATAGGTTTAGTAAGCGCCAGTGCTAATCTGTCAACGAATAAACCTGGCTCAAAACTTCCGGGGCCACTATTGATAATAAATCGAAAATCCAGACTACCTTCATTTTTTTCAGATCTGTTCCAGGCTATTGGAAAATTATTCACCAGAAGGGCAGTTACTGATTCAACTGTTTTAGCTTTTAATACTGTTTTGACAATCCGGCTATCGACCAGACCAATATTGATCGTATAGTCATCATCAAAAAGGGCAAATCCGCGGCGCACTGAGTAATATCCTGTCTGGGCTCCGGGTAATATATCATTCTCACTGGTGACAAAACCACCAGCGAGATCCAAAGCAATCTGCCGCTGTTTTAAATTAATCGGGAAGCTGATACCGTACTCTTCCAGAAATTCCGGCTCATTTAATTGCTCCAGATTCAACGCGTGCAGAATTTCTATCTGATCGCTACCAGAGGAGAGTGAATATCGTGATCGACTGAATAAATGGTCTGGTCGAATAATTTCTATGTGCACGTTGACCGGCCGGTAATCAATAATACTAATTTCGACATTTCCACTATCTAAAGCTGTGATCCGGTTATTCTGATATGGCTTAATTATAATTGGAGCCGAGAATGAGACATCCGTCGTGTTCGAAACTAGTTCACGCTGTTCAAGACGATCGAATACGCTGGTGATTTTCCCATTTTGGTTATCGATGGTGATTTTATATTTATCATTGGCAATATAATCGGCACCTATCTCAAGATCACTATTGCCTGTTAGAATTCCTGATTCAGGTACTCGGATCAACTGGAATTTCTTAGATCCCAAAGCAGGCAAAGCAGCGGATTTGAAATAAAACCTGTTATTCGCCGTAAAACTGAGCAAAGTTTCTGCCGATGATAAATCAATCACCTGAACAGGTTGACTGAAAGCCGATGGATAACCTACCTCTATTACTGCATCAATTTCAAAAGCTAGTGGATTGTAGACTAGAATAGCTTCACTCGCCAAGCTCTCCTCTGGAATTGACAGCCGGAGTAATGAGCGGGATAAAACATCCTGGGTAAGCAGTCGTGCGCGATTAACATATTCTTCACGATAATCCAAAGTGAGACGATTTTCCGCCTTTGTTCCGTAACCATACTCAAGACCTGATCCATGACCGTCGAATAAGAGTAAATTTTTGTACACTTCATCGATATCCGACTTTAAAGGTGTAATTGTACTGTCAGATAACCAGTTGATCGTGTTCAATTTCTCTGCACTTCGAATCTGATTCTGGATCCGGCGAACATCCCGCTGTAAACCTGGCTCACCCTGAGATCGTGTACTCCAGGCTGAGGTCCAATCACCCCGGAATTTTTTTATATCATTCTGCTCCGGTAAAAAGGTCTTGGCAAACTGATTCAAATTGCTGATAATAAATTTAGGGTATGCATAGTGGTCATTCCACTTAACGGCATTCGAATACTGCACCTGCGGGTAACCGGTATTATCACCCCAGGCCGTGTTCACCAAAACTTTGCTGGACGAATAACCCTCGGTCTCCAGCTGATTCAATCGTTGCCATAACCGGTATTCAGTCGCCTGACCTGATTTCTCCAGTCCCAATAAAACGCCTTCATTGTAGGTCTCAGTAATATAGGTTATGACCGTACTGCCATCGCCACCTTCCCATTCAAAAGCCCTTGGCAGAGCTCGCTGTAAAGGATAATCAGTGTACACTTCATTAATACCACAAACCAGAAACTCAATTCCGATCTCATTCAGCAATTGAGGTATCAGCCAGCTCATACCCGGGGTATCGTTATAGATCAATGCTCCATATTCGATCCCGTAATGCTTTTGATAACCGCGGGCTTTTTGAAAAGAACGGATTAATTCCTCTTCACTGGTCATTCCGGTGAATGGATTTGAATAATTTGGTGAAACAGCTATACGCCCCGATTTAATCAAATCGATCAGCTGCCGGAAACGTTCCGGTGAGCGTGACTGTTCATATTGTTCCAGCTGCCAGACCGTTTCAATGGTCCACTTGAATTTTTTATCTGTCTGACATTTATCAATTACCTCATCCAGAATTCGAACGTGACGCTCCTCCACTATTGGTTGAATATGGGTATACCCGATATCCGTATGCGACAGCATCATCAAATGCAATTCATATTGTTTGCGCGGATGTAATTCCAATCTGGCCGTTATTGTTCTGAAATCCAGGATAAGCTGTGACTCAGCTATGATTTCCTGTTTGACAGCTGATAAATAAAACGTATGCCGGCTATGACCATAAGGAATCTGGTGCAGACCAATTGAATGGATCTTTCCGTCAATTGTTAATAACAAATGACCACTAGCGGTCTCATCCACTGATGAGATTTCCAGATCGAAACGCTGTTCCAATTTGCCTCTATTTCCCGGTTTAAAGAATAAAGTGGATATGACATCAAATTCGGTCTCAGTACGATTATCAGGAATCGTGATGGTCAAATTCGGTCCTGGTGTATCACCCGCTATTACTAAACGGGCATAGAATCCCCAACCATAGCCCGGATCAAAAAAGAATTGGGCTCCATAATCCTGATGCGTGTGAAAAGCTTTTATTAAAACAGTATTTACGCCTTCACGCAGATGAATACCCACAGTATCCTGATCGGGTTTTGCTTCCCGCAAACCATCATGATTGAATATTTCAACTCCATTCACCAGTACCTTGATTCGATTATGGCTGCCAAGTAATAATAACAAGTCCTGATCAATTGGACTATCAATATAGGTCATCGCATAGGCAGCGCGTCCATACCAGGGAATCACCGGTACATCAGCCGGCAAGGTCCAGCCAATTACCGAATTTATATCAGTGTACCCAAGTGCTCCTGTTTGAACAGGTCTCCAACTGGTTTTTCCACCAGCAACTAGGCCTGTCTGCATTTCCTGACCGACTTGCGGGCGTATTCCCACTTCATCAATACTTGCCACATCATCAATTGTACCAAACCCGGAAATCGGTTGATTAAAAGGGCCAACTATCAGCCAAACAGGGATATTACCCTGTTTGTCCAGGGGAAATTTGATTGGTTCAGTGTCAGCCTGGCACAAAGCGAGTGAGCTGCTTACCAGACAGCGGATGATGAATTTTGAGACTTGCAAGTTGAATTCCATACTACCCCTTAATACCGCTCATCATGAATCCACGGATAAAATAACGCTGGAACAGGAAAAAGATAATGATAATCGGCAACATCATCAGGATGGTGGAAACCATCAGCAGCGCCCACTCACTCTGATGCTGACCAACAAACATCACCACGCCAAGTGCAAGGGTGCTCTTTAATTTGTCGGAGAGGTAGATTAATGGTCCCAGAAAATCATTCCAGTACAGCATGAATGACATTACTGCTACAGTAGCCATCGCCGGTTTAGCCAGGGGCAGCACGATATTCCAGTAAATTCGAAATTCGGAACAGCCATCAATCCGTGCTGCATCAAATAGATCCCGGGGAATTGTTAAAAAGAACTGGCGCAAAAGAAATATATTGAAGGCGCCACCACCGAAAAAGGCGGGGATTATCAATGGTTTAAAGGTGTTCAACCAGCCAAATTCCTTGAATATAACGAATAACGGTATCATCGTCACCTGGGCAGGCAACATCATGGTAGCAATGACGACAATGAATAGTTTATCGCGGCCCGGCCAGCGTAATATGGCAAACGAGTAGGCAACCACAGAAGCCGATAAAACCGTACCGAGTATAGCCAGACCGGTCACAAATATGGAATTCTTTAAATAAGCTAGGAATGGCATTGCCTGGAAGACTTTGACATAGTTTTCCCAGTGGATTGTATCCGGGATCCATTTCAGGGGCAGGCTGAAAATATTTTCATAACCTTTTAAGGAGGTAGAGAATATCCACAAAAATGGCAGGATAAAAACAAACGCCAGAAATATCAATACAACATAATGCAACACCCTGCTTGGTGAATGGAACAACCGCTTTATGAGTAACAGAGGTTTAATACTCATCAACTCCGTTCTCCTTCGTAATACACCCAGCGTCGTCCGATTTTGAATTGGAAAATTGTTATTATTAAGGTGATGATTAATAATAACCATGCCAGAGCAGATGCGTAACCCATACTGTAATCTTCGAATGCTTTGTTATACAGGTATAGATTATAAAATAAAGTCGAATTTAGCGGACCACCCTTCGTCATCACATAAGCTTCTACAAACACCTGAAAGGAAATGATAACTTCCATCACAGTCCATAAAAATAGTACCGGAGAGATCAATGGCAAAGTCACATGTATGAATTTCTGCCACCAGTTGCCACCATCCAGATCAACTACCTCATACAGGTGCTTGGGAATCCCCTGTAAAGCAGCCAGAAAAACAAGCATCCGTCCACCACCAATCGACCACAGGCTCATTAATACGATCGCCGGCTTTGACCACTCATGACTCTGCAACCATAATGGTCCTTGAATGCCAATAGAAGCCAAAATGGTATTGATCAATCCATACTGTGGATTGTACATCCACAACCAAATGGCCGACAGGACAACTCCAGTGATTACCGAGGGAATAAAAAAAACAGTTCGGAACACCCGTGCACCCCTAAGGGAATTATGCAGCATAGATGCTAACAGTAATGATCCGAAAATACACAATGGCGTCCTGAAACCCACATAATACAGCGTATTCCAGATTGTGGTCCAGAAGTAGGGATCATCATATAGCAGCGTTTTATAATTGTCAAAGCCGATGAATAATGGAATACGTAGAACATCGAACTGGCATAAACTATAATACAGGGACATCCCCATCGGATAAATCCCAAAAATAAGAAAACCGATTATCCAGGGAGCGGCAAAAACATAACCCCAGATCGCCTGTTGATGTTTATGAACAAAGGAACGGTATGTAGTGCCGAACAGATTCATCAATCTAACTCGGTTATCTTAATTTTCGACCGGACAAATTCATCATACCGAATAGCTTTATCCAGTTCCAATTGAATGATATGCTGTGCATCCAGCAGTGATTCTTCCGGTGTCCGCAGATGCAGAACAACCCGTTCCTGAACCCGTTGAGACATTTCCCGCCAGAAAACATCATGAGCCATGGGAACGATCGCTGGTGAATGGGCAAAATCCATCTGGCGGACAAATACATCAGTCATTGCAGTTGCATTGAATGAAGGATCGTAGGCTGCCCAGCGATTTGCGGGAAACAGATTTTCTTCAGTTTCGAAACAAGTTTCCAACTGGGTATCCTTTTGGACAAAGAATTTGATGAATTCCCAGGCTTCTTCGACGTTTTTCACACCACGCGGTATGCCCAACCAAAAACTGCCCGAGGAGGATGCTGAAGGGTAACCTTCAAATGATGGGATCACTGCTATACCGTAATCCAGGTCCGGATTATAGCGTTCGATCTGCTCCGGAAAACTGCTGTCGATTACCATCATTGCTACTTTTCCGGAAATAAACTCATTCTGGTCGGCATATCCAAAACTGCCCCTGAAAGACTGTACTCGGTCCATATCATATTGATCGTAATAATCCACAACCCATTGCAGTGCCCTGATCATTGCCGGATCATTCAAATTGACTGTTTTCCCGTCAGGACTTAAAAATTCAGCACCCAATTGCCAGGCCATTAACATCGTTGTCTGGAGCGTGTTTACTTGCAATGAGCGCCAGTCGGGAATAAATCCCATCTGAAGAAATTGTCCTCGTTCGTTGCGGCGGTCCATCAATTGGGCAACCCGTTTAACTTCCGACCAAGTCTTGGGCGGATTCTCCGGATCGAGACCAGCCTCTCTAAATAGACGTTTATTATAGGCAAATGCCATAGAAACGGTGAATATGGGTACGGCAAAAATGTGATCCTGGTAGGACATCTCCTCCCACAAGGCCGGGAAAAATATCTCCGGATCAAAATTATCTCGCCGCATAAAGGAATCCAGTGGGATCAATGCCATCCTCGAAGCCCATTTAACCACCGGTACGAATTGGCTAACGACATCGGGAGGATTTCCACTTAAAACGGCAGTCAGAATTTTCTTTTCATGATCCTGCCAGGGTATCGCTGTGGCTTCAACAACGATTTGATCCTGCTTGGCGTTGAAAGCGCGCACAGGATATGATTCGACTTCTTTTTGGCCGGTTATTTGCCAGTACCGGATATGAGTTTTACCGTCATTGGCCGTTTCCACCGACGGTGAAATAAAGATGATTAACATAACCACCATTATAATTAAAGGGATGATGATCGATATTATCCGGGCAATCATAATCTGACTTACATTTCCAAGCCTTGACTAATTAATGGCCAAATCATAAAGTAATACCTAAAGTTAATCGACTTATATTGCCGAATATATCTCCATAGTTGACAAATGAATAATCAACTCGCAGGCGCCTCTCCCTGATAGCCGGCAAGTTTAATCCTGCACCAAATGACAGATCACCCTGATCCCTGTATTGGCGGTAGCCCAGGCGTAGAGCGATAAGGTTCAGCAGATCATACTCCAGACCGTAATTCATCCATTCCACATTATCGGTGGGATGCACCCGATCCATGCTGAAGGTCAGCTTATGGAGTTTTGTGTTGAATATTGCATCACTGATCCCGACCCGGAACAACAGCGGAGTCCGGAAAACCTGGTTGGCAAATTGCATGTCAGCCCCAAAATGCTGAAAGGCAAAGCCAAAGGTGAGATCCCTAAAACCGGCATAATAGATAGTGCCGATATCGAACAGGATATTATCGAAACTGTATTCGGCCAGATTCTCCTGTATGTATTTCAGATGTCCGCCTATGCTTAGCCGGTCGGAAAAACGTCGGGCCAGTGCCAGTCCGATCTGGATATCACCGGCAGCGATCATATTGCCGGTGCCTTGGGCCGCCAGCACGGTGGTCTCCTCAAATTCAGCTATTCTGAAATCAATGGCGCTAAGGGCTAATACCGTCGATCCAATTGGATAGGCCAAGGCTAGGGCAGAATAGCGTGAATCCACCAGCCAGTCATTCATCGTTAGCTGACACTCGGGATTGTAGACATGGGCGATACCGGCCGGATTCCAGAAGACAGCGTTAGCATTAGCAGTGGCTGACACCACCGCCCCACCCAGAGCGCTGGCACGACTACCAGCGTCAATTTTGAGGAACTGGAGACCGGCAGATCCAGCCTTTGTAAATTTAAATCCGTACTCTGCAGACAAGTGACCGGTTGGGAGGAGAATTCCACATAATGCGATCTGTAAAATTGATTTTCTCATCATTCCGGCCCTCACTTGATCAATAGCAGGGTACCTTTGGCAGTACCCACGTTTGAATCAACCGTCCAGAAATAGATGCCGGGAGCAGTTCGCTGCCGGGCATCGGTCAACTGATCCCACTCCTGTTCACCGATTGCGGCATCCTCCCTTTTAAAGGTCTTTACCAGTTCCCCACTGGCTGTGTAGATGCACAATACACAGGTAGCCGGCAGGTTGGTGAATGTTATTGTCAATTCCTCACCGCCGGTGGGGATACCGGAATTTTCCCGGAAGGGATTGGGGAATACGTTGACGGCCAGGGCATTCTCAGCCGGTAGAGTAGCTGATTTAACAGCCTTCAGGTTACGATTGGTATACCAGCTCTCCGCACCAGTACTGTCTTCAACCGTTACCGTGTAAAAATACCCCACTCCCAGGCTGATGGCCTTGTCACTGTAACGCCATTTATTGAAGTCAGCCTTGAAATAGCGGCCATAATCCACACTGCTATTGATCCGGATCCTTTTGACGAATGTAAATGGCCCAATGTAGGCGTTATCCGACCGGTAGATATTGTACTGTTTGAAATTATTGCGCCCCAGGCTGGGATTCATCCACTCCAGGTCCAGGGGTTCCCAGGCCAGAACGATGGACTGATTCTCCGCATCAGACACAACTTCCAATGACGGCGATGGTGGTGGCGTATAAGCCAGCTGATAGCCATTCGAATACAGCTGCCTGGCCCGACCAACCGTTGCCAAGAGGGAATCCAGACCATTTGACAGGTAATTATCTTGAATTGTAACCATCAGCGAATCCGGTCCCATTGCTTCGGCCAGAGGTATACCGTTGACGGCTTCAACTACAGAGATCGTTACCGTGCCACCGGCAGGAATCGTATAAGGACCACAGGACATCAGCCCGAATGGCACCACCATCGTACCGGATGGCACCTGCAGGGATTGGTCCGCGCCGTTCAACAACGCATACATATTCTCGACCGAACGGTAATTAAGTGAAAGTACTGTTTTGGAGACTTCATAATGAGCCAGGAGAACACTGGCCGGTTGAACCCGGTCGTCGCTGGCTGCCGAGGCATCCAGTAAGGCCAGGCCGGCAAAACCGGGCGTTCTTAATTCTTCGTAGTCCGGCCAGTAATTCCCCAGGTCCCAATCGTACTGAGTGGTTGAATCATAGGAGAATATCAGGCTGTTGTCCGCATCATAGGCGATGATATCGTCATCCCGGTCCGTTTCATTATCCCCCCAGCCATTATGAACCAGGATATCCTGGTAACTGGGCCGCAGGAGATAAGCCAAACCTACGTATACTTCGTTGACTGTAGCAGAATTCAGATTGGTAAAAGAATAATCCATTATGATGAAATTATTGTATTTCTGGAAACTCCATACCCGGCTGGTCCTTACGACCTGGATATTCTCCGAACTGGTCCAATTGGCAGTGATTGTCTGCTCGGCTTCAGTTGGATCATAGACCGTTGACTCGACGAAATTATTAGCCTTGGTGATCGGTTCGAAGGTACCATAATCAACAACCGGTCCGGGCCCGTGCTCAGTGAAAAAGACTGTCCCATCCGCGTGTTGACCACCAATCCATAGACCAGCCGCATAGAGGTAGCTGCGCTGGTCATTCTTGCTGACCAGGGTAGCCGGCCCCCCGGGCCAGTCCATGCCGGGAAAGAATTCAGTGGTGTTGGTTGGATTCAAAGAACCGATCGTACCATTATCCTTCATCGTCTCCCACAGATTCCCCCGGTCATGGACCTCGAACTCAGGTGTCCGGACCTGAGCCATAACTGTCGTTACCAGAAACAAACCAGATAAGGAATTAATTAGAATAGAATTTAGTCCCATTGTCCGCTCCTAAAATTTATAGCTCAGGCCAAAATAGAATTGGCGGTTTTCATAATAGGTTGTTTGACTGATATCATAGTCGATCCATTCTGTGTAGGGCTTTCCGATTTCCAGATAATTGGCATAGGCCTGACTGCCGAAGAAGTACTCCCCCATCGTACGCAAGTTCTTGCGGTTGAACAGGTTAGTGATCTTCAGATAGGCTGTCAGAACCCGGGTATTGTTGAACTCGACAGCCTTGTCGATCCGCAGATTGGTGTTGATGATCGGTGGATAGCGATGATTGTTGAAGACCCACAACGGATCATCATCCTCTTCCAGGTAAGTATAGCCCTGACCACTGGTATAACTGTACAGAAGGCTGAAACTTGTTCCTGAGAGGAGTCGGCTCGGCAGGCTACCGGATAAAGTAAGCGGCAGGCTGTAGAATAGATTGGCCCGGAAGATATGGGGGCGGCTATAGGATTTTTCAGATGCAATTGTTTCATCTCCCCAGGTGTAGGATTCATTGCCCTCCTGGTCATATTCGATCCTGATCGGCGAAGCCCTGCCCTGGGTAGCCCGGGAGAAACTGTAGTTCAGGTCAATGGTCAGGTTGCTTTTCAGATAGGTACGAAGATTTATCTCGATCCCCCGGGAATCACCGTAATCTCCCGAAAGAAATCCGGTGTAGAACATGGTATTAGTGGTCTGGTTCTTGAACGGATTCCAGCCATAGAAGCGCCGGTTGAAGATACCCATCAACTCTTCCGTTTGGTTGAATACATTCTTGTAATAGGCTGTCACCGTAAGGCGGGCCATATCATTGATATTATGCTGCAGGCCAACCTCAAAGGCGATCGTTTTTTCCGGCGGCAGGGGATCATTAGTCAGGGTAACAACGCGCTCCGGGTCACCATCAGAGGATGGCGTATGAACCGGTTCGGTACCCGTGGCCTCAGCTTCCTCATCGGCAGCAATCATACCCTTGAGGATCGTCTCAGGTCGGAAATAACTGAAAGCGAACATCTTATCCAACTGGGGGATCTGGTAGAAATGACCGTAAGAGAAATTGAAGATCGATCGTTCGGTGACCGGGAAAGAGGCACTGAACCGGGGACTCAGCATGTGATAGGGATCCACTGCTTTCCGTGGTTTGTCCAGTACATTCTGGAATGAATACTTCACATGCCCGCCAGCATCGATCTGATCGCCATCCTGATCCAGACTGGTATCAAATTCCGGATCGATGGCCAGGTTGAACAATCCCTCATTTTTAAACCAGGTCCGGTTGGCATTGAAATAGTCATAACGTAGGCCAATGTTCATGATCATGCTCTGGAATTCCATCTTATCCTGGAGGTAGATGGCAGTCTGAATCGGATAGAAGGTCTCGTGGAGACCCCGGTTGAACCAGTACCGGGGATTCTGGTTATAGGAAGTAAAGCGGTAATCCTTCAATTCGGCCATCATATTATAATGATATTCGAAGCCGGTTTTTAATAAATGGTAATTATTGGCCTGCCAGTTCAAACTGCCTACCGCTGACAGGTCACTCTGGACGGTATGCTTATCGTAGAAGAAGGAATAGTTAACAAATCCCTCTTCTTCATAACCTTCAAAGCCGGTGTAGTACTGATAACCCCATATGTCTGTGAAAGTGCTTTGGCCTACCTCGGAGTAGTTACCGGCGTCTTCTTTGAATTCCGAGCGATAATAGCTAAGCTTCAGATCATAGAACAGGGAAGTGGATATTGCGTGGTTGAAATTAGCAGCCAACAGGGTTGTATAAGTGTCCAGCAAGGTTCCATATCCCCGGTAGTATTTGGCCATCCATACATAATCACCGCCTTCCTGGAGGGTAGCATGGCCATCATGATTATACATACCTTCCAGACGCAGTTTCATTTTGGGACTAAAGGGAAATGACAGGTTTAACTGCACATTCTCCAGTTCCCGAGAGTCCCTGGGCGTGGGATAAGTATAGGCTTCCCGTTTATATTGCGATGACATGAAGAAGGTTACCCGGCGGTCACCCAATCTAAACAATGGTCCGCCGATGGTAAAATAAACAGTCTGATCAGGGATCTTCCGGTAATCATAGATCTGGTTCTTGCGATAGTCGGTCAGCCAGTTGGTGTCCAATGTATTAGTCGTATCATTCCAGTGAATGCCGATCTCATAATCACTGGTATCGTTCAAATCATATAGGTAATCCCCGAAATGACGTTGACCGGGGAAACCATAGATGAATTCCAGGGAAGATTCCAACTCTGGTCCACCTTCCTTGGTGACCACATTTATGATACCGGACTGGGCATTACCATACTCGGCATTGAAACCACCAGTGATCACCTGAACTTCCTGTACCGCATTCAGGTTAACGCTGGTGAAGGAACCGCCTTGGTCCGCTCGTCCGAGCGTGAGGGTCGAAGTCCGGACACCGTTGATCAACCACATAACCTCGTCCTGACTGCCTCCTCTTATCGAATAGCGTTTCTCACCTTTTCCAGCTGAATTGAGACTCCCAGCTACCGGGATCTGGTCAAAAAATACACCGGATTGCATCATCAGGGCTTCCTTAGTATCACTGATGGGCAGCTGGTTCAACTTCTCCACGCTGAGGAACTGTGTACTGGAGGTAACATTCTCATCTACCAAGGGACGTTCAGCCACCACCACGACCTCCCCTTCTGCCTCCAAAGCTTGGACCATCATCTGGACATCGATGACTGTCGTGTGATCGGAAGAAATCTTAACATCGGTCACCAGCATCTCCCGGTAACCGATCATTAATACTTTTACGGTGAAGATACCTGGTGGAATCTGCAGAATATAGTAATCACCCTGTAGGTCGGTTGCAGCTCCGAGAATGGTTCCCTCAACGATAACGTTGACTCCCACCAGAGCCGCTCCAGTTGATTCATCGACTACCCGACCTCTTATTTTACCGGTGGTGCCAGCCATGATCATTGCGGTTAACAGATGGACAATTATCAGCCAATTTAAAGTACGTTTAAATGCTGAATAAGGCATGGAATTTTCTCCAGATTTATCAGCTTGGTTTATCATTTTCGATCTCGCTCAATTTCAATCGAGTAGGTGAATCGATCGGCCCGGTAATACCCAAGATTATATTCGATGATCCGGTTGCCGGGATCAAATACACGCCGCTTGCGGAAAAGGATCGGATCACCAATTGCAATATTCAATTTTTCAGACAACATTTGATCAGCTTTTTGGGCCTTGATCTCCTCCCGGGAAAGATTTACGACGGTTGAATATTCCTGCTCCAGCAAATCGTACAAATGGGTTGAAAAATCCTCATTACCGGTCAAACCAATCCGGGGGTGGAAATAGGATATAAAAAATACAATCGGTCCTTTATCGAGTCCACGCAGACGCGCCAACTTCAGAATCTTCTGGTTGGATTTTACTGCTAATATATCCGCTAATTCTTCGTCAGCTTTAACCCAATCAACCGTAATCCCATAATTTTGGAAAGGAATTCCCTTGCTGTTCATCTCCTGGGAAAAGCTCAGCCAGTTGTCCAGGCGAGTACTGACCGCCTGATCAACAACCCGCGTGCCCACCCCCTTCTTCCGGACGATCAGACCTTCATAAACCAGCTTATTGGCTGCCTGACGGACGGTATTCCGCGAGATGCCCAATCTTTTCGACAGTGCTTCTTCATTAGGCAACAGCCGGCCGGCGCGGTATTCCGGCAAATCAATCAATTGACGCAAAATCCGCTCAACCTGCAGGTGCAGGGGAATTCCATTGCGATGGTTTAATTGAAATTTCATGGATATTATATTATTACAGTGCCCAGAAATGGCTCATTGTTAATGCCCTGTTTTCTCCAATTCCAGCATTAAAAACCGCGGGCGGTAAGTATCCATACTTTCCTTGGAAAGATCCAGCGAGCCGGGTGATGTAACATAGCTGATTATCAGTTCACCCGATCGAGTACTCAAATGAGGGTGTAATCGAGCGGCATAGGTCATTGTGATATGTTGTGGATCAGTAAAAACATGAACCGGTTTGGCCCAGGGACCGGTTAAAGCCGGAGCGACAGTCAACAGAATATCCGCCTTCATCGGATCGTATGTAGTAATAAAATAAAGACCCCAGTCTTGATCATATTGGATGTTCGATTCAGTGACTCCAGGAGTAAACAAAATGACCGGATGATTAAATTTCCTGCTCCACTTTTTATTGGATTGGGAATGAACCCAATATTCGAAACTGTCGATAGTCGATACTTTTAGAAATTCAACTACCGGGGTGCGAGCCAGAAACGCTCCACGCTCCCCTGCCTGATCGGTAAAACCTAAAAAGTACAGATATTCTTTTTCTTGAAAAATAGCTGTATGCAGCCCGGTACTGTCATCGCCAATTTTCAGGTCGAAATACTGACAAACCCAATCGCGTGGATCATCAAGATAATTCACAATTTTAATAACCACAGTACCATCAATCCACCAGGTTTGATCATTGGCAGCCATCGCAAAACAAAAGATCAATAACTGATCATAGACAATCAATCCATTGGTCGGCCAGTAATACTGACCGGGCAGACCGGGTTGAGGCGGGAAAAAAGCCCGGGTACTGCTGCTTGAATCACCCCAGTAATAGCTGATGCTCGAGCTGTCAGGTTGATTCAAATCCTGGATTGCTATACAATTGTTAACATGATAGCCTTCGGGATAGCGGACACCGGCAATTGTATTGCCTAAAAATGTATCACCGAACAACCAGAGAATCCTGTCTTCAGAAAGAACGATTGAATGGGCTGCATCTGCGCCAAGCCAGCCGGAATCCTGACCAACAAACAGATTGTCATATTGTTGGAAGATTTCTAGTGATTTCAATTTCACTGGATAATCAGCAGGCCAGTTTTTTTCACCAGCTGATATTCCACTGGTTAGTAATAGATATATTAATGCTATTATTGTACTATTACTCAAGTTTACCGCCTGGAAATGGATACCCTGATCCTTGAATGTCCATATGTTCAAACATATAGCCTGTGAAGGTTACAACACTAGCGATTAAGGAGCAATATTAACTTGGGAAATCCTTGTTTATATTGTAGCACGGTCAACGATAATTACCGTAGTCCGCTGCTGTATTATACATTGTACAGATGTTGGTGGGATTGGCTGTAATAATATGATTGCATGGCGCCAATATATAGCCGCCACCTTTTGCCAGATTATCGATCAAGGTTTTCACTTCTGGCACGACCATATCGGAGGGGATATCATCATCAAAATACTCCATACCACCATGAAAACTCAGTTGATCACCAAAAGTCGCTTTTATTCGCTGTGCCGCCATTCCCTTGACCGAGGTCTGGATCGGATTCAGAATATCAACCCCAACTTCGATCAGGTCGGGAATAATCTCAAAGACAGCTCCATCGGTATGACGGAACAAAGCGGCTCCCGGTGCTTTGTCATGGATCAGGGCATACAACTCCCGCTCAGCCGGTTTGATAAATTCACGATACATAGCCGGTGAAATTAATAAGTTGTCCTGGGCTCCCAGATCATCGGCCACTTCAACCATCTGTACGTAAGGGCCCACCGCATCGAGAAACAGGGAGTAGACTTCCTTGTAGACAATCAGAATCTGATTGATAATACTCCGGAACAAATCCGGTTTGTGGATCAGGGCAATATAAAATTCCTCCATTCCCATCAAATAACTACCCAAGCCCAAAAAACCTTCAGACAGTGGATTGCGTGCTACCACTGCGTAATCAGTATCAGTGAATAGTTGTTGGGCTTTTTCGGCCAGTCCCGACGCATTGTACAGGTCGGAGCCGGTGGGCCAGGCATACTTCGTAAGCTCTTGCTCGGTTGTAAGACCGGCTAATGGATGACCAACGGCATTAACAAATGGGCCGAGCCGTTGAAAACGAATACCCCAGATATCGGTAAAGGAGCCATCCGTGTGAACCGTGGCGCGATTGGTTGTACTCTTATTGAGGAAGATGCGCCGAAAATCAATATCGAAATGCTCCAGAACTCGCTCATCATAATAATTAGCTGTCGATCCGGAGCGGACTGGTGGTATCTCAATCAAATTGAGATGATCTCTCAGTCTCAGATATACTTCATCCAGAATCATGGAAGCATTGCCCATCAGATCCAGTGGAATACGATCAGGTTCCTGGTGCTGTAACGCCGTCACTACACGTTCACGATGACTTAATCTGGACACAATCCTGTAGCTACCCAATTTCCAAAACGTTTATCACTCGGATAATTGCTGCAGTTTTACCATAGCTTCGGCAAAACGCTGACCTAGCTTGAGATAGCCGGAACTGCTGTAATGGGCGGCATCAGTATAACTTAGGGAATCTGTTACCGTTACCAAGGTTGTGAATTTATCATTCTTTGCAAATTTCTCCTGCGCGGTCCTGACTATGGAACCGTGATTCCAGACTTTTCCATCAGCATCCTGGCCTGAATCGGATATACGCCCCAGCACAATTGGCAAATCCGGTTGTTAAAGTGCAAGTCGGATTCCAGCCATCAGGTTTGTAAGATTGGAATGGTACTGTAAAGCTATTTCCCTGGTATAAGCCGCATCACTCTCACCCTGCATCCAGACAATTCCCGATGGGACCAGCCGCTCACCGAATCCATCGCCATCTATATCATTGGTAGCCATGGCCCGATTCACTGTATTCAGAAAATGGTCGAATTGATTCACACCGTTGGCACCGGAATAATCCGGTTCCCAGCAACCAAAACCACCGGAAGCACCGGAATCAATCGATGTGGCCGCCCGGGAGTATTTGATCAGGGCAATATTTATTGACGGTTGCAATTCCACCAGACTTTGTGCGAAAGATAATTCCACTCCGAACAAATTCGAGTAATTATTCTGTACGCCATCTGCTGAAAAGCCAAATCCATGGCCGGGTCGCAGCTGTGACCAGATGCCGCGACCGTCGATTTCACCGTCATCCGGGGCAGGATTCCCGTGATAAATCCAGACTTGTTCAAATGGGCTCTGCAGGTCCGCCGGTAAATCTTCCACCTGACCAAGGCCATCCATATTTGACTGGCCACCCAGGAAATACACCTGGTAATTCTTTTGGACTGCAGTCGGTTCAAGCATACCCACCAGAAAAATACTGATTAACAAAAATAGTGGTACGGTGATCCATTGGTTCGCAGTTAATGATCCGTACCAGCTCAAGACATATCCATTTTTGCAACTTTTTCCAGAATACCTGGTATTGCCTCGTCCATAATCGCTTTCATATCAGCATAGTGGAAAGTCCGTTCATCAAATGAGCGTTCGTTATACATTTTCAGGAACCGTTGTTCAAATTCGTCGAGATAGGATCCATAGATATGATAACTGTCAGCCTGATGAATATAACGTCCTGGAATTATTTTGCAGCCGGAAAGATCAGCAATTCGGTCAGCTAATTTTTTCTGCAATTGGATCAGGGCAAACATATTCATAAATGCAGCTTTATAAGCATCGTTGGAACGAAACCGAACATTGGTATTCAACCGCCATGTATCATTGTCACCCTGCAACATCCGGCACCAGATACTCTGTAGGCAAGCGGGATCGTAGCAACTGTTGTCTTCCCATACCTTCCAGGTTACCGCCTGTGCTCGGCGCGTGTAAGGTACCTTGGCAATTTTCTCGGCCATGATTTCTATTTGATTATGTAACTTCCCGGACCCGGGAAGACTATAATTGAACAGACGCTGGTGATAGGTATATTCCCAGCGTGTATCCTCCGGATCGTCAGGGTCCCGGACCCAGTGATCTTTGATCCCATCCAGAACTTCCATGACATACTCCTGCAGATCCTCCAGACCCCCGGGCATATCACGATGGATCATCGGTTCAGCCAGCGGATCTTCAACCACGATCGTGATCGAACAATCTTTGCTGGGAGGATCATCAGGTTTATCATATTCGGTTTTAAGATCACAACCCTTCTGATAGGTGGCAAGTACTGATCGTTCCCAGGCTTCTGCCAAGCAATCACCTTTTACAAGTAATACCGGAATATTACCATTCATTCCAAAGCTCCTTGATTGTTTACCAGTTCAAATACTGGTTCATATTCGCGTGACACATTGGCTATCTTACGAAATCCTTCCTGAAAATGGGTGAACTTTCATCAAGCGGGATCATTAAATGTCAGGACTTTAGAAACCAATATTAAGCGGGATCACCCGTATCACTGGTGATAATTCTCAACCAGCTATAGACCACACGATACCCCCAATCAGGCAAGAAAACCACCGATTAAAAGAAACAAAAACGGAAATTTGGTAGTTCTTGAAAAAATAGACACTCATTCTCCAGGCTTAAGATATTGTTCCAAAGTAGATACATAATTGCTGAAAGCCTCCCTGCCCCTGGTCGTTATTGAATATTTGGTATGTGGTTTTTTACCAAGATAGCCCTTTTTGACACTAATATATTTAGCCTGCTCAAGCTTTGATAAATGCGTGCTGAGATTACCATCCGATGCGCCAATCGATTCTTTCATGAAATTGAAATCAACTTCTGGGGCGGATATTAATAGCGATAGAATCGCCAGACGAATCCGGGAATGAATTAGTGGATCAAGTGTCTCGAACACAATTATTTAGAATTCTTGAATTCTTTTCTAAGCAGATAGCCTGGTATCAGGTAGCCGGGAATAATCACAACACCCAGTATCAGGGTATGCAGATGGGGATGTGTAAACATCATCAAAACAGCGGCCAGCCACCACAAAACACCACTGATCCGTAAGACATTCCAATCGATTATCTGTCCCGTTACAAAAATACCAACACCTCCAATCACGGATAAAACTGGCGCAATGTTATCTTTGTCAAGGATACCAACATTGGGGGCGACTACACCCAGCAGGAAAAATGCAATTCCGCAAGCCATCCACAAATTGCTGACGGCATGATCGGTATATGAGACAATCCGCTTTTTGCGACCCATTTTAATCCCAATAACAAATGATACGATAAATCCAATTATCACACTTATGGTCCATAACTGGGATATGTAAGCATACTGTTCAATATATATCAAAATGTAAGTCAATATACAGTTAGCAAAACCCAGCCAGCCCCAGAGCAGCAGGAAGATCCAGGAATTTGCCGTCACAGTACGTGTGTTATCGATCATTTGTTTGATGATTTTCAATTCCTCGCCTGCTGGGATTGTATCGGATTCAATTTGGTTGGCATTCATAATCTCTCCTAATTGTAAAGTACTTTGAATTACAAAGTAAATCTAAAATCCTTTCGCTAAACTTGCAAGGAATTTTCTAATTTTTTTTCAGCGTTGGCAGATACACAGTCATTTAATTGTGTGAGCCAATAGTGTCTTGACGATTTGACTGTGCCGCTGATAAATTGCTATCACGAGCGATAGCGCTTGGGTCAGTAAATGGCAGCCAACCGACTACCTCTACTATAATTGTCAGTGCAGTAGTTATTCTAGAGGTATCTTGATATAGAATATATTTCCGGTCGGCTTATTTGGTTTCACTCCAACTTCAGCATTGTGTGCATCGCCAATTCTTTTTACAATCGATAATCCCAATCCTCGCCCCGGTTTTTGGGAATCCACCTGAAATGAGCGCTCGAATATCTTTGACCTGTTTTTTTCAGGAATTACAGTTCCTGCATCTTGCACGTTAACCGTAAGAAATTCATTACTTACATCGCTGTCAATAATAATCTTCTTCCCTTCGGTTGCGTACTTGATGGCATTACTGATATAGTTTTTGAATACCTCAGAAATTATTGGATTAGCCATTACGAGTATCTCACCAGATAATTTTACTTTCAATGTCATCCCTGATCGTTCTAACTGAGGTGAAAATTCTTTGGCCACCGATTGAAGAATTTCTGCAATATTCATTTCAGCTTTCTTAATCTCATCACCAAGTGCAATTTGTGAAAGCACTGTGGCATTGTCCATGACTTGTAACAACTGGTCACTGCTGTTCTTAATGATTTCCAGCATTTCATTGTCAGAATGCTCTTCCTGCATCATTTCTGTCATGTTACTGATCACACCGATGGGATTCTTTAAATCATGAGTGATGATATCCAATAATGTTTCCTTCAGCGAGTTTGCATCGCGCAGCGCGTTTTCGGCCCGCTTGACATCGGTAACATCCCGAACGATCCCGATTGCATTCCATTCACCATCTATCTGAACTGCTGAAAGTGAAAACGCAACCGGAAACTCCGCCCCGCTCTGGTTAACGGCTACTAACTCGACTGTTTCGCCGATCGCAGCTCCCTGACCGTTTTTCTGAAATTCTCTGAATCCCTGTTTATACTGATCGTGATACCGGCTTGGAACAATCAGCTGGTGTAAATCTTTACCAATTACATCTTTTTCCGGATGACCAAATATTCTCTCGGCCGCTTTATTCCAGTAGGAGATTTTTTCATGAGGATCCATCATAAGTATGGCATCATGAGCTAAAGTACTTATATTTCTAAATCTTTCTTCACTTGCCTTTAGAGAATCTTTAGCCTGCATATAAGTAATTTCATCAGCTATTTGTCCAGAAACATATTTTAAAATATCTAAATCATTTTCAGTATACTTGTTTGGATCAGTGTAGCTCTGAACCGATAGCACGCCAATAGTTGTTTCACCTGCAATAAGTGGAGTTCCAAGCCATAATTCGGAAGGTGTACCTAATAAATCGATTTCTCCCGCTTTCGCCATCTTGTGAATATCTTCGTTTGTTATAAACAGAGAGCTACCTGTGCGCAGAACATATTCAGTCAAACCCCTCCCGGGTGGTCCAGGTTCAGGGTAGGTGTCGACTTCATCAACAAAAAATGGAAAAGACATCAGGTTAACTTCCTGGTCGTATAGCGCAATATAGAAATTTGTGGTATCTATAACTGTTCCTAGATGCTCATATAATGTTTTGTAGAGATCATTCAAATCTTTAACCGACCTGGTTTCGTCAGAAATCTGATATACAATAGTTTGTAACCGAAGGGCTTTCTTAAGATTTTCTTCAATCTTTTTCCGTTCGCTGATATTTATGGAATATTCAATTATCTGTGTAACCTGACCATGGTCATCAAAAATTGGATAACTGTGAACCTCAGCGTAGAATGGATTCCCATCGTTATCCAGATGAATGTGTTCAGTTACTGCAGGTTTACCAGTTCTTTTGGTTATCTTTAGCGGACAAGGATGTTCTGCCTCATCGCAGGGTTTTCCTGTTCCATGAGTCAGTGAGTAGCAAGTAGTGGCACCAGAGCTCTTCAGTTTGCCGGTTGCTGTATTTGACAACTTGATGGTATAGTCTTCTGCATCAATTACATAAAAAGGATGTTGCAGGGAATTAATTATGGTTTCCAGGAATAATTTTTGTTCCTGAACTTGCCGTTCCGCCAGCTTACGCTCGCTTATATCGGTATGGATTGCAATAATAACCTTTCCAAATTTCGGATGATCAAATACTGATACATTGGCATAACACCAGAATGTGGTTCCATCTTTCTTAATATTGTGCACTTCACCATGCCATTCCCCTGTTTTGTAGATGACATTCATGATCTCTTTTGCAGTCTCCTTGGGATCCTTATCGGTTGGAGCATTAACAATAGAAGCATGCTTACCTATCATTTCGCCCGGTCGATACCCAAACATCGTTTCAAATTTTGGATTTGCATACCTAATTATTACATCCTCCAATCCGATCAGATAAACACCTTCCACCATATTTTTCATAATTTCACTCTGCAGTCGGATCTCCTCCTCGGCTGCTTCTCGTTTGACCATGATCCTTGATACAAAGCTGCCAAATAATATGAAACACGCAATAATCACCAATCGCATATAGATTTCGTGAATCGGTACGTCAGTGATCAGCAATTCTAACATTGTCCCCTCGTAGAAAACGAAATAATCAATGACAGAATCGATGACCCATACCAGCAGACCAAATAAAGTCGAGATGGCAATTACCTTATGTTTAATTCTCATGATACTTCCTATCGATTGATGCCCGCTTGGATAAAAGGAGCTCAATGATGTCCTGGCCACCAATCCGTCCGCGAAGTGAAAGTAATTCCCGGATTAATTCTGTTTTAAACCTGGTCTTGACTAATTTCATCACAAACTCATGCTATTATGGATGACTATAAAATATAACAGAAAATAAATTGAAATATTAATACACAGATTCATAGCTAAAATATACATAAATATCGCTAGTAAATCCTGCTTAAGGGCAATAAATCAGACGTCAGGACTAGCAACCGGGATGATTCGGTGATTGGCGTTTTTAAGAAAAAGGTCTGAGTTTTCAATCCCTTTCCTTTCCAGCAATGCAATCAAATAGTAACCAATAAGCAACTTACAAAGTAAAGCTGGTCGGTAAAGGCTGGCCTGGTAAATCGGTGCCAGCTTTACTTGATTAACTCAAATCTTTACACTACCTTCCAGATAAGATATCTTACACTTATCGTACGATTAGTCCGGCACTTACGTAATTAGCAGGTCCTGTGTCTCTAATTCTAGATCCTTCCAATGGCTATTCATAATTTGGAAATAACCACACATTATATCCATTCCGCCAATAACACTCATACTGTGAGGGTGATACAATGAAATTACGGATTACTATTTTTGCTACAATAATGCTCTTTATGATTGGCTGTGCCGAAGATCCAACTCATTCCAATCTATTCGATCCCAGCACGCCAAACGAACCACCTGAAGCGGTGGAGTTGGATACAGATTTAATTGACTATATCTCGAATAATTCAATCACTCTAAGCTGGACTGAATCAGGAGCTGAAGATTTTTATAAATATAAAGTATATCGATCGGACCAGCCTGATATGACTACTGATGCAACATTAATCGGAGAGTATGCTTATTCGTTTTGGACAACCATAATAGATAATGATCTACAGCCTAATACTCCATATTACTATAGGGTTTATACTGAAGATAAAGGTGGGGAGTTAACAGCAAGTAACGAGTTTAAAATTAGTACAGCTCCTGATATCTATATACGTCAACAGTTCGCTGAAGACGGCCAAACGGGGTCAAGAGCTTATATCAGCCAGATGGATGTAATTAGCAGTATTGATTCATCATTCGTATTTGTAGCAGGAGTTACAAGGGGGTATGATTTAATTCTTGATGTAATCGGGGTTAATAAATACGATAAAAGGTGGGGTAATCGGAAACTGGTTGTATTAATGGAAGGTGATACCGATGGTGATGGTGAATCTGATTTATACGAAATATATACAAATTCTGATCCTTATGACCCTGGTATTACTCCTGCTGTTAGTTCCAATAATGCTCAGCCGTTTTCACCTCTAAAAGTTTTAGTGATGGAAAAAGAACCGATGCTCACTTCTGATGTGTTTGTTTTATTCAACCATTCTGATTTGTATGATCCTTCAAAACTGCTAAAGTTTGTCCGCAATTCAGTATCAGAGCAATATATTTTGGATACCAGCTGGAAGGAGAACGGGATTCAAAGGATTGGTGCTTCCTGGGCAATGGAGAAACTTACTTCGTCACAATTTGTCATTAACGAATACCCTGATATAGTTTATTACGATCTGGAGGGGAATGAGCAACTCCGTTTTCAACAACAACCCGGGCAATTTCCTGTATTCATTTCACTGGGGAAAAATGAAAGTGCAGATACTCAATACTTATATACAACTGGATGGAATGGAGTGATTTGTAAATATGACATTGATGGAAATTTTGTTGATGAATGGTCGGATATGTCAACACCGGTGGGTTATACTTCACCAATTGGACTATATGCTGATAATAAAGGAAATATATTTATCAGTGATTACGGTCTGAAGACTGTGAATAGATTTGATTCAGAAGGTAACTTAATCTCTCGCTGGTATGGTGTTAACTACATATACAACTTTTCGTTTGATTTTAATGAGCAGTTAGGTCGTTTTGGAGAAGCAAGTATTGGTGGGGATGGAGAAGGCAATGTTTTCATTATAGATCAGACACCATTATTACTTTCTGCACAATTGTAATCTAGGAAGGCCAGTCATGAATAATACAAAAAAAAGAGTTAGTCTTGTATTGATACCGATATTGATAACAGTGAATATAATATTTTGTCAAAATCCCGCCTCAGATTCTCTCATAGTGGCGACTCAGATTAATCAGCTTACTGTGAGCCTGCTTAAACAATTTGAGAGTCAGGATCTGGCAGTGGCAGTCCTGCCCTTTGAAACCACCGAAGGCCGGTCCGCAGCGCGAGGGTTGGGTGAAGCAGCCGCGGTTTTAATAAACCAGGTCCTGGTTAACCGGGAAAACACGGTAGTTGTCGAACGACAAAAGTTACAGGAAATCATGGAGGAAATCGGTCTGAGCCAGTCCGGTCTTACACAGGATGAAATCAAAGTAGGACAATTATTGAACGTTAACTATCTTGTAGCAGGCGCCGTGGCCGATCTTGGTTCTCGATTCTTATTGGCTGCACGAATTGTAGAAGTTCAAACGGGCAATATTGTAGCTTCTGCCTCAATAGAATTACCGGCACAAAATTTTCTGTCAATAACCAGTGGCTTAGTCCCCTTTAAACGGTATCCGGCGACAGCTGCATTTCGCTCCATGCTGGTGCCAGGCTGGGGACAGTTTTATAACGAACAACCTAAAAAAGGTAGTATTCTGCTCGGAACTGAATTTGCAATTGCAGTAACAGCTGTCACAAGCTATCTATTGTACAAACAATCCAAGGATGCCTATGATCGTACTACCCAAAGAGATATTGCAGCAAAAAAATATGATGAAATGGAACAGTATGCTCAAATGAACTGGGTCAGTCTCGGTATTTTAGGCACTGTCTGGTTATATAGCGTTGTTGATTCATATTTCGAATCAAGGAAACAGATCAAGGAATATCAACAATAAATTTTATCTGGTGCTGCCTGCACCCGTCTACCAAAACCGGAGGGCAGGTAAAGAAGGTGCTAGCACTATGACATAATATACATTATCAACCGGATTGAATGGTAGCTCAATTAATCAATCATATGTTTGCCAATCTTAGTCAGTTATAAGACTTGTTAATTACACTATACACGAATCTGATTTTATTAACCTTTCGTTTGTTATTATTATTCCATGATTTTCCGTAAATTAAACGATTATTAAATAAGGAGGACCTATGGAATTCGTATTTTTGCTTGCGACAATTATTGTGTTAATATTCGGGATTCTTCTCTTAATTGCACCAAAATACCTGCTTAGGGTTAGTGAAATGTTAAATCGTGTGGTTGCAATTGATGCTACAATCATCAGCAGAAGATTGGTGTTTGGTGTAATTATATTAATTGCCGGGCTTTACATGCTGTATGTTTATATAAACTTATAGCAGACTTGCCCGCAATAATTTTAGTATATACGACAAAGTAGACAGAAGCGCCCCACCTTCCATCCCTTGATATGGACACTGCGGCTGGCAGTCTTTTAATACACAGCAACCTGGGCTAGGGCTCCAGCAGATAAACTTCAACCTGAGATCGTCGATCATAAAAATCGGAGTCTCAATCCCTGTTACGGAATTCAAAATAAAATTATTGGACCGGTATTTTTAAATAAAAAATATTTCCGCTTAGTCTATTAGGCTTGACTCCTGCATCGGCACTGTGCGCTTCTGCAATCCGTTTTACAATCGCCAGCCCTAATCCACGCCCCGTCTTTTTATCTTTATCTAACTGAATTTTCCGGTCAAAGATACGTGCGCGATCCATTTCCGAAATTGTAGTACCAAAATCTTTCACATTGATTGTTACCGTCTCAGCGGAAGTTTGGCATTCAATAATAACCTTTTTTCCAGCCCTGGCATATTTACGTGCATTGCTGATATAATTGTGAAATACCTCCTTGATGATAGGATTTGCTTGTATAATAAGAGGTTCGGTGATTTTATTCTCAAGTACTAATCCGGCTTCAGTATAGCTGGAAGAAAATTCCAATACAATATCCTGAATTATTTTACGTAGATCGACTGTTTCTTTTTTTATATCTCGATCAAGTGTAACCTGTGCAAGCGTCGTTGCGTCTTGAATGGTATTTAAAAGATTCTCACTGCTCTTCCTGATTAGTTGTATCTCCTCGTTATCTGTTTGTACCTCAGAAATCATTTCGGACATAACTTGGATGACACCGGCCGGATTTTTTATATCATGGGTAATAACATCGATCAATAATTCTTTCATGTTGTTCGATGCGCTCAATTCTTCCGTCAGAATACGATACCGTTCTTCTGATTTTTCTAAAGCTTCTTTTGCTTTAATCCGGGCTGTCTCATCCCTTACGATACCGCGAAAACCACAGGGGTTTCCATTGACATCATGAATTAATGAAATTGAGGATTCTGCAATCCGCTTATCACCGTCTTTTCTAATGAATATCCAATTAACATTATTGGCCGGTTTTCCGGTCTTATATACAATATTGAACTTCTTGAAAACCCGTTTTGCATCTTCTGCGCCCATATAATCACGGTTACCCATTCCCATTAATTCTTTTTTTGTATACCCGAATTGTTTTTGCAGCGATTTGTTAAAAAAGGTGAATTTTCCAGCCAGATCCACTTCAAAATAGCCGTCCTCGATATTCTCAATGATCGTCCGGTATTTTTCTTCGGAACGACGTAATTTTTCTTCCGCAAGTTTTTGCTCAGTAATATCCCTGATAATTCCAACAGCATTCCATTCGCCAGCCAGTTTTGCGACTGATAATGAAAGCTGGACCGGAAATTCCTGGCCTGATTTCTTTATTGCCGATAATTCAACTGTTCTATTTACCGCATTGCCTGTGCCATATTTTTTAAAATCCGCAAATCCAGCTTCAAAACTTGTATAGAATCGTTTCGGTGCTAAGATCTTATGCAGATTTTTATTCAGTATCTCTTCTTGTGTGTACCCAAACATTTTTTCCGCTGCCGGATTCCAAAATGAAACTTTTTTATTAGGATCCATCAAAATTATTGCATCTTGAGCTGACGATGTTATCGCACTGAGTCTGGTAGCTAATTCATTAATTTCTTTGCTATGTTGTTGCTGTGAGACAATTCTGGCTTCAATTTCTTCCCCCAGCATGTTGATTCCGACGGCTAAAGCATCTATTCTATCTTCTTTACCATAAACTGGTGCCCGGTTTGAGAAATTTCCACTGGCAATTTGCTGAATCGTACTCAGTATTTCTTCGATTTGCAATTGTTGTTTGTGATCGTTCATTTTCCGGTCTCAGTGGATTTAATCACCTGCTTTAACCATTCCATTCCAGCTTCTTTTGAATTAAACAATTTTACGGGCATAGGTGGTTTATTGATTCCTAAGAAGAAATTACCCAGCACTTTACTTATCATTGTCTGCGCAACCAATGCGGCGGCAGAAACATGGTTTGCAGTTGCATCACTGGCTAAAAAATCCCTGGCCTGTTTTTCTACTGATTTCACATTATTTAAGTCAATAAGAACAAATGCTTTTTTTTGTTCAGTGAGGATTGGATACAAATCCACGTCTTGTTTAACATCCTCCAGCGTTATCTCAGTATCGGGACTATGTGATTGGTGAATAATCCCGGCATCATCGATAAACATTTCAGCGGTGCGCGATCTTATGAATTTTTTCATATTTTGATCATCATCTTTTTAATGGGGTTAAAACCCCAACGAATTTTGGGAATCTTTTAAATCCCGCCCTAAAGGACGGGGCTACTCATTGCACTCCTTCTGTATTGCTCCGGTTTCCCTGTGATTAATCAACCTGAATCGTAATTGGAATGGGACGGAGCTACTCATTTCACTCCTACTTTATTGCAATGGCTTCCTGAATTGCCACGGCTTCACTGCTATACCTGCGTTTCGCAGGCGCGCTGGCTGGAGCCAAGGAGCTACTAAAGATCCTTTTTTATTATATTGCTCATCATCTAATTATGGGGTTAAAACCCCGGCAAATTTCGGGGATCATTTAATCCCCGCCCTAAAGGACAGGGCTATTCATTCCTTTCCTTTCCGCATTGCAGCAGCTTTCTGAATTGCTGTGGTTAGCTGAGTATTTTCATATCCTGTTTGAGACATTTAATTTTTAATTTAAATATTTACCAACCATATCCAACAAACTCTTAATATTGATTGGTTTGCTCATATAATCGTTGCAGCCGGCATTGAGTACATTATCGCGATCGGTGATAAAGGCATGGGCAGTAACGGCGATTATCGGAATATCCTTTAATCCCTTGTCAGCTTTAATAAAAGCGACCAGGTCCAATCCATCCTCATCGCCTTCCAGCGAAAGATCGAGGATAATTAAATCCACCTGATGTTTGCTCAATTGCATTTTTGCTTCATTTACGGACACGGCACCGGGAGTTTCATACTTGCCTTTCAGGATTACTTCAAGTGTTTTACGATTATTTATGTCATCCTCAACCAGTAGGATCACTGGTTTTACTTTACCGGTAGTTTTTTCGACCGCAATGTCTTCCTGCCCGGTCACCATTTCAGTTTCTTCGATGAGCGCGTCCACCGGCCTGAACGTTAAGCTAAAAGTAGTACCAACAGACTGTTTGCTTTCTACTTCAATCGGGACACCATTCAGCTCCAGACAACTCTTAGCGATCGATAAACCAAGTCCTAAACCCTGGTAATTCCTGGTATAACCAGTACTTTCCTGCGAAAAAAGGTCATACATGTTTTTCATATAATCTTTTGACATCCCAATTCCGGTATCTTTGATTGTGAGAATGTAGTGGCCATTCAATTCGTTCAAATGCAGATCTATATGTCCTGCCCTGGTGTACTTGATCGCGTTTTCAACCAGATTTGATACAGCTTTGGTGATCGATGGTTCATCAACTTTAACGGTTCCATTATCGATCCGGTTAGTATAAGTGAACTTCAGATTTTTGGCTTTAGCCTTTGTTTTTAATTCTTTGACTACAAACTCAATTAGAGTCGCCAATCGTACGATCCTGGGAAAATAAGGAACAGTGCCCGCATCGATTTGTGATATGTCAAGAATATCATGCACAGTATTTAATAATCGTTTTCCGCTGCCGCGGATAATCTGAAAATACTCACTTTCGTGGTCTTCCGTTCGGTCCTTAAAATTTTTCTCAATTACTTCTAAAAAACCAAGAATGGAATTCATTGGTGTCCGGATTTCGTGCGACATATTCGCCAGGAATAGATCTTTAACATTATTGGCCCTTTGAGCTTCAACTAATGCTTTATTTAATTCCACTGCCGCCAGTTTACGCTCGGTTATATCTCTCCAGGAAGAAATTGAATAAAGTATCTTGCCTGCACCATCCCTGACAGCATTAGCATTAAGATTCACGTCAATCTTGCTGCCATCTTTCCTTTTAATAATTAATTCCCTGTTCTTAACCTGGCCTGTTTTGTGGAATTTTTGAAATGCCAGTTCCACCTCGTTCAGACAATCTTCATGATATATTTTGAATACCGGAAAACCGATAAGTTCTTTGCGCGAATAACCGGTCTTTTTCAGCAGTGTTTCATTACATAACAGAATACTGTCATTTTCAGGTGCAACAGAGGCATACATATCCGGGGAATTGTTATAGAGCGTGCGGAATTTTTGCTCGGATTCCTTCAATCTATTGACAGCATTTTCCAGCTCCCCGGTTCGTTGATGGACTTTCTGCTCCAACGATTCTTTATCCAGCCGCAGCTGGTCCTCCGCTTTTTTTATCCTGAGCATGACTTCGATTTGAGCAATCAGTTCCCCCGAGTTGACCGGTTTGGATAGATAGGCATCACCACCTGATTCCAGGCCTTTGATGCGGTCCTCGGTACTTGTTTTTTGACCGGTCAGAAAAACTATCGGTACCTGCTTCAATCCATCATCTTTTTTTAGGTGACTGCAGATTTGATAACCATCCATACCCGGCATAATAATATCCAACAGGATCACATCCGGTTTTTCAGTCTGTGCCAGTTTGATACCTTCTTCTCCAGATTGAGCCAACAGCACCGTATATTCTGGTTTATGAACGTTAAGAACATCTTTTAGAATTGACAAATAATCTTCATTGTCATCAATAATCAGTATTTTAGGCATGGAGTATCTCCATTGTTTTTCTGTTCATCCTATTAATAGATGGGCAATTTAATTGCTAATCCAATAATTGGTATCATTTCCCGTCCGTTCCAGGTTTTATCAATTGAGCATAAAACCCGGTGTCGGTTTAAATCTCTCATTTTCTACTATTCTCAAATTAATATTGCTTATCGTCTTTTTGATGGGGTAAAACCCCAGTTTATTTTGGGATTCATTTAATCCCCGCCCTAAAGGACGGGGCTATTCACACCTCGATTTTCTGAATTACTATTGCATCCTGCTGTACCCGCCTTTAACGAGGGGCTTTTCACTGCATTCCTTTTTGAATTGCCACGGTTTCCTGCTGTAACTGCCCGTCGTAGGCGCGCTGGCTGGAGTCAAGGAGCTGCTAAAGATCCTTTTTTTTATTTGGCTTATCATCTAATTATGGGGTTAAAACCCCGACAAATTTTGGGATTCATTTAATCCCCGCCCTGAAGGACGGGGCTATTCAATCCTTTCCTTTCTGCATTACCACTATTACCCTACTATTAATCTTCCTAAATCGTATTAGAATCTCGCTCGCGCTACTCAATTCATTCCTTGCTGTATTGCCACAGCATTCCTGTTACGAATTTTCCCTAATTGCATTTGGAATGGGCAGGGACTATTCATTGCACTCTTTTTTGCATTGCCAAGATTTCCCAAATTGCCACGGCTTTATGAATTGATCCACGGCTTTTAAGCCGTGGATCAATTCCAACAACCAACCGGGTTTTAACCCATTATCTCTCATCAATCTCAAATCCATATTTATTCAAAAATATCTGATATTCTTCAGCAAAGGATTTTAGGCGATGATGCTCTTCCTGATTTTTAATATATTCTCGTACCCTGTCCACCGCTGAATGGCTGATTGAAACAGCAATATACTCTTCCTGCCAGCTAAATCTATGATTAAGCAATTTATTTTCATTTATCCAGTGCGAAGATTCTCCTTTCAATAAATGAGCGATTTTAGCAATTGACTGCTCTGAATTCATTGATATAAGAATGTGTAAATGCTCAGCGCATCCATTTATGAAATCAAGCTGAATTCCTTTTTCCTTAGCATTTTTCCGAATATGCGAAAAAACTTTCGCGCGGATTTCTTTTGTGAGAAATGGTTGTCGATTTTTTGTTGCCCAGATCAGATGAATCCAGATATTGATGAACGGCATTCCTTTCTCCGTGTATCTGGGGTTAAAACCCCAGTTTATTTTGGGATTTCATTAATCCCCGCCCTGAAGGACGGGGCTATTCAATCCTCTCCTTGCTGTATAGCCATGGTTTCCTGAATTGCCATAACTTCCCTGCAAAGCCAGTCCTGAAGGACGGGGCTACTCAATGGTCCCTTTCTGAATTGCCACGGTTTACTGCGATAGCTGTCATAATAGACGGGGCTATTCATTCCATTCCTTTCTGCGCATTAATTTGTTTCAATTTAAATATTGACCGACTTTATCAAGCAATTTCTTAATTGGGACCGGTTTGCTCAAATAATCGTTGCAGCCGGCATTTAATACATTTTCACGATCAGTCACAAAGGCATGGGCTGTAACTGCAATAATCGGTATATCCTTAAACGCTTTCTGCTTTTTCATATACTCGACCAAATCCAACCCATCCTCATCGCCTTCCAGCGAAAGATCGAGGATAATTAAATCCACCTCAAGTTTGCGCAATTGTATTTTTGCTTCATTTACTGACACGGCATAGGGAGTTTCAAATTTCTTCTTCAGGATCACCTCAAAAGTTTTACGATTATTCTCATCATCCTCAACCAACAGTATCACCGGTTTTTCTTTACTGGCAGTTTTTTCAACCACTGCTTCTGCCGGTCTGGTCTTTATTTCAGTTTCTTCAATGATCGCAGCCACCGGTGTAAACGTTAATCTAAAGGTAGTACCAACTCCCTGCTTGCTTTCTAACTCAATCGGTACAGAGTTAATTTCCAGACAGCGTTTAGTGATGGATAAACCAAGTCCCAGACCCTGGTATTTTTTAGTGTAGCCGCTACTTTCCTGAGAAAAAGCATCGTATAGATGATCCTGGTATTCGGGACTGATCCCAATTCCGGTATCACTGATGGACAATACATATTTACCTTTTTCTTCAGTTAGTGTAATACTAATTCGGCCTTTTTCAGTGTACTTGATAGCATTATCCAGCAGATTTGAAACCGCTTTTCGAAAACTGGCTTCATCAATTTTAATTGCTCCATTACCAATCTGGTTATCATACGATAATTCCAGATTTTTCACTGCGGCTACTGGTTTGAATTCTTTGAACATCCACCCCATTGACGCAGCCAATATTATTGGTTCTGGATTATACGGCATTGCTCCTGCTTCAATCTGAGAAATATCAAGAATACCATGTACGGTGTTTATTAATCGTTCACCGCTATTGTGAATAATCCGGAAATATTCAGAATCCTCGGCATTCATCTGGTCTTTAAAACGCTGCTCAATAATTTGCGAAAATCCCAGGATGGAATTCAATGGTGTGCGGATCTCATGGGACATATTAGCCAGAAACAGATCTTTGACCTGATTGGCCTTTCGTGCCTCTTCAAAGGCTTGCTCACTTTCTTCCTCCATTTGCCTGCGTTTGGCGATATCTCTGATTATAGCAGTGAAAAATATTTCATCGCCGATTTCCCAACTGGACAATGATATCTCAATTGGGCAAAGTGAACCATCTTTACGCAGACCTTCCATTTCAAAGGCACTAACAACCATCGGCTTCCGGGTCTCAACAAATCTTTTAAATGCACTGGCATGTTTTTTTTGATATTTCTCCGGTATTATTTGAGTCAGCATTTTCCCCAGCATTTCAGTTTCCGAATAGCCAAACAATTTGCTTGCCCCTGGATTCCATGAAACAACTCTGCCGTTCGAACCAGCTGAAATTATGGCTTCCGCAGCTGTCTCTGTTACCGAACGGTATCTTTCCTCCGACTGACGCAGCTTATTTTCTGCCTGCATTCGTTCTGACATGTCCCGCGCAATCCCCAAAACCAGGGATTGATCTTGAATCTTCACAGGGTAGGTGATGATTTCGACATCAACCAGCGAACCGTCTTTTTGATTTAATGTAAACTCATCGGGTCCGGTAGCTTTTCCCAGAATACTTTTGGCTAGCGCCTTGGTAGCTTTGGGAATTTGGTTAGCAGACAATAATCCTATCTCCAAGAAATTATTTCCAATTAATGATTCTTTTTTAAATCCGGTCAATGTTTCAGCCATTTTGTTGCCATCGATAAAATTCCCCTTTAGATCGGTCAGGTAAATAGCATCCGGTGCATCATAAAAAATGATCTTAAAACGCTCCTCTGATTTAATCAGGGCATCTTTGGCTTTATTCTGTACGGTTATATCACGGGAGATACCCATCACACCGGCCTGTTTACCATCGGCGTCTTTAAGAACGGAGGCTGATATTAATGCTGGGAAGACCGTGCCATTTTTCCTTTTGTTCACAACTTCCTCAACATACTGTCCATTGATTTCTGTTTGTTTATGGACATTCAAGCCCTTTTTTACATTGGCATATAGAATGTTAACGTGTTTCCCAACCACTTCCTTTCTCTGATATCCAAAAGCAATCTCGGCTGCTTTATTGAATTCAGTTAATTTGCGATTATTATCCACCGCGATGATCATATCCAGGGAACTGTTTATTAGATACTGAGAATATTCCTGGGAAAAACGCAATTCTTCTCTAATCCTTTTTCGATCTTCCCTGGCAATCTTCAAATTAATGGCTTCATTTACGGCAGTAACTAAACGGCTCAAACGATCCTTGATCACATAATCCCAGGCGCCGGCTTTAATGCAGTCGACGGCTGTTTCCTCACTTAGAGTACCAGTTACCAGGATAAATGGGATTTCAGGCTGTAGCTCTAACACAATCTTTAAAGCATCCAGACCGGTAAATTGTGGCATGCTGTAATCGGAGAGAATTAGATCCGGGCTAAAATCGTCTAACTCCTTCCTGAGCGCTTTTTCGTTATCTACCAGTTTAGAAGTGAATTTGAGTCCGCCTTTTTTCAATTCTCGAACCACCAGCTCGGCATCGGTCGGTACGTCCTCAATAATCAAGATTCGAAGCGGCTTTGGATTTTTCATCTTACTTTCCTCTCATAACGGTAAGCATTGTATTGACAGGCTACAATGTTATGACAACGGTTGATTTAGCAGCACCCAGTACAGACCCAGTTTCGATACGGATTCAACAAATTTATCAAAATCCACCGGTTTGGTAATATAGCTGTTAACTCCCAACTTATAACTGTCGATCATATCCTGTTCTTCTTCCGAAGATGTCAAAACGACCACCGGTATCACTTTAGTATAATCATCTGATTTCATCTGTCGCAGGACTTCCAGACCATCAACCTTGGGCAGCTTCAGATCCAGTAATACCAGCTTCGGCCGATCGTTATCCTGACGATCACTATATTCGTTTCGGGCAAAAACGAAATCCAGTGCTTCTGCACCATCCTTGACCCAGAGAACACTGTTGGACAGATTATATTTATTAAATGCTCGCAGTGCTAATTCGGCATCGGTGGGATTGTCCTCCACCAGCAAAATCTGAACATCATTAATCTTATTCATCGATTTCATCCTTTCTGTGGTAAAGTTATGAATACAGTTGTACCTTTGCCGACTTTAGCTTCCGCCCAGGTTCGTCCACCATGGCGCTGTACCAGGCGCTTGACGATAGCCAGTCCAACACCGGTGCCTTTAAATTCCTTAGAACTATGCAGCCGTTGAAAGACCTCGAATATCTTATCCACATACTGCATATCAAATCCGACACCGTTATCCTTGACGTAAAAAACCAACTGACCATCCTGTGTTTTGCTGCCGATCTCAATCCTGGTGGTTTCCCTGGTACTGGTGAATTTGACAGCATTCGACTGCAAATTGATAAATACCTGTCGAATCAGAGCAAGGTCAGCACGAATGTTGGGGAGCTTTTTAATTTGCCAACGGATTGTCCGGCCGGCTGCTTCTGCCATAAGATTATCCCTGATCTCTCGTACCAGTTTATTGGTATCTATGGTCTGGAATTTCATTGCTTTCCGTCCCAATCTGGAGAGGGCAAGGATATCATCGATCAGTTTCCCCATCTTTTGGGCATTATCGGTAATAACCTGCAACAATCGTTGACCCTCCACATCAAAGGTACCGGCATAGTCTTCTGTTAATATTTTGGTAAATCCATCAATGGCGCGCAACGGGGCACGCAGGTCATGCGAAACCGAATAGCTGAATGATTCCAGTTCCTGATTCAATTCTGACAATTCCGAAGTTCTTAACTCCAGGGTCGAATTTATTACCTGCATATCCTCGGCTAGGCTAATCATCCCCCGGTTCAGTGTTTCCACCTCTGCTACCCGGACTTCAAGTTCTTGTGTACGCTGATCTACCATTATTTCCAATTGATCCTGCTGTTCTTCAAGTTCTTTTTCAGCTTGCTGGCGTTGGGTAATTTCTGTCTGCGACTGCTGGTAAAGCCGGGCGTTGATCATCGCGGCTGCTATCTGCGGTGCCAGCGCATCCAGCAGCGCAAGGTCTTCTTCGGAAAAACTATTAATTTGATAGCTAAAGACCTGCACGACCCCGATTACCTGGCTTTCCGATTTCAGCGGCACGATCAGCGCTGAGTGGGTGACCTCTTCATCAGCCGGGGCCTGGTCATGATTAACGATCCCTTTTTTGCTGACAAAGTACGCAGTCTGCACCGTCCGGCGGTCCTGTTGATAGTCAGCCAGGAGCAGGGATTCACCGGTACGGATGGCGACACTCTGGGTTCCCTGACCTTCAGGTTCCAGCGGGATGGGTGGAAAATCTGCAACATCCACGGGATTCCCTTCATGATAACAGGCTACACAACGGATCAGTTCATCCTCCCGGCTATAGGAGGATACAACCAGGCCATCGCAAGTAACGGTCTGGGATATGACCTTGTAAACAGTTCTATAAATATCATCCAGGTTGAGCGATAGTCCAAGACGTTTCCCGGCCGCAAACAGCAGCTGGATCCGGGCAGCTTGTACCAGCAGCGTCTCCTCCGCCTGCCTGCGGACCAGCACTTCTGCTTCCAGTTTTTCCTTAGAACTGGTCAGATGTTCCATTAGCGGATTGCTGACATTGTAGAATAATATCAGACCAACCAGAATCAAGACGATCATGATTGCACCAGCGATCGTTGATGTGCGAATAAAGTAGGCTTGAATTTCCCTGAGATCGTTTTTAGCCACAATTCCCATATTCAGTACTGCTACCGGCTCATGAGCCGCTAAAACCGTCACACCCCGGTAATCAGGACCAATCATAGTTCCCGAAATACCCAGCAGTGCGCGGCGCATGGGCTCGGCTAATTCTGAATCGAATGGAACTGGTGCTGGTAGATCAACGCCGCCTAATCGATGGCGGAAGGTAAAAACGATCAGGTCTCCCTGATGCTCTGCCATTGTGAATTCGCCTGTTTTTCCAAAACCCTTGTAATCTTCGTGAGCACGAATGATCTGGCTTAGCGTACCTGGTCTACTGCCTTCCGGATGCTGATCTGGAAATGATGCTGCATGTTCTATATCAAACCGGGCTATGGATTCAATGATCCGCGCCTGGCTTTGAGCTGTTGCCAAAAGATGGGCGCGTTCATCAACCAGATGTTTTTGGTACAGCATAAATTGAGCTATCCCAACCGACGATGTCGTAACCGTCACCAGGATCAGCGCCAGCACTACGATACGATTTTTATCAGCAGCTATTTTGAAGAATCTTCCGAAATTCATGGTCATCCGGCCTTTATTCCTTGCGACAGGCATTGTATGTGAGCGTTGATAAAATCATGGATTTTCGTCCGCACTGGTAGCAAGCGGGTCAGCTGCCACCGGTTTCAACCCAGCTGATTCCAGCTGATCATGCAATTTCTTAACGATCGCTTTTAAATCCGCCAGGCGAACTTCTCGCCCGGTCATTAAATTGACCATTTTCTGTAATCTTTCGGTCCGTTCGTCAACCAACTCCTGTAATTGTTCGCGGTGTTTTTCAAGCTTTCCATACAGCTTGGAGTTTTGAATAGCTATCGCTGCCACGTTCGCCAAGCCATCTAATAATTCAATCTGGTCTAGTAAATAATCATCGATTTTCTTGCTTTGAACCTGGAGAATACCGATTACTTCCCCTGCAATTTTCATCGGACTAAAAATACCGGAATGGGTGAAATCATCCTCTTGGTCAACTGAGGGTCTCTTATTTTGAACGCGTCCATCATCTTCAATAGAATAATGAGTATCATGGTTTTGTAGAGTTCCCAGCCAATCCGGTATATATAAAGATTCCCCGGTTGCAATAACTTTTGATTGTTTACCCACTGATTTTTCAGCGATTGGAATTGGTGGAAATTCCGAAACATCCAGTGCTTTTCCCCCATCATTAACATAGGCAGCAATAATCTGTTTTTCCTCTGAATTATACATTGAAATGATCAGAGTGTCACAGGTCATTATTTCAGATATACGGGTATAAATAGTATTATAGATAGTCTCGTGATCAAGAGTTTTTCCAAGTTCCAGCGAAAGCTCATTGATAGATTTCTGCTGAATAGCTAATGTTTTAGTTGCTGCCTCTGCAATTTCACTTTCCTCTGAACGGCTTTGAATTTGATCCAGCATAGCATTAAAACTGTCGTACAGGATACCAACCTCATCGGCTGCCTGTTTTTCAGCGCGGACAGAATAATCGCCGGAACTTGATATTTCTTTGGTCGTTTTGGCCAGATTCAGAATGGGCATCGAAATGATTTTTTGGAGTTGACCCGCCAGAATTAATGTCAGCAGCAAAATTATCATGACTACGGCTATACTGCTAATTATGTGATTACGGATCCTGGCATTCAATTCTGCCGTCGATATGTGGAAATGAATTGTACCATAGAATTGTCCGTCATAGACTAATTGCTGGTTGATAAACAAATCACTTCCCAAATATCCGGTTGGCAGGTTTGAGACCTGCTCATGGGAATGTATATGACCTCCTGATTCAGAATAAGAAGCAAATAGATTATCAGCAGCATCAAATAGATCAATATGTGCAATCTGAGTCATTATTTTATTTGTCTGTAATATATCTTCGGCTCCTGTTCTATCTTCAAACGCCAGTGGTGAGATACATTCTTCCCCGGTAAGTCTGGCAATTACAGTCATATTATTCAATAAATCGGTCTTGAATGTTGTAACTGTTATGACAGTATTTATTATGAAAGCGATCGACAATGCCAGTGCCGAAACGAACAGAATGATACTGACCAGTTTACCACGAATGGAATTAATCCGGAATTTGTCGCTAATCATGATTTGCTACCGGGTTTAACGATTTTTGCGTTCTTAAGTAGTCGGTAACTCATGGTAAAATTCGAATCTCGAACTGCTGCTTCATTTATTTCATAACGGATTCTTTTTCCATCGGAGATCAGATTAATAAATACACCCCGTTCCGCAAAACCCTCTGTATCGCTGATTGTCAGGATCGGTTTATCTCTGGTTAGGTTTAAAATATCCGGGAGATCTTTTTTCACTGATTTCGCAACAAATAACAGCTGGCATCTGGCAATCTCATTTAAATCTTTTATTTCCAGAATTTCCACCTCCTTGGCCTTGATTTTCTGGGTAGAGTAGAGTTCTTCCAATTTGGAATCAAATGGATTCTTGCCAATGATTCCCAGCACAAATGGTTTGGTAGTATCATACACAGATGATCCTTCCGGCCACTCGATAAAGCGGGTGAAACGCTCCAGAAAAACGGCTTTAACCTCATACTCTGACAGCTGTGCCTGTACCAGGTTAACAGACACCAGTAAAATTGTGAGTAGTGCTGGAGTATATTTTTTCAAATCATCAACACATTTATACATTTCAAAGGAAATGTTGATTCGAAAAGTCCGTGGTTCTCCGGCCACTCCACAAAACGGGTAAAACGCTCCAAGCAGAGGACTTATACATCGTATTCGCTGGTTTGTGCAATAATATTTACTGGCAACCATGCATCAATAAAAATAATAACTAGAAAAAGAATTATCCTTACCCCTTTCACTTAAAATTATCCTTAAAAATCAAAAGTTAAATTTAGTATGAACGAACGTCCCGGCTGCGGGAGCAGGGAATTGTAAAATCCCAGGCTCCTGTGTTCAAAATCATCTCCGGAATCAGCACCACGCACCCCGGAATGAAAATACTCTTTATCGAACAAGTTTAGCACTTTTAAAGCAATTGAGGATTTGTTAAATGAATATGACAGGTTGCAATTCATTGTCAGATAAGAATCGAGCTTCCTGTTTTGGGCACGTAGCGGATTTCTTAAATATAGATCCTTTGCGCTCACATAATTTCCATTAAGAAACAGATTAAATTTATCCCTAAGGGGAAGATTGACGCCGAAGTTAACTTTGTGTGGTGCAATGTCGCCCACCTCAGCCTTTCCATCTTCCCAGATTCCGGTTAGATGGTTGTAGTGGATGCTGCTTTCTGTTTTAGTGTAAGTGTAATATAAATTCCCGCTTATATCAGATGAATTTGTAATAAAATTGCCGAGCGAGAACCTTAATCTATACTCTAAACCAAAAACATCTCTTTTGCCTGCATTCTCTGCTTCTTCTTTAATAACATTATTGTAGTGCGCTTTAAAGACAGATAAACCATGTAACAAAAGACCTGTACGGTACATGACTACAGCTTCAAGATTCCGGACTTTTTCAGGTTTCAGATCGGGATTGGCATTTCGACCATTCCATCCGCCCCATAGCAGCGATGGTGGAGGTTCTTGAAACGCCTCTCCATATATTAACTTAACGGCTCCTTTTTCTGTCAGTTTATAAATTGCAGAAATCCTGGGATTTACTGTGCCGCCGTAGATTGAGTTATAATCATAGCGGAATCCGCCATTAAACCGTATATTATTCAGATCAAAAACACCCTGAACATAACCGCCATAATCATCAGTGTATATGAGATTGGCTGGTGGCATTTGCGAACTTGGCATTGGCGGAATAGTATAAGTTGAATCGGTACTGTGCCCAACTCCAAATCCGTAGCCATAGGGACCGGGATCAGTTGAGGGAATGGATGAACTGAATACACCCCAGTAACCGGGGATATCATAAGCTTTTGTCAATTTCTTCCATTCATACTTTAATCCTGATAATATTTTTGTGTTATCATTAAGATCGATTTCAAAATTCTGTTTGAAAAGAAC
The DNA here is from genome assembly GCA_964439935.1 of uncultured bacterium. GTDB lineage: Bacteria > Fidelibacterota > Marinisomatia > Marinisomatales > TCS56 > JABMQW01. Next base: position 39,328 of record CAYTPW010000005.1, on the reverse strand, counting down.
GTTGCTATTCAGGCAATTCCAGTATGTATAGCTGATAAAAGAATAATCTTCCATTCCCGGGTTCCAATCCGGAAGAGCTTCAGCCCAGTCACCACACAAAGTATTGTTACTATAAAGTAATAAAGTATTTGTTTTTACCTTGTATGTAATATTTTTTTCATACTCAAAATAGAGTTGTAATAAGCTATTTGTCCAACCTGCATTACTTTGACCCTTGTCCGCTGCAATTTGAGTCCCATACCCTTCCTTTATATACCATTTATTAAGACCCAATTTTACATTCTTATAGATAATATTGCCGATGATACTATAGCCGAACAATGGACTATAATATTCGCCTAGTTTTTTACCATTGCTTTCAATATCGAGTAAAGGACCCCAAATATTTCCATTACTGTATAAGTCATTGGATAAAAATCCCCATCTATCAGAAAAATCGGGATTATCACTATTATAGACACGGGCAGTAACTGCATATTTTAAATTTCCGCCATTCCCCTGGGAAAAAACCTCAACACCTCTTGTATTAAAGCTCCCACCCAGAAGACCAATATTTATTGAGGTTTCTCCTTTATTTAACTCTTTACCATCTTTTGTAATAACATTGATGATTCCTAAAAACGCGTTCGCTCCGTAAAGAGCTGAAGCGGGGCCATACAGCACCTCAATTCTTTTTATATTTAAAATTGGATATTGGCGCGAAATTTGGGCAACATGATCCCATAGATAGTTGTTCACCTTACCGTCAATCATCAGCAAAGTTCTTGTGGTATAAGGAGTACGGTATCCCCTTTGATGGACGTATATATAAGAGCCGTTTGAGGGCACTGAAATATCAAAACCCGGCAGATCAATTATCACATCGCTCAGGCTTGTATAACCCCGTTGTTTGATTTCTTCCGAAGTAATAACAATCATCGTAGCAGGAGCATTTACCATTGATTCTTCCAATCCCGATGCTAATGTCACTTTCACATTCATCAATTCTTCCAATGACATTTCGAACAGGTCTTCCGCTTGTACCTGCTCCTGAGCATAACTGGTGAATGGTATGATAATTAAGAAAAGAAAGATAAACGTTAGCATTTTTTCTTTGAAATGTCTGGTGATTTTACCGGGATGGATTACTAATCCCAGGTAATTTATAAGAAAATTAAGTCTAGCTTTTCTTAATCTAGCCATAATTCGCCTCCTGAATTCCAGATAATTCCCAAAGTCCAATCCCTGCTTTTTACCTGGTAGTTTTTGCTCGGGATAAGCGTGTTAATCAACTGATTCATTAAATTTACAGTCTGCCAAGTTGAATTTCCAAACCGGTCTAAACTTTCAGGGGATCGTCCGCTACCGGTGTCAATCCGGCTGATTCCAGCTGACGGCGCAATTTCGTAATGACTTCTTTTAAATCAGCCATGCGCACTTCGCGGCCGGCCATTAAATTGATCGTTTTCTGCAAATCTCCCGTACGTTCTTCGACCAGCTCCTCTAAATGATCGCGATGTTTTGCCAATTCATGCTCCGCTAATTTGCGAACCGTGATATCCTGGAATGATCCTGATACCACTTTTGTCACTCCGGCCTCCTGTTGAGCTTTGCCAACCGAATGAACCCAACGCTTATTCCCTTTAGCTGTAATAAATTCGAGTTCTAAATCGAAAGGTTCTCCAGTTTCTACCGTATTTTGAAATGCACGTTCAATAATTGGTCTGGCAGCAGGCGCATAAAAACTTATACCTTTGCTCACATCCGGTTTAAAATCCAGGTCAACTTCATGGATGCGGTAGGTTTCTTCGGTCCAGGTTTGTGTCATGGTTTCCAAATTCACCACCCAGCCGCCGATTTTACCGGTTTTCTCAGCGTCACTAAGCAAAGTCTTTGTTTTCAATAATTCTTCCTCCACCTGCTTGCGTTCGGTGATGTCGGTACAGTTGATGACCGTTTGGGTGATTTTTCCGCCGGAGTCAATCGGACAGATACGGTTGTACCAGCTGAAAGTGCGGCCTTCGGGATTGGGGATGTCGACTTCATAACCCTGTGGTTTACTGGTTTTGATAGCTTTTTTCATGGTGTCTTTAAATAATTGTTTCTGCTTGGGAGTCAGGTAATCAGTAAATCCGGTTCCTATTACATCCTCTTTCGTGTATCCGGGTGCAACATGGTTAACATCGATAAATGCACCTTTGAGATCAGTTAAAGCCACAATGTCCGGAGAATTCTCAAACACTGTCCTGAACTTTTCCTCGCTCTGATGCAATGCTCCTAATGCTTTTACTCGAGTTATGGCTGAGCCTAGATCGCTTTCAGCAATAGTTTCAACAATGTTTTTGCTCTCTTCTGTAAGGATATCATGAGTATGGGATGCCAGGTTCAAGGCTCCTATTATCTCATCTCCCATCCCAAAAGGTATTACCGCTAGAGCTCGTATTCCTTCTTTTTTAAGCTCCTTGTTGATCGCTGAGGGGAAATCCGTAGCATGTTGATAGATAGGTGTCCCCTCTTTGACCATTTTGATACGTAAATCATCCGAATCGAAATGCTTTACAATATCAACAAACCAGTTTGGCAACCCTTGGTGTTCCACCAGGTCAGCAGCACCCGTTTCATCATTGATGAGATAAATTCCACCTGAGTCAAACTCACCCAACTGGAAGATTTTAGAAAGGGCGGATTTCAGGATTTTTTTCAAAGAAGTCTGCCTACCCAAGGTGATAGCAAAATCACTCTTGAGATGTTGAAGCTCCTCCGTTTGTTTGACCTTGGTGATGTCCCGAAATAGGGCTATGAAATTGAGAACCTTTCCTTTTCCATCTTTTAAAACTCTTCCAGAGGCAGATACAACAATCTCCTTTTTGTCTTTTGTTAATGCAGTTGTTTCAAATATTCTTGTGTCACCCTCATTTACTGCATTTTCCATCTCCGTTTGGTGTATTGACAATTCTTCTTCTGGAAACATTCCAAACACTGGTTTTCCAACAACTTCTTCGGGCTTATAACCCCACAGTTCTGAAAAACTTTGATTGACTTTGGTCATTCTGGCTTTTGAATCGAGAACTATCAAAGCATCACCCATTATATCAAGATAGACAGCAGATTCTCTAAGTTCTTCCTCTGCCTGCTTGCGGTCGGTAATGTCGTGGAATATTCCAAATGCTCCCTGATATTCTCCATTTTTATCAATCGTGGGGGTTGCTGTTATTGTAATAATTCTTTGTTCACCGTTTTTTCTTTGTATTGGGATTTCATAAAAGCTTGAATCACCCTTTTTTCGCATTGCAGTGTATTTAAGGATTTTTTGGAATGTTTCAGGAGAAGTGAATTCCCTCATACTTTTACCTATCATTGCAGCTTTTGAAAATCCGAAAATATCAGCAGCTGCCTGATTTACATACACAAAAGTTTCATTTTGATCTACATTGGCGATCCCTTCAACTATTGTTTCTACCAGATTTCGGTATTTTCCTTCGCTCTCCAATAATGCTTCCTCCGCCCGCCTGCGTTCAGTGATATCTAACGAAAGACAGGTAACTCCAGTAATTTCACCGGTTGTATCAACCAAAGGCTCAACCATTAGATCATAGTAGCGCTGCTCTCCATTTTGAATGTAGCTGGCTTCTGTGCGGGCACCCTGGCCGGTTTTAATCACCTGGTGCTTTAATGCCATCGGTTTTTCAGCATCTTCTGCTGAAACCAGGTCGGCATCCGTTTTCCCAAGAATTGCAGCAGCGTCAAATCCGGGAGCCATGTTATAAACCCAGGTATAGTTAAGATCCTTGTCCTGGGAAAAGACAGTGATTGCAGTATTCCTTAAGGCCATGCGGAAGCGTTCATCGCTTTCCTGCAATGCATCCTCCGCCTGCTTGCGAATTGAGATATCAGATACGATATGAACTGCTCCGGTAAGATTATTGTTATCGTCAATTAACGGGTGTACTGTCACATCAAGATGGGTATCGCCGACCTGTAGGACATAATTTTCTTTCCGCTTGGATTTTTTCATCCTAATAAAGGGACAATTTTCAATCGGTTCTTCAGATTGATGGACAAGTTTGCAGCAGGAATACCCGATAATGTCTTCCAAATCTTTCCCAAGGAAGTCTGACATGGCTTGATTACACTGCAGGATATTCATCTCTGAGTCGATGACACAGATTGCATCGCCTATTCCATCAAATGTTGTCTGCCACTGATGAGCTGCTTTGTGTATCGCTTCCTCAGCCCGCTTGTGCTCGACGATCTCTCTCTTTAATTTCTTATTGGTTGTTTCTGTTTCGGTCGTGCGCTCTTCGATTAATTGCTCCAAATGATCTTGATGATTACCTAACTCAAGCAGGGCTTTATCACGTTCAACAACAGTATTGGCCAGTTGAATTCTTTGATTATAAAGGTTGAGGAAAACACGAATTTTACCCAACAGAACTGCCGGAACGATCGGTTTTATCATGAAATCTACCGCACCAATCTCGATTCCCTTAACCTCATGATATTCTTCCTTTTGTGCGGCGGTTACAAATATCACCGGCAAATTTGCAGTTTGACTGTTTTTCCGCAGCAGATCAACTGTCTCAAAACCGTCCATCTCCGGCATTAGAATATCGACCAAAGCGATCGCAAAATCGTGTTCTTCCGTTTGGGCAATCGCTTCTTTACCTGATAGTGCTCGAACAATATCAACCTCTAGATCAGATAATATTGCTTCCAATGAAATCAGGTTTTCGACTCGGTCATCAACGATTAGAATTTTGGATTTATTCATGATTGCTCCATTTACTATTAATCAAGCCATAATCGAATTAGTGCTAATGATCTATCGATACCCACTAGCTTGGAGAGATAATCTTTGGTCCCAGCGGCAACACATTTATTCCGGTCTTCCTTCATGGCTTGGACCGTACGTGCGAGGATTCATTCAATAATTGACTAATTTTAAATAACAGTATTTTTATATCAATCGGTTTACTCATGTAATCGTTGCAGCCGGCATTAAGGGCATTTTCGCGATCAGTGTTATAAGCATGGGCAGTAACCGCAATAATCGGGATATTCCTAAATTGTTTTTTTGTTTTCATATATGCAACAAAATCCAACCCGTCCTCATCTCCCACTAGCGACAGATCAAGTAATATCAAGTCCACATTGTGCTTGCCTACCTGCTTTTTTGCTGTCTCCACCGATACCGCATAGGGTGTTTCATAATTCTTCTTCAGGATTACCTCAAGTGTTTTACGATTGTTCTCGTCATCCTCAACCAATAGAATTACCGGCCTTTCTTTGATTGTGGTTTTATCAACTTTAATATCAACTGGTCTGGGTTTGGTTTCAGGCTCAGCTATAACTGTGTCTGACGGAGTGAATGTCAAACTAAAGCTAGTCCCAACATCCTGTTTGCTTTCAACATCTATCGGGATATCATTCATATCCAAACAACTTTTGGCAATTGATAATCCAAGTCCAAGACCCTGGTATTTCTTGGTGTAGCCGGTACTTTCCTGGGAAAAAACATCATATATATTATCCAGGTAATCCACGGTAATACCGATCCCAGTATCGCTGATTGACAGGACGTATTTACCATTCTGTTGGTTTAACATAATAGTAATCTGGCCTTCTTCGGTGTATTTGATGGCATTATCAATCAGATTTGAAAGCGCTTTATTAATTGATGGTTGATCAACTTTGACGATTGCATCATTAATCGGATGATCATAATTGAATTCCAGGTTCTTAGCTGCCGCTGCCGGTTTAAATTCATTAAATAAAGATTCGATCAACTTAGTCAACGGTGTAACCTCTGGATTGTTGGGCATCACCCCTGCTTCGATTCGCGAGATGTCAAGAATCTCATGGACAGTTTTTATCAATCGCTGACCGCTATTATGAATAATTTGAAAATATTCACTTTCTTGCTCTTCCATCCGGTCTTGAAAACTCTGCTCGATTATTTCTGAGAAACCCAGGATCGAATTAAGCGGTGTGCGAATCTCATGTGACATATTGGCCAAGAACAAATCTTTGACTGAATTGGCTTTTTGGGCTTCAACAAGAGCCTGTTCTCGCTCTTCTTCTGTAAGAATGTGCTCGGCAATTTCCTTTTTTAATTCCTCATTGGTCATTTCTATTTCAGCCGTGCGCTCTCTGACTAATTCCTCCAAATGATCACGATGATCACCTAATTCATGCAGTGCTTTATCACGCTCAATTACAGTATTGGTCAGTTCACTTCTTTGATGATATAGGTTGAGGAAAACACGGATTTTGCCTAATAGAACTGTCGGAACGATCGGTTTAGTCATGAAATCTACGGCACCAATCTCGATTCCTTTAATCTGATAATATTCTTCCTTGTGCGATGCGGTAACAAAAATCACCGGTAAATTTTTAGTTTGCTTATTTTTCCGCAGCAGATCAACTGTTTCGAAACCATCCATCCCCGGCATCTGAACATCGATCAAAGCGATCGCGAAATCGTGTTCTAATGTTTTGGCAATCGCTTCATTTCCTGACAGGGCTCGAACAATATCAACCTCAAGTTCGGATACTAACTCCTCCAATGCTATCAGGTTTTCGACTCGATCGTCAACGATTAAGATTTTAGGATTCTCCATGATTGGTCCTTATACTATTTGTAAAGCCAGACCCGCATTAAAGACAATAATCTATCGATATCCACCGGTTTGGGGAGATAATCATTGGCACCGGCGGCAATACATTTATCCCGATCTTCCTTCATCGCTTTAGCCGTAAGAGCCAGGATCGGTAATTTCCAGAATTGTTTCTGATCCCGTATTTTTTTCATGGCTTCATAGCCATCCATGACCGGCATCATGATATCCATTAATACCAGGTCCACATTTTTTTCTTTGGCCATAATATCCACGGCCATTTTCCCATTGGCCGCTTTAATGATATTTACTCCCTTTTCTTCCAGAACTTGCGAGATAGCAAAGACATTGCGCATGTCGTCATCCACCAAAAGAACTTTTTTATTTTCAAAAAGCATCTCCTTATCGTGCAGTTTTGAAATTAATTTTCGCTTCTGTACCGGCAGGTTATCCACCACACGGTGAAGGAATAGAGCCGTTTCATCAAACAGTCTTTCCTCCGATCGCACCCCCTTAAGGATTATCGTGTCAGTATATTTCTGAAGTTCATATTCTTCTTCGCGCGTTAAATCCTTGGCAGTATAAACAATGATCGGTGGTATTGTAATTCCTGACGTTTTTTCAAGTCTTTTTAAAACTTCAAAACCTGATATATCTGGGAGTACCAGATCCAATACGACGCAATCATATTTATTCTTCCTTATTTCTGTTATGGCTCTCTTTCCCAATCCGGTTGATTTGATTTTAATATCTCCGTTTCCAATCAGTTTGACGATGTTGTTTCTAACAACCTGGTTGTCTTCAACAACTAAAAGTTCTTTCAACCGTTTTGAAATCAAATGCTCGATTTTTGTGAAGGCTTCATTTAGTTGCTGCTCTTTTACAGGTTTGGTTACATAACCGATAGCTCCTTTGCGCATTGCATCTGTTGATTCCTCATCAATAGACATAATATGCACCGGAATATGTCGTGTTTTCGGATTATCTTTAAGAGCCTCAAGAACACCCCAGCCTTCGATTCCCGGCAACCTTATATCAAGGATTATAGCATCAACTGGGTATTGACTGGCAAATTCCAGACCGGTCTCGCCATCGCCGGCATGAATGCACTTGAATTCTTTGTCATGGCAGAATTCAGATAAGGTTCTTGCGAAATTCAAATCATCCTCGATAACCAGTATCACTCTATCTCCTGCTTTAATCATTTGCCTGTCATCTTCTATTGTGGGAGCCGGCACGAATTTGTCGCTGCCAGATTTATCCACGATCCCCGCTTTCTTTTTTTCCGGCAGCGAATCAATTCTACGTTTTACTGCCGAATCTGCCTCTATGACTTCCGCAACAACAACTTTGTACATATCGGGAACATAAAGGGTAAATGTCGATCCCTCACCTTCATTGCTTATCAATTGAATCTCTCCGCCTAACAGTTTGGCAAGTTCACGCGAGATGGAAAGACCCAATCCCGTGCCGCCGTACTCGCGAGAGGTACTCCCATCAACCTGCTGAAATGCTTCGAATATCTGTAACAGTTTGTCCGCGGGGATACCTACGCCCGTATCGTTTACCGAAATCGCCACTGATTTTTGCGGATCCAATCCACTTCGCGACAGATCCGTATCTTTCGCCGGTTGGTAAAAATCAACTGTCACGTTACCTTCGGGCGTGAATTTTATTGCATTCGAAACCAGATTCTTGATTATTTGCTCCAGTTTTTGCCGGTCTGTTTCCAGTGACTCAATCATGTCAGGACTGATATTTACTTCCAGTTTCAATCCTTTTTCCTCTGCGAAGTGTTTAAAACTGGCAGTTATTGAATTTGCCACCTCGTCTAGAGGAATGTTTTCAATATTAAGAGTCATCTTACCGGCTTCAATCTTCGAAAGGTCAAGAATTTCATTGATCAGGTTAAGAAGGTCATTGCCGCTGGAATGAACAATTTCTGCTGTTTCAACTTGTTTTTCATCCAGTCTCTTATTTTTATTTCGTGCCAGCTGCTGCGACAGGATCAATATACTATTTAGTGGAGTCCGCAATTCATGTGACATATTCGCCAGGAATTCTGATTTATATTTACTGGTGATTTCCAGTTCCCGGGCTTTGACTTGCAGGTTGCTTTGAGCCGCTTCAAGTTCTTTATTCTTCTGACCTATCTCATCCTTCTGATCTTCGAGAAACCGGGTTTTTTCTTCCAATTCTTCGTTGGTAACCTGCAATTCTTCCTGCTGAGTTTTTAGTTGCTCCTCCGATCTCTGCAGCGCTTCTGTCTGGTTTTTAAGCTCTTCATTGGTCGCTTCCAATGCCTCTTGTTGTGCCTGCAGTTCCTCAGTAAGTTTTTGGGATTTTTCAAGAGATTTCGTCAGTTTCGTTCTCCCCTCGGCGCTTTCAACCGCGACGGCTATTATCGGCATTGCCTGCGCGAGGTATTCCATCTGCTGATCTGTCATCTCGTTAAGTGTACCCACTTCCACGACGCCCTTCACCCTGTCCTCGCGAATGAGGGGAGTTACACAGATGAATTTGGGAATTCGTTCACCAAGACCAGAAGTCACCCTAATATAGTCTTCTGGAACATTCTTAACCAGTATCTGTTGTTTTTCTAAAGCGGCCTGGCCGACAAGCCCTTCACCCATCTCGAACACATTTGAGAGATTTTTTCGTTTTTTATAGGCGTAGCTTCCCAGAAGCGATAGTACTGGACTATCACCGTTACTAACCAAATAAATCGCCCCCAGCTCGACGTCCAGATAAGTGGATATTTCAGAGATAACTTTAGAAGCTACTTCTCCAATTTCGAAATCTTCTTGCACGGCTTCATTGAGTCTCCCTATACCAGTCTTGATCCAGTTATTTCTATCAACTTCTATATTATTTTCATTCAAGGCCTCTGCCATACTACCTACCGAAGCCAGTATTCCACTCTCAGATTCGTAATCTATGTCAAGTCCAACTTCTAAATTACCCTTAGCAATTTGTTCGGTTATATTTGCGATAACATCTGGTTCTCCACCAAATTTTCCCATTATTCCTTTGGTAATAAAGAAGATTGCTACAACACTGAATACTATTGCAAGAATGCTACCGATAAAAACTATAAATATGGTCTGAGACGCAGTTGATTGCGATTCACTTGTTCGCTCAACCAATAATTGCTGCTCAACCTCAACAAAATCGTTGATATACTGGCGGAGAAGATCCATCTTGTCTTTACCAATTTTAGATTGCACCAGATTAATAACCGCCTGCATTGAATCCTCTGTTCCATATTTCTCGCGAGCTTCCATTTCCGGTTCTACTACTTCTTTTTGCCACTGTTCAGCAACACTCTCTATTTTTTCCAGTGTTCTTATTTGAGCGGGATTATCAGATACTAACTCTTTTAAAAATAGCATCCTTGTTTCATATTGTTTTTTACCAACATTATAAGGCTCTAAAAATTCTTCTGTGCCTGTAATAAGATATCCTCGTAAACCAGTTTCCATATCAACCAAATATTTCTCTATTAAATAAGCCTGTGCTTTAGTCTCATGTGTATGAGAAACCCAGTTTGCTGTATCAATGAGTGAATAAATTCTTTGATAGACAACAGTTGCATTTATAAGTAGAAACAGAAAAACCCAAGAAAAAGCTATGAGAAATTGTCTCAGCAATCGTCTCTTATATTCCATTGTAAATCTCCATTTGATATTGAATTAATGTTTTGTAATCAAGTTACTACCACACTCATGTAATAAAAGTCTGCAATAATTTCGGTATTTCCTTTAATGGCAGGACATAATCCACCGGGCAGGCGGCCAGGGCTGCCTTGGGCATGGTGTCCGATATCGCTTCGTCCGGATTTTGGATTATTACCAGGCCACCGCTTTGTTTAATTTTTTTTAGGCCCTCCGCACCATCTTTATTGGCACCGGTTAAAACGATACCTATCAGCTGTGCCTTGTAAACTTCAGCGGCGCTCTCAAAAAGCACATCAACAGAAGGTCGGCAGTGATTTACTTTCGAATCAACTGACAGGGAAAAAGTCTGATCATCCTCAATTAGCAGATGATAATTTGCAGGGGCGATATATACATATCCTTCCTTGAGGGATTCTTTTTCATCAGCTTCTTTTACTGTTAGCGCGCTATTCTCATTAAGGTGGTAACCCAGAAATACTTCAGAATCGGCGCGCATATGTTGAACGATTATGATAGGAATGGGAAAATTTTTGGGTAATTTTGGAATAATTTCCCCGAGGGCATCCAATCCTCCAGCGGAGGTTCCTACAACGATCGCTTTATAACCGCTATTTTTCATACTTCTTTTGATATATTTTCTCTTTTGGCGCTATTTCCTGATATCCTTCGGATAGTGTGGAAAACCTGAGACTTTCTTTGGTACCGAGACAAATAAAACCATTTAAAGCCAGACTGTCATCTAAAAGTTTTAACACCTGTTCCTGTAAAACATTATCAAAATATATCAACACATTCCGGCAAACAATAAATTGCATTTCACCGAATGACGAATCACTGACAAGATTATGGTTAGCGAATGTAATATTCTTTTTGAGATCACGATTAATTATTACCGAGTCATATTTAGAATGGTAATAATCGGAAAACGAATTCCTGCCACCTGCATTTTGATAATTAGCAGTATATTCTTTCATGGGTTCAATCGAGTAAACTCCCTCTCTGGCTTTATCCAAGGCATTGTCATTAAAATCGGTAGCATAAATCTGGCACCTGTCGTACAAACCTTCTTCTTTTAACAGAATCGCCATTGAATAAACCTCTGCTCCCACGGCGCAACCGGCGTGCCAGATTTTGAGAAAGGGATAGGTTTTTAATAACGGAACAACATTCTTTCTAATTGCTTTATAAACAAAAGGGTCTCTGAACATCTCGGTTACAGTAATGGAAAGATTATATATGAATGATTCAAAGAAGTTAGTATCATACAGCAGTTGCGGAATCATTTCCGAGATTTTTGAATAATTGGTTTTACTTAAAAAATGTTTTATCCTGCGCTTTCTGGAAGCAGTCGAATAATTCCTAAAATCATATCCGTAGCGTTTTACGATTGCATCTAACAACAAATCGATCTCCAGATTTTCAAAATTATCTTTTGGCATCAGGATACTCTATTCCCTTCAGATACTTTTAAAAAGTGGGGACCAACTCCATTGCTCTGAAAGAAAACGTATCTTCCCGCCTTTTCAAGGTGCTGGACAGATGTGTCCATGGGTAAATCCTGAATCATTTTTCTCACCTTATCAAGGTGCCTTCTTATAATCATTTACCTGCCAGAATTTCATTATTTTATTAGCGGGTCATCGGCCGCCGGCTTTATCCCGGCTGATTCTAACTGTGAACGCAGTGTCTTTACGGACTTCTTCAAACCCGCAATGCGAATTTCACGTCCGGCCATCAGGTTGATTGTTTTCTTTAATTCTCCCGTACGTTCTTCTACCTGCTCCTCTAAATGATCACGATGTTTTGCTAATTCTTGCGCCGCCTGCTTGCGTTCGGTAATATCTGAGACAAATGCCTCCGTCTGTACAATCTTTCCTGTTTCGTCTTTTTTCACTATGACTGAAAACAAAACAAATATAGTTGTTCCATCTTTTTTTATAAGCTCCAATTCCAGATTATCCGCATAGCCGTTTTTCGATAATTGCTTGAATATTCCTGCCCGTTCTTCAGGATTAGCATACCTGTCGATAGCCGACGTTCCTATCAATTCATCCGGACTTGAATAACCAAGCATTGTAGCATAACTTGAATTGACAAATATAAAGTTACCTTCACTATCCGTAATCACTACTCCATCGCGTGTTGATTCAACCAGGGTACGATAGCGTTCCTCGCCATTTTGTAACGCTTGTTCCACCTGCTTGCGTTTGGATATGTCTGAACCATAGATATAGATAGAATTAGGTGACCCTTTTTTCAATAATGTGAAAATGTATGTGCCGTTATTGATTTCTTCTTCAACTTGAATTGGTTCATCTACAACCAATCCATTTATTATGGATGTTTTTATACCAGGTATAACCGCCTGTACAGCTTCTCCTATTATCGATCGATTAAATATTTTTTCTGTAGCGGGATTTGCACCAATTATTTTACCGTTAATTGCTGTACTGAAAACTGGTGCTGGATTTTCATTTACATAAGTAGCTTGTTGACGTATTATTTCCTCACTTTCCTTACGCTCAGTGATGTCTCTTCCAATGCTGAGAATACCCTGCATTTCACGGGATTGAGTTGATAAAATCGTATTACTCCAGGCCACTAACTTCTCTGAACCGTCTTTACACCGTATTGGATTTTCATGAGTTGATGCCGCTGGCATTTGCTTGAGCACATCTTTGAATACCCTGGGTATTTCTTCTCGATCCCTTTCAGGAATAAATGTCTCAAACCAGTTTTGCCCTAATACCTCATTTTTATTGTACCCGGTTAAATTCTCAGCATACTGGTTGAATGTCGTGATAAGGGCATCTTCATCAAGAGTGAGTACAATAACCTGTGCTGTATCGATTAATCGTGCATTGAATTCCTTGGAGTTCAGTAATTCTTCCTCGGCCCGCTTACGGTCAGTAATGTCAGCAGCCATGATCAGAAGACCTTCTTGAACGGGATAAACGTTGTCCTGATACCATTGCTCGTGCCCATCCGGAAAGGTAAAACTATCGGTAGCAGTGGCCATTTCACCTGTTTCAAACACCTGCTGGAATGCTTTGCCGAAAACCGACTGCTCTACGTCCGGGAACAGATCGGTCATCTTTTTCCCGATCAGTTTGTCTTTTGGTGTTTGGAGCATACTGGCCATCGCATCATTCAAAGCCAGGTAGCGCCAGTCTCGATCAAGGATAACCACACCAGTAACAGTGGAGTCTAAGAGAAAGCGGTATTTTGTTTCCACTTTTTGTGGCATCTCGATCTCCTGGCGGAGTGATTTTAACTCATCGATTAGTTGTTGCTTGGATTTCTGCTGATCCCTCATGTTTTCCCTCTATAATGATTATTTACAATACCATTAAATCTTCATTAAACCTGTTAATGAATACTGGATTGGAGCAGTTGTTCTATGATATTTGAAACCTTATGAAATTCGCTGTTCTTGTCAAGAAAGTAATCAGCTCCGGCGTCCAGGCATTTTGTCCGGTACTGTGGATATGGGAACTGTGTCAGCATGATCACCACTGGTGCATTTGGTTCCTGTTTTATCTGTTCCAGAAGATCAATCCCATTTCCTTCCTTTAACCGTATGTCCAGAATCACCACATCCGGATTGGCATCGTGGATCTTCGTTAGAGTCCCGTCTAGTGCTTCTGCCTGTCCTACGAACTGTATATTTGGAATTTCTGACAACTGAGCAATGATCCGCTCGCGTAATAAATCCGAATCATCAACAATATATATTCTCATTTATTCTACCTCTCACTGAATGGAGTTATATGATAATATATAGTATTAGGATGAATTTCTTTGTAGTAAAACCTTGATACTTGTTGTAGTAATTTTATTTCATTTACTGTTGGTGGAACTATATGAATCTGTGATCAGAATAGCTATGGGAATCACTCTAACTATCATTTCGAATCCCGCTGTAAATCGGGCTGAGAAATCTGCATCAGTTTTGCATTGATGGTTGTTGATTCACCCGCCAAATGTCATGAGCTGATCCTCAGACGATGGTACGTGCCAGATTAAGGTAGATTTCTCCTCATCTGCCGATTCGTCGAAATGACAGAGTGTTTTATAAAAGAAGTATCCTGATTAAGGTGAAAGATCACTGACTCTTAACAATATACACATTGGCTCATGCAATATATCAGACAAGCAAATTGATTAAATCAAAAATCCGAATGTCATTTCAAATCCCGCTGTAAATCGGGCTGAGAAATCTGCATCAGTTTTGCATTGATGGTTGTTGATTCACCCGCCAAATGTCATGAGCTGATCCTCAAACGATGGTACGTGCCAGATTAAGGTAGATTTCTCCTCATCTGCCGAATCGTCGAAATGACAGAGTGTTTTATTATAGGATCAACCTGAGCAGGGTCAAAAATGTCTGGTTAACAGCAAATTATTAAAATGCTAACAATATAATCCAGAGTGTCATTTCGAATTCCGATTGTTTCCGGATGATAAATCTAGATCAGTTTTGCAGTGCTGGTTGTTGATGCACCCATCAAATGTCATGAGCTGATTATTGTTGAAGTAGTACGTGCCAGGCCAATGTAGATTTCTCCTCATCTGTCGATTCGTCGAAATGACAGAGGTATTATTTATACCAGTTCTCACTCAAGTCCAGCCAACCGGAATTAAATTCTTCAATTAGCTTGATTTTCTTTTCCCGGCGCCATTTCTTGATTTTCTTCTCGTATTCCAGAGCGGTCCAGACATCATTGGTATCCTCATACCACACCAAACGATTTATATTATACTTGGAGGTAAACTTACTGCCAATTTGGTTTTTATGTTGCCAGACACGCCCCTCCAGATCACTAGTTACACCAACATACAATCGCCGAGATAAACTTGATAGGATGTATACATAATAGGATTTCATAACCTAATTTACTATCTCTTAATCAATTATGTCATTTCGAATTCCGATTGTTTCCGGATGATAAATCTAGATCAGTTTTGCAGTGCTGGTTGTTGATGCACCCATCAAATGTCATGAGCTGATTATTGTTGAAGTAGTACGTGCCAGGCCAATGTAGATTTCTCCTCATCCTGCGGATTCAACGAAATGACAGGGAGTTATTTTTGATTACAAACCAATAATAATTTCAATCAAATCATCGACCCGATGGTGCATGCCAGGTTAAGGTAGATTTCTCCTCATCTGTCTATTCGTCGAAATGACAGAGGTGTATGTAAAAAATAAAGTGCTCTATTCCACCAGATCATTTTGAATCGCGTAACGCGTCAGATCAGCGTTCGTCCGCATACCCATTTTATCCAAAACCCGACGGCGGTAGGTGCTCACTGTCTGGACGCTCAGTGAAAGATTTTCAGCAAGGTCTGAAATAGTGTTTCCGGACGCAATTCCAGTTAATACCTGGTACTCCCGGTTTGATAATTCCTGATACCGTTTTTTCTTAGTAATTGTAGGAATCTGATTAACTAATTGCTCTGTCAGCAATGGCGATACATAGCGCTGGCCGTTTGCTATCTTGATCAATGCGCTGGCCAGTTCCTCGCCTAGATTATCTTTCGTGATATAGCCGGCCGCATTACTGCGAAAAGCTCTTAAGGCATATTGCTCTTCCGGGTACATACTTAATATCAGCACCTTAATTCCGGGATACAGGCTATGAATGTGTTCTAATATGTCAATACCACTCTGACCCGGCATGGATATATCCAGGGTGACGATATCCACCTCATGTTCAGCTAAAAACCGCAGTGTATCGACTCCGTTGCCAACTTCCCCCGTGACTTGAAAATCCGGGATTTCATTAATGATCTCTTTTAGCCCACGACGGACTATCGGGTGATCGTCGGCGATCAAAATATTTATCATGTTGGTAAAATCTCTATTGGGAAACTGACCTTAATGGCTGTTCCCTTGCCTTTACTGCCCTTTAAGTCCAGCGTTCCCTGATACGGGAATAATCGTTCCCGCATGCCGACCAGGCCTAGAGAATTGGCTGCTTCTGTCTCCCGCTTGGTTATACCGCGACCATTATCGCTGATAGTCATAAAAACGGTTCCACCTTCTTCCTCCAAAACAATTTTGATCAGCGTGGCTTTGGCATGTCTGGAAACATTGGTCAGCGCTTCCTGAAAGATCCGAAATACCATGGTTGATTGATCTTTGTTCAGCTCGACTTTCGAGATGTTCTGAACCAGCTCGCATTTGATTTCAGTCCGTTTTTCGAATTCATCCAGATACCATTCGATAGCAGGAATTAAACCTAAATTATCAAGCAGTCCAGGCCTCAATTCTGATGATATTCGTTGTACGGACCGGGTAAGATTGTTAATTAATTTCTCCATTCCATTAATTTTTTCATGACCAACCTTGTCCGCAGCAGGTATTTTTTTACCAAGCAATGACAGGTCAATCTTAAGAGCGGTCAGTGACTGTCCCAGATCATCATGAATATCGCCGGCCAGCTTTGATCGCTCTTCTTCTCGGACCGATTCAATTTTCCTGGAGAGCCGCCGCAGTTGATCACGGGATTTTTTTATAGCTTGCTCGTGCTGCTGGCGCTGAGTGACATCGCGAGCACTGGCGTGAACAGTACCTTCAACTGCATAGGTTGCCTGCCACTCCAATGTCTTGTATGATCCATCTTTGCATTTAAAGCGATTGACAAAATTTACTACTGGATTGCCTTTTAACTGTTTCTGCACCTCAGCGCTTGTTCGTTCTGCATCATCCGGATGAACGAAGTAAGCCCAACCAAGCTTAAGCATTTCTTCAACCTTATAACCCA
Organism: uncultured bacterium; assembly: GCA_964439935.1. Classification (GTDB taxonomy): domain Bacteria; phylum Fidelibacterota; class Marinisomatia; order Marinisomatales; family TCS56; genus JABMQW01. The sequence goes on along the minus strand of CAYTPW010000005.1, from coordinate 22,285 downwards.
GTACTTCTTCCCAGGAAGGATTAACTTTAAGGAATTTACCTTCGGTCGTGCATACGGCTAACATATCAGGAGAGATGTTAAATATGTTTTCAAAATCCTCTTCTACTTTCTTCTTTTCAGTAATATCTACCATTTGTATTATAAGGCCGCCTCCAAAAAATGAAGTGTGGAAATCAACTATTTTTTTAGAACCATTTTTGCATGTTATCGTAAATATAGTGCAATCCTGTTTCTCCCCAACCAAAGCCTGACCAATGTTTTTCTGTACAAAATCCCTATATTTTTTGTCAGGATATAATTTCCTTGCCCAATCTTCAATATTTTTTATCTCTGATTGCTTATACCCGATTAATTTCTCCAGTGCTTCGTTAAATGATATAATGGAACCCTCTGTAGCCCCTACTGCTGTTGGAATAGGACTTTTCTGTAATATGGTTGATAGTTTTTCCTCACTTTCAATTAACGCTTCTTCCACCTGCTTGCGCTCGGTGATGTCTTTAAGCAATCCCCCCAATCGAATAATATCTCCGTTTTTATTAAAAATGATTTTTTGATTGCCGAGAAGGTATTTTTCAATTCCATCCTTTGTGATTATTCGATACTCAAGATGGAAAGGTTTTTTAGTATCGAGCATTTGATGAGTTGTTTCTTGGACACGTTCCTCATCATCAGGATGGTAAAATGAAGCTGCCATGGCAAACGTTCCATCAAATTCTCCGGGCTCTAGACCATGAATTCGACAGAGGTTGTCAGACCATTGGACCTGATTTGTATCAACGATCCAATTCCAACTTCCTACTTCCCCTGCATTTTCTGCATCATGAAATATTTCATTCATTAGTTTGATTTCGTCTTCCGCTTTCTTACGCTCGGTTATGTCCCACAGATAGGAACGGGTTCCAATAATTGAATCCTGCTCTTTCAATGTGGTAACAGATACTTCTAAATGAATAATAGACTGGTCTTTTCTGATCCCCCGAAATTCATACCGTGCCTTCGTCCTTTTACCCAAAATACGATCGTCATGAATCGTCATAACTCTTTCCACATCTTCTGGGTAGACTAGCTGGGTAATGGACAACTTTAGGATCTCTTTTTGAGTATATCCAAACAATTCTGCAAATCGGTTATTTAAGTATTTAAAATTACCTTTGTCATCATCAATCAGGATTGCAATACCAGCCTTCTCAACCAATTCACGATACTTTTTCTCGGTCTCTTTTTTTGATTGCTCCGCTTGCTTGATTTCAGTAATGTCGCGGATAATGGCAAAGGTCGCGGGTTTTCCCTGATAATCAATAATTTCATAATTGATATCAACATCAATAATGTTGCCTGCTTTATTCCGAAAAGTGGTTTCATATTGGTTAGAATCCAATGTACCGGCTTCACGCTTTTTCTGACGTTTAAAGAGATCCCGGGTGGCCTCCTCCGTGAAGATCTGATCGAAAGATATATTTTTTAATTCATCGATAGTATAGCCCAGTATTTCGGCAAAGCGGGGATTGCTGAAGATGATTCGATCATCCTGGGTGATCTCAATTCCGTCGTTGGCATTTTCAACGATCAAACGGTATTTCTCTTCGCTTTCCCTTAACGACTGCTCGGCCTGCTTGCGCTCGGTGATATCGGTAAAGATCATTCCAAGACCATCACCAACCTTAAAAGCCTTTAGCTCTATATACTTATTACCAAATTTGGGATTAGGGATAAGATCAGAAACATGGAATGTCTTCCCTGTTTTTAGCACTTCCTGATATTTGGCATATCGACCTGATTCTTTAATGTCCGGAACCACGTCTAAAATGTTTTTCCCGATAAACTCCTTTTGATTTAAACCAACGATGTTTGTACCCGCTCGATTGATTGTGAGGTAGTTTAATTCAGAATCCATCAGGATGAATCCATCCGTGGCGGAGTCCATAAAGCCAGCTAATCTCTGCTCGCTCTCTTTAAGCTCCCAAGTTCGTTGTTCAATTTTCTCTTCCAGCGATTCATATGACAGAAATAACTGGTTTGCCATAATGTTAAAACTATTTGCTACATGAGTCAATTCATCGTTACCCTTGATTTTAATAACTTGATCTATATCTCCTCCCGTCATTTTTAGCGCTGCGTTATTTATACTAGCCAGACGCCCGGTTAGATCTCGTGAAAAAGAAGCTGTAAATAAAGTGCCCATTAATAGACTCAGGGACAATGTTATTAATGTAGTGGCCCAAGTCCGATTAGCAATATCTGATGATTTTGTGTTGAGCGCCAGTGCCTTGTTTCCAGCATATTCCACCAACTTTTCAACTTCAACAATTAGAAACTCAACATAATTATGCCCCACAGTCTGGGTTATATGTTGGGCTTCTAGCTGTTCCCCTACTTCCGTCAAATCGATAACCCTTTGACGGATAGGCCGCCATTCCAGAAACGCTTTTTGAGTGATTGATGCCAGTTCCTGACCTTTTTCACCAAGGATCTGCTTTTGAATAAGATCAAATAGTTCTAATACTTCCGCTTCATCTACATTGACTAAGTCGATATATCGGCTTTGTGCTTCTTTGCCTTCAGCAAGGGTGACATCCTTCATGGAACGATGCATTTCTACGATCTCAAACTCGATCAGTGTAGCTGCCCGGGTTACTGCCAAAGGATGATCATGAGTCATTTGGATATTTGTATTTAAAATACTTATACTGATCAATGTAATAATTATTGCACTAGCGAGCAATAGCCCGACAATTCCAAATCCAGTAAAGATCCTCTTCCTAATACCCATTTTTATAGGAATTCTCGGTCCCTGGCTAATAATTTCACTCCGATAACGTTCCAAATCTTCTGTTCGCTCTCGGATTTTTCGTTCCAATGCTTCTTTTTCTCGCCGCAGCTCAGCTTCCACTTTTTTTATCCTGAGCATGACATCAATCTGAGCTATTAGCTCGCCTGTGTCTACCGGTTTGAATAGATAGGCATCGCCGCCTATATCCAATCCCTTAATTCGGTCCTCTGGATCTATTCTGACACCTGTTAGAAAAACTACCGGAATCAGTTTTAATTTTTCATGCTGCTTTAAATGCCGGCAGACTTGATAACCATCCATTTCCGGCATTTTAACATCCAATAAGATCACATCCGGTTTATTGATTTCCGCCAGTTTGAGACCTTCTTTACCGGATTTAGCCGTCAACACCTGGTAGTCTGGTCTATAGGCGCTAAGAAGATCTTTAAGAATATCTAAATAATCCTTTTCATCATCAATGATCAGTATTTTTGGCATAACCATTCTCTCCTGCGATTACCCTCTCCTGCGATTACCATTCAATAATCTCTTGAATTAGTATGATATTAACCACAATTGGATTTGTGATAGTAATCAAATTCTTTTATTAACATTCGTTTTGATCGCCTATCATTGCTTAATGGTCACATATTGTAATCAATTATACCTAAATAATCAAGTTGTTAAGAAGACTAAAAGGTTAGCCCACAAAAACAAAATGCAGGCCGGGTAAAGACTAACCTATTAAATCTTCTAAACATCTAGGTATTGATTATCGTGGATAATAGTATTAATATATAATGAGACACGTTCTCATTATATTTAATTTTCATAACATTGGAATACAGGACGAAGGAACCGCATGAATCAATTACGGATTATGGTCATAGGATTTGCATTAATCAGCTGGAACTGTTTAATCGCCGATAACCGTTCATATGTATGGACCTATGAATATCAGACAATGAACCAGGGAGAAGCTGAGATAGAGCACTATACTACACTAACTTCACCTTTTGCAGATTCATTGAACGGAACAGTCACCACCGAACATAATATCGAAGTGGAAGTTGGTATGAGTGATCGTTTTGATTTTTCGATATACCAGAATTTTAAACAAGCGCCTGGCAGCAATCTTGAGTACACCGGCTATAAACTGCGCGCCCGTTACCGGATTGGCGAAAAGGGTCAGTATCTGGTCGATCCACTACTTTATTTCGAATATAAAGGAAAACCGGACTTCTCGAAACATGGTCTGGAAGGTAAAATAATTTTAGCCCGGGACTTTGGAAATTTGAATGTAGCAGTCAATCCCGTTTTCGAAATCGAATATGAGGACGACAGCTGGGAATCAGAAATAAAATATAACGCCGGAGCACGTTTCATTATTTATCCGCTATTAAAGGCGGGCATTGAACTGCGGAGCAGTGATTCCGGTACTTATTTCGGTCCGACCGTTTCCCATGGCAGTGAACGTTTCTGGCTTGCCTTTGGTACATTGTACGCTGCAGGTGAAGTGGCTGACGGTAAACCAGAGTTTATGTTGCGGTTGATCTTAGGCCTGGGGCTGTAGTGGTTGAGCTAAGCACCCCTCCCCCGGACAAGTCTATTTAAACTACGTCCGGACAATAAATCAAAATACTGAAATTCGCAAATTGAACGTATCGGTCAGTCATGGATGACCGAACCGATCAACTATGGCTAGCTATAAAAAGGGCTCTGGGGAGCCCTTTTTATTTGTCGGTCTTTAAATGACTTTGTAAACCAAAAATCCTACGGTAAGTATCAAGGAAATGAATATTAAAGCGACGCTTATATTACCTTTTTTTATTTCTTCCCATTCATCGATGTCAACCGATAGCCAATCAAACACCTTGAGTGCAAGACCAATTCCAAATGAGAATCCGATGGCAGCTGTAATTGACCACAATACGGCATAGCCCATATTTGCGATTCTTGACCAAAATGATAGTAATTCCATTTATCACTCCTTACAATGTTTTAATATTATCTTTAATTTGCCGCATAAATCCGGCGGAATTTATCGTTCCTTCTGATAACTGCACTACCAAGTCAGCGTTGGCTGTCGCAATAATTATCATCCTTTCATTCGACATGGGTACAATCACGGCAATTTCAACCTCGTGGGGAATTTCCGCACTGAAACTGCGGCCACTTTTCTCCATTTTTTGAGCCAGTTGCCTTTGATGCCGAATCGCCTGGCCAGCTGAAATGAATCCAACCAAGAGGACCATATCGAAATTATTGCGCATGCTGGAAAGATTCATGGTAAAGGTCATTTTTTCATCACTTTGGGTAGTAAAGGACATCTCTTTTTCTTTCACTTCCACACGATATGCCTTGCAAGTATTTATAACAGTTCGATAAAAGGCATAATTGGCAAACAACGGCTGTACACTGACCATCAGCAAGGTCAGTAGAATGAGATACGATGTAGATTTTTTCATGGTCTGATTATTATCCTTATCAAACAGTTGAGCGAGTTTACTGTGCTTACTTACCTCAGTCAAGCGCAAAAATTGGTTGCCCATTTTTAATAACATTACGGATTGGTAAATCGGTCACATTATAGGGTATCTCCAGTAGACTGCCGATTTCCCAGATTACCAGATCGGCTTTTTTCCCTGGCTCGAGCGTCCCGACCTCATCCTGCTGACCGAGTGCCTGAGCGGCCTGATAGGTGGCGGCGGCAAATGCTTCTTCAACTGTCAATCCCAGGTAGATGCAAGCCAGCGAGATTATAAACGGCATCGACTGTATGTGGCAGCTGCCGGGATTAAAATCAGTTGCCAGTGCAATTCGAATACCATGGCGGAGTAATTGCCGGGCGGGAGCATAGCAGTTCTGCCCCAGGAAAAATGTAGTACCGGGTAACAGAATGGCCGTTACATTTGAGCCCGACAGAGCCTTAATCCCTTCCGGGCTGATCGCCATCAAATGATCAGCGGAAATTGCCTTGATCTCAGCTGCCAGCTTGGCGGCACTGGAATCGGTAAATTCATCGGCATGTAAGCGCGGGATCAAGCCATAACGGCGGGCAGTACTTAAAATTGCTCTTGACTGGGCCACAGTAAAATAACCAACTTCACAAAATACATCGCAGAATTTGGCGATTCCCTGCTCGGCAACGGCAGGGATCATTTCCTGACAAATGTAATCAACATAACCGGCCTGGTTATCAGCAAACTCAGCGGGAATAGCGTGCGCACCAAGGAATGTTGGAAATATATCGATCGGGTGCTCTACAGCCAAATCACCGAGAATTGCCAGCGATTTTAATTCCGCTTCTGTATTTAGGCCGTAGCCACTTTTCGCTTCAATCGTTGTGGTGCCAAGTTTGATAAAGCGATCCAGTCGTTTAGTCACGACTCGTTTCAGATCTGCGCTTCCGGTGTTGCGCACATCATTGACGCTGGCCTTGATCCCACCGCCAGCAGCAGCTATGTCCTGGTAGGAATTACCGGCAATCCGTTGCGCAAATTCAGCTTCGCGACCTTTCCAGAAAACCGGGTGGGTATGGGGATCAATAAAGCCTGGCGTTACCAGGCAGCCGGTACAATCAATTTCGAGTTCAGCTGAACCAAGACCAGTGCCGAGCTCTTCAATCCGCTGATCGGTAATCAATATATCCTGATTGTTAACACGCTGAACCGAATCCGATTCTGGAAGGTAGGTAGCGATTTCACCGGCATTGGCTAGTTTAATTCGCATAATCAAACTTCATCGCAATTATAATAGTGGACTCATTTCTGTGAATGTTGTGGTATAGCTGGAATCGTACGATCATTATCAGACGGACAGCTTTTTAAAAGATTCACTACCAAATTTAGGAGTGGCAGCCAGAACTGACAAGAGTGTGTTATTTATTGATCTCGATATGGATCGGCCGAATATAATCAGGATCTTGACTGAATGTATTATACGAGAAAAAACAAACACCCCTAAAGCGGGTTATGCGAGTATATTTTAATTTATCGACCACTTCAGCAGACGTCTGATTATAGGCCGCCAGTCCCATTATGATTCGGGCCCGGTACTTGGCAGGTAGATTATCATAGATAATTCCAATGTTGCCGGCAAAATCGCGCAGATCAGTGGTGTAATTCATCGGGATTGCCCAGTCCAGATATCCGGCAGCAAGCCAGACATCCCATTCCTGGAAAAACTGGTCCCGAGCTTGATACAGATTTGGTTTTACGGCTGCGGATAAAATACAATCCGGCCTAACTTCATCGATCATCAGATGAATTTGTTTGACCAGATCGGTTACCAAATATCTCCGGTAGTCGCTCCATTTTCTGACCCGGTTCAGATATTGTCTTTCATTTCCTGCCCAGCGAGCGGCGGAAGTCAGCAGCACCCAGGGGTCTTCGCCATTATTCTTTTCATAGATTCTGCGCGCTATCGGATTACGGCCGAAATCGACATCCTGGTAGCGTATATAATCCAAGTGCAAGCCATCAATTTTATATTCGGTAACAATCTCTCTAAATACACTCAGCAGATATTCAGGTACATCGGGATGGCCAGGGGATAAATACAGTCCCTCATGTCCTTCACGCAAGCGTTCCATATCACCTACCAATTCGTCGGCAAAAAGTCGACCTGCTTCAGGAATATCAAGCCACTCCGGATGTTGGAATATTATATGATCGATATTATAAGGTACCCTTTTATCAGACCACAACAGATAAACATTGACCCAGGCATGTACTTTAATATCGAGTCTGTGGGCTTTACGTATTAAATAGGCCAGTGGATCAAAAGCAGCATTCCGGACAATTTTACCCTTGGCCACCAGGTCGGAATTATAATAAGCATCACCACGTCCACGAACTTGAACAATCAGATTATTAAAATTATTCAGTTTGGCGAAGCGTATTAATCCGTCGATTGCCTCAGTAGAGGTTATATTACTACGCACGACCCATAGACAGCGCTGCTCAAATAAGGGCTTTGATTCCTGACCGGATAACAAAGAGATAATAAAAAACAGGACAATGGTGGTTGCCCTGCTAAAATATATCTTGATAATTTTCAAGAAAATGACTCGTTCTCAGGTGTTACTTTTCATTCTCTGCAGGTACTTCTGCCTTGGGGGCTTCCTTTTTCTTGCCTTTTTTCTCTTTCTCAGACGTTCCGAGTCCTATCATATCAACTAATTCAACCAGCGAAACGGAAGCACGATCATTATCACGGAAACCGAGTTTTGTAATCCTTGTATAACCCCCATTGCGATCCGCATAGACCGGCGCAATCTCATTAAATAAAACATTTGTAATACTCTTATGCCGTAGTTTTTTTAAGACCTGTCGCCGGGCGTGCAAATCACCCCGTTTGGCAAAAGTAATCAGTGGCTCTACGAATCTTCGTAATTCTTTGGCACGCGCATCGGTGGTTTTAATCTTCTTATGGGTAAACAGTGCTGTCGCCATATTTGCGAGCATGGCCTTCCGGTGTGCCGCAGTTCGTCCCAATTTTTTTCCTGATTTTTGGTGCCTCATGATTACTCACATTACTTCATCGGTTAAATACTTATCCACATCCATACTGAAATACAGACCCATTTCGTCCAGCTTTTCTACTAATTCGGTGAGAGATTTACGGCCGAAGTTTTTATACTTAAGCATGGCATTTTCCTCTTTATTCACCAGCTCATAGATATATTTAATCCCGGCTGCCTGCAAACAATTGTGGCTGCGGACCGATAATTCCATCTCATCAATGGTCGAGTTGAGTAAGCCTCGTATGCGCAGAACTTCCTCGCTGACTCCTTCGGTCACTTCCAGAACCTTAGGTTTGCTGATGCTTTCGACGACCTTAAAATGTTCAATCAGTACTTTGGCAGAATAGCTTAAAACATCACGTGGTAATATTGATCCATCGGTATTTACTTCGATTGTGAGCATTTCAATTGGTGCTTTTGCACCGGGTACGGGCTGTACATCAAAGGTAACTTTTGTAACAGGATTAAAAATGCTATCCATAGCAATCGTTCCCAAGGGTGCATTGGGAATTTCATTTTCTTCTGCAGCTACATAACCTTTACCAATGCCGATCCTGAATTCGATTTCCAGCTTTTCATCAAGTGAATACACAGTAATATAATGTTCAGGATTAAGAATTTCAAATTCGCTACTGGCTTTCTGAATATCGGCCGCTGTTAAGGTTCCGTTGCCTTCCAGGGTCAATTCCACTTTATCGGGAACCTGATCAGCCAGCTTAAATTTGACACCTTTCAAGTTAAGGATTATATCAGCAACATCCTCCTTAACACCCTTGATCGTCGAAAATTCATGCAACACATCTTCAATTTTAATCGATGTGATTGCAGCACCGGGAACGCTGGTTAATAATACACGACGCAGGGCATTACCCAGGGTTACTCCATAGCCGCGTTCTAATGGCTGAATTACGAATTTTCCGTAATTCTCGGTCTGTTCCTCTTCAAGAACGGAAATTTTAATTTTTACATCTGTGCTCATAGAAATGAGTATCCTATACTTATGTTATTGCGATTACTTGGAATACAGCTCTACAACCAATCGCTCATTTACTTCAACATTCATCTGATCCCGATCCGGAATAGCGATGAATGTACCTTTCATTTTAGCCTTGTCAATTTCCAACCAGGGAAGATCCAGATCACCTTTTATTCGGCGGATTGAATCCATCACCGATTCCATCTTACGACTTTTGTCTCTTACCTGAATTATTTCTCCAGGGCTGACCAGATAGGAAGGAATATTGACAATTTTGCCATTTACCAGAAAATGCCGGTGAGAAACCATCTGCCGTGCAGCGGCATGAGATGAAGCAAAACCAAGACGGTACACTACATTATCCAGACGCCGCTCTAAAAACTGCATCAGGTTGTTACCGGTTTCACCTTTCATCAAGTCGGCCTTCTGAAAATAAGTCCGAAACTGGCGTTCCAGTATGCCGTACATGCGCTTGATCTTTTGTTTTTCCCTCAATTGAAGCCCATAATTAGATAAGCGGCGGCGGCGGGATTGTCCGTGCTGACCGGGCCCATATGATTTGCGGTCCAGTGAACATTTCGTTGATAAACACCGGTTACCCTTTAAAAAGAGCTTCTCACTTTCTCTTCGGCAAAGCTTACATACTGAATCTCGATACCGTGCCATAATTTCCTTATCCTATTTATACTCTACGTCTTTTAGGTGGTCTGCAACCATTATGCGGCAGGGGTGTCACATCGCGAATTGCCGTTATTTCTAGACCCGCTACCGCCAGAGTTCTAATCGCCGATTCACGCCCGGCACCGGCGCCTTTGACCCGCACGTCCACCGATTTCATACCCAGTGTCATTGCATCCTTGGCTGCTTTGGCTGCGGCCTGGGAAGCGGCATAGGCAGTATTCTTCCGGGAACCTTTAAAACCAGATGTGCCAGCTGTAGCCCAGGTAATTACATTACCGTATCGATCAGTTAAAGAAATATGTGTATTATTATAAGATGCCTTAATATGTGCGACACCAACCGGTTCTACCGAACCCTTCTTTTTCTTTTTTCTTTTGGTTTCTCTAGCCAATTATTTACCCTTTCTTACCAGTGGGACCTTTTTTACCCAGACCAACCGTACGTTTCCGGCCTTTGCGAGTACGAGCATTGGTCTTGGTGCGTTGGCCATTCACCGGCATTCCCCGGCGATGCCGTAATCCACGGTAACTGCCAATATCTTTCAATCGTTTAATATTCATTGCAACTTCAGCCCGCAATTCACCTTCAACTTTCAGCTCTAGCTTGGTGATTGCATCTCTGATTGCCGCTATCTGTTCTTCATTTAAATCTTTAACGCGTACATCCGGATCAACGCCTGCTTTGTCGCAGGTGGCCTGTGCGGTTGTCAGGCCGATCCCATAGATGTAACGCAGTGAATAAGCGATTTTCTTATCGCGGGGGATATCAACACCAACTAAACGTGCCACTATATACTCCTATCCCTGTCTCTGTTTATGTTTCGGATTGGAACAGATCACCAGCACTTTACCGTGGCGCCGGATGATCTTACATTTTGAACAAATTCTTTTTACTGAGGGACGAACTTTCATTATTCCTCTATTTCTTTCGGTAGGTAATTCTACCGCGGCTTAAATCATAGGGTGATATCTCCAGTGTAACCACATCACCTGGTAAAATTTTGATGAAATGCATGCGCATCTTGCCACTTACATGAGCTAATACTTCGTGTTTTTTACCACCGATATCAATTTCCACTCTGAACATTGCATTGGGTAGTGTTTCCTTAATAGTACCATCGACTGTTATTGGTTGTTCTTTGGCCAATTAATTATCCCCCAGACTGAGAATTTGAGCGCCATTGTCAGTAATAGCGACTGTATGTTCAAAATGAGCTGAAATCTGACCGTCCAGAGTTCGTACTGTCCAGCCGTCTTTTTCAGTGAATACTTCTTTTGCACCCTTGTTAATCATCGGTTCAATCGCCAGACACATGCCTGATTGGAGCTGGTATCCCTGGTTGGGTGCACCAAAATTCGGAATCTGCGGCTCTTCGTGTAGTTCAGTACCTACTCCATGTCCGACCAGTTCGCGCACGACCGAATAACCAAACGATTCTACATAGGTTTGGATCGCGTGACCGATATCTGAAACATAATTCCCGACTCGTGCCTGTTCAATGCCGATCATCAATGCCTGTTGGGTCACTTTCATCAACTGTTGTTTTTCATCGGTGATTTTTCCAACGGCGTACGTTCGGGCGGAATCACCGTAATAACCATTTTTTTCCACACCGCAATCAATTCCGACCACTTGTCCTTCCAGCAGCTTCTTCTGTCCGGGGATGCCGTGTACCACAACATCATCAATCGAAATGCAAAGACTCGCTGGAAAACCCATATAACCTTTGAAAGCCGGGCGAGCGCCCTGCGAGCAAATAAATTCTTCTGCTATAAGGTCTAGATCAATCGTTTTCACACCGGGCTTGATATGCTCATGCAGCAGCTGGAGCGTGTCAGCCACAATTTGACAACTTTCACGGATGAGATCAATCTCACGTCTGGTACGAATGCGCACCATATTACAGACGTCTCCGGCCACGCAATTTCCCTTTTGACAGGAAACCGTCATAATGTCGCATCATTAAATGCGATTCAATTTGCTGTAAGGTATCCAGTGAAACACCCACAATAATCAATAAACTGGTACCTCCAAAGAACGAAGCCAAATCATAACCAATATCCATAATATTCATCAGGATATATGGGAAAATAGCTATGAATGCCAGGAAAAAAGAGCCCGGCAAAGTAACGCGGGTTAAAATATTATCAATGTATTCCGATGTCTTTTTACCCGGTCGAATCCCGGGAATGAAGCCGCCGTGCTGTTTCATTTGCGTCGAAACCTGCACCGGATCGAAGGCAATGGCAGTGTAGAAATAGGTAAAGAAAACTATCATAGATCCGAATATCAGCCAGTAAAACCAATGGGTCACCGAGAACAATCGCATGATTCCCTGCATAAATTCACTCTCACTGAAAAAAGTAGCCAGAGTACTGGGAATCAGCATGATCGAGCTCGCGAAAATGATCGGCATAACACCGGAGGTATTGACCCTAAGCGGTATATGAGTTGATTGCCCCCCGTACACTTTGCGTCCCACAACCCGTTTGGCATACTGTACCGGTATCTTCCGAGTCCCCTGGGTCAGCAGAACTACAAAAGCAACAATGATAAACATAATTCCCAACAGAATAACTTCCTGGAGAAAACCGCGCACCCCTTCTCTCAACAGCGATATTTCACTGAGGACTACGTTGGGCAAACGGGCAACAATTCCGACCATAATGATCAGCGATATACCATTCCCGATTCCCCTTTCGGTGATACGCTCACCAAGCCACATAATCAGGATAACACCCGTGACCATACAGACCATTGCCACAAATTTGAAGCCGATCCCGGGATAAGGCACAACCGCCACGGACGCACCACTGAGATTAGCGGTCAATGACTCAAGAAAGATGGTTACACCATATGACTGCATCAGTGCAATCATAACAGTTCCATAGCGGGTCAATTGTGTCTTCTTTTTGCGTCCTTCTTCACCCTCTTTATCCAGGCGCTGGAAATATGGTACAACCGAACTCATCAGCTGAATGATAATCGACGCGGATATATAGGGCATAATACCCAGCGCAAATAGAGTTGCTTTCTGAAACGCACCGCCGGCAAATAGATCGTACAATCCGAACAATGTATTCTGATAATTCTTGATTGCTGCACCCAGTGCTTCACTATCGATGCCTGGAATCGGAATATGAGCACCAATCCTGATAACAATCAGGATACCGAGCGTGAATAAAATCCGTTTGCGTAACTCAGGTATGTTGAATATGTTGCGAAATTTATCAATCACAGGAACGTAGCTGAGCCTCCCGCTTTTTCAATTTTTACAATGGCAGACTTAGAAAAGGCGTTAGCGGAAACCTGGACCGCTTTAGTCAGCTTACCATCCCCCAGCACCTTTACCACGGCCTGAGTATTTTTAATTACACCTTTTTCAAGTAAAACATCAATATCGATTTTTTCCAGACCGATCTTCTCGATAGTATCAAGATTGATAATTTGCACTATTTTTCTGAAGGGATGATTTGAAAACCCACGTTTTGGCAGGCGCCTGGAAAGTGACATTTGACCGCCTTCGAACCAGGGTCGTGTCTTATTACCGCTTCGACTGCCGGCACCTTTGTGACCGCGTCCTGCTGTTTTACCGGTACCGGAACCCTGACCCCGTCCCAACCGCTTGGTGTTTTTAGTATTACTGTCAGCAGGTTTTAAAGCGTCTAATTTCATGACACTTCCTCAATTTTGACTAGATAATCTATTGCCTTTACCATCCCGCGGATTGCTGCCGTATCGTTCTGCTCGACTGTTTGATGCATCTTCCGCAATCCTAAAGCAGCCAGGGTCAGCTTGGCTTTCTTCGAATATCCAATCTTACTGCGAATCTGCGTAATTCGTATTTTTTTCTGTTTTGCTTTTACCATAATTAATTAAATATCTCAGGAATAGTGATTCCGCGGCGATTTGCAACCGATACAGCATCGTGCAGGTTTTCAAGGGCATTCAAAGTAGCTTTAACAACATTCATCGAATTATTCGAGCCGAGACACTTAGTTAGAATATCACTAATACCAACCTGCTCCATTACAGCCCGTACTCCCGCCCCGGCGATTATTCCGGTACCGGGACTGGCAGGCTTAAGCAAAACTTTGCTGGCTCCATGTACTCCAATTATTTTATGCGGTATTGTACCATTGACCAGAGGCACTTTGACGATTGCCTGTTTAGCTTTTTCTTTTGCTTTGGTAATTGCCAATATCACTTCACCAGCCTTACCAATACCGACACCGATATGACCTTTTCCATCGCCCACTACCGCTATTGCTGAAAAACGAAAACGTTTGCCTAAGGCGTTCACCTTGGCCACGCGCCGAATTTTAACAATCGTCTCTTCTTTCAGATCTAATTCTGCTGGATTTATAATCGCCAAGATTTCACTCCTCGTGATTAGAAATTCAAACCACCGGACCGGGCTGACTCGGCAAACGCTTTTACACGTCCGTGGTAGATAAACCCGTTTCGGTCGAATACGATTTCCTTAATATTTTTCGCCAGGGCCCGCTTGGCCATTTCAGCGCCAATAATTTGGCTTTGTTCCACCTTAGTGGGTGCTTTTTCAAGTTTAGCGCGCATTGATTTTTCCACCGTCGAACAAGCCACCAGAGTTCGTTTTTCGATATCATCGACGATTTGGCCGTAAATATGCCGGGCACTTCGGAATACGACTAATCTCAACCTGGTTATATTACTGTTTGCAGGGCGTTTACTTCTGTTCCGGCGACGTTGGAAACGGATTTCATCCTTTGAAATAACTCCCATTACATTGTTCCTCCGACGGTCTTGCCCTGTTTGCGGCGAACATACTCATTGACATACCGGATACCTTTACCTTTGTAGGGTTCGGGTTTGCGGAAAGATCGAATTTTCGCTGCAACTTCTCCCACCAGCTGCTTATCGATTCCGGAGATTTTAATATCGGTCCGCTTAGCTTCAATTGAGATTCCCTCCGGTGGCTCAAAATAAATATCGTGGGAGAATCCTAATTGCAGGACGAGTAAATTTTCTTTGAGCGAAGCCTGATAGCCAACACCGACAATTTTCAATTCCTTGAAGAAACCAGCCGATACACCCGTCACGGCATTAGCCAGAAGCATTCGATTGGTACCATGCAACGATCGATGTCGTCGACTGTCCGTGGGGCTTGAAACATTTAACTGGTTATCAGCTTGCTTAACAATAATATCCGGGTGAATATTAACTTTCAGAGTTCCTTTGGGTCCTTTAACGGTGGCCGAGTTATTGGTCAGTGTTACATTGACGCCATCAGGAATACTAATTTCTTTTTTACCTATCCGCGACATATAATTACCAGACGTTGCATAATACTTCACCGCCAATATTCATTCGCTTGGCGGTCTTATTTGAAATTACACCTTTGGACGTTGACAGAATCGAGATCCCCAAGCCATCAAGAACCCGGGGAAGATTATTATTACCGACGAATACGCGTCGACCGGGTTTACTAATCCGTTCGATACCAACAATAACCGGTTTCTGATGATAATCGTATTTCAGAAATACCCGGATGAGTTCATTGTTGCCATCAGCCACAAAGATGAAATCCTCGATATAGTGTTCTTCTTTCAGGATAAAAACGATTCGCTTTTTCATATTCGAAGCAGGCACGTCAACCCAGCGCTTGGAGGCGGCTAATCCGTTTCTAATCCGTGTTAATAAATCCGCAATGGGATCAGTCATTGACATTCAGAAATCTCCTTACCAACTGGCTTTCGTAACACCGGGTATTTCGCCTTTTAGGGCCATTTCCCGGAAACAGATTCGACACAAGCCAAACCTTCTCATATAACCATCAGGCCGTCCGCAGTTGAAACAGCGGTTGTACCCCCTGGTTGAAAACTTTGGGCGTCTTTTTGATTTAACAATCAGTGATTTTTTTGCCATTAAACAGCCTCTGGCGCTTCGGTTTTAACAGGTTTATTACGTAATGGAAAGCCGAATTCTTTCAACAGCCAATATGCCTCATCATCAGTTTCTGCTGTTGTGGATATGGCAATGTCCATTCCACGAATACTATCGATTTTATCGTAGTCTATTTCAGTGAATACAATTTGTTCTTTTACGCCAAAAGAAAAATTACCCCGTTTATCGAATGATTTGAATGACAATCCATTGAAGTCACGGGTCCGTGGCAAAGCGATTGAAATCAACCGCTCAAAAAATTCATACATCCGATTGGCCCGCAGAGTTACCTTACAGCCGACCGGAAAACCTTTACGGATTTTAAAATTCGAGATGTCCTTTCTGGAGTTGGTAACAACCGCTTTCTGACCGGTAATGGCACTCAATTCGACTAGTGCACTTTCCAATGCTTTTGGATTGTTTTTTGCATCGCCAATTCCCATATTAAGCGAGATGGTGCTTACTTTCGGGACTTCCATCCGGTTCTTGTAATCAAATCGCTTCAGCAAAGCCGGTACCACTGAATCACTATAAAATTTCTTTAAATTAGGAATATATCTGTCGCCAGTTTTTTTTGCGGTTGGTTTTGCCGTCCGGGTTGTAGTTGTCTTCTTGGGGGCAGCTTTTTTAGCTGGCGCTTTTTTAGCCGGCCCTGATTTTGCGGCCGGTTTTTTTACCACGGCTTTAGCCCCACCGGTTTTCTTCGTACCCGACTTGCTCTTTGGCACGGCACTCTTCTTTTCGGTTGCTACTTTTTTCTTTTCGTCAGCCATTTCTATGACTCAATCTCTTCACCCGTTTTACTTGCAATTCTCACTTTGGTACCATCGTCCAATTTTTTATATCCAATTCGGGAGGTCTGACCACCAATTACGGCCATAACGTTGGAAGCCGATAGTGATGCTTCTTTTTCAATAAATCCGCCACCCGGATTGGATTGAGTAGGACGGGTAGCTTTTTTAACAAAGTTGATACCCTGAACAATGACCCGATCAGTTTTGGGAAATACATGCAGAATTTTACCCTGCTTGCCCCGATCGTTTCCGCTGATGACGCGTACCATCATTCCTTTTTTCACGTGCATTACTATAATACCTCCGGCGCCATTGAGATTATTTTCATGTAACCACTATCGCGTAGTTCACGGGCAACCGGTCCAAAAATGCGTGTCCCGAGTGGTTCGCCCGCGCTGTTAAGCAATACGGCCGCATTATCATCAAATCGAATATATGTTCCATCGGAACGACGAACTTCCTTGCGTGTGCGGACAATTACTGCGCGCGATATTTCGCCTTTTTTTATCATACCACCGGGCAGGGCATTTTTAACGGTAACGACAACTAGATCACCTACAGAGGCATAGCGGCGACCGGAACCTCCCAGCACCTTAAAACACAAAACTTCTTTTGCACCAGTATTATCGGCAACTTTTAGTCTGGTTTCTTGCTGAATCACGGCTTCGCTTCCAATTTTTGCGATTCCCGTACTATTTCGCTCACACGCCAATTTTTATTCTTACTAATCGGACGGCTGGATAATATTTTAACTATATCGCCTTCGTTGGGACTGATTTTTGCGGCATGTGCAAAATATTTTTTATACTGTTTGATATATTTTTTATAGACCGGGTGCAATACACGTCTGGTTACTTTGACGATCACCGTCTGATCCATTTTGGTACTGACAACCTCTCCGGTTAGGGATTGCCTGCGCTGTGAATCCGCCATCTTATTTCTGTCCTTCCTTGCGTTTACGGATACCATGCGTATACTCGCTAAGAACTGTTTTTATCTGAGCGATTTCACGCCGTAATTCACGGATTTGCAGCGGGTGCTCCAACTGCTGAAGAGCCTTTTGAAAACGCAGGTTTTGCAGCGCTTCTAGATTATCAGCCAATTTAATTTCCAGTTCGGAGACATCCATCTCATTTAAAATATTTTTCTTCATGTCGTCTATACCTCTCGACGACTGACTAATTTGGTCTTGATCGGCAGTTTATGGCTGGCTGATATAAAGGCTTGTTGAGCCATCTCATGTGTAACACCTTCAACCTCAAATAATATACGGCCCGGTTTGACCACAGCCACCCAGTATTCTGGTGTTCCTTTTCCTTTACCCATGCGGGTCTCGGCCGGTTTTTTGGTGATCGGCTTATCCGGGAAAATACGAATCCACATTTTACCGACTTTTCTGACCACACGGGCAATTGTTATACGCGCCGCTTCAATCTGCCGTCCAGTGATCCAACCCGGTTCCATAGCTTTCAATCCGTAGCTGCCAAAGGCGACATGGTTACCACTCATTGCCATACCGCGGCGATTACCCCGATGATGTCTGCGATATTTGATTTTTCTTGGTTCTAACATAATCTTTGCTTAACGTATTTCTCCGTTACAAATCCACACTTTGATTCCAATTACACCATAAGTAGTGAACGCCTCGGTCAAGGCATAATCAATATCGGCCCGCAATGTATGCAGCGGAACACGGCCCTGGTGAAATTTCTCACTGCGAGCTATTTCAGCACCACCCAATCGGCCGGCCACATTGATTCTAATGCCCTGAGCACCCATTCGCATGGTCGATTGGAT
Source organism: uncultured bacterium (assembly GCA_964439935.1). Lineage (GTDB taxonomy): Bacteria > Fidelibacterota > Marinisomatia > Marinisomatales > TCS56 > JABMQW01. The sequence goes on along the minus strand of CAYTPW010000005.1, from coordinate 3,815 downwards.
CGTTTTGTTGACCACCCGTCGGTAGGATATCTTCCTGACCAGCTGGTTTGCGATGCTGGCACCAACCAAGGCAGCATCCAGTTCGGGACGCTTGACCTCGGAAATATTGATCTGGACATTCTTATTTGATAACTGATTCACTTCTTCCTTTAAACGGGTCACATTTTCACCGCCTTTGCCAATAACAATACCAGGCCTGGCAGTGAAGATCGTAACAGTTACAACTTTAGAAGTACGATTGATTAATACTCTGGATACACCGGCATTGGGCAGGCGATGTGCAATATATTTCCGAATTTTCACATCTTCCGCCAATTCGTTAGCAAAGTCTTTTCCGGAGTACCAATTCGACCGCCAGTCTTTATTGAGCGACAATCTAAATCCGACCGGATGTGTTTTCTGGCCCAAACGTACCTCCTACAATTATTCGTCGGTAACGACAATATTTAGATGGCAACTCGGTTTTAGCAATCGTGAGGCACGCCCCATCGATGCAGCGCGGAAACGTTTCATTACCGGGCCACCATTAACAAAAATTTCTGTAATTTTCAAACCTTCGGGATTCACATTCCCGCCCTCACTTTTTTGCATATAATTGGCAACAGCCGAGTGCAATGTTTTCTCAATAATTGCCGCTGCTTTCAATGGTGAAAAATGAAGGTAGTTGAGAGCATTCCCAACCTTTTGACCACGAACAGCATCGGCTACGATTCGCATCTTGCGCGGTGACTGACGTATATAACGGGATTTTGCCAGAGCTTCCATGGTTATTTCTTCCTATCTCCGGAATGCATGCGGAATATTCTGGTTGGTGCGAATTCTCCTAACTTATGCCCGACCATATTTTCATAGATATAAACCGGAATGAATTTATTTCCATTATGAATCGCCATTGTGTGACCCACAAAATCAGGTGTTACCATCGAACGACGGGACCAGGTCTTGATGACCCTTTTTTTACCCGATTCATTCATTGCCTGCACCTTCTTTATCAATTTAGGATCAACGTACGGGCCCTTTTTTAAGGAACGAGCCATTCTACTTTCTCCTCTTCACAATATAATCATTCGATTTTTTATTCTTTTTCCGGGTTTTATACCCCTTAGTCGGCTTACCCCAGGGAGTTGTTGGATGACGACCACCGGAAGATTTACCTTCGCCGCCACCCATCGGATGGTCAACAGGATTCATTGCTACTCCACGCACGCGGGGACGCCGTCCCAACCAGCGGGTGCGGCCAGCTTTCCCAGAAACTATCTGTTCGTGAGAGCGGTTTCCAACTTCACCGACCGTCGCCATACAATTCTCCGGTATCATTCGAATTTCCGATGATGGCAGACGTAAGGAAACAAATCCACCTTCATGGGCCATAATCTGTACTCCGGTACCTGCAGAACGTGCCAGCTGAGCACCTTTTCCTGGTGTCAGCTCAATATTATGTACTACAATGCCTGTTGGAATATTTTTCAACTGGAGTGCATTACCGATCTTCAAGGGCACCTCTTCACCGGAAATAACTAGATCACCCACTTTTAATCCGAAAGGGGCGATTATATATCGCTTCTCACCATCGGCATAGATAATTAATGCGATAAATGCCGAGCGGTTGGGATCATATTCGATTGCCGTAACACGACCCTCAATACCGAATTTGTTGCGTTTAAAATCAATGATCCGATACCGGCGTCGATGACCACCACCACGATGGCGGACTGTGATCCGGCCCTTATTATTACGACCACCCGATTTACGCAATGCAACTGTTAACTGCTTTTCCGGAGCAGATTTCGTGATATCTGCAAAATCATTTCGAGTGGCAAATCGACCCCCCGGGGTGGTTGGTTTTATAGTTCGTATACCCATGATTAACTCGCTGCCTCACCTCTCAAAAGATCAATGGTATAACCATCTGCAAGGGTTACAACTGCCTTTTTCCAGTCACTGCGCTTGCCCATCGTACGAATTGAACGTCCTCCACTCCGTACTGTCATTTGTTTCTGCTTGCCTAACTGGTTCATAGTTGCCACTTTAACCACTTTCACTTCAAATTTCTTTTCCACTGCATTTTTAATGCTGATTTTGTTGGCGTTCCTGGAGACCTGAAAAGCATATTTCCGCTGGCTTTCTTCTAGGACACTCATTTTCTCGGTGAATAACGGTCGAAGAATTATTTTTTGGTATTCAGTCATAATATCAAGCAGCCAATTGATCATTTAAAACCGCAATACCAGCTTTATCAGCCAGGATAATATCACAGTCAATTAAGTCCATTGTACTGGCTGTTTGCGCCAAGCATAGAAAAATATTTGACAAATTTCTGGTAGCCAAGTACAGATTGTCTTCCATAGTAGAAGCTAGAATAGTGATTTTTTTATCCGCGATATTCAAATCATTCAAAATTCTAATAAATTCTTTTGTTTTTGGTTCTGAGACCTGCAGGGATTCTACTACTAGTAATTCTTTTTTCTGGGCTTTGTGAGACAGCAGTGACCGCCGTGCTATTTGCCGTACTTTTTTTGGCAATTTGTACGAGTATCTGTGCGGCTCCGGTCCGAATATGGTCGCACCACCGCGCCACAAAGGTGATCTGATAGTACCGGCACGGGCTACGCCACGCCCTTTCTGTCGCCATGGTTTCCTACCGCCACCGGCCTTTAAAGCTCGGTTCTTTGTTGCATGTGTTCCCTGCCGACTGTTGGTCATTTCAGATTGGATCGCCTTATAGACCACCGACTCATTGGGAGTAATTCCAAATACGGAATCAGCTACTTTTATTTTCGAGCTGTTGGAACCGTCTGGATTAAGTACTTGTAATTCCATCGTTATTTCGTAATTATTAAAAGTCCATTCTTAGCACCTGGAACAGCGCCGCGTAAAAAAAGTTGATTGTTATCCTCGTCAACACGCACCACTTTGAGGTTGTTGACCGTTACAGTATCGACTCCCATGTGACCGGGCATTTTCATCCCTTTCCATACCCGGGAAGGATCAGAAGATTGGCCAATTGAACCACCGTGACGCAGATATTCACTCTGTCCATGAGTTTCCGGCTGGCGCTGAAATCCGTGCCGTTTTATCACCCCAGCAAAGCCTTTGCCCTTCGATGTTCCGGACACCGCAACTTTTTCACCTTCGTGAAAAATAGCGACCGAGAATTGCTGGCCTTGCTTGTATTCGAAACCTTCAACACCCTCGAATTCTGCTAAGGTGGTTTTCGGCTCTACGCCTGCTTTAGCAAAATGCCCCAGCATGGGTTTAGTGGTATGCTTCAGTTTGCCAGTACCAAAGCCAACCTGTATGGCATTATAACCATCGTTATCTTCAGTTTTTACCTGGGTAACAACACATGGACCCGCTTCGATAACCGTCACGGGAGTAACCTCACCTGAATCATCGAAAATCTGTGTCATTCCAATTTTTTTACCGATTAAACCGCGCATGTTACACCTTTATCTCAATATCGACACCGGCAGGCAAATCTAATTTCATCAATGCTTCGACCGTTTTGGGCGTCGAATTTAGGATATCAATTAGCCTTTTGTGGATCTTGGTCTGGAATTGTTCACGTGATTTCTTATCCACGAATGGTGACCTGAGCACAGTGTAAACTGATCGTTTGGTCGGTAACGGAATCGGTCCGGAGATAACCGCTCCAGTCGATTTCGCTGTTTTTACGATCTTTTCCGTGGATTTATCCAGCAGAGTATGATCGTATGCCTTCAAACTTATTCTGATTGATTGTTTTGGCACAGCCTGTCCTTTACTCGATAATTTCAGTTACGACACCGGCGCCAACCGTATGTCCGCCTTCACGT
>CAYTPW010000004.1:0-195293 GCA_964439935.1 uncultured bacterium | reverse complement strand
AAAAAAGAAAAAATTAGAAAGTTAATAAAATATATAAACTTGATACTACGGGGGCATTAAGTGAATATTATATTAAAACATGTCGAAGACCAGTAAATATATATTATAATAATACTACCGAAAGAATCCTTTGGGGTGATTACCTGGCAAGTTACAATAATATAATTAATATATACGAATCGCGAGATTTAGGAAAAAGTTGGGATATTCTTTATACTTTTCCCCGTGGTACAATCAGACACATTCATAACATTGTTTATGACAAATATCGCCAACATTTTTGGATCTTAACCGGTGACAGCGATGAAGAATCGGGTATTTGGAAAACAGAAGATTTTATCAACATTGAGCCATTTCTGGTGGGTTGCCAATCATATCGGGCGATGTCTATAATCCCGATGGAAAAAGGTTTATTAATCCCTACAGACACCGAAAATGAAGAAAATTATATACAGTACTATTCATATGAATCTTCCCAAATGAAGCAAATTCAGAAATTGGATGGCAGTGCATTTTTCGCACAAAGGATTAATAATATATATCTTGTTAGTACTGTCTGTGAGCCAAGTAAAACCAATGAATCCAACTACACAGATTTATGGATCAGTAAGGACTTAATAAGTTGGAACAAGATAATTCATTTAAAAGGGGATATAATAGCAAGTAGAACATTTCGTTACCCCAGCATTAAAATACCAAGCTATTCAGATAATTACACAAAGAATTTCATTTATTTATCCACCAGATCCGTTAAGGGAGGTGCATATACAATGAGATTCGATATTCAATAAGTGAGTTTTCATGCGATCGTATGAGCGCTATATATACAATCTAATCAGATTTCACCCTGGACTAAAGCGTTTAGTAGTTACTATTTATCAAGGATTGTTATTTGTAATACCAATCTCCAAAATGAAATCAAATACTAAAATTATCGTACAAGAGGGATATTTCTATGGTTTCCACGACAAATGTCCCTGGTCCCCGGATAATACAAATTTATTAGCTCATAAATATACAAATCCTCTTAAGATGCCTGCTGCGGATGATGAAATCCAGGTGGGTTGTTTTACAGCCCCGCATTATGATTCATTTCATCAGATTGGCACTACCAAAACCTGGAACTGGCAGATGGGAGCCATGCTGCAATGGGTGGGACAGACCAATAACGTGATTTTTAATGATTTCAATGGGGAAAATCATTATGCCCGGATACTCGATATTGCGGGTAAGGAACTGAAGAAGTTTGATCGACCTGTTGCCGCTCTCAGCTCTGATGGTAGTTGGGCACTCAGCCACAGTTTTATCCGGCTGCGGAAGTTCGCTAGTGCATACAGTTATCCGAATGGTGAGGAAGCTATCGCGGATGATCCGTTTCCGGCAGATGACGGATTGTACTTAATGAATCTGATTGATGGCGAGATAAAGCTATTGTGCTCTATTAAAGAGCTGTCTTTATTCAGGTCGGAAAAGAAAATGGCTGATTGTTATCACTATTTTACTCACCCAATTTTCTCGCCGAATGGGCAACGTTTCATTTTCTTTCACCGCTGGGTTCAGACGAACGGACAGACATGGACGAGAATGGTCTCATCGAATCGTGATGGCAGAGATTTACATCTCTTTAAGACTTCCGGAGTCGTTACCCATGTTGCCTGGCGTGATAACCGGCATATTTTAGCTTATGCCTATAAAAAGCAAATCGGCGATCATTACTATTTACTGACCGATCAAACCGATAAATTCTCAATCATTGGAAAAAACCAATTTTTGTCTGATGGGCATCCACAATTTTCTCCTGATGGCGAATCAATAATTACAGATACCTACCCGGATCGAAGGCGAATTCAATATTTAATACGATTCAATTTAATGCAGGAAAAACGGGAGAACCTGGCAGAAGTTAAAGCACCTTTTCGTTACCGTGGTGATGTTCGTTGTGATCTTCATCCACGTTGGAACCGCGATGGAACGGCTATTTGTTTTGATTCAGCTCATACTGGTAAAAGGGCGCTTTGTATCATTAATCTGGATTAATTTAATTTGTGATTAATAACCTGCAAAAAAGCCATAAAAACATCCTTATCCTAGCTCATTTCTATCCTCCTGAGATGGGCGGTGCTGCAGCGCGTCTCAGCGGATTGGCGAGTTGCATGGTGAAATCTGGTAACGATGTAACGGTTGTAACAGGAATTCCTAATTATCCCAATGGCCGTATTTATAATGGATACCGGAAAAGATTTGTTCAGAAAGAGAGACTAGATGGAGTCTCCATTTACCGGACATGGGTCTACTTCTCACCATTAAAATCTTCCCTTCACCGAATCATGAATTATATTTCATTCATGGTCACATCAATAATTACAGGACTAAAACTCAAAGAACAATTTGATATAGTCATCGTCAGTTCACCGCCTCTGTTTATTGGTCTGTCCGGACTTATTCTATCAAAAATATGGCATATTCCATGGATCTTTGACATCCGTGATATCTGGCCAGACATTGCTGTTGAAGCCGGTGAATTCAAAGCCACCGCACCAATTGTGAGGATTGGTCGATTGATAACAAAATTGATTTATAATACTGCTGATCATTTAACGCCTGTGACGACTAGTAAATGTGATAAGATTATCGGTCAGGGTATTAATGGGAATAAGATTACTATGATTTCTAATGGGATTGATATGAATTTTATCAATTCCGAAGACTCTTTCGACTGGCGTAGGGATTTAGGATTAAAGCAGAAATATATATTTATTTATGCCGGCTTAATCGGTATAGCACAGGGTTTGGATATAATTATTGATGTGGCTGATCAACTAAGGGAATCAGAACAAATTCATTTTCTAATTGTCGGGGATGGAGTTCAAAAGAATCATTTGGTGGATCGTACCTGCCAACTGGCATTATCAAACATAACATTTCTTGGCGGCCAGAAAAGAGATAATATACCATCTTTACTAAAGATGGCTGATGCCGCTATAATACCGCTTGCCAACCCGGCTATAAAAGATGCCATTCCTTCTAAGCTAATGGAAGCCTGGGGGTGTCAGACACCAGTCATTCTGGTGGCCAGCGGTGAATCAAATCAATTGGTAAATAAAATCAGCGGCGGCCTCACTATTGAGCCAGGTGATCTGCCGGGTCTATTGGCAGCAGTAAAATATTTCTACCAAAATGCATTCCGGGTCCAGCATTTTGGTACCAATGGATATGCCTACATTACCAAATCATTTATGCGTGAAATATTGGCGCAGCAAATGATTGATGTAATCGATAAAATTTGTTTGGCAAGATAATAAGTTTATAATAATTGAATACCAATCTTTATAGCGGTTTTCAGCCTGATTGAGCAAATTGGAGATGGTAATCAACTGTGAAAATTGGAATAAACCAGCAATGACCTCAATACTTTTCGCTCCAAGGATACAGGACGTATTATAATTAAATGCCTGGTTGCGCTAATCGTAGTCATCATTGGGATCACTGCCCAATCCGCTGCAATTGATATTGCCAGGCAGCCGGAAGGATTGGTGATCCTAACAGCTTGCCTAATAATAAAATGTGCTGTAAATTATCGCAACTTTTAGGAGATTCCATTCAGAAAAACGCTACCAGTTGTAAATAACCAAACGAAGGGAAAAATAATGGTTAAACTGGGTTGCGTTGGTGGTTTATTTGATTGTGATCTGAAACATCACAATTAATTTAAATTAAATTTACAATTCAACATGTCAAGTCGCGCTTATCATACGATTCGGACTCACCTGTCCCTGTGGTGTGCAGCCTGGTTCATTTTTTTCCTGGATGTTATTGCAGGATATTTCGCTTATCAATCCAGCCTGAGGTCAGTTATGGTCGACTTTGGATTTCCGATTAGTACTGAGGTATTGATATTCAGTGGAATCCAGGTCTTCTGGGGGATAATCCTGTTTATCGGTGGCTTGTATTCAGGTGAACCGACAACTTCCCGATTCGGTGAAATACAGGGACTAGTCAGAACGACTTTTTCAGTGATCGTTCTGGTCGTGTTCATCGACGCTCTGTTCCCGACCGTATATTCGTTTCGAGCCGGTTTGTTGTTCAAATACTGGTTGGTATTTATTATCTGCTTAGTTCCTTTGAGAACCGGTTTCAGGACATTCCAGAAATATCTTCTTCGCAAGGGGATTGGAAGGCGCCGCACTGTTATTGTTGGCTTAAATCAGCGTGGGATTCGTGCCGAGCAGGAAATACTGGACCATGATCAGCAGGGATTCAATGTGATTGGATTTGTTCAATCGGAGGATGATCCTGATCAGGTTCCACCAGGACCGATTAATATCCTGGGAATGGAAAAGGATATTAAAAGCATCATAATTGAACAACAGATCAGCGATGTGGTTCTGGCACTGGAAAAACCGGAACACATTCGCTTAATGTCAGTGATCAATCAGATCAACGGAGCCCCCATTTCTATTAAAATCGTGCCTGATTTATATGAGGTGATCAGCGGATTAGCACGGACACAACAATTGTATGGTTTACCATTATTGGATGTTAACCCGAATCTGGACACATTGTATTACCGGATTTTTAAACGGATTTTTGACGTAGTTGTATCGATAATTGCTATGGTGGTTATTTCACCACTTTGGGCTGTGATTGCCATGGCAATCAAATTAAACACCGAGGGACCAATTCTGTATAAGCAAGTCAGGGTCGGTCATAATAACCGTCAATTTACGATCTATAAATTCCGGTCTATGGTCGATAATGCCGAAGCCGAGACCGGTCCGGTATGGGCTGTTGAAGAGGATGGCCGCATTACGCCTGTCGGAAAATGGCTCAGACGGTTCAGATTGGATGAACTGCCCCAATTCCTCAATGTAATTAAAGGTGAGATGAGTTTGGTGGGTCCACGTCCGGAAAGGCCTTATTTTGTGGATCAGCTCTTGAATGAATATCCTTTTTATTATCGGCGGCATAAAGTATTACCCGGTGTATCGGGCTGGTCGCAGATCAAGCATCCCTATGATAGCGACTTGGAGGATGTCCGTCAAAAATTGAAATATGATTTCTTTTATATAGAAAGCTTAAACTTTACGATGGATTTCATCATTATCCTGAGCACCATCTGGGTGGTTTTTTCGGGTAAGGGACGCTAATTTAATTTATAGTACTATGACCAGCTGAAGGTCGCTATCATTCGTTGTAAATCAATTTTTTAAACTATACTTTTAACGATAAAATTATAAGGAAATTGCAGTGTTACCGATTACGATATTCAGAAATGATCCCAACGCAGTACTGGCTGGTATTCAGGCTAAGGGCGAAACGGTAAATATTGAACCCCTGATCGAATTGGACGACCAGTATCGAACGCTGATCACGGATTTAAATGCAATGCGTTCGGAACGAAATACAACTTCGGAAATGATCGCTAAAGCCAAGCGATCAGGTGAGGATGTGCACGCCTCGATCACTGCGATGCGTAAGTTGGGGGAGCAGATCAAAGCGCTGGAGGCCACCGTTGCGGATATCAATGATCAGATCAATACCAGCCTGGAATACATTCCAAATCTACCCCATGAATCGGTTCCGGTTGGAAAAACAGCTGAAGATAATCGAATTGTGCGCCAGTGGGGCGAAAAACCGGAATTCGATTTCACGATCAGCAACCACACCGATTTGGGTACAAAGCTGAATTTATTTGATTTTACCCGAAGCGCTAAAATTTCCGGCAGTGGTTTCCCACTGTATGTGGGGCAGGGCGCTCGTCTTGAAAGAGCGATGATCAATTTCATGTTAGATCACCATATAGACAATTATGGCTTCACTGAAATATTTCCACCATTCATGACTAATGGAGATGCAAGTCGAACGACCGGTCAACTGCCGAAGTTTGCCGATGATATGTATCGGACAGATGTGGACCAGTTGTATTTAATTCCCACTGCAGAAGTGCCAGTTACCAATATCCATCGCGATGAGATTATACCCGAGAACGAATTGCCGAAATTGTATGTTGCTTATTCGGCCTGCTTCAGGAGAGAAGCCGGATCTTATGGTAAAGAAACACGTGGTTTTCTGAGGCTGCACCAGTTCAATAAGGTGGAATTGGTAAAATTTGTCGAACCCGAGCAGTCCTATACTGAACTGGAAAGCCTTACAAAGCAGGCAGAATCGATTCTGGAAATCCTTGGACTGCATTACCGGGTGGTGGAATTGTGTAGCGGCGACTTAAGTTTTTCGGCCGCAAAATGTTATGATCTTGAGGTATGGGCACCGGGAGAGAAAAAATGGTTGGAAGTTTCATCCTGCAGTAATTTCGAAGCTTTCCAAGCTCGCCGAGGAAATATCAGGTATCGTCGCGATGCTGACCGGAAGGTGGATTTTGTCCATACTTTGAATGGGTCCGGTCTGGCCACGCCCAGATTGCTGGTGGCACTGCTGGAAACCTATCAGACCGAGGATGGTACGGTTATTCTGCCACCCATTCTTCAGGAATACATGGGCAAGCGGGAATTGAAATAAATGCGTTTATACTGGTTGATATTAAATTTGATAGTGTGGACCATTATTCACAGTTCGCTAGCGATATTAGTGGGATTGGTGGATTGGAGTGGCCGAGGAGTTCGCTGGATCGCTCGTTCCTGGTCCCGGATTCTTCTATCTGCGGCCGGCGTGCCGTATACTCTGAAGGGGATTGAATATCTGGACCGCAAACAACAATATATATTTGCCGGTAATCATGAGTCAGCCTTCGATATTCCGCTCTGTTTTGCCGCCATACCGCATCATATTGTTTCGCTGGCAAAGATTGAGTTGAAACGAATTCCAGTATTTGGCTGGGCCATGTACCTGGCCGGACATATTTTTGTTGATCGCAGGAACCGCGAGCGCGCCATCAAATCAATGGAAAAAGCGCACCTTTCGATAAAGCGTAATCCCCGCTCAATATTAGTCTACCCGGAAGGCACCCGTTCTTTGGATGGCGAAATCCATGATTTTAAAAAAGGAGCGGCTGTTATTGGTATTTCAATCGGCTTGCCGATCATTCCGATGGCGATGTGCGGAACCGGTGCTGTCATTCGCAAGCATTCCTGGGATCTTCAACCACAACCGGTCGAATTACGATTAGGCCGACCAATCGAAACAGAGGGACTTGAATATAAGGATCGCAACCGTCTGACGAAGGAGCTACGAGATCGAGTAGTTGAATTAAAACATGAGTGGTTGGCTGAACAAGCAAGCAGGACAGCAAATAATGTCTTATAAATTACCGGTGTCGGCTATTGAAGCAGTATTCGATTCAGCCTGTCAATCCACCGGAAAAGAGGCCGCCCTGGTACAGGACTGGCTATATCACAAGCCGGGGCAGCGATTAAAATCGGTTGACCGACAAACGATTGTGATCATTGATCCGGGCCGGCGGAATGTACATGAAGGACCAGATATTTCGAATGCAATTCTATTTATTGATGGGCAGATCCGCCGGGGTGCAGTTGAATGCCATCTCGAATCCACCGGCTGGCTTCAACACGGGCATGCCCAGGATCCAAATTACCGGAATGTGATTCTCCATGTGCTGCGTTGTTCACCGCGTCGAAATCCAGTTTTACCCTTCCCTACGGTCGTAATTCCAGCTGAAAATATGCATGGCACGACCTGTTTTGGAGATACGGATCACTTAATCGCAACTCCTGAAATTGTCCTGAAATCCTTCGGTCACCGGCGCTGGCAACTGAAAATGTCCCAATATTTGTCTGAGACGGCTACTAACGAATTTTCAGATCAAATTCTTCAATCGATTTTTAAAGTGCTAGGCTATGGGGGCAATTCCGATGCATTTGAGCAATTGTCAGCGATGATCGACCGGAAAGTTCTACAGTACAATTCAATCCACCAAATCCATAGTTATCTTATTGGATTGATGCGGGACAGTGGTCTGGTCTGGCATCGCTGTGGTGTTCGTCCGGCCAATCATCCGCAGAATCGGCTGTTCCTGGCGGCGCGATTATTGAATTTAATCGACGTTTGGGAAAACTCAGGCTGGGCTGGACAGCCCAGCTTTGAATGTTTGTGGCACGATAAAATCAAAACTGTCGCCGGTTGCGGAATACAAACCGAATTACTGGGTAATGTTTTTTACCCAGCGTTGGCTGCCCGCTGTCAGGTTAATCGAGAACTGGACCAGATTCGTATACATCGGGAACGGTGGAGTAATTTACAATTGCCGTATACATATGGCTATATTAGCCGTCGATTTGGAAAACTGCTGTCAGTAGGAAAATTGCGGAATTTTCTAATCATCCAAGGCATCATTGAATTGAACAATCAATATTGTCAGCCGGAATTCTGCCAGGTATGTCCCCTGAAGGTGATCTATGGCAATTCTTAGTCGTTCCGCTGCCCGACGCCAGGTTGGATCACAGCAGCGTGCAGGTAAAACAGTCGTATTTACTAACGGCTGTTTTGATTTATTACATGCCGGTCATATCGAAGTTTTAAATCAGGCCAAGACTCAGGGAGATTACCTGGTTGTCGGATTAAACGGTGATAAATCTGTCCGGAGACTAAAAGGCTCCGCCCGGCCGATACAGCCGGTAGATGACCGGGCTCTGATCCTGGATGCCATCGGAGTCGTTGATCTAGTGGTTATCTTCAATGAGGATACTCCAGCCAACCTGATTGAAACACTGGCACCGGATGTTTTAGTCAAAGGATCAGATTATCCGGAAGCGGAGATTGCCGGGGCTGATTTTATCCGCCGTAATGATGGAAGGGTGGAACGGATTATCCTGAAAACTGGCCGAAGTACCAGCAATTTAATCGAACGGATCCGTCAATCTGATAGTAGTGAAAAGTCTTGATAAGGTTAGGTTCATTCACCTAATTTCGCCCCGTTTTAATTGACCGCATTAGAGATGTATCGAATCAATCAACGACTGAAAATATTGCTGTTTGCTGGCATGTTGCTGCTGGTCATTCCAAGCACCAATCCGACTTTGGCGGGTGAAGCCGCACCTTGGTTGGATGATGCTGGTGGCGAATCATCCGATCCCACTCCAGGAGGAATATCTGATGAAAATGACATGGTCATCGCTAGCAATCGTCTGCCATTATTATTACATGATTTGAAAATACTGATGGCCGATGTATTGATAGCCGATGTTCTTGGTGATTCGATGGAAGTTATTTATCAGCTGGATCATATATTTGATTTACTGGAGGAAGCCGAACAATTTGGTGAAATGACCAGCGAGGATCAGGAAGAGTTTAACCGGTTTGAAACTGCGCTGATTAATATTTATTCGACCCAACTGCAGACTATCGAAAAATCCCAGGTTCTGGTTGATGCTGATCAAGTTAGCGCTGCTATCGCAGACCAGATTGAACCGATTGAAATGGAGGTGGGTAAATCAATATTCAGCGTTATTGATGATCGGGAAGGTCATGTTCCGATAATCAGTAACAGCCAGGTTGAGCGGTTGATTACATTTTTCCAAACCAGTCGAAAGATGGAATTTGAAATCTGGTTGAAGCGTTATGCACGTTATCGGGACTTGATTCTGGAGATACTCAATGAATATTCATTACCGGAAGAAATAATATATATGGGATTGATTGAGTCAGGTTTGAATCCGAAAGCATATTCACGCGCTAACGCGGTTGGCATGTGGCAATTCGTATATTCCACCGGTAAGAATTATGGTTTGGAGCGGACCTGGTGGATCGATGAACGGCGTGACCCAGAGAAATCAACCCGCGCCGCCTGTACTCATTTAAAGGATTTATACAATATTTTTGAAGACTGGTATTTGGTAATCGCGGCCTATAATGCCGGTGCCGCACGAATTCAGCGCGCCATTCGTCTGCATCAGACCAGTGATTTCTGGCAACTATATTCGCTACCGCGGGAGACTCGTAATCATATTCCTACTTTTTTAGCTGCTGCGATGATCTGCCAGAATCCAGAAGAATACGGTTTTACGGTTCCGCATGCTAATCCGATCCGTTATGATCAGGTCCAATTGGAAAAAAGTGCCGATCTGAATGTGCTGGCACGTTGCGCAGGAATCAGTGTTAATGAATTACGGGCATTAAATCCGGAACTACGCCAGTCCACAACACCCACCAAAGGTATATATACACTTAAAATTCCCTATGGGACTAATTCCACGTTCGCGACTGCCTATGCCGCTGTGCCGGAAAGTGAACGCTATGCTCCCCAATATGTCTTCCATAAAGTACGCTATGGTGAAACTTTATGGGATATTTCGAAACGTTACAAGGTTTCCATACATCAGCTGGCAGCCGTTAATAAGATCCGCAACCGCCACAAGATCCGGATCGGGCAGAAACTGACCATTCCGATTGCGGGGCAAAAGGCACCGGCGACCTATGTCCAAACCGGTCCACAGGGACATCAAAAACTTATTTATGTAGTAAAAAAAGGTGATACGCTTGGTCATATCGCAGAAGATTATAATACTCGCGCTTCTCGAATCAGACGCTGGAATGGTTTGCGTTATGGTCAATATATTTACCCGGGACAAAAATTGACTTTATGGATACCACAGGGATAAAACCACCACGACCGCCACAGCGCACAAATCGCTGGGTTTGGATCAGCCTGGCAACGCTGGCTGTCATTTTCCTAATTTTGAAAATTGTCGACCTCTCAGCAGATGATGATGGATTCGCCAGCGGAGATAAAATTGGAATCATCCCGGTAGAAGGTCCAATTTTTGCCTCTAAACAAATAGTGGAGGATCTAGAGACACTGGCTCAACGAAAAGATATTAAAGCAATTGTTTTGCGCATTAACAGCCCCGGTGGGTCAATCGCACCATCACAGGAAATTTATGAAAAAGTATGCCGTGTTAATGACATCAAACCGGTTGTTACTTCCATGGGTAGTGTAGCCGCTTCCGGTGGATATTATATTGCGTTGGGCAGTACCAGCATTATGGCCAATAAAGGCAGTATCACCGGCAGTATTGGTGTCATCGTGGAATACCCGGTGGCAGCCGAATTGCTGGAGAAAATTGGTTTAAGCATCGAAACGGTGAAGAGTGGACCACTGAAGGATGCCGGATCGACCAGCAGGGCGGTTACGGAAGAAGATCGTCTTTATTTCGAAAATATAATTCAAGATTTACACCGACAATTTTCGGGAGCAGTAGCGAAGGAGCGCGGTATGGATGTAGATTCGGTGGCAATATTAGCCGATGGACGCGTTTATACCGGTGTTCAGGCGGTTGAATTGGGATTGATCGACACGTTGGGAACTTACGAGGATGCGATCACCCTGGCGGCTGAATTAAGCGGCCTTCAGGGAAAACCGAAAACATATCAGATTAGGCATCAGCGACCCTCTTTCATGGAGCTCCTTTTCGATGAGCGAACGCAAGTGGGGAAATCCTGGTTTGATATCATTCCAGCCTACCGTTGGCGAGGAAAGTAATATGACAAAGCAGGAAATAATCGATACGGTTGCCGGGGCAACCGGTCTGACCAAGGTTGAGACTGAAACCGTATTGTCGGGTATATTTACGACAATTATTGATGCTTTAGCCCGTAATGAACGAGTTGAATTACGCGGATTTGGGACATTCGGTGTTAAACACCGTCAACCAAAAAAAGCGCGTAACCCGGGAACGGGAGGTGAAATTCAATTACCGGAGCGTTATGTTCCCACATTTAAGCCGTCCAAACGAATGCGGACGGTTGTTAACCAAACTATATTGAATAAAAAATCGAGGTAATATGCCCTGCGGAAAGAAGCGGAAAAAGCGCAAGATTTCGACGCATAAGCGTAAGAAGCGTCTGCGCGCCAATCGACATAAGAAAAAGAATCGTTAATAACAGTCGTCCATGGGGCGCTGGATTTTACATAATCTTTTTATTATTCTGGTCCTGGGTAGTAGCGCTCAGTGCTGGAGCAATAAAGCGCATCAAGATATAAACCGGGCTGCGGCTCAAATCATTACCGAAAATTTCGGTGATTTCGTCCGCTATTTCAATGATTCACTGGCCTTCCACGCTGTGGATCCTGATCTATGGAAACAGTTCGATCCCGATGAGGGTTATCGCCATTATATCGATGTTGATCTGTATACCAGTTATCCTTTTTCGGATTTGCCACCTGCACAAACACAACTGATTAGCAAATACGGTAAGGACAACGTAGCAAAATGGGGCATCGGTCCCTATTATATTGAAGAATATTCAGAGAATATAATCGATATGATGAAATCAGGTGCCTGGGATGCTATTTTGATTCCAATGGCGGCCCTGGGCCATTATGTGGCCGATATTCATATGCCCCTCCATGTGGTAGCTAATTATAATGGTCAATTTACCGGTAATGACGGGATTCATTTTCGCTGGGAAGTTTCAATGGTCGACGCCTTGGTGGATACGGTTATACCAGCCGGTCCTGTCTATGAATTTAACGATATTTTTATAGAAGGCCTGATGATTGTACGCGAATCTTTTTCCGTTCATCAGCAGATCCTCCAAGCTGATTCCCTTGCACGCGCTGCTCAAACACCGGAGGTACAAGAATTATTAAGTGGCTATACACAGTTACCTGATTCAAGTGATTATCTTGAGATTCTGTTTAGGGAATCGGGGGAACTGGCTCGGACCAGATTGAATCAAGCTGCTCAGCGAGTAGCCAGTTTCTGGTATTATTGTTGGCTCAAAGCAGGTCGGCCCAGTCCAGTATTCAGTGAATAAAACACAAACCTACAGCGTCGGTGAACTGACGCAGCTAATCAAAGAATCGCTCGAAGGTAATTTCCGATCGATCTGGGTTTCTGGCGAAATCTCCAATTTTGTGCACCATCGTTCCGGTCATATCTATTTTACACTGAAGGATGATCGAGCTGAAATCAAGGCGGTTATGTTCAAAGGTAATAACCGCTACCTACGCTTTCAACCGGATAATGGAATGCAGATCATTTTACAGGGACGACTCACTGTATATGAACAGCGTGGTTATTATCAGCTTGTGGTAACCAGGCTGGAACCGGTTGGTGTCGGAACCCTGCATTTGGCCTTTGAAGCCTTGAAGGAAAGATTAGCCGGGGAAGGATTGTTTGCCCCGGAAACCAAACAGAAATTACCAGCCTATCCCAAGATTGTCGGTGTGATCACCTCCGCTACCGGTGCCGCATTCAAGGATATCTCCAATATTCTGCTTCGACGGGCTCCCCATGTGAAAATTATCCTGCGTCCCACACTGGTCCAGGGCGCTACTGCGGCTGCTGATATAGCCCAGGCTATAGGCGATTTTACCGCTTATGAAGCCGTTGATGTCCTGATTATCGGTCGTGGCGGAGGTTCATTGGAAGATCTTTGGGCATTCAATGAAGAAATTGTCGCCCGGGCAATTGCTAATTGCCCGATTCCAGTCATTTCTGCTGTTGGGCATGAGACCGATACGACCATTTCCGATCTGGTTGCCGATCTGCGAGCCCCGACACCATCCGCGGCGGCTGAACTGGCGGCCCCGGCCCGCGCCGAATTAGTGGATGAACTGAAATATTACTGTGAAAAGCTTGCCGTTCTGATAAATCGAACGCTGGAAAACGAACAGCAGCAGTTGGACTATCTGACGGATCGCTATGGATTCCGGCAACCGCGCGATCTGCTGGATCGCATGGAAGAGCGTTTTAAACGGCTGAATCTGGATTTCATCAAAATTACCCAAAGCAATTGGAAACAGCGGCAGATTGAGCTGGCTAATCTGGATTTGCGTCTGCAGGCTTTGAATCCACACTCGATTTTAAATCGAGGCTATGCTCTGGCCATTCAAACGGATGTTGGTCAACTTATTCGTCACCCAGCGGAACTGCGGGTAGGGGAGAAATTTGATTTGCAGTTGGCGAAAGGTCGGATCCAGGCCGAGAAAACGGCCGATATCGAATGAATATTATTTTTCAGAATGCAATTCAAATTAAACCGGATTATATTTAGGTATGACTAAAAAACAAAAACCATCTTCATTTGAAGATGCTTTTATACGACTCGAACAAATTGTTCAGGAATTGGAGGATGGGAAATTATCACTCGAGGATAATCTTAAATTATTTGAAGAAGGGATTGAACTTTCTGAAAACTGCCGCGCTGAGCTGCAGCAAGCCGAAAATCGAATAAAAACACTTGTGAAACAAGCTGATGATTCATTCAATCTTGAGGATATGGATTGATTCGTTCTGATAAATTCGCAATCTGGGCGAACACTGAAAAATCCGCCTTCTGGGAATTACTGCCTGGTCTAATCGAATGGGCTGATTTGAAGGGAATGCAGGTATATATAAGCAAAAAAATCTTATCAGCAATGCCAACACCACCTGCGTTCAATTACCAGCTGATAGATACAGCCGATGATTTTTCAAAAGTGGATTTTGTACTGACGTTGGGGGGCGACGGTACAATTTTATCGGCCGCCAGAATTGTTGAGAATCGTAAAATACCGATTCTGGGAATTCATCTGGGTGACCTGGGTTTTCTGGCGGAAGTAACGGTGAACGATTTATACTCACGATTGGAACAAGTCAGGCTGGGTGGCTATTCTATTCAACCGCGAATGATCTTAAGCTGTGAAGTTTATAATGGTAAAGAATGCTGGACTTTTTCAGCACTTAATGATGTTGTAGTCGATAAAGGTAAATCTAATCGGATGATTGAGGCGCAATTGAGAGCGATGGATCGTTTTGTGGCTTCCTATAAAGCCGATGGTGTTATTGTTGCGACACCAACCGGATCGACGGCCTATTCCCTGGCGGCGGGCGGACCGATTGTTGTCCCCGGTCTGAGTGCCATTGTCGTATCACCGATTTGTCCCCATAGTCTCAATTACCGGCCACTGGTACTGCCGGATAATATGGAATTGGAGATCAGTTTTCCCGATATAGCCGTGCAAAATCTAGCTGTCACTATCGATGGCCAGGTGGTGAAATATCTGGATAATTCTCCAAGAATTGTCATTAAAAAGGCGGATTACCAGATTCAAATGATCGCATTTGATGACAGTAATTATTTTCATACCTTACGGACCAAGATGGGCTGGGGACGACGCGGCGATAATTAATTCAGTAACATTGCAGGGATGTTATGCCAGGTTCGTGCATTTGTACCGAACGATAAAATAACTAATCAATTAATTATCACTGCGGGAAGCATATTCTGGATCACCCAAGGCACGGTGCTGCCTGAACATACAATCATCCATTACCACCAATAGCCCGGCTTTTTCAGCTTTTTGAGCTGCATCGAGATTAACGACACCGTCCTGTAACCAGACCGCCTTGGCACCCATTGTAATTGCCTGATCAATTATCGGTTCTACGTGCTCCGGACGTCGAAAGATGTCCACTACGTCAACCGGTGTCGGAATGCTGTTTAGATCGGGGTAACATTTTTCACCAAGAATTTCAGCAGGTCCCGGATTTACGGGAATAATCATATACCCAACCGATTTAAGATACTTCGCCACATTGTTGCTGGGGCGTCCCGGTCTGGGTGAAAGACCAACGACAGCAATCGATTTCATTGCTAATATCTGTCTAATAGAGTCAATCTCATTCATAATTCACCTTATATGCATTGATTGATTTTCTGATGATCACCGTTTGAAAAGGTTACCAATAATATAACCGGCCATATTAGGATTTTCTTTTAGGCGTCGCACGGCATAATCGAACCAGGCCTGGCCGTACGGTACATATACTCGGACAGCATAACCCCGTTCCAGTAATCTTTCCACGCGATCTCCCATTGGAACCCCATGCAGCACCTGGAATTCAAACCGTTCCCGCGGAATATTATTATGCTCGATCCATTCTTCCAGTGTATTGATCAGCACAACGTCGTGGGTCGCAATGGCAGCGAAACCTTTGCCCCGTAAGAGGGACTTGACCATGTCGATAAAATTAGAACGAATGTCCTCCGCTTCCTGAAAAGCGATCTCGGCCGACTCCCGGTAGATTCCTTTGCAGATTCGCAGATTTAATTCGATATTATCAAGTACTTTCAAGTCGGATATGCTTCGATGGAGATAGGCTTGCAGGACTGTGCCTACTTGATTGAATTTGGCGTGAGCCTGTCTAAAAATTCTAAGTGTTGCGTCAGTGTAAGGGGAATTTTCCATATCAATAGTAATGGGAATTTTCAGCGCTTGAGCCCGTTTTGTGATTGCCAACGTATTCTCCAGCGCTTTAGCCTCGCTCAATTCCAGGCCAAGGTGAGTCAACTTGAAAGATATCGTACCATCGACAGTTTCCGTCTTGATAGTTTCCAATAGATTACAGTAGGCCTCTAATATATGGTCGGCTTCCGCGATGGATTGTACATGTTCTCCCAGAATATCAATCGTTACTTTATAGCCATTTTGATTTAGCAATTTTACATGTTCAATCACTTCGGTCACCGTCTCCCCGGCGACATATGGTCTAGCAAACGGGCGAACTAAAAAATGCGGAAAATAAGGCAGTATGACAGCAATAAGATTGTTAAAGATATTCATTTTGCTCCTAATTCAATGGTGATTATTACTGTTCTAAGTTGATAATTGAAGTAAGAATTTAGTTTTTTGTAGCTAGTAATTTTAACTTTTTTCAGGCTCATTGAAGTAGTCGATTAATACATTTCTAGCAAAATAATAATTTGGATTGCGACCTTGAACTATGGCTTGACTGGCGAAAATCGGAAGGTCTAAATTTAGGCTTATTAATTGCTAAAAACCTGTGTATCTCGACTACGGAACTGTTCTGGCATTCATAATCCTGGGCACCTTACTGCTCATGGTTGCCTTATGGCTGCAAAAATTACTGGCTCCCTCTAATCCATCAAAAATCAAGCAGTCAACTTATGAGTGTGGTGAAGAGCCGGAAGGCTCGGCCTGGGTGCAGTTCAATATTCGGTTCTATGTGATCGCTCTGATTTTTTTGATTTTTGATGTTGAGGTAGTTTTTTTATTTCCCTGGGCCGTTATTTTTAAGGATTTGGGTCTATTAGCCTTGATTGAAATGGGAATTTTCCTGTTCATCTTGTTTATTGGTCTGGCCTATGTCTGGCGCAAGGGCGATCTCGATTGGGTGAAACTGCGAGTCAAATATGGACAGGGGCGTTACCGTCGAATTGCTGAAGACACGATCCGGGAAGAGGTTTGAGGTAATGGGACCCGACCTGGAAAAGTCTACCGATAATATTATCATTGGATCACTGGATAAGCTGATTAGCTGGGCGCGCTCAACTTCACCCTGGTATTTTCAGTTCGGGTTGGCTTGCTGCGCTATTGAAATGATGGCCGCTGCTGCCAGCCGTCATGATCTGGAACGGATCGGTATGATGCCCCGTTCGTCACCCCGGCAGGCCGATGTGATGATTGTCTCCGGTACTGTTACCTTGAAAATGGCGACACGCCTCAAACGCCTGTATGAGCAGATGGCTGATCCAAAATATGTAATATCAATGGGTAGCTGTGCAACCAGCGGCGGTCCCTACTGGCAGTATGGATACCATGTGCTGAAGGGTGTTGATCTGGTCGTGCCGGTCGATGTATATATTCCGGGCTGTCCACCACGGCCCGAATCATTATTGGAAGGATTATTAAAACTCCAGGAAAAGATCAGAAATGAGCGGCCTTTAGCGGAGAAACTGAAATGATATTTGGTGATATCAAGGTCGCAATAAGGAACCAATTTCCAGTTCTGGATTTTGAAATCGGGGAAGATCCCTTTCCTTTTGTGGTTTTTCAGTCTCAAGATTGGCTAAAAATTGCTCGCTTTCTTCGTCGTAAAAAAGGATTGAAATTTGATTCGCTGCACTGTATAACCGGCATCGATAACGGTCCGGAAAATAAGCTGGAAGTCCGTTATAGTTTATACTCAATGTCTCAGAACCATTGGCTCGAGGTACGCATCGAACTCGATCGAGAGGATCCCCATATACCATCAGTAGAAAGAATCTGGCGCACAGCTGATTGGCTGGAGCGTGAAACATACGATATGTATGGTATTATCTTTGACGATCATCGCGATTTGAGAAGAATACTACTGGATGATGATTGGGAGGGTTGGCCCCTGCGAAAGGATTATGTTACACCTGAATTTTATCGGGATATGCCGGTTCCCAAGGAAAAAGATTGATGAGTGTCAGTAAAACCGAAGAGATGATCCTGAATATCGGGCCGCAGCACCCCAGCACTCATGGAGTTTTACGCCTCAAAGTACGAACTGACGGAGAAATTGTAACGGCTGTAACACCGGTTATCGGATACCTGCACCGCTGTTTTGAAAAGCATTGTGAAAACATTACTTATGAACAGGTGTTGCCATTTGTTGACCGCTGCGATTATATCTCATCGATGAATAATGATTTTGGTTACGTACTGGCAGTTGAACGATTGCTTGATATTGAAATACCGGAAAAGGTGGATTACATCCGCGTGATCATGGCCGAGATGAACCGTATTGCCAGCCATCTTTTGGCCCTTGGTACATTTGGTCTTGATATTGGTGCCTACACACCTTTTTTATACATGTTTCGGGACCGGGAACGCATTCTGGATCTGTTTGAGCTGACCTGTGGCGCCCGGCTGCTTTACAATTATATGTGGGTAGGCGGTCTGTCCCACGATATACCGATCGGATTTGTTGAAAAAACCTATGAATTCCTGGATTATTTCGAACCGCAGATTGATGAATACAACAATATTCTTACTTTCAACAAAATCTTTATTGAGCGAACAGCCGATGTTGGCGTTTTACCGAAGAAAATAGCTATTAATTATGGAGTCACCGGTCCCAATTTGCGCGGGTCTGGAGTGAAATGGGATCTGCGGAAGGATGAAACTTATTCCATTTATGACCGATTCGAATTTGATATACCGATTGGCCAAGGTCTGAAAGGATCAGTCGGAGATTGCTGGGATCGCTACTGGGTGCGGGTTGAGGAAATGCGCCAATGTATAAAAATCATTCGCCAGGCCCTGGACCTGATGCCCCGGGATGGCGATGTCCGTGCAGCGGTTCCCAAGCGCATTCGGCCACCTAAAGGCGCACTTTATTCCCGCAGTGAGACACCACGTGGAGAACTTGGGTTTTACCTAGTGAGCGATGGAAAACCAAAACCATTTAGGGTCAAAATGCGCTCGCCAGCATTTACAGCTTTAAGCGTGATCAGTGAAATTTCTGAGGGTTGGATGATTTCCGACGTTCTGGCAATCTTGGGCAGCCTGGATATTGTACTGGGAGAAATTGATCGATGACAATTACCTGGTTGATTGAATGGGTTAATAATTCCTGGTTAGGTTTCCTGGGTGTACCCGGCGCTTTTATCATTGTCATTATTGTGACCGGACTTGCAATTTTCGGTCTGATCGCTGTCCATGCAATTGTAGCCGTGTATGTAGAGCGCAAAGTATCTGCTTTTATGCAGGATCGCGTTGGACCGATGGGCCAGGGAGCGGGTTTGCATGCCGGTAAATGGGGCCTACTGCAAACAGTTGCCGACTCTATTAAATTGCTAGTGAAAGAAGACATCATTCCTGCAGCCGCTGATCGAAAATTATTCATCCTGGCACCATTCATCCTTTTTCTGGGCGCTTTTATTGCTTTTATTGCTTTACCCTTCAGTGAAACACTGGTTTTGGCTGATTTCAACGTGGGGCTTTTTTATATCCTGGCGGTCAGTTCATTCGGAGTCATTGGACTTATTTTAGCTGGTTGGGCTTCAAACAATAAATGGTCCCTGTATGGAGCTATGCGCTCTGCAGCCCAGATCATCAGTTATGAGATACCAGCCGCTGTTTCACTGATCACAATTGTCATGCTGGCTGGTTCGCTTAATATGCAGTCCATAACTGCCATGCAGGCGGGTACTGTATGGGGCGTTTTACCGAACTGGTTTATTTTTCAAAATCCGTTCACTTTTCTGGCGTTTTTCATCTATTTAATTGCCGGCGTGGCCGAAATTAACCGTACACCATTTGACATTCCTGAAGCGGAATCGGAACTGGTAGCCGGGTTTCATACCGAATATTCTGGTATGCGCTGGGCTTTCTTTTTTCTAAGCGAATATGCTAATATGTTTATCGTTTGCGGTATTGCTGCAGTTGTTTTCCTCGGTGGCTGGCAGAGTCCTTTTAATGAGCTGATGGTTGGTCCCACCTGGGGTTTGTTCTGGTTTATGGGGAAAGTAGTATTTCTGGTCCTGGTCATGATGTGGTTTCGCTGGACTTTCCCCCGATTGCGGGTTGATCAACTAATGAATGTCAGTTGGAAAGTGTTACTGCCACTGGCCTTTTTTAATCTGTTCGGAGCCGGTCTCTGGAGTCTGTGGCTAAGTTGACCATGAAACAATATCTGATAAATATTTGGGAAACAATAACGACGCTGATAATCGGATTAGGCGTAACATTCGGTCATCTTCTGCGGATCAGAAAAGGTAATGTTACTCTTCAGTATCCCGAAGAACGCTGGCCGCAACCACAACGTGATATCGGGTACAATCATGATCGTTATAACGTTATCCGCTCACGTTTGCACGTGGATATCGATGACTGCATCGGTTGCTATCAGTGTTCTCGGGTCTGTCCCGTTGATTGTATTAGGATAGAAACGATAAAAGTTCCTAAGGATGTGGATATTGGAACCACTTCCAAAGACACCAAGAAACGGTTACTGGTGACACGATTCGATATCGACATGTCAGAATGCTGTTTCTGTAATCTCTGCACCTATCCTTGTCCGGAAGATTGTATTTATATGACCGGTGGACCGAATTCCCACAAGCATACCATCGATTATGAGTATTCCACTTATGACCGTAGCGATCTGATATTCAAGTTCGCGAATATTGACCGGAAGCAAGCAGCTCGTTTGACAGAATTATCCTTTTCAGAAGAGGAAAATAAATAATGGCAACCGCTACTTTCTGGCTGATTATAATTTTGACTGTTTCATCAGCTTTACTCGTGGTTACCAGTAATCAACTGATTTATTCTGCGGTTGCGTTATTATTCACTTTTCTTGGTGTAGCCGCGCTCTATATTTTTTTATGGGCAGATTTTATTGGCGTGGTTCAAATTGTAATCTACATTGGTGGTATTCTGATTCTGATACTGTTCGGGATCATGCTGACCAACAAAATAACCAGCGTCAGAATTTCACATTCCAGCGTGCAGAGGGGGGTCAGTGCCGCCGGAACAGGACTATTGTTTATATTTTTGGTGATCATGATAGTAAAGACGCCTTGGCATATAATCATGGTGCCCGAACCCGACCAGACGGCTGGTTCAATCGGTACTATGTTGATGATCGATTATCTGTTGCCGTTTGAAATTGCATCCGTTTTATTGCTGGGAGCACTGATTGGAGCGGCGATGCTTTCCAGGAGGGGGCGCTGATGGATCATTTGCAGATCTATCTGATCGTCGGAGCATTGTTGTTTTGCCTGGGACTTTTTGGTGTCATTACCCGCCGGAATGCAATTGCAGTTTTAATGGGGGTGGAATTGATCCTGAATTCAGCCAACCTGAATTTCATTGCCTTTGCACGCTTTGGCGGTATGAATATCTCAGGGCATATCTTTGCCTTGTTTGTAATCATTTTAGCAGCTGCCGAAGCAGCAGTTGCACTGGCGATAATTATCAATATCTATAACCTTTTTCACACCGTGAATGTGGATGAAGCGAGTCAGTTAAAACAATGATAGTATCAAGCCTTCTGATTCTGTTCTTACCATTATTGGCTTTCGTTATCCAGATCTTTTTCGGTAATAGATTACCTAGAAAAGGCGATTTCATTTCGATTTTTACGGTCTTGATTACTCTGGGAATATCAATTGGCATGCTGATATTTACCTTGATGCTTAATGACCCTCAATTAAAGCGAGAAGCCCTGATTACCTGGCTGTATCTGGGGGCATTCAAAATTGAATTAGGCTTCCTGATTGATAATATTACAATATTGATGCTGGTAATAGTTGCACTGATCTCGACCATGTCGCATATCTATTCGATTAAGTATATGGCTGGAGACCAGTATTATTCCCGTTATTATGCTTACCTGGGATTATTTACTTTCAGCATGAACGGAATTGTGCTGGCTAATAATCTGATTTCCTTGTACATATTCTGGGAACTGGTGGGATTGAGTTCCTACCTGCTGATCGGATTCTGGTTCCAGAAAAATTCGGCTGCTGCTGCCGGTAAAAAAGCATTTTTGACAAATCGGGTCGGGGACCTGGGATTCTTTATTGGCATTATGCTGTTTTTCAGTGCCATTGGCTCTTTCAATTATTCCGACGTATTTGCAGGAGTTGCCAGTGGGTCAATCCAAGGAACAATACTGACTCTGGCAGGATTGGGACTGTTCTGTGGCGCAATCGGTAAGTCCGCTCAAGTACCGCTGCACATCTGGTTGCCGGATGCCATGGAAGGACCGACGCCGGTTTCGGCGTTGATTCATGCTGCTACAATGGTTGCGGCAGGTGTTTATATGCTGGTGCGCCTGTTTCCGATTCTAACTCCCGATGTTTTAGTTATAATTGCCTATGTCGGCGGATTTACAGCCTTGTTTGCCGCCATAATCGCAATTACCCAGAATGACATCAAGCGTGTTCTGGCCTATTCCACGTTGAGTCAACTGGGCTATATGGTGATGGCAGTTGGAACAGGTGCCTATACGGCTGGATTCTTTCATTTGGTGACACATGCCATGTTCAAAGCAAGTCTCTTTTATGGGGCCGGGAGTGTGATTCATGCCATGCATCACGCATTGGATCGTTGGAAAAATTATAGCATCGATCCACAGGATATGCGAAACATGGGCGGTTTTAAAAATAAAATGCCGTATACCTATTGGACTATGATGATCTGTACCTTGGCAATTTCCGGTGTTCCGTTCTTTTCCGGTTTCCTTTCCAAAGATGCCATTCTGGCCGGGAGCCTGGCCTTTGCAAATCATACACCAAAGCATTTTCTAATTCCGTTATTTGGTTTTACAGCGGCTATGATAACGCCATTTTACATGCTACGCATGATCTATAAGACATTTCATGGTACTGCCAGACAACCGCAGGTCTACCCGGATATTAAAGAATCGCCTCGTGAAATGACGATTCCCATGATTATTCTCAGCAGTATGACTTTTTTTGTATTCTATACCCTGCCAAATATTAATCCACTGTTAGAAACAGGCTGGTTTACGTACCTAATTGAAGCACGGGATTCCTTGGTTACCGGGATGCACTTTCGGTCAGCGCACGTCATAACCGAAGGTATTCATCATCACCACGTTATGGCAATGATCATATCGGTGACATTAGCTGGAATCGGAATTTTATTGGCCTGGTTGATGTATCTACGCAAGCAATTATCACCAGAAGTGTGGGCTGAACGGAGTGGTATTCTATATCGATTATCATTCAATAAGTTTTTTATTGACGAATTGTATCAGCGTTTCATCTACCAGCCATTTTTAAAATTCTCAAATTGGGTTGGTTATTCGGATTGGGAGCTATACGATCAGCGCTTTATTGATGGTTTTGGCCGGGTGACCGAAAAAATATCAAAAATCTCAGGTGAAGTTGATTGGGAGGGATTGGATAAAGTCATTGTAAATGGAATTGGACGCATGTTCCAGCGGACCGGGCAATCGTTGCGCCAAATTCAAACCGGCCGTATCCAGAATTATCTATTATTTGCTCTGCTGGGAATAATAATCATTTTTCTTATTCAGGTAGTTTAATGAAAGTAACGCAAAATATTCATCGTGGAAAATTTTAGGGGAGGACAATAATGGAGTCCCAAATCCTCAGTTGGCTAATCTGGCTGCCGGTTATTGGTATGATGGCGATCCTGCTAATACCAAATCGGCTGACCAATACAATTAAAATCACAGCAGCGATCGCAACCGGCCTTCAATTGACTCTGGCTGTCGTTCTCTGGTTCTCATTCGATCGCAGTTCCGGTACATTCCAGTTTATGGAATATCATCAATGGATTCCATCCTTCAATATTTTCTATTCGCTTGGTGTCGATGGACTTAGTTTGCCAATGGTTCTACTGACTGCTTTATTGTCATTTATTGGCGTTTTTGTCAGCTGGAAGACTGATAAAATGATTAAGGGCTATTTTGCTTTATTCCTGCTGCTAGATACTGGCATGATGGGCGTTTTCACCGCATTGGATTTTTTCCTATTCTACGTATTTTGGGAAGTTATGCTGTTGCCGATGTATTTCCTGATCGGTCTCTGGGGTGGTCCAAAACGGGAATATGCAGCCATTAAATTCTTTTTATATACACTTTTTGGATCGGTTTTGATTTTGGTAGCAATTTTAGCGCTCTATTTCAACTGTGGTTATACTTTCAATATGGTTGAACTGGCCGAAATCGCGCCTGCCGCACTTAGTGGATTGGTATGGTGGGGTATGAGCGCGATTAAAGTTATCTGGATATTGCTTTTTATCGGTTTTGCCATCAAAGTACCGATTTTCCCATTTCACACCTGGTTGCCCCTGGCCCATGTCGAGGCGCCCACAGCCATATCGGTAATTCTGGCTGGAGTTCTCCTGAAAATGGGATTGTATGGTTTATTCCGGATTAATTATGCTATGCTGCCGGAAGCAGTATGGTGGTTCGTTGGTGCACTGGCTTTGCTGGGTCTGGTGAATATTATCTGGGGTGCATTGTGTGCTCTTGCTCAGAAAGATTTAAAACGCTTGGTAGCTTATTCCAGTATCAATCACATGGGTTTTGCTCTGGTTGGTATGTCGGCTGTTGTAGCGGCAGGCGTAATGAATGGCAGCAACCTGATGTCGGCTCAGGCTGGAATGAATGGAGCTATCTTTCAAATGTTCAACCATGGTACAATTTCAGCCATGCTGTTTATCCTGGTAGGAGTGATTTATGACCGCGCGCACCACCGCGACATCAATGGTTTTGGTGGTTTAGCCAACCGCATGCCTGTTTTTGCTGGTATTACAATGGTCGCCTTTTTTGCCGGACTTGGTTTACCAAGCATGTCCGGCTTTGTGAGCGAAGCGATGTGCCTGATTGGCGGTTTTTCAGTTTTCCGGATGATCGTTGTTTTATCAACCTTGGGTATTTTATTGAATGCGACTTATTTTCTGTGGGCCTACCAGCGCATGTTCTTTGGTGAGCTGAATACGAAATACGCCGATCTGCCGGAGATAAATCGGCGGGAGTTGTTTACTGTAGTTCCCCTAGCTCTGATTACACTGCTGTTTGGTGTATATCCGGCACCATTCCTGAATGTCATCAGAGAATCGGTTAATAAACTAATTGAGCAGGTTGTCAATCTGGGAGCGGCACCTGGCTTATTCTGATGCCAGTAATGCTTTCACTCGATATGGAAACGAAATAATATTATGACCAATTTGACTAGTCTAAGTTATTTCGGACCGGAACTGCTATTGACAGGAACAATTCTGATAGCAATTATTGTCGATCTATTCTACCGGGCTGAAAAATCTAGCAGAGTTGGCTATTGGGTCATGGCTGGAATATTGCTGACCCTGGTTGCTTTGCTGGTAAATGATAATGGCGTGCCGGTTTCTCTATTTCTCGGCACTGTTGTCAGCGATCCATTCAGTACATTTTTCAGGATTTTGATACTGATAGCCACAATCTGTACAATTCTCGTATCATACAACGAAAATGAACTACAAAATCAGCGTGTTGGTGAGTATTATATATTGATTGCGATCATGGTGCTGGGCATGTTTGTGATGGTAGCGGCTGCTGATTTGATAATGGTCTATCTGTCATTAGAAATTGTATCGATTATGTCTTTCATTTTAGCTGGTTATTTGCGCGGGAATCGCCGATCCACCGAAGCATCACTTAAATACGTGATTTATGGCGCTTTTTCCTCAGGCATAATGTTATTTGGTCTGAGTATTCTTTTTGGATTGACCGGTTCGACCAATATCTATGATATTCGTTCCGCCCTGGTTGGTTTAGGGGATAGCGCCAATCTCGCTCTGATTCTTGCCGCTTTGTTTATTTTTACCGGATTCGGGTATAAGATTTCAGCTGTACCTTTTCACTACTGGACACCCGATGTCTATGAGGGAGCGCCTACTTCAATCACCGCTTATTTATCAGTTGCCCCCAAAGCTGCAGGATTGGCACTGATCATCCGCTTCTTCAATTCCACATTTGGTACTCCCGGTACTTTTATTGAATTGGAATGGTTCTTTAAATCAGGTCTTCCGTGGGACCAGGTTTTAGCAGTGCTTGCTGCAGCCACGATGACAGTTGGCAATTTAATCGCTCTGCGGCAGTTGAGCGTCAAGCGTATGCTGGCTTATTCCAGTATCGCCCATGCTGGATATATGATGATGGGTTTGCCGGTCCTATCCCAACAGGGTGTTTATGGCATTATGATCTATGCCAGCCTGTATTTGTTAATGAATCTGGGAGCGTTTTACATACTGATGGTTATTCACAACAGTACTGGACAAGATAGCGTCGCTGAATTCAGCGGACTGGGACACTCTTATCCACTATTAGCAATTATTATGACTTTGTTCATGTTTTCATTGACCGGTATCCCACCTACCGCCGGATTCATTGGCAAATTCTATATATTTGCTGCCGTTATTAAAGCTGGTCCGACATTTTATTGGTTGGCTATAATTGGTGTCTTAAATAGTGTTATTTCATTGTATTATTATATGCGGGTTGTGAAAGCCATGTTTTTTGAAACCGAGAAGCCATCCGGATTAAGAATTAGATTTTCAATCATTACCCTGTTAGCTGGTCTATTAGCCATACCAACATTGGTGTTAGGTATTTATTGGGCACCGCTGGCCGAATGGGTAAGCAATTCTTTTGTGATATTTATCCGGTAGATGTATGTTTGGCATCTTATTAAATGGGAATAATTATTTAATAACGATACTGTTAAAATAACTCCACGTTAAAGCATAAATTTTTAAGTAGAAATACTCTCACAAAGTCATCCAAGAGAAATCAATGAAAATAAGAATACAAAAAGGTCATAATATCCGTATATCCGGTTCACCGGTCGGCTCTGTTCAGGATGGTCAAAAACCTTCTGAAGTTGGCATCGTGCCTGCTGATTTCCGGGGGATCAAACCAAAATTGGTGGTTAAAACAGGTGACTCAGTTAAATTGGGATCAGCCCTGTTCTTTGACAAGAATTCCCCTAAGGTAAATTATCCATCCCCTGGTGCCGGTACAATAAAGGATGTCGTCTACGGGGAACGGCGTTCGATTCGCAAAATTATTATTCGGCTGGCTGAAAAAGAGATAGCTGAAACTCAGGACCCGATCAGTATCGAAAACAGTTCTCGCGATGATTTGATTGCCTTTATTCTGAAAGCCAATCTGTGGCCGCTGATTTTGCAACGACCATTTGGTAAGGCCGCAAATCCGGAAGTCACACCTAAGGCCATTTTTGTTTCTGTAACTGATACAGCGCCACTGGCAATCGATCCGATTCTGGCTTTGGAAGAGCACGCGGAAGCTTTTAAAACCGGCCTGTCGGTACTTACCAGGTTAACCGGTGAAGCCGTTCACGTATCCACCAGTCAATTCATTCCTGATCTTTTGCAGGACTTGCCGGGTATTACCGTGCATCAATTCAGTGGACCCCATCCGGCCGGTAATGTTGGTATTCAGGTTCATCATATCGATCCAATCAACCCCGGTGATGTGGTATGGACTGTAGCGCCCCAGCAGGTAGCGACCCTGGGTAAATTATTTCTCACCGGTCAATATGACCCGGGGGTGGTAATTGCAGTAGGAGGACCAGCGATAGCCAAGCCTGGCTTTTTGCAGACTCGTGTTGGTGCTCCAATCTCTCAGTTAACTGAAAATAATGTAAGTGATCCTGATTCGCGTCTGATATCAGGGAATGTGCTCACCGGTCGCCTGGCAGAGGAAGTCGATTTCCTGGGCTTTTATCATAGTGCAATATCCGGATTGGTCGTTGATAAAAAACGCCCCTTCCTGGGATGGGCGAGAGTTGGCAGCAGTCGTAAAAATTATACCCTCACTAACGCTTATTTGAAAACTGGTAAACCCGATTTTGAATTTTCCACTAAGATCAATGGTGGACACCGGGCTCTGGTACCGCTTAATGCCTGGGAAGATATGCTGCCAATGGATATTATCCCGATAGCTCTGTATCGCAGTATACTGGCTAATGATGTCGAAGAAATGGAGAAACTCGGTATCATGGAATGCGATCCCGAGGACTTCGCACTGGCAGCCTTTGCTTGCCCCAGTAAAACGGAATTACTCACGGTCATCCGTCAGGGCCTGGAGATTATGGAGAAGGAAGTTTAATTATGCAATTTCTCAGGAAAATCAGTGAACGGGTAAAACCAGCCTTTGAGGACGAAGGTAAATTGAAATTGTTTTTTCCAATTTATGAAATGATGGACACACTGCTATTCAATACCGATCAGGAGACTGATCAAGCACCGTTCATTCGTGACAGTGCCGATCTCAAGCGGGTAATGACAATTGTCATCTACGCATTATTACCAGTATTTTTCTTTGGGTTGTATAATATTGGACTGCAGCAGGCTCTGGCCAACGGCCTGGAACGCACGCTGGTGGCCAATATGTGGTTCGGATTAAAAGTGATGCTGCCAATCGTGATTGTTTCCTATGCTGCGGGGGCGGTGTGGGAAGTACTGTTTGCCATTGTGCGAAAACATGAAGTGGATGAGGGTTTTCTGGTGACTGGTTTATTAATTCCAATGATTGTTCCACCCACCATTCCGCTCTGGCAGGTGGCTGTTGCAACATCGTTTGGTGTGGCGATCGGTAAAATGGTATTTGGCGGAACTGGAATGAATATATTTAATCCGGCTTTAACCGCCAGAGCATTTCTCTTTTTCGCGTATCCGGGGAAAATCTCAGGTGACAGTGTTTGGGTGATGGGAGCGGACGGATTCTCTGGAGCCACACCATTGGCGGTTCCGGCAGCTGTGACCGGCGGTAATGCGGTAGAATTATTGAATAATGTCACCCAGTTTAATTACTCCTGGTCCAACATGTTCTATGGTTGCGTCCCTGGCTCAATCGGTGAAACCAGTGCCCTGGCAATATTGATTGGGGCCATATTCCTGATCGTAACCAAAATCGGTTCCTGGCGGGTGATAACAGGGGGTATTATCGGACTACTGGTGGCGGCATTACTGACCAATCTAATGGCGGGACAATCCACCAATACGATGCTGTCATTACCACCCCATTATCACCTGGTGATGGGTGGATTTATGTTTGGAATTACCTTCATGGCCACTGATCCCGTTACCGCAGCACATACCAATACGGGGCGTTGGATATACGGGATTATGATTGGTGTCTTAACGGTCGTAGTTCGGTCTATCAATCCAGCTTACCCGGAGGGTACGATGTTGGCCATTTTATTGATGAACGCTTTCGCACCTTTAATCGATTATTTTGTTGTCCAATCAAATATTAAAAAAAGGGTTGCCCGCTATGCGCAGTAACAGTTACACCTTGGTATTCACAGCCGTTGTGACGATTGTTCTCGGGATTATGTTGTCGGCGGCAGCCACATCTCTCAAAGATCGTCAGCAATTAAACGTTGAACTTGATATCAAGAAAAATATTCTTAGTTCCTTGAATATTCCTGAGGAAGCCGACACAAAATTAACAACCGATCAGATCAAGCAATTATTTGCCGAAAGGATAATTAGTTTTGTTGTTGATCGGGACGGTGAAATTGTTGAAGGAATGGCGCCAGAACAAATCGATCCCAAAACTATGAGTGGTTATTATCCGGTGTTTAAGAAAATCATTGGTGGCGAAACAGCAGGGTTCTCGATCCCAATATCCGGCAAAGGTCTTTGGTCGACCTGTTACGGATATTTGGCTCTGGAAAACGACTGCAATACTGTCATGGGAATAACCTTTTACAAACATGGTGAAACTCCCGGCTTGGGTGGGGAAATTGAAAAAGACTGGTTCACCTCGAATTTTATTGATAAAAGAATTTTTGATGATAATGGTAACCTGGTATCAATCCAGGTTGTTAAAAGCAAGGTGAACGAAAGCAGCCCGGAAGCCTACCATCAGGTTGATGGAATTTCCGGAGCAACGCTCACTACTAAAGGACTTAATATTTTCATTGAACAAGATTTGAAAAACTACCTGCCGTTCTTAAAAAAGGCGCATCACACGGAGGAGAGTTAAATGGGATTGCTTAGTAAAAAATCGCAACAGGTTCTGAAGGACCCGCTGATTGCCAACAACCCGATTTCATTCCAGGTGCTGGGAATTTGTTCAGCCCTGGCGGTAACGGTCAAAATGGACACGGCCATTGTGATGACACTGGCGGTGACATTTGTTTTATCCATGTCCAACGTGATCATCTCAGCCCTGCGCAATTTCATTCCTGGCCGGGTGCGAATTATCGTCATGTTAAGCGTCATTGCCTCGCTGGTGATTTTAACTGACCAGATATTGCGAGCTTACGCCTATGACATGAGTAAACAATTGTCGGTATTCGTGGGACTTATTATCACAAACTGTATCGTATTGGGAAGAGCGGAAGCATTTGCTTTGCAAAATTCAATTGGCAAAGCTTTCCTGGATGGAGTCGGTAATTCGCTCGGTTACGGAATCATCCTGATCAGCGTATCATTTTTCCGGGAAGTGCTTGGCAGCGGGTCATTACTGGGATTTCAGGTTATACCGGCTTCATTTTATAGTGCCGGCTACGAGAACGTAGGCTTGATGGTATTATCCCCGGGAGCGTTTATCATTTTGGGATTGATTATCTGGTTTCAGCGGTTGATCAGCAAAGTCGAAGAGGAGGCCTGAGATGTTAGAACATTATTTAAGTCTGGTCGTCAAATCTATTTTTGTTGAAAATATCCTATTGGCATATTTCCTGGGGATGTGTTCATTCCTGGCAATCTCAAAAAAGGTGGAAACCTCCATCGGACTCGGATTCGCCGTTGTCTTTGTTCTTTCGATTACTGCCCCGGTGAACTGGTTTTTGCATACATACCTGCTGAAAGAAGGTGCCTTGGCCTGGGCCGGTCTACCCAATATAGATCTGAGTTATCTGAATTTCATTATTTTTATTGCTACTATCGCCGCCATGGTCCAGTTGGTGGAAATGATTTTAGATCGTTTTGCTCCGGCCCTCTACCAGAGCCTGGGAATTTTCCTGCCGCTGATCGCGGTGAATTGTGCCATTCTTGGTGGATCGCTCTTTCTGGTAGAACGGAGCTATAACTTGGGTGAATCGGTTGTATTTGGCTTCGGCTCTGGGGTCGGATTTTTCTTGGCAATAACCACGATGGCTGCAATTCGCCATCGCTTGCGTTACTCAAACGTACCGCCAGCCCTGCGCGGTTTGGGGATAACCATGCTTGTAACAGGCTTGTTATCCATGACCTTCATGGCTTTCTCTGGCATAGATTTATAAGGATCGGTTATGATTACTGCAATAACAGGTGTCGTTGTATTTACTGGTGTTATCATCTTGCTGGTGTTACTGCTCAATTTGGCTGAGCGAAAATTACTGCCTCAGGGAGATGTGGAAATCACGATCAACGATGATAAAGAAAAAAGTGTCAAAGTTCGCCCCGGTTCAACCCTGCTCACGGCTCTTGCCGGACATAAAATATTCATCCCATCGGCCTGCGGTGGCGGAGGAACCTGCGCCCAGTGCAAATGCCAGGTGCTGGAAGGTGGTGGTGATATCTTGCCAACCGAAACCGGACATATTAACCGGGCGGAAACCAAAGAACATTACCGGTTAGCCTGTCAGGTCAAGATAAAGCAGGATTTGAAAATCCAGATTCCCGACGAGATCTTCAACATCAAGAAATGGGAATGTACGGTTCGCTCAAATGACAATGTTGCAACATTCATCAAAGAACTGATTCTGGAGTTGCCACCGGGAGAAATTCTGGATTTTAAAGCCGGTGGTTACATTCAAATCGATATTCCCAAATATGAACTGGATTATGGTGAATTTGCCGTCGAAGAAGATTATCGTGGTGATTGGGACAAATATAATATGTGGCGCTATCATTCTAAGAATGACGAGGAAATCTTCCGTGCCTACAGTATGGCTAACCACCCGGCGGAAGGCAATATCGTAATGCTGAATGTTCGCATTGCTTCGCCACCACCTAATTTGCCGGATGTTCCACCGGGCATCGCATCATCCTTCATTTTTAATCTGAAGGCCAGAGACAAAGTGTTTGTATCTGGACCCTATGGTGAATTTTTTGCCAGTGATACTGAGCGTGAGATGATGTACATCGGCGGAGGAGCCGGCATGGCACCGATGCGCAGTCATATTTTTGATCTTTTTCAGACAAAAAAGACTACCCGCAAAGTGACCTTCTGGTATGGAGCACGCTCCTTACGGGAAATGTTTTATGATGAGGATTTTAAGGCCATTGCCGCCGAATTTCCCAATTTCCAGTACAATGTTGCTCTATCGGAACCACTACCGGAAGATAATTGGGATGGTCCAACCGGTTTTATCCACCAGGTGGTTTACGACAATTACCTGAGCGAGCACGAAGATCCAACGGAAATTGAGTTTTATATGTGTGGACCACCAATGATGATTTCTGCGGTCGATAAAATGCTATACGATCAGGGTGTAGACAAAGATATGATCGCCTATGACGAATTTTAAGTCAGATGTATAAAACCCAGATACCGAGAGCTCGACTTTTGTCGGGCTCTCTTATTTTTCTGTTCCTGTTTATATCTTGTTCCAAAGTATCCCGGGAAATCAATTTGACCGGTAATACAATGGGCACCACTTACTCAATCAAGATTATTATTCCAGGGGATCAAAATCCCGATCAACAAAGATTACAAGCTGGCGTCGATAGTATTTTAGCTGAAATCAATCGGCAAATGTCCACCTGGGACAAAACTAGTGAAATTTCGCTGTTTAACCAGTTGTCCAGCTCCGACAAGTTTACAGTTTCAACTCATTTTCAGCGTGTAGTTAAGCAGGCATTAGAGTTATCTCAGCTTACGGAGGGAGCATTTGATATTACAGTCGGACCTCTGATCACATTGTGGGGTTTCGGATCCAGCATGTCCTTTGATCATCCGTATCCCCCAACACCGGAGCAAGTAGCTGGTGAGATCAAGAATGTTGGATATCAAAAAATTGGTTTTCACAATAATCAATTGATCAAACTGGACCAAAAAATCGTAATTGATGTGAATGCAATCGCCAAGGGTTACGGAGTCGATATTGTTTCGGATTGGCTGTCGCTGCAGGGATTTACCGATTTTCTGGTTGAAATTGGCGGGGAAGTATACTGTGCCGGTCTCAATCGCGCTGGAAACTCTTGGCAGATCGGTATCGATACCCCGGTTCTGAATGCCCTGCCCGGTCGAGATCTTCAGGCAATTGTGCCTTTAAGCGAGCAGGGGATGGCTACCTCCGGTGATTATCGTAATTATTTCGAGTACGATGGAAAAATATACTCGCATGTTATTGATCCGCGGACCGGGTACCCGGTGGAAACAGGTGTGGCTTCGGCGACAGTTCTAGCACCAACGTGTGGGGTAGCCGATGCCTTAGCTACTGGTTTAATGGTAATGGGCGCCAGTCAGGGATTGGAGCTAATTGAATCACTGCAGGATGTGGAAGCAGTCTTAATCATGCGTACTGGAATAAATGAGTTTCAGTTACTGCGAACTACTGGGATGAAGATTCGAGATAATACCCTGTGAGACGGAATTATAGTTAAAAATTTTGAATTGCTACTAGTTAGTTCTGGATAAATAGTATAGGATCTAAGCCGCTCGGTTTTCACAATTTTCCAGATCACCATCACAGGTCGGGCAAGTTAGAATTTCCCCCTTTAGGGTAACTCTTTGATCACCACCACAATGTCCGGATATTGGTTCCCGTTTGAAGAATAATCCCAGTGACAATCCTGCTACAGCCAGACCCAATACTCCGATCGTCAATAATAATTGCATAGCTGAATTTACGCCTTTTAAGAAACCAGGTTCCAAAAATTATATGGATTATTCGTTTTTTATAACATAATACAGATCGGCGACCAGGCGGGTTGAGATCATAATCGTGTAACTAATTTGTATCAATGTTTAAAGATGATTTGACTATCTTTGAACAACCATAATTTTGTACTTTTTAGGTCTATTTGAATTCGAAAAATAAAAGACAATGCAGGACTTCTGAATAATGAATAAAATAATCCGTTTGATCGTTCTATTGTTCCTGACAGGCTTTATAGTCAGTCCCGGATTCCTGTCAGCGGAAACGGTTACAACGGATGCTGAAAAACCAGTTGCATATTCCTCTTCAGAACATCATGCCACTCCTCATGTTGATGGTGCTTCATTATCGGTTATTTGGGCTATTCCCTTTATCGGTATTCTATTATCTATTGCTATATTTCCCCTGGTAGTTCCTCACTTCTGGCACCACCATTTTGGTAAAATATCCGCTTTCTGGGCTGCAATTCTGATAATACCATTCATTATTTTCCAAGGATTTCCGGCTACCATCTATGAATTACTACATGTCAGCTTGCTGGAATACATACCATTCATAATTCTATTACTGGCATTATTCACTATCAGTGGTGGTGTCAGGATTACCGGTCGTCTGCAGGGCTCACCGATCATAAATACAGGGATAATTTTACTCGGGACAATCCTGGCTAGCTGGATGGGAACAACCGGAGCGGCCATGCTGCTTATCAGACCAATAATCAGGGCCAACAAATGGCGTAAGAATAAAGTCCATATCATAGTATTTTTTATTTTTCTTGTGGCTAATATAGGAGGTTCCTTGACACCGCTGGGCGATCCGCCACTGTTTTTAGGATTTTTGAAGGGCGTTGATTTTTTCTGGACCACCACTAATATGTTTTTACCGATGCTGACGGTTGTAATAATACTACTGTTCATGTTTTTCGGACTTGATTCCTACTTTTACTGGCAGGAAAAAATCCCTGATGAATTTTCCCAAGAGAAAAATCAAATCAGCATTGGCCTTGAAGGTACCGTGAATCTGCTACTATTACTAGGTGTGATCTGTGCAGTGTTGTTGAGCGGTTTCTGGCGACCAGGAATTACTTTTTCGGTTTATCATGTAGTGATTGAATTACAGAACCTGACCCGCGATCTGATGTTATTAGGACTGACAGTCCTGAGTTGGAAGATTACTGCCGCGGAAATCCGAATTAATAATGAGTATTCCTGGTTTCCGATTGTTGAGGTCGCCAAATTATTTGCTGGTATTTTTGTGACTATTATACCGGCGATTGCCATACTGAAAGCCGGTACTGATGGTGCATTAAGCACTGTAATCGATTCCGTATCCGACGGTCAGGGCAATCCGGTTAATTATATGTATTTCTGGGCTACCGGTATCCTGTCCAGTTTTTTGGATAATGCACCTACCTATCTGGTATTCTTCAATACTGCCGGTGGCGATCCGGTCGCCTTGATGACTACCTATCAACAGACATTACTGGCAATATCAGCCGGTGCAGTATTTATGGGAGCGAACACATATATTGGAAATGCTCCGAACTTTATGGTAAAATCAATTTCCGAGGAGGCCGGGATTAATATGCCTAGTTTCTTTGGCTATATGCTGAAATATTCGGTGCCAATCCTGATTCCGATCTTTATAATTGTTAGTTTGATATATTTCTGATGCGTGTAACAAAGGTAACTACTAAAACGGGTGATAGAGGCGAAACACGTCTTGGAGATGGAACAAAAGTTAGTAAGGGGAATCTGCGCATCCGCCTCTTAGGCGGTCTTGATGAATTAAATTCTAATTTAGGATTAACCATATCTGCAATCAATATAGTGGATATAATATCTGAACTGCACGCAGTTCAAAATGATTTGATGAATATCAGTGGTGAATTGTCGTTACCGGAAGATCCGCCGGAATTGCTGGGACGAAACCGGGTGGAAGTGCTGGAAAACAGGATTAGAGAGCTAAATGTCGAACTCCCTGAGATGCAGGAATTCATTCTGCCGGGCGGAAACGAATGCAGTGCCCGCCTGCATGTAACGAGGGCTGTTTGCCGCCGGGTTGAATGTGACCTGGTACAATTATCCCGATCCGAATCTATCGGGCAACACTTGTTGGTTTATCTCAATCGTTTGTCGGATTATTTATTTAATTGTGCCCGCTATTTCAATCGGGAAGCTGGTGAAAATGAATCAATGTGGGAACATCCCGGATAAGTAGGTAGTTATTACCACACGCTTGAAAAATTTAATTAAGCAAAACTGCTTGAATTTGTGAAAATTCGGTGATATTGAGGTAGATTTAAACCTTTTGGGTATGTCAAAGATGAGCGATTGGGAATTATTGCACAAACTGATTGGAGAAGCTGATCGGGTTTTATTAACTACCCACGAAAATCCCGATGGAGATGGTCTGGGATGTGCTAGCGCTATGTGGCATTATCTTCAGGATCTAAAGATCGAAACCCGGTTCTTATGCGTCACTGGAATACCGGACGAATATAATTTTCTCATGAATGCCGCCTCTGCAGAAATATATAATTCTCAATTCCATGATGATTGGCTGGCAACGGTTGATCTGGCTTTGGTTTTTGATATTGGTGATTATAAGAGATTACGGGGTATTGGCGATCAGATAACAACAAAACGGATTACGGTCGTCAATATTGATCATCATGTTCAAGTTGATAATGGCCATTTCACGCATAATTTGATTGATTTAAATGCATCTGCTGTCGGCGAAATGTTATTTGATTTCTTCAAGCAGTATTACACAGATAGTTTGCCGATCACAGTGGCCGAAGGATTATATACAGCAATTCTTACTGATACCGGTTCATTTCGATACAGCAATACCAGTGCACGCTGTCATGAAGTTGTCTCTGAATGTATTCAAGCAGGCATCCAACCGTCTGAAATCTACCAGAATATTTATGAATCCAATTCGATTCAACGCGCTAAACTGCTGGGTATGATTTTAAGTAATATTCAATTTGAAAGTGGCGGTGAGTTGGCCTGGTTTCAAATCGACCAACAAATGTTGAGTCAATGCTCGGCAACCAATTCTGATGTTGATGGATTCACCGATTTTGTTCGTTCCATACGCGGTGTGGAGGTTGCTTTGATGTTATATCAGAATGGTAGTGATACCTGTCGAATAAATTTCCGGTCAAAGGGTAAGTATAATATCCATCCGGTTGCATTAGAGATGGGTGGGGGTGGTCATCCTTTTGCTGCTGGTGCTATTATGAATGGAACATTGGATACAGTTATTCCCAAAGTACTAAAAGCCACGATGGCGATCCTGCAGGCTCAGAAGGATAAGCTGACCAAATGAAGATCACGATTGCCAAGGACGCTGGGTATTGTTTCGGAGTACGGGATGCAGTAAATATTGCGTACAAAACTGCCCAAGAACATGGGCAAGTTTACATGCTGGGTCATATTGTACATAATGAGCAGGTGGTTGAGGATCTATCGCAAGGTGGTGCGCATGTCGTAAACGATTTATCGGAAGTTCCGGAAGGGGAGCCAATTCTATTCCGGGCACATGGAACTATCACTGACACTTGGGAAAAAGCCCGGGAAATGGGAATGAATATTGTTGATGCCACCTGCCCATTAGTGCGGGATATTCACCAGGAAGTCAAGAATCTTGAAGATCGAGGCTATAAGGTACTAATTATCGGGGATCACAAGCACGATGAAGTGGTCGGGATCGCCAGCCAGGTGAAAGATGCGATTGTTGTCGCTACACCGGAGGAAGCACAGGATCTGGGTAAAATCAAACGGGCTGGTGTTGTCAGTCAGTCAACACAAACGATCGAAAATGTACAGGCAATTATTAATGTATTGATGACCAAAGTCCACGATTTGTGCTTTATTAATACAATTTGTTTTCCCACCAAGCGCAACCAGGAACAGATTATTAGTCTGGCGGAAAATTGTGAGATCGTAATTATTATCGGCAGTTTTACCAGCGCTAACTCAAAACGTTTAACACAATTGGCACTCAAACGAAATAAGCATTCTTATCAAGTTACAACTGCCAGTGACTTGGATCCCGAATGGTTTATTAGCGCGAAAACAGTTGGTATCTCAGCGGGTGCGTCTACCCCCGATTCAGTTATCGAAGAGGTGACTCACTCAATTGAAAAATTTGCTGAACAACATAATCAGGATGTTAGTTATGGATAAAGGATCTATAAAAGTAAAAACTGGCTTGGCTGAAATGCTCAAAGGTGGAGTAATAATGGATGTAACCACCGCTGACCAGGCCAAAATTGCCGAAGATGCCGGTGCCGTGGCCGTGATGGCTCTGGAACGGATCCCGGCGGATATCCGGAAAGATGGCGGAATTGCACGGATGAGTGATCCAGCCATGATCAAGAGAATTCAGGATAAAGTATCAATTCCGGTAATGGCCAAGTGCCGGATAGGTCATTTTGCTGAGGCCCAGATTCTTGAGGCCTTGGGAGTAGATTTTATCGATGAGAGTGAAGTTTTGACACCGGCCGATGAAGCTAATCATATCTGGAAATATGATTTCCAAATTCCTTTCGTTTGCGGCTGTCGGGATCTGGGAGAAGCATTACGAAGAATTGGCGAAGGTGCTGCTTTGATCCGTACTAAAGGAGAAGCTGGCAGTGGCAATATTGTTGAGGCAGTGCGTCATATGCGCAGTGTTCAGCGTGAAATAAAAGAGTTGACGATTATGGGGGCAGATGAATTAATGGCTCAGGCTAAAGTGCTTGGAGCGCCTTTTAACCTGGTTCGGGAAGTCGCTGACAAAGGCCAACTACCAGTGCCAAATTTTGCTGCTGGCGGTGTTGCTACGCCAGCTGATGCATCGTTGATGATGCAGTTGGGGGCTGAAACAGTATTTGTAGGCTCGGGTATATTTATGAGTGAAGATCCAGCCCATCGGGCAGAAGCAATCGTAGAAGCAGTGACCTACTTCGATGATCCTAAAAAACTGGCTGAAATTTCCACTGGCTTGAAGGCGGCAATGAAAGGACTTGATATTGCCGAAATACCACCAGAACAACGACTGCAGGAGCGTGGTTGGTAGTGAAGATTGGCCTGCTAGGTCTTCAGGGCGATTATGCCAGGCATAGTCGAATATTATCCTGCTTGGACCTCAAACCGGTGTTGGTTCGGTATCAACAGCAACTTGAGGAAGTGAACGGCTTAATAATTCCAGGCGGTGAATCGACGACAATGACTAAATTGATTGCATCAACCGGATTACGCCAACCGTTGTTGGATTTTGCCCGGAAAATGCCTGTTTTGGGGACCTGTGCCGGACTGATATTGATGAGTAATCAGAAAAACAATGCAAAGATTGATCAACTTGGTCTACTGGATATCAGGTTGGAACGAAATGCTTACGGCCGTCAGGTTGATTCATTCAGCGATAGTATTTCAGTGGATTTTGACAATCGTTCCGATGTTATTGCAGCTACCTTTATACGAGCACCAAAAATCATTGAGGTGGGCTCGAACGTTGAAATTCTAGCTCGTCACAATAATCAACCGGTTGCAATTCGACAAGGTCGTCACATTGGACTTACTTTCCATCCTGAATTGGATGATATTACTCTGTTTCATCAAGCGGCTTTCTACAATGATCAGGTCGGATGAAAACATCAACTGACATGGATTATAAAATATTACCACGCATACATTGTCCCGCTGATCTCAAACCACTGGCTTTGAGTGAATTAAAACTGTTATGTCAGGAATTGCGGGAATATATTATCTCGGTGGTTAAAGAGACCGGTGGGCATCTGGCGCCGACATTAGGAGCCATTGAATTAACCGTTGCCGTTCATTATATCTATAACGCGCCAGATGATAAAATCGTGTGGGATGTCGGGCATCAGGCTTACGCTCATAAAATTTTAACCGGCCGGAGGGATGAATTTTCCACAATCCGGCAATTGAATGGTTTAAGCGGATTTCTCAAAAGGACAGAAAGTGATTATGATGTATTTGGAGCCGGGCATGCTTCAACATCAATCTCGGCAGCTTTGGGGATTGCCGCCGGCCGGGACCAGAATCAAGCAGATTTTTGTGTGGCGGCAATTATTGGCGATGGCTCAATGACCGGGGGACTCGCATTTGAAGGTATAAATAATGCTGGTTCGTTACGAAAACAAATTCTGGTCATCCTTAATGATAACAAAATGTCGATCAGTCCCAACGTTGGAGCTATTCGTACCTATTTGAATCGTATCCAAACTAATCCATTGTATAACAGGATCCGCGATGAGGTTTGGGATTGGACCGGTACCCTGCCAGTTGGAAAATATGCGATTCGAATGGGTTTGAAAAAAATCGAGGAAAGCCTTAAGAATCTTTTAGTCCCCGGGATCATTTTTGATGAGCTGGGTTTCAGGTATTTTGGACCGATTGATGGCAATGATCTCGATGAACTGGTCGCAACCTTGCAGAATATAAAAGATATTAAAACACCGGTGCTATTGCACATTAATACTACCAAGGGCAAAGGACTTGGTGCAGCGGAATCAGATCCAATAAAATATCACGGGATTTCCGGTAACCACAATTCTGGAAACCCGCCGGAACCAATAACGTCAGTACCATCTTTTCAGGATGCTTTTGGTGAATTGGCCTGCGAGATCGCACGCAATCGCCATGATAC
The DNA here is from genome assembly GCA_964439935.1 of uncultured bacterium. GTDB lineage: Bacteria > Fidelibacterota > Marinisomatia > Marinisomatales > TCS56 > JABMQW01. Next base: position 154,574 of record CAYTPW010000004.1, on the reverse strand, counting down.
AGTCTGTATTACGGCTGCCATGCGCGAGGGGACCGGATTGGTTCCCTATGCCAGGGAATTTCCTGAGCGTTATTATGATGTGGGAATTGCTGAGGGGCATGCAGTTACTTTTGCCGGTGGCCTGGCCACGGAAAATATCAGGCCGATTGTAGCGATTTATTCAACGTTTTTACAACGTGCCTTCGATCATATAATTCATGACGTAGCGATTCAGCATCTACCGGTTATTTTCTGTCTAGATCGTGCTGGACTTGCAAGGGAGGATGGACCGACTCATCACGGTAGTTTTGATCTGGTTTATTTACGGGCGATGCCGGGTATGATTGTGGCAGCCCCTAAAAACGGAAATGAATTACGTCATTTACTGTACACAGCGCTGAATTATAATGATGGTCCTTTTGCGATCCGCTATCCAAAATCCAGTTCTGTGGAATTCACCCGCGCCGGTCAAGTCGAATTGTTACCAATTGGTAGTTGGGCAATCGAACGATCTGGAAAGGATGTCGCCATCCTGGCAGTTGGTCCAATGGTTTACACTGCCTTGACAGTGGCTGATCAATTAGCAGAAAAGGATCTGTCCTGCGAAGTTGTCAACTGCCGGTTCGTCAAGCCGCTGGACGAAAAATATCTGGGCAGTTTATTAAAGCGGTTTACCAAAATTATTACTGTCGAAGAAGGTTCCCTGACCGGAGGATTCGGCGAAAGCGTTTTAAACTGGTTGAACAATCGAAACTTCTCTGGTCAAGTACTACCATTGGGCTTCCCCGATGAATTTGTTACCCATGGTACACGCACAGAATTGCTGGCAAAGCTGAAACTAGATGAGGATGGACTGGTGGCATCGGTTCAATCATTAATCTGAATTAATTCATTTGGAGACTATTTGGCTGTTAGTAAAATATGCGGTTTAATTATTAAAAATAATCAGGATTAGTGATAGAGATCAGGTAACTACTGTGAGTAAGAATTTCGATAAAGCTTTTCAGCTCTGGAAAGACGAAGTTGGCCGCGCGTGCGTTAGGGATTACAATTTTGATACTGTAAGCGGACAATCGGTTGATCCGCTTTACCTACCGGACGAAATTACCGGGAAATATCTCGAACAACTTGGTTTTCCAGGTCAGTATCCATATACTCGTGGAGTACATCCCAATATGTACCGCGGACGACTATGGACTATGCGGCAATTCTCGGGTTTTGCAACCCCGCAGGAAACTAACCGACGCTATCGGTTTCTCCTGGAGCAGGGGCAGACAGGTCTGTCTGTGGCTTATGATATGCCTACGTTGATGGGTTACGATCCCGATCATCCATTCTCGGCCGGTGAAGTGGGTAAATGCGGTGTCAATGTTGCTTCACTGGCCGATATGGAAATCTTGTTTGATCAAATTGATTTGGGTAACATTTCCGTTTCCCAGACGATCAATGGTCCCGCAGTAATCTTGTTGGCTTTCTATCTTGCAGTAGCAGAGCTTCAGGGCGTTTCATCCACTCAACTGCGAGGCACGCTACAAAACGATATCCTTAAGGAATTTATTGCCCAGAAAGAATGGATTTTTCCACCGGAACCGTCAATGCGGATTATAACGGATATGATCGCCTATTGCACCGATCAATTACCACAGTTCAATACAATATCGATCAGTGGCTACCATATTCGTGAAGCCGGTTCAACCGCTGCCCAGGAATTGGCATTTACGCTTGCTGATGGTTTTACCTATGTCGAATATGCTCAAAAAGCTGGTCAGGATGTCGATTCATTTGCTCCAAGGTTATCATTTTTCTTCAATTCCCATTTGGATTTCTTTGAGGAAATTGCCAAATATCGCGCTGCTCGTCGGATCTGGGCCCGGCACATGAAAGAGCGTTACGGCGCATCTGATCCCCGGTCCTGGAAATTACGTTTTCATACCCAAACTGCGGGATGCTCCCTGACCGCCCAGCAGCCTGAGATCAATATTGCCCGCACTGGTTTTCAGGGATTGGCTGCCGTTTTGGGTGGAACTCAATCGCTCCACACCAATTCAATGGATGAAACACTGGCATTGCCGACAGCTAAAGCTGCCGAGATAGCCCTGCGGACTCAACAGTTAATTGCATTTGAAACGGGAGTAGCTAATGTAGCTGATCCACTGGGTGGATCGTGGTATGTTGAGCAGTTGACTGATAGAATGGAAGCGGAAGCTGAGAATTATTTTTCTGAAATCGAAAAATTGGGCGGAGTTATTCCAGGAATTGAAGTGGGATATTTCCAGCGTGAGATCGCTCATGCTGCATCGGAATATCAAAGGAAAGTTGATACTAACCGGAGAATTGTAGTAGGCGTTAATGAGTTTATCAAAGAAAATGAAGCGATTGAAATTCCACTACTGGAAATTGGGAAAGAATCCGAAAAGGTACAGATTGCAGCGATAAACAAATTGAAAAGCAAACGTGACAATGCTTTGGTAAAAACAGCCCAAGCTGCTATTCGGGCAGCTTGCAGGAGTAACACAAATTTGATGCTTCCGATAATTGAAGCAGCAAAGGCCTATGCCACACTGGGGGAAATTGTTGATGCCATGAAGGCCGAATTTGGCGAATGGCAGGAAACTACGGTATTTTAGTACAGGATGAATGATGAATAAGCGATCAAATATAGCAGTTGCGGTGGTAATAATTGTTGCCCTCTTTCTGATGTGGATAACAACTGGAACACAAGGTAAAGAAGTCCCATTTTTATCAATTGAAGAGCTGGTCACCGGCGATTACAATCAGGAAAGATTTCGTTTGGGTGGGAACGTCCAAACGGGGTCGATCATAATAGCTGAAGATAACCTGCTGGATATGGAATTTCTACTGGAGCAGGGTGATGAAACGATAAGAGTGCATTATGACAAAACACGGCCGGATCTGTTTGAAGATGGATGCGAAGTCATAGTTGAGGGTGAATATCGAAATAGTGAATTCTATGCTGATAACCTGATGACGAAATGTGCTTCGCGTTACGAAGGCGATCTCAGGGATGCGGATAACTATGATTTGGGTGGCATATGATTGGTTCTTTGGCTACCCTGGGTGCTGTCTCCCAAAGTCTGGCGCTCGGTTTTTCATTCCTAACACTGGTAATTGTTGGATATTTTATACGATCGAGTGATAATCGGTTGTACATAAGCGGCCGTAGAGCAGCAATAATCTCTTCTAGCCTGGTGATTTTTGCCACCTTGATTCTGGCTCGTGAGTTGATACGCAGTAATTTTAATCTGGAATATGTTGCTCAATACACCAGTGCTGCCACACCATTATTGTATAAAATTTCTGCCCTGTGGGCCGGACAAGCCGGTTCGCTGTTATTCTGGGTTTTTATTCTATCCATTTATAATCTAGTGGTGATTTACCAGAACTGGAATGCCAATAAAGTAATGATGCCATGGGTGCTGGTGATTATCACTTTAGTTCAATTCTTCTTCTTGATAATGACCAATTTTGTTACTAATCCATTTTCACCAGTAGAAGCAGGTATTATTGTGTCTGATGGAAATGGCCTGAATCCATTGTTACAAAATGTGACCATGGCGATTCACCCGCCGACCCTCTATCTCGGTTATGTGGGATTCGCAATCCCGTTCGCTTTTGCAATGGCGGCTATGATCACCGGTGATTCATCGGCCACCTGGATTAAATTGGTGCGGCGCTGGACACTGGTTACGTGGCTAGCATTAGGTATTGGAATTCTGCTGGGTGCCTGGTGGGCCTATCAGGAGCTTGGCTGGGGTGGATACTGGGCCTGGGATCCTGTAGAAAATGCATCATTGATGCCCTGGTTAACAGCAACCGCTTTTATCCATTCAATTATCATTCAGGAAAAACGGGATATGCTCAGGGTCTGGAATATGGTCCTGATCATTGTTACCTTTGCTCTGAGTATCTTTGGCACCTTCCTAACCCGCAGCGGAGTGATGTCATCGGTGCATTCCTTCACCGCCTCCTCTCTTGGTCCACTTTTTCTCGGATTTGTTTTCTTGATCCTGATTGTTTCAACATTGCTGTTGATCAAGCGATTACCCCAGTTGCGAACACCCAACAGAATTGAATCTTTTATATCACGCGAAAGTGGCTTTCTATTCAATAATGTAATATTCGTTGTTATGTGTTTTGCCGTCTTTTGGGGCACTATGTTTCCGGTCCTTACGGAAGCTGTACGAGGCACCAAGATTACTGTTGGGCCGCCCTTTTTCAATCAGGTGAATATTCCTATCGGCCTGTTACTGTTATTGCTGACAGGAATTGGCCCTCTGTTAGCCTGGCGTCGGACTTCGAGAACAGTCCTGATTAAACTATTTTCAATTCCGGTCGTGGCAGGATTAGTATCACTGGTTATTTTTTTACTCATGGATTTGTCAGGTTATATCGTCATTTCGTTTTCATTATCGGTTTTTGTAGCAACTACGATCGCGCTTGAGTTTATCAGAGGAATCACTGCCCGGAAACAGCGGTTTGGAGAATCAATAATTAAGGCTTTTTGGCAGATGTTGCGGAAGAACCGTCATCGCTATGGAGGTTATATCGTCCATTTCGGAATCGTTTTAATGTTTATCGGATTCACCGGTCAAGCCTTTGATCAGGACATAGAAACCGCTATCAAGACCGGGGATAAATTTCATCTGGGCGGCTATGAAATTGATTTGCGAGACATCCGTACCGAGGAACGATCCAATCACTTTGCCTGGATAGCGCATCTCAGGATTTCAGAAGTGGGCGGTGATCATATTACCAACCTGTTTCCTGAGAAACGAATATATTTTCATCGTCACCCTGATCAGCGACGACGACAACCACACAGCGAGTTGGATATATATACAACACTAAGCCAGGATATCTATTCCGTTTTTAGTGGCTATGATAGCAGCACTGAGTCGGCGTCTTTTAAAATTATGATTAATCCTCTGGTTAGCTGGGTTTGGATCGGGAGCTATATTTTTGTTCTTGGCTCGCTGATTGCTCTCTGGCCCGAAAGGAGGAGACAGTAAGATGGAAATGATCTTAATATTCGTGATGTTTGTTTTCAGTGTTGTGGTTGTCGCACAACCATTGTTGCGCCCACGTAGCAATTATGCTATTACTATACAGGCTGAGCTAAAAGCATTGAATTCACAGAAAATTGCCATCTACCACCTAATCAAACAGGTTGATATGGAACATGAACTTGGTTTTTTGAATGAGGAAGATTATTTAGCATCGCGTAATCGGTTGAAACTGGAAGCGTCGCAGTTGATTGCTATAATTAAAGAGAAAAAAGCAAATTTCTAGAATTGACAATACCGGAAATTAATTGCTGGTTATAGAACATTTAGGTAAATCTTTTTATCACCGCCCGATACTGGCAGATCTTAACCTGGTATTGGACAGTGCTGAGATTGTAGCAATTATGGGTAAAAATGGGGTTGGTAAATCCACTTTTCTTAGAATCCTCGCTCGTATTTCAGCGCCTACCAAAGGTAGGGCAAAATTCAAAGAACGAGATTTGTTTAAAGGCCCATCTACAAATCGAAGGGGGATATTGTATTTAGGCCATGCACCCGGCTTATATTCATCATTATCGGCAGTGGAGAATCTTATTTTATTCAGTGGCATATATGAAACACCAGTTTCCCAAAAGACTATTTATAGTGTTCTGGATAGGGTTAATCTTACTGCCCAGGCAACCGATCCGATCAAGGTTTACTCACAGGGAATGCTACAACGACTGAAACTGGCGTTGGCACTTATAATCGATTGGAAATTACTGTTGTTTGATGAACCGTTTACGGGTCTTGATGTCCAGGGTCGGGGTTTAACGGAATCAATATTGGTGGATTGGAAAGCCGAAGGTCGGACAATTATACTGGTTACCCATGATTTTTCCTGGAGCTGGAATTTCTGTAGTCGAGTGGTGTTCCTGGACAACGGCCGGGTTGGATCCGATTACCAGACAGCCACGGATAATTATGAGCTTGCTGATACCAGGTTCAAAGAATTATTTAGTTAATATGCTGCTGCAGCTACTGAAAAAAGATTTGCTGATTGAACTCCGGTCTCGGGAAATCAGTGCTTCGATGCTGACTTTCGGATTGGCTGTGATTTTGATTTTTTCGTTTTCAATTAATATATCGCCTGATCTATTCACGCAATTTGCACCGGGACTCTACTGGGTAATGGTTCTGTTTATTGCTGTGCTGGGACTTCATCGGATGTTCAGTCACGAAAAAGAATTTGATACTTTCAGCATGCTGATCTCGGCACCAATTGATCGTGGTTTGATATATTTATCCAAATGGATCAGTGGTGTTTTTTTTCTGATCATAGCTGAGGTATTGGTTTCGATACCATTTATCTTGTTTCTGGAAGTGCCCGTTCCCGATCAATGGATAATGACATTGGGAGTAATCCTGTTAGGGAATACTGGAATTATGGCGATTGGCAGTTTAGTTTCCGGTCTGGCAATGCGAGCTAAAATGAGTGAGGTATTATTACCGATTCTATTATTCCCACTGGTCTCACCACACATGATCGCGACAGTTAAAGCAATGACTGCGGTAATGGAGAGTCGACCGCTTATCAATTGGCAGCTATGGCTGCAATTGATGATTACATTCACAGTGGTTTTTGGATTGGCTGGTTACCTGTTTTTCGAACACATAACGGAAGAATAATTTATGCTACTGCGAAATAATAAAGTCCGGATAGGCTTTGCCATTATGCTTATCCTGATGATCATCAATCTGCTGAATATCCTTTTCCACAGTCCCATGCATCCAGTCCAACAATGGGCGCAAAAGATTTTTTATTATCACGTACCATCGGCCTGGGTGGGTTTCCTGTCTTTTTTCGTTGTACTGGTGGCTGGAATTTTATTTCTAAAAACCAAGGATTTCAAATATGATCGGCTGGGCCTTGCAGCAGCTGAAATTGGTACTTTTTTTACGGTACTGGTACTAATAACTGGACCCATCTGGGCCAGCGCGGTTTGGGGAAAGGCCTGGACCTGGGAACCGCGTTTGACGACAACGTTCATTCTTTTCCTGATCTATATCGGCTATTTTATGCTCCGGGAATTCGGTGGCGCACCCGAACGGGTGGCACGCTACGGGGCAATTCTCGGAATCATCGCTTTTATCGATGTCCCGATTATTTTCATTTCTGTTCGTTTCTGGTCTCCGGATGTTCAATCTCATCCCCAGGTGGAAATGGCTCAGCAGCCCACTGGAATCCTGGGAACGTTTTTATTTTCATTATTTACTTTCACAGCAATGTATTTCTGCATGTTGTGGCTTCGCAACCGTATATTAAATATTAAAGCTGAAAAAATATAGGCTCGTCATGGAATACAAATTTTTTAACCAGTTTTTAATAACCTATTTCGTTGTTCTGGGTGCATTGATCGGTTGGTTTATGCTCATGTTCCGGAAAGGAAAACGATTGCTTGCGCAAAAACCTGAAACAGGGGAAAAATAATGCAACGAAAAATAGTGCATGTAGTTGGAACCGGTACCATCGGGGAGCCATTGATCGGATTGCTTTGTGATTATCACAACCAGCTGGGGATTGATGAAATCACCTTTCACAAGAATACACCTCTGAAAAATGATCGTCCCAAGATACATGGTCTGATTCATCGTGGAGCGCGCTTGTCGGTTGACGAAGAACGCTATAATGAATTCCGAAAATTTGGTATGGATCCGGAATTAGAAACCGAAGAGTCAATCAAGCGGGCAACCGTAATCATCGACTGTACACCCAAGGGGATCGGTAATTATCATAAAGAAGAATATTACCACCACTACGAAGATACAGCAAAAGGTTTTCTGGCTCAGGGCAGTGAAGATGGATTCGGTAAGAAATATGCCCGTGGTGTTAATGATAAAGCGCTTAAATCTGGTGAAGATAATTTTATTCAAATTGTGTCCTGTAATACTCATAATCTGGCCTGCATCACAAAAACCATAGCGCTCCATGACGATATCGCTCGCGATAACCTGATTGATGCTCGTTTCGTCTGTGTGCGTCGTGCTAATGATCTTAGCCAACAAGAAAGTTTTATTCCGGCCCCAAAGGTAGGCCGGCATGGATCAAAGACCTATGGATCTCATCATGCGCAGGACGCCGCTGCCCTTTTCAGAACGATGAACATAGATCTGGATTTGTTTTCTTCGGCAATGAAAGTGAACAGCCAGTATATGCATGTCTTGTGGTTTGATTTAAAAGTCAAAGAGCCAACCACTTTAAATGAAGTCAAAGATCGGTTGCGGGCCAACCCTCTGGTTGCGATGACAACCAAAGATATGACTAGTACTGTTTTTTCATTCGGCCGGGATCAGGGCCATTATGGTCGTATCCTGAATCAAACTGTTGTCGTTGAACAGACTATAAATGTTCGCAATGATCATGAAATCTGTGGTTTCTGTTTTACCCCACAGGATGGCAATTCATTATTAAGCAGTATTTCAGCTGCAGAATGGTTGATGTTTCCCCATTCTTACGAAGATAAAATCCAATGTTTAGCTGATTTGTTCTTTAAGGAGATTTGACAATCAAAGTTCACAGTCTCATTACCGGTCCTTTTCAAGAGAACGCCTTCCTGGTTGAGGAAACTGGAACCAAAACGGGATTGTTTATTGATCCCGGTGATGATGCTGAACGACTGGTAAAATTGGTTTATCAGTTGGATGTCAGTCCACTGGCAATTATAAATTCCCACGCCCACCTAGATCATATCGGAGCAGTAGAAGAATTAAAGGCACATTATAAAATTCCTTTTTATTTACATCCGTTGGAAAAACCGATTTTGGACTCGGTGGAGTATTCCTACCAAATGTTTGGACTACCTTCCAGAAAAACACCGGCAGTGGATCAATGGCTTAAAGTTGATAATCCGCTGGTAATCGGGAAATTCAATATTATATGTATTGCGACTCCCGGTCATACTCCTGGGGGTGTCTGTTTTAGAATTGATCAACATGTCTTTTGCGGGGACACTTTATTCCACGGTTCGATTGGGCGTACCGATCTGCCGGGTGGAAACTGGTCGGATCTGGAGGATTCATTAGTCCGTTTATTCAAGCAGTTACAACCGGGAGATCAGATACACTGTGGCCATGGGCCCGACACTGACCTGGGCATGGAATTATCAGGAAATCCCTTCATCCGACCGCTGCAGAATCGTATTGCTCAAACCGATTCGAAACCGATTTAGCATTCATTGAGTGTAAATTGATTGGTTAAGTAAAACTTAGATTTAATAAATATTGCCGGTTAATTCAATTATTGCTAATTGCATGGAATTGTACGATAGGTTTCGAAATAATTTATCTGATAAGTGGGTAATCAATCCCGATACAGGCATATTGTTGGCGGTATCTGGTGGATCGGATTCGATTGCCATGCTTCATCTTTTTCATCGCTTGAGCCAGGAGCAAACACTGCGGATAGGGATCACTTATGTTAATCACAACCTGCGTCCGGAGTCAGCTGATGAAGCGGAATTCATTAAGGAGCTTTGCCGACACCTGGAATTTTCTTACTGGGAGTTGGTACTTGATCCGAGCGAAAAGACTGCCGGTGCAAGTACCGAGGCCTGGGCTCGCACGGAGCGTTACATTGTCTTGAGCGAATTCTGTGAACGTGAGAAATATGCTTATATCGCTACTGCTCATCACCTGAATGATCAAGCGGAAACTGTACTGATGCGGGTAAGTGAGGGCAGTGGTCTAGATGGTTTACAGGGTATCCGTGAGCAGCGGGGAAACATTATCAGACCGTTGTTGATATTCGAACGTCATGAACTGGATAAATACAATACTGATCATGGTTTCAAATGGCTCGAGGACACAACGAATCTGGATACCAGTATTCCACGTAATTACATCAGACATAAGATTGTTAAACAGTGGCACCAGGATAATCCAAAATTGCTGGAAGCAATTCAATTTCTGAGCGAACGGACCTCTGAACATACTCGCGCTTTAAATTTTATTGTCGATCGAATCCTGCCTGAATTATCCGTCAAACAGGAAGATAGTATTTATCAGCTTAATGGAGAACATTTATCACAACTACCGGTATTAGTACAGCAGTTGATAATACGGAGATTGATGGGTGCCAGCGAGCAACCCTGGCGGCGTTTTCGCTGGAATTCGCTAGAGCGGTTTCTGGCAAATCCAGCTACCGGGCGCTTCCATGAATTGCCCATGGGTTGGATTCTGCTCAGTGAACGCGGAAATTGGTTGTTAGCTCAAGCCCCAAAAAAGTCAGAATGCCACGCAGTAGTAAAGCCAAATTCTGTTACATCATGTGGGTATTTTATGCTAAGATATCGATCGGTGGTCACAGGTAAACAATTTACCGATACACCTTGGATAGAGTATATTGATGGTGATTTTCTGCAAGGTAAAAGTCTGATTGTACGGAATTGGCTGCCAGGTGATCGATTTCAACCACTGGGAATGTCCGGCAGGAAAAAAGTTAGCGATTTTTTAATTGACAATCGAGTTGATCGATTCCAAAAAAATCGCCAGTTAGTACTGGTAGCCGATGAAGATATTATCTGGGTATGCGGGCGCCGGATTAGTGAACTGGTTAAAATTAAACCGGACACGCAATCAATCGTGGAACTATCAATCGAACCTCAAGTTGGTTAATAATGATAAAAACAGATTATGATTTGAAATTGCTGATTTCCCGGGATCGGATCGAGGAACGTGTGCAGGATATTGCCACTGCGTTATCGAGCCGGTTCAAAGACGAAATACCGATATTGATAGGTATTCTGAACGGAAGTTTTATTTTTCTATCTGACCTTATACGAGCGATGCAGATCGACTGCGAGATGGATTTTATTAAATTGTCAAGCTATACCGGTCAATCTTCGACTGGTACGGTGAAACTTTTGAAGGATATTTCAGCCGATATTACTGATCGCCACGTCATAATTATTGAAGATATTATCGATTCCGGATTAACAATCCAGTTCTTAAAGGACCGCCTAACAGGAGCCGCACCAAAATCAGTGACAATTGTAACTTTATTGATAAAACCGGATGTAACCCGGATTGACTTTCCAATTGATTATGTGGGTTTTGAGATTCCGCCAGAATTCGTTGTTGGTTACGGACTAGATTATAATCAAAAATTGCGGCATTTACCTGCCATATACCAGATAAAAGGAGTAGAATGATAAATGGAAGATAAAAAGACTCCCGCGAAGAAAAAAAAGCGTGTACTAAAGCAGATACCACCGGAGATGCTAGGTAGAAAATCGGACACTTCGAAACCTGGCTCCAAACAGGTAAAAGAGGATAAGAAATCTGGTGGCAATGCTTTTCAGTGGAAACGCGCCGGGAAAACCTCGCTGATTTGGGTAGTTATTCTCATGATTGCTATCATTCTATCAGGACTTTTTACCAATCAGAGTGGGAAGGAAATCGAAATTCAATATTTTCAGTATCGTGATTTTCTGACCCAGGGATTGTTCAAAGATGCTGTTGTTATTGATGACGTGTTCCATGGTACGTTAATGATGCCACAAACGGTTGTTAAGGAATTTGGTGTTGTAAATGATGTATCGAAAGTATTTGTCAAAATACCATTTGTTGACCGGGAAGTTTTAACCGAGTGGGACGAAAATAACCTTCGCTACAGTTTCAGGGAAAAAACAATCGATTGGTCGGGCTACCTCCTGAATTTCCTGCCCTGGTTTCTCCTGATTGGTGTCTGGTTGTTTATTATGCGCCGGATGCAGGGTGGTAGTGGTGGTATGCGTGGTATTTTCAATTTCGGGAAAAGCCGGGCTAAGGTCTGGACATCCGATATGCCGAAAGTTACCTTTTCTGATGTGGCTGGATGTATTGAAGCGAAAGAAGAATTAAAGGAAGTAGTAGATTTCCTGAAACGACCCAAGCGTTATCAGAAGCTGGGTGCCAAAATCCCCAAGGGTGCCTTGCTGGTTGGTCCGCCCGGCACAGGGAAGACACTCCTGGCACGTGCCGTTGCTGGCGAAGCCAGCGTTGCCTTTTTCAGTCTTAGCGGTGCCGATTTTGTAGAAATGTTTGTTGGTGTAGGTGCCTCCAGAGTACGGGATTTGTTCGAGCAAGGAAAGAAAAATTCACCCTGCATTATCTTTATCGACGAGCTGGATGCCGTCGGGCGGCAGCGTGGTGCTGGCCTGGGCGGTGGACACGATGAACGCGAGCAAACCCTCAATCAATTACTGGTGGAAATGGATGGTTTCGAAGTTAATCAACAGGTTATTATCCTGGCTGCCACCAATCGACCTGATATATTGGACCATGCTTTGCTGCGTCCGGGTCGGTTTGATCGCCAGATTGTTGTTGATGCACCGGATCTGCAGGGACGATTGGGTATCCTGAAAGTGCATACTAAAAACATAGTAATTAATAAATCGCGTGTCAATCTGAACACCCTTGCCAAGGGTACTCCTGGATTGGTCGGAGCCGATTTGGCCAACCTGGTCAATGAGGCGGCCTTACTGGCGGCTCGTAAGCGGAAAAATGCGGTTGATATGGTCGATTTCGAAGAGGCCAAGGATAAAGTAATGATGGGCATTCAGCGTCGCAGCATGATTCTATCCGATGAAGAAAAACGACTTACGGCCTATCATGAAGCTGGCCATGCCATGGTGGCATCTTTAATACCAGGCGCCGATCCGATTCATAAGGTGACGATCATACCCAGGGGAAGAGCGTTAGGTGTAACCACACAATTACCAATTGACGAAAAACATGGTTATTCCCGGACCTATATTGAAACCCGGTTGGCGATCCTGATGGGTGGGAGGGGTGCCGAGGAACTAATTTTTAGCGAATTGTCAACCGGCGCCGGAAATGATATTGAACAGGCCACAACGATTGCCCGCAAGATGGTTTGTGAGTGGGGGATGAGCGATCGTCTGGGTCCGATGACATTTGGGAAACAAAATGAGGAGATTTTCCTGGGACGGGAAATTCAGCGCCACCGCGATTACAGTGAAGCAACAGCCAGAATGATTGATGAAGAAACAGTCCGGTTTGTCCGGAACGCCCAGAGTCAAGCCGAAAAACTGCTTTCCGAGAATATTGAGATATTAAAATCCCTGGCCGAGACGCTGCTGAAATATGAAACAATCGATGCAAAAGATATTCGTAAACTTCTGGACGGAAAAAAAATTCAGCGCTCTCTTAAAACTAGTCGCCGACCACGCCGACGTACATCAAAAACGCGTAAATCGGTTCAGCCCAAAGCAACTGCAAAACCTAAATCTGCACCTTAATCTTGTTAAATTGAATCGTTGTGAATATCGATCAATTTAAAAACGTTTTTAGAGATCCAGATTGTCCAACACTAATAATGGGGGTTTTAAATGTAACGCCTGATTCATTCAGTGACGGCGGAAAATATTTTGATATGGACAAGGCCGTTGAATACGGCCTGAAGCTGGTCGAGCATGGGGCCGATATAATCGATATTGGTGGTGAATCAACCCGGCCGGGATCAGATCCGGTGAGCTTTGAGGAAGAACTCCGACGGGTAATTCCGGTAATCCGCAATATCAGGTCACAATCACCAGTTTGCATATCAATTGATACCTATAAATCCAACCTGGCTTTGGAAGCTATTAATAGTGGAGCTGATATTGTCAATGATATCAGCGGATTTACTTTTGACCGGAATATGGTGGATGTCGTTCGTGATTCCGGGACGCCAGTGATCATCATGCATATTAAAGGCACCCCCCGTAATATGCAGAAGAATCCCCATTACGATGATTTGATTGGTGAACTGATTGAGTATTTTAAAGAGCGTATTAATTATGCTATCAAAGCCGGTTTGAGTAAAGAGCAGATTATCCTTGATCCAGGTATCGGATTTGGCAAACGGTTAGATGATAATTTTGAAATAATTCGTAATTTGAAACAAATTGACAAGTTAGGCTACCCGGTTTTAGTGGGTCCTTCACGTAAATCCTTCATCGGTTTGACACTTGATCTACCGACCGATGAACGACTGGAAGGAACCGCTGCGGCGGTTACAGCCTCCATCCTGAATGGAGCGAGAATCGTCCGGGTACATGATGTTTTGGAAATGAAACGAGTAATCACAATTACTGATCGTGTGCGAGGAATCCAGCTAACATAATGCCATTATTGATTATTCAAATCGGCTTCCTTAATATATCGATAATCGATATAATTGATATAATATTAGTAACCTGGATCTTTTATAAAATTTATATCTATTTTCGCGACACCCGTGCCGGTCAGATGCTGGTGGGGCTGATAATAATCCTATTTGCATCATTTTTGTTCAATGCGTTTGGATTAAGCGGTACTTCCTGGCTGGTTAACCAATTTCAGACTGTGTGGGTTGTTGCATTCGTCATTTTATTCCAGCCCGAATTACGCCGATTATTGATTTATATCGGACAGACCAGGTTCATCAGAACCATATTTAGAATGGGGACTTCCAGAACGATTCAATCAATTGCCGAAGTAACCAATGAGTTGAAACAACGTAAATGGGGTGCCCTGATAGTAATACAGAGGGAAACTGGTTTGCGTAACTATAAGGAAACAGGTACCAATTTAAAAGCAGAAGTAAATACTGCATTGCTATTGTCTATTTTCAATCCGACTTCTCCATTACACGATGGCGCGGTAATAATTCAGAATGACATTCTTGATTCTGCCGGCTGTATCTTGCCCCTGACCGAGAGTTCGATGGTTGATCCCGAAATGGGTACCCGTCACCGTGCCGCTTTGGGAATTTCGGAGGAGACCGATGCTGTAGTAATCGTTGTATCAGAGGAAAAACAGCGCGTCTCCATGGCCGATAATGGTCGTTTTGTTAAAGTCGATATGGATGAGATGGAACTTCGGCGCAATCTGAATCAGAAGCTGTTTCTTTCTTCGAGCGATTAAATCAACCGCCTGTGAGTGGGAGATAGTCAAATCCCATGAAGCATATTACAATGATCTGGGTATTCATTGTGATCCTCACCGGTCAGCAATACACCGATGCATTCCTCAGAATTGGTGTATATCCCCGTTCCATTGGCGTTGGACAGGCAGTTGCTGCATTGACCGAGAATAACAGCGGCTCAATCATTAATCCAGCCGCAATCGGTTTCATTAACAGTACAAATTTATCAGTGATGTATATTAATCAATTTGGGATGGCCGACTATATTGCTGCTTCAATCAACCATTCCTGGCGCCAGTTCTGGCAAACGGGAATCAGCATGGTAAATCTTTCGATTGACAATATACCAGATCGACCAGACCTGCGACGTATTCTCGATTTGGAAACCCGCCGTGATTCGATTAGAACACTTACATCCCGCGGTTTTTCGACTTTTAGGGATCGGGAAACCGGTATTTTCTTTACGCTCACACGAAATCTATCGACAACTCTGGATCTTGGTTGGCATATATCACCATTTGAAATCCAGCTGCCAGTCGGATTGAATATCAAGATGATACACAAGGATCTTTATGATTTATCCGGTAACGGTATCGGGATTGATCTGGGATCAATGCTAAGCTTTAATCTGGCTGATGTGACTGGAGCTGATTGGATGGGTAATCTTACCCTGGGATTAGCGCTAACCGATATCACTGGAACGCTAATTTATTGGAGCAGCGGGAAAAATGACCGAATTGATCCAGCGCTGATTTCCGGTATGGGTTATCGGCATACATTTCGATCATTTCCAGTCGAAATGGTTTTACTTGTGCAAAGCCGATCCGCTGATTCAATTATGGACTTTGGATTCGAATTTATTTTTAAAGATATCATAGCATTGCGAATCGGAAACCGCCAAGGTGAAATTCAAGGTGGTCTAGGACTCCATTTTCCAGTTGATAACAGGCCGATCAGTGTGGATTACAGTTTTAACGCCCATAATCTGGGTGATGCTCATCGAATTGGCGGGAGTATTACCTTTTGATACAAATAAAAATTCAAAATAAATGAGTCAACAGTCTACTATATCCAATCTTTCGTGGAAACAGGGAATTGGTATTATTTTAGGTGGGTTTTTATTCTGGGCTTGCCCGGAGGTAGTGGAAGATCCAGATCCACCCGCCCGCCCGGTGATCGTATCTAAATCGGCACCGGAAGCTTGGATTGAACAGGGGATTGACGCGGATAATACCGGTAAGAATCGAATTGTGCTGATGTGGCGCCCAAATCAGGAAGAAGATCTGGCAGGGTACAGCATCTACCGGGCAGACACTTTATTGGAAAACGGATTCAGGCAGATTGGCCGAGTTGATCTTTTTCACACTATTGGATATGATACTATCTATTATGATGACAGCTTGAATACCTATGTCAATTATTTTTATTTTATCAGAGCTCGGGATAATGCCGGTAATCATAGTTTACCGTCGGACACAATGATCTATCAATTATTGCAATCACCTCATTGTATTGCACCAATCGATACTGTTGTGGGACAGAGTTTTGCATTTAAATGGTTGGATCGCATTGGCAGTTATGTCTACTCCACAGAATATGTTTTACGACTTGATTATCTAGATTTGAATCAGACAGTCTGGATCTGTCGATTCTTAAACAATTGGTATGAAGATATTAGTAATGGAATTCCAATTTCCTTTACATATTTTCCCAGTAATCAGAACGGTCCGGCCAATGTACTTTTTTGCGACGGTTTGTACCAGACTCTGCCTGCAGGGGTTTACCGCTGGAAAGTAAAGGCTATCAGTGAGGTTGATAATAATACTAATTTCGATGAAGCCAGTGGTGAATCAGAGTGGGTATATTTTTCAATTGAATAAAAATAGACTGTTACTATAATGTATCGATTACACTTGATTAAAAACTGAATGATCGATTGGGCTTACGATAATTCAGATTTTTCTAGTATTAGATATCCGATAAAACGCGATAAATTCCGGGCAGAAATATATTTGTTTTGAATGTTTTAAGTACACAGGAATTCGGGAAGTTATCAAGTCGAACTACAGCATTTGATTTTGCATTAATCATTAAATCAGAAGAATAAATAAGGGGAAAAAATGAATTCGAATACTAAGGTTATGAATCGCTGGTTGGTTGTTATCGGAGCGATCTTAATTCAATTATGTCTGGGGGCTATTTACGCCTGGTCTGTTTTTACACCACAACTCAAGCAGGTCGGTTGGACCGCGGCTCAGACCCAGGCTGTATTTTCAGCCGGTTTAGCATTTTTTGCCATAGTCATGGTTATCGCCGGAAGGATAATGCCCAAGATCGGACCTCGCAATCTGGCGATAGCCGGTGGAGTTGTACTCGGTGTCGGATATTTACTGGCCGGATTGTTCGGTGGAACCAATTTCTGGGCGATTTTTATTTTTATTGGCGTAATTGGAGGATCAGGCATCGGATTGGCCTATGTGGTACCGATAGCTGTTGGGATGCGTTGGTTTCCTGATAAGAAGGGTTTGATCACCGGATTGGCAGTGGCCGGATTCGGATTTGGCGCAATGTTGTGGGTCAAGCTGGCTGGTACATGGGGGAATCTTATTACTGATTTGGGAATCAACACCACTTTTTCGATCTATGGCGTCGTATTTTTGCTTTCAGTCGTGATAGGTGGTATCTGGATGGTATTTCCACCAGAAGGGTGGAAACCGATAGGTTGGACTCCTCCCGAACAACAGCAAGGTGCGACTAATCTGGCCGGATCGGTGGATTTCTCCAGTGGTGACATGCTAAAAACACCGCAATTCTATATGATTCTACTGACATTCGCGTTTGGTGCCAGCGCCGGTTTGATGAGCATTGGTTTAATGAAACTGTTTCCCATGCAGGCTCTTACGGCTGCTGGTGTAGTAAAAGCCAGTGCAATTGCCGGTACGGCCATGGCCGTCTTTTTCTCTCTGGCAAATGGGATAGGAAGAATTGTTTGGGGCGCCATCAGCGATAAACTGGGGCGTAAAAAGTCAATTGCTATCATGATGGCAACTCAGGGTATCATGGTAATATTATTCCAGTGGCTGGCCGGCATTCCAGCTTTATTGTATCTGGGTGCGACTTTGATCGGGTTTAATTTTGGTGGAAATTTTGCCCTCTTCCCGACAATGACCGCCGATATATTCGGCACCAAATATGTCGGTCAAAATTACGGGTGGGTGTTTTTAGCCTATGGAATCGGTGGTATTTTTGGTCCGATATTAGGTGGAAAACTTGGTGACATGGGCAATTTCCCGCTAGCGTTTACAATTTGCGGAATCCTGTGCCTGTTTGCAGCCGGTATTATTACTCTAGTTAAAACCCCGAAAAGTGCCTGATAAAGATACCTTTAGATGTTAATAGTGGGGGCTGTCCAACCAGGCAGCCCCCGTTATGTATAGATTAGCTAGTGTTATAGATCATATTTGTGTAGCAGGAAAATATAAATCGAAGAGTGTTCCGACTAACGGTTGACTCTTACAATCGATCCAGCCATGATGCTGCTTGATTAAGCCATATACAACTGACAAACCTAAACCTGTCCCTTTTGTGCTTGATTTAGTAGTGAAAAATGGCTCAAATATTCGCTGCCGGACCTTCTCGTCCATACCGGTGCCATTATCCTTCACAGATAATTTTACATAATTACCTGGGCTGACATCGGTTAAAATTTTTGCCAGGTCAGCAGTTACAGAGAATGGGGTAGTCCGTAATTCGATTATACCTTTACCATCAAATGCATCCTTTGCATTGAGGCACAGATTGGTTATTATCTGTTCCAGGGCATTGGCGTCGGCATTCACCTGCCTGATATTCCGGTCCAATTCTGTCTTGAAAGTGACACCATTCCTGATTGTCTGCTCCAAGAATTGGAGGTGATTATCTACTATCTCATTTAGATCTATTGACTGAAAATTCAATTTTTCTTTGCGGCTGAAAGTCAACAATTTGCGACTCAGCATGCTGGCTTGATCCAGTTTTTTTAATATAATATTATGATATCTGTAAATAGGATCTTCCGATGATAGATTGGCTTGGGCAAGTTCGGTATAGGTCAACATGCCAGTAATAATATTGTTGAATTCGTGCGAAATGCCACCGGCTAATTGACCGATTGCCTCCATTTTTTGGGAGTGACGCAATTGCGTTTCCAGCAGATTTTTATCATGGTCGTCGTTGAGCCGTTGTGTTATATCTCGAAAAATTATAATGCTACCGGAAATCTGTTTTTCTGAATTAAAAAGTGGTGCTACCGTGCAATCGATGGGTAATTGATTGTCAGTTGCCTTATTCCGTAAAAATGAATTGTTAAACTGGATCGGAAAATCATTTTCAATTGCTAGTTTTACTGGTTCTACCAAAATTTTACTGACATCTAATAATTCCAGGATTGAATTGAAATTTGTATTTAAAGCAATATCAGCGGGGAGCGTCAACCCTTTTTCGGCACAAGGATTAATAAATGTAATCAACCCATCTTTATCAATGCTGATTACTCCTTCTCCGATACTTGTCAGAGCTGTTTTCAACCATTTCCTTTGGGTCTCAAGTTCTTGTTCGGCCTTATGTTTATAAATGGCCAATTCGATTGTAAAACGCAACTCGATCGGATTGATCGGTTTGGTCAGGTAACCGAAGGGAACTGTAGATTGAGCACGCTGCAACGTTTTCTGGTCGGTTTTTGCTGAAAGGTAAATAATAGGCAGATTGTATTGATCGTGAAGTTTTTCAACTGTACTAATCCCATCCAGGGTACCACTCAGCTCAATATCCATGATCAGTATGTCAGGATTAAAATGATTTAATTCCTTAATCAATTTCTCACCGCTGTTCAATATACCTAAAACATTGTAATCCGATTGGTTAAGGAAATACAACAATTGATTAACAATCGCTTCGTCATCTTCTACAATGAGTATACTGGTAGTGCCGGGTGTTTGTTTGTGCAAAACAGTAATTAAGGTTTCCTGCGACAATTGCCACATTTGGTTGATATTGTGAGTCTTCAGCATATTACTGATCGATTCCACCAGTGATCCGTTGGGTATGTGGCGCACCCAATCCTAGCGGCGAATTAGTTATTGAGACAAGGGAATATATAAAATATTACTTGATATATACAAAATAATTCAGTACAATTTAATGAAAAATAAATTAAAAAGGAGATATACATGTCACTTAAGCAATTCATAATCATGATTTCAATCGCGTTAATGATGGCTTTGTCTACCGGAATGAATAAGGGTGGAATTATAAAAGATGGTGGATATAACGATACGATTGATGAAACTGTCTATACCATTGAATCCGGGTATGGAGAAAATGGATAATACTGTATCTATCGATGTAAAAACGCTGATTCCCTTTCCCGGGGTGGATGTTCCCACAGCTGAATTGATCCAGAACCAGGAACTGATCAAGCATTTTTCAACCATTATTACTGATATATATGATTTAAATGTTATATCGACGGAATTAGCCATAGACCAGTTGAATTCACTGGACCAGCTAGATGACCCGAATATAAAGGGCGTTGTGCTGGCTGGTCTTGGTGGTATTCATACTTTCGTTGGCAATTATATCAGTGCTTTCGCTGCATTTCGCAAATCAATTGATCTGGTTACCGATCCGGATGGGAGGGCGATAATTTATTCCGAACTGTCTGGCCTGCTGCGCAAGCTTGGTTATCGTAATGAAGCGATATCGATTTTACGTGAAGCATTGCACATGACTCGGATGGAAGCCCTCAACTGGCAACTTAACACACAAATCGGAATGTGCTATAAATTTTTGGACGATCGAAAGTCGATTGAAATTTTAAATAAATCTCTTGATCACTACTATAAGACTAACAACCTGGTACGCGCTGCAAGAATCCTGCGCCATATCGCCCATACCTATATAAATCTTGGTGAGCACACCATTGCAGTTACCTATTATAACAAAGCTCTTAAGCTGGCCGATGAATATGGAATGGAAACCTTCTTGTATGAACTTAAAAGTGACATCGGGTGGTTGTATTATCTGGAAAAGAAATATCCGCAGGCTGAGCAAGCTTATCTTGATATATTAAAATCTGAGGTGCCTCCCTATCAGAATAGTCTGATTCTCCAGAATTTGGGGGTTCTGGAATTTGAACAGGATAATTTCCACCGGGCGATAGATTACCATTCCCGATCGCTCCAGTTGACAACTCGCTATGAAATGCGTGATATGGCTTTTGAGGATTATTATAAGCTTGGTATTTGCCATGAAAAACTGGACGAACTAGCACTCGCTGATAAGTATTTCAGTATTGGCTATGCTGAACTGCAGTATGAGATAAACCTCGAATTACGGATTCTGGGTTATCGGAAAAAATTGCTCTATTCCTATATCGAATTCCTGAATCGAAATAAAGCTTTACTGGATATTGATATGGATTCAGAGGTGTTCAATTTCACGATGAATAAATCGATGAAAGATATCAGGGCAATTTTCCATACCAACCTCTTCCAGTTGCATCTTGATCGAACCAGAAACTCGGTGGAGCTGTGCCAGCAGCTCGGGATTGATTCGCGGACGTATTTCCTGTATCAAAAGAAATTGGGCTTGAAGCGGGGTCTGGGCGTTCCGAAACAAATCGACAATAATCCCTATTTCAGACGCTATCTGGACAGTGTTGCCGATCTAGACTGGCGACAGGCGAATTCAAAATTTGAATCTGATTTATTTACATATCTATTAAAATTCCACCGCCATAACAAGAAAAGCATTGCCGAAAATCTCGAGGTATCCTATCAACAGGTTTTATTGAAGACCAAGGGGAATGCATGATGAAGGATCAAATCGCTAACAGGAACCACTCAATAATGATTGTGGATGATGATAATTCGGTAAATTTGCTTTATCAATATTTCTTGAAATTAGCCTACGGTGGCCAAATTTTATCTGCCAGTGATGGTCGGGAGGCAATTAAGTATTGTGAGACCCAGCAGCCGGAATTGATTTTCATGGATATCCAGATGCCAGTGAAAGATGGATTTGAAACGATTGCAGAATTGCGTGATGGCGGTTTTTCCAACCCGATTGTCATTATGACATCTAGCAATATACAAAATGGGCAATACCGTGACCTGCCAGTAAATAGAATCCTTCAAAAACCCGTCAATCGATTCCAGATGATCGAGCAGCTCGATTTGATATAATTATTTGTTGCTGAGGCAGGTCTTGCAGGATGTAGGATTAATCCTCTGATGTAACTTGGATTGACTCAGCATTGGTGAAGGATGCACTTGCAATAATATCAAATCGAATATTAATTAGCTTTCAGCGTAGATTCCATTTATGCTGAAGCTGAATTTAACCTTTAATATGTGCCCGAGGACTACTGGTTTGATCAATGGACAAGCAGTTATTTTCCTCACACTGATTTTACTCTGCACAATTTCCCTAAACGGTATGAATGGTACAAAGCCTCTTCAAATAAAAGTAAGCATTGCTCCCCAGGCATTTTTTGCTGATAAAATCGGTGGACAGCGGGTTGAATGCGACTACTTAATTCCAGCTGGTGCCTCACCAACCACTTACTCACCAACACCACGCCAATTGATAAACATGGCGAACAGTGATATCTACCTGAAACTAGGGCATCCGAATTTTCTATTCGAAAAAATACATATCGATCCGATTTTATCCAATCTATCGGAGCTACAGGTAATATCAATGTGGGATCCTCCAGTCAGTAGTGACCAGACCAGTAGGGCAGCAGAAACTCTTCCTGCTGTGAATGTTTGGAATGATGATCCACACATTTGGATGGCACCGGCTAACGTCCGCCAGTTCGTTGGGAAAATTGCTGCCGGACTAATGGCGCTAGATCCTGAACATAAAAACGAATATCAGCAGAACTTGATTGAGTTAATCCGGGAAATTGATCAATTAGATTCGACGATTTCGGCAATATTGAAAGGTCCGGTAAATCGAAAATTTGTGGTTTTTCACCCGATACTAGGATATTTTGCCGATCAGTACGGGCTGGAACAGATTGCAATCGAACATGAAGGGAAAGAACCGGGTCCGGCCCGGATCGTTGACTTGATTGCCAAAATTCAATCCAAAGATATTCGTGTGATCTTCATCCAGCAAGGATTTTCGAAACGGGGGGTAGAGGTGATTGCCCGGGAGATCGGTGCATCTATTGTTGTCTTGGATCCACTGCGCTATGACTGGCTGACGAATATGTATCAAATAGCTGAAATGATCAAGAACGGGTTGGGTGATGAGTGAATCTGAACTAATAAAGCTGCATGATGTATCATTTATGTACGGTGGCAACAAGGTCCTGGAAGATATCAATCTATCGATTCTAACCGAGGATTTCTTAGTAATAATTGGCCCCAATGGTGGTGGTAAAACAACCCTAGTACGCCTGATTCTGGGACTGCTGAAGCCAAGCTCTGGGAAAATTAGTTATTACCTGAAAAGCGGTCGGGGAAATATCGGATACGTTCCCCAGTTTTCAACTTTCGAGTGGCAGTTCCCGCTTCAAGTATGCGATGTCATTCGAATGGGACGCATTGCTCAGCGAGGATTATTGAAGCGTTTTACACCGGTTGACGAGGAAGCGGTCGCTAAAATAGCGGAATTAATGCAGATTAGTTCCCTGTTAAAAAAAATGATCGGTGAATTATCAGGAGGTGAACTTCAGCGAGTTCTGATCTCTAGAGCAATGATATCGGAACCGGAATTATTAATTCTGGATGAGCCCACTGCCTCAATAGATGCCGATTCACACAATATTTTGAATGATTTGCTCTCCGAACTGAACCAGCGAATACCGATAATTCTAATTACGCATGATGCGACTGCCATAACTTCAAACATTAAGCGGATTGCTTGCATCAATCGCTTGCTTTTCGTACACGATTCAGGCGAGGTGAGCAAAGCTTCTTTGGAGAAGGTCTACGGTTGTCCGGTTGAATTGATCGGACATGGCGTCCCGCACCGTGTTTTGAAAGAGCATCTGGAATAAACATGCAGGATTTACTGGCTTACGAGTTTATTCGCAATGCGATTGTTGTCAGTATTTTAGTCAGTATCCTTTGTGCGGTTCTGGGTACATTTATTGTTGTCAAGCGACTGGTTTTTATCAGTGGTGGTATCAGTCATGCCGCCTTCGGTGGTTTGGGTATATTTCATTATCTGGGTTTGAATCCCCTGGCCGGTGCTCTATTAATTGCTGGATTGTCGGCGCTGATTCTAGGATCCATGAATCGTGAAAAACTCTTAGCACAGAATGCCATGATCGGTGTCTTGTGGGCTACCGGGATGGCGATCGGCATTCTATTTATAGCGCGTACACCCGGATATACACCTGAATTAATGACCTACCTGTTTGGAAATATTCTATCGGTCACCGCAAACGATGTTATCCTGACTTTTGTCCTGGTTGTCACTGTCATGCTGGTGATTGTTTTATTGTACAAAGAATTGGTGGCTATTTCATTCGATGAAGAATTTGCCGCTATCCAAGGTGTGCCGGTGCGCTCAATGATGATCCTGTTTCTATTCCTGATTGCTTTTTCGATTGTGATGCTGATTCACCTGGCTGGAATTATTCTGGTAATCGCTATGCTTACGATACCACCATTGATCGCCATGCAGCTGGTGCGGCATTTCAAATTCATCATTATTTTGGCATCTCTTGTGGGGATATTCATGACTCTGGGGGGATTGTTCATCGCTTATTATATTGATCTGCCCGCCGGTCCGGTGATTATAGTTCTGGGCACATTCTTGTTGGGTCTGGTTTTTGTTGGCCAGAAATTGTTTTTTCATATTGCTCACTGATGCCAAAAGCCCCGGGGGGAATTCGTGAATGCTGCTTCACAGGGTAAGATTTTAATCACAGAAATCCACTCCCATTTATATTGAAATGATGATCAATTTATCAATAATGCTATTGGGTCAAGGCAAGCACAATTGAGAATTAGCAGATGTTGATAAATCTATTCAAAGATAAGAAGATTTATTTATCCAGGATTGTTGGAATTTGTTTGGGATATACTTAATCTTTGCCCCAATATTTCTATCAATAATTTGAAAATTGAACAAATACAATAATAGTATTAGCTGCTTTCAAATTATGTATTCATTCAAATGCGAGTTTTAGCCAGTCTTTGATGAATAACGAAAATACTCACCACTACTATTCACTATGGTAATAATACGCTTAATCTGAATATGAGATGGCAGGATTTGATTTTCATTCCGCAACTTATCCAGCCGTATATTTCTATTAACCGTATTCAGACAAATTGTTAATAAGGCGTAATGCCTCGTATGGATAAGCACTATGGTTAAAAGAAAGATCGTTAAATATTCGATTTTTGGAGCAGTGTCGTTAATTGTTTTATTATTAGTATTATTGGCCACCACCGAGTTGACCTCGAAACCAAATTTCTGTTCTAGCTGTCATTACATGGAATCGTATGTTGAAGGGTGGAAGACCTCTTCTCACGCTGATGTAACCTGCACAAAATGTCATTTCCCTCCAGGTTTTAAATCAAAGGTAAAAGGCAAATTAACCGCCGCCTCAATGGTTGTGAATTATATGACCGGGATCTATAAAAAGAGTAAACCGTGGGCGGAAATTTCTGATGAGAGTTGTTTACGCTCCGGCTGTCATGTTGAACGATTATTGAACGGAAATGTACCGTTTAAAGAAGGTATTATTTTTGATCATAGATCCCATTTAAATAATCTGAGACGAGAAAAAGAATTACGTTGTACAAGTTGTCACTCTCAAATCGTGCAGGGAGAACATATTTCTGTCACCGAAACGACCTGTTTTCTATGCCACTTTAAAAATCAACCAGGAGAAACACCGATCAATAATTGTGATTGGTGTCATGATGCTCCCACTCTTAGCGAGGCGAAGGGTAAGCGTGATCATTCATTTATAGTTGAACATAATATTGAGTGCCAAAAATGCCACGGTGAAATGCAAGTTGGAGATGGTGCAGTACCTTTAGAGCGGTGTAGTTCTTGTCATGCAGAAGTAGATCATCTTGAGAGATATGATGATATTGAATTCATGCATTCTCAACATGTCACGGATCATAAAGTTGAGTGTCAAAATTGTCATTTGGTCATTCAGCACAAATCAATTGCACGATCCTCCGATATCTTTCCTGATTGTAAAACATGCCATATTACAACTCACAAGTCCCAATTAGATTTATTCAGCGGTATTGGAGGTATAGATGTTCCTGACCATCCCAATCCAATGTATACCGGCGGATTAAATTGTCAAGCTTGTCACGTTTATCACGAAATTAACTATAACCTGGACGAATTTGGGCACAATGTAAAGGCTAATGCCGAGTCCTGTGAATCCTGCCATGGGAAGGGATACGGCAAGATTCTTGACCAGTGGAAATTGGTGATGAATAAAAAAATGGTTGAGCTCGATAGGATATTGCTGACCACTGAAGAGGAAATAACAAATTATCAAGGCTTGCGTACTACTCAATCTAAATCAAGAGAATTTTTGCATGATGCGAAATATAATTTCAATCTGGTTAAAAAAGCCGGAATTGTTCATAATGTAGCTTACTCTGATGAATTAATTTCATCAGCATTGGAACATATAAAGCAGGCTCTGGATTTAATCGAATCTGAAAAAGATATCTCTGATATTTCAATTTATAGTACCCTGGTTCCTTCTGAGTGTAAAAACTGTCATTATGGGATGGAAGAAATCACGGTTGGGGTATTTGATATCCAATTCTCGCATAATATCCATATTATCGAGCAAGAGTTACCTTGCTCACAATGCCATTCTAATATCAAGCAACATGGAGAAACAATAATTACACAGGGTGATTGTCTGAATTGTCATCATACACAGGAAATAGTAGCTTGCGAACATTGTCATACCTTGCAGGCAGCGATTTATTCAGGTGCTGTAGATTTCGCACAAGATACTGAACCGGATATCATGGCTGATGAAGATGTGGAGTGCCGGGAATGCCATGAAGGTGGCGATTCAATCATTCGAAAAGCCAGTGCTGAATCCTGTCAGAATTGCCATGATGAGGAATACGGCGACATGTTAATTGAATGGCAAGCTGAAACATCACAACTGCTCAATGAAATCGAAACTAAACTTTTAAACGTTAATAGAGATGCGCTGACCGCCCAGTTTGATAGCGAATTACAGCATATCGATGAGGCAATATTCCAGATTAAATCTGATAAAAGCGGTGGGGCTCATAATATTGAATTAATTACCGAAACGCTGAATGAGTTTATAGTGGTTATCAATGAAATTCCTCAGTAGTAGTTGGTTTGCTAAATTTGTAAAATTGGATAATATTAAAAGTTTAACCAGAAAAGGGAAGGATCGGATGAAAAATTTCCTCAATGCTATTCCCGATCAGGTCATTAGACTTGTCATTGCTTTTACTGCATTAATAGTATTTGTTTTTATAATAAAAACCTGGATCATACCACCGGAACTTAAAGAGACCGGGATTTATCGGACATCAGCTATTGAAACCGAATTAGCAAAACCGATCAAATATATTGGAAATGGGTATTGTGCCGATTGTCACGATGATATCGCTGAATTAAAGAGTTCCGGTTATCATTTTTCTCTATCCTGTGAATCGTGTCACGGAGCAGGAATAGAACATTCTGAGGATCCTGAGGAAATAACACCTAATATGCCTCACCAGAGGGAATTTTGTTCCCATTGTCATACTTACAATCTGTCCAGACCGACCGGGTTTCCCCAAATTAACCCAATTGCTCATAATCCATTAGATGCTTGTACGGCATGTCATGATCCCCATAATCCGGAACCGACTGAAGTACCACAGGAATGTTCGGCCTGTCATACCCAAATTGCGCGCACTAAATCAGTCTCGAGCCACGTTAAACTAGATTGTGGAGATTGTCATGAAGCGCCCCAGGAACACAAAATTAATCCGCGGTTGGTAAAGCCAACAAAACCCATCAGAAGAGAGTTTTGCGGTCAATGTCATAGTACAAAATCCGACTATCGTGGAGCTTTAAAAATTGATATGATTGAACATGGCGAAAATTATCTTTGCTGGCAATGCCACTATCCCCATATGCCGGAGGTAAAATAATGAAAAGAAGAAATTTCATAAAAAAATACTTGATCTTATTAGCTGTGATTGGAACGGTTGGGGCATTTTTAAATAATGTTTTCGCCAGTTCGGTTTCTTATGTTTTAGATGCTGCCAGGCGTCGTTTTGGATTTGGAATTCAAATTGATAAATGTATCGGGTGCGGTCGTTGTGTCACTGCCTGTAAAATCGAAAATGATGTGCCTAAAGCACCCTATTTTTTTCGAACCTGGGTAGAACGATATATTATCAAAAAAGATAACTCAGTAATTGTTGAATGTAATGAGGGGGGTGCAGGCGAGTTATCTTCCATTATGCAGGAGAAAGAAAGTTTGCGCAGCTTTTTCGTCCCTAAGCTGTGTAATCATTGTGACAAGCCTCCCTGTGCGCAAGTTTGTCCGGTCGGAGCAACATTCATTACAGAAGATGGAGTCGTGCTTGTCGACGGTGAACGCTGTATTGGTTGTAGTTATTGCATCCAGGCTTGTCCTTACGGTGCGCGATTTATGCATCCCGAAACCCATGTTGCTGAGAAATGCACCCTGTGCTATCATAGAATATCTAAAGGAATGCAACCTGCCTGCGTTACCGTTTGCCCGACTCAGGCACGGGTATTTGGCGATGTCAATAGTAACGCCAGTCCTTTGATCAGATTAAAACGGATGAAAAAAACCCATGTATTAAAACCAGGATTAAATACTGAACCAAAGGTATTTTATA
Organism: uncultured bacterium; assembly: GCA_964439935.1. Taxonomy (GTDB): domain Bacteria; phylum Fidelibacterota; class Marinisomatia; order Marinisomatales; family TCS56; genus JABMQW01. The sequence continues at coordinate 125,748 of CAYTPW010000004.1, read as the reverse complement.
CAGATCTTGATGGAGCGGTAAAATGAGTGCAGAAATGACCGAAGGCTTAGGCCGGATTTTAGAGATGGCAACCGGATTCATTTACCCGAATGAAGTTCAAATTCATTGGTCAATATTGATTGTGGTATATCCTTATATCACTGGGTTGGTAGCCGGTGCTTTCATACTGGCATCGCTGGTAAAAGTTTTTAACGTTACGGAAGTTCAAAAGACCTACCGATTATCTTTAATAACAGCCCTTGCTCTGCTTATCGTAGCTCCATTACCACTGTTGCTCCATCTTGGGCATCCAATGCGTTCCTGGGAAATATTTTTTACGCCCAATTTGAGCTCGGCGATGGCAATGTTCGGGTTCGTATATGCCTGGTATTTATTATTAGTGCTGTTGTTAGAGATATGGTTCGTATATCGCAAAGATATGATCCATTGGTCGCAAACAGAAAAATTTCCGATGAACTGGCTTTATAAAGTTTTATCGCTTTTTTCAAAAGATGTGAGCGATAAGGCAATTGCTTTTGATAAAAAAGCAATCAAGGCGATCACGTTAATAGGTATTCCATCAGCATTTATTCTTCATGGTTATGTTGGTTTTATATTTGGATCTATAAAAGCAAATCCCTGGTGGAGCAGTGTGTTGATTCCAATCGTTTTCCTTTTTTCGGCGATTGTGTCAGGCATTGCTTTGATCCTGTTGCTTTATATGATCCTGGTTCCATCCCGGGGCGGCAAAATAGACATGAAATGCCTCGATAAGATCGCGTCCTTCTTATTGTATGCGGTCATTATTGATTTTTCTCTGGAATCCCTGGACTTTTTACATCGCTTATATGAAAGTGAGGAATCAATTCATATACTGACCGAAATGGTGGTTAATAAGCTATTCTCCAGCCTGGTGGTAATTCAGATCCTGCTTGGAATGATAATACCACTGGCAACATTAATTTCCATTAAATTGCTAAAAGTCAACGCGGAATTACGGAAACTATTATATTTCATTTCAGCAATCCTGATTCAAGTCGGTATTTTTGCCACTCGCTGGAATATCGTTCTTGGCGGTCAGATGTTTTCGAAAAGTTTTAGAGGATTGACAACCTATAAAATGGAATTGATAGGATTAGAAGGATTATTAACTTCAATAGGTTTACTGATACTACCATTTATTCTTTTAGCGGTCTTAATGAAGATCCTGCCGCCCTGGGGGAAAAAGAATGAGGGCTTATTACAGCAATAGAGCAAGCTGATAATTAATTTTCACCCAAACTGGAGATACTAATTTTGACCTCAAAATTTGATGCTAATTCAAATGAATCAATCGGAAAAAAAGATCGGCGAACGGTTCTTAAACGATTATTAGGAATAGGAGTTATAGGCTGGTTGGTGAGCATCGCTTATCCGATCTTCAGATATTTGATTCCTCCTCCTACCGGTGAAGCAAATATTTCTACGCTCCAGGTTGGAACTGTCGATGATGTCTGGGAAGAACCATATAAAATATTCCCATTCGGAAAGAAACCGGGAATCCTTTTCAAAGATGCCAACGGTGATTATCGGGCTTTATCAGCTACCTGTACCCACCTGGCCTGCATCGTGCAATATCAAGCGGATGATCATTTCATCTGGTGCGCCTGTCACAACGCAAAATTTGGTGAAAATGGCACCATTATTTCTGGTCCGCCACCAAGACCTCTGGAAGAATTCACTGTCAACGTTACATCCAACGGCGAAATCTGGGTAACACGGAAGGAGGTCTAATGTCGACAATTAAATCCTGGCTGGACGATCGTTTCGATTTTAAACCAGTCCTGGAGTTCATGGATAAGAAAAAAGTACCGGCCGGTCCCGGTTGGTTCTGGTATTATATGGGTGGTGTAGCTCTATTTCTATTCGTTGTGCAAGTGATTTCGGGTATCTTGCTGTTGATGTATTACAAAGCCAGCGCCAGTGAAGCATTCGAATCGATTCAATTCATTATGTCTAAAGTGCAATTTGGCTGGCTGATGCGTTCAATTCATAGCTGGTCAGCCAATCTGATGGTCCTGGCGGCGTTTATACACATGTTCTCGACCTTTTTTGAACGCAGTTACCGAAAGCCGCGGGAACTTACCTGGGTTACCGGATTTATTCTGCTCCTCCTATCCATGGCATTTGGTTTTAGTGGGTATTTATTACCCTGGAATGAACTGGCTTTTTTCGCTACCAAAGTCGGTACTGAGATCGTAGGTGCGATACCTGTCGTTGGTAAAGCGGTTATGACGGTACTTCGAGGTAGCCCGGAAGTGACCGGTGCGACTCTACCGCGATTCTTTGGAATTCATGTTGCCATCCTCCCCCTGGTTTTCGTGGTCTTTCTTGGTATCCACCTGATCCTGATCCAGGTTCAGGGCATGTCGGTTCCCCATAACTGGGAAAAACTGCCGGAGAAGAAACGCAAATACATGCCCTTCTTTCCTAACTTTGTCCTTCGGGATGTTTTATTATGGCTGATAGTCCTCAATATCCTGGCGATTCTGGCGGTATTCTTCCCCTGGGAACTGGGTTCCAAGGCCGACCTGTTCGCTCCGGCGCCGGCAACTATCAAACCGGAATGGTATTTCATGTTCATGTTTCAAACCCTGAAATTCATCCCTGGGCATGTCTTGTTCATCGAAGGCGAGATTCTTGGAATTCTTAGTTTTTTGGTTGCTGGAGCAATCTGGATGATCTTCCCATTTCTGGACCGCAGAGATGATGAGAAACGTTACCGGCAGCTCAAAGTGGCTGGTACTATCATTATAGCCTACATTCTGATAATGACAATCTGGGGGTACGCATAATGAAGATCCCAAAAATGGTTTTGATTTTAGGTATTTTCCTGCTGGTACCCATTAGTGCACAGGAGGATGAAATTTCGTGCACCGGATGTCATATGGACCTGGATGAACCCTATAACCTGCCGGTTGAATTATTTGATGAAGATGTTCATTTCCTTGCCGGACTGAATTGTACTGCCTGTCATGGTGGCGATCCGGAAGCCTGGGATATGGATGAGGCTAAATCTGAAGAATTCGATTTTATCGGTTTGCCGGAAGGTAAAGACATAGTAACGGTCTGCACTAAATGTCACAGCAATCCCGAATATATGCGGTCCTTCAATCCCAATCTGCCGACCGACCAGGAAGCCAAATACTGGACCAGCGGCCATGGAATCAGCCTGGCAGAGGGTAATCTGGAAGCGGCAACCTGCGTATCCTGCCACGCTGTACATGGAATAAAAAAGAGCAATGATCCCGGGTCAACTATTTATCATGCCAATGTTGATGAGACCTGCGGTTCCTGCCACAATGATGAAAGTATGATGGCCAAATTCGGCTTACCTCATCAGACTGTTGCCCAATATCGTTCCAGTGTACACGGAGTGGCTTTACTGGAGCAAGGCGATCTGGCGGCACCAACCTGCAATAACTGTCATGGCAACCACGGAGCTGCACCGCCAGCGGTCGGTTCGATCCAGGAAGTCTGTGGAACCTGCCATGTTCAGAACCAGACCCTGTTCAGTGAGACCAAGATGCACCAGGCTTTTGTTAAAACCAATATCCACGGTTGTGCCGCCTGTCATACTTCCCACGATATCCGCAAATCATCAATCGACATGATCGGTACCCATGATTCCGGTGTCTGTAAGACATGCCATGTACCCGGGGATACGGGAATGACAGAAGGGCAGAACATCCGACGAACGCTGGAGAATTTGGATCAGGAACTTGAAGCAGCAGTCCAGCAGGTGGAAGTTGGGGAACAGAAGGGATTGGAAGTAGAGGAGCTGATCCTTGATCTGCAGAATGCCCATTCAACCCTGATCCATTCAAGTACAATCGTACATACCTTCAACAGTGAACAGGTTGAAGAAGCGGCCGAACCGGGTTTTGTCGTTGCTCATGCAGTAATGCTGAATATCGAAGAAATGCTGGCCGATTTCCGCTGGCGGCGGATCGGACTGGGAATTGCGACGATGATAATCAGTTTTCTAGCGCTGGTACTCTATCTTTATATCCGATCCATCGAAGGTCGCTGACTGAAGCTTGACAGAATTACTTGAACCGGCCATCGGAACGTTTTTTCGCCAGTTGATCCTTATATTGTGACAACCAGCCGATCTTATGATCTTCCGCCGACTCAATTTCAGCCACATATGGTTTTATATCCAGCAGGGGCGTGCCATCAATTATATCCAGGTCGGCGATTTCCAGGATGTTTCCTTTAATAGCCAGTAACCATACGACCGAAAGACCAATTGGGTTAGGCCGCCGGGGCGCCCGGGTGGCAAATAGTCCTCTAGGTTTGTCATCCAGGAAAGGGACAACCTTCAAGTCATAGTTTTTTGACAGATGGAGGTGGTACAGCAGGTAGATATGGGAAAAGCCGTCCAGGTCTGACAGAGCGGGTACATATTCTTCTGCGAGGATTACCTGTCCCTCAACACCGCGGGCGGCCGAGGGCTGGATCGGCATATCCTTCAAGTCGGTGAAAGGGGAGTGGATCGTGCCGATTGGCTGGTAAATGATCTGGTTCATTTTATTCTATGATCCTCATTATTACAGATTTCAGATCGATATTTTTAATGAGTCGTTGATCAATATTTCAGTCATTTCAAAACAGCACCAATTATTGCACAGACCAAAGCCAGATTCATGGCGGCGATATAGGAATAGAACCAGATTCCGGGTTTACCAGTTTCTTTTTTAGTCAGTTTGTAATACTGATTGATGTATTTGAAGATCAATAGCCTGATCAGTAGGAAACTGACTTTTTTACCACGATTGGTTATATGATTTATCATGACCATTGCCGATACAATCCCCCAGGTTACACTCAGAATCGCTATTCCAAACAGGATATTACTCATAACATTCCCCGCATATTGTTAATTAGTCATTAGTCAATGGTCATTAGTCATTGGTTATTCAAAGATAAAAATCCAAAATTCAGAATTATTCACTCCAGCGGCCACAGCACCTCATCAACTTGATCATACTTTGGTGAGCTCGCGTATGCCTCCCGGGGACTATTGGTAGCTTTTTCTACCGACGCGCTGTATTTACCCGCCACTTCACTGACCGGGTAATGGATGCTTTTCTGATCTGGCCGATAGCCGATCATCAGGATCGCGCACGGTTTTTCACCGGTGCCCACAAAAACATGTGTTGTTCCTGGCGGGCAGTGCACGAAATGGCCGGCTTCCAGTTCCAGTTCTTGCTCTTCGATGATCAATTTACATTGACCGGACAGAACGTAAAAATTCTCCTGGGCAGCCTCCCGGTGGTAAAAGCAATTTGGTTGACCTGGTTGGATCACATGTATATTGACACCAATCTGTTCGAAGTGGGTATCGCCTTCAAAATCGCAAACCTGCCCGAATTGCTCGCTTTTGTACCACGGAGCCTTGCTAGCGTGGATAACAAACCAATCGTTGTTCTTTGAATCTTTCACTTTAGCCTTCTCCTTTTTCCAACTCAGTCACTTGTTATTAATTATTAAATTTTAATTTATCAATATCCAGCGGCCTGACCATCTTTTCTGGATTCAGACGCACCGTAATAGACCTTATTCTCACCATCAAACATTATTGCCTGGTAGCCACCGAATCCGCCGACTGTTTTCTGCATATTATGCCCCATTTTCGTGAGCTCACGGATGGTTTCGTCCGGTAATCCGGATTCAAAATTTATATATCCACCATCTGTCATAATTGATCCGGTCGGCTGCGAGGAACCGCCGTGCCGAATCCGGGCTGCATCACCGGCTTCCTGGAGTCCCATTCCAAAATCAATGATGTTTACCAGCACCTGGACATGTCCCTGGGGCTGCATCGAGCCGCCCATCACACCGAAACTCAGCCAGGGTTCACCACCTTTAGTCACAAAAGCTGGAATGATTGTATGAAATGGCCTTTTGGACGGTGCGTATTGATTGAAATGTCCATCTTCAAATGTAAACAGCTCACCACGATTCTGGAGCGGGAAGCCCAGTTTCGGCGGAACCATTCCGGAACCGAAGCCCCAGTACAGACTCTGGATCAGACTGATCATGTTTCCATCCTTGTCCGCTACCGTTAAATAGATTGTGTCACCTTCTTCAAGCTTACCCGGATCGTAGCGCTCCGCTGCCTTATTATGATCGATCAACTTCACCCGCTCAGCAGCATATTCTTTGGATATCAATTTCTCTACCGGTATTTTATTGAAGTCGGGATCGGCATAGAATTTCGCCCGGTCTTCATAAGCCAGCTTTTTAGCCTCGATCAGCAGATGCAGGTATTCCTGGCTCCCGAATCCCATTTCGCTCAGATCAAAATTCTCCAGAATGTTCAACATCTGCAGCGCGGCAATTCCCTGGCCGTTGGGAGGCAATTCCCAGACGTCATAGCCGCGGTAGTTGGTTGACACCGGTTCCATCCATTCGGATTCATGTGCCGCCAGGTCGGAGGCCTTCAAATAGCCACCCTGTTTGGCCACAAATGATTCAATCTCCCGGGCGATGGAACCTATATAAAAAACGTCTCTTCCTGATTTGGCAATTGATTTAAATGTTTTTGCCAGGGCCGGATTCCTGAATATTTCCCCCTTGGACGGAGCCTTGCCGCCGGGCATAAATATTTCGGCAAATCCCGGTTGATCTTTTAAGCTTTCCGCGCTTCTTTGCCAGTAATAAGCGATTACCTCGCTGACCGGATAGCCAACACTGGCGTAATGGATGGCCGGTGCCAGTATTTTTTTCATCGGTAGACTACCGAAACGTTCGTGTAGTTCGAACCAGCCGTCAACACACCCCGGAACAGAGATTGGCAAAGGACCGCGAACAGGTACTTTGTCAAGACCCAGTGCTTTCAACTTTTCTAATGTCAATGATTCCGGGGACCGGCCGCTGGCATTCAATCCATAGAGCTGCTGATCTTCTTCCAGCCAAACGATCGCAAACAGGTCACCACCGATGCCATTGCTCATTGGTTCTACTACTGTATTGACTGCGTTGGCTGCGATGGCGGCATCGATCGCGTTGCCACCCTGTTTTAAAATATCGATTACCGCCTGGGTGGCCAGCGGTTGACTGGTGCAGGCCATTCCACTTTGGGCTATGACCTCAGAGCGGGTGGCAAAACTTTTTCCGGTGATCCTGTCTTGTGTCATACAAATTGTATTTAAGATTAATATGACTAAAATGATATTTTTCATTTAGCCTGCCTTTTATTGGTTTATTGTCTCTTTCTGGTCGTACAATCCTTAATGTCTGGTGTAAAGTTAAATCAAAGGTACTATCAACGGAACTGATCACCAGTATTTTTCGATAACCGACTCGAATATAGATAACCTGTTATAAACAGGTATGCCAGCACAATTTGAATCACCAGGGTTGGGATGAATTTTGTCAAATCGATGGCATCGGCCAGGATCAACGTAATCTCGGTAATCATTAATCCGGCAATCACGATTGTAGTCAGCAGGGCAACGAAGCGGCGTTCAATTGGTTTGTTATGAGCCCAGATCAGCAATATCGTCCAACCAAGCATCAACGAAGCGCCACAGCCCATGGCAAAGAAATACTGACCACCGAAGGTGTCGAAGCCCCAGAAATAATTAGCCAGGAAAGGGCACAGCATCGGAAACAGGGCTAATCCATCAGTGATTGCCCCGGCGGCAAATGCTAAACGCAAACGTCTTTCAGCTGGATTATTTCCTTTATTCATCAACCAGCCAGTCTTTTCACCTTTTTCCTGATTTTCTTCCGGATTTTTTCAATCGGCAGCGGTGGTCCGGTTAGGACTTGTTTTCCATCGATGAACAATGCATCGGAAATCCCCCAGTCACAGAGGACCGCTCTATCACAGGTCTGGATTACCTGGAAATCTACCGCATCGCCGAACTCCTGAGCGGCCCGTTTTGCTCGCTCATGAATAATACTCTGTGTCGGGCACCAGCCGTTGAGAAATGATGTGACCGTTACTTTTCCGGCTGTTTTTTGCGGTCGCTTTTTTTCCTTGATCCAGCGGGGGGGAAGGGCGTCTTCGGTAAACGGTTTCCACATTAAAGCTGCCATGCCATTTCGGTCGATTTTCCGATAGCCCTGTTTCTTGAACCAGGATGCTTTCATCCAGAACGGCAGTATCAATCCCCAGGCAGCCACCCCTTTTTTGCCCATAACTTTAACGTCATTTTCCGCTGCCTGCAGCAGCGCCCTGCCAATACCCTTTTTCTGGTGATTCCCAACCCCTTTTTTATAACCGTGCACCCAGATGCAATAAATGAAATACAGGTCTTCGCCTTCAATTGTGGAGCGATCAGCCGGTAGATACTGGATCATGCCGCAGACCTTTTCATCCTCCAACGCCAGTTTAACCCGCAGGCCCTGGTCTTTCATCTTATTGAACCAGACTTCCTTGTGATCACCTGCTTCCTGCATCTCCTCCGACCAGTCTTCCAGGCAACAGAAATATTGTTTATGGTATTTTTCGGACAGGTCAATAATTTCCATGACGATTATTCCATTTTATAATTACATTATTAATGTTATCGTAAATCGTAGTGACCACCTATAGCAAATATGTAAATCGCTTTATCATCAAATTTATAGATGACACGATCTCCTTTAGATAGACGTCTGGACCAAAACCCGGATAAATTGTGCCTGAGTTGTTCGGGCTTACCTGTTCCGGAAGCTGGGTCACCTCTTTGCATTTCCTGAATTATCCTGCAGAGATTGACATGTAGCTTTTTATCTTTTTTCCTTAGTTCTTCGTATTTAGACCAACTTTTACCCTCAAAAACTATTGATCTCATCAAGTTCCTCATTTGTGGGAGTATACCCGGTACCACTATTATGCGTATCCATAGACTTTATAATCTGTTTTGAGAGTGACGAATTCTGAAGCACGTACAAGGTTTCTTGTTCTCTTTCCCAATCCTCGGCACTTTGTACTACAAAATCATGGCCCTCGCGTCGCTTAACACGGATGGTCGAGTGATCCGATAGAGCTTTATCCACAAAGGTTTTTATGTTTGCCCTGAATTTGTTAACTGAAACTTCAATCATATTTAATTCCCATCAATTATCATATAAAATGTACCATATATCAGTACATAACGCAAGGAATAGGAATTAAGTCTTTTCTAAGCCCCGGGTGTTTCCAACCGTCTGAATCACTAGCACTTTTCCAATTTTTTACCACCAAAAGCCACAGCGCAGCCAATTCAAAAATCTAGTACGAAATACTCTGATTCTTGATGCTCAAGTATACTATTATTATTCAAGTCCATAAATATGACCATATAAAGCGGCTCTTTTTGTTTGGAAATATGGTATTCATTTCTTTTTTGTATAAATTTTGATACAGAAATGCTATGTTGACTTTCTGAGTAAATTTCTAATCTTTCATTGCGAAAATAATTATGTGACTCATTACTGATGTATAGTTCTGGAATAGAAAAAACTGCGCCTGCAATACCTGTTCCTGGAGTAAAGAATGGTATTTCTTCTGTCTTGAGTCCTTTACGCGCTGCTTGAAAAATACTGTCATTTTTCCACACACAAATCTGTACCACATCATCTTCTGTTCTCTTGGGAATGCGAATCATAAATGGATTTGCAGTCATTCGTGCATTAATTCGTCGATATGCATAGGAACCTTGAGACACCATTTCCACTTTTTCATCACCCTGAAAAATCTCTATTCCAAGCCATGGCGAGTGAAAATATTCTTCTCCCTTGAATTCTCTATTCAACAATTGTGGTTCTCCTGTAACAAACACGTAAATAGATATTCCACCGGCTACTAATGTTAATATGGTTACCAATGTTCGGATCACTTTTTTTTTCATTTTTTTTGCATCCCTGCGGATCATGTCATTTGCCTAAATTGAGTAGTGGGAGTCGCTCAGCATTTGTTGTCCTAATTATATAAGAGTTCAATTTAACCTTAGATAAAAATATAAAATATTTCTTATTTCCCAGTTTCCAATTTTTTAATGCATCTGGTAGGTGTATTTTCTATTTCTTTTGTAGTAATTGCTTAATCCCTGCTTCAGCCTGTTTATAACGTAAGTTAATTAAAGTCATTGCTACCTGCCCAACGTCCTCATATAAATTACCAGCATATTCCTGAATGTTCAAATTTGGATCATAGTTTTTCGCTTTTATAAAGCTATCAATTTTGTTTTTTCTGTCTTTGAATAATTGCCCATTAGATTTACTTGAAAGGAATTCAATCCACGTTTTTTGCTGTTTTACATTATTACATTCTTTGCAACAGGGTACTATATTGCCCCAGGCATGTAAACCTAAAGCGGTTTTATTCATCGGGATTAAATGATCTTGTGAAAATGTATTTTCATCAATTTGAACTCCGCAATAACAGCACTCATAATTAAAATATTCCAGCAATTCAATCTTTTGGGCTTTTTTAGGAATGAAAGGTTCGAATCCACGTTCCTTATCGTAGAATTTGCCAACCTCTTGCAAGAAAATCCTTATTGCACTATTTGAAATATTTGATTTTGCTATTGCCACGATTCTTCCTTAACGCCTAACATCCCGCATCTACGACATGACTCTACCGCTTCAAGCCATATGCTTTATTAAGTAACAATTACACTTAGAAGACAGTTTTTGTGATTTTATCTACGCCAGATATAAGATCATCAATCTGCTCTTGAGTTGGGTCATCTAATTTTTTGTGATCGCATAAATTCCGAAGATCTCCTAGGTGCTGGATAAATCGCCATGTCGGGACATCAATGATGCTCTGAGCTTTTAATTCGTCATTAAAATCAGAAATTGTTAGATGCTTCTTCCTGAACTTTATTGCATGATCTTGGCAGACTTGGCCCAAATGACTTTCAATAACAACCCCGGCTACTGCACCAGCAGCTCGCAAATAGTTATTCTTTGCCAACTCCTTCGCTGATTCCAATTCTGAATCAAAGAGATCCGCCTGTACCAATTGTTGTATTTCGAACAATGTACTATTAAACCAAGGCTTAATAGATTTCAGAATTGCAAGCTGCTGCCGAAATTGCGGGATTGCAGCACTGGGTTCAACAACTACTGTTTCCTCCCAGCCTCTCGTGGTTCTCAATCCTTGGAGGTAGTCCTAAATTCTATAGCTCTCGAAATCAATTTCTTTTCTTGGTTTCGGTTTTTCATAATGTCTGGCAAAATCGTTAAGTCTATCTGGCAATAATTGCTTGATTAATCGTTTTGCTTCTGAATACCATGTTTGGTATTTCTCCAGGAATGAAGGAAGTGATTTTAGAATTTTCTTTGCTTCCTTCTTGTCGAATTTCTTTTCCAATGCCTCTCCAAATGACTCAGGTCGACATTCATATTGCATGGCCATATGTAACGAATTACCTAATTTAATTAGGGCATCTAGATCTTTTTCATATTTTTTAATTTTTAATGACATATATTTTGAATCCTGCTCTTTGCTCCCCTAGTTTATTAATGTGATAGCTCTGCGGCGTGATAATTATTCGTACATTCCATAATGACTAAATCTAACATCTTTAATTCAAATAAACCTCATTTTCATGACACCAAAGATCCGCGTCCACAGCAGCGGGTGCTAGGCCTTGGAATAAATGGATCATGATTTATCCGTGTTTCAAATTTGTTTCAGAAAATGTTAATTGCTCATTATTTATCCAATGACTATGCGTAAATGATGGGATTTGTCTATTAAACTCTTTTAAGAACTCTTTTCTCATTGATTTCCATAACTTGTATATCATGTTTTTACAATTATTTGAATCTTTATTATCGCTCATTCCATATTTTTTAAATAATACATAGACTTCTTTAATAGGTTCAAATGGATATAAGCCAACACCGTCATAATCTTCCTCAAGATTTTTGTAAAGCCCACGTATATCGTCAATCACAATAGATATATTGATCAAATATTGATAATAGGTTTCCTCATCTTTCTCGTTTTTTTCACAAAAATGAGCGGCGTGCTGAATCACAGAAACCGTTTCTGACCAAATAATGTTTAACTGCTTTAAAAAACTCAACCTTTGTTGGACAAGATAGGTTATATATGAAGCAGCGATTCCTAGTACCAATGGAATTAAATCTTTAAAAGTACTATAGTATATTCGATTATTGGTACTATCAATTAATGAAAGAATCACTCCAAGTACAACGAGTAACACGAAAACAACAATTATAACGAATATTCTTCGATTAAATGTTTCTTTAATCATTATTAACTCTCCAAAGCCTTACAGTGTCAATAAACGGAATATTATGACTCATTTCATCTTTATTTCAGGAAATCATTCCACTTATTACCTTTTTATATTGTTATTATAGAATCCCATCCCCGCCGTACAATCAAGATCATATTTCAGATTCGTCGCCCGAAATCTAACCAATTAGACAATTAATTGCCATTATCGCGTGTTGGTAAACTACTTTGCTCAACTTGTGAGGGGTAGGGCAGGAGATTTCCGTCGCTGTTTTTTCCTGAACCGGTTTAATTTAAGCCCATGGAAATTGCGGAAATAAAAGACATCTTCAGCGCCACCGAAACAAAATACCTGGAACTACGGGGGTATCTTTGACCTGGAGGCTTCCCACGCCCGGCTGGATAAACTCCGGCAGCAATCCCTGAACCCCGCCTTTTGGGATGACAGTAACGCAGCGTCATCCACCCTCAAGAAAATCTCCCTGCTCAAAAAAGAGATCGATCTCTGGCAGGACCTGGAACGGCGCCACGGCGATGTGGAGGTACTTTTGGAATTTGCCGAGGAAGGCGAAGTAACCACTGGCGAGGTGGAGAAGGAACTGACGGCTTACCAGACCATCATCGAAGACCTGGAACTGAAGCTGATGCTGGGCGGTGAGCAGGACACTGCCGATGCCATCCTCCAGATCCACCCCGGGGCTGGCGGCACCGAGAGCCAGGACTGGGCCGATATGCTCTACCGCATGTACAAGCGCTGGTTCGAGAAAAAAGGTTTCAAATTTGACCTCCTGGATTTCCAGCCCGGGGATGAGGCCGGGATCAAGGACGTCACCTTCGAGGTCAAAGGTGATTACGCCTACGGCCTGCTGAAAGCAGAGGCCGGTATCCACCGTCTGGTGCGGATATCACCCTTCGACGCCAACAGCCGCCGCCACACTTCATTTGCATCGGTCTTTGTTTATCCCGCCGCTACCGACGAGATCGAGATCGAGATCAATCCCAATGACCTGCGGATCGACACTTTCCGGGCCAGCGGGGCCGGGGGGCAGCACGTCAATAAGACCGATTCCGCCATCCGTATCACCCATAATCCCAGCGGGATTGTGGTCTCCTGCCAGAACGAACGCTCCCAGCACAAGAACAAGGCTCAGGCCATGAAGGTGCTCAAGTCGCGGCTCTATAAGTTGGAACTGGAGAAGGAAAAGGAAGCCCACCAGGAGCTGGCCGATCAGAAAATGGATATCGGTTGGGGCAGTCAAATTCGCTCCTATGTTTTTCACCCCTATAATATGGTCAAGGATCACCGCACTAAGGAGGAGACCGGCAACGTCCAGGCCGTGATGGACGGTGATATCGATCGTTTTATCCGCGCCTTTCTGCTGTGGCAGATGGGTGGTTCGCAGCCCAATAAAAATTAATTACGAGACAGCATGTCAGAAAAACAGCAGAGTTTAAAACAAATCATTCAATTTCGCAGAGATAAGCTGGACGCGATCCGGGCAGCGGGTGTTAACCCATATCCCTATCGTTTTGATGCCACTGATACTTCCGTTTCCATCAAGGATAATTACGCTGAGCTGGAAGGCCAGGATGTGACTGTGGCTGGCCGGATCATGTCCCTGCGGATGATGGGTAAAGCCGCTTTCGTTCATATCCAGGACCAGGCCGGGCGCATCCAGTCTTACGTCCGCCGGGACGATGTGGGCGTGGAGAACTATCAGATATTCAAGAAGCTCGATATCGGTGATATCCTGGGCGTCAGCGGTTATGTTTTCACCACCAAAACCGGTGAAATTTCGATCCACGCCAAAACGATCACCGTTCTGGCCAAGAGCATCCGGCCGCTGCCGATCGTCAAGGAGAAAGACGGCGACATATTCGATGCCTTCCAGGATAAGGAATTGCGCTATCGCAATCGTCATCTGGACCTGGTGGTCAATCCTGAGGTGCGGGAGATTTTCATCAAGCGCGCTAAGATTATCTCAGCCGTCCGCAAATATTTTGATGAACGTGATTTCCTGGAAGCGGAAACCCCGGTTTTGCAGCCGCTCTACGGTGGCGCTTCCGCCCGGCCCTTTAAGACCCATCACAATGCCCTCGATCAGAAACTGTATCTGCGAATTGCTGACGAACTCTATTTGAAGCGCCTGATCATCGGTGGTTTCGAAAAGGTATATGAGATATCAAAGGATTTCCGCAACGAAGGGATGGACCGCAATCACAACCCGGAATTCACGATGCTGGAATTCTACCAGGCCTATGTCGATTATGAATACCAGATGGACCTGGTGGAGGACCTCGTACGGAACGTGGCAACCGCGGTGGATTCCATGCAAGTACACTGGGGTGGAGTGGATATTGACCTCTCGAAACCATTCGCCCGGCGGCCGATCCTGGACCTGTTAAAAGAGGCCACCGGACGTGATCTGGGTACATCCACTGTCGATGAAATGGTGACGACGTGCAAAGAATTTGAGCTATCTGTACCGGACAATCCCAATTACGGTCAGCTCCTGGACCTGTTGATGAAGCATCTGGTTGAGCCCAATCTGCTCCAACCCACTTTTGTGATCGATTATCCCAAGGCGATATCGCCCCTGGCCAAGCTGCACCGCTCAGGAAATCCGGATCTGGTGGAACGGTTCGAGCTGTTTATCGGTGGAGCTGAATTCGCCAACGCCTTCACCGAGCTGAATGATCCCATCGATCAGCGCGAGCGCCTGGAAGCCCAGGCTGAACTGCTGGCCGCCGGTGATGAAGAGGCTCAGACGCTGGACGAGAATTTCATCCAGGCTATGGAATGTGGCATGCCGCCCACCGGTGGTGTCGGGCTGGGGATCGACCGTTTGGTGATGCTGTTGACGGAGCAACGCTCGATTCGCGACGTGATCTTTTTCCCCGCCATGCGTACTGTGGAATAAACTTAGCATATTGTTAAATATACTCCGGATAGGACGACATCATTTCACCTCTCTCGGAGTTAGGTTACACGCAAAAAGTCTAGTTATAACTATATCACCCCTTCAGGGTTGGGTCACACGCAATAATCTCAGGTTAAAATTATAATACCCTTTCAGGGTTGGTGGATTTGATAATTGATTAATTACAACTATTCCATCCCTTCGGGATTTAGATTAATGATCAGACCAACTAATAATCCCTGAACCCCAAAGGGGTAACATTATTATAACATGGTATGAATAAATAACATAACCCCGAAGGGGTGTAACAAAAAAAGAAAGACAAATATTGGTAGCAGAAAAAAGACACATGTCATGGTTCAAAATCATCGTTATGAGACATTCGATAATTACCCAGCTTCAATGTTAAATTAACGATGCACTAAAGCTCATAAGAATGGAGTAATTAATATATTTCTTCATAATGTAAAAACCATAAAGGATGGAAAAAATATGGCTAGTACATTCTCACAAATATATATCCAATCTGTCTTTGCAGTGAAAGGTCGCGCCAATGCGTTGCATAAATCCTGGCGCGAAGATGTCTTTAAATATATCTCTGGGATCATTAAAAACAAGGGACACAAACCCATAATCGTTAATGGTGTACAGGATCATGTCCACATCTTTTTTGGTTTAAAACCGGCTATAGCCATCTCCGATTTAATCCGAGATGTGAAAAATAATAGTACTAATTTCATAAATAAAAATAATTGGTTAAAGGGTAGATTTTGCTGGCAGGCTGGTTATGGTGCCTTTTCTTATGGACACTCCCAGATTAAAAATGTTTACAGCTATGTTAAGAATCAGGAAATCCACCACCAAAAACGAACCTTTCGAGAAGAATACCTGGAATTTCTCAATAAATACGACCTGCCCCATGAAGAACGGTTTTTATTTGACTAGAAGCTATAACAAAACTTACTCATTTGGGATGGGTTATTCGAAATTATCGCCGACCATGTCTGTCGCATCCATCGACAATCCTGGCTAAGCTGTTTATAAATGAATTTGTCATTCAGAATTGCCCTGCGACACCTCAAAGCCCCCCAGAAAGCGGGTTTCACACGCTATGCCGGGATCATGGCCATGACCGGTCTCGGTCTTGGAATTGCCGCTCTAATTCTGACCTTCAGCATCCTGGAAGGTTTTGAGCGCACCCTCTCGAATAAATTGACCGAGTTTGATGGTCACATCCGTATCGAACATTTCATGGATGCACCGATGCCGCAGGACGATCCGCTCCTGGACAGTGCCCTGGCAGCCCTGACAGTCGATTTCCGATCTACGGCATACATCCAGAAAGCAGCTATTCTTCGCTCCGGCCAGCAGGCTGAAGGCGTCCTGGTGGAAGCTTACCCTGATCGCAGCGTAGTACCTGGTTTGAGCAAATTGCTGATTGCTGGTGAAGAACTTCACAGCGATAATGATATAATAATCGGACGTGAGTTAGCAGAATCCCTTGGTTTGGAGATCGGGGATAAGCTGGTTTTATTCGATATCAGCAACCTGCACCAGGTCGCCAGTCAGCGCCGCCTGGGGCAGTACCGGATCAGTGGCTTGTTCCATTCCGGATTGGAGGAATACGACCAGACCCTGGTTTACCTGACCTTTTCTTCCGCCCAAAACCTGTTCGCTATGGATCAACAGATCTCCGGTCACGTGTTGTACTTGTCAGATCCGGCGCAGGTCGGTATGGTATCCTCGAATCTCGAAGGAAGTCTGAACTACCCTTATTTTATCCTCTCCTGGATTGAGAAACACCGGATTCTGTTCAACTGGCTGTCAGTTCAGAAGTGGCCGATTCTGATTATTTTTGGCATGATCACTCTGGTGGGTGTCGTGAATATTATTTCGGCCCTGACCATGATCGTTCTGGAAAAGATCCGCGAGATCGGTACCCTGAAATCCATGGGCCTGTCCCGCCGGGTGATTCGCCAGGTGTTCCTGATGGAGGGTGGAATTATTGGTTTTCTTGGTTCGGCGGGAGGTGCGCTATCTGCAGGAATACTGGCCTATTTCCAGGATCACTTCAAGTTGTTCTCCATCCCAGAAGAGGTTTACTTTATGGATCATGTCCCGGTTCATTTGGAGCTTGGCACGGTAATTGGGTTTATTATTGCTGGAGTTGTGGCCGCTGTCCTGGCGGCTCTCTGGCCCACCCTCAAAGCGGCGGCAATCAAACCGGCCGAAGCGTTGCGTTACGAATGAAGTTTGCACTCCTAATAGCCAAACGATTTATGCTGGGTGGTAGAGGTAGTGGGGCCAGCCGTTTTACCGGATGGATCGCTGTCATCGGGCTGGCCGTGGGCTGTTTTGCCCTGATTATCTCGATCGCTGTCCTGAATGGATTCGAAGCCCGGGTCACCGATAAAATAATGGGATTTGAAGGTGATTTACGGTTGTCAGGTCTAACCCCCGAAATTGCCCAGGATAAATTAATTGTCAGGTTGATAAAGACCGAATTGATAACTGATGCAATGCCGTTCTATGAACGCAAAGGTCTGATAGTCAATGATTACGACGATAGTCGCATGGTCACTATCAAGGCAGTGGATTTTGATAATCTGCTCGATTTTTACCAGTTAGGGATCGATAGCATTGAAGGTGAGGGTGTGCTGATAGGATCTCTGCTTGCCCAACGCCTGACTCTTATCCCGGGAGATCAACTCAAAATCTTGAGTCCAGTGGACACACCGCTGGCCTTCGGTCTGCCCCGGATCTTGCGTCTGCCGGTTGTGGGTATCTTCCGTGCGGAAGTCCTGGATTATGATGACCGAATGATCTTTATTCCGCGGGAAGAAGGTCGAAAATTATTCTCACGCAAAAGGACTATTGATGGGATAGACCTGCGCCAATCAAACGCTAAAAACCAGCCAGATATACGGCGTGAGATCGAGGCAAATTTACCGGCCGGTACCCGGACCAGCAACTGGGCTGAGCTGCACCAGGGCTTGTTCAGTGCAATGCGCATGGAGCGGATCGGTGCCATAATCGTCCTGTCAATGATCGTTCTGGTGGCTTCGTTTAACCTGGCTTCGACGCTGGCCCTGATAACCTATCAGAAGATCCGCGAGATTGGTATCCTGCGTACGATGGGAGTTTCGCGTCAGGGTATCCGGGATATTCTATTGGTCCAGGGTTTGATCATTGGTGGCCTGGGCGCCTCGGCCGGCTTGGGTCTGAGCCTGCTGGTAGTACTGATTCAGCAGCAAACCGGAATTATCCCGTTACCAGCCGAAATCTATATTATTGATTCGGTACCGATGATCCTTCACTGGCACGATCTGGCGCTGATTCCTTTGATCGCCTTTTCGCTGATAATTTTTGCCTCCCTGATTGCCAGTAA
Organism: uncultured bacterium; assembly: GCA_964439935.1. Lineage (GTDB taxonomy): Bacteria > Fidelibacterota > Marinisomatia > Marinisomatales > TCS56 > JABMQW01. The sequence goes on along the minus strand of CAYTPW010000004.1, from coordinate 107,222 downwards.
ACGAGCTATATTAATCCAACCTAAAAATGCGGTTCAGATGGAAAAATGATCCTGTCAGCAGAAAAAATTCATAAAACTTTTACCAATGGCATTAAATCATTAACTGTTTTAAACGGAGTTGATTTCCAGCTTGGTGAAGGTGAAATCGCTACTATTATGGGACCTTCCGGCTCCGGTAAATCGACTTTCCTGAATATTCTTGGTACCCTGGACAAACCAACCGAGGGTCGGGTGGTTGTGGCCGGCAGTGATGTCAGCAAAATGTCGGATCGTGAACTTTCTTCCTTACGCAACGGCTACATTGGTTTTGTATTTCAGTTCCATCATCTGTTACCGGAATTCAACGCTCTGGAGAATATCCTGATTCCCAGCCTGATCGCGGGGGGCGATGCAGTAGGAACGGGAAGGGCCATGGAATTGCTGGATTATGTGGGTCTGACGGAACGCAGCGATCATTTTCCGTCGGAGCTATCCGGCGGCGAGCGTTTGAGGGTAGCTGTTTTACGAGCGTTGATCAATCGGCCAAAAATTATTCTGGCGGACGAACCCACCGGGAACCTCGATGCAGGAAATGCGTCCAAGCTGATTAATCTGTTTCGGCACATTAATCGTGATTTCGAACAATCGCTGGTGATCACCACCCATAATCCGGAAGTAGCCAGGATCGGTGATCGTCGGTTTGAATTACTGGCGGGACAATTGGTTGAGCAGAATAATTGACAAACAGAACTGAAATAAATATATTGTTGATATGAAAGAAAATTTTTCAAAGCGTGTTCAGAATATAATGAAATTCTCCCGGGAGGAGGCCATCCGCCTGGGACACAGTTATGTAGGATCGGAACATCTGCTGCTGGGGATACTGCGGGTAGGATCCGGGAATTCCCTGCCAATTCTGGAATCCTTCGGCTGTAGTCCGGATGAGATCCGAGCCAGAATTGTGGATATCATAAAATCATCAGCCGGAACCATGACGCTGGGTCATATTCCGCTGACTCGCCGGGCTGAACGGATTTTGCGCAATTCATTTGCTGAGGCAGTGGGTCTGGGTGCTAGCATGGCTCAAGACGAACATTTATTACTGGCGATTCTGAAAGAGACCGAGGGAATCGCTTATGAGGTGTTGTCTGGTTTCAATATCGATTATAATTCCATATTAGATTTGCTGAAAGATAAAAAGCTGTCCAAAACGGAGGAGAAGAAAGTTTCACTAACTGGTAAAACCGCCAAATCAACCACACCAGCCCTGGATCATTTTGCGCGGGATATCACGCGTCTGGCCAGTAAGAATAAACTGGATCCAGTGATCGGGCGCGAAATGGAGATCGAACGAGTGGCTCAGATCCTGACCCGGAGGAAGAAGAATAATCCGGTTCTGATCGGCGAGCCCGGTGTAGGTAAGACCGCGATCATTGAAGGATTAGCCCAACGAATTATTGACAAAACGGTACCGCGTTTGCTGTACAATCAGCGGATTTTGTCACTGGACCTGGCCGCAATGGTGGCCGGCACCAAATACCGGGGACAATTTGAGGAACGGATGAAAACGATCATGGCGGAACTGGAGTCAAATCTGAATCTGATCCTGTTCATCGATGAGTTACACACATTGGTCGGTGCCGGTGGTGCTTCCGGTTCCCTGGACGCATCCAATATGTTCAAACCAGCTTTGGCACGGGGCGATATTCACTGTATCGGCGCCACCACCCTCGATGAATACCGCAAGCATGTTGAAAAAGATGGTGCTCTGGAACGGCGTTTCCAGAAGATTATGATCTATCCACCATCGGTAGAGGAATCCCAGCAGATTCTGCACGGTCTGAAATCGCACTATGAGAAACATCATAACGTTGTTTTTGAAGATGAGGCTATCATTGCCTGTGTCCGCTTATCGGAACGCTATATCAGCGATAAACATTTACCGGATAAGGCGATCGATATTATGGATGAGTCGGGGGCGCGGGCGCACATGATGAATGTAAAAGTACCAAAGAAAATTATTGATCTTGAACTTGAATTAGAGCAGATCAAGGCCGAGAAGGATCTGGTGGTCGCAGAACAGCGTTTTGAAGATGCCGCTAAACTACGAGATAGGGAGCGGCGGATTCAGCAGCGGCTGGCGAAGGAACAGAAGCTCTGGGAGAATAGCGAGCAGAAGAATCCGGTAATGATTGGCGAGGAGCAAATAGCGGAAGTTGTTTCAACAGTTACTGGTATTCCGGTTACCAAAGTAGCCCAGACCGAATCACAGAAATTACTGAAAATGAAAGCCGGTCTTCACAAGTACATTGTGGGCCAGGATCCAGCCATTGAAAGTCTCACGCGCTCGATTCAGCGGGCCCGAGCCGGGTTGAAAAGTCCCCACCGACCGATCGGTGTTTTTCTCTTCCTGGGACCAACCGGAGTAGGAAAAACTGAGTTGGCCAAAGCTCTGGCCAAGTATCTGTTCACCCGCAATGATGCCTTGATCAAGCTGGATATGTCAGAGTACGGCGAACGTTTTTCGGTTTCCCGGATGATCGGCGCTCCACCGGGATATGTCGGTTATGAGGAAGGTGGGGAATTGACGGAAAAAGTCCGCCGGAACCCCTATTCGGTAATCCTCTTCGATGAAATCGAGAAAGCTCATCCTGATGTCTACAATGTTCTTCTGCAATTATTTGACGAAGGCCAGCTGACTGACGGTTTGGGCAGGAAGGTCGATTTCAAGAACACGATCGTTATCATGACTTCCAATACCGGCTCCAAAGATATAATGTCGGGCTCTACGATTGGATTCGTTGAATCGTCCGATGAAACTGATTTTGAGACATTGCAGAATAAACTGCAGGAACATATCAAGGCTCAATTCAATCCCGAATTCCTTAACCGGATCGATGAATCGATCGTATTCCACCCCTTGACAAAAGCTGATGCTTATAAAATTATTGATATCCAGCTTCAGGATGTCCGAGATAACCTGGCCAAATTTGACATGACCCTAGTTCTGACAAAACGGGCTCGGTCAAAACTGCTGGATCGCGGTTTCAACAGCGATTACGGTGCCCGTTATCTGCGACGCGAAATTCAACTTTCGATCGAAGACGCACTGTCTGAAAAATTGTTGCGCGAGGAATTTAAACCCGGGGAACGGATTAAAATTGATTGTATCAAGAATCAATTCACTTTTTCTGAAAGTACGCGCAAGTCGCCGGGAAAGAAAAAAACAACCGGGAATAAAAGAGCTAAAACAAATCGGGAATCAATCAAAACGAAGTAACTACCAGTTTTATCTGCCATATAAATAGATTCATCAGCTATCTCTGACAAAAGGACGCAGAACTGCTTACGGCATGTTTATTGTCAGGAAGACAGTACAACATTTTTAATGCACATTAAGGAGGAAAAAAATTATGGGCAAAATTATTGGTATTGATTTGGGAACCACCAATTCTTGTGTTGCTGTCCTTGAGGGTGGTGAACCAACGATAATTACTAATCCGGAGGGTGGCCGCACGACACCTTCAGTAGTCGCATTTACAAAGAAAGATGAACGATTGGTTGGGCAACCGGCCAAGCGCCAGGCGGTTACCAATTCACAGAATACCGTTTTCTCGATCAAACGTTTTATGGGGCGTTCGTTCGGTGAAGTAGGGACTGAAATCGAAGAAGTACCTTACGCGGTTAAGAAGCAGGCGGGTGCCGGAGTGACTGTAGAAGCCGGTGAAAAGAAATATACACCACCGGAAATCAGTGCCATGATCCTGCAAAAATTAAAGCAGATGGCTGAAGAGCATCTTGGATCGAAAGTAACCGATGCGGTTATTACCGTGCCTGCTTATTTTAATGATTCACAGCGCCAGGCCACCAAAGATGCTGGTAAGATTGCCGGCTTGACTGTCCGACGGATTATCAATGAACCAACTGCTGCATCATTAAGCTATGGTCTCGATAAAAAAAATGATGAAAAGATTGCTGTATTTGATCTTGGTGGCGGTACTTTTGATATTTCCATTCTGGAATTGGGTGATGGTGTTTTCGAAGTTAAGTCCACCAACGGTGATACTCATCTGGGTGGCGATGATTTCGACCAGGTAATGATTGATTGGATTGCTGATGAATTCAAGAAGAGTGAGGGCATTGATCTCCGGAAAGATCCCATGGCTCTGCAACGCTTGAAGGAAGCCGGAGAAAGTGCTAAAAAGGAACTTTCCAGTTCCAAACAAACTGATATCAACCTGCCATTCATTACCGCTGATTCTTCAGGTCCCAAGCATTTGAACTTAAACTTGACGCGAGCCAAATTTGAGGAACTGGTCCGACATCTGGTTGAAAGAACGATCCAACCTTGCCAGAAAGCAATCAAGGATGCCGGCTTAAAGGCTTCCGAAATCAACGAAGTCATTTTAGTGGGTGGTTCGACCCGAATTCCGATGGTTCAAGAGCAAGTGAAGAGTATATTTGATCAAGAACCCAACCGCAGTGTCAACCCGGATGAAGTGGTTGCCCTCGGTGCTGCAATCCAGGGTGGTGTTTTGGCCGGTGAAGTCGATGATATCCTGTTGCTGGATGTGACGCCTTTATCTTTGGGTATTGAAACGCTGGGCAGTGTGTCCACCAAACTGATTGAGCGGAATACAACTATTCCTAGCAAGAAAACGCAAATTTTCAGTACTGCGGCCGACAGTCAGACTACGGTGGAGATCCATGTATTACAGGGTGAGCGGGAAATGGCAGTTGACAACAAGACCATCGGCCGTTTTCATCTCGATGGAATCCCGCCAGCCCCCCGGGGTATTCCCCAAATCGAAGTAACCTTTGATATTGATGCCAATGGCATCCTGAATGTTAATGCCAAGGATAAGGCAACCGGTAAGGAGCAGAGTATCCGGATCGAAGCTTCCAGCGGTTTGAGTGATTCTGAGATCGATAAAATGGTCAATGATTCTCAGAAGTACGAAGCTGAAGATAAGGCCAAAAGGGAAGAAATCGATTTGCGGAACCAGGCTGACCAGATGATATACCAGACGGAAAAAAATATTACCGAACTGGCTGACAAACTGAATGAGGAAGATAAGAAGAAGCTGGAAGAAAAGGTTGAAGCTTTGAAAAAGGCGAATGCCGGCACAAATAAAGATGACATCAAGCAGGCATTGGATGATCTGACCAAATCCTGGAGCGAATTATCATCGAAGATGTATGAAACTACTAAAGATCAGGCAGCACCGGAAACCGAAGCGCAGACGGAACCCCCGAAAGATAAGAAATCGAAAAAAGGTGATGGCGAAATAGAAGATGCTGATTTTGAAGTAGTTGATTAATATTTACCGATCTTAAATAAAAGCGGGTTTAATCCCGCTTTTTTTGTATTTGGAACTAAAGCAAGTTAATTTTGTTGCTCTTGTATCCAGTGAAAAAGCGCATAAAAATTGTAATTCCGATTATCTTGCTGGTGACTATCTTTTTGATGGCAGCTGTATTTTATTTATTAACCCCGGCAATGTGGACCGGTGTAATTGACGATTTGCTGAAGTCACAGAATGACTGGCAGGTCGAATTTGATTCAATCTCCGGTCATCTGTTAACAAACGCACGGATCGCCAATCTGAGAATTTCGAACAGCGACTCGACTCAAATCCTGGTTACACCGGAATTGTTATTTAATATAAATCCAATACCATGGTTATTCAGGGAATACAGTTTCAGGAAAGTAGTAATAAATGATTTTGAGCTGACCTTCCACGGCGATTCAATCGCTGATAGTCTAAATATCTTGAGCGATCGATCCAGCCAATTATTACAAACGGATATCTATATCAAAAAACTGGTCTTAAATGGCGATATTAATTTATTAACCGGACCTGATATTGATCGATCAATCGACCTGGCCTTCACTGGCAGATTTCGATATCGCTCTGACGGCTCGTTCATCTATATTAATCAGTTTTCATATTGGGATAACCAGCAGCTTGATTTGCGTATATCAAATTCAGGTCTGCAAATATTCCCGGAAGAGCTAATCGTAAAATCATTAGCAGGTGAAATTAATAATCAGTCTTTTGTACTTGATTTGAAAGGTGCATTGAAACCGGCACCATATTTTGAAGGAGAATTAACCGTTAATGATCTCCAGGTCCCGATCGATAGTTCTGCCTGGAATTTGATTAAACCAACCTGGAGGGTAATTGATACAAAACTGATCTTTGAGACCGATCTGGTGCAGCACACCGGGGAATTGTTGATCAGTACCACCTCTGATACAGTCAGAAGCGAGTTTATAGTTACATCGCAAACCGGAAATTATCAACTGAAAAGCATCAGACTGGAAATTGATAGTACATACATCGACGGTCAGGGTATTTTTGAAAAGGACCAGAGAATTAGTGGGCGATTAAACCTTAGTAAACTCAATCTGAATCAATTCTTGACTAAAGCACCTACCACTCAGCTTTCGGGAATGGTATTGATTGAAACAACGATTGACACTTCCTATAATCAACATGCCCTGATTTCTTTAGAATTGTTGGAACAAGCGCTCATACCCGATGAAGATATAACATTATCAGGGGTAGTTGTCTATCAGGACGACCTTCTAACGATCGATAATCCACTAATGATTACAAATAACATAGGAACTGTTGCAATATCCGGGTTATTAGGTATCGATGACTACCAGGCTGATCTGAAAATAAATATGGTTGACGCCAATCTGGCGTTAATAGAGAAAATTCTGGGCAAATTAAGCGCCAGCGGACTGGTAACGGGGGAAATCAGTATCAATGATTCAATCAGTAATCCCCGGATTTTAGCTGATGTTAATTTTGTTGATTTTGACTTATATGATATTCAAATCAATAGACTTGATATGTATGCAGATTTGAAAGGACCCTGGAATCTGCAACAGGGTAATGTAACTTTTAGTCTCCAAGAGGGTACCTGGAAACGATATCACGCCGACATTGGATCTATTGAACTGGCAATAGGGAATCAACTGATAACAATTACCAGTTTGCATATTAAGGATGGTGAGAATTTTCTTCAGATCACCGGTGAATTGGATCCCACAGGAAAAATAAGGTTCGACCAACTGAGAATGGGTTATAATCTGCATTATTTTGTGACTGCCAAACCATTCGAAGTAAGCTGGAAGAAAAAATTTCTGGATATTAAACCATTTACGATTCATGTAGATGACGGGATTATGGAAGGTTTTGTCAATATAAGCGATTATCGTGAAGGACGCATAAAGTTTTCAAATTTTAATTCTTCGGCAATCATAGAACATATACCAGACGGATTTCTAGGACTTAGTGGTTTATTATTTGGTGAGGTGGCCCTGTTTGGGGATCAGGGAGATGAATCAGTTGAAATCGAATTATCCATGAAAAACGGAACAATCATCAACCAGTCTTTTGATGATTTAGTAGTATCCACAGTCTGGCATGAAAATATTTTGCATTTTGATGAATTCACCTTGACGAAGGGTAGCGATGTCGGTATCCAATTCAGTGGAGTACTTCCCTTAAAAGACAAGCTGTCAAGCACAGTTATAATTGGATTACTTGCGGAATTGCGGAACGTTGAGTTTGGTATTGTGCGTCAGTTTATACCAGATTTCACTTATCTCGGTGGTGATATTTCTGGTGAGATTGATTTGAGCGGAACCACTTCTGATCTCCGGTTCAGCTATGATCTGAAAGTCAATGATGCAGTATATGATATTGTACCGCTAGGTCAACTTGCCAGTAAGGGCGATTATAGCGGCGAACGCGTAAATTTCTATTCTTTTGAGTCCAAGTATCGGGGGAATGAGATCAAAGGTTCAGGGTCATTGCCAGTTGATCTCAATCTGGCTTCAGATAAATTTGGTAAATTTGTTAATGGTGATTCATTATTCCTGGAAGTAACAGCTAAAACCGGTGATATGGAATTTTTAAGTGGTTATCTGGATGCTGCCGACTCTTTGACCGGTAATCTTGATATTGGCCTTTCATTATCTGGTGTACCGGAGAAAATAATACGCAATGGTTGGTTAAATGTTGTAGATGGCAGCATCTACACAATTTTATTAGACAATACAATTGAGGATATCTCAGGTGCAATTGAAATAACCGATAATATGATGCATATTAATAGGTTTAATGCAACATTACCCCCATCGCCGGAATTTAATCGTCGGATCAGCATCCGGGCTGCTTTAACCGGTCGAACCAGGGCTATCGATAGCAATCTGGAAATTAGTGGTAGTATGGATATGACTAAATTTTTCAAACCGCGCTACGATCTTCATTTAATTGCCGACAATGCCTACGTTCGCACATTATTGGGTGATATTGAAGGATTGGTCGATGTTGACTTGACAATGACTGGTCAGGATACGATCACTTATTCCGGAACGATAGCACCGATTAATGTTGAGATGAAACAGGAATTTGTTACTTCGGATATTGACGAATCTACCTACGAACGCGATGAAATAATTTCAGAGTATAAAATTACATTTCCCATAACCGGCGATTTTAAACTGATTAATACTCAATTGGATGCCGATTTGATCGGTGAATTAAGCCTAACTCAATTCGGTGATCAGGAATCTGATTATTCCGGAGAATTGTTTATTCAGGGAGGGAAATTTTATTATACCGGTGATATCTTCAACATTGTGGACGGTAGTTCATTAGTTTTTAACCGGCGGGGATTCAATCCTGACCTAGATATCGAGGCTTATACCGATATTGATATATATCGAATCACAGTCACCCTTACAGGTGGCCTTGATAATCCAACCCTGATGTTTGATTCGGATCCGTTTTTATCCCAGACTGATATACTCTCATTGCTGACATTACGTACACGGCTTCAGGACGATGAATTTGCTAGTGGGGGATTCGGGCAGTTGTCCGGATCAATTGTTGGTGCCTGGTTCGAGCAGCAACTGGAAAAAAACTTATCCCAGGTTACCCGTCAGCTCGGAATTATCGATGAAGTAAATATAACTGGAACTAGTGGATTGATTGATGATACAAATACAGATGATCTGGAGATCAGTGCCCAGCGCCAACTTTCATCCAAACTGGCTCTGAATTATTCTTATAAACGATCTTTCGGACTTTCAAATAATTTAGTTGGTGTGGAATATAAATTAAATCGTTATCTTTCCCTGGTAGGTAATTATGATGAAGAAGGAAAATTGCAGGTAAAATACCGTTTACGTTATTCCTACTAGGATAATGTCGTCAAAAAGAATATTAATATCCCTGATTGTCACCGGTACAATCTTTTGTGCAGCAGATGAACGGTATACGGTTGATAATATAACGATTGAAGGTAATGAATCAATACGCGATCGTGAAATCAAGTCCATCCTGAGGCTGAAGGAACCACAAATATTTTCAACCTCGGACTTTGATCGGCGGATATTGAAACTTGATGCGATAATTTTGAAAAATCTTTATATATCGAAGGGATATTTGTCAGTTGTAGTAAAGGATTCATTTAAGTTTAATGATGACCTAACTGCCAATATTTACTTTAATGTGGAGGAAGGTGACCAAACACGACTGGATAAAATTAGAGTAGAAGGAAATACCATCCTCACTTCTAAGCGAATTCTCAAACTGCTGGGCTTGGAATTGAACCAACCTTATAATCCAATCAAAATGAATACTAATATGTCCCAGGTGGAGGAAGCGTTTGCTAGATATGGTAAACTATTCACCACCATTAATGTCTATGAAGCTGTCGGTGACACATTTGAAATATTCCTGGAATTTGATGAGGGTTCTGATATTTTTATAAACGAAATTTCAATTACCGGTAATGCTAATATTGATTTGCATTATGTTGAGCGTGAATTATTAATGCAGAGTGGAGATTTATATCGCCAGGATATTATTAATGAATCTGAAAAACGGATTCTGGAAACGGGCATTTTTTCTCTGGCAAAAATTACCCCCGTTAAAACAGCTGCAAGCGACACACTGGTTGATATAGTAGTCGAGTTACGCAATTTTAAATCTCGAGAATTGATTTCGGAAGGCGGCTTTTATCCGTTTAAATACAAGGAGGTTGCAGAGGAACGACCGGGTATCGGTGGCGTCCTAGAGTGGCGAAATCGGAACCTAGTCCAATCATTACGCCGTTTCAGCATTAAATCTTCAGCCAATATGCCGATAACCCAAAATTTACAGGAATTCAAATATATCAAATTTTCGAGCGTTCTTACTCTGTCTTCCCAGTGGTTTGCAGGGTATCGCCTGCCTACCAGCTTATCAGGATATTATGAGGTCTATACTGATTTTGAGAGTTCCGAATTACCCCGGATTCAAAAATACGGAACTGAACTGAATTACGTGCACCGTATGGGTGAAAGATCATTTATTCAAACCGGCTTGCAGTGGGAGAAATTCATTCAACCCGACTCGGCAAATATTAATGAAATTGAGAAAAGAACAATGAATTTTGACCTAAACTGGGACAATACGGACAAACCACTGCAACCCGGTGGTGGGAATCGCATTACTGTTAACGCCACTAGTGCGGGTTGGATACTGGGCGGTAACCGCGATTATTTGAAAATTGATCTAGGCTTCTCAACTTACAATACCATTTTCTGGGGGATTGTACTGGCTGGGAGGATTAAATATGGATTTATGTACGGATGGGAAGGCGATGACGATCCCCAGTTTGACAAATTTTATCTGGGAGGTAGTACCAGTTTGCGTGGCTGGTCAACCTTAAGGTTTATGGAGGAAAAGAATGAGGATGATAATTTTGAACCTCTTGGAAAACCTTTCCGGATGTTAACTAACTTGGAATTACGCATTCCTTTACTATGGCAATTCGGATGTGAAATCTTTGCCGATGGTGGTAGCATGGCTGATACATTTAAATCCTTGTCAAGCACAGAAATTCAGTGGAATGTTGGTGCCGGACTGGTCTATCAATCACCACTGGGTCCGATTCGGGTAGATTACGCTGTTCAATTGGATAATACGCGGAACAGAATGTTGATATTTGGCGTATTATATGCGTTTTAAACAAGTAGTGATTGCTATCTAAGCAATGATTGAAATTTGCTTGAATCAGAAAAAAGCCCACTAATAAATTCCAAGATTACTTTTAATACTCAAAAGGAATAAAATGAAGGTAAAAACCATATATTTACTAGCTGCGGTGTTATTGTTTCAGGCTTGCGGAGAGAAGATACCTAAAACGGCTATGGAATTATTCAATCGTGCTGAAAAACACCGACAGGCAAAAGAAATAGAATTAGCAATCAAGGATCTTACACTTTTGGTCGAACATTTTAATACTGATGTGATGGCGTCGAAATCTCAGTATGTCATCGGTGATATATACATGAATGATATTCGTGATTTTGAAAAGGCCGTGGAAGCCTATCGTAAAGTCACATCTGATTTCATTAAACCGGCCGAAGAACCACATGCCCGCTTCATGATTGGTTATATCTATAGCAATATTCTATCGGAATACGATAAAGCCCGGCAGGAATATCAAAGTTTCCTTGAAAAATATCCTGATCATGAATTGACTCCCTCAGTGAAGTTTGAGTTGGATTGGATGGGTAAGGATATTAATGAAATCGACGCTCTTAAGCATATAACCTCCTAATCTGATTATATTTATAATATTATGGAATTCAGTCTTTCGGAAATTAATGAGCGTATCGCTCGTGAATCGGCATTCATAGATGAATTGAAAGCAGCCCTGCGTCAGGTAATAGTCGGACAATCGGAATTAATCGATAAAATTCTGATCAGCCTGTTAGCCAATGGTCACATTTTACTGGAAGGTGTACCGGGATTAGCTAAAACTTTAACTGTAAAAACATTGGCCCAGGCAATAGATACACACTTCCAGCGGATACAGTTTACCCCGGATATGCTGCCAGCTGATTTGATCGGTACACTGATATACGATCAGAAAACAAGCGGATTTAAAACCAGAAAAGGTCCAATATTTGCCAACCTGATATTGGCGGACGAAATAAACCGCAGTCCTGCCAAAGTACAGAGTGCCCTGTTGGAAGCTATGCAGGAAAGACAGGTTACAATAGGTGAAAATACATTTCTGCTTGATCAGCCTTTTATAGTCCTAGCCACTCAGAATCCAATTGAACAGGAAGGGACATATCCTCTACCGGAGGCGCAAGTTGACCGCTTCATGTTTAAACTGAAGGTTGATTACCCACAGCTGGATGAAGAACGACTCATCATCCGGCAGGCTGCCAAAACACAAGATCCAGAGCCCGTCAAACCGGTTGTCAAACCTGAACAGATTCTGCAGGCTCAACAGGTTGTTAATGATATCTACGTTGATGAAAAAGTTGAGGATTATGTGTTGAACTTGGTCTTTGCCACCCGCTCTCCCCAAGATTATAAACTGAAAGACCTGCAGGCGCTGATATCTTTCGGCGCATCTCCGCGCGCCTCGATTAACTTAATTATTGCTGCAAGAGCTCGTGCCTTCCTGCAGCACCGGGGATATGTTACTCCGGAAGATATTCGATATATTGGTGCAGATGTTCTACGGCACCGAATCATATTAACCTACGAAGCGGAAGCCGAAGAACTTACCAGCGAGGATATAATTCAGCGTTTATTTGATTCTATCGAAGTACCTTAGGGCTGTTCACCTGGAATGATTCCCAAGGAAGTCCTGCAAAAAGTCAGGCATATTGAAATACGCACCAAAGGATTGGTAAATGAGTTATTTGGCGGGGAGTACCATTCTGTATTTAAGGGTCGGGGTATGCAATTTTCTGAGGTGCGCGAATACCAACCCGGCGACGATATTCGACTAATAGATTGGAATGTCACTGCCCGCAGTGGTAATCCTTTTGTTAAGATTTTTGAGGAAGAAAGGGAATTAACTGTTTTCCTGATGGTAGATGTCAGTCGCTCAGGGCATTTTGGCAGCTATGATAAATTCAAGACCGAAATCGGTGCCGAGATCGGTGCCGTTCTTGGTTTTTCGGCCATAAATAATAATGACAAAGTGGGCTTGATACTGTTTAGCGATGAAGTCGAAAAATATATAATACCTAAAAAAGGCCGTTTTCACATCCTGCGGGTGGTGCGGGAACTATTATATCATAAACCGCATGGCAAGGGCACGTCAATTAATTCGGCTATGGAATTTTTACTCCAGGTGGCCAAGCGGAAAAGCGTTGTGTTTCTGATATCTGATTTTATTGATCAGAATTATATCAAATCTCTGCGAATCGTTAATCGCAAACATGATATTATCGGTATTCAGCTTTATGATCCGTTCGAAAAAGAGATACCGGAAATGGGTTTGGCTAAAGTGCATGACCCTGAGACAGGAGAACAATTTTGGATCGATACCGGATCGTATAACGAAAGGACCAGCTTCTCTGCACAACGGGCAAATCAGTTAGAAAATTTTAAGAAAAGCTGTGACCAGATTAAATTTGACTTAATCCAGATCGCCACTGATGAAGATTTTGTCGAACCAATTATGACTTATTTTAAGAAGCGTGAAAAACGAATTTGATAGTGTTGCGGTTACGATTTGATATAATTTCCACCCTTGGGCTACTCCTAATTATTTTCTCCGGTTGTGGTCGTAATTATTCATCCCAGCCGTTTTTTATAGAAGCTAATGTGGATACCACTTCCACGACGATTGGCGAAATTATAAATTACCAGATTTGGGCACGGGGTTCCGGTGAGCGTCAGGTAAGTTTCGGTCCCTGGGATATAGACTCCAGCTTAATTCAGATCAAAAGCGAAAAGCAACTGGTCGGCGAATATGATGATGATAATGGCCTTCAATTCGAAATTGCCCTGTGGGATACTGGACTGATTGAATTACCTGCTTTTACCGTTACCGTTTACAGACCAGGGGAGGACATTCCAATTGTAATGAAAACCGATCCGGTCTATGTTATGGTACAATCATTGGTGCAGGGCAGAGGACAATTAGGGCTAAGACCTATTAAAGGACCTATTCCGGTGCCGGTTATTATTCCCTGGAGACTTATCATTTTTATTGTGCTTATACTAATACTGGTGCTGGGTATGGTTTTAACGTGGTCCAAACGGATCAGTACAACTGTCAGTGATACGGAGGATATTCCGGTCGAGCCCCCTGATCTGGTCGCCAAACAGAAAATTCAACAACTTGAAAATAGCAGACTTTGGGATAGTGGTCTTTATAAGGAATTCTATTTTGAGCTGACTTTTATTTTACGCGAATATGTTGAAAATAGTCTATACATCAAGATGCTTGAGATGACTACAGAAGAAATTAAGCTTAATCAGGCTCTGTTGCCCTACCATGAAGATACCGTGCATAACCTGATTGATCTGCTCCAGCGAGCAAATCTAATTAAATTTGCCCGACAAATACCAACCAAAAAGAAATGTATCGATGATCTTGGCCTAGCAGAGAAATTAGTAATCGACACAATACCATATTGGAAACAGGGTAGAACTACGGCGAATATGGATTCAAAATTTGAATCCACAATGCCTTGATGTAAATTTTAGTTTTAAAAGGAGCAAATATTTGTGGCTACAACGGCTGAAATAAAGAATAGTGTTGTATTGTTGCATCGTGGTAAACGGATGAAAGTAGTTGAATTCCTACATGTCAAACCTGGTAAAGGTGGAGCCTTTGTTAGAACAAAGTTGAAGGATATTCAAACTGGGAAAATAATTGATGTAACATTCAATTCCAGTGCCAAAATTGAAGTTATCCGAATCGAGGCCAAAGAAATGCAATATTTATATCATGATGGGGATTTCTTTGTTTTTATGGATAACACTACTTATGATCAATTGAATGTAGTCAATCAAGTGGTCGGTAGCGTTAAAGACTATCTGAAACCAGGCTTGAATGTCGATCTGATATTTGATGGGGAAGAAGTACTGGATATTCGATTACCGGCTCATGTGGAGTTGGAAGTGACCCACACCGAACCGGGTATAAAAGGGAATACAGCCACCGGTGCAACCAAACCGGCGATCCTGGAAACCGATTATACCGTGACAGTACCACTATTCATTAACACAGGAGATATTCTGAAAATCGATACTCGCACCGGTGCATACATTGAACGGGTTCGCACTGATTAAATCCTGATAAATATTTTAAGGGATATATATGTGGAAAAATAAACTAAAAGAATTAATCTATATCCTGGAGCACAGCGATGTAAATGAAATAGAAGCTACTTTCTGGGGCCGTAAATACCGTGTAGTAAAAAATCCAAATCAGGTTACTGGCGGTATGATTCCCGGATTTGCCGGTCCACAGACAAAGGTGCTGGATTCAAACGTATCAGCCGCTACCGATACACCAGAAACTGAGGTTCCCGAAGCCTCAATTGAAATTAAATCACCTATGCCCGGCACATATTATGGTTCTCCCAGCCCTGATGCATCACCATTTGTTAAAATTGGCGACCGGGTGAACGAAGGCGATTCGCTTTGTATTGTCGAAGCCATGAAAATTATGAACGAGATTGAATCCAGCGTTTCCGGAGTTGTAACAGAAGTTCTCGTCGAAAATGGCAAGCCGGTAGAGTATAATCAACCCCTCTTTCGTATCGAATAAACTCCAATCCGGCCTTAATACATTTTGTAACAGATGTTCAAGAAAATTCTAATAGCGAACCGGGGAGAAATTGCACTGCGAATTATCCGCGCCTGTCATGAATTGAGTATCCGAACAGTTGCCGTATATTCCACCGCCGATGAATTGTCATTGCATGTTCGTTTTGCCGACGAAGCTGTATGCATAGGACCACCATCCAGTAGTGAGAGCTACCTCAATATTGCCCATATCATTGCTGCTGGCGAAATCACCGATGCGGATGCAATCCACCCAGGGTATGGATTTCTGGCTGAAAATGCTGAATTTGCCCAGATATGCTTGGATAACGGTTTCAACTTTATCGGTCCCGGCCCGGAAATTATCAATGCGATGGGCGATAAATCCCAGGCCAAATTGACGATGAAAGCGGCCGGTGTACCAGTAATTCCCGGAAGTGAGGGCAATGTCTCCACTGTGGATAATGCTATAAAAGAAGGCCAAAAGATTGGCTACCCGGTGATTATAAAAGCAACTGCCGGCGGAGGTGGTCGAGGAATGCGGATAGTTCAATCTTCTGCTGAAATGGAACGTGCATTTAATACAGCGACAGCCGAAGCGCAATCTGCTTTCGGTAATGGTGCAGTCTACATTGAAAAATATTTTGATAAATCTCATCATATTGAGATTCAGATTATTGCCGATGCTTTTGGAAATGCCGTTCATCTGGGCGAACGGGATTGTTCAACTCAGCGCAGACATCAGAAATTGATCGAGGAATCACCATCGGCAATTGTTGATGAGGAGTTACGCCATGCGATGGGTGTCGCCGCAATCAAGGGTACGCAGGCAGCCAATTATGTGGGTGTTGGTACGGTGGAATTCTTGCTTGATAGTGAGCGCGATTTTTATTTTATGGAAATGAATACCCGCATTCAAGTGGAACATCCCGTCACCGAAATGGTGGTGGGTTGTGACTTGATAAAACAGCAAATCAGGATGCATGCTAACGAAAAATTTCCGGCCTATTTTAATGACCTGAAACTGCGAGGGCATGCTATTGAATGTAGGATTAATGCTGAAGATCCCGAAGCCAATTTTCTGCCATCGCCAGCCTTGATCGAGAGTTTCCATATGCCCGGAGGTAAAGGTGTCCGGGTTGATACCCATGTTTATGCCGGGTACCGAATTCCAATCCATTATGATTCGTTGATTGCTAAATTAATCGTACATGCCAATAACCGGCAGTCGGCTATCAATCGTATGCAGCGAGCTTTGGAAGAATGCATCATTGAAGGTCCCAAGACAACGATACCATTTCATCAGGCCATTATGGACAGTGTTGAATTTCGAAATGGTGGTTATGATACCGGATTCCTGAAATCCTTTGAGTACAAACCATCTATAACTTAAGCTAATAGTATTTTAATAATTGTGGAGATTAACTTATGAATATACCCCAAGATTTACACTATACCGATGACCATGAATGGATTCGGAATGAAGATGGTATCCATTCGATCGGTATTACCGATTTTGCTCAAGGAGAACTTGGTGATATCATATTTGTCGAATTACCTGAAGTTGGACAGGAATTTGAAAAAGGTGATCCGTTTGGTACAATTGAAGCAGTAAAAACGGTTGCCGATCTGTTTGCACCAGCCTCCGGATCGGTAGTTGAAGTGAACGAAGCTCTGGACGATAATCCGGAATCAGTTAATAATGATTGTTATGGTTCCGGTTGGATGATAAAACTTAAATTTAGCGATCCGGGAGAAATCAATACTCTTCTTTCAGCTACTGATTATGAGAAGATCCTTGACTGATTAAATTCGATGACTGAACAAATACGATATATTCCCAATACTGATACAGTTGAAAAGGAAATGCTGGCCAGCATTGGTGTGGACTCATATGCAGATTTATTGACCAACATTCCAGAGATTCTCCGACAGGAAATTGATCTACCAATCGGTGAATCGCTTTCAGAATTTGAGGTTGCCCGTTTGCTGCAATCACTTTCTGAGGATAATAATCCAGCGATCGGTCAAATATCATTCTTAGGTGGGGGTAGTTATGATCATTTCATACCCAGCCTCATCCCTGCATTAATAATGCGCTCCGAATTTTATACCGCTTATACGCCATATCAGGCTGAGGTCAGCCAGGGCACACTGCAAGCGATGTATGAATACCAGTCAATGATTTGTGAAATTTCTGGTATGGATGTAGCTAATGCTTCCCTTTATGATGGCGCTTCAGCAGTTGCCGAAGCCTGCCTGATGGCTGGGGCCAGTACCGGAAATAAGCGCCTTCTGATCAGCCGGGGACTGTACCATAATTACAGGCAGGTGGTAGAGACTTATCTACAGCATAGTGGATTGGTACTGGAAATATTGGAAGAAAACACCGGTCGACTTTCGATTACTATACTTGAGAAATACGACCTCGATGAGATTGCTGCAGTTGTAATTCAATCCCCTAATCGTTTCGGCTTGATTGAAGATTGGGCTGGCGTCGGTGAATTATGCCAGGAAAAACGCGCCTGGTTCATTACCACCGGTGATCCGCTTGCACTTGGCATGTTTACATCACCTGGTGAATGTGGCGCAGATGTATATGCCGGCGAAGGTCAGGTATTGGGTAACACATTATCATTTGGTGGGCCCGGATTAGGTGTTTTTGCCGCGCGCCAGGAACATATTCGGAAAATGCCTGGAAGAATCGTTGGTGCAACTTCTGATCTGGATGGGAAGCCCGGTTTTGTGCTCTCTTTACAGACTCGCGAACAGCATATTCGCCGGGAACGTGCCACCAGTAATATCTGTACCAATCAAGGGTTGATGGCATTAGCGGCTGCTATTTACCTTAGCTTGATCGGAAAAAACGGATTCAGAAAATTAGCTGATCTTTGTTTTCAAAAAGCCCATTATTGTGCAGAACAAATCGATTCGATAGCAGGATACCAGGTTGCTTTTGACCGTGGTTTCTTTAAAGAATTCGTTGTGCATTGTCCTCGACCAGCGGCGGATATAATTGGCAACGGCCAGGATCACGGTATTTTTGCTGGAACGACGGTGAAGGATGATCCCGCCCTGCTGAGGATTGCGGTGACAGAAAAAAGAACCCGCCAGGATATTGACTTTCTAATAGAATTTCTTAAAACTCAAACATAATGAAAACATCGATTTATCAGTATATTATCAAGACCAGGACAGACAAAGGAGCAGTATACGCTGTTTTAATAGATCCTGATCGGAAAAGCGAAAGCAATCTTGATTTACAGGTTCAAGCTGCCAACTCGAATGATGTGGATCTGCTTCTGGTGGGGGGGAGTCTGATGATGGACAGCCACTGTCATGAACGCGTTCAACGAATTAAAGATCAGACCCGGATTCCATTGGTTTTCTTTCCTGGTGGACTGAATCAGTTGAATCCGCATTACGACGCAATGTTGTTTATGAGCATATTATCCGGTCGCAATCCCCATTATTTAATAGGTGAACAGGTGCTTGCAGCGCCAATCGTACACGATCTTGGAATTGAAACCATTCCAACTGCTTATCTGCTCTTTGATGGCGGCCATCAAACTACTGTACAATTTATGAGCAACACAACTCCGATACCGCTGAACCGACCGGATATTGCCGTAGCTCACGCGCTGGCAGCACAATATTTGGGAATGCGCTTGATTTACCTTGAGGCTGGGAGCGGAGCCCAACATTCTATTCCGGCTGAAACAATTCGGCTCATCGCCAGTGAATCTGATCTGCCACTGGTTGTAGGCGGAGGAATCCGGACACCTGAAAAAGCTCGTGAAAAAGTCGAAGCAGGTGCTGCAATGATAGTAACCGGGACAGTACTGGAGGGCAATCCGGATAGTGAATTGATGCGCGCATTTGCAGAGGCAGTGCATAATTAAGAGCAGGTAAAATGGATCAATCAGAATTTATTAAACAACAAATTGCAGCCAGTATGAAAACCAAGCAAGCTATGCTGGAGGCTTGTGACACGGATATCAGACGGGCAGCGGAAATTATGATTCCAGCAGTGTTGGATAAGCGTAAAATCCTTTGGTGCGGCAATGGTGGTAGTGCTGCCGATTCACAGCATCTGTCAGCGGAATTGGTCGGAAAACTGCGACATATCAGGACGGCCGTAACATCAATTGCTCTCACAACTGATACTTCATTTATCACGGCCTGGTCAAATGATGCCGATTTCAAATCTGTCTTTTCGCGCCAGGTGGAAGCGCTGGGAAAACCTGGCGATGTACTGATTGGCATTTCGACAAGTGGCAATTCTCCAAACATACTGGAAGCGGTTAGAACCGCCCGCAGTTTATATTTGGATACTATTATTCTCACCGGTAAGAGTGGCGGTAAAATGAAGACTGCAGCCAATGTTGTCATCAATATTCCCAGTACTGATACTCAGCGCATACAGGAGGGACATATCCTGGTTGGTCATATCTTGTGCGATCTGGTGGAACAGGCAATCATGGAATGATCTTGGAGGATGGAAACCTATTTGAAAGATTATCTTACCATGCTGCGTGTGGAGCGCAATCTAGCTGTAAACTCCATCGAGGCATATTCCCGTGACCTGAAACGGTATCTTAGATACCTCGAAGAGGAATCAGGTATCAAAACCATGCGGCGGATTCGCCCCAAGCATATCCGCGGATTTATTAGACGACTGACCGATGCCCATTTGGCACCAGCCAGCATCAGTCGTGTATTTTCAGCGATTCGCTCCTACCATAACTTTCTAACTTCTGAGAAATTGGTCTTGGATAATCCGGCCCAATTACTGGAAGCGCCACGGTTGCCACGTAAACTGCCCGAAGTTCTAACAATCGAAGAGGTTGATGCTGTGATTGCAGCAATTGACCAAGATCACCGGTTATATTTACGTGACCTGGCGATTATCGAATGCCTTTATTCGGCGGGATTAAGAGTAACCGAGTTATGCGACTTGAAATTAACAAGTTTGTTGTTTGAATCGGACATGCTGCGAGTAATCGGAAAAGGGTCCAAGGAACGTTATGTACCACTAGGTGCACCTGCATTGAAAAACCTGGATGATTACCTGAAATACCTGCGTCCAGGGTTGGCGCGGAAAGGTCAGAACACCGGTTATCTATTTCTTAGCCGGAATGGAAAACAATTAACTCGAATGGCGGTCTGGAATATTCTAAGACACTGGTCAGAAAAAGCCGGAATAGCAAAAAAAGTCAGTCCTCATACTTTGCGGCATTCATTTGCCACTCATCTACTGGAGGGTGGTGCGGACCTGCGAGCAGTTCAAGAGATGCTTGGGCATGCTGACATTAGTACTACGCAGATCTATACCCATCTCGATAAAGCCTACTTGAAAGAAGTCCATCGTACTTTCCATCCACGTTGGTGATTAATGGTTTTGGATGCGGACTTGATTCAACGGGAATACGCAATTGGGAAAAATTTAGATAGGATAAGCTCAGCAATGTTAAATAATTATTCAAATATTACGTTACTCATGAGATTACGGATTTAATATGGGTCTGATCAGTTTAGATCCTGCGGTTCAGGTGATCCTGATACCGGTGATAATTTTTGCCCTTTCATTTCATGAGTTTGCCCATGCCTGGGCCTCCAACCGGTTGGGTGACTCCACTGCTGCCCAGTTGGGTCGCTTAACCCTGAATCCCCTGGCGCACCTTGATCCATTCGGTGCTATTGTCCTGTATCTGGTCGGTTTTGGCTGGGCTAAGCCAGTGCCGGTTGATTATCGGTATCTAAAAAATCCCCGGAAGGACATGCTTTGGATCGCATTGGCAGGACCAGCAGCCAATTTTTCTTTAGCATTGATCAGTGGAATATTATTACGCCTGCTTTGGAGTCTGGGAATTCTGGATGGGAATAACATGCTGGTATCAGTACTGGTCATGAGTCTGCAAATCAATCTGGTTTTGGGATTGTTTAATTTTCTTCCGCTACCACCTTTGGATGGATCACGAATTCTGGCTGGGCTGATTCCAAACCGCAACCAGCAGTGGTTGATCAATCTGGAGTATTATGGCCCCAAAGTGCTGTTTGCACTGATTTTAATTGGTATGCTAACTCGTGTATCAATTATTGGTGTAATTATATCACCATTCATTCGCTTCTTCATGAAATTGTTCACCCTGGGATTATTTTGAGCAAATCGAAATTGCATTTTAGGCGTATCATTCCTCGTCGTAAACCTGGCCGTTCAATGCTATGGTCAATAGGCATGGGTGTACTGATAATTATTATTATTTATTTCCTTAGGACATTTTAATCAGATAATTTAGCGGGGATTACCCATTATGAATACTTTAGTCGAATGCGTACCGAATTTCAGTGAAGGCCGGGATATTGTCAGGATCGATCTGATCACCGCAGCAATTAAAGCGGTGGAAGGAATAACCCTGTTAGATGTTGATCCGGGAGCTGACACAAATCGAACCGTTGTAACTTTTATTGGCTCGATAACAGCAGTTGAAGAGGCTGCCTTTCAAGCAATTAAAACAGCAGCCGAGGTCATTGATATGCAGCATCATCAAGGAGCACATGCTCGCATGGGTGCCACCGATGTTTGTCCGTTCATTCCAGTAAGCGGAGTTGATATTACCGATTGCGTCGCCCTCTCAGAACGGGTTGGTGAAAGGGTTGGTGAGGAACTGAATATTCCGGTTTATCTGTACGAACATTCAGCTAAAATACCTGAACGGCAAAATCTGGCTGTGGTACGCTCCGGAGAATATGAAGCCCTGGCCGATAGACTGACCCAGCCGCGCTGGAAACCGGATTTTGGACCAGCGGTATTCAATCGTACGGCTGGAGCAACTGTTGTGGGTTGCCGTGAATTCTTGATCGCTTACAACATCAATCTCAATACACGTGACAAGCGCCTGGCCACTGATATAGCATTTGAACTCCGGGAAAAAGGTCGTTCACACCGGATGCCCAGTGCCGATTCACCTAATTTATTGGACGGCAAAATTGTACGCTACCAGTCAGGTCACTTTCCCTGCGCATTTTGTGATTTAACCGCCACCACTACTGCTGATATTATTACCCATAACCAATCAGAACATGATCATGATCTTGAGGAGAATTGGAAAGCCAATGAGTACGATCAGGATTCACTCGATAATAAACCGGTAAAGAAACCGGGTCTATTCAAGGATGTTAAAGCGGTCGGCTGGTATATCGATACTTATAATCGGGCGCAAATCTCGATCAATTTTACGAATTATAAGGTCGCTACAATTCACGATGTTTTTGACACAGCCTGTCGACTTGCTGATAAACGGGGTATCCGGGTCACCGGGAGTGAGCTGGTAGGCCTGATACCGCTGGAAGCAATCCTGATGGCTGGTCGACACTATATCAGTAAACAACGCCGAACAATTGGTATTCCCGAAACCGATCTGGTGGAAATCGCGGTTCAATCCCTGGGATTAAACGACCTATCTCCTTTCATACCCGAAGAGAAAATCATTGATTATGCAGTTCGCGCAACACCGCGGGACCTGGTTAACCGTAAGGTAACCGATTTTATCATTGAAACATCAACCAATAGTCCCGCTCCGGGAGGTGGTAGTGTCGCCGCCCTGGCTGGTGGTGTCGGAGCAGCCCTGGCTTCGATGGTTGCGGCTCTCACTCACGAAAAGAAAGGATTTGAACCGGTTAAATCTGAGATGGAAAAGATCGGCAGCGATGCCCAACACATCATGGGTCGCCTGGTATATCTGATTGACGAGGATACAAATGCTTTTAATAATGTAATGGATGCCAATCGGTTACCGGCCGAAACGGATGAGGAACAGAAAACTAAAGCCACTGCCATACTTAACACTGCAAAATATGCAATCGATATACCAGCTGAAGTGGCCGAGTTATCCTTGAAAATAATTCAATTGGCAGGTAAACTGGTTGAACGTGGTAATCCAAATTCAGTCAGTGATGCAGGTGTTGCTGCAGAAGTCGGGGCTGCTGCTGTAAATGGAGCCTGTTTAAATGTTTTGATCAATCTGCCGGGCATATCCGCTGATCAAGATTATGTTATGAAAATGCGTGATAAAGTTACACGGCTCACAGCCGAAGCAGACCAGTTACGTTCTGAAGTTTTCACTGCCACTCAATCGGTTATAGAGGGTAAATGACCAACCGCATACAAGCACTCAGCGTCGACCTGCGTAATAAAATCGCCGCTGGTGAAGTTGTTGAACGTCCGGCATCGGTGGTAAAGGAGCTGGTTGAAAACAGTGTTGATTCTGGGGCAAACCTGATTGAGGTTGTTGTTGAAATTGGTGGAGAACAAATGATCCAGGTTAGCGATAATGGAACCGGTATTCTTCGAGAGGATTTACAACTGGCTTTCGAACGTTACACAACCAGTAAGATCGCCAACTCGGAAGATCTGTTTAAGATCAATACACTTGGTTTCAGGGGGGAAGCACTGGCCAGTATCGCTTCCGTGGCCGAAGTCGAAATTGAATCATGCACAAATACATCAGACCAGGGAGCCGCACTGACTGTACATAATGGCCAAGCCGGATCTCTGCGACCAGCCACGGCAATTACAGGTACCCGTATCACCGTACGCCGTCTATTCTACAATACACCTGCTCGCCGCAAATTTTTAAAGACGCCCAGAACTGAATTAAGACATATTGTGAGAATGATACGGAGATTTGGTCTGGCTCATCCCGCGATTGAATATAAATTGACAGCTGATAAACGGCCGCTGATACATTTAAATCCCCAAAACTTACCAGACCGGATTGCAGGCGTACTTGATCCGACTTATCGTGACAATATCCAATCAGTCGAATTCACAAAAGGTGGTTTCTCTATTGATGGTTACCTTGGAAATTTGAACCTGCTGCGGTCTCGCCCTGGTGAACAGTATATCTTTTTAAACGGTCGTTATATACAGGATCGATTATTGAACTCAGCGGTATATGCCGGTTACCAGTCCTTGACCAAACGCGGTGAATTCCCGTTTTTTGTGTTAAACTTAACAATTCCGGTCAACCAGGTTGATGTCAATGTCCATCCGATGAAACTGGAGGTGCGATTCAAAGATGAGTGGCGGGTGTATCATGTACTGAAATCAGGTGTAGAGCTGGCCCTTAAGAATGTCTTAAAAACGATTCCCTCTCTGGATAAACCAGACAACCCTCAGGACATTGTACCAGACACTGGTCCGGTTCAATCCAGGGCTTCCATTAATACTCAGGATGCCATTCCATTTGGCGGTTCACCTATGAATACAAATGAAATGGCACTTGCAGGGAGCCCTGATTTGGAACGGGCAAAATCTTATGCTTCGTCTCTGGCAGAACGGCAGGAAGAGCCTGGCGGCACTCTTGATGTTGAAAATATCTGGCAGGTGCATAATAAATATATCATTTCCCAGATCAACAGCGGACTTGTGATAATTGATCAGCACGTTGCTCATGAGCGAGTTTTATTTGAAGAAGCGCTGGAAGCATTTAAGGAGCAACCGATATCTGCTCAGACACTTTTATTCCCTGAAGTGCTGGAATTTTCACCCGATGAATATTCAGTGTTACTGGATGTGCATTCTGCATTGGAGAAGATCGGTTTCCGCTTGAAAGAGTTTGGTAAAAACACAGTCATGGTTGAAGCTGTGCCTTCAATTATGGGGTGGGGCAATGAAAAACGTATAATCAAGGATATCCTTGATCATTATCTGGCACATCAGAAAGAACACAGCTCATATCAGGAAGCAATTGCTGCTTCATTTGCCTGTCATGCAGCCATTAAAATGGGTGATCACCTGACTAGAGAAGAGATGCAGGCATTGGTAAATCAATTATTTGCTACCAAGAATCCCTATCATTGTCCCCATGGCCGGCCCATAATAATTCAGCTAAGTCTGGCTGAACTGGACAAACGGTTTGAGCGGTGATCAGTGTACACTATTTACCATATCAATTGATACTTCAGCTACCTAATGAATAATTCCGAAGTACCGATCCTGGCAGTTGTTGGACCCACAGCGGTGGGGAAAACCAGCTTGACGATAGAGTTGGCGCGGCAATTGGGTGGCGAAATAATCGGCTTGGATTCGCGTCAGATATATGCCGGTATGTCAATCGGAACAGCTCAACCAACTATCCGGGAAATGTCTGTTATCCCGCATCATCTGGTGGCATTCCGATCACCGGATCAAAAGATTTCCGCCGGCGAATATGCCGAGTTGGCTGCTGCGGTAGTCGAAGATATTCAACTCCGCGGACATCAACCAATCCTTTGTGGTGGTGCCGGGCTGTATTTCCGTGCGATTGCCGAAGGTATTTTTTCTGCCAGTGCCAGTGATCTTGATATCCGGTCCAGGTTAGAGCAGGAATATACAGGCAATGGTCCGGAAAAACTGCTTGAACGTCTCCGTCAACTTGATCCTGATTATGCGATAAAAGTGCATCCAAATAACAAGAAACGTTTGATTCGGGCATTGGAAATATATGAGTTGACCGGCCGGACACCCAGCGAACACTTTGTGGAACAACCGACGAAAAAATATCCATTTAATCTATTTACTATACTGCTGTCAAGGACTAGAGAAGATTTGGAGCAGCGCATTCGCCAGCGAACTGAGCAAATGTTAGTTAGCGGTTGGATTGACGAAACCAAGCAGCTGATGGTAACCCGTAATGATAGTACATTCCATGCATTGGATTCTATCGGGTATCAGCAGATAATTGATCATCTGGACCAGAAAATCAATTACAATGAATTGGTTGAATTGATAATACTAAAAACACGTCAATATGCTAAACGACAATTGGCTTGGTTCAACAAGGAAACAATTGATATGGAATTAAATTTATCAGATGATCCGGACCTGATTGTGAATGTGACCAAGATAGTCGGTGAATTCAGAAAAAACCAACCTGCGCCTACCACCGACTAGATCGCTTTCCTGTCATATTACTCGGCAGTGTGAGCAGCTTCATTTTTATATAAAATAATTTAACAATAACGTCTCTTTCTAATATTTATCAAGTGCATTTGAGTTTCATCCAAGTTAAATTCGCCGCCGAATGAACCCTTTAATCCAATCCTGTGAGATGGAAAGGGCAGGAACTGAGCCTCCGGTCAGTCCGACCTATACGGTCGGTTTTCTGCCCGGGGGTTTTTTTATATGAAAGGAAATCGAATGACGGTAGACCAACGACCGCTGATGAGCCCAAGTGATATAAAACGATCCTTAACCCGGCTAGCATATGAAATTCTGGAGCGCAATCCGAATCCGGAAAAACTGGTCCTAATCGGTATTATGACCAGGGGAGAACCGCTATCGCGGCGCCTCAATACAATTATATCGGAACAGCTATCAGTAAAGATCCCCAGGGGTTCAGTAGATATTACATTTCATCGCGACGATTTTCGCAATCGTTTGGTTATGCCGCAAGTCAAGGCGACTGATATTCCATTTTCTATTGATGGAAAAACAGTTATTCTGGTGGATGATGTTCTGTATACTGGTCGGACTATAAGAGCCGCGCTGGAAGTGCTGGTAACCTATGGTCGACCGGCAGCCGTACAATTGGCGATTCTGGTTGACCGAGGCCATCGGGAACTACCGATCAAAGCTGATTATGTAGGAAAAAATATTCCCACTCATGAAGGGGAACACGTGAAGGTTATGCTAAAAGAAACCGATGGTGAGGATGGGGTTCAGTTGAATACTTATAAGGACGAAAAATAATGCTGCAAAATCGACATTTACTGGGACTGGAAGGTTATCCCAAAGAAGATATTCAAACGATTCTTGATACAGCCTTCAGTTTTCGTGAGGTGCTTGATCGGCCGGTTAAAAAGGTGCCTGCTTTACAGGGCCAAACCGTTGTTAATCTGTTTTTTGAAAATTCTACCCGGACAAGGATCAGTTTTGAGTTGGCTCAGAAGCGCTTAAGTGCGGATACAGTTAATTTTTCCGCCTCCAGTTCAAGTCTGAAAAAAGGGGAAACTTTCAAAGATACGGCACAGAATATTGAAGCGATGAAAATCGATGCTGTCGTTATGCGTCATCCAGCACCAGGTGCCCCGCTGCAACTGACCAAGTATGTTGATTCTGTTGTAATTAACGCTGGAGATGGCACTCATGAGCACCCGACCCAGGCAATCCTGGATATGATGAGCTTATCAGAAAAATTCGGTCACCTGGAAGGTCTGAAAATTGGCATTGTAGGTGATATTCTCCATAGTCGGGTTGCTCTTAGTAATATCTACGGATTGATTATTATGGGGGCAGAAGTTACAATCTGTGGTCCGGCAAATTTAATTCCAACAGAGATAACCGATCTTGGTGTAACAGTCAACACTGATGTCGATGAAGTATTGGAATGGGCTGATGCAGTCAATATTTTACGCATTCAACGGGAACGAATGGGTATTGGTTTGATTCCATCAATCCGGGAATACCGCAGCATGTTTGGGATCACCACCGAAAGATTAGCCCGGCATAAAAAAGAAATTGTAATCATGCATCCGGGGCCGATGAACCGGGGAGTTGAAATTGATAGTGGTGTTGCTGATGGCGACCAGGCCATTATTCTGGACCAGGTGTTAAACGGTGTTGCTTCACGAATGGCGATTCTATATCTGCTGCTGGGTGGTATAAGCGAGCAACCGAAAAAGAATTGAGGAAATTATGGAAATAAAACCTGCACCGGAGCATTTATTGTTATCTGGTGGTACGATTTATGACCCGC
This sequence comes from uncultured bacterium, assembly GCA_964439935.1. GTDB lineage: Bacteria > Fidelibacterota > Marinisomatia > Marinisomatales > TCS56 > JABMQW01. The sequence continues at coordinate 78,901 of CAYTPW010000004.1, read as the reverse complement.
TGTCTAATAAGTCTATCTCTGGGGATATATTGATCATTAGCGGCAAGATCGCTGAAATTGGCACAGTCAAAAGTAGTTCTGACTATACTGTAATTGATTGTAATGGCCTGATAATTACAGCTGGTTTTTGCGATCTCCATGTCCACTTTAGGGAACCAGGAAGGGAAGATAAGGAGACTCTGGAATCGGGTAGCCGGGCTGCCCTTGCTGGAGGTTTCACCAGGGTCTGTGTAATGCCCAATACCAATCCGCCAGTCGATTCACCGGAAATGGTAAGCAATATCGTTGATAAAGCAGCTGATTTACCTGTGCATATACATCCGATCGGAGCTGCCACCCAGCAGCAGAAAGGTAATGAATTGACCGAGATGAACAGTATGGTGTCAGCAGGGGCGGTGGCTTTCAGTGATGATGGTTTGCCAATATCAAACGGCAGCGTTATGCGCATGGCACTGGAATATTCGGGTATGTTCAATATTCCGATCATAAACCATGCCGAAGATATCAATCTGCGAAATGAAGGTTTGATGAATGAAAGTAGCGTTTCGACTCATTTGGGTCTTCCAGGTAATCCCGCAATTGCCGAAATCAATATGGTACATCGTGATCTGGAATTAGCCGTATTGACAGGATCGAAACTACATGTACCGCATGTGTCCACTGCAGGAGCCGTAAATCTGATCCATGAATATAAATTGAAATCAGAAAAGATTACTGCTGAGCTGACACCCCACCATCTATTTTTCAATGATGAAGCATTAAAATCCTATGACACTAATCTGAAAGTTGCACCGCCGATCCGAACTGAAGCTGATCGTAAGGGATTGATAAAAGCAGTTTTGGATGGTGTTTTCGACTGCATTGCTACCGACCATGCACCCCACACTATTGAAGAAAAAGAAGGCACATTCGACATGGCACCATTTGGGATGATCGGATTGGAAAGTTGTCTTGGAGCAATTAATAAAGTATTGGTTAAAGAAGGTGGTCTGGCAATCGAAGAATTAGTTAGGCTCCTGACCGTCAAGCCGCGTCTGATAATGGGTTTTGATGATGATCTGTTACAGGTTGGCAAGCCGGCTGAGCTGACAGTTTTTAATCCACATCTTGAATATGAATTCAGTGTCGGGGATATCCAATCCAAATCATCAAATTCGCCCTACATTGGACAGCAACTTATAGGTCGAACATGCTTAACGATCAATAAAGGTGTTATCGCGGTGAATTCCTGGAGCGGATTAACAGTATGATCAAGCCTAGTTATTTTCTATTACCAGATTTGGATAGGTATTTGCTCTTTAAACTTTGATCAAATGTATTACTATCTGAATATTACTAATTTACTCGATAAAATATAAAGAATATCAGTTGCCTTAATACTCGATTGACTTCTACTTTTAGAAGCTATTTTCGAAGTGAAAAATATGAAAACAAAGACTATTTCAGCTAAAGATATTGAACGACAGTGGTTTGTTGCAGATGCGGACGGCCGTACACTGGGACGATTTGCCAGCCGGATTGCTCAAATCCTGCGTGGCAAGCATAAAGTGAATTTCAGTCCCAATATGGATATGGGTGATCATGTGATAGTGATCAATGCCGAGAAAATACGCCTCAGCGGAAACAAGGAAAATTTAAAAACTTATTTCAAGCACTCCGGATATCCAGGTGGTGTCACGGTTACTGATCTACAGCAATTGCGCCGCACCCACCCGGATCGGATCGTATTCAATGCAGTAAGGGGTATGTTACCGCATAACCGTTTAGGACGCAAGATACTCAGTCACTTGAAAGTTTATGCTGGCGCGGAACATCCCCATGAAGCCCAAACTCCCAAAGTATTGGAATTCAAATGACAAAAGCAGTATACCAAGGTACCGGACGCCGTAAACGAGCGGTAGCACGTGTTTATCTTATGCCCGGTAAGGGAAATATTTTGGTCAATGGTAATCCCTACCAAGATTATTTACGCCGTGATACAATCAGCCGGATCGTACTGGAGCCGTTAAATGTGGTGGACCAGTCTGACGCCTATGATATTTCTGTCAATGTAAACGGTGGTGGACTGACCGGACAGGCCGGAGCGATTCGTCTGGGGATTGCCCGTGCATTATTACAAGTGAACAGTGATTTCAGACCCATCTTAAAAAAAGCCGGCTTGCTAACCCGTGACTCACGACAAGTTGAGCGTAAAAAGTACGGACAACCCGGAGCTCGTAAAAGATTCCAATTCTCAAAGCGATAAGATATATGACTGGTATTAATTTCGAAGATTTATTAAGCACAGGGGCGCATTTTGGCCATGTAACTAAAAAATGGCACCCCGGTTTCAAAAAATATATTTTAATGGAAAAAAACGGCATCCATATCATTAATCTGGATGAAACCGTGCATCAGTTTGAAAAAGCTGCTGCTTTCATAAAAGGAATTGTTGATCGTGGTGGTGAAGTACTATTTGTTGGTACCAAGAAACAAGCCCGTGAGATTGTTCAACAGGAAGCTGATCGCTGTGGTATGTTTTATGTCGTAGAGCGCTGGCTCGGTGGTACGCTAACCAACTTCATGACCATAAAAAAGAGTATTAAACGGCTACATTTACTGGAAAAAGAAGGTTCTAGCATTTACAAGAATCTGACAAAAAAAGAAGTCCAGATGTTGAATCGTGAACGGATTAAGCTAGCTGACCAACACCGCGGTATCAAGGACATGAAACGCCTTCCGGATGCCCTGATTGTTGTTGATTCTGATTATGAGAGTACGGCAGTTGCTGAAGCACGTCGCCTGGAGATACCTGTTATCGGAATGATTGATACAAATACGGATCCTTCTTTGATTGATTTCCCGATCCCAGCCAACGACGATTCTATCAGGGCAATTCAATTAATAATTTCAAGTATTGCTGAAGTAATTATTGATTCGCGGAAAGAGAAAATCGCCGCCGCTGCAGCAGTGAAAGATGCTGAAGAAGCTGCCAAAGCTGCTGAAGCAGAACAGGTTGAGGAAACAGCTGCAGCTGTTTCAGAACTGAAGCCAGAACCTGTCCCTGAAACGGATGTGGAAACATCCAAAGAGACTGAAATTAAACCAGCAGATGAGCAGCCCGTCAAAACATTTGCTGCCGATTCAGAACTGAAGCCAGAACCCGTCCCTGAAGCAGATGCAGAATTACCCAAAGAGACAGAGGTTAAACAATCAGATGATCAGCCAGTTGAAGCAGTCGCTGAAGAAGTAAAAAAACCTGAGCTCACCAAAAAACCAGCAACTAAAGCAGTGGCGAAAAAACCAGTAAAAGCTGCTAAAACGACCATAAAAAAGAGCACGGCCAAGAAACCGGTGGCTAAGAAGACTGCTCCAAAAGCAAAGAAGTCCACCGCTAAAACAACAACCGCCAAGAAAACAACAGCCGCCAAAACGGGAAGTAAATCTAAAAAAACCGGGGCAGCCAAAAAAGCACCTGCTAAAACAAAGACAGCTGCCAAAGTTAAAACCGCTGACAGCAAAGCAAGCGAGTAGTTCTAAATGAAAATTGATGCAAAACAGGTAAAAGAATTGCGCGAAAAAAGCGGTGCAGGTATGATGGACTGCAAGCGGGCTCTGATAGAGGCACAAGGGGATACAAATAAGGCAATCGAAAATTTGCGTAAATCGGGTATTGCCAAGGCCGAAAAGAAGGGGGCTCGTCTAGCCAAGGATGGATTGGTGTTTGCTTATATTCACCCCGGTGGACGCCTGGGTGTTTTGGTGGAAGTGGGATGTGAAACCGATTTTGTTGCTAAAACAACTGATTTTGTGAAACTCTCGAAGGATATTGCTATGCAGATAGCCGCCACGAATCCGATTGCGGTCGATCGGAGTGGTGTAAATCCCGATGTTATAAACCGGGAAAAAGATATTTTTATGGCGCAGGCTGAAAATTCCGGTAAACCAGCACATATTCTGGATAAAATAGTCACCGGGCGACTGGAAAAATTCTACCAGGAAAATTGTCTTATGGAACAACCGTTTATTAAGGATTCAAATAAAAAAGTTGTTGATCTGATGACGCAGACAATTGCCAAACTTGGTGAAAAAATTGAGGTAAATCGATTTATCCGCTATGAAATCGGTGAGGCCGGTATTACAAATAACAATTAATTATACACCCTAGATGTCGAACCCTGTTTACCGACGCGTATTACTTAAATTAAGTGGAGAGATTCTCGCTGGTAAACAGGGTTTTGGAATAGAGAGTGATAGTGTCACACGGCTAGTTGACGAAGTAAAATCTATATATGATCTTGGGATCGGTATCGGAGTAATAATTGGTGCCGGTAATATCTTTAGGGGAATCAAATTGTCCAATCAAGGCCTGGATCGAGTCACTGGAGACTATCTGGGAATGTTAGGGACGGTGATGAATGCCCTCGTTTTCCAGCAGGCTTTAAAACAGGCTGGCTGCTCAGTGACGGCCATGTCGGCACTTGATATCGGGCGTATAATAATACCTTACAATCGAAATGCTGCTCTAAAACTGATTGCTGAGCAGGAAATCGTGATCATCGCCGGCGGTACAGGGAATCCCTATTTTACCACTGATTCTGCTGCTGCTCTGCGGGCGGCTGAATTAAATGCCGAAGTTGTATTAAAAGGAACCAAGGTAGATGGCATATATGATCAGGATCCCGTTGTCCATGCAGATGCGAAAAAGTATTCGGAAATTTCTTACAGCGAGGTAATTTCCAGCAACCTGCGCGTTATGGATTTGACAGCTATGACTCTCTGCAAGGAAAATTCGATTCCGATCATTGTTTTCAATATCCACCAGCAGGGTGATCTGAAAAAAGTGGTTCAAAAGGAAACTATTGGAACAATTGTGAGGGAGTAACGGATGATTGATGAAATTCAGCAGGATGCGAAGCATCGGATGGACCAAACTGTTGTTCATACCAAGACAGAGGTTAATAAAGTCCGAACTGGCCGTGCCAATCCGGAACTACTCGATTCGATCATGATCGATTATTATGGTCAGAAAACACCTCTGAAACAAGTAGCGAACGTATCGATACCGGAAGCTCGACTAATCTCAATCCAACCCTATGAAAAAACACTGATCCCGGTTATTGAAAAAGCAATTATGGAAAATAATCTTGGTTTAACACCGAACAATAACGGTACCAACGTATTAATCCCGATACCACCTTTATCGGAAGATCGCCGAAAAGAATTGATCAAATACGTCCATAACCTGATTGAAGAGGGACGCATTGCCGTCAGGAATGTACGGCGCGATGCAAATCATCAATTAAAAGAAGCCAAGGATGAACTGCATATCTCCGAAGATGAAATAAAACGGGCCGAACAAAAAATCCAAGAATATACGGACGAACATGTCACTATACTTGGCACAGTTCAAGATGAAAAAGAACAGGAAATAATGGAGTTTTAATCATAGACTTAGATTCGCAATAAATAGATCCCAATTTTAGTCGACAGATATTTTGAAAATCCCGATTCGGTACCGCGATTTTTTGCATTATGAAGTTATTTCAACAATATTGATCACGTAACTGGTTTCTGATCTGTATTTCCTCGACATAAAAGATTTGAAATTGATACAAAAAAAGTCCCCGCTCCAGGCGGGGACTTTTAAGGATATTGGCATTGAAGCCAGGTTTATCTAAAAACCTGATCCTATGTCAGATATGGTCGCAGTGCCTCGCGCCGGGAGCGATGCTGCAAACGCCGGATGGCTTTTTGCTTGATCTGCCGGACACGTTCACGGGTTAGATTGAATTCCTCTCCGATTTCATTCAGGGTCAAAGGTTTGCCACGATCGATCCCGAAATACAATTTGAGAATTTGCTGCTCTCTGTCAGTCAAAGTCGACAGTGCGGCATGGATTTCTTCCTTTAACGATTCAAACATGATAGGTTCGTCCGGAAGATAATAACCATTGTCGGGAATTATATCTTTCAGGGAGCCATCTTCACCTTCGCGCAGGGGATTATCCAGTGATTGAGCCCGACGGGAAATCCTGATAGCATCGACTATTTCATGACCGGTCATTTCCAGGTGCCGACCGATTTCATCAGCTTTTGGTGACCGTTCCATTTCGGCTTCCAGTTTTTCTGCCGTTCGGGTAATCTTGGTGATCATTCCAACCCGGTTCATAGGTAATCTTACCAGCCTTGACTGTTCAGCCAGGGCTTGCAGGATAGACTGTCTGATCCACCATACAGCATAGGAAATGAATTTAAAACCACGGGTTTCATCGAATCTGCCAGCTGCTTTTATCAGGCCTATATTACCTTCGTTTATCAAATCTGTCAGCTGCAGGCCCATACCCTGGTATTTTTTCGCTGTAGATACTACAAACCGTAAATTAGCCTCAATCAGTTCTTTTTTAGCTAAATCGTCACCCTGTTTTATGCGTACGGTTAATTCAACTTCACGTGCGGGCGGTAACGGTTCAAATCTACTTATTTCCTGTAAGTACCGGCTCAATTCGCGATTGCCGGATCCACTTCTTGAATTTGCTGCCATTAATGTTCCTATTATTAACCGAGATAAGCCTATAAACTTACCTGAAATTCAACTTTTATCCTAGAATAAAGGTTCCCTGACGCTATCGCTGCCAATTAGATTATACTTGATCATGTTGGCATTATCCTACTTCTCAGAGATAACCTCTGCCACAGGGGATGATCATTTTGTTTCATTGTTTTGTATCCAGTCACTAAAGATAACATTACCATTTTGAAACCAAATGGCAGGCAGATCAATTTCTGCGTAAAAATGACTTTGCTGGCAGATCACCAGTTCGGTAATGATTTATAAGTTCGGAAATTATACTGACGGCAATTTCCGGTACCGTCTCGGAGGCGATGTCCATTCCCACGGGGGAGTGAACAGCGGCCAGTTGTTGTTCAGTAAAACCATTTCTCTGAAGTGCCGATGATAACAGCCGCCATTTCCGCTCACTGCTCATCAGTCCTAGGTAAGAAAGCTGTTTGGTAAGCAGCCATTTCATCAGTTCGAAGTCGTGGCGATGTCCGCGAGTTGCTATCAGGACAAAATCCTGCGATGGAATAACCGCCTCTGATGAAAGTTCATCGATTGGGGCAACGACAATCGAGCAGGCATTTGGAAAACGATCTTTGGTCGCCAGATCCAATCGATCATCGTAAATATGAACGTCTAATTCAATAAAACTGGCTAATTCTGCAACCGCTTTACCAACATGCCCGGCACCGAAAATATGTAACTCCGGCGGCGGCATGATGGACTGGATAACAAAATATTCTCCGGCTGTGGTGACGGTCCGCGTTTTACCGGAAGTTTGCACCTTATTGATGATTTTATTGACACCTGCAGGCAAGTTATTTTTGGAGAATCCGGTAGCAACAATATAGCGCTCTACTTGGGCAGGATCCTCTCCGGTGATTCTCATTACTATAATCCGCTTGGCATCGGATTGTGGCTCATAAGCAGATTTTAATTGGGATTGTACACTCGCCGTGTAGGGTTCCAGTAGCACCTTGACATTTCCACCACATATACCGTCACTGCCAGCAGTATCAGTGCCGCTTAAATCATAAGATTGTACCATTGACTGCCGGGATTGGAGAACTGAATTTGCCGCCTTGATCACCTTATGTTCGAGATTCCCGCCACCAATTGTTCCATGAATGGCATTAATATCTGCTACCAGCATAACCGGGTAATCCCGCCGTGGAACCGACCCCTTCCAATCAATCAGTGAGCAGAGTACAGCTGGACTTTCAGTATCGAAATCAACCAGAATATTATAGATGTATTTTTCCATTAGTTAAGTTCTTGACTTTTTCAAAAATTCCAATATAGCTTCCAAAGCACCCCGACCGACTGATCGAGCCTTGTCAGAGATGCTGTTTACGTCTACTATTTTTCCCCGGGGATCGACATCGCCAATTTTATTTCCCTTTTTCACGGCAACTTCCGATGAAATCAATCCACGGATAATTCCCGTGAGCGGTGCCAGTACTGGCTGTCCATCGTCAACCGTACCTATTATAGTATTTTCCTGAACCGGATCGCCAAAATCTACCTGCCAGTGAATCCTGCCAGTTGAAGGTGCTCTTATCAGTCGTTTGCTGGTTTCGCCACCTAGTTCACCAGGAATTCCTGTATCACGCGCTGCGGAACCTTTCCGGATTATCTTACCCAGGTTGTGCCCGCGCTGAGTTTCAATTATTACTGTGCAATTTTTCCCAGCGGTAAATCCCGGTCCCAATCCAACCACAAATGCACCTTGATATTCGTCGTCCTGATAGCCTTGCTTTAGCATTTGGGCATCGACGATTATCCGGGGTTGAAGAATGCTAAATAGGGTCGGAGAATCTTCGATCAGTGGGATTATGTCACCGCTCAGCAGGGAATTAATTTCTTCCGGTTGACAGTATTGAGCAGTTACACCTTTAACAATTGTAGAACCTTCCAGTATTGCGTCGCTAAACGTAACCCGGCGTCGAATTGCGAGTGGAGCCAATAATTCACTTAGAACAACTTGCAGTCCGCAATTATGCAGAATATGAGCAGCAGCGCTACCAAGTTCACCGGCGCCTCGTACCCAGATAATATTTTCATCAAACATGGTTAAGTTTAATCAGAATGATCGATTAATGTTAAGCTGATAATTGGATGCCGGCGTTCTGGGAAGAAATAGGTAGTTTGTTTGCTAACTTGCTGTCAATTGATTGGGTGTCAGCTCACCTCAGTTGAAAATGGCAATAGCACCACCGGTTATAAAAGCTAGAATCCACCAGATGTAGGCGACACGCGAGTAAAGGTGCAATGAACGGACAACTTTTGTAGCAGCATCATTTTTCAGGCGGTGGCGCCACAGTAAAGTAGCATCGATCAGCATAGCTGTAAGTGATGAATAGCCCAGAATGCCGTGGAAAGTGAAAGGTGTGTTGGGGGAACCGACAATCATGAATCCGGTGGCGGTAATATCCAGCAGGATCCCAATCGAGATGAACCACAATACCAAATTGGAGATTTTGTGTTTGCGTTGCTCAGTGATGATTGCCACTGAGTAGGCCAGTAAAGCCAAAACTACAATACGGGTTCCGAAGGTGAGTAAAATATTCATATTTTAATTCGCTTTTTTTCAGGGTCTAACGATTGTTTTATAAGCTCAAATTACTAATAATTAGATTTACACGATTAGTTTCTTTTTGTCTTCAATAATTCTTTATCCATGTCGCGTACTATTCCACTGTCGGTTACGGGTATTAGTTCAGTTTTATGCTGATACCGGTGGAATAGCTCCCTACCACCGGATTCACCGGTCAGAGCCAGTAGCTCAGTTATCAATTCAGAAGTAAAAAATGTGGGATGGCCGGATTGGTCATGATAAGTGGGGACCAGAATCAGCGACTTGGTCTGTTCCAACTTGATCAGCAGATAATCAATCGTCGCTGGATTGATAAACGGTTTATCACCGTTGCAGAAACACCAGTAATCCGGCTCTTCAGAACAAGTAATCAGTCCGGCTTTGATTGAAGAAGCCAGTCCTGTTTTATAATCAGGATTGTGAACAATAGTGATCCGGTCGCCGAATCGTTTAGCTAACAGTAGTTCGATCTTCTCCCGCTGATGACCGGTGACAATAGTGATGTCCATTTTTGTATTGATAAAATTTTCGATTGTGGTTTCGATTACTGTTTTATCGCCCAGAGGTAGTAGCAGTTTGTTTGGTGGATTGCGATGCGACAACCCGGCAGCGGTTATGATCAGTTTGATATTGCTCATTTTATTTGGGACAGACTGTCCTTCTGCACACTGCCGTACCAGGTGGGACGGCCGGAAGCGGTGAAAATTGCCTGCGCCAGGACACTCGCTTGGCCAGGGTAGGCATCAGTTTTGTTGACGAAATAAGTTCGCGGTAGAAGTGTCGGAATCTTTGATGAGTAGCCTTTATTGGTGGTAACGACTTCAGTGATGAAATCTGAAGTCAGTACGAAATCGCTATCAATACCCCAATGTGCAGAGAATAATTCCGGCCGATGAACCAGGCCATCTTGGAGAGTTGTTCCCACCACATCAGCGCCGACGATGACTATCACTTGATCGATGAAATCGGGTACTGTTGGATCATGGTCAGAGTGCACCTTCAGTGGCCGGTTGCGGGCACCGTCGCATTCCACAATCGTGATGTCGGCCTGGATTTTTAAGAGTTTCAGGTCAACCACTTCAATGCCATCCATTTTGTGCGCATTCAAGCAAGCTCCCATTACGCATAGAGGATTGTGCTGAGCGAAGCAGGATGTTAAATCGTCATTGACGATTTCGTCTCTGCATATAATTTTCGGCTCACTGTGAAATACCGATTTGGTAATCGATGTCAGCAGAACCCGATTCTGTTTATGAGCAAGCTCCAGACCCAACCGTCGCTGGAGACCGGTCTTGCCACCACCGCCTAGCAACGCGATACAGGGATGGTCACATTCGATTTGGTTAGGCAGCAGCAGGTTGCTGAAATTCATGCTGAAATTTACGGTGAGGTGGCGACAGAGTCCGTCATTTATCGCAAACGGTTTAATCATAACCAACAATGAAATATTTAGTAAATTCGTTGAAGTGAGCGAAAGATGATTAGAAGATGGGTATGATTCAGGAAAGCTACTATCAAATAGCGGGTAATATTGTTGACCTTTTCGAACGCAGAATTTTCCTGGGGACGATCACAGTCGTAGATGGTCGCATCGATTCGATTCTGGAGGAAGAAACTGCCGTCGATCATTTTATTCTACCAGGTTTGATCGACGCCCATATCCATATCGAAAGTTCGATGCTGGTTCCCACAGAATTTGCCCGGTTAGCACTTCGCCATGGTACCCTGGCCGCTGTTTGCGATCCCCACGAGATCGCCAACGTTCTGGGGATTACGGGTGTAGAATTCATGTTGGAAAATGCTGACAAATCTCCCTTCAAGTTTTATTTTGGCGTCCCATCTTGCGTTCCCGCAACCCCATTTGAAACCGCCGGTGCCCGGATTGATCTGGCCGATATTGAAGATTTATTTGTCAACAAAAAGCTGAAATTCCTGAGTGAGATGATGAATGTACCAGGAGTATTGAATAATCTGCCGGATGTTACTGCCAAGCTGAAGCTGGCCCGGGACCTGAGGCTGCCTATCGATGGTCATTCACCGGGTTTGCGGGGACCGGATGCTGAACAGTACATTGCGGCCGGTGTTTCCACCGACCACGAATGCCTGACTCTAGCTGAGGCGCGGGAAAAGATCGCCAATGGTATGAAAATCCAAATTCGTGATGGCTCCGCAGCTCGTAATTTTGATGAATTACAACCGCTGATCGATGAATTTCCTGATCATTGTATGTTATGCAGTGACGACAAACATCCCGATGATCTGGTCCGGGGACATATAAATCTGTTAATCCAGCGAGGAATTGTGGCTGGTCTTAATATTTTTAATTTACTCCGGGCTGCTTCGGTGGTTCCGGTCGAGCATTATCAGCTGGATATGGGATTACTGCGGGAAGGTGATCCGGCCGATTTTATAATTGTCGATGAATTAACTTCATTTAAAGTTAAAGCAGTCTATTTGGCAGGACAAAAAGTGGTGGAGTCAAATCGCGTTTTAGTTGCCGCAACTCCGGTTTCTCCAATCAATAATTTTAGTTGCTTACCAAAATCAATTAGCGATTTTGCTGTGCAGCCTAAAGCCGAATCAATAAAAACGATTGAAATTATTCCTGGCCAATTGGTTACTGGAGTTGATTTAGTCAAACCCTTGGTGGCCAACGGAAATGTGGTGGCCGATCCCCATCGGGATATTTTGAAATTGACGGTCGTAAATCGCTATACGAATACTTCATCGGCGATTGGATTTGTGCGTGGGATGGGTATCAAATCAGGAGCGCTGGCGTCTTCCGTAGCGCATGATTCTCATAATATTGTTGCCGCGGGCACTACTGATGAATTATTGTGCCGGGCGGTTAACCTCATAATCGAAAACCAGGGAGGGATTAGTGCTGTATCCGATGAAGACTCTCTGGTATTAGCGCTACCGGTTGCCGGGATTATGTCCGCCGGTGACGGACTGGAAACAGCCCGTTTATACGAGCAATTGGATCAAATGGCCAAGCGGATGGGATCCGATTTGCCAGCCCCTTTTATGAGTTTGTCATTTTTGGCTTTATTGGTGATACCTAAGTTGAAATTGAGCGATCAAGGTCTCTTTGATGGAGTCAATTTTAAATTCACTTCCCTTTTTGGATGATCGTCGAAAAATGGTAAATTTCCAGGTTAATTTTTAGCAATCTATGTATTTGAGCACGCCAATATTCAACATGTCAGCACAAATGGGATTAATGGAAGATTAGCATGTCTAATCATCAATCCCAGATCGGTCATTCAATGCCGCGGGTCGATGCGGTTGATAAGGTAACCGGGCGTATCCAATATCTGACTGATATTCACTTAGATCGAATGGTTTTTGCATATCCCATTTGTTCTGCGATTTCATTTGGAACAATCATCGACATTGATCCTGCCCCTGCCACAGCGGTTCCGGGGTTCATTACCACGCTGTTTGCCGGGGATATTCCCGGTGAAAATCAGGTCGGTGTAATTATCAATGATCAGCCGCTATTAGCAGAAGAAAGAGTTAGATTTATTGGGGACGCCATTGGCATTGCGATCGCAGAGACCGAAACGGCTGCTCGACGTGCAGCTCAACTGGTACAGGTGCAGTATGCTGAGGAACAGCCATACCTGTCAATTGATGCCAGTAAAGCTGCTCAATTAAAATTCATACACAACTCCAACATTGCCTGCACTCATCGGGTCGATCGGGGGAATTTAAAAGGGGGCTTTGCGGAGGCGGCCCGGATTATTGAAGCCGACCTGATAACACCGTATCAGGAACATTATTATCTGGAGGCCCAGGGTTGTATTGCCGTGCCGGAGACTGATGACCGTTTCACAGTCTACGGTTCAATCCAATGTATTTATTATGTTCAGAAAGCGGTTGCTCGGGCTCTTGGAATTCCGTTGAGTAAAGTCACAGTTATTCAGACGCCAATTGGCGGTGCTTTTGGCGGGAAAGAGGATGTACCATCGGAACTATGTGCCCGCTCTGCCCTGGCAGCCCAAACATTGGGAAGACCGGTGAAAATGGTTTATCGTCGCCAGGATGATGCTCAACTGACCAGCAAGCGCCACCCGTTTCAGATGCATTATAAAATTGGAGTCACCAGCGCTGGTCGCCTGTTGGCAGCCGAGATAAACCTGGAAGAAAATGCAGGAGCCTATGCAACATTATCCAGTGTTGTATCCTACCGTGCAGCCATGCAGGCAATGGGTCCTTATGTGATTCCAAATATTAAAGTTCTATCTACAGCCTATTATACTAACTTACCACCCGCCGGTGCATTCCGGGGATTTGGATCACCACAGGCCACATTTGGGCACGAACGGGTCATGGATCATATTGCCGTTCAGCTCGGGATTGACCCGGTGAAATTGCGTCTATTAAATGTTCTCCGACCGGGTGACCTATCCCAAACCGGTCAGAAACTGGAAGTGAGTGTTGGAGCGGAAGCCACCATTACACAGGCTGCCGATGCAGCAGATTGGGAAAATTATAGCCCGAAACATAACACTGATGATCGCTATCGCGCTGGTATTGGAATTGCCGCCTCCCATTATGGAAACTGTCTGGGAGCAGCTGGGTGGGCAATGGATGGTGCTGGGGCTAAAATCCAGATCAGCAGGGATGGTTCGGTTTCGGTAGCTTACGGCCTGGCTGAGATGGGGCAGGGAGCCAATACAGTGATTACTCAGATGACAGCAGAAGCACTGGGAATAAATCCTGAACGAATCATTGTGTTAGATCCAAACACAGATTTAGTGCCTGACAGCGGTCCTGGAGTAGCCAGCAGGAATGTGCTTATGACCGGCAATGCCATTCGTGATGCCGCCAGCCGGATCGTACCGGTTTTAAAATTAGCGGCAGCTGAAATGCTGGTTTCAAAACCAGAGCAAATTGAACTGATTGATGATGTAGCAAAAGATAAAATGAGTTCAGGTGAGGTTAATTTCAGCGATCTGGCAAATTATCTATTCGACAATAACCTTCAAACGGATATGCAAGGATGGTGGCATGTACCTCCGTTAGAATATGATCCTGAAACAGGGATTGGTGAAGCCTATTTTACTTATTCCTATGCCACGCATATTGCTTTGGTCAAAGTAGATACGTTGACCGGACTTGTGCAGGTGGAAAAAATCTGGGCGGCTCATGATGTTGGCAAAGCTATCAATCCGGCAGGACTTGAAGGACAGGTTGAAGGTGGAGTAGCACAGGGAATCGGCTGGGCACTAACCGAGCATTTTCAAACCGATAACGGAACAGTGATTACACCTAATCTATCGACTTACTTAATTACAACTGCGGCTGACGTAAGTTCGGTGCAGACGATTCTTGTCGAAGACCACGAGCCGCTGGGTCCCTGGGGTGCGAAGGGAATAGGTGAACCGGCCGTGATTCCAACCGGTGCTGCAATCGCTAATGCGGTGAGTCAGGCTATTGGCGTATCAATGGACAGCCTGCCAATGACACCAGAATTGGTGTTGAATGCTATTGATCAATTGAAAGCTTTGGAATTATCAACATGAACTATATTCTTGCCAATCTGCGAATCATTAGTCCTTTTGCGACAAATGATTTTATTGAGAACGGTTATATCGTCATCACAGGTGATAAAATATCTGCTGTAGGTTCGGGAAATCCACCTGAAACCAATGTATACGAAATTTGTGATATGAATGGGAAAACGGCTCTTCCGGGCATGATAAATGCTCATACGCATTTATATTCGACCCTGGCACTTGGAATGCCGGCGCCTGTTGATTCTCCGACCAATTTTATTGAAAAATTAGAGCGGGTCTGGTGGCCTCTCGATTGTGCTCTGGATGTGGATTCAATTGATGCCTCTTTTTCAGCCGGACTAATCGAATGCCTCCGCAATGGGGTAACCACGGTGATCGACCACCATTCCAGTCCCAATTCCGCTACCGGGTCCCTTGAACTCCTGGCACAGGCAGCTGAAAAGTTGAATATGAATGTGGCAGTAGCCTTTGAGCTTACAGATCGTAATGGTCCCCGACTCTTTCAGGCCGGCTTGGAAGAGAATCTTGATTTTTTCCAGCGTTATTGTGATCATCCGGTGATCCGTCCCTTGATCGGCTTACACGCGTCGTTTACCTTATCGGACGAATCACTGTCAACTATCCGCGAGTCTTTACGCGACATTTCAGGCTGGGGAATTCATATCCATGTGGCTGAAGATCTGGCCGACCACACTGATGCAGTGAATCGTGGATATCGCTCTGTTATTGACCGGTTAAACCATTTCGGGTTGATCAATGAACACAGCCTGATCGTTCATGGTATTCACATGCTGCCCGAGGATGTTGAGCTACTGGTAGAGCTGGGTGTTTCATTGGTGCATAATCCCACTTCCAATGCGAATAATCGAGTGGGTGTTTTGTCAGCAGCCACAATTAATGCTCTATCTGCTGGACTCGGAACTGATGGAATGCAGGCCGGCCTGTTGAAAGAAGCCAAGGAAGGTACGCTGATACGTAGTAACGGTTTGCCAGGTGGCGCACCAAACGTGGACTACCTGCAACTTTTGTTTGAGAATAATTCTCGCATCGCAGGTAAGTTATTTACTAGTTCACTGGGTCGTATCCAACCCGGTGACCGGGCGGATCTGGTGCTCTTTGATTATCAATCCCGCACAAAGATTTCGGAAGCAAATTATGGAGCTCACCTGATGTTTGGATTTGACCGACCATCGGATGTTATCTGCGGTGGAAAATTCCAGATCAAGGATAACAATTTTCTTAATGTTGTTGAAGCAGAGATTCGATCCACTGCAAGAATTCAGTCACAAAAACTGTGGCATAAAATGAATAGAACCTGATCGAAAAATGTGTCAGGTATTAAAAATCAAATCAGAAAAACTGATAAAAACAATTAGCAAATACTAAGGAGAATATGATGCGTACAAATTTGAAGGGACGTGATTTTTTAACATTGCTGGACTTTTCAAAAGAAGAGTTTAATTACATGCTGGACGTTGCAGCTGACCTAAAGCGACGCTATGCAATCGGTGAGTTACACGATCATTTGATGCGGGCGAAATCACTATACATGATTTTTTATAATCAATCCCTGCGGACCCGCAATTCTTTCGAATCCGGAATGACTCAAATGGGTGGTCATGCTCATTTCCTGGCCTCTGATACAATTTACACACCAGCCGTTGAAGGGGACGAAAAAGCCTATTCGACCGAGCGGGTTTCTGATGTTGCGCGAACGTTATCCGGATTTGGAGATGGTATTGCCATTCGCATGTATGGACCTCCCACTGGATGGGTTTATGGCCGTGCCAATGCATATATGAAGGAATTTGCTGAATGGTCCAATATTCCGATCATCAATATGGAATGCGATAAATACCATCCCTGTCAGGGTGGTGCTGATATGCTGACTGTAAAAGAACGCCTAGGTGAATTCAATGGAAAGAAATTTGTCATGAGTTGGGCTTATTCTCCCAGCTACGAAAAACCGTTAAGTGTCCCGCACAGTTCCATAATTGCGGCAACAAAACTGGGCATGGATGTCGTTCAGGTTCAACCAGAAGGATTTGAATTGGATGATGAAGTCATATCGGCCTGTGAAAATATGGCAAATGCCAATGGCAGCAAATTTGAAGTACAATATGATATGAAGGAAGCCTTTCAAGATGCTCATGTAGTATATCCCAAATGCTGGGGTGCCAAGGATCAATTTGAAAATGTTGCTGCTGGTCATGATAGCAAAATGCTGTCATTGTTTAACCAGAATAAGGACTGGATCTGTGATCAGGATATGCTGAATAATGCCCGTGAAGATGTGATGTATATGCATTGTTTGCCGGCTGACCGTGGTTTCGAGGTCACAAATGATGTATTAGACGGTCCGAATTCAGTTGCTTTCGACGAAGCTGAGAACCGGTTACATTTTCAGAAAGCCGTCATGGCTTTGCTGATGCGGTAAGGGAATCAGTTTATGGATATGAAAGGAAAAGACCTGATCTGCACCCAGGATTGGTCTGTAAAGGAGCTGGAACATACCTTAAGGATAGCGCATGACATGAAAAAGAGGCGCTATGCTGATAAATATACCGAGCTGTTAAAACATCGTACTTTCCTGATGTTTTTTTACAATCCGTCGGTGCGTACCAGGCAATCATTTGAAGCAGCCGCAACAGAACTGGGCGGTCATGCCCAATTTCTGGAGCCTAAATCAATGCGTCTGAAAACCAAGCACAGTGCCGGTGAAACGATTGAAGATGCAGCCAATGTGATGAGTCGTTATGCTGTCGGGCTGGGAATCCGGATTCTGGAAGACAAGATCACGGCCTATGGTGATGGTGATCGGCTATTACGTGAATATGCTGAATATGCTTCAATCCCAATTGTGAATATGGCTGATGATCGTTTTCATCCCTGTCAGGGATTGGCTGATATCATGGGATTGCAGCAGCAGATGGGAACTAATTTGAAAAGTAAGAGGCTGTTAATGGTCTGGGGGCAGGGAGCTCTGGCCCGTTCCTGGTGCTCGATCCAGGAAAACCTGTTAATATCATCTCGTTTCGGCATGGATGTTACACTGGCTTATCCTGAAGGGTATGACCTTGATCCTGAAGTTATTGAAATGACTCAAGCAAACTGCAAAACGAATGGCTCCAGCTTCAACATTACTCATGAACCATTGGAAGGTTATCAGGGAGCTGATGTTGTTTATTCCCGCAACTGGATGAGTCCTATGGCTTATGAGTCCGGTGAGTTTGACAAAGCTAGAGAAATTAAAAAAGCCATGCAAATTGATGGCTGGACTTGCAATGAAGAGAAGATGAAACTGACCAACAATGGGTTATATATCCACCCGATGCCCGTTGATCGTGGGAATGAGGTAACCGATGCAGTGGCATCCGGTGAACGATCAATAATTGTGGATGTTGCTGAGAATCGTTTGCATGTTCAGAAGGCTGTAATGGGTTTGACAATGTCAGATAAGCGGATTGAGCTATAGCTATGTTTGATACCAGTAAACTGGTTGTCATTGCCCTTGGAGGTAATGCAATTAAACAACCCGATGAGGAAGGAACTTTTAAGCAGCAATTAAATAATGTGGTTCTCACGGCTCACCAACTGGTCGAAATGAATCGTCTTGGCTATAAATTAATCCTCACTCACGGTAATGGTCCGCAGGCCGGCAATCTATTAATTCAGCAGGAGGAAGGCAAGGCTCTGGTACCCCCACAACCGCTGGATGTGCTGGGTGCGATGACTCAGGGCCAGATTGGTTTCATGTTTCAAGATCAACTTCAAAACGCCTTCCGTCTTGTTGGCAAACAAATACCGATCGCAACCGTAGTAACCCAAATCCTGGTGGATAAAGATGATCCGGATTTTGCCAATCCCAGTAAACCGGTGGGACCGTTTTATTCTAAAGCTGAAGCTGAGGAATTGCGCGCATCTAAAAACTATTTGCTGAAAGAAGTAAAACCCGGAACCAAAAAACCCTGGCGGCGGGTGGTTCCATCGCCTGAACCAATTGACATAATAGAAGCTTATTCCATCAAAACACTGGTAAACGCCCGTGTCATTGTGATAACTGCCGGAGGGGGGGGCGTCCCGGTAATCGAGAAGGATAACCAGCAACTACGCGGTGTAGAAGCAGTCATCGACAAAGATAAGGCCGGACAAGTTCTGGCAAAAGTTGTGGATGCCCATATTTTCCTGATATTAACGGATGTCGGGCACGCTTTTATCAATTTTGGTCAACCAAGCCAAAAAGCATTGCAAAATGTTACAACAACTGAAATGGAAAAACATCTGTCGGACGGTCAATTCCTGGCTGGAAGTATGGGGCCTAAAGTAGAAGCTTGCGTCAGATTCATAAAAGCTGGTGGCGATCGAGCAATAATTACATCATTGGATAATGCAGTTGATGCTCTTAAAGGAAGAACAGGAACGCAAATCGTACCTTAAATAAATTAAATAATGAATTGGAAAAACAATTAATGAAATCTAACGAAAAAGTGTTGAAAAATACGATTCAGCGCTGTCGGGAAAATAATATGATAATCCCGACCTACCGGCAGATGGCGAATCCTGATCTGATTCCCGATGGCATTCGAGCTGAATTAAAAGCCATTGGATTGTGGGATTTGAATCCTCGTAATCTGTTTCGGATCACGTGGAAAAACGAACCGGTCGCTGCCGGTGGTAGTTTCGGCTCGGTAAACAATCTTGAACTGCCGCCTGAATTAACTGGTGTCAAGGCCCGAATATTTGTTTTATTAGGAAAATTCTTTCCAACTGGTGCTCATAAAGTAGGGGCTACCTTTGGTCCCCTGGTTGAGAAGCTGATATCGGGTCACTTTGATCCAACGACTCAAAAAGCGCTGTGGCCCTCCACCGGGAATTACTGTCGCGGTGGAGCCTACGATGCGTATTTACTTGGTTGCCCTTCAATTGCCGTATTACCGGAAGAAATGAGCGTCGAGCGCTTCGAGTGGCTGGATAAAGTCGGCTCAGAGGTGATTAAAACGCCTGGTGGCGAAAGCAATGTGAAGGAGATCTACGACAAGGTTAAACAATTGATAGCCGAGCGGGGTGATGAAATTGTGGTTTTAAATCAATTTGAAGAGATCGGGAATTCGCTCTGGCATTATGCGGTAACCGGTCCAGCGATGCAGGAAGTATTCGAAAATGAAGTAGATATCGGTCAGCGAATGAGCGCCCTATTTTTGACCCAGGGATCAGCCGGTACCTTGGGTTGCGGCGATTATCTGCGGGAGCAATATCCTCTGATTAAAATCGGTGCCGGTGAGGCATTGCAGTGCCCAACATTGCTGTACAACGGTTACGGATCTCATCGGATTGAAGGAATCGGCGATAAACATGTGCCCTGGATTCATAATCTGAAGAATATGGACCTGGTTGTTGACCTGGATGATGAGTTAACGATACGGCTGATGCGCCTGTTCAATGAACCAGCTGGACACGATCTATTAATTGAGCATGGTATCGATAAGAATTTAGTAGATAAGCTGCATCTGTTTGGTATTTCTTCGATTGCTAATATAATCGGAGCCATTAAAATGGCTCGTTTTTATGAGATGAATGGTAATGATATAATTTTCACAGTTGCTACCGATTCAATGGAAATGTACCAGTCTCGCCTGATTGAAACGCGGAGAATCAATGGTGAATACAGCACCCTAAATGCTGCTGTTGATTTTGACGGGCGTCTCATGGGATTGTCCACGGATAATATGCTGGAATTGTCCTATTATGATCGGAAACGGATGCACAATCTGAAATATTTCACCTGGGTAGAGCAGCAGGGCAAAACAGTGGAAGAGTTAGATGCCCAGTGGTTCGACAATGATTACTGGAAAAATCAGTATGCACTGGTTGATCAATGGGATGCCAGGATAGATGAATTTAATGAGCGTACTGGACTGCTGAAGAAATATTGATCGTGTTGGAATAGCTATTACTGGAAATAATAAGTTAAGAATGGATCTGAATATTCGACTGATCGAGTATCGCTGTCTGGACTGTGGTGCAGCTTACCCGATTGACCCATTTATCTATACCTGTAACAACTGCAGGCAGAATCTCGATGCCATTTTTGATTATTCTTGGATCGGCAATAATTGGACAAAAGCTGATTTGGTAGCTGATACAGATCGTTCCATATGGCGCTACTTACCACTATTACCGGTTCAGAATCCGCCTGAAAGACGATCTATCCAGGTTGGTGGTACACCGTTGGTTGAGGTACCGCGTTTGGCTGGTGATTATGATATTAAACGATTATTTATCAAGGACGACACCCGTAATCCATCTGGCTCATTAAAGGATCGCGCATCCGAAATCGGCTTGCGTCATGCCGCTGAAATGGGTTTTGAAATAGTAGTGGCAGCCTCAACCGGCAATGCGGCTGCATCTTTGGCTGCCTTGGCAGCCTATTATAAAATGCAGGCTGTAATTCTGGCACCAGCCTCAGCGCCGATTGCCAAACTGACTCAGATTCTGCAATACGGAGCAATATTATGTCCGGTAGATGGAACCTACGATGATGCTTTTGATCTGGCTGGGATTGTCGCTGATCAATACGGCTGGTATTCACGTAGCACCGGCGTCAATCCGGTCTTGTCCGAGGGTAAGAAAACAGTAGCGCTGGAGATCGCCGAGCAGTTGACTTGGATCGTTCCTAATAAGATATTTGTTCCGGTTGGCGATGGTTGCATTATCGGCGGTGTTTATAAAGGTTTTTATGATTTGAAGGAACTGGGCTGGATCGACCGGCTGCCGGAAATTATTGCAGTGCAGGCTTCGGGATCATCTGCAATTATCAACGCGCTAAGCGGCAATAACCTTAAATCGGTCACTGCAAATACAATTGCCGACAGTATCGCGGTGGATTTCCCCCGCGATGGTTTGAAAGCACTGCGAGCTGTTAATAGTAGTGGCGGATTTGGTATTACTGTAACCGATGATGAAATTCTGTCAGCGCAAAAAGAGTTGGCGGAAAAAAGTGGTATTTTTACTGAACCAGCAGCTGCTGCAACCATGGCTGGTTTTGCGAAAGCTTGTCAAATTAATCAAGTCAATAATTATGATACGATTGTTCTACTGGCAACAGGCAGCGGTTTAAAAGATATTACCGCAGCCCAGAGGATGCTGACCATCCCGGACTCAATTAATCCTGATATTGATGCATTTCATCAATTCTATTCAAAATTCAGCAAAGCCGGTCAGGATTTCTGATGCTGTATACTAATGATATTGAATATTTTGATTTGGTAGTCACAGTCAATGGTAAAGAAGTCTGCCAGCGCGTTCCCACACATCAGAGATTACTGGATTTCCTACGGGATGATCTGCACCTGACAGGAACGAAAGAAGTATGTGGAGAGGGTGAATGTGGTGCCTGCACCGTAATACTGAATGGCAAAACAGTTAATTCGTGCCTGATTTTGGCCGTGGAAGCTCACGGTTCTCAAATTGTCACTATTGAGGGATTATCCATCGACAATCATCTGAATGATTTGCAGCAGGCTTTTATCGATAGACATGCGGTGCAGTGCGGCTATTGTATTCCCGGAATGGTGCTCTCGGTTGAGCAATTACATCCTGAAAAAAATCAGTCAGGCCAGCTCAATACCAAGCAGGCGCTGGCCGGTAATATTTGCCGATGTACAGGTTATCACAAGATCTTCGAAGTCGTTAAGCAAATGAGTGACTGTTGAAGTATTATCATCCTACCAGTAAACCTGAATTGCAGGATTTGTTGGAGAAGCTCAGCCAGAGTAAATGCACATTGTTGGCGGGTGGGACCGATTTATTACCCCGGTACGAGAACGGGATGGAATTACCCCGGTATCTGGTAGATTTGAAGGGTATCGAGTGCTTTTCCGGGATAACTGATCGGGGTGATGATATTGAAATTGGCAGTTTGACAACAATCGAGACTATACGTAACAGCGATTTGATCCGGAGTTTCTTACATGCACTGTGGCAGGCATCCGATCAATTTGCTGCGACTCAGATCAGGAACCGGGCTACAATCGGCGGTAACATCTGCAATGCGTCACCGGCCGGCGATACACTCCCGCCCCTGTATACCTATCAGGCTCAGGTTAATATAATCGGACCAGCTGGTGAGAAACGGATTCCAATCGCTGATTTCATCATTGGTCCGGGGGAGACAGAATTGGGTTGTGCGGAAATAATATTGTCGATAATAATTCCAAAATCCCTGGGATCAGCGTTATACTATAAGCTTGGTCTGCGTCGGGCGATGGCAATTGCGGTCGTTAATTTTGCTATTTTAGCGGACGTTGACCAGGAAAAAAAGGTATTCAATCAACTAACAATTGCTGCCGGGTCAGTCGCGCCAACAGTGGTTTATTTGACTGAATTAGCCACTGCATTGATTAATCAAGTACCTGACAAGAGTAAATACGGGACATTGATCGATAACGATATTGCGCCGATCGATGATCTTCGTGCCACTGCCGCCTACCGCCGTAAGGCGCTACGAAATGTATTACTGTACAATTTGAATAACATGCTCGTTGCAAGCTAAGCAAGGTAATCAGGCTAGTGTCCGACAAACTATTTCCACTACCAATTGAGCAACTGTTAAAATGGATTCTGGCAGAAGAACGACAGGGTGGTATTCTAGGTATTCCGCGGCAGCTATTCTTCATACCTGATAAATCCGATCCCTTTCGAATGAAGCGCTATGGTCAACTGTTGGAAACACCGATCGGCGTTGCCGCCGGTCCCCATACACAACTGGCAGCTAATATTATTGCCGCTTGGCTATCCGGCGCCCGCTATATCGAATTAAAAACCGTTCAAACACTTGATGAGATTGAGGTTGCCAAGCCTTGCATCGACATGCAGGATGAAGGCTATAACTGCGAATGGTCCCAGGAACTGAAATTACGTCAGTCCTTCGATCAGTATCTCGATGCCTGGATCATAATCCATATCCTCCGACATAAATTCGACTGGTGTTGTAATTCTGAACCTGGTCTAATGTTCAATATGTCGGTTGGTTATGACCTGGCAGGGATTAAACAGGCCAATGTTCAAGAATTTATGGATTTGATGGAGGATTGCGGAACCATTCTTCAAGCTCGGCTGGACCGATTGGAACCGATTTATCCAGAATTAAAGAATATCTCGATTTCAGGGAGTATGACCAACAGCGTAACCCTTTCCACCATGCATGGCTGCCCCCCGGATGAAATTGAAGCGATCGGCCTTTATCTGATTGAAGAACGGAACCTGCACACCTTGATCAAACTTAATCCGACTTTACTGGGACCTGAACGGTTACGCGCTATCCTCAATGAACAATTGGGTTTTAAAAATATTCGGGTTCCTGATCAGGCCTTCGATCATGACCTGAAATACAGCCAGGCGCTGGATATTATTAATACTCTGCAATTGTCGGCTAAACAACAGGGGATTGAATTCGGTCTTAAACTGACCAACACCCTGGAAGTATTGAATCAAAAAGATCTATTTCCGGAGCAGGAAAAACAATCCTACCTGAGTGGCCGGGCTTTACATCCACTGAGTGTCAACCTGGCAGCGCTCCTGCAAGAGGATTATAATGGTCAGCTGGATCTGTCTTTCTGCGCCGGTGCGGATTGTTTTAATGTAACCGACCTGGTTGCCAGCGGGCTTTCCCCGGTTACAACCTGTTCCGATATCCTTAAGCCTGGTGGATATGGCAGATTAAAACAATATCTTGATAATCTCAGAACTGGTTATAAAATGGCCAATGCCTTGGATACAGAGCAGTTGATTATGAATACAGGCTCATCTGCTCGGGATGTCAACCAGGCTCAGTTGGAAAACCTGGTTCGCTATGCTAACCAGGTAGTGTCTGCGGTGGAATACAAGCGGTCGGCGCCGTTTCATCCTTCGATTAAAACGGAACGGAAACTGAAGCAGTTTGATTGTATATCTGCCCCCTGCATCGAAGCCTGTGCCACTGATCAAAATATTCCCGATTATATGTATCATACAGCGCACGGCGAATTTGATAAAGCCTATGAAATCATAGCCGCTACCAATCCTCTGCCCGGCATTACCGGTCAGGTCTGTGATCATCTGTGTCAGTTGAAATGTACCCGGATTAATTATGATCGCCCGCTTATGATCCGGGAAATCAAACGCTTCATAACTGAAAATCACCAAACTGGCAATTCGCCTAAAATCAAAACTAATCATGATGTTACGGTAGCGGTAGTGGGCGGGGGACCGTCCGGATTAGCCTGTGCTTATTTCCTGGCACGGGAAGGATTCAAAGTAGATCTATTCGAAGCCAAAGCTCAACTGGGAGGGATGGTATCCGGTGCAATTCCCCAGTTTCGCCTCGGTCCCGAGACAATTACAGCTGATATGGAATTAATCACCGGGCTTGGCGTCCACATTAATTATAATACTGAAATCAATGCAGAGCGATTCCGAGAACTGCAGTCCAGTTACGATTACATTTATCTGGGTTTGGGTGCCCAAATCAGCCGGAAGCTGAATATCGATGGCGAGGATGAGGACAATGTACTGGATCCGCTGGAGTTTTTAGCAGGTGTAAAACAACAAGCTATGCTTCCAGCAGGCGCTGATATACTAATAATTGGTGGCGGTAACACTGCAATGGATGCCGCCCGGACAGCATTGCGCCAGGTTGGGGCTGGTGGCTGTGTATCTATTATCTATCGCCGAACGATCGATCAAATGCCGGCCGACTGGGCGGAAATCGCCGCGGCCCAAGCCGAGGGTATTTCTATTTCTGAATTAGTGGCGCCAGTGAAAATCAAGTGTGGAAAACAGGGATTGATCTTGACCTGTTCCCGGATGAAGCTGGGTGACAAAGATTCCAGCGGGCGCCTTCGTCCGATAATGCAACCAGGGACGGAGTTTAAGCTGACTGCTGATTATATCATTCCTGCAGTCGGGCAGGATGTAACAGTAGATTTTATTTCACTGGCGGACTTAAAAATTGATTCCGTTACCCAGGCAACCAATCTAGCTAAAGTTTATGCTGGAGGTGATGCGATCCGGGGAGCTTATACGATCATCGCTGCAGTTGGTGATGGTCATCGGGCGGCCAGAAATATCATCCGGACTGCCCTCGCGAGCAATCCAAAACCACCGGTTTACAGTTCATTCAAGGATAACGCCGCTAACATCCAAATACGGCTAGCTCGGCGGGATTATGGATCGGCGGTCGATGGATTCACTGCGCTGCATACCAAGCCCATTAAATCATTGGTTTCGGATGAACAAGCCCAGACTGAGGCGGCCCGGTGTTTATTTTGTGATGAATTCTGCGATATTTGTGTGACTGTTTGTCCTAATCGAGCCAATATTGCTTACCCGGTGGAAAAGATTGAACTGGCTGTCCCGGTGGCCAATCGCAACCACGGAGTGACAGATATTCAATACAATGAAAAATTTATAATTAGCCAACCGACACAGATTCTGAATCTGGTTGATTTATGTAATGAATGTGGTAATTGTACCGTTTTTTGTCCAACTAGTGGTCGGCCATTTATGGATAAACCGCGTCTCTGTTTGAGCGAAGCCAGTTATATCGCTGAACCGGAAGGTTATCGCATTACAGCCAGCGGTTTGAAATTTAAATCCAGCGCTGGTGAAGCATCGCTAGCTTTCAAATCGGATGAATATGCTTATGAAACAGCTATATTGAGAGCCAGGTTGAACGCAACTACACTGACTATTGAAAAGGTTCATTGGAAAGGGAACCAAACCGATCACATATCTTTGATGCAAGCCCTGAAAATGATCGTATTTTGGAAAAGCATTCGCAATTTACCGCAATTTCCCGTATAATCAGAGAGTTAGGATGACTCGAATATTGATTAATAATCCCCGGCTGGTAGCCACTATGGATGATGACCATTTAGAATATCATGGTGGTCACTTGTTAATCAAAGATGGCGTCATAACCTCGTTAGGTTCCCAAGCCAGCGATGCTTCAGCCGACGAAATTATTGATGCTACCGGTATGGTAGTAATGCCGGGCTTTATTAACACTCATCACCATTTTTACCAGACCCTGACCCGCAACATTCCCCTCATGCAGAATATGGGCTTATTTAATTGGTTGACCAACCATTACGAACTCTGGCGCGAATTAACAGTGGATGCAATCTACTGCAGCACTAAGTCAGCCATTATTGAATTGATGAAATCCGGAGTTAGCACCAGTTCCGATCACCATTACGTTTTCCCGGGTAATATCAGCGGCGCATTGATCGATGCACAGATCCAGGCTGCCAGGGAATTGGGGATAAGATTTCATCCTATGCGAGGATCGATGTCTCTGGGTAGGTCAAATGGTGGTTTGCCACCAGATGATGTTGTCCAGTCAGAGCAGATCATTCAACAGGACACGGAACGATTGCTGACCCTTTATCACGATCAATCTGAAGGGTCGATGCTGCGTCTGGCACTGGCACCCTGTTCCCCATTCTCAGTCACACCGGAGCTAATGAAATCGACAGTGGAACTGGCTCGTAACAATGATTTATTGGTACACACTCATTTGGCAGAGACCTTGGATGAAGAAGAATTTTGTCTGGAACGTTATAGTATGCGTCCATTCGAATATATCGATTCTCTGGGATGGATCACCGATTTCAGCTGGTTCGCCCATGCTGTTCATTTGAATAATGCAGAAATCCAACGCTTGGGTGAGGTTGGCTCGGGAATCAGCCACTGTCCTTCGTCAAACCTGCGCCTGGGGTCGGGTATCGCCCGTATAAGGGAGCTGCTGGACGCTGGTGTCAAGGTCGGTCTGGGAGTGGATGGCTCGGCCTCCAATGATGGTAGTAACATGCTCGCTGAAATTAGACAGGCGATGCTGTTGTCACGCTTGCGCGATGAGCAATACTGGCTAACTGCCCGTGATGTGATATGGATGGCTACCCGCGGTGGAGCAGCCTTACTGGGACGTAGCGATATCGGTCAGTTGGCTATGGGCAAACGAGCTGATTTAGCTTTATTTGGCACCAATGGGATCGAATATGCCGGTAGTGGTTCGGACCCCCTGGCGGCTCTGGTTTTCACCGTGCGACAATCACCGGTGGATTATCTGCTGGTAAACGGGGATATCCGTATCCGCAACGAAAAAAGCCAGGTTGATGAACAAAAATTGGTTCAAACCCATAACCGGATTGCGGCCCAAATGCTGGAACAGGCAGGTCATAAAACTGGCATCGATTTTATGAAAAACGAGGGAAAAGAATAACTATGTGGTCTTCAATTACCAATATTCAATTTCCTGAAACACTGGCCGAAGCCGGGGATCTGGCAGCTCAAAATAACGCGGTTATTTTCAGCGGTGGTACTTATCTGGCAGCCCAGCGCGACCCGTCAATCCACACCCTGGTGGATATCAACAGACTGATTGCAAAAAAGATTGATTATTCCCATGGTAAACTGTACTGTGGAGCCGGTGCAACCCTGCAGGACTTAATCGATTATTTTTCCAAAGATGATAATCATCACCTGGCAGCCGCTGCTCGCTGGTCCTGTGCTTCGAAAAATATTCGCAATCAGCGCACCATCGGTGGTGAGATCGCCCGGGGTCGTTGTAATTCGGAAATAGTGGCTGCTATAACAGCTTTGAATGCCCAATTGGAAATGAAAGAGAATAACATTATAACCGGATTGAATATTGATCTGGCCGGTGTGAATGCTATCCATTTGGAACGGTTTGCGTTATTACCATCAGCGCCGGCATTTGTGATTGTTGCTGGCGTAAGAGGAGACGTCGAGATTAAAATTGCAATCGGTGGGCAGGCCCGACAATTGACGATACAGAATGTGTCGAAAACAGAATTTGACAGCCAGTGGATCGACAAACTGTGTTCGTTAGTGGTGAAAAATTTTGACGATGACCATGTGGGGCCACGGGCCTACAAGCAGGCGGTTATTCGAACCGGTTTGCAGCGGTTACGGGAGGCATTATGAAAATTGATTTCATATTGAATGACCGGCAGGTATCATTAACCGCCAATCCAGCCACTAATCTGTTGGAATTATTGCGCCAGCAGGGATTATTCAGCGTCAAGCACGGTTGCGACCATGGTGAATGTGGTGCTTGCACGGTGCTGCTGAATGACAAGGCGGTTAACGCTTGCCTGTTACTGGTGCATACAGTTATCGGGAAACGGGTTGAAACAGTCGAACAATTCAGTGATCACGAATATCTACATCCTTTACAGGATAAATTTATTGACTCTGGCGCTATCCAGTGCGGATTCTGCACCCCCGGAATGATTTTAGCGCTGGAAGCCCTGTACCGGAAAAATCCCGCAGCCGGAGAGGATCAGGTAAGGGATGCCCTGGCTGGTAATCTTTGCCGCTGTACCGGCTATGTCAAACCGGTGGAGGCCGCTTTATGCAAGTGATTGGGAAGAAAACCGCCCGGGTCGACGGTCGTGCTTTGGCCACCGGGCAGCCAGTCTTTACCGATGATATACAACCAGCGGATATGTTATATTGCAAAATACTTCACAGCCCGGTCGCCCATGCCCGGATAAAAAATATTAATGTGACTCGTGCCCTGGATAGGGAAGGGGTGCGTCTTATTTTGACACATCATGATTTTCAGCCCCATTATTACACTTCCGCCGGGCAGGGATATCCAGAGCCGTCGCCACGGGACATGCGTATCTTTAATTCCACCGTTCGATTTATTGGTGACAGGGTAGCCCTGGTGGCTGCTGAAACGCTGGAATCAGCAGAAGCGGCCCTGGCTGATATTTTCGTTGAATATGAGGAATTGCCAGCGATCTTTGATCCGCGTGAATCGCGAACCAGTTCAACCTGCATCCATCCTGAAAAGGGGAAAACCGATATCCATGCTGCTGCCAGCAATATTGCCTCGCATATTGAGGCTGAAGTCGGCGATGTTGACAAAACCTTGAAATCAGCAGCATATGTGTTTGAAAGGGAATACAGCACCCCATACGTTCAGCAGGCTCATATTGAACCGCATATAACTTTAACTTGGCTGGACGATAACAACCGCTTGGTGATCAGAACCGCTACTCAGGTACCATTTCATGTTCGGCGGATTGTTGCGGAAGTTCTGGATATTCCAGTTCGAAAGATTCGTGTTATCAAGCCCCGGATTGGAGGTGCGTTTGGTGGAAAACAGGAAATTTTGAATGAGGAATTATGCGGCGCCGTCACCTTGAAAACAGGCCGACCAGCACGCCTGGAATTCTCACGGGACGAAGAATTCTATGCTGCTCGAGCCAGGCACCCACAGACTGTCCGGTTGAAAATTGGCGTAAATAAAGATCACAGTTTGAATGCCATCGATATGGATATACTTGAGAATACCGGAGCTTACGGTTCTCATGCGCTGACTGTAATGACTGTAACTGCTCAGAAATCGCTATCGCTGTATCGGGTACCAAATCTCAGGGTCAAAGGTGACGCCGTGTATACCAATCTGCCAATTGCCGGAGCCTACCGGGGTTACGGGTCGCCCCAGGGCTTTTTCGCCCTGGAATCGATAATGGATGAGATTGCTGGTGAACTTGGTATTGATCCGATTGAATTCAGGCACCGTAATTATGTCCGTGTTGGAGATGATCTGCCGATCGCCGCAATTCTAGGAGAAGGGCGGGAGGGATTTCCTGCACGAGTCCGCAGTACCGGAATGAAAGATTGTTTAGACGAAGGCAAAAAATTGATCAATTGGGAAGATTTAAGACTTGCCCCGAAGAACGGAAAATTACACCGGGGTGTCGGTGTTGCAATCGTTGGGCAGGGATCAGGAATTCCCGGGATCGATATGGGGGCAGTTTTCATTAAAATGAATGAGGATGGTAGTTTCAACTTGCAGGTGGGAGCCACCGATCTGGGGACCGGATCTGATACAGCCCTGGCCCAGATCGCAGCGGAAGAACTGGGCGTACCGGTGGAAAAAATTATCATGTATTCCTCCGATACCGACTTGACGCCATTCGACACGGGAGCCTATGCCTCCAGCACAACCTACATCTCCGGCGGAGCGGTATACAAAGCAGCATCTGAAGTCAAAAAACAGATCCTGGAACTGGGGAAAAAACTGCTGGGAGCGGAAGAGGCGAATATTGATGATCAAATGGTGGTGGCTCCTGGTGGAACCAGCATATCGTATGCTGATATCTGCACTAAGACTTTCTATTCCGAAGAACAGAATCAGATCATGGCGACAGCATCCCATATGAGTTTTGATTCACCATCACCCTACAATGCAACTTTCGTTGATGTCACAGTGGACACGGGAACTGGGCTAGTGAAAGTGAATAAGGTTGTATCAGTTACTGATATCGGCCAGGTTATCAATCCACAGATGGCGGAAGGTCAAGTGGAGGGGGCTATTCCCCAGGCTCTGGGGATGGCTCTGTCAGAATACATGGTTTTTGATGCTGCCGGGCGGCCGATCAATAGAGATTTTAATTCATATCACATTTACACCGCGATAGACATGCCTGAAATTATCACCCGCTTTGTGCATACTGATGAGCCTACCGGCCCATTCGGTGCCAAGGCAGCTGCTGAGATTCCGATCAATGGTCCCGGACCAGCGGTGGCGAATGCGATCTATAATGCTTGTGGTGTCAGAATAAGGGAATTACCTGTTACACCAGAAAAAATATTGCGGGTGTTGGGTAAGATTTAATCGGACTGGAGGGGGCACAGCAAATAACAATCGGGACTGCACTCACTTTATATCGATTATTACATTAGATTACACCTCAAGTAATTGTTGATCTGGCTCAATTTAAATCTAATATATATGATATAGCACTATAGCTATTTTCTATAACTGCAAATATAGTTAATGATATCAGTAAAATTAAATATACTTAAGTCACTTTGATTTTTCTGATTATTTTGTTAAATAGACCTGGAAAAAAGCGTTTCAGGTAAACCATGATTCGCTCCTTTCCCGAAATTA
This sequence comes from uncultured bacterium, assembly GCA_964439935.1. Classification (GTDB taxonomy): domain Bacteria; phylum Fidelibacterota; class Marinisomatia; order Marinisomatales; family TCS56; genus JABMQW01. The sequence goes on along the minus strand of CAYTPW010000004.1, from coordinate 47,265 downwards.
TCACCTCTTCTTTTCCAGCTTCTAGCGCTTTCAATATACCCTGGGCGCATTTTTCCGGTGACATCCCTTTCGCAGTAGTTTTATCCAGAGTGGCGTGGGGGCTGCCATCACCGGTCAGTGCATTTTGGGAAGCATTAGTTCGTACAAAGCCTGGCATTACCACTAGGACACGCACACCGCTATCCCATACTTCAGCCCGCAGGGCATCAGCAAAACCCATGAGAGCATGTTTGGAGGAGGCATAAATCGATCGCAAAGGCGTACCGAATTTACCGGTCAGGCTGCTGGTAAATACAATTTGACCGGACCGGCGCTCCAACATACTTGGCAGTACTGCTTTTGTCATTGCCACCGAACCGAAATAATTGGTCTCCATTATTTTCCGTACCACCGCCATATCAGTATCATTTACATGTGACCGTTGGGTGATTCCGCCGTTATTTATAAGAATGTCAACCGGACCGACTTTTTCTATAACCTGAGCCGCTTTTTGCTCCACCTCATCCGTTTCAGTCAGATCAAGTGGCAGTAAATAATGTGTATCCGAATTGGTGCAGGCTTCTTGCACTGCTTTCAGTTCCAGCTCCCTGCGTGAGGACAAAACAACTCGGGCGTCGGCTTGACTGAAGGCAATTGCCAGCGCTTTACCGATTCCTGAAGATGCACCGGTTATCCAAACGACTTTATCTTTGAATTCCAATTCGATATCCTTAACAATAATTGATTTATTCTGCTGGAAATTAGTGTTATTAGGGCTTTACAACCAATCAGTCATTCTTTTGCAGAACTTTTGTGTTTTAAATTCAATCCCGGAATAATTTTGACCAAATAACAATAGACATAACAATTAAAGGACTCCTTTTCGATATCAAGCATTTTGCCATTCATGATGGTCCAGGCATCCGTACGACTGTTTTTTTTAAAGGCTGTCCATTAACCTGCTGGTGGTGCCATAATCCAGAGTGTCATAATATGGAGATCGAGCAGTTTGAAATTTTTAAACATAACAAAAAAGTCGGCAGAGAAATGGTTGGTTACCAGTCTTCTGTCTCGGAGGTGATGGTTGATATCTTAAAAGACCGAATCTTTTATGAACAATCTGGTGGGGGTGTTACCATGTCTGGTGGCGAGCCACTCCAGCAGCCTGATTTTCTGGTTGAATTGTTAAAATCTTGTCGATCCGAAGGTCTGACAACCATTGTTGATACATCCGGTCAGGCGCCAGCTGACGTATTTGATCTATTGACCGGCCTAGTGGATTGCTATTTATATGATCTTAAATTCATCGATCCAGAGCGGCATCAGCAGGAAACTGGCCTCAATAATATCATGATTCTGGAAAATCTGTCAGGATTACTGGAGCGCGGTGAAATGGTGAGACTAAGGATACCATTGATACCGAAGGTGACAGACACTGCAAAAAACTTGACGAGTATTGCGGATTATATCGAGAAATCTTACGATAATATGACAGTCGATTTACTACCGTACAATTCCATTTCCGGTAATAAGTACAATAAATATGGCATTAAGAATCGGCTGAAGCGGAAAAAAACACAGACAGCTATTGAGTTGGACAAAATGGCTGATCATTTCAGTGACCGGAAAATAGCAGTGAATATTGGAGGTTAATCCCCATGAATGAACGTATTGCCCGACTGAGAGAACAAAGTCTGGTCGCCCAGCCAAGTATATCAATGGAAAGGGGTTCACTGCTTACGGAATATTATCAAAGTGGTAAAAGTGACCAGGTTTCCATACCGGTCGCGCGTGCTCAGGCCTTTAAATATATTTTGACCCATAAAACAATCTGCATCAATCCTGGTGAGCTAATCGTTGGTGAGAGGGGACCGGAACCTAAAGCTACCCCGACCTTTCCTGAAATCTGTACTCATACGATTGATGATCTGAATATTTTAGATCAAAGGGAGAAAATTTCCTTTGCCGCTAGTAATCAGGTTAAAAAAACACAAAAACATTTTATCATGCCATTCTGGAAGGGTCGTTCTCTGCGGGACCGGATTTTTAAAGAGGTTGATGAAGATTGGAAACAGGCTTATGAATCCGGCATCTTCACCGAGTTCATGGAGCAGCGTGCCCCGGGACACACTGTGCTTGATGATAAGATTTATTCCAGTGGGATGAATGATTTCCGGCAGGAGATTGCAGAAAGTGTCGCGAATCTGGATTTTGAAAATGATCCCCGAGCCCTGGATAAAAGGGATGAGCTTCGGGCAATGGATATCGCTGCAAACGCGCTGGTTGTGTTTGCCAATCGTCACGCAGATCAGCTGGATGAGTTGGCGGAGTTGGAAAACGATTCTGAGCGTAAAAATGAGCTGGAATTGATGGCAGCAATATGTCGTAAGGTACCGGCGGAAAAACCTGATAGTTACTGGGAAGCACTTCAATATTACTGGTTTGTTCATTTAGGTGTGATTACTGAATTGAATACCTGGGATTCCTTCAATCCTGGCCGGCTTGATCAGCATTTGTTGGCTTTTTACCGTCAAGGACTGAAGGAAGGCAGCTTGTCAGAAGAATCAGCCCGGGAACTCCTCCAGGCTTTCTGGATTAAGTTCAATAATCAGCCAGCCCCGCCCAAGGTTGGTGTAACTGCTGAGGAGAGTAATACCTATACTGACTTCTGTCTGATCAATATTGGAGGTGTGACCGCCACAGGCTCTGATGCAGTTAATGAAATGTCATATCTGATCCTCGATGTAATTGAGGAAATGCGGTTGCTCCAACCGGGCTCCATGATTCAAATCAGTAAAAAAACACCGGATAAACTGCTCAAACGAGCTCTGGAAATAATTAAAACCGGTTACGGACAACCATCAATATTTAACGCGGATGCTATTATTTCCGAACTCGTTCGCCAGGGCAAAACATATTGCGACGCCCGTAACGGTGGTGCCAGTGGCTGTGTGGAGGCTGGTGCGTTCGGAAAAGAGGCCTATATTCTAACTGGCTATTTTAATTTACCCAAAGTACTGGAAGTTACCTTAAACAATGGCACTGACCCTTGTACCGGAAAGGCAATTGGGATTGCTACCGGGGATCCGCGCCGGTTTAAAACATTCGATCAATTATTTAGTGCTTTTGAACAACAGTTGGTTCATTTTATCAACATTAAAATCAGAGGTAATCTGGTCATTGAGAGATTGTGGACAAAATATTTACCGGCACCATTTCTTTCAATTTTAATTGATGATTGCATAACCAGAGGATTGGATTATAATGCTGGCGGAGCCCGTTATAATTCGGCCTATATTCAGGGCGTTGGCCTGGGGACGATCACAGATTCATTGTCAGTGATTAAATACCATGTTTTTGATCAGCAAACGTTAACATTTTCAGAGCTGCTGACTGATTTGATCACTGATTTTAATGAAGATGTATCACTGCATAAGAATGTATTGGATGAAACGCCGAGGTATGGCAATGATAATGATTTTGCTGATGAGCTGGCCCAACGGATTTTTGATTCATTTTTTACAGCCGTCGATGGCCGTTCTACAACAAGCAGTGGTCATTTTCGGATTAACCTGCTGCCAACTACTTCGCACATTTACTTCGGCAGTAAAGTTGGGGCCACTCCCGATGGACGAAGGGCTGGAAAACCATTATCAGAAGGAATTTCACCAGTCCAGGGTGCCGATAGGAAAGGACCAACAGCAGTACTGAAATCGGCCGGTAAAATTGATCATCTCCGGACAGGAGGCACCCTGCTTAACCAGAAGTTCACACCGCAGATACTGGCTAACGAAACAGGTGTTTCAAAAGTTGCCAGCCTGGTACAGGCCTATTTCCGGATGGACGGTCATCATATACAATTTAATGTCGTTACGGCGGAAACTTTAAAAAAAGCTCAGGTTAATCCGGAGGATTACAGGGATCTAATTGTCCGGGTTGCCGGATACAGTGATTATTTTGTTGATCTGACCGAAGAACTGCAAAATGAAATCATAAAGCGCACAGAACACGAAGCTACCTGATACTGCTATTCTCCTAGAATGGGATATCATAGATTGGTAAAATCTGAGCTCAATCTCCCCGACTGCTACTATCCGCATTATATCATTTGATATACTGTTGCTCGACAAATTGATTCTGATTAGAAGTCTCACCAGCGGATATTTGCAGAAGATCGAGTATTTTAGCATCAATAATTATCAGGGTATGGGTAAGGAAAGAATTGGAAGGCGTTTTAGTCTGGAATTCTTCAAGTGGCATTCCTGGAATTTCAGGTAATTGATAACTTAAATTATTGATTGACTCGATTAATTGTTGACGAGTGTTAATTAAAGTATCAAGAGACTTCTTAATTAGTGATCTATCATTTTCAGAAATGGAGTGAGCTCTTTCGATCAAAGAACCAAAATACTCTTTTTCTTCAAACAGTAATTGTTTTATTGATTTGTCCGCTTGAATATCTAGGTACATGGTTAAGACTCCGTCCTGCGGTTTATCCGGTTCCTTGATTGAATGAATCTGATTTAATGTCAGTAATTGCCAACTGACCACACAATACAATTATCGGTAGAAATGATGGTATTCTTATTTTTATCTAACCGGACCAGCTGGAAGAATAATATTTTAATGAAATGCCATAATAAAGTAGAAAATTCCGTAAAGAATGCTAGAGTAAATTCGCACCAATTAATTTTTATTAAATAATTTACTATTACGAATTGAGATTTGCATTGATATGATTTGAGTAATGGAAAAAAATATTAATAATCACCCGATAAATAGATGTATTTTTAGCTGTCTTTACAGTTAGGAAATCGACTGATGAAACAAAAAATTATCATAGTTGATGATTTAGAATCAATCCGTGATTTATTGCGTGATACCTTTATAAAAGCAGGCTATGAGGTGTTTACGGTAGAGAGCTCGGAAGAAGCATTACCATTAATTATTCGTGAGAATATTCAGGTCCATTTTTACGATTTACACCTGCCGGGAATGAGTGGGATTGAATTATGCCGCGAGGTTCGTAAAAAACGCCCGGTAGATTTGATATTTGCTATGACCGGTCATCCGTCGATTTATGCCCTGGTGGAGTGCCGCGAAGCAGGTTTTGATGATTATTTCATTAAACCTTTCGACTTACGGATTATCATGGAAAATACTGAGCGCGCTTTTGAGACAATCAAACGATGGAAACGTCAGTAATACAAAGATATTTTTTATAATTTCTTGATTATATTTAAACCAATATTCGAGAATCGATAAAACCCAAAGTAAATTGAAAATGTATGCAATCTGGTTATTGCTTTCTGAAAGTGATCAGAAGAGCGTGCAGAAAATTACTCAACGTTTAAGCTTACTTCACTCATCTCCCTGTTTCTTACCACACATAACCCTGTTTGGAACAATCGCAACCAAATTGCAGAAATTGATCGCAATAACCGATCGGTGTTTTCTTGATCAAGAAATATTTCGTGTGAGTACCAGTGGAGTCGGTGAATCGGATAATATTTGGAAAACGGTTTTTATAGAAATTATACCTTCAGCACCTTTAAAGCGCCTGAATGGAATTCTTGCAGCCGATTTGAAGCAGGACCGGACCTATCATTTTAAACCTCATATAAGTTTGATTTACAAGAATATGCCGTTAAATCAACGTCAAACGATTGTAAAGGAAACTGGATTTGCACCAAATTATGAAATTGCAGGAAGTGCGCTGGTGGATGTTAGTGGTGACGTATCGGGTTGGTCCATCCAGAAACAATATGGTTTCAGACCTGCTAACCAATAGATCGGTCCAGCAATCCAATAACAATTTATAGTATTAAAAATAAACGATATTCAGACAAAAACATAGTTGTCAATAGCGCTACAGATCCTTGTTTAATTTATATAAGAAAAAATTGGTAAATGTTTATCAATCAGTCCAAACAGAATTCAGGCCAGGAGTATAGGCAATAATGCCAGTTATCATGCTGGAATTGTCCCAAAATAAATATAAGTTAAAATCAGCTTCCAATTTTAAGCAAATTTTGTAAATTCTTCCACCGAGGTATGCTGGGAATGTTACATAAATCGTTAATTCGTTTACTGGTATTACTTATTCTGTTAAGCGGAGCCCCCGTTGATACAGCTGGTTTACTTGCTCAGGATAAGTCCGCCAAACAGACCACCAAGAAACCTGCTTCATCAAAAAAACGACCGACTAAAAAGAAGCCCCGTACCAGTAATAAAACCGGCTCGAAAAAATCTCCGACCAAGTCCTCAAAATCGACCAGACCAACTACCCGGAAAAAGAGAGCCACAACCAAGCCGCCATCCAGTAAACGGCCGACAACGCGGAAAAAACGACCAACTTCAACCAAAAAGCCTTCCAGTAGGTCTTCCAGAAAACCGACCGGTGAAATAAAAAGAAAGGCCACAACCAGACCTTCATCCGGAACCTCCCGGCGACCAGTTGCTAAACCAGCAACAACGGTGGATCCGCCTCAAATTAACACTGTCAAGCTAGCCGATGATATTTATAATCTGACTGACGAGTTGACCAGCAGTAATCGCCAGCTTGAACAGGCAATTTCCTATCTGCGACCGCTTCCGAAAAGACAAATTGTGAGATTAGAATCAAAGCCTGTTTTTTCATTATCAGAACTGGAAAAGAGTGTACGAAAAGAACCAAGGAATTCGGTGCTGCAGTTTCAACTGGCTCGCGAGTATGAAAAAAGGCATGACCTTAGCAAAGCTAAAGATATTTATCTCCGTTTGGTCTATCAACAGCCACGTAATCCGGATACACATTTTTACCTGGGATCGTTTTACGCATCCATTGGAGAGCTGGGTAAAGCTGAACATGCTTTTACCGAAGCATTGGCCATCGATTCCAATCATCCTGCAACTCTTGATATGATTGCTTCGATGTCAGGCAGTCAGGATAGCTTTCCCGTCGCTGAAAAACCTGGCAATTTGAAAAAACATCAAACAGATGATGCTGCAGGACTAATAACTATGATCAAGCGTCAATTGGAATCCGGTAATAATGACCGGGCACTTGATCTGGCTGAACAAGGTCAAAATAAATATCCTCAGCAAGGTGGCTTTTATTACTTGCAAGGCGTTGCTCTTGAGAAACGCAATGAACACGATTCAGCCCGGAACGCTTATCAAAAGGCTACCGGTTTAAATTCCGAAAATCTGGAAGCCCACCGCGCTCTGGCTGATTTGTATTTCAACCAGGGCAACTATCTATATTCAGCGTTATCATGCGCTCAGGTGATCAGGATTAATTCCTTGTCGATAACTTACCGTTATAAATTGGGTCTGGCATATTACTTGGCCGGTGAATGGGATCATGCGGCCGGTGCCTGGGAGGATCTTTTGCATTATGCGCCCAGTCATACCGAGGTTCGGAATTACCTGCCTCAAGTATATTATATTTTAGCCATGGAGTATAATAGGACTGGCGAAGCATCTCTGGGTCGGACAACATTTGAAAAAGCAATCAGTGTTAATTCGAATGCCTATTCCTGGCTGCCAGGTGCGCTGACGACACTTGGTAAACATTACCGTGAGCACAAACTGTACAAGGAATCTCTGGCTAGTTTTCAGGAGGTGATTGAGCTGCGTCCTAAAACAGCTGATACTTATACCGAGTTGGGTATTACCTACTGGAAAATGAATGAAAAACGCCTGGCGCGGGCAGCCTGGCAGCGGAGCCTGGAATTGGATCCTGAAAATAATAGTGCTCATGGTTGGTTACTGATCAGTCGGCAGACCGGTTGAATCCTAGTAAGCGATAGTCAGGTTTACGATATATAATAGATTTATAATTTCGCAGAATCTATCCCACGATCGGATGATGCATAGAACCAGAATATTCAAATTATGCTGTGTTTGCTGCGCGCTATTGTTCAATTTTACAGTTGCAACGGAACCGGGCGACAATCTAGTCTGGACCGGAATAAATGCCTGGTATAATTATGACACCGAAGTTTCAGTTGCCCTACTGGATTCGGCACGACAGCAATTCCCGGAAAATCCTACCGTCCATCTGGTATATGCCGCCGCTCGTTATCAGCACAGTCAGGCGGTCGATCCGGTGGGGGAAAATTATCGTGTTTTAGCCGCGGATCTGGCCGAAATAATTCCAATTTATGAAGAATTAATCGAACGCTTTCCACGGAAACCGGTCTACCGGCTCTACTATGGTTCAGCGATCGGATTAAAAGCCCGCATTCATCTGGGCCGCAAAGAATGGATCCGTACCCTGTGGCATGCTTACAAAGGTTTTTCAATTATTCGGTTGGTAGCTGAGGAAAATCCTGATTTTATTGATGCCCAGCTGCCGATCGGTATTGTCGAATATTACTCCGATCTGAGCGGTGGATTACTCAAATTCGGAGCCGGATTATTCGGATTGGAACCATCGCAAGAAACCGGGCGAGCGGCTATCAACACAGCAGCTTTCCAGGGAGATTTCTCCTGGATGGAAGCCAGTGGCATAATCATTTACTTGTATCTGTATATTGAGAATGAACCCAGGAAAGCTTTACCCTTGGCTGAAAAACTTGTTCAGTCTTTCCCGGGAAACTGGTACTACCAGCAATTATTGACCCATTGCCAGATGATTACCGGTGATCTTGAAAATGGGTATGCCTCACTATTATACCTCGATGATCAATTTGCGAACTTATCAGAGATGCATCAAACTACTTTCTATGGTTATCTGCATTATGAATGGGCGCAGTATTATTTTATTAGAAGTGATCATTCTGCGGCTCTGGTCGCCGTGAATCAAGCAGTTGATGGATACGAGGCCGAACTGGATGCGGTTCTGGCCAATGCACTCTTACTCAGAGGGCAACTGTACGATATCAATGGTAATCGGAGCAGCGCCGTGGATGATTACTGGAACGTAATTAAATTAGATAATTTTTCTTTTGCCATTCAAAAAGCTAAGGCTTACCTGGAAATTCCCTATCGGGTAGGAATTGATTGATGTTTCTGGCTATTCGAATTAATTTTACTGATATACAATGAATGAACGTCGAAAAACACACCAGGTAGTAGTGGGGGATGTGCCGATCGGTGGTGGAGCTCCGATCCCGGTGCAATCAATGACAACCACAAAAACTCATGATGTGTCCGCAACGCTAACTCAGATCAAAGCGTTGGAAGCAGCCGGTTGCCAGATCATCCGTGTGACCGTGCCTGACCAACAAGCAGCAGCGGCATTGCCGGCCATCAAGCGTGAAATGACGGTTCCGCTGGTTGCTGATATCCATTTCGATTATCGGATGGCGCTGGCAGCTGTCGATGCTGGTGTCGATAAAGTCCGTATCAATCCCGGCAATATCGGTTCCCGGGAGCGGGTGAAAGCTGTACTGGACAAGCTGAAAAATGCCGGGCTACCGATCCGGATTGGGGTAAATGCCGGTAGTTTGGAAAAAAAGCTGTTAGATCAATTCGGATTCCCAACTGCAAAAGCCATGGTGGCCAGTGCCAGACATCATATTGACATCTGTCATGAGCACGATTTTAGTGATATTATTGTATCGTTGAAATCATCGGATACTAGATTAATGATCGAGGCTTACCGCCTGTTTTCTGAAGAATTTAGTTACCCGGTACATTTAGGTGTGACCGAAGCCGGACCGGCCGTTTCCGGTACGATAAAATCAGCTATTGGCATTGGCACTCTTTTAGTGGAAGGCATCGGGGATACGATTCGCGTGAGCTTGACAGACGATCCGGTGAAAGAGGTACAGGCCGGGTATGAGATTCTAAAGTCGCTGGGGTTGGCCAGTAAAGGTGTGACGATCGTAGCTTGCCCGACCTGCGGACGTCTGGAGGTGGACCTATTCAAGATCGCTGCAGAAATGGAGGAGCGCCTCAAGAATGTAAAAACACCCATGTCGGTGGCCTTGATGGGCTGTGCCGTCAATGGTCCCGGTGAAGCTAATCAAACCGATCTCGGGATAGCCTTTGGAAAAGGCGGTGGATTGTTGTATTATAAAGGGCAAAGTGTGGGCCGTGTGAGAGAGGATGAGGCAATCAGCCGACTGTTGGAACTGGTTGAAAAATTTGAGGCAACGGAAGGAAAAGATTAATGCGTTGGACAATCGTATTGGTAGTTTTATTCTACACGCTGGGTGCGCAGGTTCCTGAGCATGAAACCGATCTGTCACCGGTGGTTATTTACTGGAAGACCTTAACTCCCGGCGAAAAAGAAATATTCCTGTTTTCTTACCTGACACAAGTTTATGAAACGCATAGCGCAATGAAAAAACAATTGGGATATAATGACGTAACTAGTTGGTATTATAATAATATGGCGGAATTAGTTTACGGTGTTTTTGATTCGATACAGGAAGTTGAAATGAGCGAATTTGTTGGTTGGATCGATCAATTTTACACCCATGAAGATTTTATGAATCGGCCATTCTATGAAGCGTTGGAATTCGCCTTTCGTTATCAGCAGGCGGCTGGAGAAACAATGTGGGAAAAATATAACAATATGAAATTTGATCCGATCACGCCTGGCGAATAATTTTTTTATATCTGGTCATAAAGAAATCTGATTATTTAGACCGTACTTAGTTTTTTTTAGAAGGGGTATTATGATGATATATGTGGTGTTTGACTGCATTTGTTTCATTGCCGATAAGTTGTTTGATCGGTGGTTTCGCTTAATTTATAAATTTACCTGCGTGCCCAATGCTGGCTAAGGTACTTAGCAGCGCCGTTTTGGGAATCGATGCTTATATTGTTGAGGTCGAGGCTCATCTGACCGGTGCCAAGCTACCCAGATTCATTACTGTTGGTCTGCCTGAAGGCGCCGTACGAGAAAGCAAGGAGCGAGTCCGGGCGGCTATTCGAAATAGTGGTTTTAATTTTCCTCATAAGCATGTGACGGTTAATCTGGCTCCGGCTGATATCCGTAAGGAGGGTAGTGCATTTGACCTGCCGATTGCCGTGGGCATCCTGGCGGCAATGGGCTTTGTTAAGCACAGTTTTCTAGAAAATCTGGTGCTGCTGGGTGAGTTGGCCCTGGATGGTAGCTTACGACCGATTAAGGGGGGACTGCCTCTGGCAATAGCGGTTCAGCGGGAAGGGATCAAAGGAATGCTCCTGCCTGTAGAAAATGCCCAGGAAGCGGCAATTGTGAAGAATCTAAAAGTTGTCGGCGTAAAATCACTTAGCGATATTATAGCTATCTTAAATGGGGAAACAACCATTGTACCGGTTCAGGTCGACCGCCGGGAATTATTTAATGCAAGTCGTCGTTACAATGTCGATTTTGCCGATGTCAAAAGCCAGGATCAGGTCAAACGGGCTTTGGAAGTAGCGGCAGCCGGAGGTCATAATGTGATCATGATCGGTCCCCCTGGTAGTGGCAAAACGATGCTATCCAAACGCCTGCCTACCATTCTCCCGGACCTGGTGCTGGATGAAGCTTTGGAAACAACTAAGATCCATTCTGTGGCTGGTTTACTGCCTGATGATCAGGGATTGATCGCGACCAGACCTTTCCGGGCGCCTCATCACACGATCAGTGACGCTGGCTTGATTGGCGGTGGAACAATTCCTAAACCGGGAGAAGTGAGTCTGGCACATAATGGCGTTCTGTTTTTGGATGAACTGCCAGAATTCAAGAAGAATGTGCTGGAAGTGCTGCGGCAACCACTGGAGAGTGGGGAGGTGACCATTGCCCGGGCGGCAATGTCACTGTGCTATCCGGCCCGCTTGATGTTGATGGCCGCAATGAATCCATGTCCCTGTGGTTACAACACCGATCCTAAGAATGAATGTTCCTGCACGCCCCAGATGATCCAGCGCTATATGAGTCGTATCTCAGGACCACTGTTGGACCGGATTGATATTCATATTGAAGTACCCTCGGTTCCTTTTACCGAATTAGCCGAAAAAGAATCTGGGGAAAGATCGGAAGTCATTAAACAACGGGTGCAGGCGGCACGACTGATTCAATTAGATCGGTTTGCAGGGCAGGAATTGATGTTTGCCAATTCACAGATGGAAACTCGAGACTTGCAGACATATTGTCAACTGGATCGCACCAGTAGCGAGCTGCTTAAGTCAGCTATGGAAAAGCTTGGTTTGTCAGCGCGGGCTTACGACCGGATTCTAAAAGTTTCCCGCACTATTGCTGATCTGGAGTGTAAACCAGCAATTGAATCCAACCATTTAAGCGAGGCAATTCAATATCGCAGCCTCGATCGTCAGATGTGGTTAGGATAAATTAAATAACTTGTTATTGGGATTCATTATCAATAAATTGTGTAAACTGATTCGACAGTAAATTGAACTCGAAGATCTAGTTTATTTTAGCAGCGGGGGAGCGCTGACAACTTCCTTAATACTATATTTCGGGGAAGTTACATTGGAGAAAACAAAATGAAATTAAAATCAGTTATCAGTTTAATTATTATCCTGAGTGCATTTATTCCCGCACAGGTGGATTATCAATCACAGATACAACCAATTTTTAATAACAATTGCACTGGATGCCATGGTGGCACTTCTGGCATAACATTGACCAGTTATAATTCGGTCACAAATAGTACCGGAAATCAGTATGGAACGCTGGTGGTAATTCCTTTTAATGCGACCAGCAGTCCTTTGTATGATAAAGTCCGCCTTGATAAATCTCCTGATCATGGTGATCGTATGCCCAGGGGTGGTTCCCTGTCACAGTCCCAGGTGGATCTGATTATGAGCTGGATTAATGAAGGTGCCAACGAAACCACGGTCAGTACCGTAGCAGATCTGAGCCAACCGAAGGGTATTGAATTAATTGGTAATTACCCAAATCCATTTAACCCAGTGACAAAATTGATTTTTGAAATCGATCAACCATCAGCCGTTGATCTGATAGTGTTCGATATGTCGGGGAAACAAATCCTTCAGCTTGAAGGTGATTTTCAAGCTGGTTGGAACGACCTGGTAGTTAATATGGAGAACCAACCGTCGAGCGTTTATTTGTATGTGCTTTCTACGGGTGAGTCTACTGGTCCCGGACAGAAGCTGTACGGTAAAATGACTTTGCTTAAGTAAAAGCAATTCAATGCGCAGATTATTATTTATTTGCGGTATTCTGTTGCTGCTGAGTGGTTGTAGCGATTATGGTAATCCCGTTACCACGTCTGCTCCTAAAATACCTCAGCAGGTGCAGGAAATATTTAATGCTAATTGCTTGGGATGCCATGGAGCATCAGGCAGTGGTAACTTGAATCTTTCGGAAGCTGTCAGTTATGCCAATCTGGTGGACATGGATGCCAGTGGTTATGATGGTAAACGTATCGCTGCTGGTCTACCGAATGAATCGATTCTGTGGCATAAAATTTCAGGTACCGGGCTGTTCGGCCCAAGGATGCCGCTTGGTGACAGCTTATCAGTTGCTGAGGTGGCAACCATAGAAAACTGGATTATTGAAGATGCTGAATCACGTTAATTGGATTTCCCCCCGCCGACTAGTCATGGCAGGATTGGGATTGTTTTGGTTTGCGAATCAGGTAGTGGCTACACCACGATTTGCTATTGAAAATGGCTATTCCTGCAATCTATGTCACGTTAATCCTACTGGTGGCAGTCTGCGTAACGATTATGGCACTGGGATATTCGGAAGTAGCGAACTGATTCTGCCGAAATCCAAACAATTTTCCCGTGATGATTGGGATGGATTTGTTAATGACTATCTACGTATCGGAGGTGATGTTCGATTCCAGGTTTTCAGTTATGCAGATACCAATGTAAGAAAGACAAGTTTCTTCCCGATGCAGGCGGAAATCCAGGCAGAACTTTTGGTTAATTCCCGATCCAGTTTGTATCTGGAATGGGATATAAGTGGAAAAACCGACCCGGAAATTTGGACGATGCTGTTTTTTGCCGGTGAAAACTGGGTGCGTTTTGGGCAGGGTTTACCAGATTTTGGATTGAAAATCGATGATCATACTGCATTTACCAGGGGGGGCAATCTCCGGCGGAGACAGCTAAATACAGCTACAGAAGGTTTAATATTTAATCCATACCTTAAATTACCGGCTATGTTTGAAATTGGGCTATTGTTAAAAGAAAATCTGATTCTTACAGCTGGTACTGGTAATGCCTTTATAAAAGGGACCGATGCCGGTTACGGATTCTCAGAAACCTGGAATGATAAATATATTACAGCTGGAATTGATGTATACAGTGGAGTTATCCCCAATATTAATCTTTATGGTGGTCTTAATTGGCTCAAAGAAGATGATATCGATTTCAGTAGTCTTGCGAGTGGACTTTCATTTAGACATTTCACCTGGCTAGCGGAATATGACTGGATTAGTAATTGGGAAGCCGCCGATGCAGTTTCTTTGGCAATTCTGCATCAGGTCGGTTTGAAGATCATTAATGGAATTTCATTTCTATTCGAATACCAGTTCTATGATCCTGAGCTGGCCTATACATCCGGAGCCATATCCAGGATTACACTGGGTGTAGAAATATTTCCCCTTAGTATGCTGGAGGTTAAATTACAAACCCGGTTCACGTCCTTGGATGGGTCCGAAAAGCCTAATCCAGACCCGGAATTTCTGATCCAATTCCATTCATGGTTTTAACAGGAGGATTTCATGAAACTCAGCTTCAGTCTGATTCTTATTGGCACGCTAACTGCTATTTTAGCTCAATCGCAGCCCAAGAGCCTGCAGGTACTAGATGTAGAGAATAAAGGCGAATTAAAACAGATTATGGAGGGCATATCCGATGATCTTGGTGTAAAATGCGTCTTTTGCCATAATATGCGTGATAAAAGTAGTGATGAAAAACAGCATAAGGTAATTGCCCGTGAAATGCTGAAAATGGTCAGTCAACTGAATTCTGATTTTTTCACCTGGGATAATGCCGAAAAAGTAACTTGTTGGACATGTCACCAGGGTTATAAAGAGCCGCCGAAGAAATCTGACGACCAGTAAAATCAATGTACCGCTTCGATAATATTCATCCTCTGTTCATTCATTTCCCGATTGCTCTTTATGCGACTGCATATTTTTTTGATGTGCTGGGCTATATTTTAAAGCAAAGGAAATTCCTGGTAGCTGGTTGGTATAATCTGACAATGGGCGTAGTGGCTAGCTTGTTCACAGTTGCCACTGGTTTCATGGCCGATACAAAATACGGACACATGCAGGAACCATTTCCCATATATAAGTCACACGGATCGCTGATGATCCTGGCTGTTTTTGGATTTATTGCCTTGTTTGCCTGGCGTTTTGAAGACCGGCCGGGTTTGCCAGGTAAGCCGAAATCCAATCTGGCTTATCTCATTGTTCAAAGTTTGTTACTCGGTTTGGTTTTCTTTGGATCGCACCTCGGTGCTATCCTTGGCGATCGTTTTTAATAGAACTATTAAAAGAAATTATTTCATCTATTAATTTTATTTGAGCGGTTCTATATTACCCCCTTGGAATGAGGGAATAGGTAAAGGAATCTCCTATGAAGAAAACCACTATAATAATAATAATTCTGTTGATTATCTCGCCATTGGATTCTGTTATGGGAGGTAAATTAAAGCAGGTACAAGCCGAACTCGAAACCTGTAACCAGGAAAAAGCATCCGTACAAACAGTTCTAGATGAAACGGTTGTAAAATTAAACGGGGCCGTCAAAGAAAATGACCAGTTACTTTTCCAGCAAAAAGTACTTGAGAGTGAAGTGGCGCGTCTGGAGGCTGATCTGGCAACCGCACCGTTTGAGGAATACGAGGCTATCAAACAGAAATATGCCGAGCTGGAAGAAGTAAAGAATCGTGTAATAGCAATGCTGGATGAGCGGATGACCTTTAAAGATCAGGCTCTCAAAGAGCTGAAGGTGCAAAAGGAAGGTTTGGAATCACAAATCAATTCCATCCAACGTGAAATGGATCGGCTGAAGGTAGAAAATGAAACCTTGCAGTCCGAGGCAGGTGTTGCGGCCAATTGATAGCAAATTCGGATTTCATTAATTATAAATTATCATTTCTGATTTGAGCGCACCAAAACAAGTATATGAGATTGGTACATCGGTTACCTACGAAAAAACTTTCAACGCCCAGGACGTTGAGATCTTTGCCCAAATAAGTGGGGACTGTAATCCAGTTCATTTAGACGAAGAATTTGCTGCAGATACCCGTTTCAAAGCCAGAGTAGTCCATGGCATGCTGGTGGGTAGTCTGTTCAGTACAATATTCGGGACAATCTTTCCTGGCAAAGGAGCAATTTATCTGGGACAGAACCTGAAATTCACAGCACCAATTTATCTTGGCGAGCAACTCACTGCCAGAGTTACACTTGTCGCGCTACGTGATGACAAGCCGATTGGTACATTTGAGACGATCTGTACCAAGCAAGACGGAACTGTTGCCCTCAGCGGGGAGGCAACCCTGCTGTTACCTTAATCCTGACCTTTTACCATTGGAACAAATCGTACCGGAATTGTTTTTTCCTTTTTTATCTGTCCGTTACTATCCTTGGTAACGACCAATAATTCCTGTGACCACCATTGGGGTCCTACCGGTAGAATCATTCGTCCCCCCGGTTTGAGTTGGTTGATCAGTTCTGGTGGTAATGCCTCTGGAGCGGCTGTAACAATTATGCGATCGAATGGGGCAGTTTCCGGCCACCCTTTGTATCCATCTCCGATCCTAACGTTTATATTAATATAACCCAACTCTTTCAATAGTGCGGCTGACCGCCGTCCCAGTTCCGGTATAATCTCGATCGTATAAACCTGCCGGGCTAACTTAGCCAGCACTGCTGCCTGGTAGCCGGAACCGGTACCGATTTCCAGTACATTGTGACTGGTATCAACTTGGAGCAATTCAGTCATGAAAGCCACGATATATGGTTGACTGATGGTTTGATCAAAGCCAATCGGAAGTGGTGAATCGTTATAAGCAAAAGGCCGCATCTCATCCGGAACAAATAAGTGCCGTTGTACCTGCAACAGTGCGTCCAGTACACGCTGATCACTCACACCCCGTCGGTTGATCTGAACTGCAACCATAGTTTGACGATCGGTGACATAATTATCGATCAACTGTCCGTTTAGCGTACAATACAGTAGAAGCACTGGAATGATTTTTCGCATAGTTCAACCTACGGTAAAAGGAGTGACATGTCAAGAATTTAGTATCGTCTGTCGATTTCCTTGATGATCACACGTAAATTATTTAGCAAAATTTGTTGGTCTAACAGGAAAAATCATGAACAAATCCGTTATTCTGGGTCTATTGATCCCCATATTTGTTATGGGTCAGGTGGAGGAGGGGAAACAAGCTTTATGTGGTCATAGTAAAGCCATGCTGAAATTGGCTGCTGCCCGCAGTACTTTGACGGTCGAGCAGTCTAAAATAGATGTCTTATTCTACCGTCTGGATCTGGATATTGATCCGGTTACGGAAACAATTTCTGGTAATTTATTCTCCACGATCAAAGTACTCGATTCGACCTTGTCCAGAATAGAATTTGATTTGGCCGGCGCTTTAAATGTCACAGCACTTTTGGTTAATGACAGCGCAATCAGCTATACTCATGTCAGTGATCAATTGCTGATGCCGCTTACCAGTTCGGTCAGCACCGGCGATATCATTACAATCAGCATTGATTATAATGGCAGTCCCGCTTCAACTGGATTCGGTTCCTTTGCTTTTAGCACTCGCAATGGTGAAAATTTAATTTGGACTTTGTCAGAACCATACGGTGCCCGCTCCTGGTGGCCCTGTAAAGATGATCCCAGCGATAAAGCCGATTCGGTTGATATTATTGTTAATGTACCAAACAATCTGATTGTTGCCTCCAACGGTACCCTGATCGGAGCCATGGAACAAGGCAATGACATCACTTTCTACTGGCAGGAGCGCTACCCGATAACCACCTATCTGGTTTCTCTGGCAATTTATCCCTACCAGGTTTGGCAGGATGAATATATTTCGCCAGACAGTGTTACAATGCCAATTGAATTTTATGTTTTTCCCGATCATTACACTTCCCTTTATGATAATTATTTGTTGACTAATGATATGATTGTCTCATTCGTACAATTTTTTGGCGAATATCCCTTTATCAATGAAAAATATGGTCATGCAGAGTTTGGCTGGGGTGGGGGCATGGAGCACCAGACAATCACCAGTCTGGGAGGATGGTCGGAATCGCTGATTGCCCACGAACTGGCTCATATGTGGTGGGGTGACATGATTACTTGTGCCAGCTTTCATCATATCTGGTTAAATGAGGGTTTTGCAACTTACGCTGAAGCACTCTGGTGGGAGGATCAATACGGATCGGCGGCTTACCACGCTGATATGGCCGCCAACAAATATTTCGGTGGGGGAACTATTTTTGTTGAAAATCCAGTTTCGACTTCAGATATATTCAGTAGTAGCCTGAGCTACCGAAAGGCATCCTGGGTCTTGCATATGTTGCGACACGTGGTTGGTGATTCTTCTTTTTTTGCTATGCTTCTAACTTACGCAGATGAACCATCCATGAAATATAATTCGGTTACTACCGAAGATTTCCAGGTGGTTTGTGAATCTGTCTCAGGTATGGATTTAGAACAGTATTTCCAGCAGTGGATTTACGGGGCATATTATCCTCGTTACGCTCTAAACTGGCAACAGGATCAGAACATCCTGACCGCAAGTATCCAACAGGTCCAGCAGACCGGTACTTTTTTCCAGATGCCGATTGATCTCGAAATTCAGAGTATAGATACAACTTATATCGAAGTGGTTAATAATACACAGTCGGCAGAAGATTTTGAGATCGTCTTACCACCTGGAATTATCGTTGCCGACGTCATCCTCGATCCCGATGACTGGATCCTCAAGTCTGTCCAGTATCTCAACAATGACCAGGATCAAATCCTACCGGATAATTTTGTTTTAGGTCAGGCTTATCCCAATCCGTTCAATGCGATGGTAACGATACCATTCAGCAGTAGGGTAAGTGGGACTGTCGATTTTTCACTGTTCAACCTCCGCGGGGAAGAGGTCGATAGCTTCAGCAATTATTACGAGCCGGGTAACCACTCGATCGTTTGGGATGGTTTAGATCGAGGTCAGCGGCAGTTGTCATCAGGTGTATTTTTTATCCGCGTGAGGCATTCTGAAGGTACTACCAGCAGTAAAATATTATTATTGAAATAGGCCGTAACTCTTAATACAATCTTGTTTACCGGGTAGTAAATGGAATTATTGATAAAACCATTTTCCAAGGAGGTTGCTGATTATTATCGGGACCACCGTCATTTCCATGCAGGTGATGCCGGTCTTGATTTATTTGTTGTTGAAGAACTGGTAATACCGGCCGGAAAAACCGCTTTGATTCATTTCCAGATCGCCTGTGAGAATGTTGATCATCAGCCCTATTATTTAATGCCCCGCTCCAGCATTTCGAAAACGCCACTCCGTATGTCGAATTCAATTGGATTAATTGATGGTGGGTACCGGGGCGAAATTATAGCAGCTGTCGATAATATACGGGATGCGGATTATATTTTAACTCCCGGCCAACGAATTTTCCAACTGGTAGCAATGGACGGCTCACTAATCAGCTTCAAACTTACGACAGAATTGACTGCCACCAGCCGCGGAAGTGGCGGTTTTGGCAGTACCGGCGCTTAGGGAACAATTTTCTTTATTATTTGTATTAGCACTCGACCTTAAAGAGTGCTAAATATTAATTGTGGATAGTGTATTTAATGGTCTAATTTCAGCGCTGCATATATCAGATAAAATTTTAGAAACAGACAACTAACACTAACTCAGGAGTTAACTATGAGTCTTAAATTGAAGCCCTTGGCAGATCGCGTCGTAGTGGAACCTGCTCCTGCTGATGAAGTTTCCAAAGGCGGTATTATTTTACCCGATACTGCACAGGAAAAGCCACAGCAGGGCACCGTTGCAGCGGTCGGAGAAGGTAAAATCAGTGATTCCGGCAATCTGGTCAAAATGGCCTTGAAAGTCGGCGATAAAATCTTATATGGTAAATATTCCGGTACGGAAGTAACGATTGACGGTACTGATTATTTAATCATGCGCGAGAGCGATATTCTCGCGGTCTTATAAGGAGAAACTAATAATGGCAAAAGAAATTACCTATGATCTGGATGCCCGCAACGGATTGAAAGCCGGTGTTGATAAGCTGGCCAATTGTGTTAAGGTCACTCTGGGTCCCAAAGGTCGCAACGTAATACTTGAAAAGAAATTTGGTAGCCCTACCATCACTAAAGATGGTGTCACCGTTGCCAAAGAAATTGAAATAGAAGATAAACTGGAAAACATCGGCGCCCAGATGGTGCGGGAAATTGCTTCCAAGACTTCCGATGTTGCCGGTGATGGTACCACCACCGCCACGGTGCTGGCCCAGGCTATAATCACTGAAGGTATCCGCAACGTTACCGCCGGTGCAAATCCCATGTCAATTAAACGCGGGATTGACGCGGCGGCCAAGGAAATTGTTGAGAATTTAAAGGAACAAAGCCAGGAAATTGGCATCGATCCTGAAAAGGTCACCCAAGTGGGAATGATCTCAGCAAATAATGATAAAGAGATTGGTGAGAAAATTGCTGAAGCTTTTGAAAAAGTAGGCAAAGATGGCGTAATTACCATTGAAGAAAGTAAAACAGCTTTCACAGAATTGAAGCTTGTTGAAGGTATGCAGTTTGACCGCGGTTATCTTTCACCCTATTTCGTGACTAATTCGGAAAAAATGGAAGCCGAAATGGACGATCCTTATATTCTGATCCACGATAAAAAGATCAGCAACATGAAAGATCTGCTGCCGATTCTGGAAAAAGTTGTCCAGGCCGGACGCAGTATTCTAATCATTGCCGAAGATGTAGAAGGCGAAGCCCTGGCCACTCTGGTCGTAAATCGTTTGCGCGGAACCTTTAAGGTTCTGGCCGTGAAAGCGCCCGGATTCGGCGATCGACGGAAAGCCATGCTGGAAGATATTGCCATCCTAACCGGTGGAACTGTTATCTCCGAAGATCAGGGCTATAAGCTGGAAAATGCCACTTTAGAGTATTTAGGGACCTGCAAGAGAGTGGTATCCGATAAGGATAACACCACAATTGTCGACGGTACAGGTGAGATAGACCAGATCAAAGGTCGTATCAATGAGATTAAAGTGCAGATCGATAAAACTACCTCTGACTATGATCGGGAAAAACTGCAGGAACGGTTGGCCAAGCTGTCCGGCGGTGTAGCGGTTATAAATGTCGGTGCCGCAACCGAAGTAGAAATGAAAGAAAAGAAAGCCCGCGTGGAAGATGCACTGCATGCGACTCGTGCTGCTGTCGAAGAGGGAATCATTCCCGGTGGTGGAGTAGCCCTGCTCAGGTCGATCAAGGTATTGGATAAGGTTGATGTATCTGATAACCAGCAGGTCGGTGTTAAAATCATGCGCCGTGCGCTGGAAGAACCGATTCGTCAGATCGTTGCAAATGCCGGAAAGGAACCATCGATCGTAGTCCAGAAAGTGATGGAGAATAAAGGTGATTATGGATTTGATGCCCGGAAAGAAGAATATGCTAACATGTTCGCTGCAGGTATCATAGATCCCACCAAAGTTGCCCGCGTTGCTGTGGAGAATGCTTCATCCATAGCCGGTTTATTACTGACTACCGAAGCGGTTGTCAGTGAAATACCAGAAAAAGAACCACCAGCACCACCAATGCCGCCAGGTGGTATGGGCGGAATGGATTATTAATCCAGAAAAACAAATGAAAACCCCTCGCAAAGAGGGGTTTTCATTTGTTTGCGATTTCAGGGAATCCGGTGTGTAATATGTGAAATAACTGAAATACCCTGGAAATTTATTTTTATTGCCTATATGATTTATTACTAGTGTTAATCATGGTATTTGTTAAATTTTCTCATGGGAAATATGACCTGAATCAATTTATAAGAAACTGAAATCATCATGAGTAAAGTAGAACTATTACAAACAGTCCCAATATTCTCTGAGCTTCACGAAAGCGTACTGAATAAAATTTCCGATCTGATGCAAGTACGCAATTATGCAAAAGAACAAATGATCTTAATGGAAGAAGCACTGGGAGATTCTTTTTTCGTCATTTCGAAGGGCAATGTAAAAATAACCCGGTTAAGTGAAGATGGTCGCGAAGTGATTCTGGCCATGCTCGGAGAAGGTGAATTTTTTGGTGAAATGTCACTTCTCGATGGTGAAACTCGCTCGGCCAACGTAGTTGCGATCGAAGACGCGGAAGTAATGGTTCTGAACCGGGGTGAATTTCTCGGCCTGTTGGAAAAATACCCCAAGATTGCTATCAGCCTGCTGGAAGAATTGACGCGCCGTCTGCGAAAGAGTGATCAGCAGATTGAAAGTCTTTCGCTTAGTGACGCTGAAAAACGGATTGCCATTACATTGATCCGGCTGGCGGAGGAATTGGGTGTCATTAAGCATGGCAATGTCACAATTCGCAATTTACCTTATCAACAGGATATTGCTAACATGGCCGGTACATCCCGTGAGACGGTATCCCGCACGCTTAAATTATTAGAAGAAAAAGGATATTTGAATCGGTCAGGTAAAACATTGGTAATACATAATTTTGATCATTTCCGACGCGTTTTCACCTGATTTTTTCTAAACTTTTACATAATCCAATTATTTTATGGACGATTCCTACCTGAATGGTATTCGGACTAATGATCACCGCATAATATCCAGGGTCATATCACTAATCGAAAATAATCACGAATTCCCGGTTGATTTTTTTTCCAACCTTTACGACCGCAGCAAGCAGGCACTCCGCATCGGTTTAACTGGTCCGCCTGGTGCCGGAAAAAGTACTTTGACAGATCAACTGATTCGGCTATTTCTGGAACGGAACCTGTCGGTCGGTGTCGTGGCCGTCGATCCCACCAGTCCATTTACCGGGGGGGCTTTACTGGGCGATAGAGTGCGGATGAATAAGTATTCCTGGAACGCAAATGTTTTTATCCGCAGCATGAGTTCCGGTGGCGATCTTGGCGGATTGACACGCAAAGCACAGGAAGTAGGTGACATTCTTGCTGCCAGTGAAAAAGATGTCATTATTTATGAGACGGTTGGTGTTGGACAGGCCGAACATGATGTAGCCAAAGCAGTTGATGTCACGATTGTGATCCTGGTACCTGAATCAGGCGATGAGATTCAATTGATGAAAGCCGGCCTGATTGAGATCGCTGACATTTTTGTGATCAATAAATCGGATCGGGAGGGAGCCGGCAGACTTGCCCAGCTTCTTAAAAATATTTTGCATACTGCCCGCCATTCAAATCAGACAGAACCTAATGTTTACAATACTATTGGCAACACCGGAGATGGTGTTGTTGAGCTGTTTCAGGGAATTGTTAATTATATTGACGAGCAGAAATCTGGTAATTATTTTAATCAGAAACGACTAATCCATCACCGCGAACGGGTATTATCAATCATACAGGATCGGTTGATTGGTTTTTTCTGGACCTCACAGCGCCTTGAGAAGCTTGAACAGGCCACATTAAAACTTGAAACGATAAATACTTCACCCCAGCAACTGGCTGAAGAATTTCTGGGTACTGGCCTTGGATAAATCTATTGAGGATAAAAGTTCTATGCCGTTCTTGAATCATCTGGAAGAATTGCGCTGGCGGATAGTTAAGTCAATAATCGCTATTCTGATTGGCGCGATTGCGACTTTTTTCTTTATTGACAGAATCATTGCCATCTTGATTAAACCTACAGAAGCAGTGGAAGGAATAATGCAACTGCAGGTGCTTACCGTCCAGGGCATGTTTATGATCAAGTGGGGAATTGCCCTGATCGGCGGTATTATTCTGGCAATTCCGGTTCTGACCTACCAGATTTGGAAATTTGTTGTTCCTGGCCTATATGCCCAGGAAAAAAAATATGTTTCACCGCTGATTATATTTACTTTTCTGGCTTTTTTAGCCGGGGTTGCCTTTGCCTATATTATTATTATTCCATTCTCAATTCAGTTTTTTACCGGAATGGGTTATGAATTCGTTGACAATAATTTTTCGATAAATTACTATTTTAATTTTATAACCATGCTGATGCTGGGTAGCGGTGTGATTTTCGAGTTACCGGTGTTGGTATTCATCCTTTCTTCGATCGGACTTCTGACGCCGGCTTTTTTAAGGCATTACCGCCGTCATGCAATAATATTAATTCTGTTTTTGTCAGCAATTATTACACCACCGGATCCGATAAGCCTGGTGATAATGTCAATTCCACTCTGGGGTTTATACGAACTCAGTATCGGTGTATCCTGGTTGGTCAACAAACGGAAAAAACTAAATGAGGATGCCGTTCCGGTAATCTGAGACATGCATAAGTTTGAAATAAATCTGAAGGAAGTCACCGGGCCTATAGTGGAGGATTTAAAAATTTTCCAGAAGGAGTTGGAGGAAGCAGTCAACTCCGAAATACGGCTGATAAATGTTATCGGTCGTTATATCCTAAAACATCGTGGCAAGCATTTTCGACCAATTCTGACTATCCTGGCTTCGCGAGTGTGCGGGAAACCAACCCTGAACAGCTACCGAGCCGCCGCTTTGATTGAAATTCTGCATATTGCTTCGCTGGTCCATGATGATGTCGTAGACGACGCCACTCTCCGTCGGGGATTTCCGTCAATCAATCGTGTCTGGAAAAACCGGATCTCGGTCTTAATGGGCGATTTTCTGTTCAGCAAGGCATTGATTAATATGATCGGTCTGAAAGATTTTGATGTACTGGACGTTATATCCCAAACTGCCGAACAAATGGCGTCCGGTGAAATGCTGCAGATTCAAAAATCTGCTAGCCGGTCATTCAGTGAACAGAGTTATTTTGATATGATCAATCGCAAGACAGCTTCATTAATCTCGGCCAGTTGTGAACTGGGCGCAATTACTACCTCAAAAACATCCACTGATCGCCAGGCCTTTAAGAATTACGGTGCAAAACTTGGTATGGCGTTCCAGATTAAGGATGATCTGTTTGATTTCCTGGGGCAAGAGGATAATCTCGGTAAAAACAAAGGAGCAGACATCAGGAAGAATTTGGTCACCTTGCCAATAATATATTCATATAGTACTTTGCCAAAATCAGAAAGGAAACAAATCGATCGACTATTACGACAGCGTCGAAAATCTACCAGGGATTTAGATGAAATTACCGAGATTATCCGAAATGCGGGTGGATTCGAATATGCCTATCAGAAAATTGATGAATATTCAAACCAGGCGCTGGATGCAATCGCACCCTATCCCGATTCAATCTATAAGCAGTCACTGACAGATCTGGTATTGTTTAACGTACAGCGATCGAAATAAATGTCCAGTCCCAGGTCAATCCTGGTAATCAGATTCAGCTCAATCGGCGATATCGTGTTGACAACATCGGTTCTCCGTCGAATAAAAACAGCATTTCCGAAAGCAAGGATGGATTTTCTGATTCTGAGCGAATTCGCCCCTTTACTGGAGGGACACCCGGTAATCGACCGTTTAATCCAAATTGATAGAAATGTGGATTATTGGGGTCTTAATAGAATTGGGCGTCGTTTGGATCTACATGATTATGATCTGGTGATTGATTTACATAATACACTGCGGAGTAAGCTAATCCGAGCACGGTTGCGAATCCCGGTAACACTGGTCTATGAAAAACCGCGCTGGCAGCGGTTCTTACTGTTTCGGTTGCATCGTAACCTGTTTCCGGCGGATTACGGAATATTGGAAGCATTAAATGCAGTTTTAGATTCACTGATCGCACCGGGAATTCCAGTTCCGCTTACTGAATTATATGTTTCGGACATTGAAAAAAAATCTGCAGGAACATTATTAAAAAAGTATGAAATCCGCCAATCCTACATTTGCCTGATTCCTGGAGCCGCCTGGCCCCAGAAACAGTGGTCCCCGGAAAAATATGCTGAATTGGCGCAAAGGATAATTGATACATTTGCACTGGATGTGGTTTTATTAGGAACTTTGCAAGATAGTATCTGCGATAAGATCCGCCAGTACTGTCCGTCTGTTAAAAACCTGAAAGGGTTAACTTCTTTAAGAAGATCAATGGCTATTGTGTCTAACTCCGTTTTGACGATTGGTAATGATACAGGATTGACTCATATAGCCGAAGCCCTGGGTATTAGAGCACTCATGATTTTAGGACCTACAGCCAAAGAAACCGGTGCTGGTCATAACCTGCCGGATTCAGTATCAATAGGGCTCGACATTTACTGCCGACCATGCTCCCAGCACGGCCAACGCCCCTGCTACCGCGAAGAGCAGTATTGCCTGACACAGATTATGCCCGAGCTTATTTTCGATAAATTGCATAAATTGTTACCGGTAGCTTGATGTTAACCTGGAAAATAATATACAATTCTCTGATTCTTCCGGTATTGGTCACTCTGGTATATATTGCTGCGCTGTTCAATCCCAAGCTGCGAGAAGGTATACGAGGCCGCCATAAAACATTTGAACGTCTTCGTAAATTTATTGATACCACCGACCATAATCCATTGACGTACTGGTTCCATGCTGCTTCTCATGGTGAATATGAGCAGGTGCGCCCGGTCATTAAGGGTTTGAAGGAAATTCTACCGGAAAGTACTATGGTAGTCAGTTTTTTCTCCCCCTCGGGATTTCGTAATGTCAATGATTCAAATATTGACTGTAAAATATATTTACCGATGGATTTTCCTTGGCAGGTTAATCGGGTAATGCGGATTGTAAGGCCTAAAAAAATAATTTTTGCTGCCTATGATGTCTGGCCCAACATGATCTGGCAGGCGGCTCGAGCAGGGATACATACAAATATTTTTTCAGCGCGGTTTGCCAAGGGAACAACTAAATTATATCCAGTTATAAAAAGCTTTTATCAAAATGTATATACTTGTTTCAATACAATTTATACAATTACCAACACAGATAATAAACGCTTGCATAAAATACTTTCCAATCGCAAGAAGCCGTTAGTACGTGTACTTGGAAATCCCCGCTATGACCAAGTTAAAACGAATGCCGATCAATTTACTAAGGAGCACACCGAATCTGTTCTCAGTCGCGACCAGCGGCTGGTGATTGGAAGTGTCTGGCCTGAAGATGAAAGTATCATCTTTGAACCCATCATCCGGCTATTGAATGAATTTGATGATCTATCGATTTTATGGGTACCTCACGAACCGAGCGGTCGATATATCACCCATTCGGTCGATATTTTCAATGACCATGGTTTTAAGACCACCACTTATGTTAGCTGTAACGGAAATATCAATAACAGTGCTCGCGTGATCGTGGTAGATGTAGTGGGTACCCTGGCCAATTTATACTGGAAAGGTCAAATAGCATATGTCGGTGGAGGCTTTTCAACCGGGGTACACAATGTGATGGAACCAGCCATCGCCAGATTACCAGTCCTATTTGGTTCGAAATACCATAACTCCCAGGAAGCTGAGCAATTAATCGAAAATAATGGTGGATTTTCCGTGGCAGACAGTGAATCAACCCATAGTATTTTTCGCAGGTTGCTCACTGACCGCAATACTTTTTTAAAAGCTAGTTTTTCCGCGACCGATGTAATTCATCGCAATTTAGGATCGGCAACTAGGGTCGTGCGCGGAATAATTCGTGACTAGATCGCTTAATTTCCAGCTGGTTTTCCCAAAATTTAGTAATAAACCGCTGCGAGCGGTTTTTCAGCCTGGCTTGAATATTGTCTATGGTGAAAGCGGGACAGGTAAATCAGACTTGATTCGCCAGTTGATTGATCTACCGGTTAAAAATGAAATTAATTTTTCTTTGATCGAAAAAGCGGTACCACCGCCATTCCAGATAATCTTACAAAATCCCGACAACCAGATTATCTGTTCGACAATTGCCCGTGAATTAGCATTTTCAATTGAGTGTAACCATGACGATCAGCAGATCATTCAAAGGAATTTTCAAGAAGCATGTTCACTGCTTCCTGAATCGATTAATTTAAAGCGACATCCGTCCACTCTCAGTGGTGGTGAAAAAGAAATTCTGAATGTTATTACTGCCATCTCCGCTCATCCAAAAACATTATTAATTGATGATGGCCTGTCATTTTTATCAAACGCTAGTAAGGATCGAGTCGTTGAACTATTACGGAGGTTGATTGACGAATCCGGCACTATTATCATTTGGTTTACATCAGAACCTGGTGACTGTCGGTATGGAGATGCCCTATGGCGGTTGAGCTTGTCAGGATTCGATTCGATTGAAAACCTGGCGGTAACAGTTTATCCGGAGCGGTCGATTCAACCTGGGAATTTAAAATTAGAAATTTCCAGTCTACTGTTTGCCTATAATAAACATGAAACATTATTTAATAATTTGAATTACAGAATAGATTCCTGTCGATCATTCGGCGTTGTTGGAATCAATGGCAGTGGTAAAACCACCCTGGCCAGAATGATACTGGGAATTTCAACTCCAACTGAAGGCACCATCAATTTGAATTTCAATGATGGGAGAACGACTCTGTCGACTGGGTACCTTGATCAATTTCCCGAGCACATGCTGGGTTATGGTACCCTCGGTGATTTCGCGGTTGAATTGATCAGGTGCGGTATGTTAAAAGAGAATCGTTTTCACCAGTGCCAGCGTCGAATGCAAGATTATCAACTTAGCTGGGATTTATTAAATAACAGGAATTTCCATACAATATCATGGTCCACACTGAGAATTGCCCTGGTTTTTCTGCTGACTCACTGCGATTATGATATCATTGTTTTGGATGAACCAAGTTTTGGTTTGGGTCGGAAACAGCGATTGCGTTTGATTAACTATCTATTTGAATATCTGAATTCCAATCATTTAATAATTATATCCCATGATCATGATTTGATAAACTGTTTATGCGATCATAGCATCAATTTGAATGAGCAATTGGAATCAAAGGTACAAGAGGTTGTGAATGACCACGCTGATTGACAAAAAGATTTTTACTGATCTATTGAAAATATTTTTCCGTTTTAAAGCCATATAAAGACTAGAATGACACTTGCCGGTAAATTATTCAATGCCCTTGGTCGTACCAGAGCAAATCTGACAACGGCCGTTTCATCAGTTTTACATAAGCGGATTTCGGATGAATCGCTGGAACTATTGGAAGAATTATTTTTATCCGCTGATATGGGTGTTAAGACGGTAGAAGCATTATTGAATTCTTTGCGACGAACCTCGGCATCAAATTTATTGCCCGTTGTAAAAGACACTCTAATTGCACTGTTGCCAGCCCAAAATGATTGGTTGGACACACCGGTCGAACCAACAGTTCTGATGGTTGTTGGTGTCAATGGGACTGGAAAAACCACAACTGTGGCCAAATTAGCAGCGTATTATTCACAGTTGGGGAAAAATATATTACTGGTTTGTGCTGATACCTACCGGGCTGCGGCGGTGGAACAGATCAATGTCTGGAGCGAACGTCTGGGAATCCGATTGATCTGTAATGAAAGGTCAGCCGATCCATCTGCTGTATTATTTGATGGGCTGTCTGCGGCCAGAGCGGCTGATTCTGAATTGGTGATAGTCGATACTGCCGGTAGATTACACACCTATGATAATCTGATGGCCGAATTGGATAAAATGTATGCAGTAATCACAAAACGGTTCAGCGATTACCGACTACGAACGGTGATAACCATTGATGCAACCCTGGGGCAGAATTCGATACAGCAGGCCAAGACCTTCGCCACCCGGATTAGTCTGGACGGAGCTATATTAACCAAGCTGGATGGGACGGCCAAAGGCGGGATCGTATTTCCGCTTTATCAGGAACTGGGTCTTTCAACCGTGTTTGTCGGCGTTGGTGAACAATTGGATGATCTGTATCCCTTTAATTCCAGGGAATATGTCGATTCTTTGCTGGGCAGTGCGATTAAATGATTTGTCAGCTATCCTGACTGCATTACACAGATAGCATTCATGGAAATAAAGCGGAAAAAAATTAATCTGATAAGTCTAGGTTGCGCCAAAAACCTTATCGACTCGGAGCTCATACTGGGAGCCGTTAAGCAATCGGAACTGAATATTGTTAATGATCCTGAAATGGCGGATACGATAATTATTAATACCTGTGGATTTTTGGATCAAGCCCGGGAAGAATCGATTGAGACGATTTTAAAAGCGGCCGAATTGAAGCACAGCGGACGATTGCGTCAGTTGATCGTAATGGGCTGTTTATCTGAACGTTATCCAGAGGATATGGCGCGGGAGTTACCGGAGGTGGATCGTTTTTTTGGCACCAATGATCATCGCCGGATTATATCATTTCTGACCGGAAAACCGTTTGCAAAGGACGATCCGCTGTATTTCCGGTCGTTGCTTACTCCCAGGCATTATGCTTATTTGAAAATAGCTGAAGGCTGCGACAACGGCTGTTCTTTTTGCAGCATTCCGCAGATGCGCGGCTTGCAGAAAAGTCGTTCGATTCCAGCCATTAAATCTGAAGCAGAGCGTTTGGTTGATCGTGGTGTGAAGGAGTTATTGGTAATTGCTCAAGATACAACATCCTATGGTTGGGATCTGACACCCAAATTATACCTGCATGATTTGATCAGCGAATTGAATACGCTCGGTGATGGTCTGGAATGGATTAGAATTCATTATGCTCACCCGGCTCATTTGTCTCAGAAGATAATTGATACGATTGCTGAATCAGGTAAAGTTTGTAGGTACCTGGATATGCCAATTCAGCATGCCTCAGATCAAATTCTCAGTTCAATGCGTCGTGGACTGGGATCAGCCGGTATCCGGCAACGAATTAGGCAATTGCGCACTGCGATACCGGGCATCGGATTACGCACGACGGTAATAGTGGGTTATCCCGGTGAAACTGATGATGATTTCAAGCGATTGTATGATTTTATCGAGGAAATTGAATTCGATCGATTGGGTGTATTTACCTACTCAGAGGAGGAAGGAACCATTGCTGCGGATCTGCATGATGACGTACCACGCATTGTTAAAGATGATCGTAAAGCGGCTGTTATGGACTTGCAGAATGGAATCAGTACCGAACAAAATTCACTCCGGGTGGGGCAGGTGCTGAAAGTGTTGGTGGATCAAAGCAGTCCAGATGAATCAATTGGCAGGACTGAATTTGATTCACCGGAGATAGATAATATCATCCGGATTGCTGGGAAGGTCACGCAAGGTAAATTTGCGAATGTCAAAATCACCGGTACCAGTGATTATGAATTGATCGGCACATCGATTTAATTGATTTCTAGATTTATGTGTAGGAAAACAGAAGTGCTATCCCCGCGCAATTGATAACTTACTAATTATTTTCTGCCAAAATGTGCGTTTAAACCAATCAGAGAATAATTTCATTTATTAAGGAAGATTGATTGCCTGGAATCAGATATAACCGCTAAATTTGGCCAATATGGCAGAGTTTAAAATCCATAGCGAATTTGAACCAAGCGGCGACCAGCCGGAGGCTATTACCGGGCTGGTTTCCGGATTGAACCAGGATCTGGATCACCAGACTTTGCTTGGTGTTACCGGCAGTGGTAAGACCTTTACGATTGCCAAAGTTATTGAAACTGTCCAGCGGCCAACCCTGATCATTTCCCATAATAAAACGCTGGCCGCTCAATTATTCGGTGAATTCAAGCAGCTATTCCCGGAAAATGCTGTCGAATATTTTATCAGCTACTATGATTATTACCAGCCGGAAGCCTATCTGCCGGTGACCGACACCTTTATAGAAAAAGATTCATCGGTCAATGAAGAAATCGACCGGCTACGCTTGAAGGCCACCAGTTCATTGATGCATCGCAAAGATGTTATCGTGGTCAGTTCCGTTTCCTGCATATATGGAATCGGCTCGCCCAGCGAATATAAACAGCAGGTTGTTGGCCTTAAAAAAGGGGAGACCATTTCCCGTCGGGATTTCCTGGGTCGGATGGTCGGTATTCATTATTTACGCAACGATCTGGTTCTTGAACGGGGCAATTTCCGGGTCAGGGGCGACGTAATTGAAATTTTCCCGGCTTATGATGAAGTATGTGTTAGAATCGAAATGTTTGGTTCGGCGGTTGATTATATCGCCCGGTTTAATCCTTTAACAGGAGAAGTACTGCAAGAGTTGGATGAAGTGTACATCTATCCGGCCAAGCATTTTGTTACCGATCCTGCAGTGATTACTCGGATGGTGCCGGAAGTCCGGATGGAACTGGCGAAGAGAGTGGAAGAATTGCGGGAGCAGAATAAGCTGGTGGAAGCTCAGCGTCTGGAACAACGGACCAATTTCGACCTGGAAATGCTACAGGAACTGGGCTATTGCTCCGGGATCGAGAATTATTCGCGCTATTTTTCTGGTCGGTCAGCCGGTGAACGTCCCTGGACGCTGATCGATTTTTTCCCGAGTGATTTCATCACGATTATCGACGAGTCCCATGTAACTATTCCACAGATTCATGGTATGTACAATGGTGATCGGGCTCGCAAGGAAGTTCTGGTCGAATTCGGCTTCCGGCTGCCCAGTGCGTTGGATAATCGTCCCATGCAGTATCCTGAGTTCAAGGAAATGCAGAACCAGACAATTTACACAACCGCTACACCGGCCGAGCGGGAGTTGGAACTGTCCCTGGGAGTGGTGGTTGAGCAGGTAATTCGTCCGACAGGTTTATTGGATCCCCGAGTAGAAGTACATGAAACAGAGGGACAGATTGATGATTTGATCGGTGAAATTAGGGTTCGCACTGATCGCCAGGAGCGGATATTGGTCACAACCCTGACCAAGCGGATGTCAGAAAATCTCAGTGAATATTTACGCGGTTTGAATTTGCGGGTTCGCTACCTGCATTCTGAAATTGATTCACTGGAGCGGGTACAGATTTTGCGAGACTTGCGGTTGGGTGAGTTCGACGTATTGGTGGGGATTAACCTGCTGCGGGAAGGTCTTGATCTTCCGGAGGTATCGCTGGTAGCTGTTCTGGATGCCGATAAGCCAGGATTTCTGCGGTCCAGGAGTTCATTGATGCAGGTGGCCGGGCGAGCTGCGCGACATGTAAACGGAAGTGTAATCCTGTACGGAGATCGGATTACCGACGCGATGCAGTATTTGATCGATGAATCAAACCGACGACGGAAAATTCAGGAAGCATATAATCTTGAGCATGATATCACTCCGCGGAGCGTCTATAAATCAATGGACGAAATAATGCAGACAACTGCCGTAGCCGATTCCAAGCAAACGGAAGAAATTGCACCAAAACGTCTGCGTCGCGGCGATGAATTCGATCTCCAGGATAAAGGGATGGTGATGGAATTGATGAAGCGTGAAATGTTAAAAGCAGCTGAAAAACTGCAGTTTGAGCAAGCCGCAAAATTGCGGGATGAGATTGAAAAATTGGAAAAAGAAATTGCGGGAATTGTAAAAACATGAAAATACTGGTCACAGGCGGTGCGGGATATATCGGGTCACACGTAGTAATGGAACTGATTGAAGCCGGGCATGAGGTTGTAATTATCGATAACATGTCAACCGGTGTTCAGATCAATATCAATCCACAGGCTGAAATGATCGTAGGTGATATTCTGGTAGCCGAAGATCTGAAGCGTGCTTTCAGTCGGAACCTTGACGCTGTATTTCATTTTGCGGCATTTAAAGCAGCCGGTGAATCAATGCTGAAACCGGAACTATACGCACGCAATAACCTCATTGGTACAATTAATCTGTTAAATGCAATGTTGGCCAATGGTGTGAATAAATTCGTTTTCTCCTCCAGCGCTGCAGTCTACGGTAATCCGAGTTACTTACCGATTGATGAGGATCATCCGATGCAACCGGAAAATTTCTATGGTTTTACAAAACTGGAGCTTGAGAACCTGCTGGTCTGGTATGGTCGTTTAAAGAATCTGCGGTTTGCTGCTTTACGTTATTTTAATGCTGCTGGCTATGATGTGAATGGACGTATCCGCGGCAAAGAAATCAATCCCGCGAATCTGTTACCGGTAGTAATGGAGGTAGCGGCCGGTACCCGATCGAAACTCCAAATTTTTGGTAACGATTATCCCACTAATGATGGTACTGGCGTCCGGGATTACATCCATGTTAACGACCTGGCCACAGCTCATTTGAGTGCTCTGGAATACTTGAATGAAAAACCGGATAATCTGCAGATAAATCTGGCTTCCGGTACTGGCTATTCGGTACTGGAAGTAGTAAAGCAAGCTGGTACAATTACCGGCCGGACGATCGAATATGAAATGGTTAAGCGGCGAACCGGTGATCCGGCTGGCTTGTACGCAGCTTCATCGATTGCAGCTGAAAAATTAAACTGGCAGCCGGTGTATTCCGATTTGGATACCATTCTGAGCAGTATGTGGGAAATTTATAAGTGATAAATCTGATTGAGATACAGGATTAACAGATGTTAAATATCGAGCGACTACAACAAACAGCCGGTATAATCGGCAACTCCAGCGCAATTCGCCAGGTTATCGAAATGATTGCTCAGATTGCCCAGGTTGATATTTCGGTACTAATAACTGGTGAATCAGGAACCGGAAAAGAAATGGTAGCAAAGGCGGTTCATAAGTTCAGCAAACGGGCTAATGAATCCTTGGTCACCGTTAATTGCGGTGCGATTCCCTCCGGTTTGATCGAAAGTGAATTATTCGGGCATAAAAAAGGTGCTTTCACCGGCGCTGGTGAAGACCGACAGGGATATTTTAAATATGCTCATAAAGGGACAATATTTTTAGATGAAATTGGTGAGACACCCCTGGAAACTCAGGTAAAACTGCTGCGAGTGCTTGAAAGTGGCGAATTCATGCGTGTTGGTGATTCGAAAACATTGTATTCCGATGTGCGCGTCATTACAGCGACTAATCGTGATCTGGGGGCTGATGCTGCCAAGGGTGATTTTAGACAGGATTTGTACTACCGCCTAAAGACAGTCAGCATCAATGTGCCGTCCCTGCGACACCGGATTGAGGATTTATCCTTGCTGGTGGAACGCTTTGCACTGGAGTTCACACGTGGTAATGATATTCCTTACCGAGGATTCATGCCCGAAGCCACCCGCCTTATGAAGCAATATGACTGGCCTGGCAATGTGCGGGAATTAAAGAATTTCGTTGAGAGTACTCTGGTATTGGAAAAAGGGCAGAGGATCACAGCTGAAATGGTTGCCCGTCAACTCCAGCCTGCAAAAGTGCCCTTGAATCCCAACCTGCCAATCGTTGTTGACCGATCACCGGAACAGGCTGAACGGGAGATCCTGCTGCGTCAGATTTTTCTGATGCGCCAGGATATTCAGGATATCAAAGAATCGGTCAGTGGTAAAGCAGTTCTGAATCCGAGTGACGAAATCCAGTATCTACCGCATGAATCCACAGAAATTGAATCAGTCGCTGAACATGCGAATAGTAAAGAGTTTCCAATAATCCGGGGAGAAGCAATTGGTGATATGACTCTGGAAGCACTAGAGAAAGAAGCTATAACGCGCACATTACAACATTTTAGAAATAATCGCCGCGCAGCAGCCCGCTCGTTGGGAATGAGTGAACGGACATTGTATCGTAAAATTGATCAATTTGGACTTGAGCGTAAAATTAAAGGACGAAAATGATATGAAATTGAATTTGCAGCTGTTGATTGGCATTGTTTTTATTATGGCCGGCTGTGGTTTCTATTCCCTGGCTGGTTCAATCCCGCCCCATATTAAGAGTATTGCCATCCCCATGGTCGATAATCAGACTGCCGAATTTGGGATGGCTGAATCAGTGACCGATAATCTGCAGATTCGTTTTACGGAGGAAAATATTTTACGCTTGGCGGATGCAGATCAGGCTGATTCGATCCTGCGAGGTATAATTATCAAAGTTGATGATAAAGCCCAAACTTACACTGGTACTGAAATTGTCACCGAATACCGCTTCACTGTTAGCATGCAGCTTGAATGGTACGATGTGGCTAATGAGGTTATACTATTAAATAAAAAATATAGTGGTTGGGGGGCCTATGGAGTCAGCGGAGATATCAGTAATGATGGGATTGATAACGACGGCGATGGCTTGGTAGACGGTGATGACGATGATGAATTCGGTGAACCACGTTCTTATGCCACCAGGATTGCAGTGGAGAAAATCGCTGAAGATGTTATTAACGATATTATGACAACTTGGTAATTTTCGGCTTAATATCTGGCTCGAATTTTCTAATGGAGATAATTATTTGATGGAACATATTTATATTGCAGATATTGCGGATTACGATGGACAGGAAGTGACCTTACACGGCTGGGTTTACAATACCCGTTCGATCGGGAAAGTCTGGTTTATGATATTCCGCGATGGTACTGGTTTGATTCAATGTGTTGTGGTACAGTCAGAAGTAGATCAAACCATATTTGATCTGGAAGCAAAACTGAGCCAGGAATCATCTGTTTCGGTAACTGGTTTGGTGCGCAAAGATGATCGCTCAATTGGTGGTTATGAGTTGGGCGTGAAAACGATTGAAGTTCACCAGTATGCAGAAGATTATCCAATTTCGCATAAAGAGCATGGAACAGCCTTCCTGATGGAGAACCGCCATCTCTGGCTCCGTTCCAAAAAACAGCATGCAATTATCCGGGTGCGTCACCAGATTGTGAAAGCCTGCCGCGATTTTCTGGATGATAATGGTTTTACTCTTGTCGATGCACCTATTTTAACAGCCAATGTCTGTGAAGGTACCACCAGTTTATTTAATGTTGATTATTTTGATACGACGGCCTACCTAACCCAGAGCGGCCAGTTGTATTCGGAGGCCACGATCGGGGCTCATGGCAAAGTATACTGTTTTGGTCCCACTTTTAGAGCTGAAAAATCGAAAACACGCCGTCATCTGACCGAATTCTGGATGGTGGAACCAGAGATGGCCTATTGTGATCTGGACGAGAACATGGAATGGGCTGAGAAATTCATTTCTTATGTGGTCCAATGGTGTCTCGAACACTGTCAGATTGAGCTGGATATTCTTGAGCGTGATACAACCCTGCTAAAGAAAGTTACTCCACCATTTCCACGAATCACCTATGATCAGGCAGCTCAAATCCTCAAGGATAATAAGATTGAATTTAATTATGGCAGCGACTTCGGCGGTGGTGACGAAACGATTCTATCGGATCAGTACGATCGACCGGTGATGGTTCATCGCTGGCCAGCGGAAATCAAAGCATTTTATATGAAACGCGATGCAAAAAATCCTGATCTGGCGCTGGGGGTGGATGTATTGGCGCCGGAGGGTTATGGTGAAATCATCGGTGGTGGCCAGCGGGAAGATGATCACGATATACTGGTTGAACGAATCTTGCACCATGACCTGCCGATGAAACCGTTTCAATGGTATCTGGATTTACGAAAATTTGGCACAATACCTCACTCAGGATTCGGGATGGGACTGGAGCGGGTAGTAGCCTGGATAACAGGGATCAGGCATATCCGGGAAACAATTCCTTTCCCAAGGACTATCTATCGCCTGGAGCCATGATCAAACGCAAAATTCGGATAGCCGTGTTTGGCGGACGCAAAATTTCCGCTGAACTTTATCAGCAGACTCAGCAATTGGGAGTCCTTCTGGCCCGGGAAAACTGGCTGGTATTCTGCGGGGGAGGCAGCGGTGCAATGGAAGCAGTCAGTCGTGGTGTTAGCGAAGCTGGTGGCACCTGTGTCGGCATTCTGAAGGGACGTGACCAGGCTGAAGCCAATCCCTGGGTGACGATTCCGGTGCTGACCGATCTGGGGATCAGCCGTAATGCCTTGATCGCCTATAATTGTGATGCAGCGATTTCTGTTAATGGAAATTACGGTACGCTATCCGAAATTGCTTATGCTCTTCAATTGGGTAAACCGGTTATTGGATTGGAAACCTGGGACATTCCTCAGGTTATAAGTGC
This sequence comes from uncultured bacterium, assembly GCA_964439935.1. Lineage (GTDB taxonomy): Bacteria > Fidelibacterota > Marinisomatia > Marinisomatales > TCS56 > JABMQW01. Next base: position 9,336 of record CAYTPW010000004.1, on the reverse strand, counting down.
GGAAAATCCCGCTGATGTGATCGCCAAGATAAAGGAGAACCTGTAATGGATTGGGATATACCTAAAACAGATAATGCCGGGGCTACTCTTAAAATTACTGGCAGGGTGCAGAAAGTTGGATTCCGCTGGTTTACAGTCCAGTGGGCTCAGGACCTGGCGCTGGGTGGATATGTCCGCAATCAGCACGATGGCTCGGTGTTCGTATCAGTTGAAGGAAAACGCAATCGGATCGAATCATTTATCAAGGAATTGAAACAAGGACCCCAGGGATCACAGGTCGATGATATAGTGACCGAATGGCTGAATTATGAGCATAAATACCGGGATTTTGAGATTCAATATTAATCTGGATTAGCCATGAAAATTGCCCTGTGCCAGATAAATCCAACTGTGGGAGCGTTCAGCAGTAATTTGGAATTATTGACCAAGTGGTATAGTCGATCAGTTAAAGCTGGAGCCGAACTGGTGGTTTTTCCTGAGTTGGTTGTCACCGGTTACCCGCCATCCGATTTATTGCACGAACGTGATTTTATCATTCAAAATGAAAAGACTCTGTCGTCGTTCACCGAAATTGTATCGGTACCGGCCATTGTGGGTTGTGTCCGCCAGAAATCCGGCAAACTCTATAATTCCGCAGTCCTGATCAAGGATGGATCAGTCCGGCTGGATTATGATAAACTGTTGCTGCCAACTTATGATGTATTTGATGAGGATCGTTATTTTACAGCGGGAAAGGAAACGGTTGTCTGGCAATTGGACAATAATGATGACAGTATAAAGATCGGCATCGAGATCTGCGAGGATTTATGGGATGACGATTATCCGGTGAAAGTAACACAAGCATTGAAAGAGCAGGGTGCGGACTTGATAATTAATATTTCGGCGTCACCTTATCATGAAGGTAGGCTGGAAGATCGCTTGAGCCTGATACGCAAAAAAATAGCGGATACACAGATTCCGTTTTTTTATTGTAATCTAGTCGGTGGGCAGGATGAATTGATTTTTGATGGCCAATCGCTGATCGTCTCCGGGGAAGGCCGGGTACTGGCCCAGGGTAAAGCTTTTCAGGAAGATTTTTTGCTGGTCGATATTGACAATCAACCACTGGAGGTCGAACTACAGGTGATGGACAGGGAGGAAGAAATTTACCATGGGCTGTGCCTGGGAGTGCGAGATTATATCCATAAGGTCGGATATCAGGATGTTATCATCGGTCTCAGTGGTGGTATTGATTCCAGTCTGGTTGCATGCATTGCGGCTGAGGCGCTTGATCCCCAGTATGTGCATGGTATAGCCATGCCATCGCGGTTTTCCAGCGAACACAGTGTCAATGATGCCCGGCAGTTGGCGGAAAATCTCGGAATTGATTTCAAGATTATTCCAATTCAGTCGGTAGTGGATTGCTTCGAGGAAAATTTAAAGAATGATTTTGGCAGGTTGCCCCGGGATTTGACGGAAGAGAATAATCAAGCCCGGATCAGGGGTGATATTCTGATGGCTTTTTCCAATAAAATGAACTGGTTGGTGCTGTCTTGCGGCAACAAAACTGAATTGGCTTTAGGTTATTGCACACTCTATGGTGATATGGTCGGTGGCCTGGCTGTAATATCCGATTTATCTAAAACAGATGTTTACAATCTGGCTGGTTGGGTTAATACCAGTGCCAGACGGCCGGTGATTCCCGGTAATTGTATTACGAAACCGCCTTCAGCCGAGTTAAGTGAAAACCAGGTTGATCCATTTGATTATGTAATAGTCAGCCCGCTGGTTGATGCGATCGTAGAAGAGCGCCAAACTCCACGGATGCTGGTCAAACAGGGATACGATCCGAAACTGGTACAGGATATATATCAAAAAGTGCATCGTAACGAATACAAACGACGGCAGGCGGCCCCTGGTCTGCGGGTCAGTCCTAAGGCCTTTGGTAGCGGGAGAAGAATTCCAATCGTTAATCATTTTGAGGGGATTACAATGGAGGAATCCGGATGAAACAGATAACCAAAATATTATTGTTTGTTATTATTGGGATCGGTCTAGCACCAGATTTATCTGCCCAGCTGAATACACCGGCAGAATACTGGGACAGTATAACAGATGGTGAAAAGCTGGCTTTTGTCAACGGTGCTTACACAGCTATCAGCCGGATGAAATTGTATCATATGGAAGAAGCGAAAAAACAGTACGGACATGATCCCTACTGGCGGGAACCGTATTTTATCGAACGCTTTTATGAGATTCTTGACCAGCATCTGTCAGAGGGTGTCGGTTATAATATTGAAATTATCGCTCAGGCAATGGACGCATTGTACGCCAATTTCGATAATTCGCGCATTCCGATCATCGAGGCATTACGCGTTGTGTCGGCCGCACAAGACGGCGATCAGCAAAAAGCAAATGTTTTACTATTAAAAGCTCAACGGCAATATCGACCGGAGGATGATTAGCATATAGCAGAGATTGGGGTGCTTCTCCGAGAATTATAAACCTTGAATTACTGTTGGATGGATTTTTCAATATCCACCTATCTTGATTGAGATTTCAGATTGGATCCGGTTAAAAAAATCAGTTAGTTTAAAATAATTTTACCCCGCTGTAGCTTTAGTTTCTTGTATCCGGGCACAGCCAGTTGAAATTGATCTAACGAAAGACCGAGCTGGGACTCCATTTCACGCAGATTAAAATGAATATCACCTATCGATACAGTAGATTCCGGTTTGAGGCTGATAATATCATTTCGATAATCCGGGATTAGTTCTAACCTCAGGTATAATTCTTTTAACTCAGCGGATTTAATCAATTGTGCAAGTATACTTAATTCAGGTTCCGATAGATATTGCATCGACTGCAACTCGATGACATCCACAACCATTTCTATCTCCACAACCCGGTGGGAAATTTTTGATCGTACTGCTTTCAGAATATTATTTGCATTTCCATTACTGGCCTGATCGATCTGCTTATAAACCAGATCAGGTATCTGCTCAGCAGTTAATTCGAAATATCTTTTAGCTGCTGGGCGGCGTTTGCTGGATATTCTTTTTTTCTTACTAGATTTTTCATTTGGTGGAGATATTACGGTTTTGGTGTTTGGAGCTAATTCAGGAACTATAATTATTTGTGGTGCTGGTTCCGTCTGTGATTCGTCAACCTGGCGATTACTTTGATCGACTGGGTCGGTGGCCTGCATTGCGTTACTTGGTGATTGATCTGCAAATGAATGTGATCTAGCAGGGATTACGTCAATTGTAGAATCGATCCAGGCATCGGTCTCTGTATACCAGTCAGGAAGAATTGTTACTTTACTATAGTAGTAATAAAACAGGCCGCTGAAGAATAATATCAGCAGGAGTGTGGCACTGGTGATAAAAGTGGTTCGTGTCAGCACAAATAAAATTGATTCAATTGATTATTACGCATCAGACCTGTCACCAATAAGGGATCGGCTCTAATTCAAATAAAACGCTTAAAACCAAGGGCGTCCTCCGGACAGACTTCGATACAGCGTCCACAGGCATGGCAGTCCGGTTGGGACCATTTTTCAGCCAGAATCGCTGGAATGGAAGGGCAGGGGCTTTTTCGCAGACAGATATCACAATCGGTACATTTATTATGGTCAAGTTCAACTCTGGTCAGGGCAAAATGCTCCAATACCCAGCTCAATAGTCCAATCGGACAGATCAAGTAACAAAATGGTCGGAAAATGAATAGTCCGCTGATCAAGGTTACCAGCATTACCAGAATTCCCCATAATTCAAATCCCCAATGCAGAAATTCAAATGGGTTGAAATATTCGTAGACGCTGATCCCAGCCGTTGACACTATAACCAGATAAAGTAAAAATAGCACCGAGCGCACAGTATTTGATATTTTGAAGGGCAGTTTGATTTTTAATTTTTTATCGCGCTTTTTTCCAAAAGAAATCAAGTGCACCATTTCCTGAACAGCACCGACCGGGCAAACCCAACCGCAGAATAGTTTTTTGCCGATTAGACTCATTATGGCCATTGAAACGAGGATGGCAGCGAATACAACCGGGAATCCGCGACCTGCTTTAATGAACAGGGCCGGTTTGGTGACAGCGCAGACCGGGCTGGGGTGTAGACCCATGCCCCGGGCGAATTCACCCAGCGGCAGGAGCCAGAAAGCGCTGAAAGTGAGAAAAATTATGAATAAGGCTATAAAGCGCAGTTTTTGGGACACCAACTTGCGGTTGAGTAAGAATAATCCAACCAGTACAAAAATAAATCCGACCCACACGCGGGGCATCAGCATTACATTCCAAAAACCAAAGGAAGCTTTGGCTCCAGCCTCTTCTGCCAGCAGTATTGTCGACATTAGTCCCAGGCTACAAAGAAGAAAAAACCATTTTATCCAATTGGTTTGTCTATAGTTGGTCATAGTCCATCCTTATCCAAAATTGGTGGAGATATTACAATATATTTGAATATCAGAGTAGCGATTAAATTGCTTGTTTACCTGACTTCCGATATGCCAACCAAAGCATCAATCCAATCCAGAGTACAAGCAGGAGAGTTAAAATATAAAAAGTCAATTTGATTTGCGTTGAGCCAGAATTACCGATTGGATCGACCGGGTGCATAACCATCCGGATGTTGGTAGTAGTTTTTATCAAATAGACTACCGGGATGAAATGTATTAGTCCGGTCCAGCGAGAATGTGCGAATAGATAAGATAGGACTTGAATCATTAACACTACCAGCATTATTCGTCCAGAAACGGCATAGATTGGTTCGGACCATTGAATCCTGCCCCAGCTATACCAGGCTGCCAGGCCACTGAAAAATACTCCTGTTAAATATAAACCAAGGGCAAACCATCCAATGGACTGTGCCAGCATAGTTATATCATTTCGATTTAACAGACTGCCCGCTAATCCAAATAATCCAGCAATGCTGATTGCCAGAAAACCAGTCCAGATCAATGAGACATGCAGATATACATAGCGCATGATCGACCCCAATGATTTTTCAAGCGGGGCAATTATTAATACAATTCCCACCAGTATAATAAATCCGATTGTGATAAATATTTTATATTTCATTAACTATTTAAATGATTGTCAATATATCCTAATATTGCGCAAGATACAATAATGCTTAAACGACATTATATAGACACAAAATTAAATCATACTTTAAATTTTCAGATTCAAGGGAAAGGATTTATTTATCGGTCTGTATCAGTACTTTTTCAAAGCGCTGCAAAGCATCATCGATCACTTCATCGGTGTCAGCCATCGAGGTGTACATTCGGCTACCAGCCAATGTGACAAGACCCTCCGCCATATAAGCCGCGCCCATTTCCTCCATCATCTTTTTACGTATTTTAATCTCTTTCAGGGATTTCAAGATATTCAGACCCAGGTTCATCAACATTACACCGGATGTTTCGAGGTGGCAGATCGAACCCTGATTATATGCTACATAGGGTAGATCATGCTCGGCTATGATCTTTTGCAGACCAACCGTCAATCGGTCGCCCGCCGCGCCAGCTTTGGCGCAAGCATCAGTTTTCTCAATTTCCAGCATTGTGTAGTAGCCCGCGGCACAGCTCAACGGATTGGCTGACAGTGTGCCCCCAACTTTAGCCCGTTTCTTGGTTCCTTCAACCCCGGCGGCCAGAAAAAGCATCAAGTCCCTGCGGCCACCCAGGCCACCAGCTGCTGGATATCCCCCGGACACTACTTTGCCGAATATGGTTAAGTCAGGCATAACATTGAAATAGCCTTGGGCGCCACTGATACCCAGGCGGAAAGCGGTAACCACTTCGTCAAAGATCAGCAGGGTACCATATTTATCACACAGATCGCAAACGTTTTTATTGAAATCGAATGTCACTGGACGGGTGCCACTTTCCGGACCTAAAGGTTCCAGGATAACCGCGGCCGTACCGCCTCGCAGTCGATTGAATTTCAATTTGCGTTCGAGTGCATTCAATTTATTCGGGAGTACTTCCTGGGTGTGAGCGGTGGTTGCACGAGGGATTCCATGGGATTGGAAACGACCAGTCCGGGGAATATTCAGGGCGTAATTCAATTGATCGCTCCACCCGTGATAAGCACCACCGATCTTGATGATTTTTTTCCTGCCAGTTGCCACCCGTGCTACCCGGACTGCAGCCATAGCTGCTTCGGTGCCGCTGCCCAGAGACCGATACATATCGACAGCCGGGAAGTGCGAGCAGATGAATTCCGCCAGTTTATACTCATATTCATGAAACAGGCCGGTGGAAGGTCCGCAATTATCCAGCAGGTTAAGTACCTTATCTTTGACAGCAGGATAGTTACTGCCCAGTACGGTAGGGCCGCCGGATTGGAGAAAATCTATATAGCGATTACCGTCGATATCCCATAGATACGCTCCTTCAGCCTTTTTAAACGCCAGGGGAAAGGGATAATTAAAAGCCAGATTGTGCTGAACGCCGCCGGGAATCACGTCCTTGGCCTTAGATGTCATCGCCTTGGATTTAATACAGTTTTCATCAAACCACTGCAGGTACTTATCCAAAGCTTCCTTTTTAAGTGGTAAGATGGATTGACTTAGCAAGATCTCAAGCTTGTGGTAGATCTCATTTGTATCATGGTAATTAGTGATGGCAAATCCGACTTTGGTCATAGTTCTTTCTCCATAATAGAAGTATGAATTATGGTTAGTATTGGTGCGAGTTTAGGAATGAAAGGTGATAGTGAAAACGATTTAAATAACCCACGGTTTTAACCGTGGGTTATTGTAAAGAATCTGGTATAAAACCGTTTAAACGGTTTCATAATTGTAATTGCGCGATTTACCCATAGCTCAAGCTATGGGCTGATTTCTTTTATCTGAACAAAATGATAACTAATGGTTATTTCACAATAATCTCATCAATGAACAGGTAAGCGTCTTTACCGGCAACTGGATGCCAGTCGGGACAGGTGCCGATATTTTTTGCCCGTACGCGGACATAGCGGACCCGCATCGGATCGAATTCCAATATGGTATTTTCAATGATCGGACCGGGTTCAGTCGGCAGGATTCCTGTGTCAAGCGTCCCTATGACCAGATAGGATTTCCCATCTTTGGAAATGGCATATTCCACCTCCGGAGGCATGAAGATTCCCGCCGCCGTATTCTGCAGGAAACTGGTGGAGATTGATGTTATGGTTGCAGGCCAGCCCAGTTTTACAGTCCCTTCCAGATCATCGACCCGATATCCCTGCCAGCGACCGTCGAGGTAATTTTCAGATCCTCGGATACCGTCGACTAAACCGATCTTGCCACCAGCTTTATAGCGCCAGTGGAATTTATTAATCAGTGATACCCGTTTGTGGAAAGCTTTGTGCGCTGTAAAAGAAAGCTGGGAGATGGGGCTACTCCGATCACCATCCTTAATAGCAACCACCCTCAATTCTGTGGATTTCTTGATCCTGATTGGCTGGAGATATTGGGGCGTTGCAGGAGTAGGAATACTACCATCGAGTGAGAAATGCAGCTCTAGTTCCGGCGTCTCAGTATGCATGCTGACTGTCAGTCCTTTGCGAAATTTATGCAACTTTGTCAGTAGTCGTACCTGGTTTGAGCTGGTGGAATAATTGATTCCATAAAATTCATAAAACGGCCTAAAATCTATAATTCGATGGCGAAACTCTTCCCAATCACGGGCTGCTTCCGGGGACCAGAGTACTTCAGACAGCGCTGACAGGCGCGGAAACAGCATATATTCAGCATGCTCAGGTATAGGTACGAATTCAGCCCATAAATTGGCCTGAGCGCCGATTATGTAGCTTGCCTGTTCAGCAGTAAGATTATTGGGAACCGGGTCGAATGAATATACTTTGCTGAGTGGTAGGTAGCCGCTTTGAGCCAGTGGTTCCAGGTAAAATTCACCCTGATAGCAGTTCAGATAACAGTGCGATAAAGGTGACATTACAACTTTGTGGTTTGAGCGGGCGGCAGTAATGCCACCCTTAGTTCCGCGCCAGGACATGACCGCCGCCCCCGGCGCCAGACCACCTTCCAGAATCTCATCCCAGCCGATCAACTTCCGGTCTTTGGATTTTAGAAAGCGCTCGATACGCCGGATGAAATAACTCTGCAGTTCGGCTTCATCCCGTAATCCTTCAGCTTTAATCCGGACTTGGCAGGAATCACATTTTTCCCATTCAGCTTTATTGGCCTCATCACCACCAACATGTATATAGGTGCCCGGAAAAAGGTCGACTACTTCTGTTAGTACATTTTCCAGAAATTCAAAAGTTGTCTCCCGCCCGGCGCAGTAAATATCTTTCAGCGGCCAGATACTTCCCGGTGGGACCGTAAATGGTCCACCAGTGCAGGACAGTTCCGGGTAAGCGGCCAGGGCGCAAGTGATATGGGCCGGCATTTCGATCTCTGGAACAATGGTGACAAACCGCTCTTCGGCATAGGCGACGATTTCGCGAATTTCATCTTGAGTATAAAATCCACCATAGGTGGCTGTTTCGTCCGGTTCCTGAAGAGGACGCTGGTGCCATAATTGATCTTCCCGGTCAACGCGCCAGGCACCGATTTCCGTCAATTTTGGATAGCGCTTGATCTCAATCCTCCAGCCTTGATCATCAATCAGATGCCAGTGAAAGATATTTAATTTATGATAGGCGAGATAATCGATCAGCTCCAGGATAAATTTTTTGGGAAAGAAATGCCGAGATACATCCAGCATCATCCCGCGCCAGGCAAAGCGGGGAGAATCGCTGATTCTTAAGGCAGGTATTTGCCAGGTTCCGGACTCTTTAACTTGCACTATTTCCTGGGGAGTTCGTGGTAATAATTGTCGCAATGTCTGGCATCCGTAGAATATACCGGCCGGGCTGGAGGCTGTTAAAAATATTTGGCTGCTATCAATTGTAAGTTGGTAATCTTCAGTCGCCTTACCTGCCAGACTATCAGTTATCAAAATGATTAAGTTAGGTTCGTCTTGATTTATATAGGTCAAGACAGTTGGCTCCCAACCAGTATGCCTGGTAATGACCTGGGCCAGATACTGCCCTATCTGTTCCGTTTGCGAAGAGACGGCTATTGCGGTATTTTCATTCAGACTATAATGGCCATCAAGAGTAGTGATTCGACTTGGCTGGGGGATCAGATTAATATTTGCAATTGAACAAGTAGGGTAAAATATTAAAATCCCGATTAGAAATCGATAAACTATGTCTGAGCCGGTTTTCATCATTGTCTCCCAAATTATTTTTCTCAGGATTTTTCAGCTCAATTTAGCACTATAAGAATAATCAGCTGATTACCCGGTAAACAATATCGTGAATTTAGTTATCTCTTAAGTTATTTTTTTTGCATGTAA
>CAYTPW010000003.1:0-206842 GCA_964439935.1 uncultured bacterium | reverse complement strand
CCATAAACACTTGTTACATAGCCATGATCCGATTTATCGATTTGTTTAATAGCTGATAATAATCCTAAATGCTTTTTAAGTTCGTCTTGCCTGAAACTACCAAAGAGAATTTTGATTATCTCTAATAATTCTCCCGTTTTAATTGGTCCAGTAGAGTATACCAAATCATGGACAAACTTAATACTGCTTTTAGTAAAATTTTCGTTCGGATTAAAATCCTCGACCTTTGAGCGTCTACCTTGGTCAAATGGTGTAAGTAATTGATTTAGCTGAGAAAATATGTCACCTATACCATCGCCTTCCACTTTCCCAAACTCTCCCATATTATAGTATAGAATATGCTTAGAATCAGTTAATTCACTAATTGCAGATATTGGCCCAGTGTTAATAAATGATGTCGAATTTTTACGTTTTTCATCGTTAATAATAATTAATTTTTTCCGAAAACTAGTAGGATATGAAAAAGCACCAAGTTCGCAAAAAGCACTTTCACTTTCTAGTATTATAATTACACGATCTGCAAAATCAAATAATTACTTTTCAATATCTAATGAATTTTCTTTATGGCCTTCTTTTAACAAAAATTCAAATATTTGCTCAGCAATAAAGAATTTTGTGTGAGATAATTGGCGTGTAGAAAAATCTATAAGAGCTTGTCGACGTTTTGATGGTTTGTTATCTTCAATATTAGCTCCACACAAGAAAACAAAAAGATCTTCAACGCGAGGATTCATTATACTATTTCGATCCAATATATTTTTAAATCTTATTAGATTTCTATGTACTGTACTTCTTCTAGATTTCAGCTGAGGTAGTATAATTGAATTTGAGATTATAGCCCCCTTGAATGAAATTAACTACCTACTTTGAGCGCAGGAAATATCCTGGAAAGGATATTTCCACGAACAGTAAAAATTCCAGGCGGAGATGTGCATCACATTCCGGTATGAATCTTGCGATTCATACATCACACTAGGTATTTCAATTGTTTTTACACTTTCTTCCAAGGGGGCTAATTAAAATCTACTTAATAATAATCATATTGTCAATATGTTGAGAATTAGGAGTGTCGATTTGACAGTTATTTTGTTTTCATATTTACCTTCAAATACCAATTGCGGAATCACCTTACTACTTGATCCATTACTTCATGTGATTGATGAATTATTAATGAAAACATGATCCGGTTCACCATACTAAAGATTTGGCAATGGTAATTAATGTGGGTTCTTACCAAATCTTTTCTATTGCCAATACGCTATACCTAGTAATAGAATATTTAGTTTTTTGCACATTTTTGCCAACTCTCTGTCAGATGTAAATCCGTGTAATTACTAAATACTTATTTTGTGTTTTTACATGCTAAGATTTACAATTATCTAACCAAAGTGGATCACTCATCTGTTTTTTAATTCTATCCACCTCACCGAAACTTGTAACTAAAAGATCTCTATTATTACGATTGATTAAATCTTCTTTAAACCAGTTGCCAGATGCAACATCATGTTCAGGACAGATATATGCAACAAAAGCTTCACCGATAGCCTGCATCATTTCGAATTTCCCAATATCATCTAACGCAACATTTGATAGCTCATTTTGCGTTAAATCTTTTAACCATGTTGTGTTTTTTGATTTAGGGCAGATAAAGCTATGGTCAGGCAGTCTGTTCATAATATCCTTATCAAGAGATAATTGGTATCTCCGAAGATCTATTCCATGCAATAATCCTGACCTAAGTAAATATAATTGCATATCACATGCATCTTTCCCTGATTCGGTCATCACATATTTCAACCAAAAAATAGTATTCATTATTGTGCCTTTTAAAAGATCTTCAGGTTTGTTTATATTGACTTCGATTCCTGTGCCAAGGCTAAAAACCGTGAGCTTATCTGGTTTATATTTAGTTTTTCCATCATAACATATTGCTTCTAAAATTGATGGCAATGTTGGATTATTATAAGTTGTTGTTCCACCATCAACAAATCTATCAAGTGGAGTAAAATATGTTGGAGCTGACATTGTGGCTTCCATAATACCACGTAGAAGTACATTTTGATATGTTCCTTTAAAAGTATCTTCTATTTCGAAACATGTAAAAAAAGTTTCTTCTCCAGAAACAGCATCTTTGGTGGTTATTAATAGGTCTATAGAGTTTTCTTTGCGTACTTCCTTTAAAGTTTTATTACTAATTTTTTCTTTTAATATGTCTCGATATTTCAGTTTCGCAAATAATGGGGGTATAAAGTATCTATTTGATATTCTATTTCTTTTCTGAAACACTTGTTTCACTAATTTGATGTATAATTTTTCAATTTCTATTGCAGAATATTTTGCTGAGATTAAACCAGCAATAATTCCACCAGTGGAGGTACCTGCAACCATATCAAATAATTCATAACAGGGTATTTTAGAGATTTCTTCTATTTTTTTAAGTAATTGAATCGTCATTATTCCTCGAATTCCACCGCCATCTAAACATAAGATAAGTTTATTCTCCTGAGGTATATTTAATTTATTGAATGCTACAGCACGTTTAGTAAAAACATCACTCATAATTATACCCTTTCGGATTGTTTAATTGCTCGTATATATAGTTCAATAAGAACAATCTCATTTTAAAATTTATTGATGCAAGTATATTCTAAAGGCGTGAGAAAGGCGAAAATGCATCGGGGCTTGTCTATTAAATAAACTTTCGATTTAAGATCTATTTATATAACTCTTAAGTTATTAACAAATTGATTGCCTATCAAAGTAATGGAACTGTTTAAAATCTTATTATCAATTAATTCAATTAAGTTTTTTTGATATGCTGCTCCCAATTACTGTTTTGTATATAGCTGTGTTTATTTATCAGTTACAGCAATTACATTTGGGTACCAATTAACTAGGTCATATCCAATATTTATAAATCTTACTTTCTCAGATAACAATGGATCTGTTGATAACTGAGGAACAACTTTAGTTGCAATATCTTCTTCTTGCTCATATGATACATTAATCTCATTGTCGGTTTCAATGATTTCTATTTTTTCACTTTCAAATATAATTTTTACTGGGATTCCTAACTCGTTTGAGACTTTTACAATTATCTCTGATCCTGCTGTATTTACAAAATATGTATATTGTTCGCTTTTTTTATTTCTATATACCATGTGAGCACCAAGAAGAACGAGATCAATTCTTCCACTTAGTAAAAGATGTAGCATCGCTACATCTGGTACAAAAGTTATAGAATATTTTGAATGGCGAAGTAATCTTGCATAATTAATTGCGTCTTGAAACTGCTGTGGCGATTTTGGTCTACATTCACCAATAATTAACTTGATACCATCTTGAAGGGTAGGATCAACTGAATTTAATAGGTCTACCACCCTTTGACTTTGACTGTATAAAAGTATATTCTTGAAATCAAAAATCGTTTCTGTAGCTTTTGTATTTAAAGCATCTTTTATTTGTCTTCTATGTTGTTCAATTTTAATAAATTCATCCCAAGGTCTTTTATTGTTGGAGATACAATTATTAAATAATTGATCCAGTTCGCTTCCTATCTCACCAAGAGCATGGAAATTGCGTCTATAGTCAATTACTAGTAATACTGCATCTTTTACTTCTTTTTTTAGTTTAGCAGTGTCTTGATTATCCACTAATCGGTTTTTTATTTCTTCCAACAATGAGTCGATAACTTGGGTCTCAGTAGCTTTACCTCTTATTTCTAATAATTGCCAAAAGAAATCATTTTTCAACCATGGCTCAAGATCTTCTTCTAACTGGATTTTTTGTCTCTTGCTGTATTTATTAAGTTCAAATAGAAAACTTGTTAAATCATATTTGATAAGTTCAACGTTATATTTGTTAAGAAATTTCTCTGAATAAGTATCACTATCCATAATTACTGCATAAGTACGGGGCATATATTCATTTAGATTAATTTTCAAATGATGTAGTAGACCTATCAAATCAGGATCAGAAAAGCTGAAACCAAGCGCCAATAGTGTTTTATCTGCCATTTGAGATAACATTAAATTTGAAACAATAGGTATATCATATAGAAAATCTACGATTTCATCAGTAGCTATCCGAAGACTTGATGGCTCACTAATTGTGCCGTGTGGCTTAATAAATGGAATGTAGTTTTCAGTTAGATGAGTAACATCTTTGTCCGAACATATGGTAAGTGTTTGTATTTGTTTATTCGATAATTCATTTTCTAGCATCTCATCAAAATTTAAGGAAATATAACATGGTAGGTTTAAATCAGCTATATACTTATGTGCCGGCAAGGTCCATGACTCTTTTGACCGTAGATTATCGCAAATGAATTTTTCAATAGTTAACCGCCCCTCTTCTTCTTTTACTAAAAATGCTGCTTGAGCTAAATCAGTAATAGTATTGAGATAAGTACGATCTTTTTTAAGAATTGATAATAGTTCGTTTGCGAGGGGAAGCCCTTTATATTTTTTTTTATTAAAAGTTGTTGATGCTGAAAGACCTGCCCCTACTATTCCCAAGCAAGTTTTTGATCTGATACTGTCTGATAGATGTCTAAGAATATCATTAATATCCATTGGATTCTCCAATCACCAATCGTTTGTTAGGAATGAACCCATATTCTTTTTGATTATACATTTTCATTAGCCGGTTAGATAGCAATGAAAACATCGCAATAAAAGCACGAATTCTATTGGGTGATGTGTTTTGTTGATAGGCATGATAAAATATGAAACTAAGAATATGTATACACTGGACAGTGTGCATAATAGTAATAAATTTATCTAACGAGATGTTTTCTTCTTGCGCAAATATTTCAACCCATTTTTCTAGGTCTTTAAAACAAACTCCATATAAATGATCAAAATCGTGATTTAATTTGATATTAATTTCATAACTATTACCACGTATATTATGTTCTAAACTATATAGCCCATAGTGAATTTCATCGTAATAGCTCTCAATTGATGTAAGTAACTTAGAAAAATCATAATGTGGAAATCCGAAAATATCTCCTCTTGGATCAATGAATGATATTGAATTCTGATCTATTTTCTTGTTTTTATCAACTAGTATGTTGTCGAAATGAAAATTCCCATGAATTTTAACTTGATTACTTGAAATAAATATTGATTTATAATTATCATCTAACCAAGACAGGAAATGATTGATTGTTGGGCAGTCTATACCATTAATTATAATTTGTCTAGAATTCAATATGGGTTGGAAATATACAAGTTGCCTCAAATACTTTCTTGCAAGAGTAATTCTTTGTGCATGATAAAGCCGGTATCCCTTATATGAATCAATAGAAGCATTTGAAATGGGATAGACATTATTAATTAGTAATTTTAAAGAATTGTTAAAACTGGACCTAACTTGCTTTACCGTTATTTCTTTATCCAATATATATTTACTTAATGAAAAGCGCGGTATATAACTAATTTGAATTTCTGCCTTATTATTTGTTAAATCACTTTTAATATTCAATGGTATCGGAAATATTAAGGGATGATTTTTAAAAATTTCGTTTGGTAGCGCTTTAAGCCAATTATATTCTTGGATTAATTTTTCTGCTCCTCGAGGGATGGAACCATTATACAGTTTAATAATTTTATCTTCGTGATGTATAACAGTGTTCAATGAACCCCCAGCAAAGCTTTCTAAAAAGCGATTTGCCATAAATACACTCTAATTTAAGTTGATTATATTAAAAGATTTACCTTCTATTCAATACAATATCCGTGATAACTGTTGAATCAACATTGAATATTAAATTTACAATTTTATCAGCTACATCACCTGGTGACATAAATTTGGATGTATCGGGATTTAGGCCACACTCCTCAGACCAAAAGGGTGTGTTCATTCCTCCTGGGTAAACTGAAATAACTCGGTAATTTGTTCCTTTTGTTGCAGCTTTTAAAGCTTCTGTAAATCCCCTTGCCCCCCATTTTGCAGCACAATATACAGATTCTTTGGGTCTGCTAACGTGCGCAGCAGTAGACATAATATTCACTATATAATTTTCTTCAGAATTCATGTTACGTAATCCGTATGAAGTCATTAGGATTAGTCCAACTAAATTTGCTGAAAACACTTCGTTAATTATATCTCCACTAATTGAGTCAGGAGAACCAAATCTACCGACGCCAGCATTATTATACAGTTGATCGATATCATAATTCTTTAAAGAGTCAAAAACTTTTGAGACATCTTTTTCAATTCCAATATTTGCTTTAATTGTTAGAATGTTAATATCTTGATTGAAGTCATGTAGTTTTTCAGTAGCTTTATGCAACCTGTCCTCATTTCTTCCAACAATACAAATACTGCGTTTTCTATTGACAACAATATTCTTTGCTATTTCAAATCCTAAACCAGATGTTCCACCAGTAATAATTGATATTTTATTATCCATGTTGCCTCCCAAGTTGAGTTAATAATAAATGAAGCCCCTCTCCATTCTCTAATGTAAGTATTTTACAGTGCTTTTTCAAATTATTTGGGGCATATGAATAAGTCCATGCCTCATCAGAATATTTAGCCATTTCAATATCATTTTCTGAATCCCCTACAAAAACAATATTATAATCTTTACGTTCGTATGCAAAATATTCAATAAATACGTCGATGAACAATGTTTTATTTACATTAGATGGGCTTAATTCTAGATAGTTGAGATTGGATTTATTGCATGACACTAATTCATAATAATCTTTTCTAATAATATTTTGGATATCTTTAAGAGTTTCATCATCCCCTGTTAATAATAATTTAATACATCCATCTCCACCATAATTCGTATTTATGATAGGTTGCATCCCAGTGATTTTTGATTCCCGAACAATTCTTTTGGTAATTTTATTAACATACCAAAATTTCTTTCCATAAAAACTCATTGTAACGTCATTATACTGCTTAATTAATCGTTTGAGATTTCGAATTACTGTAAAATCAAAAAACACACTTCTATCAAATATGTCCCAATTATTTAGATGTAATCCACCACCATTTAATGATAAAGTAGGGATAAAATCAAAATATTTATTGAACACGAATCTAACACCTATAGGATGCCGCGCAGTTGCAATTAATAATAAATTGTTATCATTATAGTACTTTAAATATTTCACTAAATTGCTGGTAATAGAGTCCCCAGGGAAAATAATAGTACCATCCAAGTCTAATACCAATAATATGTTACATCCGTTTTTCATTTTAATTCTATAAATAAGTCATTGGTGTTTCTATTATGTTTAAGATCAATATCAATTAATTTCAAATAATACATTAGTTTAATTTTGCTTATCACAAGTAAGATATTTATTTGGTTATTTATCTCACCAATCAGCTTTGATATAGTCAACTTCAGTAATAGATGTATATTTTCCAATAAAGCTAAATCGTTATGCCGATTTATTTTTTCCAATTGATTAATTACATATTTAAAATAAAATTGGCAAAATTTCTATGTAAGTGATAGACCATACCTAATTGTGGAATTGATATGCAAGTCGGGGAATTTCCATATTTTATTAATTATTCGACCTCAAGTTCGATATAGTTTTGGAATATCAATTACCTTCCTTTTTGAGACAAATCCAAATTAGCTCAGAAAGGTGTCTTAAAACAACCAAATAGCGTTTCAAAACTCATCTCAAAATCAAAGTATCAAAACGCACCCTACTACATGAGTTTTGAGAATTAACGGGTATAAGAATTCTGGTAATAATAATGATTTGCTGCACCATATATATAATGCAACAATTCTTTTTAATGCAACTCTACATCCACCTTGTATCCAATCCCCGATAATCCTAATTTTACCGGCGTTTTTTAAGCTAAAAATTAATTGATCGCGGGGTGGAGCAGTCTGGTAGCTCGTTGGGCTCATAACCCAAAGGTCGGAGGTTCAAATCCTTCCCCCGCTACTACAAAGTCTCTGGAGCAATCCAGAGACTTTTGTGTTTTAGTCCGATTGCTGACAGAATTATTTCTCTTTGTGTAGCAATTTCAAACACCAAATAATGAAACTCATTCCTTGCACCTTCGTAGTAATATTCCTGATAGCCACTCCCAGTAATATCCTGCCCCACCTATCAGGTCAAAAGATGTCAGAATTGAGTGTCGAGGCTAGATAATTAATCATTGGGTCCCGGTACTGGAACCTCATCACCGGTCAGACATCAGCCGGTAAAGATGAGCCACTGATCAATGCCTTCTGGTTCGCCTGGACATTTTTTTCCCCACGGCCAATCTGATTAATTAACCCTGTTTATCCACGCTGCAGCGCCGGTCCGACTGCGCGTTTTCTGATTGCATTTGTAAGCTTCAAATGTTAATATTTAGCAAATTCAAATAGAATCACGGTCTCATTCCCCCGCTACGGCCTCATATTTTGCTTACGAATCCATCGCCGCCACAACTCTATTCAGTTTACTGCTTTAGCATAATTACTTAGAGGGAGCCTTATCATGAACAAATCAATTAAGTCTATCCTTAGCAGCATATTACTCCTGACTATATTATTAACACCACTCAGCGGCCGTGAATTCATATCCGAACCGTCACAGCAAACCCCGGAAAATTCTGACCGCAACTGGTTCAATTTACAAACATTCGACGGTAATGAATGGTGGGCGGCCAATACCAACGACGGCAGTTGGTGCACCTACAATGTGGGTGCTTCCGGTGGCCGCTGGCCCCGGGCTACAGCTACCAGCGCGATTTATAATTCCGGCCTGTGGATCGGTGCCACCGTCAATGGTGAGGTGCGGGTTTCTGCCGTACAATACGGCTCCGAATTTTCCCCGGGACCGATCACTTCCCCGGGAGTTCCTGCCGATCCCTGGGACGAGGCCTATCGCATCTACAAATTGAATCGCTGGGACTCGCCCGGTATTAGTGATTGGGATGAATGGCCAGCGACCCTGGGCGCTCCGGTGGACGGCAACAGCGATCCCTGGCTACCGCTGGATCAGACCCTGTTTTCAATCTACAACGACCTCAGCGAAGATCATATCTTCCCCAGCGCCCCACTGGGGGCCGAGGTGCGCCAGACCATCATCGGCGGCGTCACCGATGTGGATAATGGGCTGAACCGGACCTTTTTCGTTCAGTATGAAATCGTCAACCGTAGCGGCGATGATTGGAACGACGCCTGCTTCTCGATCTGGAGCGATCCCGATGTTGACGAGGCCACCAACGATTATGTAGGCATCGACACCACCCTGGACCTGGCCTATGCCTACAGCGCCGTCAGTGGTGACGATTCCTATCCGAATCCACCTGCCGTTGGTTACCAGCTGCTGGTGGACAGTTTCGAAGGCGGACTGACCGCATTTGTCTTCTGGAGTAACTTGCAAGAATTACCGGATCCCAGCACCGTCGATGAAGCTTATTATTCCCAACTCGGTTTGAATATCGATGGTACCGGCATTATTGATCCAGGAACAGGTACAGCCAGTCCATTTATGGTTCCCGGCGATCCTGTGACCGGTAGCGGTTGGACCGACTCTGATTCCGCCGATAAACGCCTGCTGATGACCCTCGGCGGTGAAACGGTGGCCTCAGGCGATACGGTTACCTTTACGATTGCTGTTACGATCGCTCAAGGGACTGACAACCTAAACAGTATCACCGAACTCCTGACCGATGCGGCGGAAGCTAAAGCATTCTGGGAAACTGATTTCGCTAGTGTAACAGCCGTCGATCGGCCGATTCTGAGTTCAGAACAACTGCTGTCAGCTTTTAGTCTGCCAGCTGTCGAACCCGGACAGACCACCTCCGGTGTTATGGAATTAGCGAACGGTGGCAACCAGACGCTGATCGGTAGCCTGGAATTTCCCGCCGGATCCGTTTACAGCGCCACTCCTGCCAGTTTTTCGATCACCAGCAATATGAGCGTGCCGGTCGTGATCAGCTTCTCCGCTCCCGATGTTCAGCCCGCCACTCGCATTGTCCCTGACGAATATTCCACAATTCAGGAAGCTATTGATGCCTCACAACAGTTCCTGTTCAATGAATTGATGGATATTCCCAGCAACGATCCCTACGCCGGTCAGGAGCATAATACCACTGTTTCTACTGCCATGGAATTTCCCGGCGATTTAATCCTGGTCGATCCCGGTATTTATCAGGAAAATCTGGTTATTAACCGACGTACGATCCATCTGACAGCGGCGGGCGCAGCGGAGGAAACCGTAATTGACGGTAATGCCAACGGTAGTTGCCTTACCTTCATAGGATCCCAATTTTCACACGGCTCCACCGTTACTGGTTTTACGATTCAGAACGGTTCCGCTTCCTCAGGCGGTGGCGTTAACATCATCAGCGACTGGTTTGAATTTCATCGCAATATATTTTATAACAATCATGCCGATAACCTCGGGGGTGCTATCTATGCCTCCGGTAACGGATTGCTTTACCGCAATCAATTTATTGATAATAACGCAGATCAAGGCGGGGCTATCCGTCTACACCAGGGTAACATCGCTTTTATTAATAATACCCTGTGGAATAATATGGCCGTCACTGCGGGTGACGCCCTTTACCTGCGCTCACCGGGACATCGGATAATCAATAATATCATCTGGCCCGCCGGCAGCAATGCCGCTATCCGGGTGAATTATCCAGATGAACCGCCCCTGATCGAATTTTGCGATATCGCCGGTGGTTGGCCCGGAGATGGCAATATTGATGTCGATCCACTCTTTGTGGATGCCGCCGGGGGTGATTTCGGCCTCCAAGCTGGATCACCCTGTATCAATGCCGGTCACCCCGACCTGAACGGAAACGGAATTCCCTGGCATGCTGATCCTGAGGATCGTGATCCGGATAATACACGGATGGATCTGGGGGCTCATTTCCGGCCTTCCGGGACCCTGGTTCCTTCACCCGGGAGATTCGCAGAACTGCTCCACCGCGATCACCTGCCTGGCGAAATCAGCTTCCAGCTCGAAAACTGGAGCGACCAGCCCCTGACCTATAACCTGCAATTAGTCAGTCCCGATTCGGCCTGGCTCACTTATCTCGACGAACCGGATATCAGTACTTTCAATGGAAATATCTGGATCATGCGCCCGGATGGCTCGGATAAGACTCAATTGACCGATCAAATGCTCGACCGCGATCCGGTCTGGTCACCCGACGGTTCGCAAATCCTTTTCTGGTCCTACCGCAGCGGTGATTACGACATCTGGGTGATGGATGCCGATGGCACAAATCTGACTAACCTGACCAATAATCCCGCCGCCGATCTTCACCCGGACTGGAGTCCAGACGGCCAGGAAATAATTTTTATTTCAGACCGTGAAGATGATGCATTGCAGGTCTACCACATGGCAGCTTCCAGTGCAAATGTTCAGCGCCTGACTACCGATGTCACGGTGGCTGATGGCCGACCAAAATATTCTCCGGACGGACAGTATTTTGCCACTTCAACTAAGGATCTAGTTACCAGGGAGCGGAATATTTATATCTATCACAACAATGGAAACCTTTTTCAAATGATCAATACTCCCGGTGCCAGTGATTACCAACCGGCCTGGACACCGGGTGGACGGCGAGTGATCTTTTCCAGCTGGGTAGCGGATGATAATCTCATTTTTCTTAGCGCCAATCGGGACGGCAGTGATCTTAGGTTGGAATTTGGCCTTCCAGGACAATTGTTCTATCCGCGCTACTCACCGGATGGGCAATACCTAGCTTTTTCCAAATCGACCTACTATCCCAATGGTGGCGATGAGATCTACCTCTGGCATAATAATTTTCGACACCTGATCCAACTCAGTGACGCCACTCCTGTTACCCGGGAATGGGGACCGGACTGGTCGCCACTAACAGGTATACCGAACTGGCTCTGGCTGGATCATGACAATAATACAGTGGACCCTGGTGAAGTCAGCACTGTCAATATCGATCTGGACCTCTACAGCCTGCCGGTTGGTATTCATAACGCAACGATCCTGGTGCGGAATGATGCTACTGGTGAAATGGTCAACACAATCCCGATCAGTTTTCGTTTAACCGAGACCTACGGACCAGAGATCGTTGAAATCAACGACGTACCGCTGGATCAAGGTGGATTTGTCCATATCCGATTCTTGAAATCGCTCCATGATAACAGCCCCGTCAATCGCGATACGGAATTTTATACCCTGTGGCGCCGTCTTCCCACCGGGCAATGGGAAGGTTTGACCAGCATCGGAGCTGTCAACCTGTTTGAGAATGTGATCCTCGGAACGACTCTCCAGGATGCCACTGATTTTAACTATGCGGAAACGGAATTCATGCTCACGGCTCACATGAATGAAGGCACTTTTACTTCTGAAACTGCCTGGGGCGCTTCCTGGGATAATCTAGCTCCCTTCCCACCAGTTAATATCAGTTTCACTATCGATGCCGGTGTGGTACAGCTGACCTGGGACCCGACTGAGGCAGACGATTTCCTGGTTTATCTGGTCTACCGCGGCGACGCACCTGATTTCGATCCTGCGCAAAGCGGCGAACCGGGACTGGCACTTCTGAATTCCTTCAGCGATGCTCTGACCGAAACAGGCAGTTATTACTACTTGATCAGCACAATCGATATTCATGGCAATCAAAGCGATTATTCCGAAGTGCTCGAAGTGAATTACCTTGGAATTGATGAACCTACTAACCTGCCGACGGATTACGCCCTGCACCAGAACTACCCCAATCCCTTCAATCCTAACACAATTATCCGCTATGATCTTCCGGAAGCGGCTCAGGTAACGATCACGATCACCGATCTGCTGGGTCGGGAAGTTCGACAGCTGATTGCCGGAAAGCAGGATCCGGGCTGGAAATCAGTCACCTGGGATGCCACTGATGCCGCCGGTAAACCGGTCAGCGCTGGAGTGTATCTTTGTCAAATCAGGGCAGGAGATTTTATACATACAAAGAAAATGGTGTTGTTGAAATAACCTGAAATATGAAAGTGGGCTGGCCTACCGAGCTGGCCCGCTTTTCTGATCTAGCGAAAGATCGATACAGACCAAGTCTCCGGCCCCGCTGCGACAATATAGATTGCCATTGGCCAGGACCGGAGCCGTCCAGCTAAAATTATTCTTAATTTCCTGAAAAATCCGCCGGCGAACTAATTCCTGATACTTGTCATGATCAGCGCGGATAATGATCAACTCCCCATTTTCGTTAAGACAAATTAATTTACCGTCGGCTAAAATCATGGTATTGTGACCAATCTCTTCTTTCCAGGCCAGCTGTCCTGTTTCCCAGTCGATACAACTAAGTGAACTGGTTTTATCGCCGGTCAGGCCGTCTGACCCATAAATATAGCCATTATGTAAAATTGAACTGCTGAAATTGTTGCGCAGCTCAGTACTGGTCCATTTTACAATCGGAATACTGTCCGTTATGTTTATCATCGTGCCCAGACCATCGCCATCGGAAGAAAAGAATAGTTCATCATTATGAATAATTGGATCGGCAGCATGGACGAACCAGCTGTCAAGTTGGTAAGACCATTGAATCTCTCCATTACTTAAATTTACTCCATGAGCTACTTTCTCGCCCAGGATTGCGGCGTACGATTCATTGCCAGATTTATATATTACCGGGACCGAATAGCTACCTCTGGCGGGAGGACTATTCCAGATAAGTTCACCGTTGTTTATGTTTAGTGCTAATCCACTGTTATTGGCGTTTATCAATAAAATTTCACCTTCAATTACGGGTGTCGAAGAAAATCCCCAGCGCAGATTCATAGCTCCGAAATCTTTAAATATATTTCTCCTCCAAACCAATTTTCCATCCAGCTTATTTAAACAATATAAATCTCCATTTCTACTGATTGTATAGACATATAAGCCGTCTATAACCGGTGTGGCCCTCGGTCCAGGGTAATTCCCTCCGGTGCATTTATAAGAAAATCGCCAGACTTCTTCGCCCGTATTTTCACGGAGACAATATAGAATATCCTTCCCTGCTTTATTTCCCATTGTATACAGCAATCCCTTGTTGATAGAAACGGCTGACCAACCGTTACCAACGCTAGTTTTCCATGATATTGGGGCGGAACCTGAAAGCGTTTCATATTGCCAATCCGTTTCAGTTGATGTACCATTTGCCTGCGGTCCGCGCCAGGTATACCAATCAGCTGATGTCAGAATATTAAACGATAAAAAAATACTGCCAATAATGCTGCTGATTGATAAGCGACGTTCTATCATTATTTTCATCTTCAGTTTAAGCATGGTACATAAATGAAATGAATTATATCGTTTACAGAAAATAATGTTTCAATATTTCAGTTATATCCCCAGAAACGCCTCTCGAACATATTCATTATCCAATAATTCCTGACCGGTACCTGATCTTGTGATCCTGCCATTCTCGATCACATAAGCCCGATGACAGAAAGCCAGTGTTTGACGCACGTTCTGCTCCACCAGTAAAATGGTGATCCCCTCCTGATTCACCGCCCTGGCGATCTCGAAGATCTCCTGGACCAGGATCGGTGCCAATCCCAGGGAAGGCTCATCCAGCATCAGCACTTTAGGCTTGGCCATCAGCCCCCTGGCGATTGCCGCCATCTGCTGCTCGCCCCCACTCAAGGTGCCGGCAATCTGGCTGCGGCGTTCTCTTAAACGCGGGAAAAGGTCGTAGCAGTATTCCAGTGATTCCTTGCGGTAGGGCTTAGCCTGACTGGATAAAGAACCCATGATCAGGTTTTCTTCCACGCTCATCTCATTAAACAGGTGACGGCCCTCGGGCACATGGATCACGCCTTTTTCAATTATCTCCAACGGCTGGGCCCGGGTCAATTCCAGGCCATTAAATGTTATACTACCTGTGGTGGCTGGTACAATGTTAGAGATAGTTCTTAGCACTGATGATTTTCCGGCACCATTTGCTCCAACCAGTACGACAATTTCACCCTGATTGATTTCGAAAGAAATATCCCAGAGGACTTGCAGATCCCCGTAGCCCATGTCTACATGGTCAATCTTAAGCATCGATGTTTTTCTCGACCTTAAAATCAGTACCCAGATAAGCCCTGATCACTGCTGGATCCACAGCAACTTCCTCCGGGGTTCCTTCGGCAATGGTAGCACCTTGAGCAATGGCATGGATACGATCGCTGATGGTCATGATCACGCGCATAATATGCTCTACAATGATGATGGTAATCCCCAATTCAGCTCTGATCTTTTTTATGATATTGATTGCCTGGATTAGTTCAGTGGGATTCAATCCGGCCGCTGTTTCATCCAGTAACAATAACGTGGGTCGCGTCGCCAGTGCTTTAGCGATTTCCAGACGTTTTCTACCGGCAATCGGCAGACTTCCGGCCTTCATTTCAGCTACATCATCCAAATGGCAGAACTCCAATACTTCAGTGGCTACTTTCCGCGCTCCTGAGAAAGTACTTTCCCGGGCAAACGCTCCGGCCATGATGTTGTCGATCACACTGAGGCGCTTTAATGGTTTAACCACCTGAAAAGTGCGACCGATTCCCAGTTTAGCGATTTGATTCGTCGATTTATGGGTGATCTCATTCCCATTGAATTTGATTGTTCCTGATGTTACCGGATAATAATTATTGATCAGATTAAATATTGTTGTTTTACCGCTTCCGTTAGGACCAATCAGTCCCAAAATCTCACCTTCATTAACCTCAAAGTTGACATGATTAACAGCGGTCAAACCACCAAAGTGTTTGGTCAGGTTGTCAATTTTCAGGACGCTCATACCTTTGCCCCCACTCGCTTCCTACCGAATTTCTTGCGAATCACATCCCAGTCACCTACCACTCCACCGGCAAGATACAGGATCATGACAACCACAAGTGCCCCAAAGACCAGTGAGTGCAATTGCGAAACCCAATGAGGTCCCAGCCCAAAAAATGATGATCGGAACAGTTCTTGGACAAATACCATGACCAGTGCGCCCACTGCTGGACCCCAGATGGTCCCAACACCGCCAATAATACCAACCAGAATGGTGAGGATCGAAATATTATGCAGAGCGAAAACTACTTCAGGGTCGACGAAACCCATGTAGATCATGTAAAAGGCACCGGCCAGTCCGGCGAAGAAGGTGGAGATTGCCAGCGAGATATTTTTATACCTGGTTGTATCGATACCCAGGGCTTCGGCGGCTTCCTGATCCTCGCGAATTGAGAGAAAATAGAAGCCGAGCTTACTATTCATGATGACCTTGACAGCAACCAGGGATGCCAGCGCAATACAGAGGATCAGATAATAATAAGGGATCTTGGAAATGAAGGTGGTCATGTAGAGGATACCGTTATGGCCGTTGGTGAGCCACTCCTCTTCACCAAATATTAGTCTCAGAATCTCACCAGATGCCAATGTTCCTAACGCAAAATAAGGACCTCTCAGGCGAAAGACCAGTTTACCAAGCAGATAGCCCAGGATAACTGCTGCCAAGCCACCAGTGATCAATCCCCACCAGGGTGATATCTTGAAATGATGATAGGGTATTGCTGCAGCGTAAGCACCGATCCCGAAGAAAGCGGCATGACCGAAACTTACCTGCCCGGTATAACCGGCCAGCAGGTTCCAGGAATTACCCAGCACAATCCACATCAGCACCAGGATCAGTAAACCCTGGAAATAAGGTGAAAAGCTGAAAATCCAGGGCACTAACGCCGCTCCGCACAGAATTAACCATTCACGCTTATTCAATAATGGAATCTTGCTCATATCCGCATCCTATATTCTGGTGAGCCGTTTCAGGCCGCCGGGAAAAAATACCAGCACCAATAGGAAAATGATCAGGCCAACGGCATCGCGATAACCCATGGAGATATAGGTGGCCCCGAAAGTTTCTGCAAGTCCCAGGATTAAACCACCGAAAATTGCTCCAACTGTGGAACCAAGTCCACCGAGGATGGTGATCACGAACGCTTTAACCGTAAACAGGGGTCCCACATCAGGATAAAGATAATAGATCGGTAGCAGTAATGAGCCAGCAGCAGCATCAAGCGCCGATCCCAATCCATAGGTAAGAATGGTGATCTTGCCGGTGGATATGCCCATGAGAGCGGCGGCACTTTTATTTTGGGCGGTGGCTCGTACCGATCTTCCGGTATCCGTTCGGGTCAGAAACAGGAATAAACCTACCGTCATCATTATGGAAATGACGAAAGCAATGGTCAGCGGTGTGTTGAAGGAAATTGATCCCAAATACCAGCTCTTGCTGGTGTATGCTGTCTGAACCGACTGATAATCACTGGAGAAAATGACGCGGGCCAACTCAACCAGTACCATTCCGATTCCAACCGTCATCAGAACCTGATTCTCAGGAAGAATCGAATCCTTTCCCATCAGCGGGTGAAGCAGAAATTTGCTGATCCCTTCTGCAATAATGAATACGATCGGTATAGTGATAAATATGGCTATATAAGGATCGATCCCGAAATACGTCCAGAGCAGCCAGGTGATGTACATCGACAGCATCAGGATCTGACC
This sequence comes from uncultured bacterium, assembly GCA_964439935.1. Lineage (GTDB taxonomy): Bacteria > Fidelibacterota > Marinisomatia > Marinisomatales > TCS56 > JABMQW01. The sequence continues at coordinate 189,362 of CAYTPW010000003.1, read as the reverse complement.
GTGTGCAAGGTTAATTATATTCAAAACACCCATGATCAAGGTCATGCCGATCCCTATGATCGCGTACAATCCTCCGATCAGAATGCCAGAAACCAGTGTTTGGACAAATGTCTCCATAAATTTTATATAATCAGATAATTATTCTGCCCACTCAGTTTTCCAGTCAATGGGATATACGGCTTCAACTTTTGCCAGCTGTTTTGGCCAGATCAATTCCAGATTACCGTCGATCCACTGCACAACATAAGTCTCCATTTTATTCTGATGGATCTTAGTACCGTAGGCTGTGAATTTCACCGGACCAAAAGCGGTCATCAGGTCAGTTCCATCCAGGGCGGTCTTGATCGATGCGCTTTCTAAATACTGAGCGCGCTCAATCGCATCTTTCACCACATAAGCCGCTGCATAAGCTTCCACGCCATGGTAATCAGGGGGGGATTTGTCACCATATTTAGTGATGTAATTATCGTAATATTTGGTTGCACCGGGAACCGGCAATGATTGATGCCAGAGCGTGGCAGAAATGGTCTTCTCTGAAGCTACCCCGGCATTTTCTCGGTAAGCAGGCATGGTGTAACCAGCACCGGCGCCGACAAAAAGTTTAGGTGAAAGTCGCAGTTCTTTGGATTGCTTCATCAAGAGTGCTGCATCCATCACGTAGGAGATCATGTAGACCAGATCAGGGTTCTGCTTTTTAACTTTGAGCAGTAAAGGTTTGAAATCGACGGTTCCTTCGGTATAAGAATCAATTTCAAATACTATGATCCCTAATCTATCACAGGATTTAGCAAAGGCTTCGGCACCTTTGGTACCAAAGGTGGTATTCTCATGGAAAATAATTGCGGTTTCAACCGGTGCTACATTCTTGAGAAATCCTTCCAGACCGGAAGCATATTCGCTTATCGGGGGATTCAATCGATATATATAGAATTTGTCCGCATCATTGATGCTGAGGTTAAAAGCTTCCGGCTCGGTGATCTTATCCACTGAACCGGTATTTACTAAAAACGGTACTCGATATTTTTGGGCAACCTGGGCGGCAGCAAAAGTTACCGACGAGCTATAACCACCAGTGATCAAGGGTACCTTGTCCACCGTGATCAGTTTTTCCATTCCCATGCGACCGACATCCGGTTTACCGGTATCATCCTCGTAGATAAATACCAGCTCGCGACCTTTAATTCCACCGGCTGCATTGATCTCAGCTCGCGCCAGCTCAAAGGAATTCTTTTCCATTTCACCAAATTTAGCCTTGGCACCGGTCAATGGGAGCAGCACACCGATTTCAATCGAATCTGCCGCATCCTTGGTACAGCCCAACAAGCCAAGCAGTATAAACATAGCCAAACTTAAGGCAATTATTTTTTTCATATTCTCCCTCCGATTAAATATCCAGTGGATCGAAATACAATTCTAATACACTGGATAATGTAATGATTTTATGATTTTTTAATCTCTAAGATTTTTCAGCTAATAAGTTGAGACGTAACCAGTTGCAATTAATGATGGGACTAATTTACTTGATTTATGGTAGTAGTACACAAGTTTTGGGCAGCTGATATATAACACGCTGGGCTCTTCATTTACAGCTCCTTTACCCCCCCTGCCAGGTCAACTCCTTAGTGCCTATGTGTTTATATAAGCAATTCGGATTATTTCCGCTCCAGCGCCACTCGTAACGCCATATGATCAGAATACCCCCCCAGCAGGCGGTCGCCGGCCCAGAAGCGAAACGGGTAGCCCTGGTAATCACCTTCCTGCTGACGGTATTTGGGGGCATCGATAATAGTGATTGAACCAGTAACGATCCGTAAGCCTTTATCATCGGCCAGCCCCGGGCTGACAATGATCTGGTCGATATTCTTATCAATTCCCCGGTATTTATAAGAGCAGCCGTTTTCACGCCCTTCCAACGGTTCCATTAGGTTCCACAATATTACCTGCTTGGTTTTGCCAGCGATGCTGCCCTTCCCCGGACACCCACCACAGGCTTTCATTGCCTCCGGTGAGCATTCTGCTACCGTTTTGCCAGCCTGGACAGCCATACTGTCAAATGTCGTGCCCAGATGCATCCGTACCGATGGATCGGTTGGTTCATCATTCAGGTCGCCCATGATCAGGATTTCTGCCAATGGATTCGCTTTCAGAATCTGATCGACCTTGGCCCGCAGTATCCGCGCTGTTTTCACCCGCAGGGGAAAGGTCTCTTCCGTACCGCCCCAGTGCGACGGCCAGTGATTGACAAAAATGTGCAACTTCTTTCCGGCATATTTGCCGATAACATGCAGGATATCCCTGGTGGGATTGCCAATTTCAACTTTGACCGGTTCCGATTCCAGCACCCGGAAGCGCGCCGGATCGTACAGCAAGGCACAATCGATCCCCCGTTCATCCGGGGATTCATAATGGACAATTGAATAATTCCGATCCGGGTAAGCTGCATTCAACAGCTCTAAAACCTTGCGGTTTTCCACTTCCACCAGCCCCACCACATCAGCATTCAGATCGGTTAGCACTTCGGCCACGTGCGCCAGCTTTTGATCCAGGATCGCCTGGGTCATTTTTTTCCGTCCGCCTAATGAAAATTCATCATCATTTTTGTCAGGATTATCTTCCAGATCAAACAGGTTTTCCACATTCCAGAAACCCAATACCAGTGGTTCTGCTACCGATCCGCAGTTGACTAGCACGCAGGTCAACACAATTGCTAAAACTATATTTATAATTCTCATATCGATCTCAATTTATTCCTTATCTTAATCCGACAGTAATTGTGAGCTAAATCAAACAGCGATCAGCTTCAGCATTGCCGGGGAACTTTCAATTCGATTGATCGTAACCACCCAATGAGGAGCGGACCATCCCTCTACTCATCCTTCCAACCTCCTTGGTTTGGTTATGTTCGCTCCTCACTTTTTAATACCGCCGCTCCCCGAGTCACATCTCGCAGCTGCATGATTAAATTACTCACCGCTTTCGATGGAATTTCAGTTTTCCAGCGAATCCGGTCTGCCGACCGGTCCACAAGGATGCGTCCTCCAGCCCCACTCAAGACTTGCTGCACCTCGCCGTAGAATTCCAGCGGGCATTCCAGAATATACTTTTCCCGATGCAGATATGGCACCGTTTTCACGCTTGTAGCAGCTTCTGCAGCCGCCCGGCCATAGGATTCCATCAATCCCCGTTTACCCAGTTTGGTGCCACCAAAAAAGCGGATCACGAATACCAGAACATTTTCCAGTTCTAATCCGCGTAGAACGTTCAGCATAGGAAGCCCTGCCGATCCTGTCGGCTCGCCGGCATCGGAATACAATTCTTCCAGTCCTTCCGTGAGACGCAGGCGATAAGCCCAACAGATGTGACTGGCAGCATGGAATTCTTTCTTCAGTTTTTTCAATTCAGCACTGAATTCCTGCTGGCTTTCACAGGGTTGAATGATCCCGATAAATTCTGACCGCTTCTCTTTGACTGTGATCCGGGCTGTGGTAGATGGTGTTTTGCTCATTTTGGAAATGTTGAGTTTTGAATTTTAAGTTTTGAGTTGTACCTGTCGACCGAAGTATCTGGAGTACAGCAACAGGGCGCAGGTTAGAATTCTATGTTCTCTGCTCCTACATACCTTTGCACCCCTGCTTCTCTGTTCCTTCTGACTCATAATTTCAACTAAATCATTATTTGAATTTAGTGTTCTTTGTGCCCTTTGTGCCTTAGTGGTAAAAATTTATTTCTTCCGGAACGACAGCATAACCGGTACACCTTTAAGATCAAAACTTTCCCGTAGGCGATTTTCCAGGAACCGCTTGTAGTTCATTGGAATCAAGCGCGGATAATTGCAGTAGAGCGCGAAAAGTGGTGGAGCGGAGCTTACCTGGGTAATATATTTCAGGGCAATCAATTTACCCCGTACCGCCGGCGGTTTCTGATAGGCCAGTGTTTGTTTTAAAAAATCGTTCAACTCCCGGGTGCTAAATTTTTGGCGCCAAATTGAATAAACCTGGTCTGCCAGTTCTAGGATTTTTGATATCCGCTGATGTGTTAGGGCAGAAATAAACAGGATCGGGTAATGTTCGAGCGCTTTGAACTGGTGGGCGATTTCATCGGTAAAATTCTTCAGGGTTTCACTTTCCTTATCAATCAGATCCCATTTATTAACCAGCAGGATCAATCCCCGGCCCTTTTTAATCACATGATTTACAATCGCCCGGTCATGGGTACTGAAACCCTTGGCAGCATCGATCAATACCAGCGCCACGTGACTGTTATCGATCGCCCGTTCCGTGCGGACAGTGCTGTAATATTCGATACTGTCCTTGACCTTTGCTTTTTTCCGCAGACCGGCAGTGTCAGTCAGGATGAAAGTTTTACCGTACCACTTCAGGGCTGAATCGATCGAGTCACGGGTCGTCCCGGCAATCGGTGTTACGATACTTTTCTCATCTTTCAACAGGGCGTTGGCCAGGGACGATTTACCAACGTTCGGCATTCCCACAACCGCCAGACGCAGTTCAGAATCTTCCGCTGCTCTGCCGCGGCCGGTTACCTGAAGATTCAAGCGCTTGATCACCATATCCAGCATGTCACCGGTCAAGCGGCCGCTGAGCGCGGAAATCGGTACCAGGTCCTCAAAGCCCAGTACATGGAACTGGTGAATCTGGTCGTCCTGATTCAGCGAATCGCATTTATTGACCACCAGTAGATTCGGTTTTCCGGTTTCCCGAACGAACTGAGCCAGCGCCTGGTCGCTGGAGGTTGGTGCTTCCCTTCCATCAACCATTAATATGATCAGATCGGCCTCGCCAATTGCCACCTGGGCCTGCTTTCTGACGGCAGCATTAAATATATCCAGATCCTCGGGGATATAGCCGCCGGTGTCAATCAGGGTCAGGTAATGATTATTCCATTCCAGCTCGCCATAAACCCGGTCTCTGGTGATCCCTTCCTGGGCATCCACGATTGCCCGGCGTTCCCGCAACAGCCGGTTAAATAGTGTCGATTTACCTACATTGGGTCGGCCGACAATCGCTATCACCGGTTTAGCCATTCCGAACTGCCTCGAAAAATTCTGTCGGGGTGTCATCAACTACTTTAAAAGGAACACCCAGTTGGTCCGATATCTTCGCTAAATCCATATCATCCAGCGTGACAATCCCGGTCTCACTTAAAATCCGGTCACTAAAAATGACCATGTCCCCCAGGTCGTGTCCTTTAATCTGAGCAATAATATCACCACCTGTTAATAGACCGCTGACAGTGACGGAATCACCATAGAAATCATTAGTAATCGGAATATAATTGACTGTCAGATTCGTGTAACCGTTTAGCTCGGGAATGAATTTCTCCCGGAATAGCGGTGCTATCAACTGCCCGGAACCAATTGTGATCCGGGTTGGTTTGGGTAGGATAGTATCGGTCTCGCCAATCAAATCCAGCCACTTGTTTAAAAATTCCCGAACCTGTCCTACTCCATTCTCGACCTGGGAAAAATCACCGTAGTAGGCCGTACCGGGGAGCTTTTCTCCAGCCCGGATAAACCATTCATCGCTGAGAAAGATAAGCCGTTCTCCGCCGGAATTCCGGTAACGCTGATCCAGGTCATGTGCCAGTGGAATAAAATCGCGGGCATAGGTTTCATCCACCGCCTGAATAAAGGGTAATCCATCGCGATGCCTGGTGAGCCCAACCGGGACAATTGCCAGTGACAATATCGCCGGCGATAATCGGTGCAGGTCAGCCACCGTTCTTTCCAATAATTCCCCATCATTCCAGCCGGGACATAATACGATCTGGGTATGCAAGTCGATCCCATTGGAAGTAAGGTACTCCAGCTTCTCCAGCAGCTTATCATCTTTGCCATACAGAAACATTTCCTTACGCTGGGCAAGATCGGTAACATGAACCGAAATATATAAGGGCGACATCCGCTGTTCCACCACCCGCCGCAACTCCACTTTTCCCATATTGGTCAGGGTAACATAATGCCCATGTAGAAATGACAGACGGTAATCACCATCACGGAAATACAGTGCATTCCGCATGCCGATTGGATTCTGATCAACAAAACAGAAGATACAATCATTGGCGCATTTCCTGATCTTCAGATCTTCGAATGTCAGGCCCAGATCATCATCATAATCTTTTTCTAACTCATACTCGATCAGGTCGTCACCGCGTTCAATCTGCAGCAGAATCTCTTCTGCTGCAATCCGGAAGCGATAATCTACAATGTCGCGCACCTTAATGCCATTAAGCTCCAGCAGGCGATCTCCGGGCTGGATGTGGAGTTCCGCAGCGGTGCTGTCCGGCTCAATGGCGGTGATTTTCATAGGCGGAAATTAAACCACTGATTATACTGATTGCGCAGATTATATGAGCTAACAACAATACCGTTTAGAGCCAGTTGCAGGCGGCTAGTCGGGGCATCTTTTTAGATGCATGACAGAGCATAATACCCTAATTTTGCTACCACTACTCAGGAATTCTAAACAGCTATTGATAAGGGGCTTAGTATTATGAAAAAGAAAAATTCTCTGTCCGATTTTTCCCACTCATTGTTCACCTTTTCGATCATTTTTACCTGTTTGATCGTATTTCCCCTGCGAGCAGAAATTGAGTCACCCGAACAGTTTTTCGGCTTTCCGCCCGGCACCGATCGAATGCTATTCGATTATGAGCAGTTGATCGAATACGTTTCGAGTCTGTCCAACCAGTCCGCTATTCTTGAATTGCGGGAAATAGGCCTGTCGGCCCAGGGCCGCAAGATGTACTGCCTGTTTATCTCAAGTGCCGCTAATATTGCCAATCTTGAAAATTTACGGGAAATTAATCGTCGTCTGGCGCTGGACCCGGAGATTCCTGAAAGCGAACAGGTCGGCTTGCTGAATGATGGGAAAGTATTCCTGATGGCTGCATTATCGATGCATTCAAGTGAAGTAGGACCATCGCAATCCGCCCCGACCATAGCCCACAATCTGGCCACCAGCACCGATCCCCAGGTACTGGACTGGCTGGATAAGGTCGTACTCATGCTGATACCCTGTCACAATCCCGATGGGATGGATATGATCGTGAAGCATTACCGGAAATATAAAGATACAAAATATGAAGGCAGTTCAATGCCGGGGGTTTATCATAAATATGTCGGTCATAATATTAACCGCGATTTTGTAACTCTGATACAGCCTGAGACTAAAGTAATCGCCCGCCTGTATAATACCGAATGGTATCCCCAGATATTGGTTGAAAAACATCAGATGGGCTCCCACGGACCGCGCTATTTCGTCCCACCTATGCACGATCCGATTGCCGAAAATGTGAATGAAAATCTATGGAACTGGACCTGGATAATGGGATCCAACCTGGCCACTGATATGACCAAAGCCGGTCTGGCCGGTGTTTCACAGCATTATCTGTTTGACGATTACTGGCCCGGTTCCACTGAAACCTGCAATTGGAAGGGCGTGATCGGTCTTTTAACCGAAGCTGCCAGCGTCAAATATGCCACACCGATCTTTGTTGAACCAACCGAGCTGGGAGCCTATGGAAAAGGACTGTCAGAATATAAAAAGAGTATCAATATGACCCTGCCCTGGCCTGGTGGCTGGTGGCGACTCAGCGATATAGTGGAATACGAAATCGTATCAACCATGTCCCTGCTGAAAACAGCCGCCCTCCACCGGCAGGAAATTCTGGCGTATCGTAACAACCATTGTAAGCAGGAAGTTCAGCGAGGGCTGGACCAACCACCCTTTTATTACATCCTTCCCAGGGTACAGCACGATCCCAGCGAATTAGTCAGTCTGGTAAATCTGCTGGAGGAACACGGCGTCAAAGTCTTCCAGCTGACTGAACCATTCACCAGTGCTAACCGAATCTTTGCCACAGGCGATCTGATCGTCCCATTGGCTCAACCCTACCGGCCATTTATAAAAGAAGTATTGGAAACACAAGCATTTCCCGTGCGTCATTATACTCCCGGTGGAAAGATCATTAAGCCTTATGACATCACCAGTTGGTCTTTGCCCCTCCATAAAGGCGTGGCAGCCGTTGAAATCGATCAATTGCCCGACCGGCCGCCGGCGATGAGCCCGATCGCAATTCCTTTCATTCTGAAAACAGATCATCCCAATTCCTATCGGGCTGTCATCCTGAGTGCAAATTCCAATGAAAGTTATCTGGCTGCTTTCCACGCCAAAAAAGTCGGCTTTAAAGTTGATCGACTGATTGTACCGTCAGTTATCGATGAAGTGAATTATCCAAAGGGTAGCTTCCTAATCCACAGGGACAATAAAAACAAATCCAAACTGGAGCAATTGCTGGATGGATTGCAAGTAAGTCCCGGTTTCGTTGTTGATAAGATCAACTTCCAATCAGAAGCGGTCGCAATTCCCCGAATTGCTCTGGTGGAAAGTTATTTCCATGATATGGATGCCGGCTGGACCCGCTATATATTTGACACCTATAAAATACCCTATCAGGTTGTACGGCCGGGAGACTTCAAGGCAACCGATTTCGTCAAAAAATTCGATATGGTAATCTTTCCCAACGAAAATGAAAACGTTTTAGAAAAAGGTAAGTATAAGTCCGATGGCGAATATTATATAAGCAATTATCCCCCTGAGTTTACTGCAGGGATCGGCGATGAGGGCAAGGAGCAATTGATGACCTTCCTTGATCAGGGTGGAATTGTTATTGCCTGGGGCCGTTCGACAAAATTATTTGAAGGCCAGCTGAAAATCAAGCGCGGCAAGGATGAAGTAGAAGAATTCCGACTGCCTTTCAGTGATAGGTCTGACAAGCTAAGTAAAGCAGGCCTCTATTGCCCCGGATCACTGATTCGGTTGCAATTAAAAAAAGAGCATCCAATCACCGTTGGAATGGAAGCGGAAATTGGTGTATTCTCGCGAGGTAAACCAGTCTTCAGCACCAGTTTTCCGAATTTCGATATGGATCGCCGGGTGATTGGGAAATTCCCGGAAACGGATATCCTGCTAAGTGGATATTGTGAGAATGAAGAAAAACTTGCGAACCAGATCGGCCTGGTCTGGCTTAAGAAAGGTAAGGGGCAACTGGTGTTATTCGCTTTCAATCCCCAATTTAGAGCATCCACCAATGTATCCTATAAACTACTATTCAATTCAATACTTTTGCCAGCCCTGGATTAACCGACAGGGAAGCAATCCAGAATCTGACCGGGCATGCTTGTAGCACAAGAACAGCTGCTACAAGCGCCTGGGATATTGCTGATTATCCCGGTGATCTTTGGTTACCTGGAGCTGCACTACCGTTTCCGCTACTTCCCGTTCAGCCGCTATTTCCGTCGCGAGCCTGAAATTCTGGCTGATGCGCCCCACCGCCTGGATCCTGGCCGTAAACTACCCCTCACCATTCTGGTTAAAGATGCCCATCAATTCCCAATTAATTTGCATAATATTGGGTACACACTAATCGATGATCGTGATCATCAGCTCGGCGGTCAAAAAAGTTACGATCTGGATCTATCGAACGCCTGGTTCGAGGATATCGTCGAAATCGATACTGGCGACTTGTCCGGCAAAATCCAAATCACGGTTGATTTCCTCTACGAAATCGATGGTCAACTCAAAACTGCCCGGAACCATAATGTTTCAACTTCGCCGACTTATCCCCTGATTACCAGGCTGGCTGACGATCCTCTACCCGGATCGGCTGATTATTATTGGGGCGATTTGCATTATCACAGTGCCTTCACCGAGGATTTTGTCGAGTTTGGTGCGCCGTTAGCAGCCACTAAAACCACAGCTGCAGCCCTCGGTCTGGATTTTGTAGCGGTTACTGATCATTCCTATGATCTGGATAATGAAAACGGCAGTTGGAAAGATAATGACCCGGACCTTCAGAAATGGCGACGTTCCCGGAATGAGATTGCAGCGATAAATGCTGAACCAGGCCCGGTTATTATACCTGCTGAGGAGGTTTCTGTCCGTACTGCAAGAGGGCATAATGTCCACCTGCTGGTTTTTAACCATCCTGATTTCATTCCCGGTTCAGGTGATGCGGCTGAGCAGTGGCGACAAACCAGATCGGAATTTTCCATTACGGAAGTTTTAAAAATGCTGGATAAAGATACACTCGCTATCGCAGCTCACCCTTTTATGGCAATACCGTGGCTCCAGCGACGGCTAATTAATCGTGGTCGGTGGGACTTAGCTGATTTAAATAATTCGGAATTAAACGGTCTGCAGGTAATCAACGGCAGCTTCAAACCTGAATTAATCCAAGGTTGGATCGATGCATTACTAGAAGGAAAACATTTATTTCTTTATGCCGGTAACGATGCTCACGGAAACTTCAATGCTTTCCACCAGATCAAGATTCCCATGTTATCAACCCACTTCCATCGTGATCAAATATTAGGCCAATGGCGCACCGGTGTGTACCGCAACGGAGAGCGGCAGGCCGAAAATCTACTCAATCAACTAGCACTGGGCAGGTGCATCGTAACAAATGGACCGTCGATCACCCAGTCAGTCTCATGTGCTGGTTACATGTACCATACTGGTGATTCGCTGTTTGCCAGAGAATTCAATCTGCAAATAGAATGTCATTCATCACCGGAATTCGGTGCCTTGAAAAAGGTAAATATTTACTGTGGAATCATCGAGGCTGATTCTGAAAAGATAATCCATTCTAAAAGCTGGACTGAAGATCTATACAAAGAAAAACTGATGTTAACCAATCTGCCTATGTCAAATCCGGGATATATCCGGACGGAATTGATCACTTCTACCGGTAGGATCTGTCTGACAAATCCAATCTGGATTAACACAGAGCAGAAATATTAATACTCAAAATTCTGCCAGGTAATAATACATCTACTGGAGGTTTGAAAGATGAAGCAAAAATCGGTAAAGGGGGAATGTTTATGTGGTGCGGTGAAATTTGAAATATACCTGCCAACCAAATGGTGTGCCCACTGTCACTGCACTCTTTGCCGCCGCTCTCATGGTGCTGCTTTCGTGACCTGGTTTGGTGTCGATGATGATCAGTTTAAATTGATTCGGGGTGAGGAAAAACTGAAATGGTTTCATTCATCGAAGGAATCGAAACGGGGATTTTGTTCGCACTGTGGCAGCCACATTCTGTTTCGGTCAGTCAAATGGCTGGGTGAGATTCATATAACCCTGTCCAACATGACTGGAGCAATCGACCGTCAACCACAAGCGCATGCATTTTTTGACACTCATGTCAGTTGGCTGGAATTTGAAGATAAATTGCCACGCTATAACGATCCGGCTTTGGCTAAAAAGGAATAAATCTTTTTCACTAACAATTGAAACTTGGTACAAATTGCATATTCCCTACAAACATCGTTGGGGCTCTTTCGTTATGCAGAGGTTGATCCTTGCAACATTACAGCAGGTTATTATAAAACACAGATGCCAACCCTGTTAGCGACGGCATCTAATGAAAAGATTTGAATTAAAGAATTCTCAGCTTTTTAAGAACTTCTCCTTTTGTTCTTTAAAATAACTATCTTCTGGCTGTAATTCGATGCATTTTTCAATTACGGCTACAGCATCGGAAATGCGACCGAGTTTCCATAATACTTCTGCTTCCGTATCCATTATTCCAGCCCGTTCCTCTGCTTCACCCTCGGCCGTTAATTCAACAGCAATCCTGATTTTTAAAAGTGCATCCTCAAGATTTTTCTCCAATTGCGTCATTCGCCAGGCATAACCATTGAGATCACCAGGACTGATTTCATTTTTACGATCCAGATAGGCAATAAAATCAATATAGGTTTGAACTTCGGTGCTGGTATCTTTTATACTGCGATAAAAGCTTCGCAGAGATCGATACGCATCTGCGGTAAAAGACCCGGAGGGATTTGATGCAAGAAACTCGATCAGCGGATCAGCTGTTTTTTCGATCCGGCTGGAAGTATGAGCAATCTTATAATGCGCCAGATCTCTTTGAACAGCTGACAGCACAGCCAGTCTTTCCCAATGTGGCAGCGCAGCTTCCAGATCTCCCCGATCCTCATATTTTTCAGCTAATAGCTGGATCAGGGAATCATTCTCCGGGAAATTCGCTAAACGATGGCTCAGGTCATCAATAGTTCCTTCGTTGCGCTTGATCCGCTTTAATTCACTCAGAAATTCCTCAACCGGTCGATAGCCCACAATACGATCCACTTCGGAGCCATCCGGATTAATAATGATTACAGTGGGAAAACCGGGTGGATTAAACCGATCACGCAGAACCGGTCCCTGGTCTTTTTCAGCATCAATTTTAAGGCTAATTAGATTTTCGGTGGCAAAATCAATGATCTTTGAATCTGGAAATACATCGGCATCCAGCCGTTTACACCAACTTCACCATTCGGTATAAAAATCGAGCATTATCAATTTATCGCCAGCTACCTGCTGAGCTTCTTGCAGTGATAAGCTCGCCCAGGGAAATTGGGGTGATTTTGTGCTACAGGCAATTAAAAAAAATAGACTGGTTCCAATAATCAGTTTTTTCATTTCAGCTCCGTAAATAACCAATCGCTCAACCATCCAACGATTAGAAAATTATTTCGTACTTAACTCTTCCGGCAGTAATCTATAACTAAAATATATGAAAGGCGTATCAATCACAGCTACCAATAATTTAAATAAATAGGTGGTCAGGATGACTTCCTTCAATACCGGCCACGCTAATATATTTTCCGTATTCGACAAGATAACCGGCAAGACTGCGAATGCCAATCCGGCAAAAACAATACTGTCAAGGGCCTGACTGACTAAAGTCGAAAGGTTATTGCGTAACCACAGGAAACGACCGGAAAACTTGCGCTTCCAGAAGTGAAAAGCCCAAATATCATGAAATTGTGAGATCAAGTAAGCAATCAAGCTGGCCAGAATTATTGCCGGTCCTGAGGAAAAAATGGTTTCCATACCACTACTTGCGCCCCAATCAGCCGCATTCGGAGAAAAGGGTAAGATCAATTGGGACATTACCAGATAGAAAATCGCTCCAAAAAGACCAATCAGAACAGCCTTTCTAGCTGCTGCCGTACCGTAATGCTCTGATAACAGATCGGTAGCCAGAAAGATCGAGCCATAGACTACGTTGCCTCCCGTGGCTGCCAGACCGAATAAATCAAATTGCTTTGTCACGAAAATATTTGCCAGAACAATTGCCATGGCAATATAAGCATAGAGCCAGGCTTTACCCAGGCGAAAGGCGAACAGGGTAAATCCAAGCCCTACCAATGATTGAATCAGAAAAAGAAATTCATTACTCATTATAATTCAATTTCAGCTGATTAAGAAAATAAGAGGGAATCCGAACTGGTTTACCTGTTTGGTTGGTAAAACAGTGTTCGGTGTACCCACTAGCAAAAAGCTTTCCACCATCATCTGAACGCGCCTGATATTCGATTCGTAATCGCAGTTTTGGTAAATCTTTTATTATCGTTTCAACCACCACTATATCATCAAAATGAGCTGGTGACTGATAATCGCAATGACTGGTAATGACCGGCAGAAAATAACCTCGTGATTCCAATTCCGGGACATTCAGACCGATTGTACGGAGCAGTTCAGTGCGGGCCGCTTCAAAAAATTCAAAATAACGGCTGTAGTAGACGATACCCATCTGGTCCACATCCTGGTAATAAACACGGGTAGTGTAATTATACTTAAGCACTAGGACTCGGAGAAAGTACCGATAGCATCGAAACGTTTAATCCGTTGGTCCAGCAGCTCGCTGGGGCCAAGAATCGAAAGATTCGTGAGTTCTTCCAGGATCACATCTTTTAAAATCCGAGCCATTTCTTCGTGATCTCGATGCGCGCCACCAAGTGGTTCCGTAATAATCCGATCACAGATGCCCATCTCGAGCATATCTTCGGGAGTGACTTTCATAGCGTCAGCGGCATCGGGGGCTTTGGCGGCATCGCGCCATAGAATCGAGGCACAGCCTTCGGGACTAATTACCGAAAACCAGGTATTCTCCAACATTATAAAACGATCGCCAACACCAATTCCAAGTGCCCCACCACTGGCACCTTCACCGATCACAATAATTAGAATTGGGACCGCTATTTGCGACATTTCGAAAAGATTGCGGGCAATTGCTTCACCCTGTCCCCGTTCTTCCGCTCCGATACCGGGAAAGGCACCCATTGTATCAATTAAAGAAATTATCGGCAAATTAAATTTCTCAGCCAATTTCATCACTCGCAGTGCTTTCCGGTAACCTTCGGGTCGCATCATCCCAAAATTGCGGTGAAGATTATCCTTGGTATTTCTACCCTTCTGCTGTCCCAGATACATGACCGATTGATCATCAATTTTACCCATACCACATACAATCGAGGAATCATCGGCAAAATAGCGGTCGCCGTGAAGTTCCAGAAAGTCCGGTGAAAAATAATAAATATAATCCAGGCTGTAAGGTCGCTGTGGGTGGCGAGCCAACTGGACCCTCTGCCAGCGGGATAAATTACCATAGATTTTTTGAATTAGCCGCTTTCTCTTTTGCTCTAAATCGTTGATATCTTGAGTGATTTCATTACCGGGAATATTTTGGGAACGTAATTCCAGCAGTTTATTCTCAAGTTCAACGATTGGTTTTTCAAAATCAAGTTCAAAAGTTGCCATTCTAATTACCAAATATTGTTTTCATAATAATTTCCAAATCCAGCGTAAATGTTTGGTGTTGAATATAATAGTGATTTAACATTTTTTGATCTTCGGTTGTATAATTTACGCTTCTAACATAATCGAGACTGGTTAATCCTGGCTGGAACATAATTCTGGGATCATTTGACTTAGTATCAAGCAGTGATGTACCAACAATACTCATTTTCCCCAATATCACTTGCCAGAGCAAAGGAGATTTCCTGATATACCGATTGCTAGAAATATTTATTTTAGCACCGAATTTTGAGCTGTCAGCACCCCAGAACTCGATTTTCCTGGTTTTACCTATCACCGTATAACCCAGTATAATCGGTGAGAATACCAGAAAGGCCAATGAAGCAATGCACAAGTCAAATATACGCTTTGTGAATCGGTGAAGACCGCGAAACAGGGGATATTCGATATTTATGAAAGTGAAATCACCGATTTCTTCCACCAGTGCTTTTCCTAACAGGATATCCTGTTTCTCCGGTACCATCCGATAGGTCAGTTTCAGATCGCGGGTTGCCTGCATGGTACGAAGGATCTGTTCATTGGATAATCGACCGCTGGAAAATATTATCTCACGAATGTTTTTTGTCCGGACAATTTCCCGTAAATCAGTGATATTTCCTAAAAATGGCAGTGGTAATGCCTCGGGATCATTAACTTGTTCGTCACAGAATCCAACCAGTTCAAGTCCAGCATCGAACCGCTTAAGCAGCTTACTGGCAATTCGTATTCCCTCTGAATCGGTCCCAACAATAATTGTTTTTCGAGCAAACAACAACTGATGGCTATTTACCGGCCTGAACCACCCACGGGAAATTAGATAATGAATAATCATACGCCAGCCTGGCAACATAAGTGCGATCATGACCGTGGCAGCCAGGATCACAAATCTTGAAAAGGCATACTGCTTGAAAAAATAGGTAAAAGCGACGGCCAGCAGAAAGCCGGTCAATGCAGCCAGAATGGCTCGCGAATATGACAGTATATAGCGGGAGTAGAGTTGAAATACTGCACAAACAATGATCCAGAAAAAGATATACACAACCGGTATCAGTCCGCCACTGGCACTGATCGGTTCATAATCACCAAATTTAATTGGGATAGCGATTAAAAAAGCCGTCATTACGACCAGACCATCAAGAAAAACCGAGACGATCTGCGACCGGAGACTGGCTATTAATGTGAATAGCTTGCGAATAAAAATTCCGGCGCGGATCCCGAACCGTGCAAATAATCCGCTCCCACGAGAAAAATGTTTGTCAGCAAATAATAGCATGGCATTATAAAAGGCATCAATACTATCGAAAGGTGCTGACTTGACTGATTCACCCTGATAATGAATTATTTGTGTTGAGGGAAGATATTTAACAGTATATCCAGCCTGTTTCACCCGGTAACAAAAATCCAGATCTTCGCCGAACATAAAAAAGCATTCATCAAATCCAGCCAGACTACGAAAAAGATCCGTTTTTAGAAACATGCAGGATCCACTGATCGCATCTACAGTATGCGTCTCATCGGCATCCAGATATGTTAAATTATAGCGATTTGCCCAGGATGCCCGCGGGAACAGGTGATTCAAACCAATCAGCTTGGGCAAAGCAACTCCGATTGTCGGAAATGATCGCTTGCAGGCTAGCTGCAGGCTTCCGTCAGCGTTTAATATCTTAGGACCAACTATACCAACGTCGCCATTGGCTAATAAATAATCGGTAAAAATATCAATAGTATTTTCCTGAACGATTGTATCAGGATTCAATACCAGAATGAATTCACCGGTTGCCAGATCGGCGGCCTGATTGACAGCTTTCCCAAAACCACGATTGATTGTATTAGCAATCAGTTTTACAGCAGGAAAATTGTTTTTAATATAATCAACTGTTCCATCAAACGAATTATTATCAACAATGATCAATTCAAGATCACCGGAATAATTCGAGCGTGCAAGGGCCTGTAACGCTTGCCCCAGATATTGCTTGACATTATAACTCACTATCAGAACTGAAACAGTAGGCCGCGGCATAAGTCGTTTATTTTCCCTTGCCCAGCAGCTTCCAGATCCGGAAACGCCAGACCATCCAGATCGCCTCCAACATGATCATTTTACTCATTTTGGATTCTCCGATCGTCCGATCAATAAAAATAATCGGATGTTCTATCACCTTGAATCCTTTCATCCAGGCCCGGAAATTCATCTCAATCTGGAAGGAATAACCCTGGGATCGAACCTGATCCAGATCAATGGCCGCCAGCACCTCACGCTTCCAGACTTTAAAACCACCGGTACCATCTTTAATCGGCATTCCGGTGATGATCCTGGAATAAAGGTTGGCACCATAACTTAACGCCAATCGCCGCAGGGGCCAGCGTACGACACTAATTCCGTCGCAGTAACGACTGCCAACAATGAAATCATAGTCATTAAGTAAACCAATCATTGTAGGAATTTCGTTAGGATCGTGCGAAAGGTCCGCGTCCATTTGAACTATCGCATCATAGCCGTTGGCCAGGGCCCATTTGAAACCAAAACAGTAGGCCGTTCCCAATCCAGCCTTTTTCGGGCGGCGCTCAAGATGAAGATTGGGGTATTGTTCCTGCAGAGACTCTACCAGGTCACCGGTTCCATCCGGGGAATTGTCGTCGATAATCAGCGCATGATAATTCGGATCTATGGAAAAAAGTTTTTCCACCAGATTGGGAATATTTTTATGCTCGTTGTAGGTCGGTGATATTATTAATGTTTTCATATGGTACCCTGGTTTCGAATTTGATCTATAGCTTCATCGACAGTATAACATGTAATACCCGGTATAGTTTCAATCCTGTTATTAACCAGTCCTCCTTTCAGCGGGCGGGAAGCCAGTTGGTTCAAAGCCGCTGTGTCAATTGGCGATAATAATTCCTGGTTCAAATTGTAAGCATTCGCGATTAATTGTGCAAATTCAAGACGATTAAGGTAATCAGCCCCGCCATAATTGTAAATACCCGTAATTCTGTCATCGATAAATTTACGGATAGTCTCAGCAAGTCCCATCGTCCAAGTGGGATTATTCCATTGGTCGTCGACAATATTAATCCGTTTACCAGCGCGGAGAGAATCTACTATCCATTTTAAGAAACTAGCCCCGGTATGGACTGATGCACCGAATACAACATTGGTACGGATTATAGTCCAGTCTAGTGTGCTGTTTAGCAATAATCTTTCACCATCCAGCTTGGATTGGCCATAATGGTTTATCGGATTTGGTTGATCCGTCTCCAAATACGGGCCTTCCTTCCCGTCAAATACGTAATCAGTTGAAATCTGGATAATGTGGATATCTTTACCTCGAGCAGCTTCAATCAGATTTCCCACACCACCGGCATTTATCTGCCATGCCAGATCCTTATCTCGTTCGCAATCATCCACATTTGTCAGGGAAGCCAGATTCACAATTATATCGGGTTTCCAATCATTAATAATTTTACGGACATCAATTTGGCTGGTAATACTCAGGGTGGCTGACTCACAGGTATAATCCAGGTTAGGATTAATTTGTAGATCAGTTGCTAACACCTCATACTCCGGAAGCAATGCTGGCACCAAATCAGCCCCTACCTGACCAAACGCACCCGTTACTAATATCTTCCGTTTCATTTTCCCTGTTTATTCATATCTGATTCAAGTTCGACATAGAATGAATGAGCGACAATATCCAGTTGTCTCAGGATTATCATTTTATCTTCGCCTGGAAAGAACACTACCATATTTATCTGATAGGTCCGATCAGTGACGCCATCGTAAAAAATATAATGTAAAAACGGACCGCCCTGGGCTTCCTCTATACTTTCCCACATTCCTGTGATCCGCCAGGCCGTCCAATTCTTGAAATCGATCTGATTAACATTTAGATGATAATCGGTAAATCTAATATGACCGTATAATTCAGCAGCATAGGTGTGCAGAGTCACTAGGGCAGTATCAGGATTGCTGACTTGCAATCCCAGCGCCCAATGGACGGAAAGCCACCGAAACGGACGTTCGCGCCCCATCCAGAAAAAATTTGAATCCGGTGCGTCCTTTACAATCTGATAACCCCAGGGGACCTTGACACCCCAACCATATTTCGCAAATAATTTGTTCTCAACAGCTTCCTGGCGGACCCGCTCATATAAATACGTTCTCTGACGCTGTTGAAACAAATCATCGAATTTATTCTTCAGCCAGGTTTTCTGTTTGATCAGCTCATTGATCAAGTGTTTTTTATCCTGTGCGCTGAGAATAATAAATAGCTGGTCATTGGCATACTGGTCATGCACCAGGAAGATGGCCTGTCCACCGGCCTTCGAATCGAGGTAGTTGTTTGCCGGCAGTAATTGTTTTACCAACTGATTTCCGGGATTTGCTTGATCCACTCCCAGCCCGACGACGATCATATTAACATGAGTATTATAACGCTGGAATTCATCAATTCTGGCATATTGTATCAAATATTCCGGCTCGGGTCGTGGAGTATATAAAGTATCAAAAAAAATTGTCTTTAGAGCTGCTTTTACTGCTGGTATATCCGGTCGAGGTGTAATCACAATTATTTTATTATCAGTTCCGATCGCATCGCGTTTTAACTCACAACCGGAAAGAGAAAACAACAACAACAGCAGGCACTCGTTAATCCGTAGTTTCATTGAAAATCCTTTTGAATGCAATAGCATAATTTCAAGGTAGATAAATAATAATCATAACCAAAAGTGGTAAACAGGTTTTAATCCGTTAAGAGGAAATTTGCCCGTTGCTTATCAAGCAATACATCCTGAACGACAATATTTACCGGATCGCCCAGTTGATAGACCTGGTCTAATTGATGACTGTATAGACGATAATGATCTGGATCATAATTGAAATCATCACCAGTTAAGGTATCAATATGCACCAAGCCTTCCACCAGTGTATCAGCCAGTTCAACGAAAAATCCGAATTGAATCACACCTGATATCATTCCACTGAATGTCTCACCCAGATGCTGTTTCAACCAGCGTAATTGTTTAATTCTGATGTACTCGCGTTCCGCCTGCAGTGCAGTAAGCTCTGCTTCGGTAGACTGATTCGCGACAGATTTAATACTCGCATCCAAATTATCTTCTGTATATGAGTCACCAAAACCCAGATATTGCTTAATCAGTCGGTGCACCAACAAATCGGGGTAGCGGCGAATTGGACTGGTAAAATGGGTGTAATGTTTAAACGCCAAGCCGAAATGGCCCCGATTAACTGACGAGTAGATAGCTTTGGTCATAGTACGCAGAGTTATGTTTTCTACAAGATTCTTATAAGGTGAATTGGCCACGCTGGCCAGGATATCCCGCAAATCAGTCGATGACAGATTGCCAGAACCAGACTGGTTATATATTTTTAGCAATCGTAACAATCCCAATAGATTCTGGATAGCTATCTGGTCTGGTTTATCATGTACCCGGTAAATAAAAGGCGGTTTCTTAGGCTCAATCCCTGGTACCTCTTCAGCTACCAGGCGATTTGCCAATAGCATGCATTCCTCCACAATCCGGTGACTGTCCAGGCGTTCACTGGACGTAATAGTATGGGGGATACCCTCCGGTGACAGAATGAATATCGGTTCCGGAATGTCAAAATCGATGCTGCCCTGTCTGGTGCGCAATTCAATCAGCCGACGACTAATAATCAGCAAATTCTTCAACTCGTCCTGAGCAGTGTGGTTAGCACGCCCATCCAGGATATCCTGAACCTGATTATATGTAAAGCGGTAATTGCTGTTGATGATGGTTGGTGCCACCTTGAATCCGATGATATTAAAACTATCATCCATCTCTATCAATGCAGATAGTGCCAACCGATCACACCCTGGTTTTAGGGAGCACAAATTCGCTGACAGTGAAGGTGGCAACATATGGACAACTCCCTCGGTAAAATAGACCGATGTTCCCCGAGTTAAGGCTTCCCGGTCCAGCGCTGATCCCACCTTCACAAAATGACTCACATCGGCGATGTGCACTCCCAGACGATACCCTGATTCAAGCGACTCAATTGAAAGAGCATCATCAAAATCGCGGGCTGAAGCGGGATCGATGGTAAACGTTTTTACTGCTCGATAATCAATTCTGTCTTCTGCTTCAGTCGCAACCATTTCCTCCGTTATTAATCTCGCCTCTGCCAGCACAGTTGAAGGGAAGGTTGTATCATATCCGTAACGGTTTAAAACGATATTCATATCAATATTTGGATCGCCTGCACTGCCAATTATCTTGGACACTGCCACAATTATTGGACTGCCAGAACCACCCCAATCCTTAACCGTGGCAACGACTGACTGACCGGCTTCAAAGTCAATCGATTGAGTGCTAATAATCCTAATGCCACGCTGGGGTGTGAGGGGTTGGACTGCCAGCCAGTAACTGCGTTCGGCGCGATAAACAGTGCCCACAAAACAATCTGTTCCACGACTTAACACCCGTTTCACTGTTCCACGCGGTGACTTAAAATCACCCCCCTGTATGCTAACTTTGACAATATCACCATTTACCGCATTACTCATTTGACGTCGGCCGATGAAAATATCCGGCTGGTCATTATCTGTGAGGACAAAGCCAAATCCTTTTTGGTTAACAAGCAATTTACCCTCAATATACTGTGTACGATCAGGTAACCGATAAAGTCCGTGTTTGATCCTGACTACCGCTTCATCGGCCATCAATTTGCGTAAAGCAGCTTTCAACGCATCCATATTAGATTGCGGAATTTTCAATCGATCAGCCAACTCGCGTTGCCTGAAAGCACGACCGGGTCGTGTTTTTAATACTTTAAGTATTCTAGAATTAATTGAATTATTTTCTTTCACTTAAAACTCCAGTCCAATATAAAACATTCAGTTGCTAAAGCAATCATTTAACTAATTTGCGCCTTATATTGTTTATGTCATACAATAGAATTAGATAATTATTCCGAATCATTTTCTTCACAATTCAGTTACGACGCTAAAATGCAGTTTTCCTAAAGCTAACCGGTCCCCACGTGCCAATCCGTAGCTGACTTCGATCAAGCTGCCTGGTGTACGTTGAACCAAGCCGATTCCATACCCGATTGGAACCTGATCGTAGGCATCCTGCAGTGCAATATCCAAAAATGAAAAAAGACGTAAATTATTCCCCGCCAGATAAACCATTTCGAGCTGGGGAATTAACACCCAATCACTGGTGAAAAAATCTTCCTGATAACCACGCAAGACCGCGGCGCCGCCATAGCGAACCTGCTCGGCAACATGCTCTAAACCGCGGTTCACCGAACCTTTCAACCAGAGTGTCGGATGAAATAACCAGGATTGCGTTAATCGCCCGTAAGCATCGATTTCCACCCGGTAACGACCAAGCCGGTCCGTGGATCCGGCTGTACGGTTTTCTCCGAAAGCCAGGTACAGAGTCCAGACAATTCCCGAACGCGGCCGCCAGCGATCATCCCTACGATCACCAGCTCCGTTCAGGTACAGTAATCGGCCTTTTCGGGGCAGGATCCCAGTCGAATCACCTTTAGCGGTCGGGATCACTTTAAATTGATCCATCCCGATCTGCCAGCGTCCTTGCACGGCCATGGGTACGATAATACCAGCACTAGTCTCACGCTGGGCATACAAACCCTGATCTAGGTTTTGGCGAAAGGCCGCGCTAATCCCAATCGGAAGAGCCAGCAAATATGGTTCCTCAAACGCTAAATTAATATTCTGGGACAGGTTATCTTTTCGCCGCCAGTTTATATCAACTGTTCCGGCTGTCTTCCAAGCATTCTCCAAATGCAAATCCAGTTGTCCGGTTGCCTGCCACCCCATGCGATCGTCGTTTGATAATCCAATAATACCGCTGAAATGGCTGGCAAAATCAGGTGCCGCTGATACTACTGCCGCCAGTTGGTCGCCACCAAAGCGACCTAATGAATATTGAGTATTTTGGTTTAAGAATGAATAGGTGTTGATGATATTGCGCATTGTCCGCTGCGTCTCGCTCCATGGTCGGGTACCCACCAACCGACTGAACAACCGTTGCTGTATGCCGGGTGTGAAATAATTCCGTTCAGAGAAAACTAGCGAATCAATTTGGATCCGACTCTTAACAACTGAATAGACCGCTCCCAGATTTTTATGCTGGTCAAGGTGTTCCAGTCGGTATTGGATACTCGGATCATCATAACGGTTCAGCAGTGAATCAAGTTGCCTCGTAACTGACAGCGAGTCACCGGCGACAAAGCTTTCAGTACCATCACGAACATCGATCTGAATTGATTGTCCGATCAGTATACTTAAGCTGGCGAAAACAATCAGTAATCTAGAAAAAAGCACGAACCTCTCCGGTAAATGTGAACAGGTTATTATAACGGTTATCAGCAATATAATTCCCGCTGATATTAATCGATAGATTTCCACCAAGTAAAAACTGTCCGGTCAAATTGAGTTTCGTGGACCGTCCAACTGCCAGTCCGTTTAAAGCTTCCGGTGGTAAAGCTGTTAACCCACCTGTACCAACCTGGAACCATTCCAGGCGTGACTGTAGACGACCCCGGGGACCGATAAATCTTAAAACATCCAGCTTGATACCGTAGGCATTGGCTCGATAATTCTGTTCATGATGATCAACGCTGCTGTGACCCAACTGGATTGTGCTTTCACATTGCCAGTCCTGATTCGGATGCCATTTGAGGCCACCTTCCAGCCAGTCACCTGATACAACACGATTACGCTGATTCACGAAAGCTGAATTGACCGTCAGTTCTTTTAAATGCCATTTGAAGATTCCCAAAAAACCATCCATTAAAGTTTCATTGACTTCCAAACCGATTTCCTGGTCGCGTCGTAAATCACCCCCACGGGGATCCAGGCCATTTAAATCTCGGATGCTTCTGTTCCAGGCTCGAAATCTGCGTCCGATGCGAAATGGTCGATAATCGAATTCGCCGTACAGATTCCACTGAGCACGGGTAATACCCAAATCGTTCAGGTTCGGTTTCAGGAACCGGATCGTATTGAAACGGCTACCACGATATTCTGAACGCATTTCCAATCGGACTGTTACCCCTTTCAGCTGCTTCATTCTAGTCTTACTAAAATCTATTTGAGCACGCTGGATTCCATCGAATCGCGTGGTCGGATGGCGATCGCCGATCAGCACCTGGTAGGCAATAAATCCACCGTTAGGATCAGCTATATATTCATTGAACTGTCGATCATAGCGATAATTACCCAATCCAATGCCCACAGAATCATAAACCGTTGACCGACTTTCGGTATATGTTTCTTCTAATTTCACCTTCATATCCCACCGCAAAGGTTGCATTCGGTTATTAAAGGAAAGATTGGTTTGTAATAGTTCGAAATCAAATTCCCTGTCTTCAGTAAATTCCGTTTTGATTCGCTTTCGAAAAATCAAACGGTAATTCCAACCTGATCCGGAGCGACCATCCAAATCCATCGAACCAAAATAGCCCCGGCTGATCCGTTCCAAACCGGAATTGGAAGTATCGATCTCGGCCCTATCGATCCGTTGACCGATTCCCAGGGAACCCCGGCCTGTCTTTCCAGCCAGTTCCAGACCGGAGGTATGGTGCTCAAATGAGGTGACCGATCGGTTGAGTTCCCCGTTGTATTCGTAGTATGGATGAATCCAGCCAGGCAATACTTGAATTTTAGCAGTCGATTGAACCAGAAATTCGCCTGGTGATTCCATCCTACTTATCCGACCCGAATACAACGGTATCCAGTCAGTTGAACCAGCGGTCGTTGCCAGAAATCGATTTTTGTACCGGTCCTGCACCTGATAATGCGACCAATCCATATTCAAATCAAACGTTGTGTTGCGCTTAAAACCAAAACCTGCTGTCAGCATATTTTCTTTACCGATCTGATCGGAATTTATATTCCAGTCCCGGTCAAATCGAGCGGTTCGTTCACGCTGCAAAGCTTTGTATTGTTTCCCTCTGCCCCAGTTGACTAAATGATAATTAAAATTCCAGCCAGGAAGTAAAATCAATTCAGCTCCGGCCAACTTAATATTGTAAGCCCAGCCTAAGTTGTCATCATCGTTCCTGTTGGAGAGACGATTGATATCATAGTCCGACATACTGATCTCTGTATCGATGACGAATTTCTCTGATGAACGATAGGTAGCCGACAATTGTATAACCTGTTGCTTTTCAGGGCGATCCAGCAATTGAATAGGGCTGTATAAGTCCTGGTATAACTGACGTTCATTTTCTGGAACATAGGAATAATATAACTGTCCTGTATCAGTTACTTTGCGAATATAGGCGCCATTTGCGACATCATTCTGAAAGGTTACACTGTACCGCTGAACCGCGCTGTCGGGAGGATCAATAGTCCAGTAAATATAGAAACCATTGTTAACATAATAATCACCGGCAGAATCAACCACAGCTCCCGAAATACATACATCCCGGTCTCCCGCCTGGGCCATACTGTCCTGCACAGCAGTGGATAGATTTAAACTTCCAGCAGAGATATTATCATACTCATTTAGATAAGCTATGGTCACCTCACCACGTTCGATGGGTTGCATCTTCCAGCTGGCCCCGACCAAATTGCGATTATACCTGAAATCCGAATACTGAAATTCCACCAAAATATCACTGTCACTGTGTATCAGGCGCTGGGCGGTAAAGTAAATTTCACCAGTCGAATAATCGATTATATAATCGTTATTCTCACCGCGGATTAATCTATTTCCATCAACGTACACGCGCTCAGAGCCAGCAATGACAATTATATCCCGGCTGCCTGTTTCGGAAGCCAGCAAATAGGGACCCTGGGACCCTTCGGTACCTTTAAAAGTCATAGAGCGATAATTCCCTTTTGAAGCGGAATACACCGCTTCACCATGGGATCCTGGTTGAGCTAAAGCACCTTTTAAACCAACCAATTTCCGATCAATCTTCAGGAATTTCCCACTGTTCAAAGTAAAATTTATATCACCTGCCGTTACGTTCCAGGTTGGGTGCTTGACCGTCAGGTATACCTGATCGATTTCTTCCAGTGTCTGGGTGTTTCCTTCCGGTTGAATTGGTAGACTCTGATCAGCCAGCACACCACTAACTTGAATATCATCGGTTAGGCGGCCCTGCAACTGTAGCCGAAGACCACCACTAAAATCGGTCCCACCAAATGGTGATAATTCTACGCTCCGATAGATGCTACCGGCAGTATACAATTCATCGCGGCTAGCAGCTGCCATCGGCTGTTGAGGCAGGATCGATATGACATCCGGCTCCCTGGTTAATTCCGTCAACAGGGGTAATGTCAGATATCTGGGACCAACAGTGAGTGGTAAAGCGGGACTTAGATAGGAATAAGTACAAATATGCTGGCTGGAATCCGGTTCGGTAGTGTGCAAAACAATCCGGCCAACTAAAGGATCTATGGAATAATCCTCAATCCACCGACCGTTGCGGAATAATTGAACTGTTGTTTCAAATACCGGTGTATTAATTAGAATAAATACAGAATCATTGGCTGCCACTGTGACAGTATCCCGGGTTGGGATGATCTGAAATGATCCGGCCCAAAGCAATTCAACACCCAGGCCTAACAGAAGCAGAATGGATTTAAGACTTGATCTCAAACCGGATGATAATAATGTCTTTGGCCGTCAATAAATACAGTTGCTCATTAAAAACGGCTGCATCTAGGATCGGATGGTCAATTTGAGTCAAATTCTTCAGATTCCCCATCGACATACCAGGAATTATCTGCCATTCACCACCGGAATTTATTACTATCCAATTATTCAAATAATTTACCAGCAATTCCGGTTCATCTAAAGTAACTGGAACTATACCACTCGGCCGACCAAAACGATTATACAATCGAAGTTGGCTGCGACAGGGTAATAAAAGAGCCAATTCACCTTTGACAGATATGGCCATTGCGGTCACACATTTTACTGGATCGGCCTGGTTTTCCAGGTCAATATGGGGCACTGGAGGCTGAGCAGTATTAGCGATCCGACCAATTAAATTACTGGATTCAAAATACACCAATACAGCACCCCAGGGATCAACCATCATTTTAAAGGGATACTTATAATTCTCACCGAATTGCGAAAGGTCAATTGAACCGGTATAATTTAGCTGTCGATCAAAGTACAGCAGTCGGTTATCCGACTGGTCGCATACAATCACTTCCAAATTATTTACTACCAGATCGACCGGATCGAAAAAAGCATCCAACTCATGTCCGAAACCTCCGGCATAGGTCACCTGGTAATCTTTGTTAAAGGTAGCAAGTGTTCGACTGTCAGGGTCCAGTAAGAATATTTTCTCATCGCTACCGACAGCAATGTATCTGGGATTAAGGTCAGAGTTAAAATATTGCTTTAAACTAATATAATTCAAAACTGAAGTTTGAATTTGACCGTTAAGGACAGCAACTGCCATTATAATATATATCAGCCAATCGCGCATAATAATACTAATAAAATCAGACCGAATGTGTTCCGTATTCCTTTCCGATCGGTCGTACCAGGAAATATATCCCGGTTCCAATTAATAATAATGCGATGATCTGCGCTCCCGTCAGTCCAAATAAAAGCTTGGGATTGATGCGTATAAATTCAATCAGAAAACGTTCGATACCAGCCAGGATAAAATAAATGAAGAATAGATTTCCGGTATATTTCACTTTTAATCGCAGTTTCCACAAAATAGCGAATATTGTCAACCCGGTTATCAATTCATACACTTGGGTTGGATGTACATGAATACCGGCCGGCATATGGGGAAAATGTAATCCCCATGGCAAACTGGTCTCTACACCATAGCAACAACCGTTCATAAAGCATCCACAGCGTCCGATGGCATAACCCAGGATCAGTAGCGGAGCTACTATATCGGCAAAAGTCAACCAGTCCAGTTTATTGCGGATCAGGACCCAGGTTACTCCCAGAGTACCGCCGATCAATCCCCCCCAGAATACCAGACCATAACCAGAAAAGATAATCCCTATCGGGTCCGTGATTACATCGGCAATATTTTCAATTAAATAATAGATTTTAGAGCCAAGAATACCCCCTATAGCTCCCCAGAATATTATATCAGTTGCCAAACGAGGATCATATTTCAGCCGCTTTAATTCCCGATGAAGAATAAAATAGTCAACGTAGAAAGCTGTTACCAGCGCCAGACCGTAGCTATAGATTTTTATCGGTCCGATCTCAAGCAGAATCTGTTTCATTCAGTTTGTTTCCGCAATTAGCGCAAAATTTATCGTTTGGACTGGTTTTCTCACCGCAATGAGTACAGAATGAAGAACCATTAGCTGTTTTCGGAAGTGGTGCAGCGGTCTTCAGCTGTCTCGAATATATAAATCCAATAATAACTGCAATCAATGCCAATACTGCCAACGGCTCCCATAACGGCATCCGATGACGTTTCATGGCAGTAGCAGTTGGGGAAGTCGGCTCGGTAATTCCCGTACCCTGGTCAGTCTCAGCCATCATTTTGCGCAGCTGATCCAGGCTCGTTTCTCCGGTATGGTTTTCATAGCTGAATGATGCCTGATAAATGTTTCCAGCTGGAAGCGAAGGCATTAATTTGCGATAAAAAGTCATACCATGCTGATCTTGAAATGATTCCATTTCTAATTCCGGAGGTAAAAATTTCTCAGCCATAATCGGTTGTTGCACCGCAAAAATGTATTCAGGAATATCAACATTGAATCGAAGCTGATAATTCACATTTCTTAAGTGGTCTGTAGCAAAGGTGTTATAATAGAATTCAATATGGAATTTCGAATGATCTAGGTTCAGACTCACCCATTTTTCCTGTCCGCGGTCATCGATTGGTACCTCAGTCAGGGCACCGGTCGTATCCAATACTCCGACCGCCGAAACTTTTTCAGTCTCGACCGGTATCATAAACTCAATTTTAGCAGGTAATTGTTCATCATTCACTTTGCCACTTAATATTACTAGAACTCCAGGATGATCATATTCCGGCCATAACGAGAAAATAAACTCGTCAAATATTGGACCCTGCCCATTAAGCAATCCCGAGCTGATTAAAACAAAAGTGATGTTTAGTATTTTGCGCATAACCATCCTTGATTAATCAATGAAATTAACTAGAATTTGGTTCCCGTCCATAGCATTCAAACCGGTTAATCCGGTGCTGTGGTAATCAGGGTCAATACAATTAGATCATAAATTGCATGGCTGTACGCAGCTACACCAAATCCCCTGAGAATGTAGATAATACCCAACACCGTTCCAGCCACAATCCGAATCAACAACAGGCGGAATTCATAGTTATCACCAAAACTGCCCATGAAATGAAACAGTGAGAATATGACAGCAGCCGCAAACATTGCGCTGGTAGTGCGGACTGGTCGCGACCACTGGAAAACCAAGTTGAATATTGCAGCCAAGCCGGTAATCAATAATGCCCTGAATACAAATTCTTCATAGATACCGGCACCAACGGCAAGTATCAATTGCTGAATCAGCGTTTTTCCATTGCTGAACATTAACAATGCCTGGGAATTTCTCAGGATCAGAAACAGGCCGGCCCCCCAGATCAAACTTTCACCAAACATGATTAATAAATATTTACTGCGAATATTGGTGATCGCCCAGTTCTGCTTCTGCAATAGAAACACAACAATGAATCCCAGCATGAAAATGATTCCAAAGCCATACACACCCAGAATACCGAATGTTCCCAAAACCTGTCGCATTAAAACATCGGCACCATTACGCAGATTGGGGACATCTTCTGAAGAGACCAGCAAAATACCCAATTCATAAATTAAGAATAAAGGTAACGTAAATATAAAACTGTAAAGTGGCGAACGAGATTGATTCCAGTAATTACGTTCGTTTGACATGTTTATGGTGAGCTATTAAAAAAGTATTTATTTAATTATACCGATTATATTACCACAGTGTATAAAGCAGAATGCCACTATTCCCGGTCAAGCTGCAGTACAGCTAGCAATGCCTCCTGTGGAATTTCAACCTTTCCGATCTGTTTCATCCGCTTCTTGCCCTCTTTCTGTCGAGCCCATAACTTCCGCTTGCGGGTAATATCACCACCGTAACATTTGGCCGTTACATTTTTCTTAAGAGCTCGAACATTCGCACGTGAAATAATACGAGAACCCAGGGCAGCCTGAATCGGTACATCAAACATCTGGCGTGGGATCAATTCTTTCAATTTCGAGATCAAGGCGACTCCCCGGTGGTAAGCATCATCAGAATGGCAGATTGTCGAAAGCGCATCAACCGGTTCATTATTGATTAAGATTTCAAGTTTTTTCAAATCGCCCGCGTGGTAACCGGTAACATTGTAATCGAATGATGCGTAACCACGAGTCGACGATTTTAGTTTATCATAAAAATCAAAAATGATCTCACCCAGCGGGAGATCGTAATGAACCTGAGCTTTATCGGCGGATAAATAATGGGTGGTTCTGTAGGTACCACGGTGACTCTGGCACAGTTTCATTATAGTGCCAATATATTCTTTGGGCGTAATGATCTCTGCATCGACGAACGGTTCACGAATCTGCTCGAATTTTCCGGCCGGGGGCATCTTAGCCGGCGTATCAACCTCACTGATCGATCCATCTTTCAAAACTAACTGATAGCGCACATTGGGACTGGTGGTTACCAATTCCAGATCGAATTCGCGCTCGAGACGTTCCTGGACTATTTCCATATGCAGCAGACCCAGAAAGCCCGCCCGGAATCCGAAACCCAGGGCTTCACTGGTCTCCGGCTCATAAATCAGGGATGCATCATTCAGTTTAAGTTTATCCAACGCCTGGCGAAGCTGGTCGTAATCATCAGCATCGGAAGGATACAATCCCGAAAACACCATCGGTTTGATCCGCTCGTAACCGGGCAGCGGTTCCTCGGCTGCGTTATTTTTCACTGTCAAAGTATCACCGGCCATTATATGTCCGACATCACGCACATTGGCGATAACATAGCCAACATCACCGGAACGTAGCTCCTTGGCCGGTACCTGTTTTAATACAAAATGACCGACTTCCGTGATTTCATAAGTGATATCATGACTGAAAAACTTGGCAGTCATGCCTGGTTTTAAAATGCCATCCACCACCCGTACATACGGAATTGCTCCGCGGTAATTATCGTAGGTCGAATCAAAAATCAGCGCTCGCGGCTTTTCACTGGACTTATCCAGCGGCGCCGGAATCTTCTCAATTATGGAATTAAAAACAGAATCAATGCCCAAACCCGTTTTAGCGCTGACTTGCAGGATTTCTTCCGGTTTACATCCGACCAATTCAACAATCTGATCGGTCACTTCATCGATTCTGGCGGCCGGCAGATCTATTTTATTGATCACCGGGATCAGTACCAGATCATTATCAATCGCTAGATAAGTATTACTGACCGTCTGAGCTTCGACTCCCTGGGCGGCGTCTACCAGCAGTAAAGCGCCTTCACAGGCCGCCAGGGACCGGGAAACCTCATAGCTGAAATCCACATGTCCCGGTGTATCGATCAGGTTCAGGATATATTCCTGGCCGTCCGCATGGTTATAATGCATCTGGATCGGATGACTCTTGATAGTAATTCCACGCTCTCGTTCCAGATCCATGCTGTCCAGTACCTGCGATTTCATTTCTTTTTGCGACAGTGTGTGCGTCTCTTCTAGCAGGCGGTCAGCCAGGGTAGACTTACCATGGTCAATATGGGCGATTATGCAAAAATTGCGCAGATGCTCGGTGGACATGGTCAGAAGTTACGGTTGGGCGGGAATGGGGCACAATCGGCAGGATGATGGATAATGGTTGATAGTTGAGGGTTGATGGATTTACTGATTATTATTGTGTCTATAATTCCCTTCTGTAATAGAGTATTGTTTGACAATTCTTTAAGGCTATCGTAGACTCCTGACTTAAATACGGAGATAATCTGTGCTTCATTCCATAAACACTGCAATTATAGGTGGGCTGCTGATTTTAGTGGCCTGTGCATCTGCTCCACCGCAACCGACTAATAAGTATGAAAATGAAATCAGGGAGTGGCATACTAGCAGAATCGAACGTCTGAAACAACCGGATAGCTGGTTGAGTCTGGCAGGCTTATTCTGGCTCGATGAAAGTGAAAATACATTTGGTTCCGGTCTGGAAAATGATATTATTCTTCCGATAAGTACAGCTCCTGAATACATGGGATTTTTTTACAGGTCAGGTGATTCAGTCTGGGTTCAAACTGCCGATAGTCTGACTGTGATTTCCGACCAGTTGAAAATCACCGGTCGGGTACGATTAATGAGTGATGCAGATGGCCAGCCAACAGTTCTGGAATGGGGCAACCTGAAATGGTACATAATTAAACGGGGCGAAAAATATGGTGTCCGATTGAAGGATGCGCAGGACCCAAAGCTGCTGGCATTTCAGGGAATTGACCGGTTTCCTGTTTCAGCCGATTGGCGGATTCCGGCACAACTCGAAGCTTATGACCCACCGAAGCAGATTCCGATTCCCAATGTACTGGGAATGGTGAACGACTCACCCAGCCCGGGAGCGCTGGTCTTTCAGATTGATGATCAAACCTATCGGCTTGATCCAATTGCCGATCCGGGTGATGATCAGTATTTTATCATTTTTGCCGATGAAACCAGTGGTATCGAAACCTATGGAGCCGGGCGCTTTCTGGTAGTTGATGCCCCAGGCTCAAACGGACAAACATTCATCGATTTTAACAAGGCCTATAATCCGCCCTGCGCTTTCTCGGAATTTGCCACCTGCCCTCTGCCACCGTCTCAGAACAGATTAGCAGTCAAAATTACCGCCGGTGAAAAAAACTACGGTGACCACTAAATCTACCACATTGATATTTGCTCCAGCCGGTTTGCTGTTGATCTGTGTACTCGGATTAACAATTCCAGCTGCTCGTAACACGGCCCTCTGGTTATTAAAGGAGAATCATCCGGTTGAACTATTGACTTTTGTTGGATTATTTGCAGCTGGGATAGCAGGGTTGCGACTTGTTTGGCTGACCCGTCAGGTAGGAGAAGCCTGGTGGATCAGTGTTTTTTTTACATTATTTACAATTGCAATCCTGTTCACTGCTATGGAAGAAATTGCCTGGGGACAGTGGTTTTTTGGTTTCGATACACCTGAAGCCTGGCGCGATATAAATCGTCAGGATGAAACGACATTCCACAACATCGGTGCCTTACAGGGGCACACAGAAATCCTAAGAGTAATTTTTGGTTTTGGCGGGTTGATCGGCCTCGCGCTCTACCTG
This sequence comes from uncultured bacterium, assembly GCA_964439935.1. Lineage (GTDB taxonomy): Bacteria > Fidelibacterota > Marinisomatia > Marinisomatales > TCS56 > JABMQW01. Next base: position 156,408 of record CAYTPW010000003.1, on the reverse strand, counting down.
GTTCCCAAACTCAAACCAATTGCCGTACAGCCAGCCTTATGGCTCTGGTTTGTCGTTATCGCCGGGCATGCCAGCATCGATTATTATAATGATTTCCACCGCATCGGCAGGCATTTCGATTGGGTTATGATGAAATCTTCGGAATTTCTGGAGCTGATTATTGGCATTGCCAGTCTTTTATATATCTGGCTACACCTTAAAAACCGACGGGATGTTATGATCCAAACTACTAACAAAAGGAAAGATTAACTGAATAATACGATGAAGAATTCCAAATATAAATTCCCACCAGCAACTATTCTCATTCTGCTGACCATCCTTATAATTTTGAACTCCTGTTCAATCGGTCCATCTCTACCTCCACCGCATGAACACCCGAATCAGGGATACTTATTAGTTGATGTTCGAACCGCTGAGGAATTTGAATCCGGTCACCTGCGAGATGCTGTTCATATACCCTACAAAACAATTGGTGAACAAATCGGTGATTTAACCTGCTGCCTGAACCAGGAAATAATTCTATATTGCAAAGTTGGGGGACGGGCTGAGATTGCTAAGAAATCATTGCTGAAGATGGGCTATTCAAATGTCACAAATGCCGGTGGATACAATAAACTCAAAGCAGCGGGTAAATATTGACCATCATGACTATCAGATAATCTCCACTTTTCCCTCAAATACCGGGTAGGTTTAATTACTAATCGAAAATAACATTTCGAAATACAGAATTTTGGAGCTGATATAAATGAAAAAATCGCCAATTCAAGCCCTGATATTTGTTTTAACATTGTCAAGTATCGCGGTTGGCCAGGAAAGTAAGCCCGAATTATTGATCCGCTGTGATGATATTGGAATGTCTCATGCGGTAAACACGGCCCTGAAAGAATTAATTAAAACCGATTTGCCATTTTCAGCTTCGGTAATGTTTACTTGTCCCTGGTATCAGGAAGCGGTTGATATACTGAAAGATAATCCCCAGGTTGTGACCGGTATTCACCTGACCCTGAATGCCGAATGGAAAAACTATCGCTGGGGACCGGTGCTGGGAAAGGAAGCCGTACCCAGTCTGGTGGACAACTATGGATATTTTTTCCCTTCCCGGGCAACATTCCATGCCAATAATCCAACTATTGAAGATATCGAAAAAGAACTGCGGGCGCAGATTGAGCGAGCAATCTCTACTGGCTTAGATATCAAATATGTGGATTATCACATGAGTACAGCTGTTGACAAACCGGAACATCGCAAGATTGTTGAGCAATTGGCACAGGAATTCAATCTCGGAATTTCCCGTTATTTTGGCGAGGTCGATCTGGAAAGCATGTACAAATATCCGGTTGAGGAGAAGCAATCACATTTAGTGGAGCTGATCACTAACATCAGTTCGGATCAAATTAACTTATTGATATGTCACATTGGAATAGATTCACCTGAAATGCAGGCTTTAATTGATCTCAATACTTTCGGACTAAAGCAAATGAGCAAACACCGGCAGGCTGAGCTGGATGCACTGACATCAAAGGAGTTTCTTGATACAATAGCCAAACACCAGATTAAACTGCTGGACTATAATACTCTGATCGAGCGTGTCGGACTTTCACAAATGACCAGTCCAGTCGACTCAAGGCATAAATAAACAGGTCCCAGGAGTTCTATTATTAGTTTTAATGATTACATTGTAATATTATCTAGAACCTCACGCGCAGCATCCAGGATCGGCTGAACCGAAATCGAGCTCCCCACCGCCTGCTGCATCCATAGCTCCGGCGTTAGGTTTCCAATTATACACATCCGTTCCATTTCCTGGCCCAGATTTTTCCCGTGTATGTATTCTTCGATCTGGTATTCGATTATATGTCCCAGCGGATAATTAGGGAGATATAATCCATTGTCGATCATATGGGAATAGATGGCCAGGATCGGAGCATCCTGATGACCCAGAACCGGGTAGAAAAATTCGTTCCAGATGGACTGGGCGATTTCGATTACCGCCACTTTTAGTTCGGCTGGAGTAAAATCCGGATGATTGTACATCCAGTGCCAGACATCCATATCAACTAAAGCAACTGCCCCAATTTCACAGACCGACCATAAGCGGTGAAGGGCGTAAAAGTCGGGAGTGTCGCTTACCGGTGTTTCATAATCCAACAAATCCAGGTCGCGGCTCTGGAAAACAAATGCAAAAGCTTCGGTGAAAGCGGTGTTAGGGACACCTTGTAAAAGAGTATGATCAATCCGGTTAAGGCTGAAAACCTGTTCAACATTATGTCCAAGTTCATGGATTGCTATATTGTAACCTTTATAATCCATGCCGCTTTCGGTAACTCTGGTTCGCAGGTGGGCATTATCGGATCGGCGGTCAGCACCCATAGCATGGCCAACCCCCCGGGCTGCGTCGACTTCAATTTTGGAGTGGAGAAATTGAGCGGTGGAATAATCGAATCCAAGACTTATCAGGATATTTGGCAGATCGGACCGGAAGACTTCCGCTGTGGGATATTTGGCTACTGTAATTTTATCCAGCTTGGTTTCGTCGGGAGTCGTCTGGCTGCGAAAACCTTTGTACCAAATATCAAATGGTTCCAGATCGCGCCCCAGCCGCTGCTTAATTAATTCACCGATCCGTCCAAATTCATCCGAAGACAGTAATTCCGTGAACAGCGATCGCACCGATTCTTCCGGTATTTCCCGTACTTGATTAAAACTACGCTCCACGAAAGTTGGATAGTCGGAATAATAGGGATCGGCCAGTTTTACAGCCCGATAAAAATTGCCTAAGTGCTGGTAACGGGTATCTGGTTCTGGGGTATTATCGGTACTCGCACCCCGAACCTCATTAGTGGCTACAATCCAATCGACATCAGGATTATCGATAACGACTTCAGGTATCTTCTGGGTGATGATACGCTCCATCACATCGTAAATCATCCGCTGCCGATCCAGTCCGCCTTCCTGTGCGTATTGCGCTTTAAGCTCATCGCGGATGCCCCAGTGAGAAATCAATCGCAAATCCTTCGGGAATAACCTGCGACCATCCTCAGTCAGCAAATTTCCCAGATAAATATTATAACCACTGATATAATTATCTCCCGTGATATAGGCATCGTGAACAGCCTGACTCATTTCCCCCGGGACACGTACCGCAAAACGCTGGGCCAATCGTACTTCGGCCCATTTCTGACGGGACCAATCCTGTCCCTCTGTCAGGCATTCATTCAGCACCTTTACCGGGTAATTCAGCAGCACCCAGAAAGCTATCTTAGTTGTGTAAAAATCATCATTCAGGTGACTGCCCAGACTCAGGCTTCCCAACAAATAATCGATCGGCAGCAACGGCCGGGTATTCACATCCAGGTCCCAGCGCAATTCCCGTCCCATTTCGGTCAAGTGACCGCTGATATTTTCCAGCGATTCCTCTAACTGCGCAAAGGAAGTTTCCAATACATTCTGATCAACAGTAAAATTGGTAACACAGAATTCCTGAAATTGATCTGAGCTGCCGTCGCTTGCTAACCATTGCCCAGCTACCTGACCGACACCAGTCTCAATCCGTTCAAGATTATCCTCGCCATATTTCTCTACCAACACAGCTACGGTATTTTTTCTGATGTCATCAGTTATGCTTAGTTCTTTAGATAATCGTGACTGGCATTGAATCAGGATTAAAAGACATGAAAATATCATTATTTTAACAGGTCGGGACATGATCAACTCACTTATTTATGGTTTATTCAACTAATGATCTGGACAAATTTAGTAGTAAAAGCATAGTCAGATGAATTCAAAATGAGTTGGAATAAATACTGAAAAATGATCCTGCAATTTGCAGGGTCATTGTAGTACTCAGATAATCACAATTTTCAATCCAGGAGCAATTCTTCCATTTGAGCTACCAGATCGTTGAAAAGAGTCATTGCATCTTCAATCGGCTGCGGCGATGAAAGATCCACGCCAGCAGCTTTCAGCTGTTCGATCGGATAATCGTTGCCTCCTGATTTCAGAAAATTCATGTAATTCTCCAGGGCGCCTTCACGTCCTTCCAAAACCGCTTTAGATAAGGCTGCAGAAGCACAGTAACTGATGGCATATTTATAGACATAAAAGCGGCGGTAAAAATGGGGAATCCGACCCCAGTTCAGTTTATATCCGTCATCAATTACGGCTACATCGCCATACCATTTATCTTCAACATCGAAGTAAGCCTGATTCAATGATTCCACCGTTACGGGATTCCCTTCGCCTGCCATCTGATGAGCGTTACGCTCAAACTCCGAAAAGATGATCTGGGTGAATACGGTACCCAGGAAATTATTGACCCAGCGATCCAGTAAAGCCAGTTTCAATTTGGGATCGTCAGTATTTTTCAACAGATAATCCATCAGCAATGCTTCATTAAAGGTAGAGGCCACTTCAGCAACAAACAGGGTGTAACCGGATGTTGGATAGGGCTGGATCGCATTGGAATAATAACTATGCATGGCATGACCCATTTCATGTGCCAGGGTAAACATAGCCCTTTGCGTGTCATTGTAATTCATCAGTATATAAGGATGCGAGCTGTAGGTACCCCAGGAGTAAGCCCCACTCCGTTTTGCCTCTGTTTCATATACATCGACCCAATGGGAAGCGAAACCTTTTTTCACCATTTCAACATATTCTTCACCCATTGGTTCAAAGGCCTTAATCAGTGTCGCGACCGCATCGTTATAAGCTACATCCAGACTGACATCCTCGACAATTGGAACGGCCGTATCGTAAAGATGAATTTCATCCAATCCCATAACTTTGCGGCGTAATTCCATATAACGATTTAAAGCACCAACATTATCATAGGCTGTATTTAGTAAATTATTAAAAACCCCGACTGGTACATTATCCGCATCCAGAGACATCTCCAGAGTGCTATTGTACTTGCGGGCGCGGCTGATGAAGAGATCCTTTTTCAGATAGGTATCAAAGACGGCAGCGTTGGTATTCTTGACTTTATCGAATGCTTCGGTCCGTCCCAGAAAGGCACCACGGCGAATTTCCGGATCACGGGACTGCAATAACTTGGAATAACGTCCCCGGGTCAGCCGAATTTCAGAACCATCCTCATCTTTTACCATCGGAAACACCATATCTGTAGTGGTGAGTGCCTCATGGATCTTCCTGGGTCCACGAAACAGGTCACCGGCCATTGCCAGTAATTCTTCCTCTTTGGATGACAGTGTGTGTTCCCGCTGACGAATCAGATTATCGAAGAAAAATCTATAAACCTCAAGACCCGGTGTTTTCACAATAAATTTATTTAATTTTTTCTCAGGAATGGTCTGGAGTTCAGGCAGAATGAAAGAAGTTGCTTCACCATATTTCACATACAATCCCCGCGCACGATCATTCAGAGCCTGGTTATCCGATATCCGCGTATCCTCATCTTTCAATAATCCAGCATAAACATAAAGATTATCGATCTTCAGCGATAATTTGGAATCCAGTTCGAGACATTTAAGGATCATAGAGCCGGATGACTTTAATTTGCCATTAAATTTCGAAAATTCTGATAATCCGGATTCAACAATTTTAAAATCATTTTCCCAGTCATCGACAGTTGGGTAAATGTCCTGCAAATTCCACTGATACTGTATTTCGATGTCACTTCGCTGAGGTATATCACTCTGCGCAAGAATAGGTGAAAAACAAGCTAGAACTAATATTCCAGATAGAATAATTCTGGATTTCATGGGTGCTCTCCTTTCAAAATCAGGTTCATTTGAATTGGTAACAGATAAAGATAACCGTCAGTTTAGAAGATTCTTTTTTCATAAAACGGACGTACTCTCTCTACCAGAGTTAATAACCATCAACCTAAGACGCCCCTGAATGCTTTTGGTTGTCAGAGAAAAATTAATTCCTTAAATGAAATAATCTAAGCGAGAGTATTTCGATATCCGTGTTGATTAAAATCAACTACTCCGAAACAGATAAATTCTTACTTTGCGACTAACTTGATATTGTTCATAGTTTAAGGCAATCAACTCGTTAGGGAATTATGGAGCAGGTAATTACCAACCGCACTTTTATCATCTGCAATCCCGCCGCTGGCGAAGGACTGGCAGCCAAGCGCTGGAAAAAATTCAAAAACCAGCTAGAAGCAAATCACCAGCGATTCGAATATAAATTGACCGAGCAACCAACCCATGCCACTGATATCGCTGCTGGTTTGATTCGCGACGGTTTCAAGCGCATTGCTGTTTTTGGCGGGGATGGTACTCTCAACGAGACTCTCCAGGGCCTCGCTCAATATGGCGAACAGGTGACATCTGATCTGCAATTAGTTTATTTTCCCGCCGGCAGCAGCTGTGATTTTGCCCGGAAATTCCCAGGTAACCGCAGCATGCTGGAGCGATTCGCCAGCCAGGAAACAACTAAAATCGATATCTGCCGGGTGGATTGTCTGGATATGAATAATTCTAATACAAGCCGCTATTTCATTAATAATTCCAGTATTGGTATCATCAGTTCGGGTGGGGATAAATACAATAAAGTGACCGGATTCTCCAAACTGATCAAGCAGTTAAGCGTCGATGCCGCTGCTATTCTAGCCGGTTTGAGCGCCATCCGTGAATTCGAGCCTATCGATTGTCAGATCAAAGTTGATGGTGTAATTCGGGAAGGTGATTTCATGAGCAATCTGACCGTCTTTAAAACCGGTTATTTTGGTGGTGGAATGAATTATGGCATTGATTGTATCCAGGACGACGGGATGGTAGATGTGGCGCTGGTGGATCCCCTGTCACGTCTGAGGTTGTTGGCTTTAATACCTACATTATATACTGGAACAGTTTTGAAGAAGGAATGCGCTCACCATTGGCGCTGCAGTAAACTTGAAATCGATTCCAAATCCAGGATCTGCATCGAAACCGACGGTGAGATCATCGGCTATCCTCCAGCCCGCTACTCGGTAATGAAACAGGCGATCAGGGTTGTCATGTAAACTGCAAAGATTTATCCGTATTGGATAACATGTTCGATATCGAGCAGTATTGCGCTCCCGGATGTCAAATCCAGGATGAGCTGATATCAATTTCAGATACCGTATCTCTGCGGGTAATGACAATTATTCCACCAGTGTCTACCGCCCAACCAAATATATTTTTTGTTCCCGGCTGGATTTCACGGGTCACCAGTTGGAAGCATGCATTGCTGGAAATGACCCGGGACCATAAAGTCTATTATGTGGAAACGCGTGACAAGCTGTCAGCAATTATCCCTAGGAAAGATGAATTGAGTGTCGAAGTGATAGCTAATGACCTGATTTACTTGATCAAACATTTCAAGCTTCGTGATAAAAAATATATTATGCTGGGCAGCTCACTAGGAGGAACCGCAATTCTTCATGCCTGCCAGGATCTTGAACGGACACCGTTGGCTTTAATCCTGATCGGACCCAATGCCGTTTTCCGGGTGCCCTGGTGGGGGAAACTATTAATCCATCTTTTTCCGCTACGTTACTATTCACTGTTGAGAATATTTTTAAAATGGTATTTGAGAACATTTAGGCTGGACACGGAAGCAGATGCTGATCAGTATGAAAAATATTGCCAAAATCTGGATGATACTGATCCTTATCGTTTGAAACGGGCTGCTCTATCCCTGGCGAAATATGAAATCTGGGATATCTTACCCGGGATTAACGTCCCAACCCTGATTATCGGAGCAGCGACCGATCACCTGCATGAACCGGGTAACCTGGCCAAGATGACACCCCAGCTCCCAAACTGCACCTACCTAGATATGGAAACCAATACACATACCCACAGCGGAGATATGGTAGTGGAAATGCGGAGTTTCTATCGCTCCATAAATACGGAAGGTAAGATTTAATTACAATTCCAGTTACCCAATTGCAGCAGGTGCAATTTATAAAGATCAATATTTTGTTTGTTTATCGATCGGTTCTGAAATTATTTCCCTATTCCTCGAACAACCCCCGTTTAATCAGCAATGGTTCAATCTGTGGATCCTGTCCGCGGAATTCACGATAGATTTCCATAGCATCCCTGGTACCGCTTAAACCAAGCACATATTTCCGGAAGCGGCCTGCCAGCTCCTGATCGAACAGATCACTGTCCTTAAACGCCTGGAATGCGTCAGCATCCAGAACCTGGGCCCAGATATAACTGTAATAACCTGCCGAATAGCCACCGGAGAATATGTGATTAAAATAAGGACTGCGATAGCGAGAAATTATCTCCGGGATCAAACCCATTACTTCAAAAGAAGCATTTTCAAATTCGATCGGATTCTGATCGGTTGGTTCACCAAGCGTGTGCCAATCCATATCCAAAAGCGATGCGGCCAGGTATTCCGTCATTTTAAAACCCTGATTATGTAGACTGGAGGCAGCCAGTTTATCAATCAATTCATCCGGTAATGGATCACCGGTCAGGTAATGACGGGCATACAGTTTCAAGATCGTCGGTTCCACCGCCCAGTTTTCCATTATTTGACTGGGTAGCTCAACAAAATCCCGGGGCATTACCTGATTGGCGTAAGTCCGGTTTCGGAGCAATCCATGGAGGGCATGACCGAATTCATGGAACAGCGTTTCAACTTCACTGAAACTGATTAAGGCCGGCTGATCAACGGTGGCACTGGAAAGGTTGCAGACATTGATGCTGATCGGCGTTACCCAGTTATTATTGCGGTTGGATTGACTGCGAAAACCGCTGGCCCAAGCACCGGAATATTTTCCGACCCGCGGATGATAATCGGTGTACAACAATCCGATATAGGTACCGTCAGATTCTTTGACCTCAAAGACCTTTACTTCGGGTTGATAAACCGGAATATCCGCACGCTCTTCAAACGTAATTCCATACAACTTATTAGCAACAGTAAAGGCCCCATCGCGCACATTATTGATTTCGAAATAGGGTCGAAGTTGACTTTCATTAAGATCATATTTTTCTTTACGTAATTTTTCAGCATAATACCACCAGTCCCAGGACTGCAGCTTGAAATCTCCGCCATTTCGATCGATCAAAGCCTGGAATTCCGCTGCTTCAGCTTTCGCTCGTCTCAAGGCAGGTTTCCATAATCTATTCAATAAATCATAGACATTGGCTGGATTTTCTGCCATGCTACGTTCTAATACGTAATCAGCATGAGTGGTATAGCCCAATAGATTAGCTCTTTTTATTCGCAAGTTTACGATTTTATTTATTCGTGTATTATTATCTAGTTGATCGTTGTTATTCCCCCGGTTGATATAACCATTGTAGATCTTCTCCCGCAGATCCCGGCGCTCGGAAAACTGAAGAAATGGAATCCAGCTGGGTTTATCCAGGGTAAACAGCCATTTGCCGGATTTTCCCCGTTCTTCTGCTAATTGAGCAGCCATTTGTACTACACGTTCTGGCAGTCCTACCAGATCAGTTTCATTTTCAAGGACCATCTCCCAGGTTTCTATTTCCTTGCGGATATTTTGGCCAAACTCCATGGTTAACATAGCTAAATCTTCATTTATCTGACGCAGTACTACTTTTTCCGCTTCTGCAAGGCTGGCACCATTACGTACGAAATCCTGGTATATTTTTTCCAGTAAGGTATTCTGTTCAACGGTTAAAAGACTCCTGTTTTGTTTATTATGGACATCTTTGATTCGTTGGAAAAGTTTTTTGTCCAGTAGGATATCATCACGATGTCGTGATTTAATAGGACGAAATTCACGTCGGATGACATCCAGTTCGTCCGTTGCATCTGTGGAAGTGATGTTGCCAAAAACATTCTCAACCCGTTCAAGTAATTGACCCGTTGCTTCATATGCCTCAATTGTATTAGTAAAATCAGGTGGTTCCTGATTATTAGTTATTGACTCAATTTCCAGCTTTTCCTGTTCAATTCCAGCCATAAGCGCCGGCAAGTAATGCTTGACTTCTATTTGATCAAACGGGGGTACCTCAAATGGAGTATTCCACTGGCTTAATAATGGGTTTGGATCAGAATTAGAGCCCATAATGCAAACAATGAATAACGTTAGCAAATAAAGATGTTTCACGGTAGTACGCCTCATAATGATGAGTTGTGTCGGGTCGATGTAAATTACCTGACATATTCAGTTTTCACCTGCAAAATTCGGGGTGAAATTACATTCACCACCTGATAGGAAGATTGAAATAAACTACTCAATTTTACTTTACTACCCATTATTCGGGAAGTGATCGGGATTCGAAATTCAATTGTTTTAGAATATTTTCAGCATTGGTGTTCTCGGGATTCAATTCCAGTGATTTGCGGTAGTTTGACAGCGCCCGGATTGTATCCCCGGAAGCCAATAATATTTCACCATAACTATCAAAAACATTGAAGGAATTGGGAAACAACTGCGTGTTTAGCTTGAAAATTGCTCGGGCCAGCAGGATTGACCGGAATCGCAGGTAGCGATAGCCCAGTGAATTTACCTGCTGCTCAAAATTCTGTGGCAATTCACTACGCCTGGCAACCAGTGTGTCATAAACTGCATTTATAGTAACTAACGAGTTCGTTAATATTGCTTTCTCCAATGCCGATAACCAGTGCTGATAATCCGGGTATTCATTGATGTAATAGTTCAGTGTAGCTTGGGCTTGCTCAATTTGGCCATTTTCCAACAGCCTGTTTTTCAAAGAATTCAGGATACTTCCATCATAATCAGCATAGTCTGCATTTTTAACGATGAATGCCTGATAATATTCCATTGCCTGGCTTAAAACGACCTGGTCCAGTTCAGCCATCAGACCGGTGATACAATCCAGATCTACCGATCTCAGGTCGTCAATAATTTGGGCATCGACCCAATAAATATCCTCTTCACCAGTACGCCGGCTGGAAAAAAAGAAATATTTCCCATCCGGGCTCACATAGGGACAGTAATCAAGGGTGGGAGAATTAACTCCCGGTCCCATATGCCGTACCGACCCCCAACTGCCATCTTCATTCCGAAAATTAATGTAAAGATCCCCTCCACCAAGTTCACCTGATTGGTTATGACTGGTGTAAATAAGATAACTCTCATCAGAAGCAATAAAAGCGTTGTATTCCGCCTGATAGGTATTGATCACTTCCGGTAATTTCTCCCGATCTCCAGTTTGATTGTTGGAAAATGCAATGCGGTAAATATCATTCTGCGCGTCAGTAAAATACATGTAGCCATTGGTTGTGAAAGTGGGGTAAAAATCCATTTTATCATTAAACCTCAGGGGTTCCAACCAGCTGGTCTCCTGACGTTTGGAATACCAAATCTGCCAATCTTCAGCTTCTCCGGTTCCGCTTAGTGGGCGGCGCGAAATAAAATACACACTGTTTCCATCCGGTGTGAGCTGAGCTTCAAATTCCGGGAATTCACTTGAGAATTCCGCTGCTGTTGCCTCACCCCAGGTTTTGCCAACTTTTTTTACTACCATGATATTAGCATTTCGTGAAAAATAAATCTCATCCCCAGTACTTGATATGCAGATATCCCGCTCATCAGCTCCGGTGATCGAAATGTGCTGAGCGGCAAAGATTGACGGTTTCAGGGTCGGTTCAGGCAAGTCGAAAGGAATACTGCTGGTGGATTTCTTCATCTCACAATTGACTGAAATTAAGATCAATATACAAATAATAAGTTTAATAATATTCCGCATGATTTTCACTTAATCTATATTGGTTTTCGGAAATTCAAGTCGGGAAAATAACCAATTGATTCGATTCTTCAAAGAGCGGTCGGATAGAATTTGAACAGACTGCCAGCACGTTAAATATTATGGCGGATCATTCTGAATAGTATTAATTTAAGCTTGATCCAGCCCATAGTAGCTTGGATCGAAAAATCGGTATTGAATGATCATGTCAACAACATTTGAACCAGTTTATCTGGAAGCTTCTGTTTCCGGTCTTCTGGCTAAACGGATTCGAATTGGTCAAGAATTGATGAATGATTGCTGTTTATGTCCGCAGGAATGTCGTGTGGATCGCAATCTTGTACCGGGTAAGGTTTGTGGCATTGGTCGAGAAGCCGAGGTTTCCAGCTATTTTCCCCATTTTGGTGAAGAAAGCTGCCTGAGAGGATCCAGGGGATCGGGAACGATTTTCTTTTTTGGTTGCAATCTGCACTGTGCTTTCTGTCAGAATTGGGAAATAAGTAATTCAATCAACAATCACCGGACTTCCGCGACTGAACTGGCAGGCATGATGATTGAGCTTCAGGACCAGGGTTGTCACAATATTAATCTGGTAACACCTTCACACGTCGTTGCACCGATCCTCGAAAGCCTACCGTATGCAATTGATAAGGGATTGCATATCCCGCTGGTTTACAATACCAGCGGTTATGACAGTTTGACGGCTCTCAGGCTGTTGGATCAGATTGTTGATATCTACCTGGTCGATATAAAATTTCTGGCTGCTAACTCAGCAATACAATATTTGAATGCTGAAGACTATCCCGCGGTTGCCATTAGCAACCTGCAGGAAATACACCGTCAGGTAGGTGATCTCATATTGGATTCAAACGGAATTGCCCAGCGGGGTCTAATTATACGCCATCTGCTGATGCCTGGTCACTTAAGCGACACCAGTCAGATACTCAACTTCATCGCCACAGAAATATCATTAGAAACCGCAATAAATTTAATGACCCAGTACCGACCCCAATATAAGGTGAAAGACAACTCTTTTCCTGAAATAAATCGCACAATCACATCACTGGAATATCAAAAGGCCGTTGAGATTGCCCGCACAGCCGGACTACAGCGATTGCTTTGATATGCCAATCACCATTCAAATCCGCTTTTATGAAGAATTAAATGATTTTCTGAAACCAGTCCAGCGAAAAAGAACTTTATCCAAGCAACTGGATCATAAAACGACTGTAATGGATATCATTCAGTCGTTTGGTGTCCCACACACCGAGGTTGACCTGGTTTTGGTAAATGACCAATCGGTGGATTTCAATCAACATGTTCAGAATCAGGACCGTATCAGCATCTATCCGGTCTTTGAAACATTGGATATAACCGATGTTACCAGACTGCAGGAACGACCTTTAAGACATTTACGATTCATCGCAGATGTGCACCTGGGAAAACTTGCACGAAAGTTGCGTTTATTGGGGCTGGATGTAGAATATTCAAACACTTATACCAAAGCTGATCTGCTGGAGCAGGTAGTGGTGCATAAACGAATTCTATTAACTGGAGATCGTCAGATATTGATGCATAAAATCATTCAGCGTGGATACCTGGTCCGTTCTTCAAATCCGGATCAACAGCTTAAAGAAATAGTACAGCGGTTCTATCTTGGGCAGCAACTGAAACCGTTTACCCGCTGCCTGCACTGTAACGGATCGCTTGAATCAGTGGATAAAACCATAATCATTGACAAACTGGAAGATAAAACAAAGCGGTATTATGAGGAATTCGTCCAGTGTCGTGACTGTGGGAAAGTATATTGGAAGGGATCACATTATAGTAAGATGAAAACATATATACGACAGATAATCGAACCGGAGTAAACGCCAGTATTGAAGACTAACGATCTTTCAAAATCAAATCCCTGGATACGGACATTAATAGGTCAATCAGCGGTTTTCTTCAGGTGTTTATCCAATTTTGCGTCCAGCAATTCGTTCCAGCCTTCTCGTTCCATATTCAATTGGAGTTCATTAATCCAGAATTTGGTCTGCTTAATATATTGATCAATTACCTCCAATGAGACCTGTTCGGCATACATGGTAGCAACAATGATTGCTGATGGAACCGGTATGTATGAGTTCAAAGGATCGGCATAAAAATTATCGAGGGAGTTTACCAGCTCCCGGGTGGTCAGATAATCCACAGTTTCGGAATATAAACTATCAGCAAAAGCCTGCTTAATTGCCCAGGTCTTTAAATAATAATACAGACGACCATCTAGAGCACCATTCACATAGGCAGCTTTAATTCGATAGGTTAATTCAGGATTGTGGTCGGCTCGGGAGGCAACTCTTTTCCAGTCTCCACCATCCCAGAAGATTCGATTTTCCTGGGCCGTGCCTACACACAGAATAAGTAATAATATCAAAAGTATTAGCATTAGTTTTTTCATTTGACGCACACCGTTTTAATGTTTACGAATTCACGAATTCCATAGCTGCCTAACTCGCGACCATAGCCGGACATTTTAACTCCACCGAAGGGTAATCTTGGATCGGAACGTACGAAATCATTGACGAAACAGCAACCTGCTTTCAATTCCTCTTCAGCTATCTGTCGGCCTTTTTCCACGTCACGCGTAAACACCGCTGCCCCCAGACCAAAATCAGACTGGTTGGCCAATTTAATTGCTTCAGTAGTATCAGCGGTTCGAGTTATCGCTGCAACCGGTCCGAATAATTCCTCATCGAAAGCAGGCATACCGGGTTTAACATCAGTTAATATCGTGGGTGGATAAAAAGCACCAGCACCAGCTGGTATTTCACCACCCAGCAATAATCTGGCTCCCTGAGTTACACTGCTAACGACCTGCTGATGCAGTTCGTCCCTTAAATCAATCCGGGCCAGCGGACCCAAGTCCACATCTGCCATGGGATCGCCGACCGATTTTAAGCGCATTTTCTCCAACAACATTTTTTCGAAGCGATCAGCAACATCCTCAACGATAATAAATCGTTTGGCAGCGATGCAGCTCTGGCCGCAATTCAACAGGCGAGCAAACACGCAAGCTTCCGCAGCCGCTTCCAAATCGGCATCAGCCAGAATGATATAAGGATCGCTTCCACCCAATTCCAGCACAGTTTTTTTCAGCATTTCACCGGCCTGTGCCGCTACTGCTTGTCCTGCCGGTGTACTGCCTGTCAGAGTTACGGCCTGAACAAGTGGTTGTTTGATCACTTCCCCGACCTGCGCCGAACCGATTAACAAGGTGCGGAAAATATTACTGGGAAATCCTGCATCGCGAAAAACTTCTTCGATTGCCAGGGAGCACCCGCTGACATTGGAAGCATGCTTTAACACAGCACCATTGCCGGCCATCAAAGCCGGAGCGGCAAATCTAAAAACCTGCCAGAACGGGAAATTCCAGGGCATTACCGCAAGTATAATTCCCAATGGCTTATAGGCTACGTAGCTGCTGGTCATTTCAGTTGGAATTTCATCATCAGTCAGGAATATTTCGGCATTTTCAGCATAATAATCGCAGACCCAGGCACATTTTTCGACCTCAGCCAAAGATTGAGCGATCGGTTTACCCATCTCCGCGGTCATCAATCCACCATACTGTTCTTTCCTATCTCGTAACAACTGCGCTGCATTACGCATGAATTGTGACCGTATGATAAATCCGGATCGACTCCAATTCTCATAATCCTGCCGAACCCGTTCGAGAATCACCTGCCATTCGGTTGAATCCATTTCCCTGTATTCATGGATGATTTCTTCGGTAGCTGGATTGATCGATTGTAAGGGCATGGACATTATCCTCCTGAGGAGAATTTAAGTCCGCTGATCAGCTTGGTGAAAGTGACAAACCCTCTGGTGTAACCGTTTTTATATTCAGGATAAATTATAAACTACGATACTACACCATGCGTAGCGATACAAATAAAATACAACCCTGTAGAGTTAGTTGATATTAATCTATTGTTCCCCGTCAGTCATATTAATTAAATCCAGAATAAAGGCATACTCAAAGGCAATTTCTTTCAAATAGTCAAATCTACCGGAAGCGCCATGATGGCCGGCGCCCATGTTGGTTTTTAATAATAACCGATTATTATCGGTCTTGGTTGCCCGCAGTTTAGCCGCCCATTTAGCCGGCTCCCAATATTGAACACGGGGATCATTTAAACCAGCAGTGATCAACATATTGGGGTACTCCTTAGCTGCCACATTATCGTAAGGTGAATATTCTTTCATGTACCAGTAAAATTCCTCTTCTTTCGGATTACCCCATTCATCAAATTCAATCACCGTCAGGGGAATTGACTCATCGAGCATAGTAGTTACAGCATCCACAAATGGAACATCAGCGATGACAACATTGAAGAAATCAGGTCGTAGATTGGTAATAGCACCCATTAACAATCCTCCGGCGCTACCGCCATTAGCCGTCAGTTTTTCCGGTCTGGTATATTGTTTCTCAACCAGATACTCGGCACAAGCTACAAAATCCGTAAATGTATTTTTTTTATTTAACAATTTGCCATCCTCGTACCAACCACGGCCAAGATAACTACTCCCACGGATGTGGGCAATTGCATAGATAAAACCCCGGTCGATTAAGCTAAAGCGGTATGATCTGAACCTGGGATCGGTATTATATCCATATGAGCCGTAGCCATACAAATAAAGCGGATTTTCACCATTACGGACCATTCCGGAACGATATACTAACGAAATCGGAATTTCCTGGCCATCATCAGCCGTGGCAAATAGGCGGGCGGTCTCATAATCAGCTGGATCATAGTCACCCAGCACTTCAACCTGCTTTTTCAACTCTCTTTCCCTGGTCACCAGATTATAATCGTAAACTGATTTAGGTGTGATAAATGAGGAGTAAGTGAAGCGTAGATAATTGGAATTGAAGTCAGGATTTTTATCCAACAATATTTTATAGGACGCCTCAGGAAACTCAATAATATATTGATCATTTCCCGATAGATTATGAACTAGAATTTTCCGCAAACCGTAATCCCGTTCAACTACTATCAGAAAATCTTTAAAGACATCAATTTTATCCAGCTTTACTTTATCCTGATGCCCGATGACCTCAGTCCAATTGATTTTTTCAGGTGCGGTTACCGGTGTTTCCATCAGTTTGAAATTGAGCGCATCATCGTTGGTCAGGATGAAAAATCGTTCGCCGTGATGTACAACCGAATATTCCATCTGGTACTGCCGGGGATGAATTACCTGAAATGTGTCCTGTGGTGCATCGGCGTCCAAGAAATGTATTTCAGTCGTGACCTGACTGCCCAGTTCCAGGAATAAATAGGCCTGGCTCTTTGATTTATCAATACTTAAAAAATATGAATCATCGGTCTCGTGATAAACCAGTGCATCTTCAGACGGATTGGTCCCAATTGTATGTCGGAATAATTTATATGGACGCATGGCTTCATCTACCACCGTGTAAAAAATGGTTCGGCTGTCATTGGCCCATTCAAGACTGTAATAAGAGTCAGGAATTTGTTCAGGATATAATGTACCGGTCTCCAAATCTTTAAAGAAGATAGTGAAATGTTCTCCACCGGATAGATCAACTGAATAAGCCAGCATCTTGTGATTGGGGCTGACTTCAAATTCACCAATATTATAGTATTCTTTCCCCTCTGCCAATATATTTTCATCCAGGAGCACTTCTTCTGGTGCGTCTAGATTCTCCAATTTGCGACAATGGATATCATACTGGCGGCCTTCTTCAGTTCGAGTATAGTAGTAATACTGATCTTTTTTAACTGGGACTGATAAATCAGATTCTTTGATTCGCCCTTTCATCTCAGCAAATAACAGTTCCTGAAGTTCTTCAGTCGGCCGCATCAGCTCGGTAGTATAGGCATTCTCTGCCTTTAAATAATCCAACACCTCGCCACTGCCCCGTTCCTTCAGCCAATAATAATTATCGATCCTGGTATCGCCAAAAAGCGTCATTTCATACGGTTTGATTTTAGCAACGGGTGGTTTCAATATTGGATCTCCTGTCTCTTGCACTAGCTCAATGGTGGTACCAGTCCGATTACAACTCATAACAACCATGACTGCAATTAATAGGACTACATACCATAATGATTTTTTCATTTTCGCTACCTTATGGAGTGAATATTTTTATTTCAAAAGGAATTCTTCCCAGAACAGACTGACTGCGTTATAATAGTGATCGCGGTTGACCTTTTTACGAAATCCGTGGCCCTCATCCATCGCGACCATATACCAGACATCACCACCATTGGCACGGATCACATCCCGCATCTGTTCCGCTTCCGTCACCGGTACGCGGGGATCATTGAATCCCTGTACTATAAATAACGGTTTTGATATTTTATGGGCATTATTGGACGGTGATATGCTTTCCAGGAATGCTCGCATTTCAGGGTCACGTTCGTCGCCATACTCAGGTCTGCGTACGTCACGCCGGTAGGCTTTGGTATTTTCCAGGAAAGTAACAAAATTGGATATACCTACTACATCCACAGCAGCTGCCAAACGGTCATTATAATGAGTCATGCTGGCTAATACCATGTAACCACCATAAGATCCACCAAATACAGCTACTTTTTCCGTATTCAACTCCGGATTATTATCAATCCAGTCAAGAAAAGCACCGATGTCTTTTACTGAATTCTCACGGTAATAACCATTATCCATTTTAAGATAGGTTTTACCATAGCCATCCGAGCCACGTACGTTGGTAGCTAAAACAGCCAGACCCAATTCATTAATCCAGTACTGAAACGTGGACGAAAAATATGGTGTATACTGACTCTCTGGACCGCCATGGATGTAAATCACAACCGGATATGGACCCGGTTTATGCGGCTTAAATAAAAAGGCCGGGACAGTCAAACCATCAAATGATTCTACATGCACCAGTTCCGGTAAAATGAATTTTGCAGTGTTTAGCCCGCCAACCTCGCTCTTGGTCCAGCGTTCCAGTTTTTTCTTCTTAATATCGATCACAAAAATATCGCCGGGTGTTTGCGGATTGTCAAAAGAAAGTGACAGGTAACGGTTATCCTTCCGGAAACTCAACCCACCAATATCTCCGATCGGTAAAGCTGGAATATCAACTTCCTTATTATCCTTGGTGTGGACTACATGAAGCTTTGAAACGGCATCCTCGTTGGTCAAATAAGCCAGATATTTGCCATCATCAGATTGGGTAAAACCGATTACATCCCAGGGAATATGCCCCGATACCCGCTTTGATTCGCCAGTGGCTAAATCATAATAGCGCAAAAATTTAAATTCGGTATCTTCATCGGATGTGAGGTAGATGCCTTTGCCATCTTTACTGAAAGCTGCATCGCCATATCCAATTTTCTGATCGCTTGGATTCACTTCAGATATCACACCCGTTTCAAGATCAACAATATGGAGATAGGATTCAGTGATCGAAACATACCGTCCTACCAGCAGTTTTTTATCATCCGGTGACCAACTGGTCGGGAACCAGTAGCCTGCTTCCGGTACTACCAGTTTGGGCGCATCGCCATTGAGAGTACCGATATGAACCTGCATATCAGTACCATTGCCCATATTGCTGGTAAATGCATATCGATCTCCTTTTTCCGACCAGGGTCCCAGACCGTTGCGCGATTCGCCATCGGTGAGCATTTGATGGGATCCATCTTTTAAATTAAAATAGAAAATCTGATAATATTCGTTTCCACCAATATCTTTACTGAATAAAAAACCGTGTTTATCGGTAGCCGGGCAGAAGGAACCACCACTCACAGGTTCATCGAAAAAAGTGATTTGCTGCCGAACTCCGAGCGGCTGCTCGACATAATGTAACTGGGTGGTCTCGGCGAACCGGGTACCGATCAACATACCGGAACCTTGCGGGTCCCAGGAACGGAAAGAAGCGGAGCGTACATTACGATACTGCTGGGTGCGCTGTTTCACTTCGTCGGGTATTTCAGGCACATTTTCCATAATCAGGTTGCCAACCTGGATTTGTTCCTGGGCAAAAATAACAGTAATTAACAGCAACAGGATCAATTTCACTAAACGCATATTAAGCTCCATGATATATTTATAATTTTGGTTTGAATTAATAAGGTCAGACTACCCATCGAATTTAAGACAACTTTATAATTTATTTGGTTGCCAAATGAGTTAATATTAACTGTATTGCATGTCAGTCAGTGGCTCGCCAAACAATATTAACCAATGGAAAAATCCCACTGACGGCTACCAAGTATACCGGAATTATTTAACACCTAGATAATCCGTTTGTCAAAACAGATTCAACTCACGACAATTCGTCGATCAAATCCCCCAAATAATTTGGCCTCTAAGTCATTCGCTATCTGACTTAGCAGTATCAATTTTTAACGGTATGTATGTGGGGCACCATCTGAATAAACCGGTCAGTAATGGAATCCAGCCAATATTTGCCCAGACACAGTAATAGCCCGTAGCGGCGTAATAAATATAATGGGTACCAAGAATTAGTACTCCAATAATAATTCTGATCATGCGGTCTTTTTTACCCACGTTGCACTTCATTTTTCCTCCAAAATTGGGTTGGTAGACGGCGAAATATTAACTCTGGGTTGGAAGAAATCCAAATCTGAATGACCTCATATTAAATCGATTTTGTTTAATTTAATTAGTCAGTAAATATTTTCCACCAGATAAAAAATAATCTTGACATTCATTTCATCAGAATTTTGGGAGTATGGATTATGATGCAAACATTAATGTTGATTATTTTACTATTACTATGTCAGGCAAACTGTCAGAATGATAATATTTATCCAATTACGTTAAACGAACAATTTCCTGAAATCACACTTAAATCTGCAACCGGTGAGCAGGTAGTGCTACCCGGATCTGGAGATTAAAACAGCATGCTGGTATTTATCAGGGGCCGAGTAACTCCAGATGTTTGGTGCCCGATCTGTCAATATCAATACCTGGAATTGATGGTAATTGATAAACAGGAGAATCTGCGTGAAAAATATGATCTGGAAATATATTTCATTTTACCATACAGTCGCGATACGCTCAGCCACTGGATCGAAACCTTCCCTACTAGTCTGGCAACGATTGAAGGCTGGAAAAATCCGGTTAACCCGGATGGCGTTACAGAAAATCAAAAAGAGTGGGCGGAATATTGTCAGCAATTTTTTTCCCATACTTTTGAATTTTCAGCTGATAATTTTAAACTGGAACTGCCGGTTCTGTTCGATGAAGATCACACTGTTTCCGAGGGATTGATGTTATTCCGGGAAGAATGAGGCGGAACGATTGTTGAGCAAAATGTACCAACAATTTTTATTCTGGATAAAGGCGGTATAGTGAGATTTAAATATTTTAGTCAATATACCAATGATCGGCCGGATGGCAAATACCTGCTGAAGTATCTGGAAAAAATGTTTTAATCTGTTTTCCTTTCAGTGGCCTAACCTGTTAGCTAACTAAAAATATTTAGGATGGTTATTGCTATTTATTATTTTCGTGTATAATATTGTATGTATATTATATTGTATTAATAGAAAGGCAGTCGATGAGTGAATATCAAATTAGCAACGCCGAAGCCGCATTGATGGGTTTGCTGGCGGAAAATCCAAAACACCCCTACCAGATCGAAAAGAATGTGGACTATCGGGATATGCGATCCTGGACCGACCTGTCAATGTCGTCGATCTACAAATTGCTCAACAAGTTGGAACAGGCAGAACTCGTTAGTGCTGAAGTAGAACTGGCAGATGGCAACCGCGCACGGAAAGTTTTCCAAATAACCGATGCTGGTCGCGAAGCCCTGGAAATCAAGCTGCGGGAACTGCTGCGCAAGCCAGTACTGCCGAAAGATCCCTTCCACGTGGGTATCTATAACAGCGATTTATTACTGCCGGATGAAGTGCTGGCCTGCCTCGAGCAATATCGTGAAAGTGTTCAGGAAATCATCGCAGGATACGGCAAGCTGGAGCAGTTTCTAAAAGATAGTAATTGTTCACCGGCCCGACTGGCAGTAGCAGTCAGACCCCGCTATCAATGGGAAGGCGAAATGCTGTGGTTGGATGAATATCTACTCGAATTGAAGGGTATCGATAAGAAAACTAACTAATCCTTTCCCCGCATACGCTGCTCGATTTCTGCTGTGCTCAGATCTTCAATAACCTGGGCGAACCACCATTGATTACCCTGAGCATCTGCAATCGCTGCCGTGCGGTGGCCGTAAAACTGGTCCTGAGGTTTTTCCAGTAGCTCGGCTTGATTTTGCCTGGCTTTTTCAAAAGTGGCATCAACATCAGCCACGAAAATATAATTGATGAATTCGCGCTTTGGCGATGTATCGCTGGCGCGACCAACCATGATTACCGAATTTCCCAATCTGATCTCACCATGCATTATACCACCATCGGTGCCTTTCATCTCTTCGATGATATCCCCAGCAAAGATGGTCCGGATAAAATCCAGCTGCTGCTTTACATCGGACACGACCAGGTAAGGGCAGACAGTGCTGTAACCGGTAGGAGTTGATTGTAATATATTCATTGAGTTACCTCTCTGTTTAATTAAGGAATATAATTAACACTGATTTTCAAACACAGTTGTATCGATAATCAGGAATTTTAAATACAACACTGCTTTTATATCAACGGACTGATTAAGATTCCCACGGCGATAAGCAAACCTGCAACCAATTGAAGATTGATCGTTTTAGCATTAGCAGCGATAAGTTCACGGTCTTCATAGTGTTTAAAGAGAATGCGGCTGGCTGATATTGCCAGCGGTAAAGCTCCCAGCATCGCCAGCATGCCAACTGGATACAGTCCAAATAGTAAGCCAGCTATACCGATACCAAAGGCCGCGACCAGCAGAATTACATAACCCCAGCGAGCACGTTCTTTACCCAAGACTACAACGAGATTGTGCTTGCCGCTTAAACGGTCAGCAATCTCATCCGGGAACTGATTGATCCACAATATAGCCGTTGTCAGCAATCCCACAGGTAAGCCAATAGCAAAATCCAGCCAGGTTACACGTCCGGTTAATGCGAGGACTGTGCCAGCGGTCATCAACGGACCGAAATTCAAGCCAATTAATAATTCTCCCAATCCCTTGCGAGCCACCAGCCGTAATGGTGGAGCAGTATAGAAATAGCCCGAAATAGCTCCCACCAATCCGAACACCAAAAGCAATGGCTGTTTACTCAACAGCATCACAGTCAAACCTAACGCGAAAGCCACACCAAGTGAAAACAGTCCAACTTTTAACATACCTTTTTCGGAAATAAGACCCAGCTCGATTGAACGACTTCCACCGGAAAAGGGCAGGAAATAGTCGTTGTTGATTTTATCCGTGCCGCTGGTCCAGTCAAAATAATCGTTGAAGGTATTGGCAGCAACTTGCAGGGCGGCTGCACCAAATATTGTTAAAAAGAATAGCATCCATGGGAAGGGTGATTCCAACAGCATGACCGCTGCCCAGGTTGCCCCAATTATTACCGGAATAATGCTGGCTGTCAGAAATGGCAAGCGCATGATCACCATCCAGGCAAAGAGTTTGGTTTTAAAACTGACGCCAGGCATGGTATTGGTATCCGAGGATGATGACAGGGGTGTGGTCACACCGCAGTATCCCACCTGTTTCCCATCCCGATAAGTAGGTGTAATTCGTATATCGGCGTTAAAGGTGCTGCCATCCTTGCGAACAAATTCGGTCTGACCCTCAAACTGCCCTTCTTCACTGGCGGTCTTTAACCATTTCGGTACATGTTCCAGTACTACCAGACCGGGAGAGAAATTCGAGACGCGCATTTGTCCAATGACTTCGTCTGCGTGGTAACCAAAAATCTGTTCCGCCCCCTTGTTATAGGTCTCAATCCGCCCTTCCATATCACATGTGATTGTGCTTTTTATTTCCGTACGGCTCATTGTTATCCTCTGAATAGATTATGTTCAGTAATTGAATACCCTTTAATACAATAGGTGGTCTGATAGTTTCCTTAAATTTTCAGGTGATCATAAATCCATGTTATTCGCAAAAATAATCGATTCTGTTGATCGTAAAAATGATAATTGACTCCAAGGTCGGGAGTAATTAAATCCACTTGTGCTTATCCAAATTCCGGTAGTTTAGGCTTACTTTACTGGTATCAGCTTGGTTAGTTTGCCGGCTTCAATTGCATCGAAATACAGATTTTATCATTGAATGGTATTTAGTAATAATTAGGTAGTAAAATAACATATCATAAAATACTCCTGTTGATGTATTTTAATATTTCAAACGACAATTATTAAAAAAATATGAGAACCTGATGAGATATCTTGCACTGAGCATTTTATTAACAATTCATTTTTCCAACGCTGCCGAATCAACCAGCGGGGATTACTATCCAAATCAGATCATTGTTAAGCTAGCGCCCGAAACACAGCATATAGCGAATGACTCGCGGGCTACAAATATCGCACTGCTCGACAATATCTTAAGTCGGTTTGGTAATATAGAAATTAATCCCCTCTATCCCCATTCTAATCCCCAGCGCGCTGATCTACCTGATATTTCCAGGATCTATTTGCTTAAATATGAAAATGGCTCATCGCCCCTTTCAGTTGCTAAAGCCATCAAACATAACCCCAGTGTATTGTATGCGGAACCTCGTTATAAACACTATGAGGAAGAAATACCAAACGATCCCGATTTTTCATCTCAGTGGCACCTTTCTAAAATAATGGCAGCTGCGGCCTGGGATATCCAACATGGCGATAGCAACGTGGTAATAGGCGTGGTCGATGGGGGATTCGACATGGATCATCCTGATCTCGAGGCAAATTATTATACAAATTTAGTGGAGTTTAATGGGACTGAGGGCGTTGACGACGACGCCAACGGATATATGGACGATATCAGGGGCTGGGATTTTGGCGGCCCAACAACTGCAACTGGTCCCCAACCTGATAATGATCCAGATCATGGGCTTTCCTCGAACTCGCACGGAACCCATGTAGCCGGGTTAGCAAATGCTGTCACGGATAACGCTGTTGGTGTGGCCGGTGTGGCCTGGAATGTAGAAATCCTGCCGGTAAAGAATAAATATGATGATTCCGGAAGTTCAGTCATTTTTGGATACGAAGGGATCGTCTATGCGGCTGAAATGGGGGCCGACATTATTAATTGCAGCTGGGGAGGTTCAGGAAATTCCCAGTACGCACAGGATATCATCGACTATGCAGTGGGATTAGGATCAATTATAGTGGCAGCCGCAGGAAATGACAATTCACCCGATTTCCATAGTCCATCGGGGTATAGAGGGGTGATTTCTGTGGCAAATACCGACCCCCAGGACATCCGCAACGGATCCAGCAATTATGGGATATCAATCGATGTTGCGGCACCGGGAACCGGCGTCCTGTCAACCTATCCAAATGGCAATTATTTTTCTATATCAGGCACTTCCATGTCATCGCCGGTAGTGGCCGGTTTAGTGGCGCTGGTGAAATCGGCTTATCCAAATTTATCGAATGCAGAATTGTCGCTGCGAGTGGTGGCTACTGCTGACAATATTGACAGCCAGAACCCCAACTATATAGGCCAATTGGGGACCGGTAGAATTAATGCATTGAATGCTTTAACCTACGATACGACCCAGTTTGTTGAGATCGCACCCAGAATTGAAACCAGATTCATTATGGCGACCGATACAATTCAAGGAAATTCAAATGGCATTTATGATCGGGACGAGATTATTCATGTATCCGCTCTATTGAGGAATTATGCCATGGGTCCAGCCTCAGAATTTCAGATAGAATTGACTACGCAAAATACCGATCTTACAATTCTGAACAATCTGTCTGGCACGTACTCTTTCCCCAGCGACGCTGAGGTTATCATTGAAAATGAAATAAGCTTTCAAATTCATTCCGATGCCGAAGCCGGGATGGCGGAATTGAACCTGAACGTCTATGTTGATGGAGTATTACATAGTAATTCTCCCCTGCTGCTTCTGGTTGGTAAAACACCGGTGCTAATGGTGGATGATGATCGGGGTGCCGGATCCAATATGGAAGATTTTTACACCGGAATCTGGGATGAGCAGGTGATCAGGTACGGTGTCTGGGATCACAGCATCCAGGGATCGCCATCTGCTGAATTTTTGTCGGCCTTCCCTATTGTTGTTTGGATGTGTGAATGGGCATTTCCAACCCTGGACGAAGTTGATCGGGAATCTTTGGAGCAATATTTGGACTTGGGTGGAAATCTCTACATTTCCGGACAGGATTTGGGCTGGGATCTTAACGAAAACCCCGGTACGCCTGAAAATATTTCCTTCTTCGAAAACTATATGCATGCAACCTGGGGTGGCGACAATTCCGGTTCGATGCACGTAAATGGGATTTATGGAGACCCCATTAGTGAAGGTCTGAGCTTCAATTTTTATCAACCGGGATATACCTCCGCCCAACAATACCCGGATTTTTTCTATCCCGACAGTGATGCCGTTATAATCTTTGAATATAATAATGGTCGAACCATGGGCCTGAGATATTCAGGCGATTATAAACTCGTTTACACAGGAGTTGGACTGGAAACATTTGGCAGCGACGAGTTTTCAAATCCAGCGACTGACATAAACGACATTCAGCGAACTGTATTAAACCGCATCCTGAGTTATCTGAATTTTATTGAGCATGAAGCGTTCACTGATACTGAGGACACAACCAGCATTTTTGATGTGTCTATTAACGTTACCGGGGATATTAATGACCTGAGCAGTGCGAATCTGTTTTACAAAAATGATAGTTTATCAGATTTTGTAGAAGTCGCCATGGCAGATAGCGGTCTGGGTCAGTACGTCGCCACGATACCGGCTCCTATGAATTCAAGCAATATCGAATATTACATAGAAATTGCCACAACTTATTATGAATGGACCAATCCAGTAGGTGCTCCAACCAATGTGTTCTTGTTCCATGCCGGATTGGATACAATTCCACCGGTTGTGTTGTCCGTCAGCTCCATTGAAAATCGAATAGATCGTTCAGGGGCGGAGCAAGTAGTGAGTTTTGTGTCCGATAATATCGGTGTGGATAGCGTGCATTTAAACTGGTCGAGTAGCGTTGATCCCACAGTTCTACATCGCACACCAATGGCTTTTAATGGAGACAGCTGGGTGGGTGATCTTGTATATGAGAATATGCCTGGTAACACAATAATATCCTATTTTGTGGAGGCAATGGATGTGTCCGGTGGAAATATGGATTATTCTCAACCGCTAACATTCACCATAATAAACACTGCAATGTTAACAACCTGGGAAAACCAGGAGATTGGTAGCTGGGACACAGGCGATGGTTGGGGAATTCAATTTATTAATGCCAACTACGGTTATGGCATGAATGATTCTCCCACCAGTCAATATGCAAATAATGCCGATAACAGTCTAACCCTGTTAGAGCCTTATGATCTATCTGATTATAACAGCGCCTATTTACAATTCTATAGCGGTCCAATGCTGTTTACCAACGAAGATTTCGGCTATATTGAATTGTCAGACAATGGAATTGATTGGACAACTGTGCTCTCTATTACTGGTTTCAGTAATATGGAACTCACTACCCTGGACGTAAGTGAATACATCGCTGATGGTATCTATATCCGTTTTCGCATGACGTCGGATTCAGCCAATGTTCACCAGGGCTGGTTTATTGATGATATTACACTAGTGGTCGATACAACCTTAATCTTGTCCAGTGGCCCAGAGATAACATCATTGCCGGCAATATTCAATGTTGCCCAAAACTTTCCCAATCCCTTTAATCCGATCACGACAATCCATTACGATCTGCCGCAACGGTCAAATGTCCAGATCACTATTTACGATCTACTGGGTAGAGAAATAACAACGCTGGTTTCAGAAACTCAGGATGCCGGCTACAGATCAGTACGATGGGATGCCACGAATGTCGCCAGTGGGATGTACTTCTACCAGATCAAGGCAGGTGACTATATACAAACAAAGAAGATGCTATTGTTGAAATAATTACACCTGACTCTATATCTCAGGGCAGCCGGGTGGCTGCCCTTTTTTTTCTAATTAGCATTCGTTTTTGACGGCATTGCACACCAAAAGTTCACATAAATATCCTAAGCAACACTAATCAACAATTGGAAAAATCAGGCAATTACAAACTAAGTTACTGTTTTATAGAATATTAAGTCTAGCGGGAACGCTCACCTACGCCAAGGCTACGGTGGTCAGGCTGGGAATCTTTGCTGATGAATTGGAAATTGGGATTCAGGGAATACAGGCTAATTAACTTTTTGACTTTTATCTTTTAGCTTGTTACTTACTTAGCGGGAACGCCTGGGAATCGAACCCAGCGGACCTGGTGTGCAGGTCCCAACGGTTTTGAAGACCGCGGCGGGCACCAGCCGCGCAATCATTCCCATGTTTTGTTTTAAAAAACTTCCATCCTCCTAGTCCCAAACTGCAGAGGACAAATCAACCATCAACCATCATCCATCATCCATCAGCCATCTATTCCGGCCGATTCATGACCAGGAAATTTACCCCGTATTTACGGTTCAGTTCACTCCCAATCCGCTTGGCCTCTTCCCGGGTGGCATAACGCGTTACCCGCACGGCATGCAGGCGGCGGCTGTTGGAAGTAACTTCATGGATTTCCACCGAATAACCATTTTGGGCTAACATCGATCGCAATGATTCGGCATTTTCAATTTTACCGAAGGCTCCCACTTGGACGATCCATGGTTGGGGTGTTTTTGACACTGGAGGCGTTTGCTTCGGTGCCGGCCTGTTCTGCAGTTTCTGCTGCACCTGATCCTGATCCAGCTTGACCAGCTCGACTTCCGGCGGCGGGATCGCCACATCCTCCAGACCGGGAATGCCGTATTCATAATTCAGCCGGGGGAATTTCCGCTTGAAGCGGGCCAGGTAATAAGCGGCACTATCCAGCTCTCCGGTTGCAAAATAGCTGTTGACCATCAGATCCATCGCCCGCTGAATGTGCGCGGACTGGGGATAATTCAAAGGTATTGAATGCAGCTGGCGGCTGGCCTGGGAATAGAGCCCCCGTGAATAGAGATATTCACCGGTTTTCATCGCCGCATCGGCGGCATAACTACTCTTCGGATAGCGCCGGATAATATCCTGATACAGTTGCAGGGAAGAATCACCGTCAGTGACCGTTACCGCGTGGAGATAAGCGACACCGGGATTATTGGGATGCTGCCGCAACAGATCCGGCAAAGACCGCCGGACTTCCGCTACCCGCCCTTCCTGAAGTAACGAAAAATATAAGCGTAAATCCTGGGCGAAGGCGACGGTGCAGGCAAACCCAAGCAGAACTGGAAGGAACAGCCGGATTTTCATCAATCGTCAGGAGTTGATAACAATTCCAGAAGTTTATCGATTTGCCGGGATAGCTGGGGAGGATTCTTTTTGGCCAGTGATAATTTCAATTTCATCAAACGGGCAGGAATAGAGCCGGCCGATTTATTCAGGGTTTCTTCCACCAGGTTGATTGCGGCCCGCTCGTCGCCTTTTTCCACCAGCACATTCGCCAGGCGGACCATTGCATCCAAGTTTGAAGCATCTTTACTCAGTACCCGGCGGTAAAAATTCTCCGCTTCACTGAAACGCCCCAGTTCGAAAAGTGTCGTCTCGATTTTTGAGTATACTTTTTCACTTTCATCCGGGCAGCACAGGGCAAACTTTTCCCAGTGCTTGATCGCCTTTTCCAATTCACCCTGCTTGAAATATAATTCACCCAATTCGAACAGCGGGGCACCATATTCCGGGGCGATCTTTTGAGCCTTGTTGAAGCAGGCGATCGCCTCCCTTTGATTACCCTGGGCAAACTGGTAATGCCCTTCCTTCACTTTAATTTCCGCCAGTTCAGTGACATCGACCCGGCCTTTGATCCGTTGTGCAGTTTTAACCAGCTGCAAGGCCCGGTCCCAATCCTCATTCAATCGAGCGTTCTTTAATAGAAATTCGTTAGCCCACAGGTTTTTACGATCGATACCCAAAATCTGCTCCGCTTCCCGGGACGCGCGAGGATAATCCATGAGACGTTCATAATCGAGTACCAGCGATTTATGGATCTCAATTCGGAATTTGGATGGTAAATCGGGACGGACAGTCAACGATTGGTGAATTTTCAGTGCTTTCTGTGCCTGGTTATTATCCCGCAACAGATCACCGAGATGCATATAGGCTTCGACATGGCCGGAATCATTTCTGACTACGGTTCGCAGTGCATTAATAGCTTTTCCGGTCTGACCACGAATGATGGCCGATAATGCTTCAGTATAAAGCATCTGGGTCTGGGGTTTAGCTTTGGGGCGCAACCAAAATGCGGCTCCTGCGATCAGCACTGCCAATACAGCCAATAATATCAGGATGAAGGTATTCAAGATTATTCTTCCTCGTCGGTCGAATCGTAAATTTCACCCTCAATGGCCACATTTCTAAGATTATTGATCTCATCGGTCAACTGGCGGTTTTTCAAGCGGATCGAACGATTATCATTTTTAGTGGACAGGATGGTCGACAATGAAACGGCAAAACCGATCAGGATACCAATCGCAACCGTAAATATCATGACAACGGCCAGACTCACCTGATCGTACTGAACCATGATCAAATCAACCGCTACCCGATTGGCATTACGCATCAGGAACACCAGCATCAACAGAATTACTGCCAGAAATACAAATATTTTTACAAGCTTCATTTCCGCTTTTCTCCAATTAGATGTCCATGCAAACTTACACCGCGCGCGGCAGTAATCTCCACTGAAACAAAATCTTTGATCCCGGCCCCACCTTTTTTAAAAATTACCCATTTATTGGCATCCGTTCTACCCGCCCACATAGCTGCCGAACGCTTGCTCTCCTTCTCCACCAGTACTGTCGATATCTTACCTACTTCCCGACGATTGCGGACTAAAGTATGCTGCTTCTGTAATTTAATTAACATTTCCAAACGATCCTGACTGGTTTGGGGACTAACCTGGTCCTGGTATTCAGCCGCTTTGGTACCTTTGCGAGCTGAATATTTAAATGTGAATGCCGAATCGAATTTTACGCCTTCCATGAGCTCAAGGGTCTGTCCAAATTCCTGATCGGTTTCACCGGGAAAGCCTACTATGATATCGGTTGTAAGACCCACATCCGGCAGTATCGTGCGAATCCGATCGACCAGTTCAATAAAATGCTCCCTGGTGTAGGTTCGGTTCATGCGTTTCAGGATTCGATTGGCACCGGCCTGGAGCGGCAGGTGAATGGAATTACAGATATTTTCGTGATCCGCCATAACGTATAATAGATCTTCTGTCATGTCCTGGGGGTGCGGTGAAGTATACCTGATCCGCTTCAGACCGGGTACGGCTGCTATGGCTGTCAACAGATGTGTAAAACCTTTGTCATTGTGAGAGTAGGAATTCACATTCTGACCCAACAACGTTATTTCCACGAAACCATCAGCCACCGCCTGCTGAACTTCCGTGACAACACTGTCCACCGAACGGCTCCGTTCCCGTCCCCGGGTAAATGGAACGACACAAAAAGTACAAAATTTATCACAGCCACGCATGATCGATACCCAGGCATTGATACCTTCCCGGCGGCTGGGAAATAGACCGTCATAAACTTCGAATCTTGACAGTTTGGTATCAACAATACTGGTGGACGCCTGCCGGCTGTTCAGCAATTCCGGCAAACGGCGATAAGAATCGGGTCCCAGGACGATATCAATATAGGATTTATTTTCCAGCAGGTCATGTTTCAGACTCTGAGCCATACAGCCTAAAACACCGATGACCACACCCGGATTCTTCACTTTGATGCTACGGAAGGTTCCCAGGCGGGAATGAACCCGATCTTCGGCATGTTCTCGAACCGAACAGGTATTGACGAAAATCGCATCCGAGCTGTGAATATCATCAGTTTCCCGGAATCCCTCCTGCTGCAGCAGATTGGCAATCAACTCGCTATCGGCCACATTCATCTGACAGCCATATGTTTCGATATAATAAGTTTTATTCATCGGCTAGCGGTGGGAGATTTATTAAACGGATCTTCTAGACGACCAGCGGCTCAATCCAGGTATCCGCTGAAGAAATAATCCAAAGGATTTTGAGGCGTATTATAATAATGTACTTCGTAATGCAGGTGGGGGCCGGTTGAACGGCCGGTATTACCGACACTGCCGATCAATTGGCCGCGTTTTACCGTTTCACCCTTAGCCACATTAAATTCGGATAGATGACCGAAATAGGTCACATAGCCATGTCCATGGCTGATTTTGATTACCTTGCCAAAACCACCTCGATAGCGCGTTTCCATCACCACGCCGTCGGCTGATGCATAAACCGGTGTACCGGTTTTTGTGGAAAAATCCTGCCCGTAATGAAAACGAATTTTGTTATCGAATGGATCTTTGCGGTAACCGAATCCAGAGGTCAAATATCCGCTGCCCAGTGGCCGAATTGAAGGTATCGATCCCATTTTATCAGCATCCTGCAGCATTTTGTCGTAGATATTGGCATAACTGGCCAGCTCCAACCGAACTGACCGCGTCAACTGCTCAACATCCATTTCAATTTCATTCACCACTGATTCCACCGGCGGAGATGTTTCGTCGATATAACTGGTCTTTGAGAGATGTACGCCCCCGATACCCAACTGCCGTATGTCGGTATCAATCACCGGCAGGTCGGAATAATTCCGAATTGCCTCATCCTTAGCTTCGATATCGCTGATATGTTGATTCAATACTCGCAACTGGGTCCGTAAATCGGTAACGGTGGATACCAGATCCTGATAATGGTTCTGCATCTCGTTGATATTAGACCTGTAGATGTATTTGGTCAGTATATCAGCGCTAAAAAATAAAGTCGCTCCTGCTAATACAATTGTTAAACCGATTACCGCCAGCGCATTCCGATTAGAAACCTGCCATTGACGCACATTTTGATCATTCTGCGCGATCAGGATGTAGTTCAATCCCCACTTCGATTTGCGTGAATGCTTGTTTAACATGAATAGATATTGCCCGCTATATGTCCGAGTTTAAATTAGATGACAAAAAATGGCAAATACTTTAACCAATATATATGCGCAATAAATGCGACCGAGTCGCATGTCTTAACCGCTGCAAAGCTTTCTCTTTTATCTGCCTGACCCGCTCCCTGGTCAGTTTCATTTCCTTCCCAATGTCTTCCAGAGTCATGGAATGTTCAGTCCCAATACCAAAATACAACCGAATTACATATTCTTCGCGACTATCCAGGGTGTGCAGTACCTGTTCGATTTCATTGTGCAACGATTCCCGCATCATCTGAGCCTCCGGGCGCTCGATCTCAAATGATAAAAAATCCAAAAGGGTGGTATTAGTACCATCCATCGGTGCGTCCAGGGATACTTTTTGCACATTTACATTATATAAATCTTCGATTTCACCGATAGTCTTCTCCGTGATCGAAGCCAATTCCTCGGCTGTCGGCTCCCTTTCGTAAGCTTGTTCCAATTCCACCGACCGCTTTTTAAGACGGGATAATGAGTCAGAAACATTTGCGGGTAGTCGAACGACTCGGGAATTCTTGGAAATTGCCTGACGGATTGCCTGATCGATCCACCAGACAGCATATGAAATAAACTTAAAACCACGCGTCTCGTCGAAACGCTGCACCGCTTTGATCAATCCCAGATTACCTTCGTTGATCAAATCTTCGAGCGGTAAACCATGGCTCTGGTGCTTTTTTGCCACCATGACCACAAAGCGCAGATTATGTAAAATAATTTCCCTGAAGGCCTGTTTATCACCTTGCCTGGCGGCCTGAGCCAGCTGAACCTCCTCCTCAGGAGTAAGCGGTTTTAATTCTTTGATCTCATCCAAGTAAAGGTTAAGTGCATTATGCAGTTTGGATGGTTTATCCGCGTTTTTCACTAATTATTTTTTAGTTGTCTTCTTCTTTTTTGGTTTTTCTTCGGTTGCAGTTTCAGTTTCTTCTGCCGGTGCAGTTTTAGCTTCAATTTCCGATTCCTTGAGATCATATTCCTCTTTGATATCCTTAATCTGTTTTTCCTTTTCAGCGATAACAGCTTCGATCTCAGTTAATTTTCCAAATAGTACCTTGACTTCCTCATCCTTAGCAAAATTCAGTTTTTTCTGATCGGCATTCTTACGGATGTAGCGACCCAGTTCCTCAAATGCTTTATCCCGATCCCGCTGCAATTGCCGGATTTCGATCTTAATCTTGCTGATCCTGGTTAATTCCTCGGTTTTAGCCACAGCAATTTTGCTCATTTCTTCGGCTTTCTCGACAGCAACACTGCTCCACTGGGTAAGATTCTTCTTCAGGTCATCCCAAAGATTGGTCATATTATTACTCCCTTTAATTCAATTTAGTGCATCAAAATCTAAAATAATTCTCGCCAGTTGAGATGTGCTTTATAACACATCCTGCACCACCTCATAATGTAATAGGAACTGATGCATATAACTATCAAATTTAATAGAATTTGAAAAGATTCCATATTTTAAAATCGATATAACCCGATACTGATCGACGCAATTCAGCCTAGAGGACAATTCGCAAATAAAGTGTCTGAACTCCTTATTGAACCACAGAATCTTTTTTCACGGGCAAGTTTCTGGAAACTAAATCGAATTTTTAGGCGAATCCCACCACTGCTCCGATTCATCGAAACATTGGTTGATTAACCACTCTTCAAATGGTCGGGATAATCTTTTAGAATATCCTATTAAAGTGAATGACAATCGGCTGCTGATCTGCGGGGAACCCTCTTCATAGATTAATCGTTAGTCCTGTAATCGATCAGAACTGATCCGACAGGAATATTCACTTCAATACTATTGGAATAATTAAATTAAACTCCCTATGCGCATACGATTATTGCTTCTTTCGCTTTTGATGCTTGCTGGATATTTACGGGCAGGAACTGATTGGCGGATAAACAAATCCACCACGGAACAACTGGTGATCGATTTTACTTTTGACGTCACCAATATTGATGATCTCAAGCCGATTGAATTATTAATCGGGTTACCTGACAACCAGTATCCCGGCCTGAATGCATCATTTCAAGAAAAACAGAATTTTCCATCGGATAATCTTGATTTAAACATTTCCGGGGTGAAATTGCTTTCAAAACAAAAACTGCGTGGATTATACGTCGCCGTTCTGCAGATAACGCCCTATACCGGAGTAAATGAGTATTACAAACGGGCGCGAATCACAATTACATTTACGGCTGGTAACCGCGGATATCAGCGGCTGTCAAAATCAGATCAGAGTCTGCTGGTTCACCGGGTAATCAATTGGGATATCGCTCAAAATTGGGGCAGTCCACGGATCCTAAAGCGAGCTAAAATCACTGACTACCCCACCGGTACCTGGTTCAGATTCACCGTGCCTGAAGATGGAATCGTGGCAATACCTCATCAATCATTCAATAATTCCGCTACGGTCATCGCTAATGGTGATCCCCGCAGCTTCATGCTGTTCACATCCAGCACTAATGGTCGTGATCTCAGTAAATCAATAACCTCCATTAATCAGCCAATCCCCGATAATCTGAAAGAAACGGCAATCATGGTAACCGGTGCTGCTGACAGTAGTTTTGATGTCGGTGATCAAATCATCTTCTATGGCTGGGGCGCCAGCGGATTTGATATCACAAACAATGCTGTTAGCCACCATCAAAGTATTTTTTATGAAGAAAATACCTACTGGTTACTGATACCCACTGATAGCAATCTCCGGGGACGACGGGTGGAGTCGGTAAATCCGATAACTAATCCGGTCAATACACTTGATTATGGAATAGTCTATAATCATGAGGAAGAGGATATACTCAATCCCTATGATACCGGTAACCTGTGGACCGGTTCGCAAATAAGCGGTGGATCCGCCTACCATATGAATTTTGATCTGGTGGAGCCGACCCAGGATATCCTGCCACAAATAAAGGTCCAAATGCTGGGCGGCAACAGCTCGAGTCACAAAATCATTGTCTATCATCAAAGTCGATTTAATCCACCACTTGACAGCCTGACCTGGTCATCAGCCGGATTAAAAAACAAATTCTTCACTTCCTCCGACATCAGTTGGCAGCCTGGCAATAATGCTTTTTGGCTGGAAAATGCCTCTTTATCCAGTAATTCCAAACCATATTTCAACAATTTAAGCTTGCGTTCCAGTCGCCGGTTGACTTACGACGGCAATAATTATGATTTCTTCATCGATCCGACAGGAAATCCGGTTAGTCTGAATTTCACAGCTTCGTCAGAACCATTCATCTGGGATATAACCGATCCTGCCAGACCACAACTTTTAACGATCATACCCGGGAGCGGGGGTTTTACTGTCAATATAGAATCGGTAACCGATTCAATCGGCCATTTTGTAGTATTCGATTTGACTGATATTGCAACGATTGAACAAGTCGAAGAAGTACCAGATATTGCCTTCAACACACTACGGCACACGGGGCCTGGGATAAATCACATCGTTGTCGGTCCCTGGGAATTCTCAGCTTCCATTGAACCACTGGTTGTCCACCGGGGTAGTTCGGTGTTTGCTCCATTGGAACAGGTGTATAATGAGTTCACCGGCGGCAATCCTGATCCGCTGGCGATCCGGCTCATGATTCAGTGGGCTCTGGAGAATTGGTCCGGGACCACTCCCACCTGTCTGTTTCTGATCGGTGATGCCGACCATGATTACCGTAATATCACCGGCCAGTCTAAAATCGTGGTACCTACTCTTTTCCTGGAGGGATCGCTGGATCATTATTATTCCGCCGATGATGCGGTAGTAACTCTCTATGGACCTTTACCAGAAATAGCTGTGGGTCGTTACCCGGCCCATTCAGTGACTGATGTGGATGCTTACATAGAAAAATTAATCGCTTATGAAACGGATCCGGAGCCGGGATTGTGGCGCCAGCGGGTAACGTTGGTAGCCGATGATGCCGCCCGACCGGAGCCATCCCATGGCAGCATCTCGGTGGGGAAATCACATACCAATAATTCTGAGAGTCTGATTCCCTATATCTCTCCGGCCGTGACAGTCCAGAAATTGTACATGATGGAATATCCGGAGGTCAGTGATGCCTCGTCCTATGGTGTCGTGAAACCGGCTGCCACTCAGGCTTTGTTCGATTTACTGAATCGTGGTACGGCCATTATCAGTTATATCGGGCATGGCAGTCCTCATCTCTGGGCTCAGGAGCGCCTGCTGGATCAGAATCGGGGTGATATTAATTCGATAGAAACCCGTGGACGCTTTCCAATCTGGATTGCGGCAACCTGTTCCTGGGGACATTTTGATGATATTCATGCCGAAGCTTTTTCGGAAGATCTGATTCGCGAACCGGATGATGCCGCAGTGGCGATAATCACAACCAGCAGACCGATTGGTGTCGATAGCAATTACGGTTATATCAAAAAGATTTTCCAGCGCCTGTTTCCCAATCGGCAGGTTACCAGCGAACCGATCGGCGTTGTCCTCCAAAGTGTCAAGACCGGAGGTATATCCGGGAAATATTTCCACCTGTTCGGGGATCCGGCAATGCCATTGCCAATTCCGACCGATACGATTTCAATCACTTCGTTGAATCCCGATCCCATGCGTACTCTGGAGACCGCCGAATTTACCGGTCGGCAAAAACTATCGTCTCAAGGCGGAACGGGCTACCTGATGATTCAGGATGCAGAACGCACCGTTACCCGCGAATACCAAATCAGCAATCAGACTGAACAGCTGATTTACAGTCTGCCGGGGGGAACTCTTTTCCGGGGACAGTTTGCCATAGAAGATTCCACCTTCAACGGACAACTTCGCATTCCCAAAGACATATCCTACTCTTCCGATCCGGGTAAACTGTCGATTTATTTCCAGTCATTCGATGATCCGCCGATCGAAGCGCTGGGTTATCGGGAAGGCTTGCATTTCGAGGGTGGAAGCGATGTTGCAGATAACACCGGTCCGATCATCACTTTCGAAACCAGCGATGGCCGATCGCTTAGAACCGGCGACCACCTGGTGGTTGATCAAGGTTTGATTATTCGTCTGGCCGATCCGGTGGGGATCAATCTGGCCGGTGAAGTGGGACACGGAATCATCGTAAGCGATGAGACAGCCGGAACAAATCGTGATCTGACGAATGATTTCATCTATGACCTGAATAGCATCACTAAAGGGATTATCGATTATTCGATCTATATGTCAGGGAAGACTGTAGACCTGAAGGTGTCTGCCTGGGACAATGCCAATAATCCGGCTGAATCGACGATTCGGCTCAGCCTGCAGGAGGCGCTGGTTTTACGATTGTACCACGTGCTTAATTATCCTAATCCATTCGCAACATCGACCCAATTTACTTTTGAAGTAACCGTACCTGCTGAAATAACCATCGATGTATACACACTTCAGGGTCGCAGGATTAAAACCCTACCGAACAAATATTTCAACGAAGGGTATCACTTTATCGACTGGGATGGTCGGGATGAGTATGGTGGCCGACTTGCTAACGGTGTGTATCTCTACCGCCTGCAGGCCAGTGATGGGGACAGTAAAGTGTCCCATATCGGGAAACTGGCTAAATACCAATGAAACGACCACCGATTATTCTGGCTTCCAATTCTCCCCGCCGTCGGGCTTTGTTACGACAGATCGATTTCGAATTTGTAGTGGAACCATCCACGGTGCACGAGGATTTTAAACTCGATCTGCCACCCGTGGATTTCGCGACCCATTACGCCCGGCTGAAAGCTGCCGAACTGGCGGAAAAAAATCCGGATGCTTTGGTAATCGGGGCCGACACGATCGTCGTGCTGAATCAACAAATACTGGGTAAGCCTCATGACGCCGAGGAAAGTTTTAGCATGCTATCCAGCCTGTCAGGAAATACCCATACGGTGATAACCGGCGTTTCACTACAGTGGTCGGAACGAGCGCTGGAAGATACTTTTCATGAAACTACTCAAGTCACATTTCGCAAGCTGGTGCCAGCTGATATACACCATTATATCGATAATTATCAACCTTTCGATAAAGCGGGCAGTTATGGTATCCAGGATTGGTTTGCTACCTGTATCGAGCGAATCGAAGGTTGTTTTTACAATGTGGTTGGTTTCCCACTGGCCGCATTTTACCGACATTACCGCCTGATCTTCCCCGCGTCCGGTTCCTGACAAACATATTGATTGCCACCCCGAGTGGCGATTAATTTTTGTATACAACTGAAGGGCGAAAATGGAACCGTTTTATTCTGATCTAAAAAAATTACGCGAAGAAAATAACATCGACTTGGCCGAGATTCACAATCGGACTAAAATCGATTTGAAGTACCTGGAGGCCATTGAGAATGGCCAATTCAATATTTTGCCCCGTACTTATATGCGTCTGTTTGTGCGAGCCTACGTGACCGAAATTGGCGGCGACACCAAGGATGCCCTGAATCAGTTGGATCACCATTTGAGCCAGGTAGAAGGTATTGATATCACCCCTGAATACGGAGTTTCGGAAGAACCGGAACTTCCCGGTTCCGAGGCTGTTCTGCCAGTCTCCACGAAAACACCTAAAAAGATGATCGCCGACTATAGCAAGGGCGCGCTGTTGATTGTGATTGTCCTGTTTTCAATTTTTATCATCAAAAAGATCAGTTCCACCGAGAGCGAAGCGGTCGGGGGACCAGTAACCCTCAGGGTGGAGGATAGCGTGGAACCGATCAGTAAAGATGATTTGATTTTTAACTACCAGCGCATGGCGGTCTGGGATGAAACATTCGATGCGGAGGCGCCCTTTACAATCAAGATTCTGGCTCAAAAAAATACCTGGTACCGGTTGATCGTCGATCAAGCGGATACCCTGTCCGGCGTGCTGGCTCATGACCGGGAACTGCTGCAGGAATTCAGCACCCGGCTGGATCTGCGGACCAACAGCGCCGCAGGTGTTTCGGTCCAGATCAACGGGGTGGCCGTTCAGAACATGGGGACCCATCCCGATCCGATGGAGCTGACCTTCCTGACCGATCCCAACCGCATCAATATAATTCATTATACGCCGAATCAGTAAAACTATAATCCATTCAATCAGAACAGCTCAACAAAAGCGCAAGCTTTACCACAATTTTAGCTTGTAATCGTCACTTCATTTATTCAGTCCAGCAATAGCTGATCATATCCCGAATAAATATGGAATAATTCTTGACTGAAAGGGGTAAGTAAAATTAGTTTGTGGGTAGTTGTGGGTAATTATCCCTTATAATTACTAGCGAAACTGAGCGGATGGCACTGAACGAAAATACATTTATTGGCGAGTACGCCTATACTATTGACGCCAAAGGTCGCGTTAATATTCCGGCCAAGTTCCGGCAGGTCCTGTCAGAAGATAACCAGCAGACTTTCGTCGTTACCAAAGGCCAGGACCCCTGCGTCTGGGTCTATCCCCAGATCATCTGGCAGGATATCATGGCCGAATTACGCAACCTGTCTTCCCTTTCGGCAATGAACCGAACTGTGATCCGCAGCACCACCCGCTACGCTACTTTTTCAACCTACGATAAACAGGGCCGAATTCAGATTCCACAGGCTCTGATCGACTATGCCAGTCTGGATAAAGATGTCCTGATCATTGGCATGGTCAACAAAATCGAAATCTGGAATCCCGTTAACATGGATCAGGTAGACCAGACCAACCAGGAGCTAGACCCTGCCGCCTATGAAGAACTGGCTAATAAAATTATTCTTTGATGTCGTCTACGGATTTACTGGACGCCCGGTCGCATGTGCCTGTTATGGTCATAGAAGTGTTGGACGGGCTGTCGGTTCAATCCAACGGCATTTATCTGGACGGGACCATTGGTCTCGGGGGGCACGCCACTGCCATCCACTCCCTGCTTTCACAGCAGGGAAAACTTATCGGGTTTGATCTGGATGAGGAGGCGCTGAACATTGCCCGCTCGCAAATTGGCGCCTCTTCACCACCCGTTTCTCTCCACCACGCTTCCTACAGCGATTTCCCCCAAATCCTGCAGAGACAAGGAATCACCGAGGTGAATGGTATCCTGCTTGACCTTGGTGTATCTTCCCTCCAACTAAATCTACCGGAGCGTGGTTTTTCCTATCAAAGCAACGGTCCCCTGGATATGCGTTTCGATCAATCAGGTGGCCGTCCCGCCAGCGACTTGATCCGTGCTACCAGTGAATCAGAGCTGGCCGATCTGATCTATAAATATGGCGAAGAACGTCGCTCGCATTCGATCGCCCGCGCTCTTAAAAAAGCACCAACACTAGATTCTATCGCGCAGGTGACCGAAGCAATCCGCCGCGTCACTCCTCCTGCTCATCGCAATCGTAGCCTGGCACGGGTTTTCCAGGCTTTACGGATCGCAGTCAACAGTGAGTTGGAAAAACTGGCAGAATTCCTGGACAGTTTCGCAAACTGGCTGACGATTAACGGCCGGATCGTAATCATCAGCTACCACTCGCTCGAGGATCGTCTGGTCAAACAGACCTTTCGGCGATTGTCCAGCGAAGGTACTTATAAAATATTGACTAAAAAACCATTGCGTCCGTCTGATGGAGAAGTTGGAAGCAACCGTCGGTCCAAACCGGCTAAACTGCGCGTCGCAGAACGGATCTCCTGATGGTTGCACGACGTCGAACATCCAAGCGGAAAAAAGAATTCATCCAAACGGTGACTTTTTTCTTCATTTCAATATTCTCGAT
This sequence comes from uncultured bacterium, assembly GCA_964439935.1. Taxonomy (GTDB): domain Bacteria; phylum Fidelibacterota; class Marinisomatia; order Marinisomatales; family TCS56; genus JABMQW01. Next base: position 114,969 of record CAYTPW010000003.1, on the reverse strand, counting down.
CACCGGCCTGTTGGTCTACCTGTGGGTATATAACGAAATCAACTTGACTATTCGCGACGTGTCAGCACTTGAGAAAGTTGCCGCTGGCCTGCTCAACGACAACAAACTGCTGACAAATACCATCGCCCGGCTCGAGCGGATTGACCGGATCACCAGCATCGCTCGCGACGAATTGGGGATGGTAACAGCGGCACCGGAATCAATTGTGGTCTATGTTGATTACAGCACAATCGGGTGGGGTGATGACTAAAGCCTATTTGAAATACCGCACCCGGATTACCATTCTGTCCTCCATAATCCTGCTATGTTGGGTCGTTTTGGTCGTCCGCCTGTTTCAGGTACAGGTAATCGATGGTGATGATTACCGCATCCGTGGTAAGCGTCAAGCCCAAGTAAAAGAGGCTATCCCTGCTACCCGCGGTACTGTTTATGACCGGAACGGATTGGCTCTTACTTCAAACATAATCCATTATTCAGTTGGAATTCATCCGGCAAAAATAACTGAAAAGGATTCGATTGCCACTATTATGAGTCGAATCACCGGGAAAAGCCGGGATCATTATTTCGCCAGATTTGAATCAGATAAACCATTTCTGTACTTGGAACGCAATCTTCAGAGTCAGGAATGCGAATTGCTGATGGACAAACAAATCGCCGGACTGGTGATTGAAAAGCAGGTCAGCCGTAATTATCCCCATCATAATATCGCCGGCCAGATCCTCGGCTTCATTAATGTTGACGGGGAAGGTATCGCCGGAATAGAACTGAAATACGACCGTTTTCTCAGGGGGGAACCCGGTTGGATGGTGAAGCGGGCGGACGGTCTCGGTAAAACCCAGCGCGACATCAGCTATCCATTTAACCAACCAGCAGACGGCTCCAATATCTACCTGACAATCGACCTTGAATACCAGACACTCCTCCAGGAAGAATTGAAACGGCGTGTGAATGAAACCAAAGCCAGTTCAGCCAGCGGTATTCTGATCAATCCCCACGATGGTTCGATCATTGCAATGGCCTCCGTACCCGACTTTGACCCCGGTGCACCAGGCCGTTCCCCGGTCGAGAATCAGAAAAATCGCGTAATCACCGACCAGTTTGAGCCGGGATCGACCTATAAAATAGTCTGTGCCACCGCTGCTTTGGATCAGCGGACGGTAGGGATTGAAGAGGAATTCAATTGCGAAGGCGGAAAATACTCCTATGCCGGTAAGATTATTCAGGACTGGGAAAGTTTCGGTCTTTTGAATTTCTCCCAGATCATGGAACAATCCAGCAATGTGGGCATCATCAAGATTGCCGAACGAATTGGATCCAATAGTTTATACCGGTATTCACGGGATTACGGTTTCGGAGCCCAGACCAATATCGGCTTGATCGGCGAAACATCAGGGATTTTGAGGAATACGCGCGAGTGGACCGATATTTCTTTGGCAGAATTATCTATCGGATATGAAGTCGGCGTAACAGCCCTGCAATTAGCCAGTGCCTTTGCTACGGTGGCCAATGGTGGCATCCTGATGCAGCCACGGATCATTGACCGGATCGTTGATCAAAATGGAGGCATTGTATATTCCAATCGTCCGGAAGTTGTACGGAAAGTTGCTGATCAGGTTGTGATGCAGGAGCTGACGGGTATGCTGACGCGGGCAGTGGCTACGGGAACCGGCTCGAATGCTCATATTCCTGGCTGGTCGATTGCCGGGAAAACCGGTACAGCACAGAAATTCATAAATAAGCGTTATTCTAAAACCGCTTTTATATCCAATTTTGCCGGTTTCTTTCCGGCTAAGAATCCCCAGATTGTGGGCGTATTTGTGCTCGACGAACCAGAACTGGGTTACCATTGGGGTGGGATTGGTGCCGCACCACTTTTCAAGCGCGTAGTCCAACGTATCATCAATCTTGATGACAATATAGTATTAGTCTCAGCTCAACGGACCAATCAACAAACAACTGAATCAGTTGCGGTAGAAGATGATGATTCTAAACCGAAACCAGCTGATATGATCACATTATCTACGGTTGCCCAGGCAGAACCGACACTAACTTCAGCCACACAATGTATTATACCGGATATTCGAGGAATGAGCCTGCGTAAAGCACTGAAGACGATCCGCACTGCCGGGTTGATTCCCAAGTTTCAGGGTTCTGGAACTGTCGCCTGGCAGAGTCCGCGGCCAGGCTTAACCGTTCAAACAAATTCAATCTGCGTGATCGGCCTGAAATGAAACGCTATCTACACCGATTGCTGGCAGGCCTGGTGTCCGGATTGGAAGCAATTCCCCAAATTCCGATTTATGGCTTGACATCTGATTCCCGAACCGTCGAGAAAGGTTTTGTCTTTATTGCGATACCCGGTACTCAGCAAGATGGTCATGATTTCATTGACCAGGCACTGAAAAATGGTGCTGTGGCGGTCATTACCGATAGCAGGGATATGCCTGAACTTCCGGTACCCCGAATCAGGGTCAATGATCCCCGTCGAGCGGAATCGTTGATCGCCGCTGAATTTTATGACTATCCATCTACTAAAATGACGGTTGTGGGAATTACCGGCACCAATGGTAAAACAACTGTCTCATTCCTGATCGATTCTATCCTGAAAACCAGTACAGTTAAATCAGCCCTGTTGGGAACTCTGGGTGTATTTGCCGGTGAGTCATCACAAAGTAAATCGCTGACAACCCTGGATGCCGCTAACCTGCAAAAATTATTTGCTGATCTATTGACCAATGGTTACACCCATGTCGTTATGGAAGTATCGTCACACGCATTACATCAGCAACGTGTGGCAAATGTGGATTTCAATATCGCTGCCTTCACAAATCTGACCAAGGAGCACCTGGATTATCATGGCAATATGGAAGAATATTACCTGGCCAAGGCTCATTTATTCAAGATGCTGCCAATCACATCAACAGCTATTATCAATATTGATGACGAGTTTGGTAAAAAACTAAAGCCGGAATGTCCGGCTCCTGCCGTTACAACTTCGATGACCATTCAAGGAGATGCTCACTATATCGACTGGAAAGCTACACTGGAAGGCATTAAAGGTATTATAGAAATCGGTGATCACCGGATTTTTGTTCGCTCCCAATTGATCGGCAGTTTCAATCTGGAAAATATTCTGACTGCAGCAACCACCGCCTGGGCATTAGGTATCGCGCCGGATGCAATTGCCAAAGGAATCGAAGAATGCCAGCAGATCCCCGGCCGGGTGGAACGATTTACAACCAGGACCGGTGGTAGTGTAGTCGTTGATTATGCCCATACACCGGATGCTTACCAGAAAGTTCTTGAATCTATCAGCCGGATCATGGATGAAAAAGCCCGGATGACATTGGTATTCGGTTGCGGAGGTGATCGCGATCGCAGCAAACGGCCTGAGATGGCTGCCATTGCCGAAAAATACTGCCATCGCTGTTTCCTTACTCCGGATAATCCCCGGTTCGAGGATATCGACCAAATTAATGCCGATACAATCGCCGGTTTCACCAAGTCCAATTACGAAGTCTTTGATGATCGTGGTGCAGCCCTGGAAAAAGCATTGCAGGAATTGCGGGAAGGTGATGTGGTTGTCGTATTCGGCAAAGGGCGCGAAGAATATCAAGATATCGCCGGTGAAAAAGTATTTTATTCTGATATTAATATAATTGAGCAGTTCACGAATGCGCGTTAGCCTGCCAGATCCACCACACTTTGCCAGTCTATTGCAGGACATTACCGGTGTTACGCTAAACAAACCACCAACCGGGATTGCAACTGATAGTCGCGAATGTCTTCCGGGCGATTTGTTCGTTGCCATCAGTGGCGAGACGACCGATGGACATAATTATCTGGCACAGGTAAACAAGGCCGGATGCCAGATTGCTCTGGTAACACGAATTGATGAAAACCTTGGAAACTTTATCCAGATTCAAGTTAATGACCCGGTGCATACCATAGGGAAAATTGCCGGTCTCTGGCGCTCTCTGTTTACCGCACCAGTTGTCGGTATAACCGGTTCAAATGGTAAGACTTCCACCAAGGATTTGCTGGCTCACCTCCTGTTCAACAGTCATAGGGTCCACGTGACCCAGGGCAATTTCAATACATCCATTGGTTTGCCATTGACACTGCTGAGACTGACGGCTAAACACAACCTATCCATACTGGAAATGGGCGCCAATCAACCTGGTGATATTGCTCTGCTGGCACGACTAGCCCAACCAACCCATGGGATAATTACCAATGTAGCTCCAGCCCATCTGGAAGGATTCGGCAGTATCGAAGAAGTGGCACGCACTAAGGGGGAACTGTTTCAGGCATTGACACATGGGACAGCATTTGTGAATCAAGATGATCCTCTTGTATCCAGGATTGCGGTTCCCGGGGAAAAAATCAGTTTTGGCTTTCAACCGAACTGTGATTTTTCAGCTGTCCTTGACTATGATGATAACAATAATATTCTTTTAATTATTAATGGGCGCATGGTTGTAACCGGTTCGAAAAATATTGCTTTTGCCAAAAATATCTTAGCTGCCACTGCAATGTGCATAACTCTGGGCGAAAATTGGAATTCGGTACTGAACCGGGTAATCAGTTTTAAAGCACCTGCCGGACGTTGTTCAGTAGTTGAACTTGGCGATATCACGATCATAGATGATAGCTACAATGCTAATCTGGCTTCAGTATCGTCAGCAATTGACTTCTTAAAGCATTATAATACTTCCGGTCGCCATATCCTGGTATTTGGCGATATGTTTGAGCAGGGCGAAGCTTCGGCTACCCTGCATGCTCAAGTCGGGGAAAAAGCTTCGGAGGCTTGCCTTGATGCTGTATTTATGATCGGTAATGACAGCACTCATACAGCATCAGCACTATCCGGAATCGAATTTTCACAACATTATTATAACAAACCTGAATTGGTACTGGATCTGAAGGAATTTATCAAACCAGGAGATGTAATCCTGGTAAAGGGTTCCCGAGGTATGGAAATGGAAACCATAATAGCGGAATTAGGTAAATCCTGATGCTTTACCATCTGCTCTATCCCTTGAAATCCTACCTGTCCGGGTTAAATATTTTTCAATATATCACATTCAGGGCAACGTCGGCTGCCATCCTGGCGTTACTCATGAGTTTCCTTATAGGACCATGGATCATCCGAACACTGATACGCCACCAAATCGGCGAAGAAATCCGTGATGATGGTCCCCAATCTCATCAGAGAAAGAAGGGCACGCCCACAATGGGGGGAATTATCATTCTCAGTGCGGTAATTCTCCCCACCCTCCTTTTTGCCCGGCTGGATAATGTTTATGTCCTGATTATTCTGATGTCGGTGATTTGGATGGGAGTAATCGGATTTACCGATGATTATTTAAAAACAATCCGCAAAACCAAAAGCGGCCTGATCGCCCGCTACAAATTGGTTGGCCAGGTTACATTGGGTCTGGCTGTCAGTGTCTGGATTTTCCTGGCTCCCGAATTTCAGGAGATTCGCAGCATCACGTCGATTCCTTTTTTAAAGAATTATGAACTCGATTTTGGATATTTTTATCCTATCTTCGTCATCTTGATAATTACCGGCTTCAGTAATGCAGTTAATCTAACTGACGGACTGGACGGTTTGGCTGCTGGATTATCTGCAATCGCTTTTACTGTTTTTGCCGCTGTGGCTTATATCTCCGGCCGAGTTGATTTCTCCGATTATCTAAACATTATTTATCTGCCGGGAGCGGGTGAACTGACCATTTTCGCTGCTGCTATGGCTGGAGCAGCTCTGGGCTATCTATGGTTCAATGCATCACCGGCTCAGGTATTTATGGGTGATACCGGCTCACTTGCCACCGGTGCTGCTCTCAGCACGCTGGCGGTATTATTGAAAAAAGAATTGTTACTGCTGATCATTGGCGGCGTCTTTGTCGGCGAGGCTGCCTCGGTGATCCTGCAGGTTGGGTATTTCCACTGGATGAAGAAGCGCACCGGAGAAGGAAAACGCATCTTTAAGATGGCTCCAATCCATCACCATTTCGAATTATCAGGCTGGCCCGAAACCAAGGTCGTGATTCGCTTCTGGATAATCGGCATACTGCTGGCTCTGTTCAGTTTGAGCACATTCAAGATCCGTTAAATGAACATCGACGACAGAAATAAAATTGATCTAAAAAATACCAGAATTTCGGTAATTGGGTTGAGCCGCAGTGGCCTGGCGGCAGCTCATCTGGCCCATTATTTGGGTGCCACGGTCTTTGTCAGCGATAATTCCGCGACTGAGATGATCAAAGCGAATTTTCAAGAGTTGCAACTCTTGAAAATAGCCGGTGAGATCGGTGACCATAGTCAACAGATTTTCAAAGCAGACCTATGGATTATCTCTCCTGGTATTTCTCAGGATAGTGAGATTGTCAAACAGGCTCAGACTGCTGAGATACCGATTGTCAGCGAAATTGAATTCGCAAGTTGGTTTACTTCTGCTATGGTTCTGGCTGTCACCGGTTCTAATGGTAAAACGACTACCGTGAATGCTTTGGCTACAATGTGTCAGACAGAAACAATTCACGGTGTATTGGCCGGAAATATGGGTATTCCTTTTTCAAAAATGGTGCTTCAGGAAACCCAGAGCCCTGACCCGGCCCGGGTATATATCCTGGAAATTTCCAGTTTTCAGATGGAATTCATTCGTCATTTCAAACCCCTGATCAGTGTTTTCTTGAATATATCACCAGATCACCTGGATCGGTATTCTACAATGGGAGACTACATCAGCGCAAAAATGAATCTTGCCCGGAACGTCGATGAGAATGATTATGTTGTTTTTAATCTCGATGATCCGGTTCTTGTTGAATACCTGCAGAATAGTCCGGCCTGGCTGGTGCCATTCAGCACGAAACCCTATGCCAACACAACATATTTAGTCAATAACCGAAAAATTTATTCTTTCGAGCACGCCACGCTCATTCCCCTGGATGCGGTCGCCCTTCCCGGCTCCCACAATCTAGCCAATCTTCTGGCAGCGGCCACGGCGGCCCATCTGATCGGGGTACCTGATGAAACTATCGCCGAAGCAATAAAAACTTTCACGGGCGTGTCACATCGTCTGGAGGAAGTGGCGGTAATTGATGGCGTAAAATATATCAATGATTCCAAGGCTACCAACCTGGATGCTGTTAAGGTGGCCTTACAGAGTTTTCCTGACCCGATCATTCTGATTCTGGGTGGTAAAGACAAAGGCAGTGATTTTCACGAACTGATTCCTTACTTCGAAAATAAAGTTAAACAAATCATTGCCATCGGTCAGGCTCAAACCCAGATCTTTTCCGCACTGAAGGATGCGGCGAGACCGCTATGTGTTGAAGGTCTCAGGGATGCGGTTAAGATCACACGGGATAGCGCTGTGCCTGGGGATGTGGTTCTCCTGTCCCCAGGCTGCGCTAGCTTTGATCAGTACCGTGATTTCGAAGATCGCGGCGATCAATTCCGGGCAATGATCAAAAAATTGGAAAATAAGCAATGACTGGCTTAGCTCTAATCTGGAAAAATTATGATCGGATGCTGATCATTACCGTGCTACTGTTGGCTACTGTGGGCATGATCATGTTATACAGCGCCAGTGCGATCTGGGCCTACAATCATTATGATACCGGTACTTATTTCCTGCAGAAACAAATCCTGCGCCTCGCTATTGCCCTGCTGGTACTGTATGTATTCATGCGTTTGGATTACCGCCGCCTCAGGGAATGGGCTAATATTATATTAATTGGTTCCATTGGACTGTTATTGATCACCAAGCTGAGCTATATCCTGCGGGGCGATCCCAACCCGGCACGTTGGATCCAGGCGGGTTATTTGTCGCTCCAGACATCAGATATTGCTCGGCTGAGTTTAATCATCTATCTGGCGGAATATGCTAATAATAAACGTAAACAATTAACTGATTTCTACTTTGGATTTTTACCGGCCGTGGTAATCATAGCGATTATCCTGTTTTTAATCATTATCCAGCCGGATTTCAGCACGGCAGCAATTATCGGAGTGATCGGTTTCACCCTCCTGTTTCTGGGCGGTGCTCGATTATCGCATATTGTTGTTACAATTACCAGCTCAGTTACCATTCTGATACCGATCATGCTGATGGAACCTTACCGGCGAGTCAGGATTCTTTCCTTTTTCAATCCGACTATTGACACCGGCGGTGCCAGTTACCAGGTTCAACAAAGTTTAATCAGTCTCGGTAACGGCGGTTTATTTGGACTGGGGCTGGGAAACAGCATGGAAAAAAACCTGTTTTTACCAACCCCGCACACCGATTTCATTTTCTCAATAATTGGTGAAGAGACCGGGTTCATCGGCGCCATAATTGTGTTAACGCTATTTCTTATTGCTTTCCAACGGGGAATTAAAATTGCCAAGAATGCCACAGATCCTTTTGGTATCCTGCTGGCGCTGGGAATTGCTTTCAGTTTCATTTTTTATGCTTTCATTAATACGGCAGTTGTAACCAACCTGTTACCCACAACCGGTTTACCGATGCCACTCATCAGCTATGGCGGGTCCGGTCTGGTGATGAACATGGCCGGAATTGGAATATTGCTGAATATCAGCCGTAAAAATAGGCCATCAAAAGGGATTAAAAAGTGGTTTTCATGAGCGCTGCCGGCCAGAAGATAATAATTGCAGGAGGTGGAACAGGCGGCCATCTGTTCCCTGCTCTGGCTATAGGTACACGACTTTTAGAAAGAGAGCCAACCACACAGATACATTATATTGGTTCAAGATTCGGATTAGAGGCAACCATTTTACCGAATCGCAAATTGCACCATACCCTTTTATCAATTCGCGGGATTCAACGGGGAATTGATGTAACCAGTCTGGGTCGCAATCTGCTCTTTCCCAGCCGTCTAATTGCCTCCTATCGAAAAGCCAGTAATCTTATCAAAGTGCTTCATCCAATGGTTGTAGTCGGAACTGGAGGTTACGCCAGTGGAATGCCACTCCTTGCGGCAGTGAGAAACAGGATCCCGACACTAATCCAGGAACAGAATTCATATCCGGGTATCACTACGCAGAAATTAGCGCAGAAAGTGAACTGTGTCTGTCTGGCTTTTCCTGAAACGGTCAAACATCTACAATCGACCAACACTGTAATTACCGGCAACCCAGTTCGCAAAAGTATCATAAAAGGTGATCCGAAACAGGGTGCGGAAATATTCAATCTTGATCAGAAAAAAACGACCGTTTTTCTATTTGGGGGTAGTCAGGGTTCGGCAGCCTTGAATAAGGTCATGGCTTCTGCAGTCAAGCAGTTAACGACAGCCGGAATTCAGATCATCTGGCAGACCGGAACAAATCAATACAGATCCTTCCAGCATTACGATAACCAACAGGTCCGGGTTCTCCCCTTCGTTGATCAGATGGAACATGCTTATGCTCTCAGCCAGTTGATCATCGCTCGGGCCGGTGCCCTAACTTTGGCGGAAATTACGGTTTGCGGGAAACCGGCCATACTGATTCCTCTTCCCACAGCCGCCGCCGACCATCAAACCTGGAATGCCCGCAGTTTGGAATCCGCTGGTGCTGCCCGCTTGATCCCTGAAAAAACGCTGTCAGCAGATATATTATCAAAGGAGATACTAGATCTAATCGCTGATCCTGACAGATTAGATAAAATGGTGGTTGAGGCTCGACATCTGGCCCGTCCAGATGCAGCTGATTTGATCGTTGACCAAATTTTGGAATTAGCGCAAGCCTGATGTTCAGAAAAGTCAAAAATATTCATTTTGTCGGTATCGGTGGTATCGGTATGAGCGGTATTGCCGAACTGCTGCTAAACCAAGATTTCGGCATTACCGGTTCCGATTTACAAGAATCAGACATCGTTAAGCGTTTAAAAAAACTTGGGGCACAAATTTATCAGGGACACAAATCAGAGCATGTCACAAAATGCGATGTACTGGTTTACTCAAGTGCGGTTAAAGAAGATAACCCGGAATTGGTTGCAGCACGACAACGGGGAATACCGATCATTAAACGGGCAGAGATGCTGGGCGAGTTGATCGCCGTCAAGGATTTGAGCATCGGGGTGAGCGGTACCCACGGTAAAACTTCGACAACTTCTATGATTGGTTCAATCCTTTCCAGCGCCGGTCTCGATCCAACATTAGTAGTCGGAGGGTTGGTTAAGAACATCGATACAAATTCCAAACTCGGTTCTGGTGAAATTATCATCGTTGAAGCGGACGAATTCGATCGCAGTTTCCTGGCTTTACGACCGACCATCGCCATTGTTACCAATATTGAATTGGAGCATACTGATTGCTATGCTGATCTCCCGGATATGCAAGGAGCGTTCAACCAGTTTTGCAATGCAGTTCCATTCTATGGGGTGGTGATTGCCTGCCTCGACTCACCGGGTGTGCAGGGTATTTTAGCCAATATCAAGCGACCGGTTATCACTTATGGTTTTTCCAATCAAGCCATTTTCCGAGCCAACAACATTCGTTATCACGAATCAGAAACCAGCTTTACTGTCATAGCTCACAATCGGAATTTAGGTGAAATTACGCTCCAGCTGCCCGGCGAGCATAATGTCCTGAATGCTCTGGCTGCTGTTGCCCTGGGCATGGAGATGAACCTCAGTTTTAGGACAATTAAAAAAGGGATCGAAGCCTATGCTGGTGTCAGGCGGCGTTTTGAGATTAAGGGAATCGCCCGGGACATAATGGTTGTCGATGATTACGCCCATCACCCTACCGAAGTGACGGCCACACTCCAGGCCGCCCGCAATGGCTGGGATCGACGGCTGGTAGCAGTGTTTCAACCACATTTATTCTCACGAACCCGCGATTTTCATCGTGAATTTGCCGCCGCTTTCCTGGAAAGTGACGTTCTGGTTGTCTGCGATATTTTCCCAGCTCGGGAAGAGCCATTGCCAGGAATATCCGGTGAGCTGGTTGTCCAGGCCGCCCGTGATCTGGGCCATAAGCGAGTGTATTATGTTCCGAACCTCGTCGAATTGATCGAGGAATTGGGGAAAATAATCAAATCCGGCGATATGGTTATTACAATCGGCGCAGGAAATATCTGGCGCTTTAGTGATAGGCTAATTCAAAAACTGAGTGTAAAGCCCCGTTAAAATGCAAATTAAAGCTGCCTCAGACTAACTAAATGAAGAAAGCTATTAGAAAGAATTTCGTTACATACCTGATTATTTTCTGGCTGATTGTCTCCCTGGCCGGTTTGACCTGGGGCGGGTATGCCTGGACGATTGAAGCCGGTTTGTTCAGTCTGCAAAAAATTCGGTTCACCGGAAATTCGATTGTATCAAAAACCGAGTTACGCAATATAATGAACAATATGGAATCCACTTCTCTATTTAATCTTGATTTGGTAGAACTGAGCAAAAAAATTGATCAGCATCCATATATCGCAGCGACTCGTATAAGTCGGCGTTACCCACATCAACTGATTGTTGAGGTAATTGAACGAAATCCGATCGCATTGGTCAATATCGATCCGCTGGTCCTTCTCGATCAGGATGGTATCGTGCTGCCATTAGTAGCTCAAACCTACGAGTTTCAAATACCCACTTTATCCGGATTTAATCCCGATCCTGGCCTCTATCCCATCGGTCAACCGGTATTATCAGTAAAGATGAAAGAGACCGTAAACGTTTTGGTGGAAGTATATAAACATATTGACACATTATATGATGAAATTTCGGAAATAACCCTGAACCAGGATGATGAGTATACTTTCATTCTTACAAATAATCCCACCGTGATCAATCTGGGAGATACGGATATCATTGAAAAAATATATGTTTTAATGGCTTTCAATCATGCGATTAGAGGGATCAAGGCTCTTACGGATTATGCCAACCTGGATCTACGGTATGCTAAACAAATAATTGCCAAGGAATGGTCATGAATCCATTAAACCGAGGACAGGATAAAAATATTCAGGTTGGAATCGACATCGGTTCATCCCAAATCCGTTGTGCCATAGTTGAGACAAATTCAGAAAATGGTACTATTAAACTGCTTGGACTGGGGACAAAACCATTCACCGGAATGCGCAAAGGTAGTTTGATTCATATTGATAAAACTATTACTGCACTCGATGAAGCTTTGAAAGAAGCTGAACTAATGGCCAATGTGAAGGTGGAACGGGCAATAATGAGCATTTCCGGGGAGCATATTCGCGGGATCAATACTCAGGGGGCGATTGCAGTGCACAAGAGTAGTACTCAGAATATCCCTGTTGAGCATGAAATATCCGCACAGGATATACACCGGGTACTTGAATTATCTAAAGCCATATCCTTGCCCATGGACCGTGATATTCTGCATGTACTGCCACAGGAATATATAATTGATACAATGGGCAGCATCAAAGATCCGGTAGGCATGTCCGGAAGGCGTCTTGAAGCACGGATTCACCTGATCACCGTTGCCACAACAGCGGCGAAAAATTTAGCTAAATGTGCTGAAGAGCTGGGGATTGAGGTTGAAGCTCTGGTTTTCCAGGCACTGGCAGCTTCCCTGCCAACCTTAACCCATGATGAAAAAGAATTAGGTGTCGCACTGGTTGATATTGGTGCCGGCACAACCGACATAACCGTTTATTACGAAGGTGGAATACGCCATTCCGCCGTAATCGGTTTGGGAGCTAACAGCATCACCAATGATATTGCCATGATGCTGCAGATCAATATTGAGGAAGCGGAGCAGATAAAGCTGAAATATGCTTCGGCTAAGGCTGCTCTGGCCTCAACTGAACTGGATTTCGAATTACCGGCAAAAGAAGGTGAAATTGCCCGTAAAGTATCCGAGCACGAATTGTCGCGGTACGTAGAAGCACGCATGGTGGAATTATTTCAGATGGTGACGCGTGAGATTGCGCGGGCGGATATCCGTGAACGGTTAACTTTTGGGGCAGTCATAACCGGTGGTGGTGCCCTATTGAAAAATATCACCTCGCTGGCAGGGGAGGTTTTTCAAGAACCGGTGCGAATCGGTTATCCCAAAGGTATCAGCGGAGTGGTTGACGTGGCCTCGAGTCCTGCTTATACAACTGTCCTGGGATTAACGCAATGGAAAACACAGGAAGAAGAATTCAATACCGGTTTGTTGCCTGATAAGCCGCTGACTCGGGCAATTGGAAAATTGAAAAAATGGTTCAAAGAATTTTTTTAAACATTGAAGATAGAGAAACCTAACTGAAGGAGAACATCCATGTTATTTGAATTCGATTATCTCGCCGAACAAAAAGCGAAACTTAAAGTCATCGGTGTTGGTGGTGCCGGAGGAAATGCCATCAACCGGATGATACAGACCGGTATGCATGGTGTTGATTTTATTGCTGTGAATACCGATGCTCAAGATCTGGAAAATAATGCTGCCTTGCATAAGATACAGATTGGTAAAAACCTCACAAAAGGATTAGGGGCAGGAGCCAAGGCTGATATTGGGCGCGAAGCGATTGAAACCGATAAAGAAGCGGTTACTGCCCTGATGGAAGAGGTCGATATGGTCTTTATCACGGCTGGAATGGGCGGTGGAACCGGAACGGGCGGTGGACCGGTAATCGCTCAGTTAGCCCGTGAATTGGGAATCCTGACGGTAGGGATTGTAACACTGCCGTTTAATTTTGAGGGTCCCAAACGGATGAACCGAGCGCTTAACGGGCTGGTGGAATTGCGAAAAGCCTGCGATACCACTATCGCCATTCCAAATCAAAAACTGATGTCGATCGTCGATAAATCCACCACTGTCATGGAAGCCTTCAAAACAGCTGATGCTACTTTGAACCAGGCAGTAAAAGGAATTTCAGACCTGATAAATGTTCATGGACTGATAAACCTGGATTTCGCTGACGTTGAAACTATCATGAAAAATATGGGCCAAGCGATTATGGGCACCGGGAATGCCGGAGGAGAAGAACGGGCTGTTCTGGCGGCTCAACAGGCGATTTCCAGTCCATTGTTAGACAGCGCTCATATCGGTGGCGCCCAAGGTGTGCTGGTGAACATAACGGGAGGTCCTGATCTCACGTTGATAGAAGTCGATGAAGCAACTTCAATTATTTTTGAAGAGGCTGGCCAGGATGCAAACATCATCTTTGGAGCGGTGATTGACCCAGCCATGGCGGATGAAATCCGCGTAACGGTAATTGCCACCGGTTTTTCACAATCGGATTATATCGAAGAGCGAAAACCTACTCACGAAACTGAACAGCCGAAAATCGATAGCAGCTCACCGGCTTATACTGATGGCATTAATATGCCGCTTATCAATCAGAAACAGACCGATGAGACAATTCAGCCACCGACGGCTGAGAATAAGCCGAAATTCATCTTCGATGACAATAATCCCTCGCTGTTTGATAACGATCTGGAGATCCCAGCCTTCGTGCGCCAGCAGCATAAATAGCAAGTAAATCATGGATGTTGATAGGGGCAATTCCAGTACCTGGCTTGCCCCTTTTTTTATCCCAAGAGCACCGCGAATAGTTCAAATAATCACAAAGTTTTTCAATTTACATGGAGATAGCACCCACGGTATCAGCTACTAATGCTGGGCAATTGGGTCCTTATTATTGACCTCCTTATTTCAGTCAACTTTTTTCAGGACGGGACCCACAATAAAAAAATGCCCGGCTAGCCGGGCAGTTTTAATTTATTATAGATTGAAATATTATATTTTCATTCCTTTTGAACGCAGATCATTGACCACTTTCCGAATGCCTTTTTTATCGATTAAGCGCATTCCTTGGGTGGAAACAGTTAGCGTTACGAATCGTTTTTCGTCTGGCAGCCAGAAACGTTTCTTTTGCAGGTTGATATTAAACCGACGACGGGATTTATTATGGGCATGGCTGACATTATTACCATACATTGGTTTCTTTCCCGTTACATCGCACATGCGGCTCATCATATTCTCCGGATAATTGTTTTGTTCTTAACCAAAAAAGCCAGCAAATTTACACTTCTATTTTGAAAGCACAAATGAAAAGGTTGAGTATGCCGCAAACAGTAATGCTGATGGCCGTTCATTCAAATCGGTACAACAGGATTATAACAATTCAGACCTGAATAAATCCAATAAGCTGATGTATAAACAGAAATTAAGTGATTGAATCGGCAAGCTCCATGGAACTCGGTCGGCTAAAAATTGAAACGCCAATATTTCTGGCTCCTATGGCCGGTGTAAGTGATTACCCCTTCCGTTTATTATGCAAGGAATTCGGTGCCGGTTTAGTTTTTTCTGAATTCGTTTCAGCGCATGGAATCTTTCAGCTCAATGATAAAACATTGAGTATGATCAGGTTCAAGAATGAGGAACGTCCAATTGGTATCCAAATATTCGGTGACACTCCGGAAATTATGGCCAAGGCGGCTCGGTCAGTCAAGCAGCAGTTTCAACCTGACCTGATCGATATTAATTACGGCTGTCCGGTTCCCAAAGTTACCAAGCGCGGGGCTGGTTCGGCAGCACTGCGTGATCTAAATCTCATGGATGAAATCACCACGGCAGTTGTTGAGGCAGTTCCCAAAATCCCCGTTACCGTTAAAATGCGTGCCGGCTGGGACCAAAACAGGATCGTTGTCCCAGAAGCTGGAGTACGCCTGGAACAGTGTGGAATAGCTGCCTTGACTTTGCACCCCCGCACAGCCAAACAAAGCTACGGTGGCGCAGCAAACTGGGAATTGATCAAGCAATTGAAAGCGGCGGTTAATATACCAGTAATCGGCAATGGCGATATTAATTCAGTTGATGATATGAACCGTATGCTGGACCAGACCGGATGCGACGCGGTTATGATCGGACGAGCCGCGCTTGGGAATCCATTCATTTTCCGCGAATTAAAGGCAGCCCTGAATGAGGAAATTGGTGTGGATCCTCCCAGCCTGACTGAGCAGGTAGTGGTCTGTATCAGACATTTGAAAATGCAGGCGGATTATCGCGGGGAGCAACAGGGGGCACAACTTATGCGCAAACATTTTGGTTGGTATTTAAAAAATTTCCCGGGTGCTGCCCAATACCGAAATAAATTAGTAACGGCTGTTGATATAAACGAAATGCTGCTGATTCTGGATGATATAAAAGAGTATGCCAAGCAAAATCTGTCCAACTGATTAAATTAGCAAATCATCCTTCCACCTTGCTTATGTTTTTTAATGGCTGGTAAATTTTCAGGCTTATAAACCCTATTATTCCTAATTATCAGTGCGGAGGCAATTAATGCCGAATATAAAAGTGTCCGTTCCGGAAGCAGTCAATGAACCGATCAAATCATATGGACCTGGGACACCGGAGAAGTCCGATTTAAAGTCCAAAATAACCGAACTGAAAGCTACCGAAGTTGAAATACCTTTAATCATTGGTGGTAAGGAAGTACGAACAGGACGTTTAGCCGAATGCATCATGCCCCATAATCACCAGCATATTCTCGCGCGGTATCACCTGGCAGGTAAAAAGGAAGTTGCCGATGCCATTGACGCTTCGCAGACAGCCTGGAAAAGCTGGTCAACGATGCCATGGGAAAGCCGTGTTGCTATCTTCCGACGGATGGCAACCCTGCTGGCAGGTTCCTATCGCCAGACCGTGAACGCAGCGACCATGCTTAACATGAGTAAAAACGCATTCCAGACTGAAATTGACTCCGCTTGTGAATTGATCGATTTTTTCAATTTTAACACCTGGTATGCTCAGGAGATCTACGAACAACAGCCACCTTATTCTCCCAATGGGATGTGGAATATAGTGGAGCACCGGCCGCTTGAAGGATTCATTTTTGCTGTTACACCATTCAATTTCACCTCTATTGCCGGTAATCTACCAACAGCTCCGGTTCTCATGGGCAATGTTTCCTTGTGGAAACCAGCCTCCAGTGCTGTTTACCCGGCCTTTTTTCTGATGGATATGTTCAA
This sequence comes from uncultured bacterium, assembly GCA_964439935.1. Classification (GTDB taxonomy): domain Bacteria; phylum Fidelibacterota; class Marinisomatia; order Marinisomatales; family TCS56; genus JABMQW01. The sequence goes on along the minus strand of CAYTPW010000003.1, from coordinate 98,048 downwards.
AAAAGCAGGCTTGCCCGATGGAGTGATCAATTTTATTCCCGGTCCCGGTTCCCAGGTCGGACCGATCGTAATGCAGAATTCAATCCTCTCCGGGATTCATTTCACTGGCTCGACCGGTGTTTTCCAGGGAATGTGGCAGACTCTTGGCAACAATATCAGCAATTATAAGACCTACCCTCGAATAGTTGGTGAGACCGGCGGCAAGGATTTCTGCATTGCCCATGATTCCGCTGATATAAAAGGATTAATTACTGCCATGGTCAGGGGTGCTTTCGAATATCAGGGACAAAAATGTTCAGCCCTCTCACGTTGCTATATACCCAGTACTATCTGGGAGGAAGTGCGCAAAGGTTATTTGGAAGAAGTAGCTACAATTAAAATGGGTGACGTAGAAGATTTCAGAAATTTCATGAACGCCGTTATTGATAAACCTGCCTTTGAATCAATTACTGCTCACATCGATTATGCAAAAAAATCTTCTGATGCTGAGATTCTGACTGGTGGAAACTACAGTGATGCCGTCGGTTATTTCATCGAACCGACCACCATTTTGACAACAAATCCCTGTTTCAAAACGATGGAAGAGGAAATTTTCGGCCCTGTTTTAACTATTTATGTCTATGATCCGAAAAACTGGAATAAAACACTAAAACTAGTGGACAGCACCTCACCCTATGCCCTGACAGGCTGCGTATTTGCAGATGATCGCCAGGCCGTAATCGAAGCTACAACAGCATTGACTCATGCAGCCGGGAATTTTTACATCAATGATAAACCCACTGGAGCCGTTGTCGGACAACAGCCTTTTGGAGGCAGCCGGGCTTCCGGCACCAATGATAAAGCTGGCTCAATGTTCAACCTGTTACGCTGGGTATCACAGCGGACCATAAAAGAAACATTTGTACCACCCACTGAATATGGTTACCCTTTCATGGCTGAGAAATGATTAAACTGATTGCCTATATCCTTTCTTTCAGACAGACCTTTGGATTCGCCTAACAGTTACCTGATCGCAATTCTTTTATTGAACCTGGTGGTGGACGTGAGTTCTACCTGAAAATTATTAAAACAAATTGATGGAGTTAAAATGAATCGAATTAAAACCTTGATTATGGGTGCCGCTGGACGAGATTTTCATAATTTTAATGTTATCTATCGTGATATTGAAAAATATGATATAGTGGCTTTTACAGCTACGCAGATACCGGATATCGAAGGTCGGGTCTATCCTAAGGAATTGGCCGGTGCACTTTATCCGGAGGGAATCCCAATTCACGATGAGTCCGATCTGGAGGTGTTGATCGATCGCCATGAGGTTGAAGAAGTGGTATTTGCCTATTCCGATATTTCCCATGAATCAGTGATGCATATAGCATCCCGAGTAATTGCGGCTGGTGCCCATTTTAAATTCCTCGGTGCCAAACCGACGACGGTAAAATCTGTAAAACCGGTGATTGGTATCGGCGCTGTACGCACCGGCTGTGGAAAAAGTCAAACTACCCGTCTGGTTGCCAAGATTTTAAAAGATGCCGGTAAAAAAGTAGCCGCTATTCGCCACCCTATGCCCTATGGCGATCTGGTAGCGCAAAGGGTTCAGCGTTTTGCTTCGATCGGTGACCTGAAAAAAAATAAATGCACGATCGAGGAAATGGAAGAATATGAGCCGCATATCAATGCGGGCACAATTATATATGCCGGTGTGGATTATGAAGCCATTCTACGGGAAGCAGAAAAAGAGGCGGATGTGATCCTTTGGGATGGCGGCAATAATGATCTACCGTTTTACCAATTGGATTTGAACATTGTCGTGGCCGATCCCCATCGTCCTGGACATGAGTTGACCTACTACCCTGGCGAAACTAATCTGCTGATGGCCGATGTGGTCGTGATCAACAAAATTGATACGGCCGATGCCGAATTTACCGAAGAGGTGCGCTGGAATATTCGCCAGACGAATCCGACAGCGATTATTGTAGATGCAGCATCGCCGATCTCAGTTGAAGATCCTGAATTAATTCTGGGTAAAAAAGCACTGGTAGTGGAGGATGGTCCAACCCTGACGCACGGTGAAATGAAATACGGTGCTGGAACTGTAGCTGCCGAAAAATTTGGAGCAGCAGAAGTTATTGATCCACGTGAATTTACGGTTGGCACCCTCACAGACACTTTCGAAAAATATCCGGAGATCGGACTGGTGTTGCCGGCAATGGGCTATGGCGAACAACAGATGAAAGATCTGGAGTCAACAATCGCGAATGTGGATTGTGATGTGGTCATCATCGGCACACCAATTGACCTGCGCCGGGTATGCAAAATCAAGCAACCGTCGGTCAGGGTCACCTACGATCTTCAGGAAATCGGTCAACCGAACCTGGAAGATGTGCTCAAACCATATCTAAAGTAAATAGCAAAACCAGCAGGGGAAAATCAACCCCTGCTGGTTTAATAAATCTCAACAATGATATTAGAATCTGGTTAAACACAGGAGTGAACTTTTGAAAATTCACGAATATCAAGGCAAAGAAATTTTTCGCCAATTCGAAGTAGCAGTCCCGGAGGGTTATCCAGCCTTCAGTATTGATGAAGCAGTGGAAATCTACCATCGACTACCTACCAAGTCGGCTGTTATCAAAGCGCAAATCCATGCCGGAGGACGGGGAAAAGGTGGTGGAGTTAAGTTGATCCATAATGAGATTGAAGCCCGCGATTCAGCTCGCAATCTGCTTGGTATGAATCTGGTAACTCATCAAACTGGCCCTCAGGGGAAACAGGTACAGCGATTATTGATCGAATCCGCTGTTGACATTGCTCGGGAATTATATGCCGGAATAGTCCTGGACCGTGCTTCCGGAGAATATGTGTTTATGGTTTCGACCGAGGGCGGTATGGAAATCGAAAAAGTTGCTTCGAAAACACCGGAAAAAATTATTAAAGAATGGATTGATCCGGGATTTGGCTTACGTCCCTTCCAAGCTCGAAAACTGGCGTTTGCCCTGCGGCTGAAAGGTGTTCAGGTCAAATCAGCCGTGCGAATTTTCAATGCTTTATGGAAAGTATTCATGGCTAAGGATTGTTCCCTGATCGAGATAAATCCATTGGTTGTTACCAGGGATGATCAAGTGGTTGCCCTGGACGCTAAAATCAATTTTGATGATAATGGACTTTTCCGACATCCCGAGATCAAGGAACTGCGTGATATCAGCGAGGAAGAACCAGCGGAAGTGGAAGCAAACAAATTCAGTTTGAATTATATCAAACTGGATGGAACCGTAGGTTGCATGGTTAACGGCGCCGGCCTGGCAATGGCCACCATGGATATCATTAAACTGAATGGTGGTGAACCGGCCAATTTTCTAGACGTCGGCGGTGTTGCAAATGCTGAAACAGTAGCTAATGGATTCCGATTAATTCTGTCCGATCCGAATGTGAAATCCGTTTTGATCAATATATTCGGAGGAATTGTCCGCTGCGACCGGGTAGCGGAAGGAATAATTACCGCACTTGAAGCAGTTGATATTGAAATTCCAATTATTATTAGACTTGAAGGTACTAATGCCGTGAAAGCAGCGGAATTATTGAATACATCATCGCTGGAATTCAAAGTGGCGGCCAGTTTACAGGAGGCAGCTAATATGGCAGTAACAGCAGCCGATGGAGGTGTAAAATGAGCGTACTGGTAAATAATCAAACACGTTTGATCATCCAGGGAATTACTGGCCAGGAAGGTTCATTTCACGGACAACAAATGCAGGAATATGGTACAAAACTGGTGGGTGGTGTAACACCTGGAAAAGGTGGTCACAAAGCACTGGAAGTTCCAGTTTTCAATACCGTTGAAGATGCTCGGTCCGCAACCGGAGCCAATACAACGGTCATATTTGTACCACCGGCATTTGCCGCAGAAGCAATTATCGAAGCGGCCGCTGCTGGTATTGAGTTAGTTGTATGCATCACCGAAGGTATACCCACCAGCGATATGGTGCAGGTTAATAAATTTCTAAATGATAAAATTACCCGACTGGTAGGGCCCAACTGCCCGGGAGTCATTTCACCGGGACAGGCAAAAGTAGGAATTATGCCGGGTTTCATTCATACGCCAGGCTCCATCGGTGTGGTATCACGCTCAGGAACGCTGACTTATGAAGCTGTCCATCAATTGGGTGAGTTTAAATTGGGGCAGTCAACTTCGATTGGGATTGGTGGTGATCCTATAATCGGCACTACTTTTATCGACATGTTGCAATTATTCAAGGATGATGAAGCCACTGAAGGTGTGGTATTAATCGGCGAAATCGGTGGCACTGCAGAGGAAGAAGCGGCTCAATGGGTGATCGACAATAACTTCACCAAACCGATTATTACCTTTATTGCCGGACAAACCGCACCTCCCGGACGTCGAATGGGGCACGCGGGAGCGATCATTGCCGGTGGGCAGGGTACTGCTGAAGATAAAATGAAGGCACTCCGAAATGCCGGTCTTATAGTCGCTGAAAGTCCAGCGGAAATCGGTTCTGCCATGCACGCAGCACTAGGTGGATAGTTCACTAACTGCATCGGGAAAATAAATTTTTTAACAAATAAACACAAGAAATCGGAGAATTCCGTGGGAAATTTTACTTTAGGAATTATTAAGCCTGACGCAATCGGTAAAAATTATACCGGAAAGATTATCGATCGCCTGATAAATACCGGATTCAAGATTGTAGCAGCACGCTTGGAGCATTTAAGCCGCGAGACGGCTGAACAATTTTATTCTGTCCATAAAGATCGACCGTTTTTCAATGATCTAATTGAATTTATGACATCAGGGCCCTGTCTGCCATTTGTGGTAGAATCGGAAAATGCGGTGGAGAGCTACCGGAAATTTATCGGGGCAACCAATCCGGTAGATGCTGCGCCCGGCACAATTCGCCGTGATTTTGCAGAAAGTGTTCAGAATAATGCTGTTCATGGTTCTGACTCAGATAAAAATGCTGAAAAAGAAATTGCATTTTTCTTCACACCCAATCAAATTCACACTTGATAATAAGCCTTTTTTTCTAACCACAAGCGAGGGTTATGCACATATCACGTTTCTTCATAATTGTAGTCGGCATTTTTTTGTTGGCTGGTTGCGGAAAGGATATTAATGAAGGAATAGTTGGTGAATATCAATCAGCTCAGGTTGAGGCACCAGGTGAAGACGGAGTTTTTGACTATTTATGGTCGATCGTCAAACAGCCGGATGCCAGTCCTTTGACAACAGACGATCTGGAATTGTCAGAGGATAATCAGACGATCTCATTCATTCCCGACTATCCCGGAACCTATGAATTTGCCGTAATAGTACGCGATGAATTCGGCGATGAAGTATCATCGCAGGATTTTTCGTTTGAAATTATAGAATCCGACGAAGTCAGCGACGATGAAGAAGATTTCACTGAGATGGATATTGTTGACACAGTGCCGGAAGTTGAATCTTTTTCAGAGGACTCGGAGCCTGAGCCGTTTCCAACTCATGATTTCGAACCGGTGGTCCCGGTCGTTCAACCGGTTCAAAAAGTATATACTGCGCCCAGGAAACCGGCCAAACCAGTACCGGGTGCTACCATACCAAAGGATCCTTTTCGATATACAATCCAAACTTCTGCAAAACGTACATTTGAAGATGCGCAAGCCTCTGCTGAAAGTTTGATTGAAGCCGGCTTTGATTCGTATATCCAGAAGGCCTATTTCAAAGAAACAGATGAAATCTGGTATCGGGTGCGGGTCGGTAGTTTCGAAAGCTATTCCGCCGCTGTAGCAATCGCTAATGATATACAATCTGTGACCAAAGGAGAAACCTGGGTCGATTTTATAAGATTGGAAAATTAAAAGGAGAATATGATGGGTCCAATGAATCTATATTTTGATGTGCGGGATATATTCAGAGCACCGCGACTGGCCTTGAGTGGAAAGAAAATTCTAATCTTTTTAATCGGATTGATCGGTGGATGGATCGTGTACTGGCTGTTAACCTATCTTGCCCTGGGCTTAGCCGGCGTGTCGTTTGCTTCAGCCTGGCAGAAATTCGGATTGTATCCCTGTTTATATGCTACTGAAGGTAGTTCCTGGTATGCCCAGCTAGTTTATTGGATTGGGATCTTAATCTGGTTTTTCACCATTAATTTAGCCTGTACCGCTGTAGCCCGAGTAACCTACAAGCAGTTGAAGGGTGATGAGTTTTACTCATCTGGGGATTCCTGGAAATATGTCAAGAAACACTGGCACCCGATAATTTTCACATCAATCAGTTTAATCATAATAATAATCATCTTTCTATTCGTCGCTGTTTTATTCGGTGCGGTGAGTAAAATCCCCTGGATTGGCGAATTTCTGTTTGCCCTGCCGTACCTGTTCTATTTCTTTGGTGCGGTATTCACAGTTTACACCGTCGTAGTATTGGCAACTTCTTTAGTATATACACCAACGATAGTCGGTGCGTATGAAGAAGATACTATGGGAGCTGTATTCCAAAGCTATTCAATTACCTGGTCGCAACCATGGCGAATCGTTCTCTACCATATGGTTCTGCTGCCATTGGTCTATCTGGCTGTATACATTTTCGGTGCTTTCTGGTACGGAGGATACAAATTAATTAATCTGGTATTCGGTGCGGATTGGCTTTTGGGTATGGGATTGAAATTATCAAATATCGTTGGCTATGCCAGCGAGGTTGTTTTCCCTGCCTGTATAAGTTCTGGAAACACCTGTGCCGGCGGCTTTTGTGGCCTGTTTCCGGTGCCGGGAGTTGATATGCCTTTCACCCATTCTGCTGCTGGAGTAATTACGGCCATCTTCCTGTTTATTTTATTTGCATCGGTTATTGCATACGGCCTATCGATCTTGTCGGTGGGTGAAACATTGATGTTCATCATATTCAAGAAAAAATCTGATGATGACAATTTGCTTGAGCGTAAAGATGAAGAGGAATTGGAAGCTGAGGAAGAAGAGGAAGAGGAAAACGAAACTGAGCCATCAACCGACGATTCAGTGACCGACGAATCTGAAGCAGATGACAAAAAGGATCAGGATAATACCTGATACAGATTAAAGACTAAAGTTATCAGATAGTTAAAAAGTGCCTGAAATATCAGGCACTTTTTATTCTTGTTTGAGAGGAATACCAAGATTATCTTTGCGCGTTTAAAATGAAGCTTTTTCGTTCCGATCTAATCGCTGAATTAAGTGACACGCTATTTGAGATACCAGCCAACGAGCTAAAAGCTGTCGATATCAAATTTACTGATTCGAAAATCAGTTGCAACCTGACATCGGAAGCTGCTGCTGAGGGTTATAAAATAAGCGGTACTGTGACACGCAGTACTATTGAGATTTGTGACCGATGTTTAACCGAATTTCCACAAAATCACGAACTGCCTATTTCCTTCTGGCTTACTTCAAATCATGATCTTATATCTGATGAGAATACGGATTTTATTTGGTTTCCCGACGGCCAGGAATGGCTTGATATATCAAGCGTCATCCACGACATAATCTACCTGGATGAACCAATAAAGACCTTATGCCGGGAAGACTGCAAAGGTATGTGTTCCATTTGTGGCCAGAATTTAAATCACAATACCTGTTCCTGCTCGTCAGACCAGATAAATGATCAATGGAATGAATTAAAAAAATTGAAACAATAAATTGATGCCAAGAAGCAGGAGTAATCATGGCACTTCCAAAAACCAGAATATCAAAAGCGCGCGGACGTAAACGCCGCACCCATTATAAAGCATCCGCTGTATCAGTAACGGAGTGCCCCCAGTGTAATCAGGCCAAGATGCCTCATCGTGCTTGCCCCAACTGCGGCTATTATCGCGGACGACCGGTAATATCAACGACCGAGTAGCTAATCAAGTTTAAATGAAATTAGTTCTAGATGCCATGGGGGGAGATTTAGCCCCTCGGGCAGTTGTTCAAGGTGTTTTGTGGGCCTGTCGAGAAACACCCTCTTCACTGAAATTTATATTGGTCGGCCAACCAGACGCAATTATGGCTGAACTACGGGACCAGGATTTGAACCGGATCAGTATTCATTCCGCTATGCAAGTTGTCAATATGCATGATCGTGCATCCAGGGTAATTAAGACTAAACCGGAGTCATCGATTGTACAGGGGATCAAACTCGTTAAGGATAAGCAAGCCGATGCCTTTATCAGTGCCGGAAATACTGGTGCTGTCATGTCAACCTCATTATTTACTTTCGGTCGCATACCAGGTGTCAGACGACCGGCACTTGGAGCCTATATACCTACTTTAAGCGGGAGTAAAATTATTTGCGATGTCGGAGCCAATGCGGAAGTTAAGCCAATTCATATGTTACAGTTCGCGATCATGGCAACTTCCTACTTGACCCATGTTGAAAAAACCAAGAATCCACCAATTGGCTTGATCAATATTGGCAGCGAATCCAATAAAGGCAGCGATTTATACCAGCAAACCTATGCCCTTTTAGATCAGGAACTGGATAATTTTGTCGGCAACGTAGAAGGCCGGCATCTACTGGACTGCGATGCGCGAATATTAGTATGCGATGGTTTTGTGGGCAATACGATTTTGAAATTTGCCGAGGGTTGGATAAAAACATTCACCGATGAAGTCAAAGATAGGATAGAAAATAATAAACGTTTTTTGCTGGGGGCCGCTTTACTGAAACCGGTATTCTCTTCAATCAAGAAGCAGTTTGATTACGAGGAATACGGCGGCACACCCCTGTTGGGTGTTAATGGTGTAAGCATTATTTGTCATGGTAGTTCGTCCGAAAAAGCAATTAAAAATTCAATTTTAGTTGCCAGGTCATGCGTGGAAAAAAACCTGATTGACGATACAAAAGACAGTTTAGCCAAACATATGGGAGTTTAAAATCAAAGCAGCAATTACAACAACAGCACGTTATTTACCCGACCGGATACTCACTAACTCTGATCTCGAGAAACTAGTCAATACAAACGATGAATGGATCAGAACCCGGACCGGTATTTCCGAGCGACGATTAGTATCTCCCGGGCAAGCAACCGCCGATATGGGCACCCGCGTAACACAGACATTATTAGACAACTCTGGTTACCACCCGGAGGACATCGATATAATTATTGTTGCCACGATAACACCCGATATGCTGTTTCCGTCCACTGCCGCCTTGATTCAAAACAATTTGTCCGCTAAAAATGCCTGGGGATTTGATTTATCAGGAGCATGCACCGGGTTCCTTTTTGCACTGGAGACTGGTGCAAAATTCATTGAATCCGGAAATTATTCGAAAGTTGTGGTCATCGGAGCTGATACAATGAGTTCGATTCTGAATTTTGAGGACCGCAATACCTGTGTACTTTTCGGTGATGGTGCAGGGGCGGTATTACTGGAACCCAGCCTCGAAGATGAGGGTGTGATCGATGCTAAGTTGCATCTGGATGGATCAGGCAGTAAAAATCTATGTATGCCTGCCGGTGGCAGTTTGAAACCCGCTACGGCCGAGACTGTCGCCAATAAAGAGCATTATGTTTATCAAGATGGAAAAGCTGTCTTCAAAGTAGCCTCCAAAGGCATGGCTGACGTCAGTCTGGAAATCCTGGAGCGTAATAACTTGAGCGGATCGGACATAAAGCTGTTCATTCCCCATCAAGCTAATAAACGTATAATCGATGTTTGCGCCAAACGTTGCGGCTTTAATGATGACCAGGTCATAATTAATATTGGTCAGTATGGTAATACCACTGCCGGTACGATTCCGATTTGCATTGACGAATCGGTGGAAAATGGCCGACTGGAAAGTGGCGATTTGGTATTGTTGGCAGCATTCGGTGCCGGCTACACCTGGGGCAGTATGTTGATTCGCTGGTAAAACTATGAGCAAAACCGCATTTATTTTCCCTGGTCAAGCCTCCCAAAAAGTTGGGATGGGACACGAATTATATAATGCTACAGAACTTGGCAGGCAATACTTCGATCTGGCGAATGATATCCTCAACGTTGATATTAAAGATATTACCTTTAATGGCCCGGAAGAAGTCCTAAAGCAGACACTATACACTCAACCAGCTATCTATATCGTCAGCGTTATTCTGGGGCAATTATTCATCGAATCCGGTACGGATCCGGTTGCCGTTGCCGGTCATAGTCTGGGTGAATATTCCGCCATGACAATCGCCGGTGCCTTTGATTTTAGCACCGGATTGGAACTGGTGAAAATTCGCGCCGATAGTATGCAGAATGTCGGAGAGCAGCAGCCCGGTACCATGGCAGCAGTTATTGGAATTGATGGTGCAGTTGTAGAAAAGGTCTGCTGTGAAGCGCATACAGCCGGAACTGTAGTTGCGGCAAATTTTAATGCACCTGGTCAAGTAGTTATATCCGGATCAATCAAGGGTGTCAGAGCAGCAATGAAAATTGCTCGAGATTTCGGTGCCCGAAAAGTCGTTGAGTTAAATGTAAGTGGTGCCTTTCATTCACCATTGATGAAACCCGCCCGAAGTATATTAATTAAAAAACTCGCTGATACAGCGATTCAAGATCCTCAAATTCCAGTTTACAGCAATGTTACTGCCGAACCGGTTCTGTCGGCTGTTGATGTCCGTCAGGCATTGATCAATCAGCTGGAGAACCCGGTTCAATGGCAGCGCTCGATTTCCAATATGTCCTCAACAGGTATTGACCGTTTTGTTGAGGTCGGCCCGGGTCGTGTTTTACAGGGTTTGATCCGCCGAATAAATCGAGAACTGACTGTTTATGGCGTGGAAACGATAGCTGATATAAGTAACTTTAAAGATGTTTGAGTTACATAATAATATTGCTTTAGTGACCGGTGCATCGCGGGGAATCGGACGTGGTATCGCCGAAACTCTGGCTAGATCAGGCGCTCATGTAATCTGCATCAGCCGGAATGCTGAAGCGGTCCGTGCTGTAGCTGATCAACTGGTGAATAATAACTTCTCAGCCAGTTCGGCCGCTTGTGATATCAGTTCAGCTGATAGCGTGACTGTATTAATTAAAAAAATTATCGATGAATTCGGACAGATTGATATCTTGGTTAATAATGCCGGTGTGACTCGCGATACGCTGCTGATGCGCATGTCCGAAACGGATTGGGATACCGTATTGAATACTAATCTGAAAGGCGCTTTCAACACAATCAAGGCAGTTGCCCGACCGATGATGAAACAACGCCGTGGTCGAATAATTAATATTGCATCGGTGGTTGGTATCACCGGAAATGCTGGTCAGGCGAATTATTCTGCTTCCAAGGCTGGATTGATTGGTTTGACCAAAGCAACTGCCAGAGAGCTGGCTTCGCGGGGAATAACCGTTAATTGTGTAGCTCCGGGATATATTGATACTGATATGACCTCTGGCTTAAAAGATGATCTAAAGATAGAATTGATTAAACAGATACCTTTGGGAAAAATTGGAAACACGGATGATGTCGCCACTATCGTGCTGTTTTTAGCCTCAGATGCCGCCGGGTATATTACCGGACAGACATATGCTGTTGACGGTGGTATGACAATGTCTTAAAACAAGGAGAATAGAATGGATACTTTTGCAAAGATCAAAGAAGTAATCGTTGATAAACTGGGCGTGGAAGAAGAGAAAATTATCCGCGAAGCACATTTTGTTGATGATCTCGGCGCTGATTCACTGGATACAGTGGAATTGATCATGCAATTGGAAGAGGAATTCGATATTGAAATTCCCGACGAGGATGCCGAAAACATTACCACTGTTGGTGCAGCAATCGACTATATTGATAATAAAGCTTAATTAAACAGTGCCAAAACGGCGTGTAGTTGTTACCGGGATGGGGGTTCTGGCCCCGAACGGTAACACAGTACCGCTGTACTGGGAAGCACTGCATTCCGGTATTAGCGGTATTGATAGAATCACCAATTTTGATACTTCTGACTTCACAGTAAAAATTGCCGGCGAACTAACCGGTTTCGATCCTGGTGATTTCTTTGAAAGGAAGGAAGTGCGGAAGCTTGACCGATTTACGATCTATGCCCTGGTAGCTGCAGAACAGGCTATTACCCAGGCCGGGCTTACTCAAAAAACTCTGGACATGAATCGTGTTGGTGTGATCCTTGGATCCGGAATTGGGGGGATTCAAACTTTTGAAGAGCAACATCAGATTTTGCTTAAAAAAGGACCACGCCGGGTATCGCCGTTCTTCATTCCTAAAATGATCGCTAATATTGCCGCTGGTCATGTTGCCATACACTGGGGTTTACAGGGTCCCAATCATGTTGTTGTGTCAGCCTGTGCCTCCGGAACCGACGCCCTGGGTGAAGCGCTGCGGGCTATTCAATACGGTGATGCAGATGTAATGATTTCCGGAGGTACCGAAGCTTCAGTCTGCCCGATGGCGGTTGCAGGCTTTGCCAATATGAAAGCCCTGTCCACCAGAAACGATACACCAGACAAAGCAAGTCGACCATTCGATTTAAATCGTGACGGATTCGTTATTGCCGAGGGGGCTGGTATCCTGATCCTGGAAGAATTAGAGCATGCCCAGAAGCGGGATGCACGGATATTTGGTGAGATAGCCGGTTATGGTGCTACCGACGATGCCTTCCACGTCACACAGCCGTCCTCCGGTGGAGCAGGTGCTGCGCTGGCGATGAAAGCCGCTATTCAGGACGCTGGTATGCAAGCCAATCAGGTGGATTATATCAATGCCCATGGCACATCAACGCCATACAATGACAAGAACGAATCGATTGCAATCCACACCGTTTTCGGTAACCACGCCGAAAAACTATTTATTAGTTCCACAAAATCCATGACTGGACACCTATTGGGAGCCAGCGGTGCAATTGAAGCAATTGCGGCGATCCTCAGCATGGAAAACAATCTGATTCCACCAACAATCAATTTGACCGATCCGGATCCTGAATGTGATTTAAATTATGTACCAAATACTGCTATCTCAGCCGATATTAATGTAGTAATATCTAATTCACTGGGATTTGGGGGACATAACGCCGTCCTGCTTTTAAAAAGCTGGAATTAATTTTTTGACCCTCCTGCCCTGGTTATTCTTACGTCGGCGAAAGCACGGTAATCGTTTCGCCGCGCTTGAAAAACGTATCGATTACCGGTTTCGGAATTTAAAATATTTGGAACAGGCTTTTACTCACCGTTCGATTAATTCTCTGCCACTGACCAATTACGAACGCCTTGAATTTCTGGGTGATGCAGTGATTGACCTGATCATCAGCGAAGCACTAATGCAGGAATTTCCGGAAGGTGATGAAGGAATCCTGACCCAGAAGCGGTCCGCCCTAGTACAAAAATCGTTTCTGGCTGACATGGGTTATTTGCTCGATCTGTTAGCATGGCTGGAAATCGAGTCATCAGTGGATCTGGATATAGACAAAATAGCCGTCAAACAGCTCGGTAATGTATTTGAAGCTCTGATTGGAGCCGTTTATATGGACGGTGGAATCAAGCCCTGCAAAAGTTTAATCCTTGATACAATCTGGCGGCACCGTTTTGAAGCCTGGAAAGCAACTAATTTCAAGGGTCGTATAATCGAATTTTGTCATACAAAACAGTTGCCAAATCCCAAATTCTGTATTGTATCAGTTTCTGGACCAGAGCACCATAAAGTATTTGAAGTACAGGTTAAAATCGGAGATCATTCACATTCATCTGGAATGGGAAGCAGCAAAAAAACAGCCGAACAGGCTGCCGCACAATTAGCCCTGGATGCCTTAACGGATTCAGCTTAAGAATTTAATTCCCGGATCTGGTCGCGCAGCTTGGCAGCGATTTCATACTCTTCTTGCTCCACAGCTTGATCAAGCTGTTTTTCCAGGTTCTCTCGTGAAAAACCAGCTAATTTTTTTCCCGATTTAACCGACGCAGTAGCCGCAATCTCCTCATCTAAAACAGCAGACTCCCGCATTACCTGGTCGGCCACCATTATCGGTGCATTCATACGTAAAGCAATCGCGACCGCATCACTGGGACGACTGTCAATCTTGTATGGTCCGAATTGAGCTCCAAGTACCTCAAGTTGAGCATAATAGACACCTTCACTCAACTCAGTAATAGTCACAGAAGTCAAATTCGCTTCCATACCGTCGATAATATTCCCGATCAGATCATGGGTCATTGGCCGGGGTGTAGTCACATTTTCCAGCGCCAGTGCGATGGACTGGGCTTCAAACGCACCTACAATAACCGGTAATTTCCTTTCTCCTTCCAGCTCCTTCAAGATTACAGCATAACTATGGCTGGGCGGATGAAATGAAATTTTATCTACCTGTACGGGAATCAGTTTCATATTTATATTAATATAGTCAGTGATTCAAATTTCCACAAGCTAATATTTGGAATTATAATTTTGCCAACCGATCTTTTAACAGCATTATTTTCTCTACCGGTGTTGGATCGGTTTTATGCTCAAGTGCGCACCAGTAGCTTAACCAGTCTCCAAAATGGATCAAATGCAGCAGGCGTGAAAAACGGCTGTCTCCGGTAACTGATATCACTTCCTGTAAGCAGTAATCCTGAATTAATTCCCGGCTGTTCTTCTGTCGCAGCTTCACCCGTGGATGATCATCTTCATCTTCCAGCCAGATCACGGTCAGACGCTTCAGTAAATCAGGATTATTGTTCCAGCCAACGATTTCATTATGATTCATCTCCGGCAGTTCATTACTGTAAGCCAGCATTTTTGAATTTTCGCTAAGTTGGCCGCACCAGCGATTTGCCACAACGGCAGTTGTTCCCGTTTCACCATAGATGATCGGCAGATGAGGGGCGATCTTTCGTGCCAGCTCAAGGGTTGGATTGTTGTCACTGCCTGAATAAATCTCACGCTTTGATTTTATCAGATCGACAGATTCCTGTAACAATGCCTGAAATCCACTGCTAATAATACCGATTTTATTCAACAGATATAGTATTGTGACAAATGAATAAGCCAACGCCGCCCGCGGCTGCAGACCAGGGATAATGCTGATTTTATCCAAACTATCATTATCAAGTTGCTTTCCAAGCACTCCCCCTGTCGTTATGCCACAAATTTGGGCGCCACATTTTCTGGCCATGGCGTAAACCGCGAGTGTTTCTTCCGTATTCCCGGAATATGATGAACAGATAATCAGAGTATCAGAATTAACCCAGTCCGGCAGACGATAGCCCCGAATAACATTAAACGGTACGGTCAATTCATCCGCAATCAGCATGTGGCTGACATCACCACCAATTGCCGAACCACCCATGCCGGCCACGACAATGTTCTTGATTTCAGGATAATCATTTTTCAGCGTTATTCCCGCACCGATTCGAATCGCATCGATGATTTGATCAGGGAAATTATAAATGGCAGTGAACATATCGTCGGGATCGTGGTTCTTATTATATTTCTGGGTCATTTTTAATAATACAATTATTTATTTCTGGTCAGAATCATCTCAGTAAATTGTTTTAGTTCAACGCTATTTTCTTCCGGCACTATTGTTAATAAATCATATGCCTTTCCCACATATTGCTCGGCTTGGGATTGGGCCAGATCTAATAGACCGGAGGACATAAAATACTTGCGGTATTCATGGCGAAGACTCTGTTCATCTCTGGTATAAAGTTTGCTGGAGAAATGTTCCCACTGTTTGGGATCTTTTTCACGGGCAAGAATTGTCAGAATAGTCTGTTTACCAGCAGAAATATCACTGCCCAGACTTTTACCCATTTTCTCAGAATTGGAGGTAATTTCCAGAATGTCATCCTGAATCTGAAAAGCTTTTCCCAATGCGATCCCATAGTGATACAAAATTTGGGTAATTGTCTCCGGTTGATTGCCCAGAATAGCTCCCAGCTCAGCGCATAATCCAATTAAATTACCGGTTTTCAAGGCAATCATGTTCAGGTATTGATCCAAATCAATAGCTGAGTCGGTCTCGAATTCCTTGTCATAAGCCTGTCCTTCACAGACAGCCAGAGTAGCCTCATTAAACCGTCGTAAAGCCAGGAGCGGATTAATGGTCACTTTCATTAATGCTAATTGACTCATGGTAAATAATCCATCACCGGCTAAAATTGCAGTGGGTTCATCCCATTTTTTATGCACGGTAGGCTGTCCATGACGTTGGAAATCGCAATCCATGATATCATCATGTACCAGCGTAAAATTATGCAGTATCTCCACCGCCAGTCCGGCTGATAGCAAATCGTCCGCATCAGCGCCAAATGCTTCCCCTGCCAGGCGTACCAGGATTGGGCGCAGGCGCTTGCCGTGCCCGGTAGCGACATAGCGGATTGGATCGTAAAGATAGTGGGGCTCTACCGGCAAATCAAGTTCCGCCAAAGCCTGGTTAATTATTATCCGATAATCGGAGATCCGTTTTAAAAATGCATCAGTGACCGGCATCTAATTCAATTTTTCCGATAGTTTGCAGTTTTCCTAAAACGAGGTTTTTTATCTCTTCCATCCGGGCTTGAATCGTAGCTTCAAACCGGCAGACAATTACCGGCTGAGTATTGGATGCACGCACCAAGCCCCATCCGTCACCAAATTTGATGCGGACACCATCTACATTTATTACATCATGATTAGCAGTAAAATATTCAGCTGCTTCACTGGCTATCCGGAATTTTTCCTCATCCGATTCACACATTAAACGCATTTCCGGTGTTGAATAATATTTTGGAATTTCTGCCGCCAGTTCGGATAATTTCTTATCGCTCCGCGATAGCAGCTGTACCAAACGCGCAGCAACATACGTGGCATCATCATAGCCAAAATAATCATCGGCAAAAAAGATATGCCCACTCATTTCACCGCCAAATTTGCAATCCAATTCACGCATTTTTACTTTGATCAATGAGTGACCGGTCTTCCACATAACCGGATTACCACCATACTTAACGATCATATCTTCCAGTGCCTGGGAGCATTTTACATCAAACAGAATATCATCGCCTGGTTCGACAAGCTCAGGCAGGAATATGGCCATTAGCTGGTCTGCCCAGATTATATTACCGGTCTCATCCACAACACCGACCCGGTCAGCGTCACCATCGAAAGCCAGACCAACTTCATATTTACCGGTCTTCATCAAATCGATTAAATCCGTAAGATTGGCTTCCACGGTTGGATCAGGATGGTGATTGGGAAAATTACCGTCTATTTCGCAATACAATTCGGTAAGATTGGCTCCCAGGGCTTCGAAAATGGTGGGAGCATTAATACAGGCTGCCGCATTCCCACAATCCATAACCACTTTCACCGATCGTTCTAATTTGATTTTATCGAGGATCATTTTCTCATAGTCGGCCTTAAGTTCGTGCCGGACCTCATTACCTTCGCCAACCGTAAACCGATTTGTCTCGATTATCTGACGGATATCCTGAATCTGCTGTCCGTACACGGCCCCACGGTTATAGCTTAGCTTGAAACCGTTAAACTCCGGCGGATTATGGCTACCGGTAATCTGAACTGCCCCGGCTACATCAAGATGAAACATGCTATAATAATTAACGGGAGTTGGCAATATCCCCAGATCAATTACATCTACGCCAGCAGACAAAACACCACGTTTGAACTGATCCATCAGGCTGGGGGTGGTCATGCGGACATCACCACTGAGGGCAATCTCACGTCCCCCCTGATTGGCAACAAAAGTACCAAAACCCTTTCCAAGTAATTCCACCACATCCGGTGGAAAATCTTCCGCAACGTTGCCGCGGATATCATATTCACGAAATATATAAGGATTGATATTCACCGATTACCTCAAATAAGTCTTAATGTGTTAAAGTTTCTGATAATTACTGGTAAAAATTTACAGCTATATTGGATAGAATTCTATTAGGGGTTAGTAATTAATATTTTGAGATTTTCACAAAGCACCAGCATGTAGTTCAAATCAGGTGCTGTTATTTACAATTTCCGGCAATAGACTTATGGCACTAATCGTGTTCCTCTTCGTCTGTGTGACCATGTCGATGATGTAAGTCAGGCCAATGCACATGCTCATGTTCCGTGACATCGTGGTTGTGCTGGTGCGTGTGAGCAGTTGCGTCCGGTTCATCGGCATGGTCATGATTATGATGTTCATCGTCGTGGCGATGCCAGTGTTGATGTGCCATCTGATCGTGACGATGCATATGACCGTGCCGCTCGCTCAGCAAAAGTACCAATGAACCACCAACGAGTACAGCCGCCCCTGCCTGCATTCCGGTTATCAACTCACCCAGGAACAGTACGGATAGAATCACACCGAAAAACGGGGCAGTGGAAAATACCATCTGGCTTCGGGAAGCCCCCAGCCCCTGTGCTGCCATAATGTAAAGAGTAATGCTGATACCATAGGCAAACACCCCGACCATCACAGCCAATATCACTGAGGTCATATTACTAACTCCGCCGAGCAGTGCCCCGCCCACGATCAGATTGAACAGGCCAGCCACGACACCTTTCCAGAAAGTCGTCTGAGCAGGTGTGATTCCATCAATCAGAGCTGTGAAATGATTATCAAATCCCCAGAAAAGACAGCCTGTACCCACTAACAGAGTGGCAATAACACCGGTCTGGCCTTCTCCCACAGCCAGAAGTACAGCAGCTGCCAGTGTTCCTGCCGCTCCAAGCCAACCTCTGGCAGACAAATGTTCGCGAAACAACAGACGACCCAGCAAAACAGTGGCGACGAGTTCGAGACTGAGAAGTAGCGCAACCGACCCGGATCGCACAAACCTCAGGCCGAGTAAGAGGAACCATGGACCAAGTACCCCACCAGACACGACCGCACCGGCCAGCAGCAAACTCGTCCGACGCCCCGCCTGCCACGGCCAGCGAAAAGAACGCTCACGAATCAGGATGGGCAGGACTCCAATTGCAGCACCAATGTAAAGTAAGCCAGCCAAGGCTTGAGGTTTAACATCCTGTAATAGCGTCTTACTGGCAGGTGTAGCAGCACCAAAAAGACAGGCTGCAAGCAAACCAGCACCAACGAGAAAACTGGTGTTTCTTCGGTCGGTCATTAACCTCTATAAAAATTACTTGATAGATACAACTCTATGATGCTGCACATTGCAACTTTCAATTCGGTTTGCTGTCGATTTTGATTATTGGACATCATTTTCACAGAGTACCTTTAACCTGGCAAATTCACTCTGGATCTGCCTCATAATCTTTCTTTTAACATTATAGCTAAAAATCAAATTCAATAGTCTGAAAATGCCCTTAAAGTTTACTTTAGCATTCTGTGTCAATTGGGTAATTCCCTTATGCTCTTTGAGAGTAAAATCAACATCGACAGTGTTAAAATCACCCTCCAGATGAAAGGCAAGTCGCTTATTTGAAACAAAGTCAGTTATTACTCCACGCATTTCTGTTCCGCGGCCATCTTCTTCAATGTATTCACGGAAAGTCGTCCCAACTTTATTTGGATTTTCACTAATGATTTCAAATTTGGTAACACTGGTCATCCACTCCTTTGCCCGATGAGGATATTCAAGCCAATAAAAAACTTTATCGGGAGTGGCTTTGATTTCTAATGTATATGAAATTTTCATTGCTACTATTCACATGGTCTATTCGGGCTGTAAATGAGCTCTGACCTCGAATCGCTGAACGTGTATCGTCCCGCTAACGGGATTGCTCTGAGGAATATGCTAGCCAGCCAGATCTTCACTCTTGCTTACTCTAATTTTTATGGTTTGAACCAAGGATCGATAAACCGAAACGACTAAATTGCTGACTAGATAGGTTAAAACAAAAAGCGTGGGATATTTCACCAAAGCAGGAAAGCTTGAGTTCAACAGTAAAGTACCGAATGCACCAATGAAGAACACGTGGACGATATAAACACCATAGGAATTCCTATTCAATTCACTCCAGATTTTTCCGTTTTTATATAAATATCGCCTGAATGATTCGATCATTAAATACATAATGCAGAGTAATGAAAGATCAAAACTGAGCCACCAGATTAGCCGATATAGTGCTGTAAAAGAAAATCCTTCCGGGTAAAAGAAAGGAATTAACCGTACAAAGATGTGTACAGTGATCGGAATCCAGGCAATCGCATTTACAACTGTATACAATGTTTTTCTTGTGGGGTTTTTTTCAAATACATTCTTTCGAAAACACAACGATCCAAGTAAGAAAGTCAAGAAGTACACAAACAATCTTTCGTTTTCGAAATCGATCAATGGGGTTAGCGTCCAACTCCGAAAACCCAAAACACCACCTATACAAAAACTGTAAACAAAACCTATTAGGAGAGTGCCAAAGATAGCACTCCTTAGTGAAATGTCTGGAATCCTTATTTTTACTTTAGAAAAAAGTACATACAGTAGGTTGAACACAAACAAAACGGGTAGAAACCATAACCAGTTCTGGCTGTTAGGATTGGTGATGTGAAAATAGGTGCTCCAGTGCTCTTGTGGTAGATTTCGCGAATACAAAAATATGACCTTATAGAGTGGGATTAAAGTAAACACTGCTATCACCCAGGGAAGCATCAACCGCCTTAATTTTCCTTTAAGAAATTTCCAGCCAGTTTTGTGTACCAGTGACGCTGGAACTAAGTAGCCTGATATAAAGAATAGGATTGGCATCACGGAAATATCGAATATTATCCCCAGGATGCCAACCCACATTATTGTTGCGGGATCATCAACAATCCAGAACCAGCCCCATAGACCGGCAGATTCATAAACACCCCCAACATGATATAGAACCACTAAAAGGATGACAATAGCTCTGAGGTTGTCCATCCAGTAAATCCGAATCCGTTTCGGAGAAGGTTGTTCTTTCATGTTCATGGCTTTTCTAGTTTGACAACTCCCAAAAATAAAAACAATTTGCTGTAGCTATTATGGAGCAAAAATGGATTAATATCGTATACCAGCAAACGATTGATTTTACAGGTTGCTACACAAGCGGCATTCCTATTTGATAACCAGTATCAAGTCGATGGCCGCGAAGACAACTCCTTTGACTCGCCTGTGAGCGACAACCGGAAAGCGACCATTTCCTGGCCATTGCGAACCAACAGAATGTCGCCGACAATTACCGGATGATTCCAGGTCTTACCCTTGATCGCCGGGAAACGCGCAAGCTCTGTGAATTTGTCTGGAATTGCTCTGACCAGCGCCAACTCACCTTTCTCTGATAACACCAGTAGCAGGTCCTGATCGGACAGCAGGATCAACTGACCGCCGTAGTTCTTGCCATTCCATTTGTGCTTACCGTCATCAACACCAATGCACGCAAGGGTGCGGCCGCTGAGACCGTAGACATAGCCTTTGTGAACAACGAAGTCGTTGAAGTAGGGCTTCAGCCTGGCTGAGGTCCAACGTTTTTCAACTGTCCATCCGTCAGAACCATAAGCGACTGCGATACGGCGTATACCACTTCGTTCGCTGGATGTGATCAAAACGTCTCCGTCCTTGGTCAGGGCTGGCTGCACAATTGGGACACCACCCGGCCAGGGGTACTCCCAGAGTAGCGTTCCATCAGCCGGTGTGATGCTGATAGTACCGGTTTCATTCAACATCACGATCTGTGTGACTCCGTCAATACTTAGCAAATGTGGTGAACTGTAGCAGCCGGTACCAGCCGTTTTAAACCAGCGTGGCTCGCCCGTCGTGAGGTCATAAGCAATGAGTGAACTGGCAGCAGCTACAACAACGACATCGTCTACTACCAGCGGTGAGCTTGTGAAGCCCCAGACGGGGATCTTGGTGTCGGTGTCGGATGCTGCATTGCGAGTCCACACGATAGAGCCGTCACCGCCATCGAGCGCATTCATGATTCCGGTCGCACCCAGTGTGTATACACGCCCGTTGCTGAGAGTTGGCGTTCCGCGTGGACCGACGCCGGAATTCGATTCAAGGAACCGAGCCGCGTCGCGGTGTTTCCACACTGGTTCGCCTGTGGTTTTATTGTAGCAAGCGACGATTTCATCATCCCCGCGCTGCTCCTGGGTGTAGAAGAGGTCTCCATGAACAGCGAAAGAAGACCAACCGGGTCCAATCGGTCGGCGCCACAATTCGACCGGCGGGGAGGTAGACCAGTCAGTTTCAATATGCAATCCGGGAATTATGCCAGCACGATCTGGTCCGCGAAAGCCTGGCCAGTCAGCTTCCATCTCTGATGCTGTCGGGACTACTGGCAGCGCTGCTGGTTCAGCGATAGATTGGGCCATAAGCTGCTCTTCAGGAGACTCCGCCCAGCGCCACGCGAAATCCGCAACGTGGTCGCCATCAATTCCACCGGTCCGGACTAGCGTCCATGCACCGCACGAGAGCAGGATGGTCACAACCAGTGTTACACGCCTGGTTACATCTGATAGTCGACGGCTGATCACCGCCCAAAGGACAAGAGTGAGACACAGAACCGGGACGGCGTATGCGGCGATCCACAGAGGCCCCATCGATTCGTGCCTTAGGTGCCATGTTGCAGACATGGCGACCACCATTAGGACGATTGCACCCCAGCGTTCGAGTTGCGGTGTCCGGCTGAAAAAGGCCCACCATAGAACAACAGCCAGCGAACCAATAAAACCACCCAAAATTCCTAACTCAAAGCCTTCAAACCCAGGTATGATAATTTTCAGGCCAAACCGAGCCAACCACAGCAATATCACTGCTACCACTCCTGGCCATACCCGAATCGGCCTCTGTAGAGTCGACACGCCGGGCAATACTTGTTTAATTCTTTTTATCATTCTTAAAACCTCATATCATATTTGGATTTTAGGCTCATGAGTCTATGTAACACTGTTACCTAGCGGTGCAACCACGCGGCTAAAAGCTAACTTAATAGGTAAATCTATTAATCAGACACTAAACCTCGCAACGGCAACCACATAAACGCTTTTATTACTCTATAGTCTTAAGTTACGAAGCCCTGTCGTTTACAACCATGAAACTTCATTGTACAGAAATAGGCTAAGAAGTTCTTTTGTTCACAGCGTGTGTAAGCGCTGAAGGCGTTTGACAGCCAACAATAGCCGGAGCCTTGTGGATGAGCTCGTCATTCTCCATGGCTGCTACCATGAACAGAGCAAAGTCCACTCGGCGCGTGATATTGCTTTCGAGGATGGGATCGCCAACATGACGACTCCACACCGGTAAGCCCTGACTCTCACCCTCTTCGAGGCTACTCCCGCGCACGACCGTCCAGCGGGTGTCGCTGTCAAATACCCGTCGGCATGCTTCCACCTGATCATCAATTTCAACAACACGAAAAAGTCGCCCAAGCCAGCTGGCGGCACTTACAGCCCATTTAAAGGTCCGCGAGTATACATCTTTGCCGTCGCGTGTGATGTGCCACCCACAGGAGAACACAAGGCGTGCCTCAGGCGGTGCGTGATCAAGCACCGCCTGCGCTGTTCCAGATGAGTACTGCTGTACACCCCAGGGCATCAGCACAGTGAGCACCCCGCTACACCCTGCGACTGCTTTCTTGATGGCACCACGATCATTCGTTGCTCCTGGAATGATAGTGATCCGCCCTTTGAACACATCGAGCTTGCCTATGCTGCGCTCCCGACAAACGCCAATCACCTCATAGTCCCGGTCCAGCGCGTGCTGTACCATGTACTGCCCGAGTTTTCCGGATGCTCCCACGATACAAATTTTGATTCTGTCACTTGTTTCCATTATTCTATTCACTGCCCCGCCACATCGCCAATAATGCGCCGCAGGAAGCCATCATTAATTTTTATCAGTTGGTGTGCTTCATCCTTATCACAATTCAAGCGGGTCATTACAATCGCTGTTTTTACTTCTTTATCGGCCGCGAATAGCATATCCTTTGCTTTTTCATAGGGCAGACCAGTTAACTGCCTGATGATCCGTGAACCACGATCAACCAGCTTTTGGTTGACTGCGTCCAGATCAACCATCAGATTCCCGTACACCTTCCCGATTCTGATCATTGTAGTCGTTGATATCATGTTTAATACCAATTTGGTGGCTGTCCCCGATTTCAGCCTGGTGGAGCCAGTCAGGATTTCCGGTCCCACATCAACGGCAATCAGTGAATCGACTTCAATATCCAAAAGTGGTTGGGGATTACATATAATATAGGCCGTAGCAGCGCCGATACCGCGCGCCCATTGCAGGGCATGGACGACATAAGGTGTTGCACTGCTGCTGGCGATACCAACTAACAAATCTTTGGAGCAAAAACCAACCTCCTGCAATGCTTTTTCGGCATCTTCAGGTATATCCTCGGCGCCCTCGATTGATCTTATCAATGCTTCCCGACCGCCGGCAATTACACCCTGGAACCAGCTGCGGGGAGCGGAAAAAGTTGGCGGTATCTCAGAGGCATCAAGCACGCCCAGCCGACCGCTGGTCCCGGCACCGATATAAAATACATGTCCGCCATTCTGGATCGCTTTGACAGCCAGTTCAACCGCGGCTGTGATCGCCGGGATCACCTTCTGAATTTTATGGGCGATTAACTGATCCTCCTGATTCATTATTTGCAGAATTTCTGTTATCGAACGTTTATCTATACGATGCGAGGATGGATTTTGCTTTTCGGTGGTCAGATCTTTTCGAGCTTTTGGTTTAGTATTTTCCATGCTCTAATTTAGAATTGATCATCAATACGGATTTACTGCAATTTGTGGTTATCGATAATCCGTTCCCGGGTATATTTTTGGTAAATTGATTAGAATTCATCAAATTCAGTCGGCACAACGATAGAATAATGACAATCATAAAACAACCGCACATCGCTGTACTTACACTGGAATTGCACATTCCGGCAGCCCAATCTTTAAAAGACCGACGTAGAGTAATAAAAAGTATCAAAGAGCGTATCAGTGCTCGTTATAATATTTCGGTTGCTGAGGTTGGCGACACCAAAAAATGGCAGACTGCTACCCTGGGCTTTGCAGCAATCGGTAATAGTAAACGACATCTGGAACAGACCCTGCAAATAATTATACATAAAATCGATCACTGGCGCATGGCTGAGATTATCGCACAGCAGATCGAGTTTTTATAGGTCAACCTTGGGCTGGCTCAATTTGATTTTCGAATGTCAGGGATTACCACCCCGGCAACTGGCAAATTTTCTGATCGAACAAAATGTGCTATCTGTTGCTATCCTTAATAATGATCTTGATAGTCATCCTGAGCAAGAATGGCTTGATGATCCCAGTTTACCGGAAGTACTAATCCCTGATACAGCATCTGTAACAGCTATGCTGCCACTTGATTCAGAAATTGATCTGTTAGTGGAAAAAGTTAGACTGCATTTCAAAATACCCAGTAAACTCAAATACAAAATTGAACAAATTCCTGAGCGGGATTGGGTCAAACGTTCCCGCAGTCTGTCCCAGCCATTGAAAATATCAGACCGGTTGTGGATCATCCCAACCTGGGAATCGATTGTGGACCCGAAGGCAATCAATTTGCGTTTTGATCCGGGGATTGCTTTTGGTAGCGGTACTCACCCCACTACCAGATTATGCCTGCAGTGGCTGGACCAGGAAATCAGCGGTGGTGAGCAGGTCCTCGATTATGGTTGTGGATCGGGTATTCTGGGAATTGCCGCCCTGAAACTTGGTGCCGCAGAGGCCGTCGGCGTGGATATCGATCCCCAAGCAAATGCCGCAGCGTTGGAGAATGCTTCGATCAATCAGGTCTGTTTTCCAACCGGTCTGCCAGAAGAATTGCTACCTGATAAATTCGATCTGATCGTTGCTAATATCCTGGCAAATCCACTACTTGAAATGGTGCATATATTTTCCGAGCTACTGAACGATGGAGGTAAAATTGCTTTGTCAGGAATCTTACATACCCAATCGGACCGGACAAAGCAAGTCTATCAGAAATATTTCACCGGATTCGAACAAGAATCTTCGGGAGACTGGATATTACTGGCGGGATATAAGCGGAGTATATTCGAAGTTTAATTAAAACTTATATCCGAAAGTGAAATATAAGTGGTTTTGCATGGCGTTTTTGGATTCAGATATAATCTCGCTCCCGCGACTATAGATCATTTCCAATGGACCGATTGGTGTCAGTATAATAAATCCAATTCCATAACCGATCAAACCTCTGTCAAACCAAATGTAGCCAGTATCAAATTTCCTATCTATTTCTAATGGATAAAATTCACCATCGTAATTGGGCGCGAAGTTGAAAATGAATTTTAAGAAGAATGGATTCGCTCCCTGATACCGGTAATCGAAACGATAAAATGACGACCGGTAGTAAGCAAATTCATTATAGTCAATACCTACAAAATCCTGTGGACCACCAAAATAAAACCATTTATAAAGATTGAAAAAATTGCCATGATAATATCCATATTGTGTCAGTAACCTGAAAGTATGTCTCTTATTTATTGTATAATAAATGTCCAGCGCTATTTCTTCCTTGCGGTAGATTATTTCTGATCCAATTCCTTGTGGAGTGTATTCATAGCCCAAATTCAATAGAAATCCTTTTCGCGGAATTAAAACATCGTCGAGCCAGTCAATTTGGGCTTTTAGATTCAATCTCCGATTTTTTTCATCCCAGACTGGCAGAGAATCACTTTCCCCAATCGCAGGAAAAACATCAACGTGTTCCTGGATATATTCAATTTCGGTATTCCAGGATTTCAGAGGTAAAAATCCAAGACCAGCACCCCCGGTGGTTGACTGCGCTTTGTATAAAGCAATTTGCTGTCCTTGACTGAAGATATTAACTGGCTCATCAACATACTCGAATCGAATAAAGGGATAAACTGCCAGATCGAGTGTACGGGATGGAAAATACAGTTTGGTATTCCACTTAGATAAGCCAGCAAATTGTATAGTTTGCTCCAGCCGCAGCCCCGGAAAAAAAATATTATTACCAAAAAAACCGATTATACCCACCAGATTGACATTGCGATCATAACGCAAGCCTAGACGCAGACGGTTGTACGATCGTTCATGAACATTAATGTTTAAACGAATGCTGTCCTTAGAGACGGATTCTATTTCATAATTGATCGTTTCAAAATATCCCAGACTGTACAATTCGGTAATCCGTTTTTCCACGACTTCCGTATCAAACAAATCAAGGGGAGCGATTCCCAATAATGAGTATATAAAATTGAATGACAATAGCTCATTTCCAGAGATCGTAATTCCATGAATGACCGGTTTTTGCTGCTCTTTTATACGAAAGAAAAGGCGCACAAAATTTAAATCAACTGGCTGCGCTTCATAATTGATTTTTTCAAAATAGCCAGTTTTATACATCTCTTGAACACGATTCTCAATAGATATGAGATCGAATTGGTCACCGGGTTTGACATTCAATAAATCATAAATATAAGCAAATGGTAAGGAGGTATTTCCACCAATTGTAACACCATAAATTCTAGGGCTTGAATCAGGCGAAGAAGTACTAGCTTCGGACTCAATTGCTGTCAATTTATTTTTCAATTCGATCAATTTATCAAGATTAGCCTTAGCACTTATTTTACCTCGATGAACGACTTCACTGATATTTTTTCTGCTGAAATCAGCCGGGCTCAAATCCTCTAACTGGGGAGTAATCAGTATGTCGGCCAGCGGTGCATTTTCTTCCTCGCGGATGTATTCCGGGATTGCAATTGTTTGTTCCAAAATTTCCAGTAAAGTCTTTAATTCATGGCGTTGCCGCTTGGGCCGTCCGACATTAACGGCGATTATATAATCGGCACCCATTTCCACAGCCACATCGATTGGCAGATTATTTAATAAACCGCCGTCAATCAGCATATGTTCGCCCCAGTCAACCGGATTAAATATGGTCGGAATCGACATTGTCGATCGCATGGCTTTCGCCAGGGATCCACTCTTAATCACGATTTCAGCGCCGGTAATAAGATCCACCGCCACACAACGGTATGGAATTGGAAATTGATCGAAATCGGCAATATGTTCATAGGCATAGGTCAATTTTGAAAACTGCAGCGAGATTTTCTGGCCACGAATCAGGCCACTGGGTGGAACCGGTCGATAGTCAACCACATCAAATTCCAACTGGAATTTCCCATCATCCTTTTTCTCGATATAGGGCAACATATCCCGGGGAGGTACATCAGAAAATAATTCCAACCAATCATTGCGAAGGGCCAGTTCTTCAATCTCTTTGCCACTGTACCCAATAGCGTACAGGGCACCGGCAATGCCGCCCATGCTAGTTCCAACGACAAAATCGATCGGGATTTTAAGCGAATCGATCATGTTCAGGATTCCCACATGGGCTAATCCGCGCGCACCCCCACCCGATAATACCAAGCCAATCTTCGGCCGTTCGTTTTCAGCGGCCACAAACTGTGAAAACAGCATTGTACTAAATATTAGAACACTCAGGATTTTAATATATTTGTCAAACATCGTGCGATATATTTATTTATGAAGTAGTACCAAGTCAAATATCATCGACCTTCACAGCATTCAAAATCAGATTCCCAATACTAGATTTACACGATAATAGGCGGTTTTTTCCAAATCGTACGAACCAGCTTCTTCATCACCATCAAGAAACCGTAAATTTCTATAGGCCGCATAGCCGGCTTCAAAACCAATATGCAGCCATTGTTTCACGTGGATATTGACACTGGGACTTAAAGTACCTTCCGAATATTCCAATTGTGGGTTATCAACACTGAATATATCTGGATCACCGTGATGTCGGTCTCCAAAAACTCTAAACGCCAACATTAAATCAATCATAGGATGCAATTTGTATACTGCTGTCATGTCCATAGGGACCAGACCACTTGCACTGAGTTTAGCGCCATTATTCCAGTCAAAATAAATGAATGGCATTGGTAACGGTCGGCCAAAATCACGCATGTATGCTAAGCCAAGCCCCAGTTGAAATTGTTTGCTGTATTTTCGGATATATCCGAAAATAGCCTGCAGGGTAAAATCATCACCAGTTAGCTTATCGGCTTTAAAATCAGACGCCAATCCTGGAATGAGTACAGCCACCATCGTCCACTTTTCTGACAGTGAATCCAGCATAAAGGCGGTGTAATTAATTGAGATAGCACGATCTAAATTATATGCAATATCAGCTTCCGAACCAAGGTTTTTGTATTGAAATGCCACATTCCGGTAACTCAGTTGATTTAGAATCATGATTTTCCCATCCTGAAACATCAATGGGAATGCGGCACCAACCGTTTTGACCTGCGTCTGAATCTCCATATCCTCAGCCCCAGAAACAGGATCGGCAAGTCTTACAAAGGGGAATTCATTATAACCGACTGATAATCCCACCACCTGCTGAGCAAGTCCTGTCGTAATCAATCCAGTAAACAAGATAATTGTAACATA
The DNA here is from genome assembly GCA_964439935.1 of uncultured bacterium. Lineage (GTDB taxonomy): Bacteria > Fidelibacterota > Marinisomatia > Marinisomatales > TCS56 > JABMQW01. The sequence goes on along the minus strand of CAYTPW010000003.1, from coordinate 68,739 downwards.
CTTTCGGATGTTTAATTCAACTAGAGTATTTTTATCCATTATATTGGTCCTTTGCTCTATAGTATCTCACTATTTTTTTCTATTGAATAATCTGTGAATATCCTGCCCGATCATATACATGCAGGGCAACAGTACCAAAGTAAGCGGAGTTGCAAATAATAAACCCCAACCCAGCGACAATGCCATTGGCGCCATGAACAGCGCGTTTCCGCCAATACCATAAGCCAGTGGTAATAAGGCTGCCACAGTAGTTAAGGTGGTCATTATAATCGCCCGAAGTCGGTCGGCTGTGCCTTCGGAAATTATATCCCGGATATCGACACCTCGCCGCTCCCGTTTAAGATCATTGACATGACTTACTAAAACCAGGGAATCATTTACCACAACTCCAGACAGGCCAATAATTCCCATAATACCCATGAAGCTGAATGGTTCACCATGCAGGGCAAAGGCAATTATTACACCGGTAATTCCAAACGGAATGGCCATCATTACCAGGAAAGGTTGGGTAAGGGAGTTGAATAACAGGATCAGCAGGAAAAAGACGCCGAGTAAAGCGATTATCATCGTCCTGAATAGTCCGGCCATCGATTTTTCGGTTTCGAAGACTTCTCCACCAACTCCCAATTGAATACCAGGCCAGTCGCGATCAACATCGAAATGTGCAAAAACGGCGTTATTCACTTCGAGTGGGGTGATAGTTTCCTGATCTACATCGGCTTCGATGGTTACCGATCGATCACCGTCATAGTGCCTAAAATCAGATTTACCCGGACCAGGTTCCAGGCTGGCAATCTCCTTCAAAGGTATCAAACGTCCCTGGCGATTGGGAATCAGAATCTCATCCAAAAAACTGAGGCGCTGGCGGGATTCTTCTTCAACGATAACGCGGAAGGCAACATCTTCATCACCATAGCGGACGCTGGTAACCACTTCACCATCGTAGGCCAAACGAACATTCACCGCCACATCGGCTACAGTGAGACCCAGCCGGGCCAGACGGTCATAATCGATATCAATTTTAACCTGATCCTTGCCGCTGATGTCATCGCGGCTGATATCCTTTACTCCGCTAATTGTGCCCAGGAAAGCTTCCACACTGTCTGTTAAGGCAGTGCGTAATTCGTCATCAGAACCGGTGATACGCAAACTGATCGGTTTACCGACCGGTGGGCCACCACTGGAAATAGAATAGGCTATTTGAGTAAATCCTTCCAGCTGGTCTGTTTTTAATCTCAATGCATCTACAATTTCTTCAGCACTTCGTTCTCGATCAGTATAGTCAGTAAGTAAAACAGCCGTTGCCGCAAAATTCTCACTTTCGACCCCCACCTGAACATTGGTTCCAATCCAGGTGTTGAACGATGCCAATTCCTCCCTCGGAAGTTCCGCAACCAGTTCTTCGAGCTCCTTGACTTTATCAGATGTTGTCAATAACGGAGTCCCGACCGGTAATTCTACCATTACATAAAATTCGCGGGCCATACCGGAAGGAAACATTATCATTTTCATATATTTACCGGCGTACCAAAATGAACCAACCAGAAATACTATGAATACTACAACAAAAGCATAGCGTAATTTCAGGATCCGTGGCATAATTTTCTGATATTTACCGCTCAATTTTCGAAACCAGTTTCTGCCGGTTGACTTGACCGCTCTTTTTTTCATTCCATGTGCCAAGTGAGCAGGTAAAACAAAAACCGATTCAATTAGCGAAACAAATAATGCTATGCTTAATGCCAGTGGAATTGGAATTATATATTTCCCAAAAACTCCAGGCATAAAAAACATCGGTGCGAAAACTAAAAAGGTAGTAAAAACCGTCGTTACAACCGGTTTGAATACTTCATTTAAGCCATTTACGGCAGCATCTATTGGATCGTCTCCCTGTTCGCGTCGCTTGGAAATATTCTCAGCGATGATTATTGCATCATCAACGATTATGCCAATGACCAATATCATCCCGGACAGGGTGATTGTATCCAAGTAACCATTGAAAGATGGCAGCAAAAAAATGGTACCTAAAAATGTAATAGGAATTCCCATTGCCACCCAGAAAGACGTACGAAAATTCAGAAATATCGGTAATAAAACCACAACTAATACCAAGCCCATCCAACCATTATTTAAGACTACATCAAAACTATTCTTAATATAATGAGAGCTATCATTGGAATACATGATTTCAATACCTGCGGGAGCGGTCTCATTCTCTTTCTGAATCAATTCTTTAACAGCATCACAAGTACGGATTACATCAGCTGATTCGGTCATGAATACCCGGAAAGAAATCGCCGCTTTCCCATTCACCCGTGACAACAACCGCACATCGGCAAAATCATCCTTAATAATTGCCAGATCTTTAACCTTGATGACCGGGCCATCAAATGTGGATCTTACGATTACATCACCGACTTCCATGGGATCATCAAATTGTGCCAGCGTGACCAAATCCTTTTCGCTGGTATATGACTCAAATGACCCGGTGGTGCCCCTTATATTTCTGCTTTGAATAGCTGCGATAATCTCACGAATTGGAATCTGATAGGCATTTATTTTGTCCGGAATAATTTCCACTTCAATTTCGCGGGCATGGTACCCAACTTTCTCCAGTTTCGATACACCGGATACTTTTTTCAATTTCTTTTCAACCAGGTGGGCATAATTACGCATCTCATTATACGGTAATTGACCGGTCACACCAACCTCGATAACATGATTGGCCGATTGGTGCGTCATTTCCCAAATTGCCGGGGACTCGGTTACTTCCGGGGGGAAATCAGTAACACTGCCAACCGCTTCCCGGATCTCGTTTTTTACCTTATCCAGATCTTTGGCATCGATATCAATTGATACATAGATTACGGAAACATTTTCCATTGACACCGAGGAAAAGCCTGCAATCCCGGTAACGGTCTGGATTTCTTTTTCAATCCTATTGGTGACGTTTAACTCAACATCCTCCGGTGAAGCACCAGGATAACGGGTCAGGATTCGCACCATACCAAAGTCAACGGCCGGATACACATCACGCTTAATATCGATCAGCGTACTCAATCCCAGCAGCAGAATCAGTATCGTGATTATGTAAGCCAGCATATGGCGCTCAGCGAAAAAGCGGAAAAGTGATTTCATCTCAAAGTTCTCCAGTTAGAATATTCTTTGGAATTATTGGTAGTAATCCGGAATTCAAAGTACTTAGTCGTAGCCAAACAGATGATACGATCCAACACATTGATTTTCAACCTTTCTTCAATAATTGTATTTCCCTTTTCAATTTAGCGATCTCATCATCAGTATCAATTGAGCGAGTAATAAATTTACCAACCAGGATTGCTACTAATATAACCAGATACAATTGTCCTATCAATACCAGGTAGACAGCAACCGATCTGGTAATATCCGTGGCAGGTGTGATGTCTCCATATCCCAGGGATGTCATAGTTATAATTGTGAAATAAAAAAACGTGTTGATTGGATTTTCAATACCCCCCGTCATATTAAACGATCCAGGATAGAAAGTCTCGATAACGGTGCATATCGCAGAACCTAATGAACTGATCAAGAGAAAACCGGCAATGGATCCAAAAATAATATTTAGATTTATCTCTTTACTTTTTGCCACATTATAGATTATTACTACGGTTGTATATACATAAAACGACAGGTAAATAGGCATAAAAAGCCAATACAGGAAATTAGACAGTATGAGTACCCAAGCGGATATGATTGCTAGAATACCCCAGATAATACCGATTCTCAGTGATTTTTTGTCCTTGCTGACTGCCAGGATACAAAAAGCAAATACTAGTATTCCCATGGCACTGCCGAAGAGATCTACTCCGGCCAGATCCAATGTACTGTATGTCACATATGCAATATTCTGGAGTACCAGAAAACAGACAATGAAGACGAACCGGTATTCAACTATCCATTTTATCCATCGATTACCAGTGGGCATATTTTTCTCGGTATCTCGATTTATTCTAGGCAGATTATTTTCTCCTGAAAATCCCTTGTATTTTCAGTCTGACTCCTCGTAAATCCTGTCCGACAATAAACATACAGGGAACCAGAACCAGCGTTAGTGGTGTAGCAAAAAGTAATCCCCAACCCAGGGCTAGCGCCATCGGAGCCATCCAGGAATCAATACCACCCAACCCGTAAGCTAGTGGCAGCAGGGCTGCAACGGTTGTCACGGTAGTCATGACAATGGCGCGCATGCGGTTGGCTGTTCCTTCGGCTACGATGTCCATTATCGAGCGCTTAGGATTTGCGAGTCTCAAGTCATTAACATGATTGATCAGGACCAGTGAATCATTTACGACAACTCCGGAGAGTCCGATGATCCCCAGAAAGGAGAAGAATCCAAATGCCTGGCCATGAAATCCGAAGGCAAAGATGACACCGGTGATGCCGAATGGAATTGCTGCCATTACCAGGAATGGCTGGGTCAGAGAATTAAACAATAGTACCAGCAGGAAATAGATACCAATGATAGCCATCAGCAGTGCGCTGAAAAGACCGGCCATCGATTCTGCAGTTTCCTGGGCTTCTCCGCCAACGATGAATCGCATCCCGGGCCAATCTTTATCCAGGTTAAAATTACTGATAACGGTATTAGTTACTGCCAGTGGAGTGGTGAGAGCATTGTCAACATTGGCTTCAACCGTGATTGTACGTTCACCACCTATATGCCGGTAATCCGACGGTCCTGGGCCGGGTTTGAGGGAAGCGACTTCATTCAGTGGTATTAAACGGCCCTGACGATTTGGTATCTTTAATTCACTCAATTGTTCCGCACCTTCACGGGCACTTTCCTGAAGCATGACCCGCAGATTCACATCCTCATCACCGGAACGCATACTGGTCACAACCTGGCCATCATAGGCGATGCGGACATTCTGAGCAATGTCAGCCACGGTCAGTCCCAACCGGGCCAGATTGCTGTAATCGATCTTGATTTCCACCTGGTCTTTGCCCGGTGTATCATCGCGTGTGATACTACTGACTCCGTCAATTGTGGACATCATAGTTGTTACTGCTTCAGCCAATTGACTGCGCATTTCATCATCAGCACCGACCACGCGTAATTCAACATCTCTTCCTACCGGAGGTCCACCCTCGGCAACCAGGTAATTAATTTCATCGAAACCTTTGAGCTTAGCGGACTTTTCACGTAACTCATCTACGATCTCATGCGCGGTTCTGTCTCGCTTAGTATAGGGCGTGAGGTCAACTGTCATCTGGGCAGCGTTTTCAGTTTCCATCGAAACAAAGCTGCCCTCGAGAACTTTAAGTCCGATCCGTGTAACGTATGAAGCCATCTCCTCATCTGAAATTTCATTTATCAGGCTTTCAATCTCGGTAACTTTTTCAGACGTCTTTTGCAGGGAAGTCCCGGTTGGCGTAGTAACAAAAGCATAAAAGCGGTCTGACATTTCTGATGGGAACAGCACGAATTTCAAATGAGTGCCGGCGAACCAGAATGCCGTGATCAGCAGAATGACAAAAATCGGAATCAAAACATAACGCAATCTGAGTACATGCTTCATTATCTGCCGGTACCAATCACTGATAACGTGAAACCAGTGCTTGCCTTCTTTGCCGGCGGCATGCTTGCTCATACCACCCGCCAGATGCGCCGGCAGAGCAATCAATCCTTCAGCAAGCGAAATAAACAATGCTAAACTGATTGCCAAAGGAATTACAAAAATGAAATTTCCCATCATCCCCTTCAGGAAAAACATGGGTGCAAATACCAGAAAAGTTGTCAGAACGGTAGTGATAACCGGAAGGAATACCTCATGAATGCCATCGACCGCGGCATCCAACGGTGATTTGCCTTTCTCCCGGTGACTGGCAATATTCTCACCGATGATAATTGCATCATCAACTATAATTCCAAGTACTAATAGAATTCCCATCAGGGTGAGGCTATCTAAATAGACACCAAAGGTTGGTAGCAGGAAAATCGTACCCAACAAAGCTACCGGGATTCCCATCGCCACCCAGAAAGAGAGACGCAAACTAAGAAAGAAAGGCAGTACTACCAGTAATAGGAGAAACCCGATGGCACCATTATTAAGGACAACATTGAACCTGTTTTTGACATACCGATCCATATCGTTGGCATAGACGATTTTAATATCCTCGGGTAGGTTAACACTTTCATTGGTTACCAATGCTTTGATGGCATCGCAAGTTCTGATAACATCAGCTGACTCGCTTTTATAGGCGATTAGTGAGATTGCAGGTTCGCCACCAATACGTGAAAGAACACGTTCATCTTCGAAGCCATCCTTGACAACAGCTAAATCTGTTATTTTCACTTCCACACCTTCGAACGTGGATCGTACAATCACTTCACCGACCTCCATGGGATCACGGAATTGGGCTAATGTTACAATATCTTTTTCGCTAGTATAGGATTCAAAAGAACCGGAAGTCCCCCGAACATTTCGCTTTTGGATCGCAGCTATAATTTCCCCCATTGGTATCTGATACTGCTCAACAGCATCCGATGACACATCCACCTGAATCTCGCGGGCGCGGTAACCATATTTCTCAACTTGAGAAACACCCGGCAGAGCCTTCAGTTTTTTATCGAGTATTCGGGCACGTTCTCTTAATTCTTTATATGGAACATCTCCGGTTAGCCCAACCTCAATGATGGGTATAAGGGTATTTTTTATTTCTATTACCTGCGGAGATTCAGGTACTTCCATCGGTAAATCAGATACCTTGGCAACAGCTTCCCTGATTTCGTTTTTGATTTGATCCTGATCCTCTTCGTCAATATCAAGCTGGACATTGATGAATGACATATTCTCCATGGAAAATGAAGTCATTTTTTTGATGCCGTTTACGCTTTTTAGCTCATCCTCAATTTTATTAGTAACATTGAGTTCAACATCCTCCGGTGAAGCGCCTGGATAACGGGTGCTGACCATCATTACACCAAAGCTGGCATTTGGATAACTGTCCCGTTTAATGTGCCTGAGGGTATTCAGTCCTAACAATAGTATCATTAATGTGATCATAGTCGCCAGCATATGACGCTCGGCAAAAAATCTAAAGAATGATTTCATTGGTCTTCCCTCCTAATTCAGTTCCGATTGTTTCTCTGGTAATAACTCATCGAGAGGAGTATGCAACCAAAGAGGTAATCTGTGAAAAGTAACTGCATTCTGGGCAAAGGTTAATTATGTAATTTTCTCATTGTCCTGATTTTGAATAACAAAGGCCTGATCACCCCAACCTTGATAACGGTGATGCATGGTATCAATTTGCCGAAATTCATACTGGTAGTCTCCTATGATCACAATCGGCTGAATAAAGTAATGGAAAACTTGAATATCTGATTGAAAGTAATCTTGTAAACGGTAATGTAATATTAACAACCCGTTTGATTACTATACAGATTAACGTGGAGACTGCGAAAGTAATAGTACGAATTTCTCCTTCCCTCTGAGACTGTAACTATTTATTTTTCAATACAATCTGGCGTTCAATCTAATTGCTATAGTCGTTATTTACCAAGTATTTATTTAATTGAGAAATATCAGATTATTTTTGCTGCCATAGCTTTACTTAAATCTCTTCAATTATATCAATAATATATTCAAATTAGCAACCTGAAACAGGCACATGTTCGGATGAAAAAGCTTGATATTTACCTGGCACGACAGTTCTTGACCATTCTCGTGATGGCATTGACCGGTTTTATCTGTGTTTTTATTATTGTCGACATATTCGAACAATTAGACAAATTTATTGACAGCGCCGTCCCATTTCCGGTCATTTTGCGTTATTATTATTATTCCCTGCCCTGGTTCTTTAATATCGGTCTGCCAATGGCAATGCTGATCGCTACGGTATTTTCGATCGGGTTAACCGCCAAACGCAACGAACTTACTGCAATGAAAGCAACCGGGATAAGCGTCTACCGTATAGCGGTTCCCCTGATAATCCTGGGTTTCTTTATCAGTCTGGTATCTTTTGAATTTGAGGATCAGTTGGTAATCTGGGGCAACGTCAATCGGGCAGAATTGAAAAAGGAATATATACAGAAATACAAACGACGGAATAAGAATGTCAAAACCAATATATTTCTGCAACGATCCGAAAAATACCATATTGCAATCGGTAAATATAATTTCAACAAAAAGACAGCTGATGGTGTTACGGTTCAAATCATGGATCAGGGCCAGATTACTGAACGCATCGATATACAGAAAATTACCTGGGTAGACTCTCTGGAATTTTGGGCGGCTGACCGGTACTCTATCAGGAATTTTAATTCAGCCGGTGAGGAAGAAGATGTCCGTATAAGTGAGCTTGATACTCTTTTATACCTGGGTTTCATCCCAGAAGATGTGGAACGCAAGTCATCATCACCGGAAGAATTGAATTACGCAGATCTTAAACAGTTTATCGCACAACTGGATGAGAATGGGGTCGACACGACCCGTTGGGAGGTCGTACGGGACTTTAAAATTTCTTTTGCCTTTACTAATCTTATTGTGGTCCTGTTCGGACTACCATTGGTATTATTAAAACCAAAAGGTGGACTGTCATTTGGCGCCGGTTTGAGCGTCCTGGTGATATTTTCATATTACGCGTTTATAAAATTCGGCCAATCAATGGGCTATAAGGGAATAATTGAACCAATCTACGCTGCTTGGATCGGTAATTTCATTTTTTCAATCGGTGGGATTTTATTACTGCTCGGCGTTAGAAAGTAATCAGTTCGGACTCCCCTCCTCATCTGGAGTATCATCAGGTGGCAGGATGATAGAATCCTCATCCACGCCCGGTTCCGGCGGTGTTTCTCGGCGACTTTTAAAACTGGTAATGGTTACACCCAGTGATATATTCACTCCCTTCATGGAATGGATCCAGACACCATTTCTGAATGCCAGCCCAAAGTCAAAAATGACCGGTCCCTTATGTATACCAAACCCCATCCCCAACTCTTTGAAATCATAACCGGCCCAGGAATAACCGAACCTGATCGGTATTCCAGGATTGCGTACTAATTCTGCCCCTATTGACCAACGCCAGCGATCCCGGGCAAAGAAACGATCCTCAAACCCAGCTACAAGATCTGATACCACCAGTACATCCGGGAAACGCTTGGATACAGAAACGCGAAACAACGCCGGATAGCGGGTACTAAACCGTTTAATCTCCCCATCAGCCGTTAAATCGTAGACCACCTGTTCATCAGTTGGATTGGAATAGAACAAAGAATCGCTGGCCATTGACTGGGCGTTAAGGGAATCGATTGTATAAATATAGCGTACAGCATTGCTGTCGTTTAAGGCAGTTCCGCCCCAGGATAAATGAAACAGATCATCAGAATTTCCATAGCGGTTATCGCTGCCATCCATAATATCCTTAATGAAACTGGGGCGATTCCAGTTAATCCGTCCGATTGCATTGATCATCGATATACCGATCCGCCAGCCATCCAAATCGCGGGTTGTGAATCCCAGGTCCAGTCCCAGACCGCTGCCACCTATACCTTGCCTGAAATAATAGGTCCCGCTGCCGTACAGCGCAGTTGTGTCGGTAATCATGAAGGCAGAGCTCGAGTCCGGATCGATGCCAAAATAAAACATTCCCTGGAGGTATTTAAGAGTCATACCCCAGGCAAAATCGGTACTGGGAATGGCAAAAGTGAAACCAAATTCATTGACACCAAGCAGGTCCAATTCCAGGGTCATGTCTACTTCTTCAGACAAATATTCACCGTTGCCTTTAAGTAAAATACCCATTATCCCGGTGGGAATAGTAATATCGCCCAGCACGATCATGTTAGAGGTTAAAGCCATATTGCCCGAGGCAAAATTCAGAACCGGAATCGGTAAATGCATGTCTGTGAAGAGACGCAATCCTCCGCTGCGGTCGAGTTCACGGAGAATTAAATCGGTATCATCATCGCTTAATGTGTCACCGCTGATTTCGTTCAGATTCGCCAGTGAGATATAATTGCTGACCATGCCGAAATCCATACCAAACAGTTGGAGCATGAACGGTTTATCCTGCTGCAGCGCAATCAGGGCTGGATTGTATCCAACTGCAAAGATACCATCGGCTACCGAACCGTAGGATCCGGCCAACCCGACTGCCCGGGGATCGCGCTTTGATTGACCAAACAGAGAAATGGAGACAATGCACCCAACGGCAAGCAGCCTGATAATTTTAGTGCTCATCATCGGCTCCCTCCCCGTTTTGACCCATTATCGGTAAGACCATTCCGCCCACGGCTGAAACTGCGCAACACTTCCTTCAGTGTAAAATACCAGCCGCTCATATCACTGATATCTGAATCTGCATCCGAAATTCTGATGCGAATGCTATCATGTTGTGCAGTTGGAATATTCGGAAAAACCGACCTGGCATCCCAGATGAAGGAATCCACATTGGCGATGGCGGTCCAGTTCGATTCCAGTGGCGTCCAATCATCATCTTCATCAATATCCGGGTCAGTAACAATCGAATAATCAAGATCAATATTTTTCGCTTTACCGAACGTACGCCAGCGGATAGTGATCAACTCCAGCACATTCAGCGATTCACCCCCATTCGGGAATACCATGACCAGTTCACCAGGTGCTGGTTCCATGACACCGGTACTGCTGATTTCAAAATTAAGAAATGATTTGATCTCAATATAATCGTCTAGCGAAAGAAAGACGGACAGCGTTTCAGCGGTAATCGGATCAATCGGCGATCCGCTCAGATGAATCCGGGGAGTTGTATAATGATCACCCGGGCTGGTCATTAACCTGATCTTATCCGGATCGATCTCACTGTTGCTGACAATATCGCCGGCAACATCCACCAACCGCCGTCCCTTATCACTCGAATCATAGTTAATCAGCTGTGGATCGGGTAACACAATATTCAGTAGGGTATCCACATAAGTCATGACTGTATCGGTACCGGATGCGGAACTGCGAACAAAATAATTGATCCCATCCACACAATCACCGAAATCAGCCATTACGTTGAAGATATGGATCGCGGCGGTTGAATCCGACCCTAATGCCGGGTCAAGACTGGAACATTCAGTGATCACATATAGACTGTCACCGCTGGTAATATCAATTCCCAACGCAATTGCCAGGCTATCAAGGTATTTCCGGTTCAGGTCAAGGGGAAAATGACTCTGATCAGAAAGAAGGATTGAAATTTCACCTCCCACCGGAAAATGGTTGATTACCCGGGCCACAGCGGTGGCAGACTTCAGGCCACTGCGGATTTTATTCCGCAATTCATAATCCCATTCTTCCAGGGGTGATTCATTGACCGGAATAAATGTCATGGGTGCCATCTGTACCTCAAAGGGTGCTACTAATCGGTAACCTCCACCAATTGAAGCCCCAACAACAATTGTTCCCCTGCCATCGATTCGGGCCTTTGAATTGATTAACATTGTTTCCGGGTTTGAGGATAATAAATCCACAATCGTAGATTCACCCGGACCCGGAGGTACAATAGTGGTGTCCGACGCTACCGAATCAGATGGTGAATCATAAACCAAGCTGGTAGTGCCATCACGACTTAACCGGATAACGGTTTTAATGGTATCAATGGCATTATCCGGGCTACCCATTTGAGCCCTGACCCGCACGAAGGTTGAATCACCGAATGTGTCGATGCCGATCATATCAAGATCCAGCATTACTGGCAGTTGAATCTGATTCAACATGATAAATTCGATTTGAACATCGGTAAAAGCCATTCCCGAAAAGCCCTTGGGCATGCCGGTCATTTCCTGTTCAGTGGGAGGAAATTCCTGGATCAAGTTGGCCTGCAGTGATTCGAAATGCAATTCCTGTACATTAACGCTCAGGGACATTCGTCCGAATTCAGAACCGTCAAGGGGAATTGTAGCCTGCTGGGCGGGAATGACAGCTGACACATCAATTATCATCGATTCCAGGGCACTGTCGGCACTGATCGGATTAGCAAAAGTATAACCATCCAGATCAAAGGTCTGGGCATAGGCTGAGCTGTCCTGACTCAATACAGTCTCAATTTTAACCGAGTCCTCTCCTGCGGGCGGGAGAAAATTGCGGAAATTCATACTAAAATCAATATCAAACAGATAGGTGCTCTGGAGATTTGATACAATAATCTCGTTGGCGCCAGGAACCAGCGACGGATCTTTGAATACTCCGGAATAAATTTCAATATCGGAAGGAAATTCTACTGCTGGAATTTCAGGTGATAAATCAGTTTCAGTGACCTGAACAATTGCTTCGTCGACTCCAGCAATTCGTATCCGAAAAGCCAGGTTGACTTTTACTGAGTCACCGGCATTTATAATTATCGTATCCAGCACTGTTTCCTCTTCCAGACCGAACCCGAAAGTCATACGGATTGTTGTACCCAGACGTTTGTCCCCCAATAATGTATACTCGGAAAAAGTGCTGTCCTTCTCGAGTCGATTCTGAGTATGCGTAGCCAGAATATCATCGGGGGTACTTAGATCAGTCACCAGGCTGAAATCAATATCTTTTACAGCTGTTGGTAAACCATTATTAATCAGATCAGTAAGAAAAAGGCTCGAATCGCTATCAGTATCAGCACTAATAACGATCGCATCAATCGAGGAAATAAACTCAGGCAGCGCACTATCATCGACTTGAGGAATATCGATGTCAATGCTAATTGTGGTATCAAAAGCTGATGCAATTTGATTCCAGGTATCTGCCAATATCTCACGGTCGATCGCAGGTGGAACATCAAAGGCCTGAAAAGCAACATCGACAAACTGATTATTCGGTGCGAATGGAATTTCGATTGTTATCAGTGTATCAAAAGTAAAATCAAGATCTGGGGCATAGGTTGGATCCTGGGTAAAATCTATATTTTGATTTAATTCAACCTGTAGATATGATTCATCGATAGATGTGTCGGGCAATGTGCCTTCAAATACAACCTGCATTCCCAGCGAATCAGGGGTTGCAAAAATCTGTTCATCATCAACTATTCCCCCAAGCGGATACCGCTCCTGAATTAACGGAATGGTCAAATCCATGAACCAGGTTGGCATCTCAAAACTGGCTGGACTTTGAAAATCACAACTGACGGCAATCAGAATCAAGAGTATCGTTGCGAAAATTATTACCTTCTTTAAAGCATTTATTTTCTTACTGAACAGCTTCATAAAATGATTTTCTGGTTTATTCCGATCCGTGCACCCGGAGGTTGTCTGATAAGTTGTTCAAACAAATGGACATAAGATTACAGGTTAAAGTTCACTCATTTTTATGAGCTTTGCCATAAAAAAAACACTCCGTCGAAACGGAGTGTTTTTTACACTTTCGCAGTAGAATTAATAACGATAATGTTCTGATTTATATGGGCCTTCCTTGGGTATTCCAAGATAAGCAGCTTGTTTATCGCTTAACTCAGTTAAAGTGACACCAAGATGATCGAGATGTAAACGAGCCACTTCTTCGTCAAGCTCTTTCGGTAATCGATAAACGCCGGTTGCCGGTCGGTCTTTTGCCAGAGCTATTTGTGCCAAAATCTGATTAGTAAAGGAATTGGACATAACAAAGCTGGGGTGGCCGGTGGCGCAACCGAGATTGACCAGGCGTCCCTCGGCCAACATGAAAATCTGATGGCCGTCAGGAAATGTATACCGATCAACCTGGGGTTTGATTATATCACGTTTTACTTGAGGAGCCGCATTCAACGGTTCTACCTGGATCTCATTATCGAAATGACCAATATTACAGACAATTGACTGGTCATTCATTTGTTCCATATGCTCGAATGTTATTACATCGATATTACCGGTCGCGGTAACAAAAATATTGCCTTCTTTCAGACTCTGTTCCAGCGTAACCACCCGGTAACCCTCCATTGCGGCCTGCAGGGCGCAGATCGGATCAATTTCAGTTACCAGCACTTTGGCACCATAACCTCGCATGGATTGAGCGCAACCCCGACCAACATCGCCGTAGCCACAGATAACTACCGTCTTACCGGCGATCATGACATCAGTAGCACGTTTTATCCCATCAGCCAATGATTCCCGGCAACCATAGATATTGTCAAATTTTGATTTGGTTACTGAATCATTGACATTGTAAGCCGCAAAAAGTAATGTACCAGCGGCTGCCATTTGTTCCAAACGATGGACACCAGTCGTCGTTTCTTCTGAGACACCGAAAATGTCCTTTACAATCTTCTGCCAGTGATCCGGTTCAGTTAACAACGCATCGCGCAGATTGGTAACCAGTGCTTTTTCATCCCCGCTTTCGGAATTATCAGGCGAAAGTTCGCCCTTTTCAGCCAACTCCCGTTCCAACTCGACTCCCCGGTGGATCATCATAGTGGCATCGCCACCGTCATCAACAATTAATTGCGGTCCTAAATTACCTGGAAATGTCAGCGCCTGACGGGTACACCACCAGTATTCGTCCAGTGTTTCACCCTTCCAGGCAAAAACAGGTACTCCCCGGGCGGCAATTGCTGCTGCTGCATGATCCTGGGTTGAGAAAATATTACAACTGGCCCAACGGACATCAGCGCCAAGGTCATGCAATGTTTCGATTAAAACAGCCGTTTCAACAGTCATGTGCAATGAGCCACTGATCCGCAAACCTTTCAGAGGCTGTTCGGCACCGTATTTCCGGCGGGTAGCCATCAGACCCGGCATCTCTTTTTCCGCCATCGATATTGCTTTACGGCCGGACTCTGCTAAGCTGACATCCTTGATCTTGTAGGGTAAATCAACAATAGATTTAACTGTACTTTCCAAAACACTCATATTTTATTCCAATTTTACAAATAGGTTTTCAAACGATCGACAAGGTCTGTTTTTTCCCAGGAGAAATTATCACCATTCCGACCAAAGTGACCATAGGCGGCTGTTTCGCGGTAACGTGGTTGTTTCAGTTCTAAATGCTGGATGATTTGCCGCGGTTTCAGGGGAAATACTTCTCGAACAATTTCGGTGATTCGTTCATCGTTAATATTCCCAGTGCCGAACGTGCGGACACTGAGAGAAGTCGGTTCAGCCACACCGATGCTGTATGATAGCTGGACCTCACAGCGCTCAGCCAGATCGGCGGCAACGATATTCTTGGCAATATAGCGGGCCATATAAGTTCCGGAACGATCGACCTTAGAAGGATCCTTCCCACTGAAGGCACCACCACCGTGCGGAGCATAACCACCATATGTATCTACAATAATTTTCCGTCCAGTGAGGCCGGTATCAGCATCCGGTCCGCCTTTTACGAAACGACCGGTGCCATTCACGATGAATTTATCAGTGTAGGGTAACCCGGTCTGATCCAGAACCGGCTTGATAATATTTTCAATAATTTGTTCAGATATAAAATCATGCTCCTTGCTTTCATCCCCAAAACGATCAGCCATATCATCATGCTGGGTTGCAATCACGACCTTTTCTATTTTTACCGGTTTCACACCTTCGTATTCCACCGTTACCTGCGATTTTCCATCCGGTCGCAGCCAGTCCAGTTTACCATTCTTGCGCAATTCTGCCAACCGGGCAGTGAGTTGCTGTGCTAATTGAATCGGTAATGGCATTAACTCCGGCGTTTCCCGACAGGCAAATCCGAACATCAAACCCTGATCTCCAGCCCCCTGTTCGCGTTCCTGATCCTGGTCAACACCCCGGGCAATATCACCACTCTGATGATGTAACAGGGATAAAACACGGACCTCGTCGCTATCCATACCATAGGCCTGATCGACATACCCAATTTCCTCGAGTGTTTGCTTCACAATTGCCTCAACTTCAGCAAATCCATTGGTGCTAACTTCGCCGGATACGACGACCAGCCCTTTGGTAACCAGTGTTTCACAGGCTACGTGTGAATTGGGATCCTGGCGCAGTAAATCATCCAAAATCGCATCCGATATCGCATCACAAACTTTATCGGGGTGTCCTTCGGTAACAGATTCTGAGGTAAATAAGAATCGACTCATAATAACTCCTTAGTTTCATTATTCATATTATTTCTTGCTGGTTCATACCTTTAATTCAATTGATCAATAATTCTGGTGATAACGGTAGCATCATTCATTATGTAGAAATGCAGGTTTGTTATACCACAGTTCAATAATTCAACACATTGTTTATAAGCCCATTCGAAGCCGATCTCTTTGATATGAGATGGATTCTCTTGAATCTCATCTACCAGTTCATCCGGTAAATCAACGTGGAAATTACGAGGAATATTTTTTAATTGGGAAAGTTGATTAATAACTTTTATACCGGGGATTACAGGTACATCGATTCCAGCGTTTCGACAAAGTTCTACAAAATCAAAATAGACCTGGTTATTGAAAAACATCTGCGTAACAATATACTCCGCACCGATAGCCACCTTGGATTTCAAATGATCAATATCGGTTTTCAAATTGGGTGCTTCAAAATGTTTTTCCGGGTAACCGCCGACACCG
Source organism: uncultured bacterium (assembly GCA_964439935.1). GTDB lineage: Bacteria > Fidelibacterota > Marinisomatia > Marinisomatales > TCS56 > JABMQW01. The sequence goes on along the minus strand of CAYTPW010000003.1, from coordinate 52,269 downwards.
ATGCAAAAATTAGTCGGTTCGGCATTTAATAATTCTTCCAGATACTGACCCCGATTCATTTTTCCAATCTGGACTACGAGATCACTGGTATATAAATTAATACTACGATCCTTACTGTGCATTTTCTTGTAATTCGTCTCGTCGCCACGAACCGCCAGCACATTTTCAATCCCCAGGTAATTTAATTCGATCAATGCATCCTCTGTTTCTTCCTGCGTAAAACCTCGGCATAATAAATGGGCTACAGTATCAATCTTGAAACGATTCTGAATAATGCCACAGATACTGATGGTTCCGGGCCGTTTTTTACGGATGCGCCGCTTAATCGTGCCATCATCTCGTTCTTCGTAGGTGGCTTCAGCAGAATGGCTGGTCACATCAATGTAGGGTGGATCATAGGACTGCAGCAATTTGACAATATCAATGATTTCCTGGGCACTTTTTCCACGGGGAGGAGGAATAATTTCATAACTGAATAATGGCGATTGGGCGCGCTCAATATGCTCGATAACCTTCATAATTTTACCATTGTAATTTGTTTCATACTTTTATCCGGGAGGGTTCATAGGCCAGATTTTGGCTTAATAATTCTTCAATCACACTCAAATTCATTCCTTTACGATCAGCGTAATCCTCAATCTGGTCACGATCCAGTTTACCGACACTGAAATACCGCGCTTCGGGATGTGACAGGTACCACCCGCTGACAGTAGCAGCCGGATCCATAGCATAATTTTCTGTCAAATTAACACCGATTTCCTGTTCGACATCTAGCAGATTGAATAAGGTCCCCTTTTCCGAATGGTCCGGGCATGCCGGGTAACCGGGCGCGGGACGTATGCCCCGATAATTTTCCCTGATTAACTGGTCATTATCTAATTTTTCACCAGCAGCATAGCCCCAAAATTCCCGGCGTGTCAATTCGTGCAGATATTCCGCAAATGCCTCAGCCAGCCGATCGGCCAGGGCCTGGACCATAGTTACACCGTATACGTCATTTTCCGCACGCAATTGTTTAACTAATTGCTTGACACCAAAACCAGCGCTGACTACAAAGCCACCAATCCAATCATTTAGTCCAAAATCTTGAGGCACGACATAATCGCTTAGACAAATATTGGATCGTTTAAGTTTGTGATCGGTCTGTTGTCGTAAACCAAATAGTGTGGCTATTGGATTTGAACGTAATTTATCAGCGTAAACCAGAATATCATCACCATTCGAATTTGCTGGGAAAAAAGCGGACACTGAACGTGCCTCAATCAGTTTTTCGGAGCTGAGTCGCTCCAACCAGTCCTGTCCGTTCTCCAGCAGCTCCCGTGCTTGAGTACCAAAACTGTTGTTATTTAAAATAGCAGGATATCGGCCTTTCAACTCCCAAACATGAAAGAAGGGAGTCCAATCTATGTATGGCACCAGTTTTTCCAGGGGGAAATTTCTGTATACCTGGCGTTCCCGGACAGCCGGCCGCGGTGGTTGATAATCTTTCCTATCAATCTTGAAATGATTACGGCGAGCTTCACCAATTGACAGCAGGCTGGTTGCTACGCGCCGTGCTTTATATGTTTTCCTTATTTGGCGGTATGATTGATCTGTCGATTCAACAAATCCGGCTGTTGATTCGTCACTTAATAACTGATTAACCGTATCCACACTTCTTGAAGCATCGGTAACATGAATGACCGGTCCCGAATATTCGGGATCGATTTTAACGGCTGTATGTATTTGAGAAGTTGTTGCTCCGCCGATCAACAATGGTATTTTTAGCTTCCGGTGATTCATTTCTCTGGCGACCCGGGTCATTTCTATCAGTGAAGGAGTTATCAACCCGCTCAGGCCAATAATATCGACCTGGTGTTTGATTGCCTCTGTCAAAATCTGATCAGCTGGAACCATTACCCCCAGATCAATAATTTCATAATTATTACATCCCAGCACTACCGCAACAATATTCTTTCCTATATCGTGCACATCACCCTTAACGGTTGCCAAAAGGATTTTTGCACGTACCGGAAATGCATTACCGTTTTTCTGCCTTTCTTCTTCAACAAACGGAACCAGATAGGCTACAGCCTTTTTCATAACGCGGGCACTTTTTACAACTTGTGGAAGAAACATTTTTCCACTGCTGAACAAATCACCGACCGATCGCATACCCTCCATCAATGTACCTTCTATTATCGAAAGTGCACGACCGGATTTTAATCGTAATTCCTCAACATCCTGCTCAATAAAATCAGCTAAACCTTCAACAAGTGCATACTTAATCCGCTCTTCAACGGCCTGCTCGCGCCATTCCGCTTTGGCCGTTTTGATAGGTTCGGATTGCCGAAATTTCACCGCCAGTTTCGTTAATTGCTCGACTGCCTGTGGATTTCGGTTCAGAATAACATCCTCAACAATTTGTCGTAATTCATCCGGTATATCATCATGGACCGCCAATTGACCGGCATTCACAATTCCCATATCCATACCAGCCTGGACAGCGTGATAAAGAAAGACTGAATGAATCGCTTCCCGAATTGCATTATTACCACGAAAAGCAAAGGAAATATTGCTTACACCACCGCTGACCAGAGCATTGGGAAATTCCTGCTTAATCGTACGGCAGGCAGCAATATAATCAGCCGCATAGGAATTATGTTCTTCAATTCCTGTGGCAACAGCGAATATATTGGGGTCAAAAATTATATCCTGGGCGGGAAATCCAAGCTGATTGGTCAGCAGGTTAAAAGCGTGCCGACAGATTGAAATCTTGCGATCATATGTTTCGGCTTGCCCATTTTCATCAAAAGCCATTATTATAACAGCAGCACCGTAATTCCGGATCAGTCGTGCCCGTTGCAGAAACAGTTTTTCACCATCTTTAAGGCTGATCGAATTGACAATGCCTTTACCCTGCAGGCATTTTAGACCTCGCTCCAGCACCTCCCAGTCAGATGAATCCAGCATGATTGGCACCTTACTGATACCGGGATCAGACGCAATCATATTCAGGAATATTTCCATTACTGCGGCCGAATCCAGCATGGCATCATCAATATTTATGTCAATAATCTGAGCTCCATTATCAATCTGTTGACGGGCAATTTCGAGTGCCCGCTCATAATTCCCTTCGCGAATCAAACGGGCAAAACGCGTTGAACCGGCAACGTTGGTACGCTCACCAATATTGACAAACAGGGAATCGGGCTGAATTGTAAGCGCTTCCAGACCACTAAGGCGGGTAAATTCGGGTATCACCGGAATTTTTCGTGGCTTTTTACTTGCAACGGTTTCGACAATCGCTTTTATATGATCTGGGGTCGTTCCGCAACAACCGCCAACTATGTTTACTAACCTATTGGTGGCAAAATCACCGATCAGATGGGACATATTTTCTGGCGATTGATCATATTCACCCAATTCATTAGGCAATCCGGCATTGGGATGGATTGACACAAATGTATTAGCAATCTCGGATAATTCGCGCAGGTAAGGACGCAATTCCTCGGCGCCTAAAGAACAATTCAAACCAACACAGAATAGATTTGCATGACTAATCGAATTCCAGAAAGCCTCCAGAGTCTGGCCTGATAAGGTTCGCCCGCTGGCATCGGTAATTGTCCCCGATACCATAATTGGCACCGAGCAATCATGGTCATAAAAATACTCTTGTATGGCAAATAGGGCAGCTTTACAATTAAGCGTATCGAAAACTGTTTCGACCAATAGTATATCGACCAGACCTTCCAATAAGGCAGCCACCTGGGTAGCGTAGGCCTCCTTCAGTTGATCAAAATTTACTGCCCGGTACCCGGGGCGCTCAACATCAGGTGATAGGGTTGCCGTACGGTTAGTCGGTCCCAGTACACCGGCGACAAATCGAGGTTTTTCAGCTTTTTGGTCGGTAAAATCATCTGCTGCCTGGCGAGCCAGCCTGGCTGCCTCCAGATTCATATTATAGACCTGGTCCTCAAGCTGAAAGTCAGACTGAGAGATGGCATTGGCGCTGAAAGTGTTGGTCTCAATAATATCAGCCCCGGATTCTAAATAAGCCCGGTAAATCGATTCGACAACATCCGGTCGGGTCAAGTTGAGAATATCGTTATTCCCCAGGAGATCGATTGAATGATTCTTGAATTTTTCACCCCGGAAATCGGTTTCCTCCAAATTATTAGCCTGGATCATAGTGCCCATAGCCCCGTCCAGGAACAGGATGCGCTGCTGCAATATTTCTGTTAAGTTATCCATAATAAAAAAGCCGGCGCTAAAACCGGCTGGTTGGCCTTTTTAGCTGCATTATTTAACGTCGGAGCAATATGGCTCAAATCCCGACAGGGGCGATTTTAATCAGTTTTACTGTTGATTCAAAGTCTTTTCCGGTGCCTATTCAGCATATTTTTGAACCATCTTCGGCAACAATTTTAGAAACATACGATTGATTCTTGAGGTTGGAATCAGCCAATACTATACTATCCTCAATCTCACAGTCAGCCACAGTACAATTTTCCATGATAGTCACATTGGGACCAATGATCGAATTTGAAATTGAACAGTTTTCCCCGACAAATACCGGTTCCCTGAACTTCACACCCGGGTATTCGTCATGACTGGACTCCAGCAGTAAACGGTTGGTTTCCAGGTAAGTTTCGGGCACACCGGCATCATACCATTTAGCGTCAGTGAGAACCTTAAACTGATCACCCCATTTGAGCATGATTTCCATTGCATCAGTTATTTGAAATTCACCTTTGTGTCGCAGATCATTTTGAATCAGATATTCGAGGGCTTGCTTCAAACGCGCTTCACTTCGGAAATAATACAATCCGATTATTGCCAGATTGCTGGGCGGATCAGCTACTTTTTCGTGAAATCCAATGATCCGGTCACCGCTGGTTTCAACAACGCCAAAACGTGAAGGATCAGCTACAGGCAGAACAGCAATCCCGTTTACTCCCAGCGATTTCAGTGTTGAAAACTGATACTTGTAGACAGCGTCCCCCAGGTGGACCAGAACCGGCTCATCTACATTTTCCAGCCCCTGCAGCACCGCATGCCCCAAGCCCAGGCGTTCGGTTTGTTTAATAAATGAAAATTCACCCGTATACCGGATCATATGATTTTCAATCTGCTCACCAAGATGACCTACAATAAAACTGATTTGGTTAAAGCCAGAATCAAACAGATCTTCAACAATATGGTCTAGTACCGATTTTCCAGCAACTGGTAATAATGCTTTCTGTATACTATCAGTATGGGGCTTCAGCCTGGTGCCATAACCCGCTACCGGAATTATAATTTTCAAACTTCAGTCCTGTGCGAATGATCAATAACGTTTTATTTTCTGCTTATACTTTTTTACCCGGGTAATCATTGTGTTAACGGCGCGATCAATACTTTTAGTAATATTATCTGATGATTCCTTCACATTCAATTTGTCACTCGGGACTGAGAGATTTATCTCCGCTGAATAAGAATTATTCTCATGCATCAGGATAATTTGTCCCTGGGTAATCCGATCGAAATAGCGGTTCAAGCGTAGCATTTCAGTTTCAGCATATTGTTTGAGTTGATCGGGTGCCTTGAAATGACGGGCTGTGAATTCAATTATCATATTATTACCTTTCATTTTATTTAGCGTTGATCTGGTTTGATACGTCATACCAGGGACAAATCATGTTCCAATACCGACTGTATAAATGGTAAATTATATTATTTATGGCTCCTGCCTCCATGGGGGTGAGCCTGACGATGGATTTTCTTGATTCGATCCGGTTGTAAATGAGTGTAAATCTGAGTAGAAGACAGACTACTGTGACCTAACAAATCCTTAACTGATCGTATGTCCGCCCCTTTGTTCAGCAGATGAGTTGCAAAACTATGTCGCAGTGTGTGCGGTCCCAGATTCTCACCTTCCATCAGTAGACGCAAATACTGATTGACGTGGCGTTGAATGGTTCTTACCGAAATACGCTGCTTTCTGTGGTTCATAAATAGTGGTTGTTGTCGTCGCGGATGAAGATTGGTGATACCACGTTCCCGAAGATAATGTTCCAAGGATTTTTTAGCAGTTAAACCAAAGGGGATAATTCTTTGTTTATTCCCCTTGCCGGTAACTTTTATCAATAGATTCTTAAAGTCAACATCTCCCAGATTCAGATCTGCCAGCTCACTGAGCCGGATACCGGTGCTATAAAACAATTCTAAGATCGCCCGGTCACACAGCCCGGTTAAAGTATCAGTTACTGGAATAGCCATTAACTGATCGATCAGTTTCTCTGAGCAAACGGTGGGCAGGGAACGGGGTGTTCGCGGCGTCTTAATGTCGATGCTGGGATTTGTTAGTAAAACTTCTGCCTTCTGAAGGTATTTAAAGAAGGATTTCAACGATGCTAACCGGCGGGCTACAGTGCGACTGGAAAAACCATTCTCAAATTCAGCTCCCAGAAAATGCCTGATTGCAGTTTTATCAACCTCGGAATATGTTTCAGTACCTGAACCGGCGTATGATAGATAAAAATTCTGGAATCGCTTTAAATCATGGGCGTAAGCCAGACTGGTTTTTGGGGAGTAATTACGTTCTTTGGTTATGTAGGTCAGAAAATCATCAATTAAATAAAGATTAGAATTATCCATTGAGGCTATTCAATTCCGATAATAAATAATTCATATCCTCTGGTAAAGACGCCTCAAACTGGACCATTTCCCCCGATACCGGATGTTGGAACCTGATCCAGTGTGCGTGCAGGGCATGACGATTGATTGTATTCAATAATCTCTGTAGAATTTTCCTTACCTCAGGTATATACCCTCTGGTACGATTCGCACCTCCATTATACACTGAATCGGCGAAAATAGCAAATCCGGAATGTGCCGAATGAACCCGAATTTGGTGAGTACGCCCCGTCAACGGTCGAAACTCAACATGACTGAGATAGCGATAAGTATCGATCACCTTGAAATCAGTGATCGCTGATTTGCCTCCCTCTACAGCCTCGAACCGGGTCGGATCAGATCGTTGCCGGCGTATTCCGATATCAATCCGTCCCGATTTCATCGCCCACTCACCCCAGGTAATGCCCAGATAAGTTTTTTCAATCTGCCGGTTTGCAAATAATTGCGCCAGGTAATTATGAATAGAATTGTTCTTAGCTATAATAATAAGACCGGAAGTATCCTTATCCAAGCGATGGACAATACCGGGACGGAGATTACCATTTAGATCCGATAATTTCTTGAAATGGTAGGCTAAACCATTAGCTAAAGTACCTTCGTGATGACCTTTTCCGGGATGCACCACCAATCCGGCCGGTTTGTTGATCACTGCTATGGCAGGATCTTCAAATATAATATCTAACTCCATCGGCTGCGGTTCGACAGAAGTAGTAGCTGGTTTGGTATCTATGATATTAAAGACGATCTCTTCAGTTCCAACTAACTGAAAGCTTGCTTTCTCGGGTCGTCCGTTAACGGTTACATAACCGGATTTAATATGCTCCTGGATGCAGGTGCGGGAGTAATCTGCCAGCTGAGTGGATAAATACTTGTCCAGTCGTATTTTATCCTGTGCCTGTACTTTTAAAGTAACAGACTTCAACTCTGCTGCTGGGCGGTTTCCAGTTTTGGTTGAATAATCAGCGTGAAATAAAGAAAAAAGATCATACCGACCGTGACTGAAGAATCAGCTATATTAAATACCGGGAAATGATGACCCCAAAATATGAAATCGAAAAAATCGGCAACTTCTCCGAATAATATTCGATCAATTAGATTACCAATGGCACCGGCCAGGATGAACGCCAGAGACAACCGCAAAAGAAAATTCTCGGTACGGACGGTCCAGAGATACCAGGCTATACCGATTGAGGCAATGAAAGAGACAGTAGTAAAAACATAGATACCGGCCGGGAAATTAATTCCAAAAGCCATACCATCATTAGAAACATAGGTCAGGTGAAAAAAATCCTGAATAACCGGAATGGACTCGTGCAGGTCCATTTTCGCCCGGGTAATTATTTTAGTGATTTGATCAAGTATAATTAAAGATACAGTGGCGTACAGGACCCTCATACCGGATTTAGTTTATCCTTCATTTTACAGGCGACACATTTATTGGCATTGGGCACTTCCTTCATCCGTTCTTCCGGAATGAGTTCTCCACAGATGATACAAGTTCCAAATTCTTTGGTTTCAATTCGCTCAAGGGCAACACTTAAATTGCGGTAATAATTTTCTTCCCGCGTCATTAGCAGATAACTTTTTTCCCTTTCATGGGAATCAGTTCCGGCATCCGCCATATGAACACTATAGATTGAATCCTGGGACATTGCGCCGTTCGGATTTTTTGATGTATTTATTCCGTTCTGGATAGTAACTACTTCGTCTGCAACTACGTTCATCTTGTCCAGAATCAGCTTACGAAATTTTTCCAATTTTTGTGCAGAATATTGCTTCTTTACCATAGTAAACCTCACTTTACCTTTTCAACGCGTTCAATCGCTACGTCAAAGCTCCATTCGCGCACTGTAACCTTCTCGCTGTATTCGCCCGGCTGGAACTCAGGTATCATCTCTTGAGTTAGTGTCTCGTTATAAAAATATTCCTTATTTGCTTGTATTGCTATACCTACAGGTCCATCAAATCTTCCATATATTTTGATTCGATCTTCAACCATAAATTTAGCTCTTTTTCGCATAATCTGCACCTGTCTTATTGCATCACGCACCAGACCTTCTTGAACTAAATCTTCGGTTAGCTCGGTTACCAGACCTATAGTCATGTCACCTTCGCTGGTAGCGGCATAGCCATCTGCTGAAGTTTTGTCAATTAACAAATCATTTGCATCAAGAATAATGCCAGTTCCATCAATGGTAAAATTGACCTGGCCAGTACTTTTAAGGGAGTTTGCCAAGAAACTACCATCCGACTCGGCAATTTTTTCCTGAATACCATTCATAAATTTGCCATATTTCGGACCCATTACCCGTAGATTTGGTCTGACAATATGAGTCATCAAATGGCTGGAGTCAGTAAAGCGCTCAATTGTTTTTACATTTAATTCTTCCATAATCACGGATTGTTGATCCTGTATAAATTCAGCACTCGCATCATCCTCGATGACATAGGCCAGCTTAGATAAGGGCTGGCGGATTTTTATTCCGACCTGGTTCCGGGCAGAACGTCCCAATTCAACCAGCTTACGTAGGGCATCCACCTGGTCCATCAACCCATGATCGATTCGCTCTCGGTCTGCCTGGGGATAATCGCATAGATGGATGCTTTCCGGCGCGTCCGCACCGCCACTACATGCCAGATTCTGATAAATTTCTTCGGTTAAAAATGGTAATACCGGCGCCAGTAATTGAACTGTTTTTAATAGCACTTCATATAATACCTGATAAGCAGCCAATTTATCCGCATCATCCTCACTTTTCCAGAAGCGGCGACGGTTACGGCGGATATACCAGTTCGATAAATCTTCCAGAAATTGATCCACTTTCCGCATCATACGAAATGTTTGATATTTTTCAGTGGATTCGCGGCAGTCCAGAATTAATTGATTTAATTTGGCGATAATCCAGCGATCCAGGACGGTCAAATCCTGCAAGTTTAGTTCGGATGAAGTTGGTTCAAACTTATCCAAAGCAGCGTAGGTTGCAAAAAAGGAGTATGAATTCCACAAGGTGATAATCCGTTTACGGACCTCATCAGCATGGTGATATCCGAACAGCAGATTATGTTCAACATTCTGAGATGCATACATCCAGCGCATGACATCAACACCCATTTTCTCGGCGGCATCATCAAACCAGATCGCATTACCCCATGATTTATGCATATCGCGGCCATCCTCAGCCTTGACCAGGGCATGTCCCAACAGGGTCTTGAACGGCGGTTCATTCTCCATGACTGTTGACATGGCCAACAATGAATAAAACCAGTTACGGAATTGACCCGGAAAACATTCCGTGATAAAATCAGCCGGGAACCATTTCCGCCAATATTCCGGATCGTTGAGATAATTCATGGTGGAATAGGGCACTATGCCGGCATCCAGCCAGGGATTTCCCACATCTGGAATACGAGTACCGATCAATCCCGTTTCCGGATGGCGGATTTTCACTCGATCCACCCAGGGTCGATGTGGACTGTGACCGTCAAAATCATCCCAGCCCTCTACCGCCAACTCCTGCAGCTCATGTCGCGAACCGACGACATAGAAACTACCATCTTCAAATGTCCAAATTGGTAAAGCCAGACCCCAGAAACGTTTTTTAGAGATCATCCAATCGCTCATATTATCGAGCCATTCATGTTCCCGCTCACGACCCCACTCTGGCAGCCACTCAATATTATCAACGATGGCTTTAATAGCATTGCGCCAGTCCATTTTTATGTACCATTCACCTACCATCCTGAACACCAGTTCATCTCCCGAACGCCAACAATGGGGATATATGTGAGGATAGCTTTCAACATGGACCAGAAAACCATTTTGCTTCAAGTTCGCAGTTATTTTATCGGTAGTTGCCTGATCGGTGGCCAACATGCCAGTCAGCCATCCAAACCCATCGATATACTTGGATTCATCATCCAGAGGAGCGATATCCACCAATCCCAACTCGCGGCCAATGGCATGATCGATATCTCCACAACCGGGAGCAATATGTACAATTCCGGTACCTTCGCCGGCTACAACGACATCCTTGCCTTCCGAATCCTTTCCGCCATCAATGACCCGATGGCAACTGATTCCGGTTACCCCCTGGTCTTTTAAATCAGTTCTGGAGAAGGGATGTCCACCAGGTAAGGCCTGCGCTTCCAGATCGTCAAACGGACCACGATAACGCCAGCCGATCATATCAGCACCTTTAATGGTACCTTCCAGAGAATAACCGCCATGTTCCTTGAAGATCTGGACAATCGTCTTTAGCTTCGGGACACCCTCGATCCATTGTTTCTTGTCATCAAATTGCTTTTCAAGGCGCTGGTATTCCAGATTATCAGCAGCCAAATAATACACGGCGCCATCTTGAGCTCGCAGGCGAACATAATCCAGATCAGCATTAACTGCTGCAGCCACATTGGAGGTCAAGGTCCAGGGCGTTGTTGTCCAGATCAACAAATACTCATTTTCCCGCTCCAGGAGCGGAAAACGAACAAAAACAGCATCATGTGCAACCAGTTTACGACCTTCAATAATTTCCATCTGGGAATAGGATGTTCCCGATTTTCCGGACCAGGGCACAACATCAGTACCTCGATAAATTTTACCACGCTCAAATAATTTTTTAAGGAAAGCCCAGATCGTATAATTGTTTTCATCGGACATGGTATAATAGGAATTATCCCAATCCATCCAGTAGCCGAGTCGAATTGATTGCTGGGTCTGGATATCAGAATATTTACGCACTCGTTCTTTACATAGATTGACAAATTTCTCTATTCCGAATTCCTCAATATCGCGCTTGGATTTAAAACCAAGATCCTTTTCCACTTCAACTTCAACCCATAAGCCCTGACAGTCGAATCCATTCTGGTAACGCAATTCATGACCGGTCATCGCCATATAGCGTTGATATATATCTTTTAAAGTACGCCCCCAGGCATGGTGTACCCCCATCGGATTATTGGCTGTAATCGGTCCGTCTAGAAAACTCCAGCGCGGCTTCCCCTGATTAGCCTGCACGCGTTTTTCAAAAATCCGGTTGGATTTCCAGAATTCCTGGATCTGGTGTTCCAGCGCGATAAAATCAACTTTAGGATCGACTTTCTTGATCATTAGCTTACTGTGTCTTCAATATTCATCTAGCATAATTATAAGCAGGAGAAGTGTTGCAGAAATAATACCACTAATAGTTACATAAATCGGTATGTTTTTAGTGAATGAAGTTAATTGTAGCAGCTCACCAGTGTCAATTTGAACTGCGAACCTTTGATAAAAGAAAATCCTCCCGAAAGAGGATTTTCTTTATGTAGAATTCAGAATTAACCAATATCCAAAGTGAAATAACGTGATACATTCCCACGCTTAACCAGTAGCAACAGAACATTATTATCCTCAGGGCTGCTCAAGCGCCGGAATTCTTTTAAGCCTGTAATATCTCGGGAGCCAATCCGAATCACAACGTCACCAGGACGCAAGCCGGCTTCATCACCAGGGCTGCCACGCTCCACGTTGGTAATGACTACTCCTTCTGTGTTTGAATCAATGCCGTATCGCTCTGCCAGTGATCCGGTTAATTCCTGCACCTCTATGCCAAGATCATCTGTCTTACTTGGTAAACGGCTGGAAAAAACTTGATCATCCTGGGGTAACTCCTCCAAAATCACATTAATTGTTTTTTTCTTTCCATCGCGGATGATTTCCACTTTCGATTTCGTGCCCGGTTTGGTAGCTGATACCACATTCTGCAATTTTGATGGGCCATTTATACTGACTCCATCAAAGGCAACAATAATATCGCCTGTACTGAGCCCTGCTTTCTCAGCTGGACTGTCTTCGGCGACCTGGCTGATAATCGCTCCCTCCCGTGTCTCGAGATCCAAGGCACGGGCTACTTTATCTTCGACTTCCTGAATCCAAACACCCAGCCAGGAGCGAATGACGTAACCATTTTCGATCAAATCCTGCATAACCTTTTTGGCCATATTAGACGGTATGGCAAATCCGACTCCCCGATTAGCTCGCTCATAACCGCCAGTGGCAATTGCTGTATTAATTCCCACCAGATCACCCTTCATATTCAACAGGGCACCACCACTGTTTCCAGGATTAATCGCTGCATCGGTTTGGATGAAATCTTCATAGTCCTCAGACCCTGGAATAATATTTGATCGACCCAGAGCGCTAACAATTCCGGCTGTCACAGTATGGCTAAGGTTTGCTGAAAATGGGCTACCAACGGCCATAACCCACTCGCCGACGCGCAGTTGATCGGAATTTCCTAATTCCAGTGCAGTGAGATTCTTTGCATCAATTTGCAGCACTGCCAGATCAGATTTGGGATCTGACCCCACTACTTCCGCCTGAATAACCCGTTTATCAATCAGTTGGATATTAATCGCATCAGCATCGTCCACTACGTGGTTATTGGTTAAAATATAACCTTTCCGGGAATTGACAATTACACCAGAACCCAAAGCCTGTCCCTTGTATTTACGGTCAGGAACATTGAAATGGTAATTGAAAAATTCCTCAAACGGAGTTCCGTGATAAGGATTACGTGAATTTGAGTTATAAACCTTCTCAGTAGTGATGGTCACTACCGCCGGGTTGGCCCGCTCGGCAACATCAGCCAGAGCCTGACTGAACTTATCGACGATTGAATTCTGCGTATAAGCTGTTACAACAAATAATATGGTGAACAGTATCAATTTTCGCATTGTATTCTCCAAAAATTTAATATTTCAATGCAATTTGGACAGGAATTGTTCCAAAGCAAAACGGCTTCCAAAAGGAAGCCGTTTTACCATGAATTGTACTCTATTTCTTATTTCAATAATACCATCTTCTTAGTCGCATGGAAATTACCGGCAGTAATCTGATAGAAATACATACCGGTAGCAACTGGTGTCCCATTATCGCCTAATCCGTTCCAGCGAATTGAGTGATATCCGATGGATATGTCACCTTTAACCAGAGTCCTGACTTTCTGTCCCATCAGGTTGTAGATAACCAATTCCACCGGTCCGGCGTTGGGAATATCAAACATGATATCAGTAACCGGATTGAACGGATTGGGATAGTTCTGATGTAAAGAATACTGCGTTGGTACAGCTATTAAATCAAGACTAATGGATTTAGTAACAACTGGAATACTCTCACCATTGGAGCCAACCAGAACCGGATCGATCAGCTTTATTTCTGATTCAGACCCGGATTTCGCTTTTACAGTCAAAGGAATTGCCGCCAGTGCTTTGTCGATATCAAGCGCGCCACCATTAATATTCGCGATCAGAATATGCATGACACCCGGTGCGGATACCTGGTAGTTCATCAGCTGATCTTTCGTTGAACCAGAAATGACCGGTGCTCCCAGTTCAATACCGTCGGCATCGTATTCCAGGACGAATTGAATACCACGGACAATTCCGTCATAGATCAGCAATGGGCTGAGATTCTGATGCCCGTCATACAGTAATTCCAGTGCTGCTGTACTTCCATTTAGAACACTGGTTCTGGCAGTCGTCGGGGGGATGATTATATCGACGATCATGATGATGTCCTGAATATTGATTATACCATCAAGATTGATATCGGCTCCACGGAATTGATCCAGACTGGGTACAGCTACACCAAGGGCAAAATCGACCACCATTACCAGATCCAATACGGTAACACCGCCAACGAAATCAACATCTCCGGGCAAGAATGGAACCACACAGGCCATATTGGACGGCTTTGATTCCAGCGTATCATACTCATCAGTGTCCCAGACTGCTTTTACAGTATAGCAGTATTCAATATAATTAGCAGGGACAACGATTGTGGCGGTCGTATCATCACTGGCATTGGCTGCAACCAGACTATCGCCGGTCACCGTCTCCTGATAGACATGATAGCCGATTAAACTATCCTCACGGGTTGATACAGTCCGTAATCCATCGGGCATACGGGGGGCTGTCGTTCCATGTGATACAGCAATAGAAGCCAGACTGACTGGTATATTGCTTGTTTGATTGTCCAGGACAACACCATTGGGCTGGACTGTCACCGAGCGGCCCGCTGCTGCGATCAACGCTTCATGACTGCCTTCGGCAAAATAGCCATAGTCACCCATTTCCGTCCAACCATCAACCGTATTTCCAAAGAATAAACTGGCTGAATAGTTATCCTGATCGATTGAAACATAGGGACCACCCGCTAAAACATTATAGGTTGCCACCAGGAAGGCTCCTTCATCAATAGTAGCATCGTCAATATCGATTTCAATCCAATCATTATAAACGCCTGGAATGATATATGGTCCTGACAGGACTGTTAAGCCGTCATCCGCAAAGACATTGACCTCAATATCCTGGTCAAATGATCCAAAATCGGATACATGGAAACGCACTGCCTGAATTGTGGCCGGATAGGCCAGCGGAACAAATAACTGGGCCAGTCCCATACCACCGGCGGTGGAAGAGATCGAATTCTCAAAAGTTCCATCATGGAAGAACATCCACTCACCTGGTACAACCGAACCGGGTGAATTCCAGGCCAGATATACTACCTCGTCAGCACTAGTGGCGGTCAAACCACCAGGTTTCCCCAGCTTCGGAATCATCATGAAATCGAGAACTGTGGCTGCTTCCTGGGCCATAACGCTAACGCCACCCTTGGCCCCATCAAATCCTGGTCGCTGGACATTGACGGTGTAGGTACCGGGTACCAAGTTATGCAGTAGATATTCTCCATCGGTATCGGTTGTATCGCTGATACCACCTGCGGAAACCACAGCACTATCCAGTGTGACGCCGTTCGGATCGGTAATTACACCAGTAACATCGCCGAACAGCCAGGTGGGTGTGGCTGATACCGAGACTGGTGCACTTTCATAATCAGGGTAATAAAAAGCGGTAACCTGGAAATCGTAGCTGACATCATTGGTCAGTTCTTCAACCAGGTATCCCGGGAAGGGCAATTCGAAATCATTGTCGGGATCGGTACCACCATCAATATAAACATTGTAGCCCATGAATTCACCATCACCCGGTATCCATTCTTCGATATCAAACGTACCGCCAGCATCAACTATCGATGCATCACCATCATCGGAGAAGAAATAATCACAGGTCAGCGGGCCTGAGGCTAGAGGATCTGCCAGAATCATAGCCCAAAAATCAATTGTACCGATGATACCGCCCATGCCATCATCGCGGTCGCTACCCCATGAAATTGTCTGACCCTGAACACCATTGAATTCTTCACCAGACAACGGTTGCGGACCAGCATCTAAAACGACCAGTTCGGCCGGGAAGGTCACCGCAAATGAATCGCACTCCGAAAAATCGGTTGAGACAATTGTTAACGTGAAATCGGTGAAAGTGGCAGACCCAGGTAGATAACCGCCATTGGCAACAACAAATGAACCACCGATATCACGACCAGCTGCTGTAGCTGCCTTCTGGTATTCCAATTCACGCTCAGTTAGCTTATCCCGATCTATTACAGTGGCTGGGAAACCGGGTAGAGTCCGGGTTGCTGTCGCAGTCATTGTCATACTATAAGCGCCATAGGATGACGTGCTGAAACCATCGACAACGATATTATAAACGCCGGGTCCCAGGGTTCCTTCGAGCAAAGACTGTAAAGTGCCGCAACCATCATCATCAAAGGCCAGTGTCTCATCACAGCCGCCATTTAAAAGGATCAGGTAGGTATCCCAGGTGGCGCCACCACAAAGTGAAAAGGATATATTTACTGTTTCCAGAATGGTAAACTGATAAACAACATCGGGTCCTCCCGCAGAGAATCCATTGGTATAATCATTGATAAAGCCGGTATTATCGCCATTTATAATCTGACTGAATCCATCACCAACATCGCCGATTACAATTGGTACCAGGCAGTTTTCACCATCCTGGAATGTCAATCCGGGAGCTTCCCAGTTCAGATAGACCTCTTCATCACCAGGGATGGCTGACAAATAGGTCGGTGGCATTGGAATGTATGTTTCCGGAATACCACAGGCATTATTACTGGTATCGGAGACAACCACGGATCCGGCACTGTCGTATACCGCTGTTACATAATAGCAATATTCGGTTCCCAGCGTTACTGCTTCATCGAGGTAAAAATTGGTATCAACATCCGCCACCCAGGCACCACCACGATAAACTTCATAGCCGGTCAGATCACCACAGCTCATGATAAATTCACGCGAGAAAATATCTGGAACCGGCTCACTAATAGTAACATCATCGATAAACCAGCCGGGATATGGTACGGAGCTATCGGACCCAAAATGCCAGCGAATTATTACTTCTTCTCCGGCATAATCTGACAAATCAAAAATGGCTTCATGCCAAAAATCCTGAGTTCCTGTAAAACAAGGTTCTCCGGGAATCCCAGGATTGCCGGTGTAGGCTGCATCATCATCATATCCATCAATTGGTTCAATAATTGTCCAATTAGCACCGTTATCGACAGATAATTTTACATTACCTCCATCCCAACTGAATTCTATATCATACCAGTGCCAGAACATAAGATGCGGAGCCAATAAGCCAGACAGTGATATGGGAGGACTGTCAAGGGTACTGTTGGAACTGTTGGGGTAATCGCCCACTAAATTGATACCCCATAGAAAATCACCGGAGTAAGCATTCGGTGGTTCGCCTGAAGTTGGCGCACCATAAGCCCAATCAGCTGTACTGGCATAGCCACCGTCACCAGCCTCAAAATCCTCAAAATACAGTCCTTCAGCTCCCAGGAAAGGTTCCCTCCAATTGAGGGCCAGGGCCTCATATTGATAGGTTGGACTGACCGCTAAATTCCCCGGGGGACAAAAGTTCTCTTCATACATCACCGAAAAGCTGGCTGTATCCCAGACTGTGGGTGTGAAGCTGTTACCATCCGGATCGACTGCTTCAAGCAGCAGGATATAGTAACCATCGGTAAGGTCTCGCAGCATAAAACTACCGGTCTCATGAGCTGTGGTTGCCAACTCAGCATTCAAATAAGCATTTAGATAACCATCACAATCGCTGCAGGCTGAGTCGCCGATCGTAAAAAATGAAGCCAGATCAAAAGTGACCTCGAGTGTATCAGTATTAACGACCGTGCCGGATACCGGGGAGCTGATATTCACGACTTCATCCCGGTCATATTGTGCCATGACCGGTCCACCACACAGAATAAGGATAATTAAGAACAATAATGCTGATTTTCTAAGCATGGATTCCTCCTAGAGAATTTTTGTAGCGTCAGATTACTTCAAGATTACCATTTTCTTGGTGGCATGGTAATTGCCGGCCGTCAACTGGTAAAAATACATCCCAGTGGCTACCGGTTCGTTATATTCATTGGTGCCGTTCCACCGGATTTGGTGAAATCCAGCTTCCAGATTATCGCTCACCAGTGTCCGAATTTTCTGACCGGTAATATTATAGATTACCAGTTGGACCAGACCTGCATCCGGTAAATCAAATTTAATATCCGTTTCCGGGTTGAAGGGATTGGGATAATTCTGATGCAAGGCATAACTGGAAGGCATCACATCAAAATCGATAACCGTGGAACGCTCCGTAACCGGAATCGACACACCGTTGAATCCCGCCAATCGAGAATTATTGAGACTGATTTCCGCCATTTCTCTTGATTGTCCCTTTACCGTGAATGGTATGGTTGCCAGCACTTCACCGCGCAAATCGAGCGCCTGTCCATCAATCCTGGCTATCACATAGGTCACCTGATTACTGGCATTGGTGTTCCCTGCCAATAATAACTCACCATTGGCACCCAGAATCGAAGGACTCCCAAGCTGGATTGAACTGGCAGTTGATTCCACGGTAAACTGCAGCCCACGAACCGGAACGTTACTGGACAGAGCCAGATTCAACATTGTGCCATTATTTACGGTCAGGCTCAGTGTAGCTGATTCCGAGCCGTCGCCAGCAGAATATCTGGCAACCGGGGTCCCAAATATCAGATCAACCATCAGAATAACATCCTGGATATTGATCATCTCATCACGGTTGATATCACTGCCGCGGAATTGTTCGACTGTAGGTTCCATCAGACCCAGAACAAAATCGACCACCATTGTTAAGTCAGTAATTGAAACATCATCGCTGAAATCAACATCACCAGGCTTGAATGTTTCCGTACAGGCCACACCAGAAGGTTTTGATTCCAGTGTATCGTAAAGATCAGTTTCCCAGATTGCTTTAATCTTAAAGCAGTATTCCACATAGTTAGAATCCACCATAATCGTTGCCGTTGTGTCGCCACTTTCGGTGGATGCTACCAACGAATCAACCAGGCCAAAAATTTGATAGACATTGTAACCAACCAGACTATCATCACGAGTTGATTCAGTGCGGCTAAGATCAGTTGGATGCGGTGCTGTCGGACCATGAGTACCAGCGCTGCTGATCAAGCTAACCGGCAGATCCGCATTGAAATCAGAGATTTCTTCGACTGTGTCATTATTACGGATTACGAACGAACGTCCGGAGGCAGCGATCAATGCTTCGTGGCTTCCTTCAGCGAAATAACCATAATCGGCCATATCAGTCCAACCATCGACAGCGCTGCCAAAGAAAAGACTGTGTGAATCATTGTCCTCATCAATTGAGATATAGGGACCGCCTGGTAATGTGTTATAGGTAGCAACCAGAAAGGCGCCGGCGTCTATGGTGGCATCATCAATATCGATTTCGATCCAGTCGTTGCTGACACCGTTGACAAAATACGGACCTGACAAAACGGTGAATCCATCAACCGCATCAAAAACATTAACCTCAATTTCCTGATCAAACGAACCGAATTCGGATACATGGAATCGTACAGCCTGGATCGTAGCAGGATAGCCAGGTGGAATGAATAATTGGGCCAGACCCATACCGCCATCGGTTGAAGAAATGGAATTTTCGAAAGAACCATCATGAAAAAGCATCCACTCACCCGGTGCCATTGCCCCTGGTGCTCGCCATTGCAGATCGATCAGATGATCACCACCAAACGCTTCCACTGCCATCGGGATACCGAGTTTAGGAATCATCATGAAATCATGCTCGACAGCAGCTTCTTGGGCAATGACGGTTACATCTGCTTCCGTGCCATCGAATCCCGGTCGGGAAACATTCACGGTATGGACACCTGGTACCAGACCATAAATCATATATGCCCCATCAATCCCGGTGGTATCGCTGAGTCCGCCGACACTGACAATTGCACTATCCAACAGGTTGTCGGCCGGATCGGTAACAACACCTGCAATATCGCCAAATAACCAGGTCGGAGTTGCCGATGCTGATGCAGGTGTACTTTCATAATCCGGATAGTAAGACGCTGTAACCTCAAAATCATATTCAACACCATTGATCAATTCAGTAGCCGTATAAAATCTATCGCCAATAGTAAAATCGTTATCGGGTGTGGTACTGCCATCAATGTAAATATTGTAACCCAATAATTCCCCATCCACAAAAGTACGCTCTAATATATCAACCGTACCGGTAGCATCAAGGGGTTGATTCCCCCAGGCGTCATCTGAAAACAAGAAATCACAGGTCACTGGACCGCTGACAGACGGATCAAATGTCAGATCAACCCAGAAGGGCAATGTTCCATAAATACCACCAGCCTGATCATTATTATCGGTACCCCAGGAAACAGTTTGCCCATTGACTCCATTATAAGCTTCCGGCGGATAGATGCTACCACCAGTGCCAAGCAATTCAGGTCCAGCGCCATTTACGGTTATCCCGGCTGGGAAAGTAATCTCGAACATGTCACAGTATGCCCCATCAGGAGCGGTCAAGACCAAATTAAAATTAATTACCTGTCTGGCACCACCGATGTATTCGTCAAGGGCAAAAACAGTTGAACCCGTCATATCACGGGTTGGTACGTATCCATCAATATTGACATTGTCGATGTACCAGTAATTCAAGTTAAATGAATCTATACCATGAGCGCGGAAGCGCAAACGGATACTCCCGCTAACACCGGAAAGAGTATCGGTATAAGTGGCCCACGGGATATCAGCGGTGTTAACAAATTCACGCAGCAGATTCCAGGTACCGCCATTAAGATATTCGATTGTAAGAAATTCTTCGCCGGTGTCTGAATACATATCTAAATACATATCGAAAGTGACTATTACATCAGTGTAGCCATCAAGCGGCACAAATGGTGAATACAGGCTTAAATCGTAATTAGCCTGAGACGGGATCCAACTGAATTGGGCGCTGGGCGGGGGATTGCCGGTGAAGTCATAGATAGACCAGTTTTCACCTTCCCAGGTCCAGAGTTCTACCAATTGTGAACTGAAATCCTCTGAATAGGGAATTCCCAACTGTTGCACGTCGGGGCTGGTCCAGCTCAAGAAAACTTCTTCATCGTAACCAACAGCAGCAAGATTTGTGGGTGGCGCTGGAATATATAGCTCCGGTGTTGCGCAAACAACCTCAGTTGCAACAGAAGATCCTTCAGAATATACAGCTACTATTTCATAACAATATTCGGTATCGTTGGTAAGACCCTCATGGATATACAAATTTGTATCAGCTGTGGTTATTTCTGTTCCGGTATTGGCGTCAACAATTGAATAATGCAGGAAGGTACCGCAGGCCGGGTCAATTTCACGGGAATAATTACGCCAAGTTAGAGCACGATACTCTTGAATCAAGGTTTCCACATCTTCCTCAGAAAAGCCTTCTATTAGCATTTTATGAGTTTCATTAGCGAGAGCATCTCTAAGATCAATGGCATTTTCATTGCGGGTGGTTACTTCTGTTATATCAAGAACATAACTACCATTGCTGGTACTAAACCCGTCAACTACTATATAGTACTGACCTGGAGCAAGATCGGCACCAAAAATCGAAGATCGAAGACCACTCACTGTACAAGTAAAATCATCATCATTATAATAAATCTCATCAGCTGTTCCATCATCAGGACAACCTGTAAAAATTGCAAGTTTAGTGTCATAGTTGGAACCCGGATCACAGAGAGTAACATCGATGATCGTTTGATCACTCAGATTTAAAGTGTAAGCAACATCGTCATTATTACTGCCAGTCAACTCCCAGTCATTTCCCATTCCAGTAGTTACTCCTGAGGTATTAAATGGAATCGATGTAACCAGAAAATCTCCACAACCAATATCGCCACTCATACCCCCTGCCGGTGGTGTCCAATTCAGGAAATTTCGGCCATCTCCGGCGATAACCTCCAGATTGCGTGGCGGACACAGGTCTGCTTGCGATAAAATATCTACCATGAATGAAGTAGTATCACCGAGGGCGGGCGTAAAACCAACACCGGAGGAATTCACAACAACCAATTCTAGAAAATATGGTCCGTCACTCAGTCCACTGACCAGAGCTGGTGAAGCAGTGTTTATATTACCGTAAAACTCGTCGTTCAAAAAAGCTTGGATGTATCCATCGCAATCAGTACAGCCGGAATCACCGATAGCAAAAAATGGTGCCAGATAGAAATCGACTTCGACAAAATCCGTATCAACTACCGTTTCATTATCGGGATATAAAATCTCGATTACCGCATCACGATCATATTGCGCCAAAGAAAGCGACGTAATGAAAAATAATGCTACTATTAATGCCATAGCTTTCGATTTAAACATGGAACCTCCACTATACTGTTGTTCACTATCGAATTGTTATCCTTGACCGAAGTCGAAAATCGGATAGCTGAATTTAATTATTACCCTGTGTTTATCAATATATTTTAACACTCAATCTGGTATTACCGGCAGATAATTTGCCACCCGCTGTTCAAATCCATAATTTCTGGCTCCCAGTAGATAAAATTGCGCTGCTGAAACGGATTTGATTTTTAAAAGTTAATAAAAATAATCGTTGGACTAACGTCATTTAATGAAGGTCTGTATCAAGCACCTGGTTCATCCAGAAAAATAAACAGCGGGCTGGAATTACGCTTAATCCCAGCCCGCCATCTAATGCTTACCGCTTCTTCACCGCGGCTGATAAATCATAGGAAAGGTTTGAAATCAGCGAGAAAAACCTCTTCCGATCGTGGTCCAACATATGATTTTCGAATATACCCATCACGATCAATTAAAAAAGTGGTTGGAATCCCGTTAATAGGATAACCGGTCGCCCGGCTAAATAAAGCAGTAACTTCCTGGGTTTCATTATTTTTAATATCTGTTAAAATATTGTAATTCATATTCCAGTGCTGGACAAATTTCTCAATATCGGCCACAGTCCCGGAAGAAAGTGTGATACCAACAATTTCCAGTCCATCCGCCTGATATTTATCATATAGTTTAATAAAATCAGGAATTTCACGACGACAGGGCGGGCACCAGGTTCCCCAGAAGTTCAATAAAACCACTTTACCCTTCAAGTCGTTGAATGAAAAAATCCGGCCATCGACCGACATCAGAGTAAAGTCCGGTGCCTTGACCGCATTAGCCGGCCGGGCCGGTGCTTTACCAGAAGGATTAGTATCTTTCTGAGCGCATCCAATTATTACAGCCAATAATATTGTTCCAATAATAGTATATTTTCGCATATCTGTCCTTTCTACTTAACCAGCCAATCCCATATCCAGAAAATCTATAAAGTCATTAATGTTGCGTGACATTCCCGGAAAGCGTGTAATCTCCTTATTCTCAGGACTCAACACCACGTAAAAAGGTAGCGATGCCGTTCCAAAACGATCAATTTCATACTGTTGATGCTCGCGATAATTTTCTCCCCCATCAGTGTATAATTGTACCAGAATGAATTCACTGAAACGTGACCGGACTTCTGGATGGGTAAACACATTGGCTTCCATCCAGCGGCAATTGGTGCAGGTATAGCCCGTAAAATCGATAAAGACCGGACGCTGTTCCCGCTGGGCCACAAGCAGAGCTTCGTCCAGATCTTTATACCAGGTAAACTGCTCATGGATCGAATTGTTAGTTATGACACTCTGGCTTTCCTGTTCAATTCTTGGTGGCAGGTAAGAATAGATCAATCCGTGGATTGGTTGTCCGAGCAGACCGGTGCCCAAGTACAGCCCAAAGGTCAGGAAAAACATGCTTAAAAGCATCCGTGGTACACCGACCGAACTAACTTCCGAATCATGTGGTAATTTCAATTTCCCCAGCAAATAAATACCAGTGACCAATGCAATGATTGTCCATACTGCCAATACGGTGGTATGGGTGAAAATACTCCAGCGCCAGACGAGATCTGTATTGCTGAGAAATTTGAAAGCAGCCGCCAGTTCCAGGAAACCCATGACTACTTTAACGGAATTCAACCAGCCGCCGGATTGGGGTAATTTGGCCAGATATTGGGGAAACAGGGCCAGGAAGAAGAACGGTAGTGCAAAGGCGGCACTGAAAACCAGCATTCCGATTGATGGCCAGAACCATTGTCCTTGAGCTGCCGCTACCAGCAGCAAACCGACAAACTGAACGGTGCAGGTAAAGGAGGTCAAGGTGAAGGTTAAGGCCATAAACAGGGTTCCAACGTAACCCGAACGACCTTCCTGCTTCAAAGTAAAGGAACGCAATTTTTCAGGTACTTGAATTTCATACATCCCGAATAAAGACAGGGCAAAGTAAATGAACAGGGCACCGATAAATAAATTCACCCAGGGATTGGCCGCCAGCTGATTAGCCCCGGCAGCACCCAGAGTCAATGCCAGTATTAAGCCCAGGATCGAAAAAGTGAGTATTATTCCAATTGCATAAACCGATGCCTGTTTGACCGGATTTCGGTTTTCCATTTCACCCTGATGAGTAAAATATGACACTGTAATTGGAATCATTGGAAAAACACAGGGAGTCAATAAGGCCAGAAAGCCCATTGATAAAGCCAGTAAAATAAATGAAAACAAACCTTCGGAGATAGCTCGATCAAGGTCGATATTTCCACTGCTGTCGATAGCTATTGCCGCTGCCAGTTGGCTACGGTCCTCACGAGGACTGCCTGACTCAATAGTTATGGGTACCAGAATTTTTTCTTCAACCGGTGGATAACATACCGCAGCATCACAGGCCTGATAAAGTACCGAAACTTCAAGTTCGGCGGATCCAGACATCAGATCGTTTTTTAACAGAACAGGGGCAATAAAGGTTACCGTTCCCTGATGGTATCTGGTTTTAACCTGGAAACCCTCATCGAATTTCACCGTTGGCCGCGGTTCCTCTACCACTCCCTGCCGGTCCACAGCATTGCCACTGATTTTTATCGATGTTGCAATCGGTCCACCGGATACGTCGTGAACAGCGTAGATGTGCCATTTTTCATCCATTGTGACAGTAACCTCCAGATCAACAACCTCACCGGCGCGCGCCGGTTCAGGGACGCCAACCGATGGATTAGCTGGATTGGTAGGCTGGGCAAAAAGAGCCAGGGGAAAGACCAGCAATGTCAGGATCAGATATTTACTGTATTTTAGCATTATTTAATTTCTTTTGATGCAGACAGGTTAAGAAGGTAACACTTATAATCGCACTTTCAGCCATCGTTTTAGTTTATAACTCCAACGTTTGTGCCGTTTGATTTCTTGAACCAGATCTTCGAATATTTTTTCGGCTGTTTCACGACCATTCTGGATCAGGCGCTCAAAAGTATCAAAACGCGACCAGTGCAGGCCAAGCACCTCCGGGCGAATTACATAATCAGCCTGTGATAAAAGCTGCTGATTCAGGGTTAATGTGGTTACCTGTTCAGACCGCATGCTGATAGAAATAATATCCATTTTCCGCAAAGGTTCCGCAATTCTTTTGGATATATCGCAGGCAATCGCAAAATCGACATGGCGGCGTAGATAGTCTACGGGAGTCGGGGATATAATACCTCCGTCAACCAGTAATTGATCATCCTTCTGGAGTGGCGGCACGAAACCAGGAATTGAAGACGATTGGGTCACAGCTTCAACCAGATCACCGGAATTATAAATTACCGGCTGTCCGGTCTGCAAATCAGCTGAAACCACTTCCAATGGGATCGAGAGCTCTTCAAATGTTGGTACCGGTAACAGGTATTTGATGCAGCGTTCCAGTTTCTCACGGCGGATAATCGATTTGCGGTTACGCGCCATCATGATTACAACCTGATCTCTGATTGAACTGGCGAATTGACTGAAGACTGAGTCAGGGTCATGGTCTTCCGACATCCGATCAGTACCCAGCGCCCGGAAGACATCACTGTCCAAAAACCGATAAAAATGCTTTTCGATCCAGTACGCGTCGCGAGTTGCTGCATACATGGCACCGATGGTAGCACCGGCGCTGCTGCCGGCAATATGATCGAATTGCAGACCATGATCTTGCAACACCTGCAATACGCCAATATGAGCAGCTCCCCGGGCGCCTCCTCCACCTAACGCTAATCCAATCCTCACTTTATTCCGCCCGCCAAAAAATCAAATTAATAATAGAAATTAAATACAACTCAAGCTAACCTTGCTGATCAACCGCAAGCGTTTTCCGTGGAACCAGTTTTACAGTCATTGTCACTTTTCCTATTGGATTATCACGAGCATCGCGTTTGGAGTTAACAATTTTATCAACCACGTCCAGGCCTTGAATCACCTCGCCAAAAACGGTATATTTATTATCAAGACGTCGGACATCGGCCACACAGATAAAAAACTGACTGCCAGCCGAGTTAGGATCTTGAGCACGGGCCATTGATAAGGCACCTTTGGTATGTGGAAGATCACTGAACTCTGACGGTAACATCCAACTATTTGTGTCGGCTTCAGTGCCCACTCCATAGAAGCGAGCCGCATGCCCGCCACTTCCATCATTCATTTTATTCTTATCCCGGCTGTGGGGATCGCCTCCCTGGATAACAAAACCGGGAATAATCCGGTGGAAAGTAGTGCCATCGAAATAACCTTCCCTGGCATGCAGCATAAAGCTCTCAACATGTTTTGGAGCCGTATCGGGGAAAAAGGCGATGACGATATCACCGTGCTGGGTGGATATAACGGCAACTTCCTCTCCCGGGCCGCAGCCAATCAGAATAAATAAACTGAAGAAAATGATTCCGTATTTCATATTTTTCCTTTACTGGGCGTTCATTATAAGTTGCGACTGCCTGGTTTAACCGCCGGAATCCGGGCCAGTTCCGGAGGGATTTCATTGGCAGCATAGCTGACAGATTCCATCGATAAGACTGCATACTGATTTTCGTGCAGTTTAACCTGTCCGTTGCTCCGGTCAACTATCACACCGACGCCGGTCACAATCGCTCCAAAGGAATTAACAACATCGATCACTTCCTTGACCGATCCGCCGGTGGTGATCACATCTTCGACTAATAATACTTTCTCTCCAGGCTGCAATTCAAATCCACGACGCAGGGTCATTTTACCATCCTGACGCTCGGCAAAAATAGTACGAACATTCATCTGGCGACCCACTTCAGTACCGACAACGACTCCGCCAATAGCCGGTGAAATGACAGTATCCACTGCTGTATCGCGAAAATGACGCGTGATTGCGGTCGACAGGCTGGTCAGGTGTTCGGGGTACTGAAGCACTTTGGCACACTGAAAATAGCGGGCACTGCGCCGACCGGAAGTTAAAATAAAATGCCCTTCCAAAAGTGCTCCTGTTTTCTTAAAAATATCTAATAGTTCTGTTTGATTCATAATCCCGGGTTTGTTTGGTTAGTTTAGCTTTTTAGAATAATCGCGCATACGATTAACATAATTCTCTGCTTCTGAACGGATGGCCTCAGCGCTGCAATCACCGGCAAAACTGATACCCCGCGATACGTTAATTATCGCAATCCCCTCCCGGTTACCGCTGGTGAAACTGGCTTCCAGGTCGCCGCCCTGAGCGCCGATACCTGGAATCAGAAATGGTAGATCAGGGGCTATCGTACGAATAATATCGATCTCCGGAGTAGCGGTTGCTCCAACCACCAGACCGACATTATTATTTTTATTCAATTCAATCGCCAATTTCGCTACCTGTTCGTATAGCGTTTTTCCATTCGACCGTAAATTCTGTAAATCAACCGCCGATGGATTTGAAGTTCGACATAGAATAAATGCACCTTTTTCAGGGCGTTTTAAGAATGGTTCAATCGCGTCCCGCCCCATGTAGGGATTAACCGTCACTGCATCAAATCCAAAATGATCGAAGAGACTGTGGGCGTATTGATTGGCAGTATTCCCGATATCACCGCGCTTGGCATCGCCGATCAATAGTGGACCGGTGCCAATTTTTGCCAGCACCTGCTCCAGCCATTCGAATCCGGCTGCACCCCAACGCTCAAAAAAGGCCAGGTTAGGCTTATAAGCCGCCGCCAGATCCCTGGTCGCATCAATCACCTTGAAGGAATATTCCACCAACTCCGATAATGCTGGAGCTTGTGATTGGAATTTTTCCGGGCTGATATCCAATCCAACACATAAATGCGATTTTACAGTGGTAACGCGTTGCCGGAGTTGTGAATTGAACGATTCCATCGGCCGGAAATTTAGCTTTGTATTAATAGTTGAAACAATGAACTAAACATCATTCTAGCAGTGTTCATTGTAACAATAATCAGATTGACGATATGAATCTGCATACTGATTTAAAATTTTGAATTCAATGCTCAGGGCTACTGAGAATATAAATACCTGAATATTTCTTGTTTGTCGGTATGTGCAATCATAAGTCCGGTATGCTAAATTAAGCCGGTCATGGAACAGCTGGAATTCGATATATCATCAGGTTCGAAATCAAGGGTCATCGCTACATCCGGTGTTTTCCGGATTGAATTGATCGAGCATGTCGGCGAGGAAGATTACGATGCCTTAATTGCCATCTCCCGCCATTTGGCAGAAGATTACGGACAGTCGGCCATCCTGACCAAAAATACGATTCACAAATATTTTAACAAATCCAGTTCATTACCATTTATCGCTCGTTACCGTGGAGAATTAATCGGCTATATCATTGGGATACCGCTGGAGGAATTGAGCTCGGAACCATGGGCCCGGGTCGATAAGAATTTCGGTAAGCACAATACATTATACACCTACGCTTTTGTTATTTTAAAACATTACAAATCCAATGGTTATGCTAAAATGTTAAAGCGGGTTTACCTGAGTTGGGCTAAAAAGCGCTCGGCAATCCGTTATATTACCGGTCATGTCAGAGTGGGCATATCCTCACGCTTTACCGGCGATGTAAAAATTATCAACCGGATCGATAATTGGAATGGTACCAACCAGACATTCGAATATTATCGTCGGGATCTTGATCCAAAAAAATCCCATTTGCAACGCAATAATCCACCACTGGAAATCCGGATTTAGTTTTAGCGTTAGTCAAGCACCGCCCTCCTTTTATCAGCACGACAAATTTAACTCGATAATCACAGAGACTTGCTGCAACCTGAAGTATATAAAGGAAGCATCTAATGTACTGATTTGTAAAAAGATGTCATCGATTGTCACGACGGACATCCGTAATAATTGCTGGCTGTCATAATTAATAAGCAACAGAAAGGAAATAATCATGAAACAAATACTAATTCTGACAACCATCATCCTCACCGGTCTTGTGTTTGGAAAATCCGAAACATTGACGTCAAAACAAACACTGGCTGATGTTGAAAAGCTGTACGCACGGCAATTGCGCACCTGTGAATTGTCATCTATGACTGAATCGTTACTGTATTGTTCAATCCGGTTGAAAGCCAAATTCCCTGATCACGATTTTAATCAGATTACCAGGGAGATTAAACGGTTGGCCAAAAAAGGTTGCAACCCCGAAATCCGCTACAAGGCCAACCTGGTATTGATCAGCTATGCCCAGCCGAAGCTAGCCAGCGAACTCAGTACACCGAATATTTCTGACGGACCGGAATTCTGGTCAAACCTGGTCGCCGGCATTTGAATGGTCGATGCATCTCAGGGTAGAGCGATTAATTAATACCAGCCTTGCCCTGAGATTGATTTTTAATTATTTTTCGAATTTCCAGCTACCCTTCTGAACACCATCTTTAATAATCAATAAGTCATTAAATATTATTCTAAGCTAAAACAAGTACGGCAGAGCTTATGTTAGCTTTGCATGACAGCTTACATAGTATAAATTAGCAAAAGAATGGATCTTAACCATCCTTTGCAGCCTAAAACAGATAATGAAGAATATCTGTTACAATTTCCCAAAATTCTTTTTTATCTTGATCTTGAATGTGATGCTGCACGCTCTTAAAACTACTTTGAGTGAACAGACCGACCGGTCCGTCATAAATTCCACCTTTTTCTAGGCCGTCATACACCCGTACCGCTATAACGTTATCGCCTGACATTTCGATATACTCGACCGGAATATAATACGCTCTAAGTCGAACCCACTCATCACCGGCCAGTGGACGAATTCCAGGATTTTTAATCTGACGACTACCACCTATTACATGACCATTGAAATATACTTGATCGTAATCATCAATTCGTCCCAACATTAAGATCAGGCGGTCTGATGCCAAAGTTGCATCGATAGAAATATGTTTACGGTACCAGGCAAAACCGTCAAGTCTTATATAGCCCTGAGTCTCCCAGACTGCCGGTACCTGGATCTCATCCCAGGATCGATCATTATATTTCGGATCAGACCATCGCAAGCGGTCGCCCTTTTTGAATTTCCAAAGACCTCGTAAGTCACGATCAGGAATAACTTCATCTTTAATTACGTACAATCCTGGTTTACCTTTTATAATTCCGCCGGCCAGACGACTATCATAAACTCTGACTGCAATCAGATTCTCACCGCTGAAATTCAAATAATCACGGGGTATCAAATAGCGGCGTAAAACATAATCTCTTTCCACCGTTTTGGGAGGGAAATGACCGGTTAATCCGACCAGGTGACCATTGATATAGACTTCATCAACATCATCGATATAACCAATATACAGATAGACAGTTTGGCCATTGAGATCTGAATTTAGTTCAAATTCCTTTCGATACCAGGCATAACCATCGTAACCAGGAAATCCCTCATCTTCCCAGGCGGAAGGCACATAAATATCAGCCCACCGTTTATCATCGAATTCCGGTACAGCCCATTCTTCTTCATCGCCCGTCTCGAATTTCCAAATACCGCGCAGATCGACAATTCGATCGAAATTATAATTGGGATATGCTCCATTTCCGGCATAAAACATAAGATCGCGGTTCCCGGGGCGAAATGACTGAGATTTATCAGCCTTAGCTCTCGGCGCTGATGCTACATTCTCTGGACAAAACAAACCAAATATCACCATCAATGCAATAAGTCTATTTCTCATCATATTATTCTTTATTCACAGGTCATCATCTTTAATTAAGATCTATGCTACCAGTTTATATCCGATACCATGAACGGTGAGGATATGAATCGGTTTTTTGGGATTTTCTTCCAGTTTTTGTCTCAATTTCAGAATAAAATTATCAATTGTCCGTGTTGTGATTATTTCAGCATAACCCCAGACCTCGTTTAACAGCTGGTCACGGCTAACGGTAGCATTGCGATGTTTCCACAAACATTTGAGAATTTCAAATTCTTTATATGACAGGGATACTTTTTCATTACCTGAATGAGCATTATAGGTTTGAAAATCAATCGATAACCGCCCGATCTCTACCGGACCGGAAAAATGTGGCTCTGAATCGGTAGACCTGCGCAGCACAGCCTTGACGCGTGCAATTAACTCCCGCAGACTGAATGGTTTGGTAATGTAATCATCCGCCCCCAATTCCAGGCCGAGAACCCGGTCGATTTCCTCCCCTTTTGCCGTGAGCATTATGATCGGTGTGGTTATACCCTCCGAGCGAATTTTTTTACATAGATCAAATCCTGATAATTTTGGCAGCATAATATCCAGCAGGATTAAATCGTACTGATTTTTCTGGATCAAATCATAAGCCTCTTGTCCATCGGCAGCCCCAGTCACATGATAACCTTCGAATTCCAGATTGTCAATCAAACCAAGCCGCATTGGCGCTTCATCTTCAACGACCAGGATTTGTTTCATTGCTCCTCCGTCTCTTCTAAAATCATAACTGGAAAATTCATCCTGAATTGGCTACCGGCATTAGGTCGGCTTGATACCGTTACATTGCCTTGATGGGCTTTCATTATGTAATGAACCAATGTTAAACCAAGCCCGCTGCCCGTCCTGTTATAGGTGCGATCTTCCCGGATACGATAAAATTTGTTAAATATTTTAGTCTGATCTTTTTCGGAAATACCAATACCTTTATCAGCAATTTCCATAAACACAATATTATCATCAAGACCGGTTGTGATAGTGATTTCTTTAACTGCATCACTGTACTTGATTGCATTGTCCAGGAGATTAATGACCACTTCCACAATTGATTCGTAATCTACCCTGATCATCAGTGTTTCATCGGACAGATCAATCTTTAAGTCAAAACCATTATTCTCTATATGAAATTTGTAGAAATCAAGTGTACCTGTTACCAGTTGGTTTAAATCCACTGGTTTGTAAATAAACTGCTTCTTTTTCGCCTCAATTTGCGAAAAGTCAAGGATCCTGTTAATTATCTGGGATAAACGCTCGGTCTCCTGACGAATAATTTTTACATATTCCTGTGCTTTTTCCTGGGTCTTGACCCGTTGCAATTCCAAAGTTTCGGCAAACATGCGTATTAATGCTAATGGTGTCCGGAGTTCGTGCGATACGTTGGAAACAAAATCGGTTTTGAGACGGGCTAACTCGACTGCCTTACGAATATTTCGATATAGGAAAAAGACTGCAAATATCAGTATTAAATCCAACCCAATGATAAGAATTGCACTTCGTAAATAGCGTTGGCGTGC
The DNA here is from genome assembly GCA_964439935.1 of uncultured bacterium. Classification (GTDB taxonomy): domain Bacteria; phylum Fidelibacterota; class Marinisomatia; order Marinisomatales; family TCS56; genus JABMQW01. The sequence goes on along the minus strand of CAYTPW010000003.1, from coordinate 19,798 downwards.
CAGGGATTCGATACTGGTGCCCTTTAATCTGATACCAATCCGGTGATCAGGGAATAACCATAGATTCTTAGCGATTGCCATCTCCGGAGTAACAGACTCTGCGCTGGAGAAAACCGGATCTACCAGTTCATCAGTGAAAATAGCTATGATAAATTCGTTCCCGACCGAGCCGTAGATCTTCGGTCCGATGATAGTATTGATAAAAATATCAATATCCAGGACTATTCCGCCAATCTGTAATTCCCCCACCGCTGTTTTATTGATAAATGCCAGGAGGATCGCTGACTCAGCAAGACCTGCTTCATCCATTCGATAGACAGGCTCTATTTTAGTATAACCGCTTTGATACTTTTTTATTAGTTGGCTGACCAATGCTGGTTGTGATTTCAAGAATGTTATCAGCTTCTCATCGGGTATTTCCGCCCTGCCCGGAATCTGCTGCTGGTGCAATTCTATAAACGACGTATCAGTGAAAAACAATGATCGAATGGAACTGTTGTTATTAAGAAAATCCGAAAATGCAGGTGCTTGATCAGCTGCAGGAAGTGAACCGATCCGGTTTAACGAAACAGTCCAGTTTTGAACCACATCCCAGGCATATTGGTTCACTGAAAATAATAGACCATTCAGCTGCTGCTCATAAATCCCCTTGATCAATTCTTCATTTTCGGAAAGAACATTGAATTCATAAGCAGTGTAGAATAGCGCCGGCAAGAGAATTAGCGCAAATAGGATGATTATGATATGTTTGCGATGCAAATCGTAATTCCTGACAGAATGCTACTAAAAATAGTACCTTATTGGATGATAAGCAATCAGATTGCCATTTAAGTCCAATTAACTATTCAGATTTTAAATTTAAATGGAATGTATAGCCCAACATCAACCGGTTCTCCTTCGCGTCTGGCAGGGATCCATTTTGAAGACTCAACCACTGAAATTACTTCCTGGGTGAAAAGTGTATTTTCTGCGCCACGAATGATTTTATAATCAGCTACATTACCTTCTGCGTCAACTAAGACCCAGATCAGTATTTCTACTTCTTTTCTCAGAACTTTTGCGGCCCAGGGGTAAGTGCATTTATCATGCAGGCTCTGATATCCATCAACCGGTTGAGGAATACTCTCAAGATATATATTCTTGGTGACCGAGGTTGAAAGTCCTCCTTTTATGGTTGATAATTTGACATTTGTTGCTTCGGATTTACTGGTAGAAATGTAGTTCGAATTTGCCAGCCCAATTGATCCTAGCATTATGATCAATATTATCCACTTGCTCAGTGTTTTGATACTTTTCATTGTATTACTCCTTTTTGATCATATGAAACTTCCACAATGATATTACCTGATATCTAAATAATAATGGTCATGGTCATGTAAGGAGTTGTAAAAAATTGTAATCAAAAACCGGTTTGCTAAGATAATTTTTAAACGATTATAAAATGCATAATTGGAGATTGGAAATGAAAGCTCTAAAGCAAGAAAATGCGCCCAGATATATCAGAAAAGAAGGAATCAAATCCTATTTTCCAGCTACTCCAATAAAATATGGACTGATAGATTGAAATAGTTTGAATTGCAGTCCGCTCGCGGTTTGGTAGGTGAAATAGATTATCAGAAGACAGTACCGGGCACAATAGCCTGTAAGGATGGCTTCCACGCAAGTTCATTAACTGCCGAGCAATTTCAACAACTATGTAGCGAACAAGGACTAAAGTCAGAAATATCAGCGGTGGATAATTCCAGTATCATGTGTCTGATAACCAAATCGGATCATACCTTTAATACCACTGCTAATCCCTGATCGCCTGATCAGATTTTAGTGAAATGTCAAAATCTTTTCAAAGCAGTCCTCATCAGCATTAAATTCCAAAAAGTGATCAAACATAATCCGGGCCGTTGGGTGGGAAAAGGGTCCTGAGATTATTCCGGGATAACAATCATCACCAGCAATACACTGATCTTGAATTTGGATGATTGCATAAATAGAAAGGGGAAAAAATGAAAACAACAATTCTGGCAATTGCGATTGTATTCACTCTTCAGGGTTTGATGTATGCACAACCGCAGGAGGATTTATTTACAGCCTGTCTCCAACTTGACCTGGAAGGAGTCAAAAAAGCTGTTGACGGTGGGGCAGATGTCAATTTGCCGAATTCAGCCAGTGGACAGAATGCGCTGGCTTATTCCTATTTTTCCGCGGATATAACAAAATATCTATTGGAACAGGATTGCGATCCTAACGGAGGAATTTATCCGGCTTTAGTATCTGCTGCATCGGTGGCATCATTGGAAGTAATGAAATTGCTCCTGGATAATGGTGCTGATCCAAATAAAAAAGGCGGTAATGAAGCACCTCTGTTTAAAATAGTACAAATGACAAATTGTGCTGAAGCTGCTGAATTGCTGTTGAGTAAGGGTGCTGACAAAAATACTTCCGGGGGCGTATATGCCAACCTGATTGGCGTTTATGCAAGTTACGGATTATCGCAAAGTGATCGCAAAGCGGCAATGACAAATTATGGGAACGTGTTAAAAGGCTATGGTCTTACCGTTCCTGACTGGTATTACAATCCTTCTGACCAACTAAATGCACCGCCCGGAGAAATGCTGAAGGTATTGGTGGACAATGGCTATGACGCCAATGCACGGACAAAACTTACAAATATAGGCGGTGAAGATGAACCAGGTGAACCTCCGCTTTTCACAGCATTGAATCTTGGACGGAAGGAAATAATATTCAGTCTGCTTGATAACGGAGCAGATTACAATGCTACCTATCATGTAATAAATCCGGGAATGCTCCTTATTCAAATCAAAGGTGAATACTCGCCACTGATGTATGCATCTACAAAAGGATATAATGAGGTTGTTGAATGGCTGGTCAATCAACCTGATTTGGTAAATACATCAATCTCCGGGACTATTTGTACAAAAAAAGCTTCATTTATGCGGCTTACCGGTATTTCCGCAATTTACCTGGCGATAATGTACGATGATTTAGATATTGTGAAAATCCTGGCTGAATCGTCACTTGAATGGGATGACTTTGTCATTAAAGCTTTACCAGGTAAAAAATTCGTGGATTCTTATGGAGCCAAACCACCCGTCTATCAATTTAAATACTCGAAAAAGCAGCGCAAATTGAAATACACCCCGGCGCGTTATGCCGAATTTTCAAATAAATCGGAAATGGCCGAGTACCTGACCTCAAAAGGTTTGTAGGCAAAATCAACAGACAGCATAATATCTGAATCATAAGAGTTCCAGCAGTTTATTAAAGTCGTCATCCGCTTAAGGTAGTCACACAGTCGACAGGCTATGAATCGGCATTCACTGGATTTACCAAATAGGTAAATGGAGTACATTTCAGTGAATCAAAAACTACTTGGGTTTACAGCGATATTGGATCGCAAGAAGAATTGATTTTAGACAATCACCGTAATACATTGAAATATGAATAAACTGCTGCAAAAAGAGTTTGGCTTCCGGCAGGTTGAAATAAAGCAGCTCAACGGCTACGACAATTTAAATTATCTGGTTAAAACCGAAGCCGGAAAATTCATTTTTAAAACCTATCCCGAAAGCAGCGATTCCCTGGCCCTGGTGACAGCGGAAAATGAAATCCTTTTAGCTCTGCAAAAACCGGGGAATGACAAATATCCCCGACCGATTCAATTCAGCGATGGCTCCTTTGTTAAATGCATTGAAATCGCCGGAAAAGAAACAATCTGCCGAATACTATCCTTCCTGGAAGGTCAACCTATAGCGGATGTTAAGCACTCAAAATCATTATTCGAATCGTTGGGCACTTTTCTGGCCCAACTGGATATTGAACTTCAATTGTGTAATAACTACACCATCAAGGCCCGGCGCTGGGAGTGGAGCATCGAATACCTCAACCTGAATAAAAAATATATAGCGGATATTGCGGGTCCCAAAAACCACAGTTTGGTCAGCTATTTTTTCCAGCAGTTTGCAGAAAATGTTGCGCCGGTACTGCCTGATTTGCGTAAAACCTATATTCATAATGACGCCAACGAGTGGAATGTGCTGGTGAATAATGGCAAGGTTTCGGGCATTATCGATTTCGGCGACCTGGCCTACACGGCCCTGATCAATGAACTGGCGGTAGCTATGGCCTATGCCTGCTTTGATAAGGAAGATCCCCTGGAATGGGCATCAACTATACTGAAATCATATCATCAAGTATTGCCTGTCCAGGAAAATGAAATTGCCGTTTTGTATTACCTGGTAGCAGCCAGAATCTGTATCAGTGTGTGTAATTCCTCCCACTCCAGAAGGATTAATTCCAAAAATGAATATGCTTTTGTAAGTGAAAAACAGGCCTGGGCATTGCTGCACCGGTGGATGAGGATAAATCCAATTGCCGCAGAAAATTGTTTCCGCGCCGATATCGGCCTGACTGTTGAGAAACCACAATCTGTCGACAAATTGATCAAAGCAAGGCATAAGGTTATCAGTCCGGTCCTTGGATTGAGTTATGCCAGGCCGATCAATATGGTTAAGGCAGCATTCCAATACATGTACGATGCCTATGGCAACACCTATCTGGATGCCTACAATAATATCCCTCATGTGGGGCATTCGCACCCAACGGTGGTAGCTGCCTCCCAAGCTCAGATTGCACGACTCAATACCAATACCCGCTATTTATACGATTTATTACCGGAATATGCCGAGCGCCTGCTGGCCAAATTCCCGGCCCCGCTTGATAAGGTTTATTTTGTCAATTCGGGCAGTGCGGCCACCGATTTAGCGATCAGATTGGCCCGGGCTCATACCGGCTCTAAAAATCTGATGGTGGTAGAACATGGTTATCATGGCAACACCCAGATCGGGATCGATATCAGTGACTATAAATTCAGTGCCAAATCCGGACCGGGACAGCAAGAGCATATCCTGAAAACAGCCATCCCGGATACTTACCGGGGCAAATACAAAGATGAAGGCAGTGCCGGAAAAATGTACGCCGTAGAGGCAATTAAACAAATTGAACGATCCGACTCACCAGTTGCAGCTTTCATCAGCGAACCGATCCTGGGGTGCGCCGGGCAGGTGCCACTGGCCCCAGGTTATTTAAAAGAAGTCTATCAAGCCATCAGAAATCAGGGCGGCGTTTGCATCAGCGATGAAGTTCAAACCGGCTTTGGGCGTTTGGGAGAACATTTCTGGGGCTTTGAAGCACAGGCGGTTGTTCCTGATATCGTGATCCTGGGGAAGCCCATGGGAAATGGTCATCCCATAGGAGCCGTGGTAACCACCACCGAAATTGCTGATTCTTTCAGTAAAGGGGTTGAATTCTTCAGTTCATTTGGCGGTAATCCGGTGTCGTGTGCCATTGGGCTGGCTGTACTGGATGTAATTGAATCCGAAAATCTGCAGGAAAATGCCCGACTAGTTGGTGAATTCTATAAAGCGCTCTTCAGCAATCTTCAAAAAGAATTTTCCTGCATAGGTGATGTGCGCGGCTCCGGTTTATTCATTGGCGTAGAATTAGTTAAAGACAACAATAGTCTGGAACCGGATGGCAAACTGGCCAACCTGATCAAAAACGAACTGAGAAACAGGCACATACTGATCGATACCGATGGACCCGATGACAGCGTTCTGAAAACCAAGCCACCGCTGTGCTTTACCAGGGAGAATGCTCAGCAGGTGACCGACCAGATATATGAAATACTTAAAACATAATCAATTCAAATCGGAGGATAAATAGATGCCAAGAGTTGGAATAATAGTAATCGCAAACGCCTGCATCTGGGGCTTTGTTATGATCGCCTGTTCGATGGCCTTGAAAGGAACAGGAGCCTATCAGGAAATACAGCTTATACTAGGCGGCGGTGCTGCGGCCTCACTAATAGTTGTTGGTGGTTTAGGAGTTAAAAAGAAGCCCAGGGAGTAGCGAACACACCAGCACTATTTGCAGACGGACTGAACAGCCGTGGTAAATTATACGAATTCATTTCAAACAAGCCTTAAACGTGGTAAATTCTATTAAACGAATCTGAATCAGGAAATTGGCGGTACGGCGGGGACGGTGTTTTGAGATTTTTTCGGTTTTGGAGGTGATCGATGGCTATTTGCGGTACCTGTCAGGGTGCCAAAACTCAAACCTGCACCAAATGTATGGGAAGAGGTTATGTATCCAAGCTGGATTCCGGCGGGGATATGAAACCGGCCCTGTGCTGGGTCTGCGGCGGGCAGCGTGAGATCAGGTGCCAGACCTGCGAGGGCACCGGCCAGGTCGAAAGTGAAACAGCACCTGAGCCAGCTGTAATTCATCCTGACCTGAGTAAATTCAAACCGGTACGATCATTCAGGCGCTCGGCTACCGATCGTATCATTGCCGGTGTTATCGGTGGACTGGCAGATTACTACCTGATCAATGCTACCATGCTGCGCTGGGTCTTTGTTGTCGTGACCCTGTTTACTCTGGTTGTACCCAGTATCGTCCTCTACCTGGCCCTGTGGATCTTCCTGCCAGAGGGGAAACACCCGCCCGGTGAGCCCCCGGGAGACTCGGAATTCATTTCAAACAATCCTAAAACGCAGTAAATTCCGTCAAGCGAATCTGAATTATGAGCTAGGCTGTACGGTGGGGATGGGGACAGTGGAATTATTCCATATTAACAATAACAAATAGGTAATACATGGACAAAAATATATGAATATTCCATCTTTTACCGATAATATAGCAATAGGTGGAATTATTGTCCAGCTGAAAGGGTGATATGAGTCAAGATCATCAAAACTGTTTTATCTGTGTTGCATGTAGCGAGAGGAGTAATCATGATACGACAAAAATTAAAGTTGCTGACTTTACCAGCTATTTCAATTGCTGTAGCTATGCTGTTGAGCTGGGAATGTACCACTAAAAAGCATCCGCAGGAGGTTGTTGTTGAGGAAATCAGTAAAGTTGAACGCAATGGTGTTACGTACATCTCAAAAAAATACCAATTATCTAATGGCAAGTGGGAATCTACCCATTTAGATGAAAAGGGCGCTACAGTGGACAGTATCCCTGTATCGGCTCGTGAAATCATTGATCCTCGGCTGCGTGCGAGCCTCGATATAAGGAAGGGACAACCCGGATATATAGCACCTGAAGATTCGATCGAGGTAATATTCGTACTTCCTGATGAGGTAGGAAGCTACCGAGACCCTGAGGCCGTTATAGAAGTTGAGCTTGGAGAGATGGGTGAACAAAAGATTCGTATTGATGGAAAACAGGCCACAGAGCGCGAACTCAAAGCCCTCCAGCAGAAGTGGCTTGATTCAGAAAACGCTGCTAAATCAGAACGTTTAAAGCGGCGTCAGAACATAATGCGAAAATTAGTAGAACTCAATAAATGGCGCGATCCAGTCGCGAAGGCAGCAACTGAGCGAGGTGACATCTCTCTGAGGCGTATGGTGACTAAAAAGGAACTTCTCCAACTTGCAGAGCGAAATAAAGGTTTGGTTGTAAGTATTGAACCTTGGATTGAAGAGAAAGACGAGCTCACCAGCGCAATGGCAGCGACCAATGTTCAGTCATGGGCAATTGATCGCGGACACGATGGATCTGGAATGGGTATCTACATGCGAGAAGCTAACGGCTCGAATTGCCCAAGTAACTCGGATATGAACTCGGGCCTTTATACCAATGTTTCGAGCTTAAGTTCGAGTTCTCATGCCGATAAGGTAGGCAATATCCTAGCAACCGTAGCACCGGCCGCACATGTCTACTGTGACGATAATGATTTCATGAGCAATCCCGCCAGCCAATCACCGCGCCCTTGGGTAGCGAGCCATAGCTGGGGTGCTGATAACACGGGTGCCTACACCACCCGCGACAGGGATTTTGATACCGGCATCTACGACGACGGCTGGGCTGTTTTCAAAAGTGCTGGCAATACCGGTGACGAAATCACCTCGCCGGGGAAGGCTTTTAACATTATTACCGTTGGCAATTACAGTGATGTTACGAGTTCCATGTCAGGTTCATCTGCCTATATCGATCCCGACACAAAGGCGGAGAAGCTAGAAGTTGCAGCACCCGGTTCAGTAAGCACCAGTGCTGGAAATTGTAGCGGTACGAGCTGTGCAGCTCCTCATGCTGCGGCTTTTGCTGCTGACCTCCTCGGCAAATATTCATGGCTTTGCGGGCACCCAGCCCGACTAAAAGCATTAATGATGGCTGGCGCTACTGACAATATCGAGGGATCGGAGCGGCTTAGTGATAAAGACGGTGCTGGTGGAATCGATTATCTCAATAGCGGTTACAACGGAACCAACACAATCTGGTGGGGTGGAAATGGTAGCCACTTCAACTCGAATGGTATCGTGACAGCCACACGCTCCTTCATAGCCGGCCAGCCTTACCGGGTAGTGCTTGTATGGCTGATCCCCGGAAGCTTCGCTTACTCACCGACAAGCTACCACAGCCACAGTTACACAATCAACATGGACCTCGACTTGTCGATTCGCAGTCCGAGTGGGATCACGGTTGCAGGATCGTATAGTTGGGATAATCCATTTGAAATTGTAGACTTTGTTGCACCATCGACCGGAACCTATACTATTCGGATCCGCCGTTACGCAAACTCCGGCACCGGCAAGATAAGCATGGCAGTGCATTCACAGAAAATCCTCTAGGTCACCAGGGTGATGGGTGACCTGTCCCGTGTGATACAACAAAAAATATCGTGTGGCACGACCCTTGTGGTCGTGTCATTGAAGAATATAAATGCGTGCCAAATATATAGGATATTCTAACGAAATACAGAAAAGAACTCAAACGCTACAATAGAGCGCATTGACGATTTAATCCAATTCGCGACCACGCTAGCCCAACTTCTTTCCAGAGTAAAGTTGTCAATGTGCCAGCGACTATCGAGGCAACCGCTCCGGCTTTGGTGGCACCTTTTTTAATCCCAAAATCAGCCGGGATCATTTATCGGAATTCATTTCAAACAATCCCCAACCGCAGTAAATTCCATAAAACGAATCTGAATTATGAGCTGGGCTGTACGGTAGGGATGGGGTTTTAAGATTTTTCCGTTAGACAAAATATTTAAAGGATATGATTAAAGTATTTATAAGCCATAGTAGCAGTGACAAAGAATTAGCAGAATATTTAGTCTACTTAATTAAAGATTCACTAGAATTACCTGCTGCTGATATTAGATGTACAAGTGTAGATGGTTATCGGTTACCAGGCGGAGCTAACTCTTAAGCTCAAATAAAAAAAGAAGTTTCGGATTCGGTATCACTTGTTGGTGTCATATCCAAAGCAAGTTTACAGTCCGCATATGTAATCTTTGAACTTGGTGCTAGGTGGGGAGCAGGAAAATATCTGATACCATTACTTGCTCCAGGTATAAAAGCTACAGACCTTAAAGGCCCAATTTCGTCATTAAATGCATTAAGTTGTGGCAATGTTGCCCAATTACATCAATTTGTATCGGATATATCAGTTACTCTAGGGAAAACTGTACAATCGGGCGCTCAGTATCAAAAATGGATTGATAAAATTATAAATTTGAAATCTATATATATTGAGAAAATTAAATCGGCGACGAATAATTTAAATGATTTACCAGATAATGTTTCACATAAGGATAAATCAATAAAATCAGATGAAGATGTTCTTCAACAGATTAAAGCGGATGCTACAAGAGACTATCCTAATGATTTTTCGACCCAAAAATATGTGATAGATGAGCAGGTTAAAGCATATAATCAACTTGAAAAATTTTCTGATCCAGAAGTACCAAAAGAAGTACTGGAATCGATTATGCACGAAGCGTCACATGATTATCCATACGATTTTTCCACACAACTATATGTAATAAATGAACAGATATCCAGTTGGAAAGCACTTAATCGTTAATTTTTTACAACATACATCGCGCCAGATGCAAAAAGTGGGTAGCGCTATTTGTAGAAATGAAGATTGTTATTACTGTCATAGTTAATCAATCAATAAACGCAAGGTCAAGTTTGCACTGATAAAATGGGTTGTTGGCATGTTAATAGAAAGGAAAGAATAAAATGAAACTATCAACTATAGGTAAGATTTGTATGGATATAATTCCAATGCTGGAATATAAAAGCGTCAGAACTTCGCAAAAATTTTCAAAATTCCAAGGAGTTATTGATGCTGTAGATATACTGATATTAAATAATTTGTTTGTAGAACACGCAAAAAAAGTTCAATCATTAAAGAAGGTTTATAATTCAAGAGCCGAAGAAATTACAGTAGATCGCGATACATTTTATTCATTTATTAATGCAGTAAATACTTTAAAACTACTTTGCGAGGGATTTTCGTCGACAATTGAAAAAATCAATCCTTCGTTAAATGAATTGTCAATATCTATCAAACTGCCAACTATAAATGACTTACATGATATCGAAACACACGTAGGTACAATACACAAAATAATCTCCCAAACAATTCTTAATAAACATGTTAAGGGTAAATTAAAAGTAATATCTATAGAATCGGGATCCTATTGGATAAATATCTTTTTAGGTACAGAATTAGCCTTAACACTTTTCGCGGGCATTGTTTGGGCTGGAGCAGTAATAAGAAAAAAGATCATGGAAGGGAATATACTTCGTGAACAATTACAATCATTGAAAATTGGTAATCAAGCACTTACAGAAATTCAAAAAGCGCAAAAAGATGAGTTGGATCTTCTTCTTGTTTCAGAAGCAACTAATTTAGTTACATCATTATCACTCAAAGGAGAAGATGCTGAATTTCAACAAAGAATCAAACATTCAATTAAATTGATGTCAGAGATAATTGAAAAAGGTGCTGAAGTACATCCTGCGTTGTCAGCTCCTGAAGAGGTGAAAAACTTACTACCCAATTTTAAGAAACTTGATTCAGTGATTTCTAAAATAAAACTGATTGATTCTGGAAATACTGCTGATGATTAAAAACATGCAGCCATAGGCTGTTAGTGACGAGAAATGCTGGTAGTCACGCTACGCCAAGGCTTCGTGAGGCAAGACAATTGAGGAAACTAAAGTTATTAGAATTGGAATCGTCAGCCACAGACTGACGGTCGATTAAGTTTGCGTCGGTGAGTTAGGCAGTTAATCTTTATTTCTCCATTTTCTTCACCCACCACCGAAGTAGAAGCTACTTCGGCTTGGCAAGTTTTACCTTGCTAAACACAATCAAACAAATCACCGAAACCGTGATTGCCGGTAGGACCTCATCAATGCTACCTGTTAAAGACGCCGGCAGTCCCACTTCCTTCCAAAGTAATGTCGTTACTGTTCCGGCCACAATTGAAGCAACCGCCCCGGCCTTGGTGGCTCCTTTCCAGAAAAAGGCTGCGAACAGGGCTGGTGTAATGGCTGCGCCATAGATTGTGTAAGCATACAGCGCCTTCTCAAAAAAGCCCGCCGATTCTGAAAAGCCCCGGGAAACCAGGTAGGCCAGGATTCCCAATCCCAGTACCACCAGCCGGCTCAGGAGCACAATTTTCTTTTCGTTAGCTTCAGGATTTATATATTGCAGGTAAACATCCCGGATCAGGGTGGTGGCCGGTACCAGCAGGTAGGAGTCAGCGGTGGAGATGATTATCCCCACGATCGTCGTCAGCATGATCGCCCCCAGGAAAATTGGCAGGAATTGGTGGGCCGCGTAGATCAATACATGCTTCCCGACTTCGGCATCAGGGATCAGGCTGGAGCTGACCCAGGCCGAGGCGATGATCAGCAATTCGATCGCCAGCACCGCGATCACCAGGAAATTGGTCGCTTTGGTGGCGCTGTCTGCGTCACGGGCGGCTGAAAAACGCTGGTACATATTGGCATCACCCAGCACCAGCAAAAACGGCGGCAGACAGAAATTCAGGATGTCCAGTGCCGAATAGACCCCGAAAAACTGCATGTGCTGCGGTTTATCCATGGCCAGGAAAGAGGCTTCCATTCCCGACCAGCCCCCCGCTTTGATCCATAGAATCGGGAAGGCGATACACAGTGACACGGTCATTATTATGCCGTTGGCCACGTCGGTATAGGCCACACTGATCAGGCCCGCCAGCATGGTGTAGGCGATAATGAATATTGCAGCGACGATCGTCGCCGTCTGAGCATCGATCAGGGACTGACCGGTCTCTGGGTTGCGCAGCACAGTCTCGATCACTGCCCCACCGGCATTGTACTGGTAACTGACGATCACCAGGTAGGCCATCACCAGTGCGATCACACTCAACAACCGCGCCGATTGACCGTAGCGTACTCCCAGAATCTCAGGAACGGTATATTTCCCGAAACTGCGTACCTTGCCCGCAATCCTTGTCAGGATCAGAATCCCCAGCGTACCGCCGATCGGCAGGATCAGGGCGGCCATCCCGGTCTGGTAGGTTTTCCCGGCATTGCCGAGGATCGAGCCGGTACCGATCCAGGTTGCCAGCATCGTTCCCACCAGGATCCACGGTGTCAGTTTGCGCCCGGCCACTGCAAAATCACTCTGGGTCTTGACCTTGGTCGATTTATAGATACCAACTCCGATCAAAGCAAACAGGTAAACCAAGATTACGGTCAAATAGGTCATTGATCAGCTCTCATTATTTTATCGTCGGGAATTTTTTCAGCTGGAATTTAAGGTGGACGACTCCTGCTCCCAACCCCATTGTACCAATTTATTTATTGAAACCTATTCTCAATTAAGCAGTAAACGGATTGTGGGAAAATTAAGTTAATCATTATTCAAACTGGTTTATCAATGAGTATTAAATCAATTTATCTAATCTTGCTGGCGGTTGTGCTAACCTCCTGCTCGTCACAAGAGCAGTCTGCCAGCTCAAAGAAGGTCACCATGAATCATCTGAAAAATGAACAGAGTCCCTATTTACTACAGCACGCCGATAATCCGGTCGACTGGTACCCCTGGGGTGAGCAGGCATTTGAACTGGCCCGGCAATCGAATAAACCGATCTTCCTCTCCATCGGCTATTCCACCTGTCACTGGTGCCACGTGATGGAACACGAATCATTCGAGGATGACAGTGTCGCCAAACTGCTGAATGACAATTTTATTTCAATCAAGGTTGACCGGGAGGAATTACCGGAGATCGATCACCTGTATATGTCGGTCTGCCAGGCCATGACCGGCAGCGGTGGCTGGCCGCTTACGATAGTTATGACCCCGGATAAAGAACCGTTTTTCGCTGGTACTTATTTCCCTAGAGAAGGCCGCTTCGGTCGACCCGGAATGCTGCAGCTTCTACCTTCCCTGAGTGATGCCTGGAAAAATCGGCCGGATGATATAAACCAGTCGATCGACCGGATCAAAGCACACCTGCTCAACTCGGTACCGCAAACATTGGGAACGGAACTTCCCGTATCAATTCACCAGCAGGCCTTCGACAGTTTTAAAAGCCGGTTTGACAGTCATAGGGGTGGGTTTGGCAAGGCGCCCAAATTTCCATCACCCCATAATCTGACCTATCTGCTGCGCTATTTTCATTATTCCGGGGACAGCACCGCAGTGGACATGGTCGAGACGACCCTGTCTGCCATGCGCCGGGGCGGAATATTCGATCAGATCGGTTTTGGGTTTCACCGCTATTCCACCGATGAAAAATGGCTGGTTCCTCATTTCGAAAAAATGCTGTACGACCAGGCAATGATCGCATTAGCTTACCTCGAGACATTCCAGGCCACCGGCAAGGATTTCTATGCCCAAACAGCGCGCGATATATTTACTTATGTCCTTAGGGATATGACTGCACCAGAGGGCGGTTTTTACTCGGCCGAAGATGCGGACAGCGAAGGCGAGGAGGGTAAATTTTACCTGTGGACGCAAGCCGAGCTAATATCCGTTTTGGGAATTGAGGATGGAGTAAGATTCGGCCGGATTTTTAATGTATTGTCCGGGGGAAATTTCAAGCCTGAAGCCGGTAGTACCCAGCACAATACCAACATCCTGCATCTGGCACTGGACACCAACCTGGATGAAGAATCCGCGGAATTTGTTCAATCAGCTCGCAGGCGTCTGTTCGATCAGCGCGAAATTCGGATCCATCCTTTCAAAGATGATAAGATATTAACCGATTGGAACGGTCTGATGATCGCGGCCCTGGCCCGCGGAGCGGTAGTATTAAACGAGCCACGCTATGCTCAAGCGGCCCGAAAAGCCTGGCAATTCATCCGCGAAAACTTGATGCAAAAAAATAGCCGCTTATTAAAACGCTATCGCGACGGAGTTGCCGGGTTGGATGCCCACCTGGACGATTATGCTTTTATGATCTGGGGATTGCTGGAGCTGTACGAAACCGATTTTGATCCGCAAATATTGAAGCAAGCGCTGAATTTAGCAGATGTGATGCAAACCGAGTTTTATGACACTACCAGCGGTGGCTTTTATCTCGGCAGTTCCCAGGCCGAGAAACTGCTGGTCCGTTCTAAAACCGCCTATGACGGGGCGATTCCTTCCGGCAATTCAGTGGCGGCATTGGCAATGGCCAAATTGGGTCGCTACACCGGAAATCCGGCCTGGCTTGAAATGGCCGCTAAAACCAGCCGGGTTTTTTCAAATGAAATCCAGCATTACCCGGCCGGATTCGCACATCTTTTAAGCGCCCACCTTTTTGAATTGGATAATCCCAAAGAAATTGTTATTGTCAGTGGACGAGATGACAACACTGAACAGCTGCTGAGAGCAATTCAAACTGCATACAGGCCCGGAAAAATTATCATGATCAAAAAACCGGAATCGGATTCAATCCTGTCCGATATTGCTCCCTGGACTAAAACCCAGTCGGCACTGGATGGGAAAACAACGGTCTATGTTTGTAAAAACTTTGCCTGCAACCAACCGGTCACCAATATTCAAACAGCGATTGGATTGATCAATGAGTAAAGATCTATCGGAACGGCTCGGGGAATCTCTGGCTCATTTTCAGGATTTGACCGATACAATTGCCCACGTCGTTATAAAGCGAATCCGGAATTCAAAAAAAGGGGATCGGATAGCAAATCGGGCTGTCAGTTTTTTTTCTGAGCTGGGTGATTCATACTTTCAAAAATATTCTGAGATCAAAGGCCGGAAGAAGAAGTAGTCGGGACGAAGATCAGGGAACCACAAAGGCACAGAGAGCACTGAGAAAATATTTGAAGGATAAACAGTTGATCACTGATCGCTCAATAATATATTCTCAAGTTTGTTATTCAATTTCTGCTGCTGCTATTTAAATTCGATCACTGGTAAACAAAAATAAGGAGCGGCATCATTAATCGTCTAACGAATTCAAACAAATTATTATTCGGGATCCTGGCCGGTATTATCTGTGGTGTTTTGTTCGGTGGTTTTTGGCCCGCCGGTGGCCTGGGAATCAAATTCATCGGTGAATTATTCATCCGTGCCCTGCTGATGCTGGTGGTACCGCTGATCATGGCTTCGATGACAGTCGGGATTAGCCGCCTGGGCGATATCCGTCGCGTGGGCGGAATCGGTGGTAAAACAATCATTTATTATATGACCACGACTGCCCTGTCGGTCTTGGTGGGAATAACCCTGGTAAATTTGGTGCAGCCGGGCAGTGCCGATACGGAGGAAGAACGGATTGCTCTGCGGGGCGGAGAATTATTGCTGGATAATCCCTATCGTATTGAAGGTCAAACCATAATTATAGATACACCTGGATTGGGGAGTAGCTACGACGAGCGCTACATGGTTATTCTCACCGATCAGGAAAATATCCGGGGGGTTGTGGGACAGATCAGCGGTCCGGATAAGCCGCATATAACAGTGAAGCAATGGGAAAATTCGGCTGGTAAACAAATCCAACCGAAGGCCACCGGCCAGGGTATGCGGATCGATCTGGCGATTGTAGAAAAATTAAAGGGTAAACCTCATTCGGTGGGAGCGGTATTACGTAATGTAGTGGTCGGACTTATCCCCCGCAATTTATTCAATTCAATGGCCAATAATGAGGTTTTACCTCTGATAATTTTTTCATTACTATTGGGTGGTGTTTTAACAACGCTCGGAAAAGTCGGAAAGCCGGTTATCAAAGTATTTGAAGGTCTCAATGAGGCAATCATGAAAATTGTCCATCTGCTGATGCTGACCGCTCCGGTTGGTATCGGCGCACTGATCGCCGGACGATTGGGTGATGCCGGCGGTTTCAGCGGATTCGGACCAGAGTTAATTCGACTTGGTAAGTATTCGGCAACGGTGATCATCGGTTTATTAATTCATGGCATGATTGTTCTACCCCTGATCCTGCGTTTTTTCGGGCAACGAAATATCCGCCGCTATTCCTTAAATACCGCTCCTGCTCTAACAACAGCATTCTCCACCGCATCCAGCGCTGCTACGATCCCCCTGACCATGCAATGTGTAACCGAAGGGAGCCAGGTTTCCAAACGTACTGCCAGTTTTGTGTTACCGTTAGGTGCTACAATAAATATGGATGGTACCGCCCTATACGAAGCAGTTGCTGCAATTTTCATTGCCCAGATCTACGGCATAGATCTTGGTTCAGTAGAAATGGTGGTTATTTTTCTCACCGCGACGCTGGCTGCAATTGGCGCGGCGGGTATCCCGGAAGCCGGATTAGTGACAATGGTAATCGTATTGCAGGCGGTAAATCTACCAATCGAAGGTATCTCGCTTATTCTGGTAATTGATTGGTTTTTGGATCGCTGTCGCACCACAGTTAACGTTTGGGGCGATGCGGTCGGCGCGGCAGTTGTTGATACGCTGGAAGGAAAAAAATTCCATACCGGTTAGGACCATTCGTCGACAATTCAGTTGGCGCGGTTGTTGTAGCTAATTCAGAAGGAGAAAAAATCTCTATTCCGGACAATAATGAGTCCAGAATTAATAGACTCAAACAGTTAGATAGGTAGGCGATAAACTGCAAATATAATCCGTTTTTATTTGCATCGAATTAGGGTCAACCTATATATTTGAAAAAGCTTTTTGACACTTCCCGTTTTAAGCATCGCAATTTCAAGATCTACAATCAGTATGAATAGGAAGCTGTACTTCGAACACAAAAAACAGGCCTTCCCTGAGCAATTGGGGTAAAGGAAGTTTGCTGTTTTCGGGAGGCATCCACCGTAATTAAGCGCGGTCTATGAAATGCAGCCTAAAACGGGATATTTTAAAGCCCCGACATGTTACAACATGTCGGGGCTTTTTTTGTAGCAACAATCCGATTGGCAATTCTGTTTATGAAAGCTGGCTGATGATCCGGTCAATACGATCTGCCCGACCACGGATCTTTAAATTTATACTATCCTCGCCGTATTCCTGCTCCAGAATTTCTACATTTTCCTGTGCCAAAGCCAGTTCGCGTCCCTGGCTATAGTCTAATTCAATTGTAGCCACCTTATACGCAGCATCCATGAATTGGCGTATTTTATCCAGCAGGCTATCCAGTCGCAGGTGATCTTTGGCCGACAGCAATATTCCATCTGGTAACTGGCTCTGCAAGTCGTGAATATGCTGCTGATCGGATACCAAATCAATCTTATTCAGAGCAATCAGAGTCGGCTTATCACTGGCATTTAGGTCCTTCAACACCGTATTGATGGTAATCAGATGCTCGCCAAACTGGTTCGATGATGCATCCAAAACGATTAGAATCAGATCAGCGTCAATTACTTCCTTTAGGGTACTATGAAAGCTGGCGATTAAATGATGCGGTAATTTGCGGATGAAGCCAACCGTATCACTCAATAATATTTTATGTGAATCATCCAGTGTTATCGATCTGATCGTTGTATCCAGCGTGGCGAAAAGTTGATCCTCAATGTATACGTCCGCTCCAGTAAGAGCTTTCATCAATGTTGATTTACCAGCGTTAGTATAACCCACCAGGGCAACGCGATAGGCGCTCTTCCGGCGTTTACCCTGCGTTTCCCGTTCTTTGGCTATCCGTACCAAGTCCTTTTTCAGTTTTCCAATCCGGTCACGGATCAGCCGCCGGTCGACCTCGATTTGCGTCTCCCCTGCCCCGGCTCGCGTTCCGATACCACCCATCTGCCGTTCCAAATGGGTCCACTGGCGGGTCAGGCGCGGTAATATATATTCAAGTTGAGCCAGCTCAACCTGGGTCTTGGCTTCTTTGCTCCGGGCATGCTGACGGAAAATGTCCAGGATCAGGGCACTCCGGTCAATTATCTTAATCTGCTGGGTCAATTTATGATAATTCTTGACTTGACCCGGACTTAAATCTTCATCAAAAATGATCAAATCAACTTTGAGCTCCCGGGCCTGATTGATCATCTGTTCGGCTTTGCCTTTTCCGATGAAAAGAGCCGGATTGATCCGGGCCAATTTCTGGATGACCTGCCCCACGACTTCGGCTCCGGCGGTCTCCGCCAGCAATGATAATTCATCCAGATGTTCCTGAACAGTTTCTACGTCTAACTGACTATGTACAGCACCAACCAGCAGTGCCTTTTCCCGTTCACGTGGAATTTGGTTAGCCGGCATCGGTTACCTTGCGCTTGATAGCTCCGGGCTTAATCCTGCCTATGATAGTTTCAAGTATCATTAAAATAACCGCCACCATTAAAAACGTCCTCCACAATGAACTGCCGAAGCGGGTTTCTTTTAAGACAGTAGCCAGATCATCTTCTGCAACGATCCAGCGGGCACGATCTTCCGGGAGACGAGCGATAATGCTGCGCTCACCAGCGGAACGGTCGATATATTCATGTTCAGATAACCGGGTGGCAAAAACAGTGAATAATTCACCATCGGCGCGCACCTGGTAATTGCCAAGCTCGTTGGTCTGGGTGATTGGTAAATTTTCTCTGGTGAAATCAGGTCGCAGCAAAATTCGTTTCCCGCTGGGAGTAACCAACTCCCACTCACTTTTCAGCAGATCACGATCCAGCTGAATTTGCTTCTTATGGTCAATGACTAATGGTTGTATGTTTGATTCGTCAGTCGCTAAAAGCATCAGCATGCGATGCAGGATCGGGACGATCAGTCCTCGCATGGCCAGATCGTTCCACCTCAGATCCAATAAAGAGGTAAAATAAAATATCCGGCCACCTTCTGTCAGCATATCTACCAATAATGGACGGTTATTATTCATTTCCAGTATCGTCCGGTGGGAACGGTTCAGCGAAACATCCACATAGCGAAAGACCTGGGGAAGCTCATTGTCCAGATCCCGTAATTCCAGATCTTCCAGCAATGGGTGATCCGGCACCGGCGCCCGAACCGAATAAAAAGCTTCACCTTCCAATTGTCGTAATTGGCGAGGATGCGGTAAATTGAATAATTGCTCGGTCGTATTGTTGTCCGCCCGCAGGATACGGTCTCCACTAAACCAGATAATGCCGCCACCATCATATAAAAATGTTTTTATCTCTTCCAAGGCTGAGGCCGGTAAATCAGCTGGATTATAGAGAATGAGCACATCTGTTTGATCAAGGAACAGAGCCTGCGGAACTGAATCGACCCGAGATTCGGTAAACAGGTAATGACTGTCGTCGTCAATCGAGCGCAAAGCGGTCAATAGCAAATGAATTTCCGGCTGGATCGATCCGACTACCGTACAATTGATAGTTGTTGGTATCACTATATTAAAATAAAAATTATTATCCAGGGGAAAATCATCATTTGGGATGGCCATTACACCGGACACAATTCCGTTGTCTCCGGTGTACGCTTGAAACAAGAAATCCCTGGTTCGACCGGTCTCAAAACCAGAGACGACCTGCCCCACCCGCTCACGGTTGAGAAATAACTCCACCGGAATATTCTCCAACTCCCGGTTACCGTCATTTCTAACAGATGT
>CAYTPW010000002.1:0-232026 GCA_964439935.1 uncultured bacterium | reverse complement strand
TCTACCACATTTATCTTCTGTAGTCAAAAACTGATTTTTCTTATAGTAACTATATATCAAGTTTGTAAGGCCTTTATGATTAAGAATGAGAAATTTGTTAACAAGAATCTTGTTTAAAATCATCTCTTTTATATTTCTGTTTTCAATGAATGCGATTTCCTTTAAATCATAATATTGGTCGAAGTACTTAAGTATCTTAATGCTATTAAAATGTTGATAATGTTTTGGTGTAACTGGAAAATTTTGATGAGGAACAGTAACTAAAAGGTCTCCACCTTTTTTCAATACACTGTTGAGCCCTAATATAAAATCGTTGCACATGATAGGAGGTATATGTTCAAACACTTCAATTAAAGTAACAACATTGAAAGTCTTGCCAAGATTTTCTTTAAAGACATCAATATTATGGAAACTGATACAAGGGTTAAGCGCTCTCGCTAGACTTATTGCCCTCTCTGAATAGTCAATCCCCTCGATCTCTTTATCGTTATACAACTCTGCTATTTCTCTAACTAGTCTACCATCTCCACAACCAAAATCACACAACGTGTGAAAAGATATACCCTGAAGTTTATCCAAAAGAAATTCTAATGTGCATACATAGCGCATACCCATGCTATATCTGATAACTTGATAAAAAATGCCCTCTTCCAATCTTGGGATGTAATGGTACGGGAAAGTATATGATTGTTCCTGTATTTTCTGCTTCTCTGAAATCATCGTTGTTTGTCCTTTGGTAATTCAATATATTAAATTATTCTATCTTCCAAGTGATCTTGCAACATCAAAGTGGTTGGACAAGATAAGATCATAATTTTTCTTATCATTTAGTTATAGTTCCATTCGTTCTCATCAACCAGACTACTCTGGGATGACTAATGAATAATCCCAACCTTTCTATATTATTTAATTTTTTACTTTAGGAATTACCGATTGAGTGAAAAAATAACATACCATGCTCCTATCACAAAACAATACTTCAATATATTTGGCCAGTGAACATGCTTTGTTAGGAACCAGCAAGCAACAAGTGAATAGATTAAACCAATTGTTGCAGGAACTGTAGCTAACCATAGTACTAATATTCTTGGATCAGCAATATTTTTAAATACAAAGAAAAAAATCGCAATTTTAAACACCTCAAAAAATCGCAATTTCAATGCGATATCTTGGCGCTGAAATAATCTATAAACAAATGTATATGGAGAATAAACCAACCCTAGAAAAAACACAACCAAAAAGGCATCAACAAAAATTTTCAGGTTTATCCATGTCGAACCAAACAACACTGCATAAAATTTTGCAGGGATTAATAGTAAAAACAAATAGATTGGAAATAGAAAAAATAACTTGTTTGCTTTTTTATTGGCGTCAGTAGCAATTATAATACGATCTCTATTTAATGAAGATTGATATTGATATAACGGTTTTTGCAGTGATTGGCTGATAATTGCTCCGGGTTTTTTAATTATTCGTTCCGCAAGGAAGTAAACTCCCGCTAATTCAGCACCAGCAAAAAAGAATAACAAAAATCCAAATGCACGTTGGCCAGCAATAGCAATTACAATATTAGGAAGATCAAAAACAACAAATTGTTTATATTTTAAAGCGACTGATTTAATAGATTTTAGATTCATGTTTAGCAAAAGAATTTTTGAAAACTTTCTAGTTAAATTGTAGATAAAAGAAAGTGAGCCAATAATGTTACCGAGAATTAAACCTAAGTAGCCAAATTTCATAATGCCAAACGATACGTTTGATGCGCTGGATAAACTACTTTGCAGGATTTTACTCTTCGCCAAATTCTTGTAACGTTCTGTTCTTATAGATAATTGTTCTATCGTACGTGCAGTACTGGTTAATAAAACCATTAGTGGTAATAAAAATACCCAGCCCTTTAACTCAGGTTTATTTATTAGTATTAGAAAATAATCTTGAAATATGAGAAGAACAATTAAAATACAAATAGAAAAACTCGCTAAAATAAAAATCGCTAAATCCTTTATCAGAAGTGCCTCATTCTCTTCTTTTGGTAATACGATTGCAAACTCATATCTTCCAGTAGAAATCACCGATAATAATGTAACAAACTGAATAAATAGTGCGAATACTCCAAAATCTTCTGGTGTATATAAGCGTGATAAGACCGGGCTGATAATGACAGATAATGCTACAGCAATTGATGTTCCAGTCATTAATGTCAGTACATTTTTTACAAACGGGTTTTTATTAATTTTTGTTTTTTCTATTCCGAAGAAGTTGATAATAGAAAAGTGGACTCCAAAAACTGGACAGTTGGATAGTGTAAATTCTGCATGAACCTAACGAAAAAAGGAACTACAGAACATGAGTAAAAAGAGACGAAATCATTTAGCGACTTTTAAAGCGAAAGTGGCCTTGGATGCCCTTAAGGGCGAAAAGATCTTAAGTGAATTAGCATCCCACTATGAACTCCACTCCACCCAGACCCAGCAATGGAAGAAACAATTATTAGAGGGTTCAAAAGATGTATTTGGTGCATCAGAGAAGGAACGTAAACATGTTGAGTCTGAGATAAAAGAACTGCATGCAAAAATTGGTCAATTGACCATGGAACGGGATTTTTTAGCCAAAGCGTTCGGTCGTTGTGCCTTGAAGAGCGCAGAACCATGATACTTGAAGATCAGACACTGAAAAAGACGACCAAGTGTAATCTGGTAAAAATGAACCGATCCACCCTGTACTCACTCACCAAATGAATCTGAGTCCGATGCAGAAGAACTGACGATAAAAAGATAAATGGATGAACTGCATATCAGATATCCCTTTATGGGCTCAAGAAGTCTTCGGGATTAGTTATATGTCAAAGGATATCCAATCAATCGTAAGCGCATTCGTAAACTGATGATAGAAATGAATATCCATTCCACTGCACCAAAGCCCAATACAAGCCGACCTGGGAAACAACATTAGATATATCCATATTTACTCAGAAATATGATCATAGATCGACCCAACCAAGCGTGGGCTACAGCTATTACATACGTGCCCATGGCTAGAGGATTTATCTATCTGGTGGCTATTATGGACTGGTACAGCCGTAAGGTATTAAGCTGGCGATTGCTTAATGCCTTATGCTAAACTCTTGGCGTTGGAATATGATCTGAACCAATTGACAAAATGTTTGATTCCCTCGTCTATTCTCGTGCAAGGTTTATAAGATAGTTCTATTATCGATTTATCGATGTCTGCAAGTGAAGCCTCAATATCGCCAAGTTGCATCGGCAAAAAATCTATTTTTGCTTTTTTACCCAAATTATCTTCAATAAACTTTACTATATCCATGAGTTTTTCACTTCTGTTATTTCCTAGGTTAAATACTTCACACTGATAATTATTTTCTATCGCGGCACATGTTCCAGCAATAATGTCATCAATATACGTAAAATCCCTTTTCATGTTGCCATTATTGAAAACCTGAATTGGCTTACCTTTAGATATTTTATTGGCAAAAATATACATAGCCATATCCGGCCTGCCCCAAGGTCCGTAAACAGTGAAGAATCGTAATCCCGTTGTATGTAACCCATAAAGATGAGAATACGAGTGTGCCATTAATTCATTTGCACACTTTGTAGCGGCATATAGCGATAGTGGTTGATCTACCCGATCTTCGACACTGAAAGGCATTTTTGTATTGCCTCCATATACCGATGAACTAGAGGCATAGATAAAACCTTCGACTTCGTTATGGCGGCAGAGCTCAAGAACATTTAAAAAACCGACGAGATTGGAATCCATATAGGCATACGGATTTGTTAAACTGTACCGTACACCGGCTTGGGCTGCTAGATTTACTACTTTGGTTGGTTTAAAATTTGTAAAAGCTGCCGTTAGAGCATCTCTATCTGCTATATTTATCCTTTCGAATTTAAAATTACTATTTTTCTTAAGAATATCTAGTCGTGCCCACTTAAGATTGGGGTCATAATAATCATCTACATTGTCAATTCCCAGAACTTCATATCCGTCTTCTAATAAAGATTTTGATAGATGGAAACCAATGAACCCCGCTGATCCTGTTACAATAATTTCATCCATTATTTAATCACTCTAATATAGAAAAAATTGTTAGTTAGTTTCATAAACCCATCTTCCTGAATATTTCAACTACTCAAATAAAAACTTGGACGAGCAATATAAACTCATAACTATTTTGTCAAGATGTAATCTGAGGAATTAGGGCTTATAAACAATAGCTTATTTCTATCAACTACTGCACACACAATTCCGGGTAGCTGGTAGTCGAGAGTAAGTAGCTTTTTTAGTTCAAGAGATAGAACGGAGTAATAAATATGGAAACCGGAGGATGAGCAAAATTCTACTAACAATATTAGCCAATTAATTCCGTTATCCGATATCCAATCTGCATTCTAGCGTCTCCGTCTCTCTACTATATTTCGTTATCATTATAGTAATGATAGTATTGATAATAATAGTAATAAGAGCCATAACTGTTTTTACTGGTCACAGCATTCATTACGATACCGCCTAGGGGCGCTTCAACGTTTTGTAATGCCAACAAAGTACGACTAAAAGCGCCCTTATCCGTACTACCGGATTTAACGACCATTACAATCCGATCTATTTCTTTGGAAATCATAGTTGCATCAGTAACGGCAACCAGAGGCGGTGAATCGAACAGGATCATATCCCATTCTGCTTCTAACTTAACTACAAGATTCAGCATCCGCTCAGAACCCAGCAATTCGGAAGGGTTGGGGGGAATCACGCCGGCTGATACGCAATATAAATTTTCGACTTCCGTCGCTTTTACCAGGGAATTAAAATCGTCAGTAGCGCCGGACAGATAATGGGTGATACCCGGGTCACGACTGACATTTAATACCCAGTGGAGAACCGGACGGCGCAAGTCGGTATCTAATAATAATGTTTTTTTACCAAGATTGGCGTAGGTGATAGCCAGATTGGCAACCGTCGTCGTCTTGCCCTCACCGGGTCCGGGACTGGAAACCAAAATTGATTTAATTTGTTCGCCCGCCGATGAATACATCAAACTGGTACGCAGACTGCGATAAGCTTCGGCAACCGGTGATTTGGGATCTTCGTGGGTAATCAATCGCCGCTGCAGATGCTCGGCTTCGCTCCGTTTGTTAGAATTTGTACCTTGTACCTTGTACCTAGCCTTCCGCTTGTACCTCTTCTTATCATATTGTCCAGCCCCAATGGCTGGAATTATTCCCAGAATCGTGAGCCCTTTACGTTCCACATCTTCCACCGATTTCACGGTATTATCCAGATATTCCAGTAAGAAGGCGCCACCCACACCGAGGCCTAAACCCAGGATCAATCCCAGCATTAAATTCATTATTGTGCTGGGCTTGGTCCGGCCTTGCGGTGGAATGGCCGGGTCAATAGTCCGCACTTTACCCAATTGGGAGGCTTGCGAAATCTTGGCTTCTTCTAATTTCTGCCGTAATAGATTATAAGTCTGCGACAGCACCGACCGGTCGCGTTCTAACCGTGCCAGTTGTAAAGTTTTCCAGGGTAATTTGCCTAATTGGTTATTATAGCTGTCAACCAGTTTTTTATATTCCACCGCCCGCGATTCGAAACCGGCCTTAACCGCTTCGAGTGTTAAAACCGTATCCATTAAAGTCTGTCGGTAGCGTAACGGATCGGCGGTTGAAATACCCTGGGAAATCAATTCATTGGTCTGTGCTTCTAAATTGCTTTTCAGGCGCTTGATCTTGGCCCGGATTGATTTCACCGCATCATGATTTTCGCCATATAGCGAAGAATTCTTGACCAGGTCGGCTTCATCCTGAGAAATTTCCTGCCGCAGTGCTAGCAGGCGACTGTTCATTGAGTTAAGCAGTCTTTCCGCCAGACTTTTTTCTTCTTCGGTTAATTGTTCACGGACATAACGCTGTTTTTCAGCTGCGATATTCACTTCGGCGACCGTGGTATAATAGCGACCTTCAATATTCGTCAATTGTTGCAAGAGCAGTTGGGCTGACCCTGCTACTTCATAGATTTGTTCCCGCTCCTGAAAACTACGCAGGGAATCTTCCACATGGGTCAGTTCCTGCTCAGTATTGGCTAGTTGAGCATCGAGAAAATCTTTCAGGTTAAGGATTTCACCGGTGGTCCAATCCTGATCGCGCTGGGTATAAAGATTGACCATCGTATTGGCCAGCAAGGCCGCTTCATCGGGATCGGCACCGGTAAAAGTGACTTTAAGTACATTGGTATTGCGCTGGTTACTGACCATCATATTGACACGGATGCCTCTTACGGACGCTAATTTGACACTGTCCGGAATCGTGCCAAATAAAGATTTGGCTGTATCCTGCTCCCAGATACCAAATGACATAATCTGCCGCAGTAGTTTTCGATACCCTTCCGGTTCATATACTCGAGTACCAAACACGAACAGATTATTACGCTGATCGGAATTCCAGAGATGTTGCACTGCCGATTCGGCCAGGGTGCGGGATTTTAAAATCTCCATCTCGTTGTTCAATAGATTCATTTCACTATCAAACCCCAGATCAAATACCGCCATCGATTGACTTGGTTCATCCACCATTATCATGGCCGTGGATTGGTACACGGGAACCGTCATCAGGGTGATGATAACCGATAGAAATAACACAACGAAGGTAGAAATCGATATTATTTTAACATTCCGCCGCAGGATGTAGTAGATATCCTTGAGCGACAATTCAGCTTCTTCGAAAGTCGGCTGGGATTGGAGAGTGGTTTGTGGGGCTAATTTGTTTTGCATATTATTATGGTGTAATGAGATTAGAACAAGTTAATGATATCAAGTGACAAGGAACAAGGAACAAGGGACAAAATCAATAGCGGAGTATCAGTCTTCAAGAAACTCGCTTCTTTATTTTATTTATTAAACTCGATAACATTAAAATAATCGCTTTAAGTTCTCTAGATACGGGTTTGTCATCAATTGTCAGATAATCTAGGTTTTCAGCAATTATCATTTGAGTCTCTATATCCACCGCTTATGCCCTAGTAATAAATAAGTACTGTAATAATTCTTTGTCACTGTTTCTTGCAGATCACTCAGCAATATTGGTAAGGTATAGAGACCGCTGCTCTGCGCAGTTGATTCGTCAGGCCAAAAATCTCTTCTTTTAGGAAAATTCTTAGTAAGCCGTTATATCAAAGTAACAAAATCCACGAAACGTTTCCAAACTTCTAAATCCTTCTGTGTTTTGACTTGGTTATCCTCCGTCCCTAAGTCCCCCATCCTTAGTTCCTTTGTCCCTTATCACTTTTTTTTAACCGATTAAATACATTTTTCATCATCGCTAAATAGGCCGGACATTTTCCATAGATAATTATGGCCTGGTCTTCGTTATAGGTATGGGCGAGCGTATTTCTGGATTCGATCATTTCAATAAATAGATCTTCTTTATCGATCAGAGAAAGAGCAAATGCTTCTTTAAATACTTGTCGGGGAGAAATGGTGCGAATGCCATGCACTTCTTCTATAAAATATTTCAGGGTTTTCTATAACAACTTATAAGTGAATTCAAACCGCTGAATGGAGGCATCCCGAACGATGGACGATTCCGGTTCAGCCAGAGCTTCACCAAATTTGCCTGGCGCTATTTCAAAGTTTTCCAGGTTGTGGTTATATTTACCCGAACTCATCAAAGTATTTCCTTGGTGTGTTGCATGGCGACGGTTTGAAAATCTTCACTCACAGTTGAAAAATCAACGAAATCAATTTTCAACAATGTTGGAATTTCATCCAGTTTATCTTTTATTGAAAACAGTCGCCTGGCAGCCAACGGTCTATCTGATAAAATACCAATATCTATATCTGCTTTTTCGTGAAAATTATTTTGAGCCCGTGATCCAAATAAAAACAATCGATAATCACCGTCCACTTCGGCTTTAATTATTTTCCCAATTTTTTCTAAGATTAATGCAATGTCCGTCATTTTATAGTGGTTGCTGGTTTACCCATTGACCCTTCAAAGCTCAAACCACTGGTATGTATCTGCTCTTGTCCCTCGTCCCACATGCCCTAATTCCTGGCCGAATTGTATTGAATTAGGTAATACAAATTAACAATACTTAAAAAAGTATTCAGCAAGCCGGTTTGTGAGATTACATATGACATGGCCTTTTGTTGAATAATGATAGTATCATTAGGTAAGATTTTCACAAACTCACTGCGGTCGCCGGTTTTCAAGAAATTATCCATATTAATATGGTAGATTAAATTTCCTTTATCGTCCGCAGTTTCACGAAAAAGAGTAACGCTTTTGAATTTAGCACCCCGCTTTGGACCGCCCGTTACTGATAATAAAGTGGCAAGGTCAATTCCATCATAAACCAAGTAACTACCAGGGCTGTTCACATGACCCCAAACATTAACGTACATGCGGATAACACCAAATTCATCGGTGATATAACGTTCTCCGCTGCGAGGAACCATGGCACGTTGAGTACGCTCAGGAGTGTACGTTTGGGCTGATAGAGCACCAAGATAAAGGATAAAGGAAAAAAGATAAAGTACTTTATTATTAGTAGGGCTTAGATGCATATAAAGTTATCGCTCCAGTAGATTTTCATTATATGTATGAAAATTAAGTTAATTACTGCTTGAATCCTATCTTGAATAGTGACAAGTGACTAATGACAAATGACCAGTGACAATTATATGTTCCGTGCTAATCCAAAAACCTGGTGGTAACGCGTTACTGCGTCAGGCATTGTTGAAGATGCGCTTTTTCAGACGGGTCAGGAAAGAAGGCACTGCTACCGGAAAAGAAATATGTACCTCAGTATCAAACGATTCACCGGTTAATAATTTCTGCGAATTATTGATGATCCGGTCCACATCATCACCAATAATTTCGCGTGCTTTTTCAATAACTTCCAAAAGACAAAAATTCCGGTGCCGGTCATCGTGGGCATCGGAACCAATCAGATGAATTAGACCCTGCTGCAGCATTTCTCTTGCGGCCTGCTGGGAGCCACTTCCCAATGATCCGATCAGACTACCACCATCCAGCTGGCTCACGCAACCAGCCTGAATCAGGTCTCGCAAAATATCCAGATCGCGCTGGATCGGTTTACAACGTTCCGGGTGAGCCACGATGGGTGTAATCCCGTCCATCACCAGCTTAAAAAATAGCTCGCGGTAACCTTCCGGCAGTTGGTGAAACTGGAATTCCACTAGCATATACTTGCCCTGGCCAATAAGGATCACCGGATCTTTAGCCAATTCAATCAGATTCGGTAAATAGAATACTTCCGTTCCCTGATGCAATTTTATAGGTATCCCGATGAGGTCTACCTCAGCCTGCAGTTCCTCAATTTTAATTTGCAGTTCTGCACTGGTAATTCGAAAATCGCCGATTTTAGGATGTTGGTAGTGAATTGTATTGATCACATCGGTAATGCCCTGATCGGCCGCCGTTCGCAACATGTTCAGTGACATCTCCATTGATTTCGATCCATCATCGGCAGCGGGGAGAACGTGGTTGTGGAAATCTATCAGCATAAATTAATAACAGATTGAATTTTCCCTTCCATATAATATATCATCCGCAATTCGATGAACATCTTTTTGAAAAATGGTTTCATCCGGTATGCTAACCCACTTGATAACTTTAATAAATTTAACTGGAAAGGACATCAGAATTTCATACACAGTTTCCGGTTCAACGCCTGCCTCTTTTGCTTTCGCAGCAGCCATGGCTTCCTGCCAGTTAAATTTATATTTCTTTGCTATTGCCCAAATATCAACAATATCCTTCGGTTCAGATCTAAATAAAGCAGTTAGTTTATTGGCTAATATATTTTGCCAATTATCTACCCGTCCCAGAGTCGGATCATCTCCAAGATTACCGTAATGAAGGGCTACATCATTAATGAGATCAATCCTCAGCTCCACTTCAATATCATACGAATCAGCTACGATTAACTGAGTATAGTCCTTTCCACGATGGATACTTTTGCGATCTAGGTTAAATTTATTAGCACTTTCGTTTGCAATAAAATTCTCAAGTATAACATTTACATATTCTGAATATCCAGCATCATCAATTACAAATAAATCCAAATCATCAGAATAACGGTGCTGTAGATAATACCGACTAAGTGCGGTACCACCGGTTAGAAAAAAGGGTGTGTTTAAATTGTTTATGCAGTGCAGAACCCCATCCTGTAAAGGATATAGGCTCCTTATGTAGAATTTTGTATACTCGTCCATATTTTGCTCTCAATTCTGAATTTCGAAGCTTAAGGATAATTCCCAAAGATAATTTATCCTTTATTCGCTTTTCTCCCAGCAAGTTAAGGAGCTCATACCAACTTAATCTTTCTAGTAATCGTAAAAACAGCAGTTCGAAATTCCAATGATTTGCCCTATCGCTATTGCCAATCAAAACCTGATATACAGCCTCAGGCTCAATATTATAATCCCAAATAATTCGCTTAATTACTCTCTTTGATTCAGTTGATAATTTAGCCATTATTTTTCATTGATAATTGCCCTTCCAGGCGTGGCTCCGCCCCCTCAGTCCCATTTTTTGAGCCTGAACAAGCTGGTAAAAGATAATCGAGCAGTCTAACTGCTAGGTAACGGATACCCTAGGGCAGTGAATTTTTTGCGTTAACTTTTTCGTTATTCACCCAGACAGGCAACGCATGCTCAATATCCAGTTGATCCCAGAGACTTTCTAACTCATCCTGCTTTACAACCAGTGGACGGATTTTACGTGTGATAGCATTACCGGTCTTGTCAACCAGGCGCTGAAGTACATCCTGATTCACCTCTCCCACCAACACCAGATCAATGAGACCGGAATCAACACCCCGAGCGTAATCGCCCACGATATAGGCTGCCTCCAGTTGTCCCAGCTGCGAAATTAGTTCATCCACCAAACGATCAATGCCCACGTATTTCTTTACCACGCTCTGGATATCGGTAAATAAGGTGTGCTCGATATTGGCCTTGTAAAGGATGGTTCGCCCGGCAGTTTCAGATACCAATAGTTTGGCTTTTGTGAGGCGGTTTAGCTCCACGCGAATATTGTTGGTGGACTCACTGAACTCCTTGGCCAGTTCACGCAGATAGGCTTTGGTTTCCGGATTCAAGAAGAATTTCAGCAAAAGTTTAAGCCGTGCTTTAGAGGTTATCAGAGAATCTAACATGGTTTATGAGTAAATATATTACTCAATACCAACATTAATCAAACAAAAAGTGCACACAAAAATTTTTGGTCCTCTCCAGGTCCTACCGCTCTTCTCTTTCCTCAATCTATTTTCCGCCAGTTAAAAGGTTGAACTTCTGCAATGATCCGAATCTCACAATTGAAATCCCATATTATCACAAAACCTGGCCATTACCAGTACAATTGTATACATCTATTTGTATCAGCGTACATTAAGGAATAATCTCTCCCCGGATTATTGTTGATACCAAACCTCGAACAATCAGGAATTTAATATACTATCTTATTGCTAACCAATTAAAATAACCGTACTACTCTCAATGAATAAGCTATTGATATTAAAAAATACAGGTAATTGCAGTGATGCTTATCACACAAACCAAAGGTTCAATTCTGAAATGTACACTTAAAACCATAGCTGTCTACGTTGCAGCCACCAAAGTCGAACAACCTTGTTTCCAGCACGCGTCGTTATTCTGAAATTTATTGAGACAAAGCATCAATAACCGCTCAGAAATTTTTCCATTTTTTATATTGCTCAAATCGTCTTGGAGGCCGAACTTCCAGCAAGGATTTGGGAAATAAATTTGTATACAATCAAAATGAGCCACAAGCTTATACAGCTCTGCCCACGCTGTATCCAAAAAGCATACCTCATACAATTAACCTCAAGGAGACACGTATGAATCGTTTACGTCCAATTGGACTAATTCTGCTGGTTTTTGCCTTACCTGTTATGATTTTCGCTCAGGCGACGATTTCCGGTAAAGTAACTGATGCCGGCACCGGCCGCTCGCTACCCGGAGCTAACGTTCTTATAGAAGGAACGACAATGGGTGCTGCAGCCGACGCAAACGGTAATTATATGATTGCAAATGTACCTTCTGGAAACGTAACCATTTCCGCTTCGGTAATCGGTTATGAAAAAGCCAGTCAAACAATCAATCTTACCGGTTCAACCACGATCAATTTTGCCCTGGAAGCCTCAGCCATTCAGCTTAGTGCTCTGGAAGTATTCGCTTCCCGCGCTACCCGTGAGACACCTGTGGCCTATTCTGATGTCCAGAAAGTTGATATGGAGATGCGCTTGGGTTCCCAGGATATACCCATGATTTTGAACTTAACCCCCAGTGTGTATGCAACCATGCAGGGCGGTGGCGCCGGTGATGCCCGCGTCAACGTCCGTGGTTTCAACCAACGTAACGTGGCCGTCATGATCAACGGTGTTCCCGTCAATGACATGGAAAATGGCTGGGTCTACTGGTCCAACTGGGACGGTGTAGCCGATGCTACTTCATCGATTCAGATGCAGCGCGGCCTTTCAGCCGTTAATCTGGCAACGCCATCAATTGGCGGAACCATGAATATTATCACCGATCCGATGGCTCACGAAGCCGAAGGCCGATTCAAGCAAGAACTTGGTGACGGCGGATTCCTGAAATCCACTCTTAGCTATCATTCTGGAATGATCGGTGATAAACTGGCTATAGGCGCAACCATTGTTCGTAAAACCGGCGATGGTGTGATCGATAAAGCCTGGACCGACGCCTGGGCTTACTATTTTGGTGCCAGTTATGCCCTGAACAGCAAGAACCGCTTCGAGCTCTATGCCCTGGGCGCCCCCCAGCGTCATGGCCAGATGCGGTACAAACAGAATATCGCTGCTTTCGATACTTCCTATGCCAAAGAATTCGATGATTATGATCTGGACGACGATGGCAATATTGCCAAATACGCACAGGCTGATGCCGAAGACCTTTATGGCGATGAAGATGCAGAAAGCGGACGCTTTTATAATGAGAACTGGAACGTCATCGATAATTCCTATAAAGGAAAACAGTACTGGTATATGTACGGTGAAAGAAACGTTGACCGCTACAACCCGGATTTCCTGAACGAAAGCGAGAACTACTTCCATAAACCGCAGGTCAACCTGAACTGGTATCTCACCATGAACGAAGCCATGCGCCTGTCCTCCACCTTCTATTTCTCTGGTGGTTCGGGCGGTGGAACCGGTACATTTGGTGACATCTATTGGTATACCGATAGCAGGGATGATCCTCAACCACCGTCAAGGGTTGCAAACTGGAACGAAACTATCGCGATTAACCGGGATACCACCAACCGCAAGGGCAATTATAAAGTTGCCGGTGAATCGGTCGGCTTTCTTCGGAATAGCATTAATCGCCAGTGGACCATAGGTGCCATCTCTAAGCTGAACTATGACCTGAGTGACGCCTTGAAACTGCAGTTTGGTATCGACTGGCGCACAGCTGAAATCGAACATAAACGTGAAGTCCGTGACCTTCTGGGCGGTGACTATGCTGTAAACGCTATGTATGATAATTATGCCAGCAAATACCAGAACTACAAAAAACCAAATAATCCCGAGCTTGGATTTTATAATGAGTTTGACTGGGTGTTTGATGCCAATGGTGACTTTGATTATGATGCCACCTTTGCAAATGCAGCCGATAAACAACTGGGCGATTTTATCAATTACAACAACACCAACACAGTCGACTGGCTTGGCTTCTTCACACAAGGTGAATTCGACGCTGGCCTGTTCTCAGTTTACGGAATGTTCGGTTTTTCAACGATCAAGTACAGTTTAGTTGACCATTTCAAAATGGCTGAAAACCACATCTATGAAACTGATACGGCAGGTGTGGCTACATCTACTATATTAGATGGTTTCAGCAAAACTGACGATGATGAATTGATGATTGAAGCTGACGCGGTCAGCGCTATTCAATTCAAGGGCGGTGGACTTTTCCGGTTAAACGATCAGATGGATATATTTGCTAATTTCGGTCTTGTTGAAAAACCACCGATCCTCGATAATATCATCGACGATATCGAAATTTCATTGGCTGCGGATCCTCAGAATGAGGAATTTCTCAGCATGGAGTTTGGTCTGAATTTCCGTGGTATGGGAGGTCGTTTGAATACCAAATTCAACCTCTATAGCACGAATTGGACAAACAGGACCGTCACCAAGCTGGTTAATACCGGCGCCGGATCCAGTACCGATACTGATGTTATCTTCCTCACCGGTATGGATCAGACCCATCAGGGCCTGGAAGCCGAAGTAGCCTTTCAACCCATGGATATGTTCCGCCTGGACGCTGCGTTATCTTTCGGAATGTGGGAACATGCCAATGATGTCAGTGGCGATTACAAAAACATTGCCGCGCAAACCACCGAAACTTTTCAATATTCCATCGAGGGATTGGAAATCGGTGATATGCCGCAAACGATTGTCGCACTCGGTGCCTCCGTATTCCCAATTGACGGTATGACCATACAGGCTGTCTTCAATTACTATGACCGCCATTGGGCTGACTGGAGCCCCCTTGACCGGGATTTCACCGATGAAGCTGATGCTGATCGTGAGTCGAGCTGGAGTATACCCAGTGCGTCTAAAATCGATCTACATGCGACCTATGATCTGCCCATCAGTCTCGGTGGTGTGAAATTGCAGGCGTTCGCACATGTCTTTAACCTGCTGGATGCGGTCTTTATCCAGGATGCGACCGACAATAGTTCTTACAATGCATTCGATAATGACGACATTACCCACGAATCAAGTGATGCGGAAGTTTACCTTTCAGCCCCACGTTACATGAATTTTGGGTTAAGCATAGCTTTCTAAATTGCATTAGATTGTAACTCTAGGAAGGGCTCCTGCAACTATTGTGGGGGCCTTTCTTTTTTACATCAGACTCATTAATTAGCATGTTAAAATCAGCCCATGATTAAGACACCCTTCGTAGGCATCGCCGGCAATATCGGCGTCGGCAAGACTACCTTTACCGATATTGTGGCTCAGAAAATGGGCTGGAAAGCCTTCTACGAATCGGTGGCCGATAATCCTTACCTGAATGATTTCTACGGCGATATGCGTCGCTGGTCCTTCAACCTGCAGATCTATTTTTTGCATCACCGCTTCCGTAATCAGCGCGAGATTGCCGCCGAAAACAGCGGTGTGATCCAGGACCGGACGATCTATGAGGATGTGGAAATCTTCGCCTACAATCTGCACGAAATGGGAAATATGGATCAGCGTGACTGGGACAACTACCGCAACCTGTTTGCCGTCATGACTTCCTACCTACGCCCACCGGACCTGATCATTTACCTCAAGGCATCCACCGATACCCTGATCTCCCGGATCGAGAACCGCAACCGGGATTATGAAAAGACGATCGATCCGGAATACCTGCACCGCCTGAATGTTTCGTATGACCGCTGGATCAATGGGATCACCGATATACCGGTCCAGATCGTTGCTACCGATCAGTTCAATATATTCACCGATCAGGATAAACTGACGGGAATTATTACTGAAATGTCCGAACGGCTGACGATCTGAGTGATCCTGATTTCCCAGGTAATGAAGCATCTCTGACCTTTTTTATTAAATCTGCTTTAGACAGAGATGCTTTACCTCAATTACCGTTATTTCTCAAAACAATATTGTTTTGGGATTGAATCACTACTATCATTACCTATAATAATTTTGTCATTTCGATCCCGATATAATCAGGAGAGAAATCTACTGCGTTTTTGCACGGCAAGTAAGTTTAGCTGGCACATTTAACAGTAGGTATAAGCCGCGGTAGATTCCTCAGTCATGCTTCCTTCGGAATGACAGCGATATTTTATGGTAGAATTATATTGTAGATTAAGAATTCAGCATTAATGACAACTAACTATTGACCCCCAATCTGCCGCACCCGCCGGCCGATCAGTCTTTCCGATCCATCCCGCTCAGTGATCGTCACCTGACTGAGCTCAGCTTCCCAATCGTAAGTCACCGTTTTCTGCACCCGTTGGCGTTTTGAGTAATAGACAATCCGGTCGGGCCGTTTACTGCCGGGACCAAAGAACAGTTCATGGCGACCTACCAGGCTGGAATCGGCGCGAAAGTAAGCTGATGTAATAAAATGCTCCCGGCCGTCCTTACCATAGCCGAAGCTGTAAAAATACATCAGTTGTTCCAGCTGGTCATGAATCTCCACCAGTTTTGGCCGACCATCTTTGCGCAGCCGAAATAGCGCCGTCCAGCCCGGCTCCATGGCACTCAGTTCCGACACAAACAGGAATTTATCCAGTACCGTCAGCGGTTGGGCTACAGCGAAATCAACGCTGTAAAGGGAGCGGGTATGCTGGCGGTTCCAGGTGATGGTATAGGTCCATTGTCGATCACCGGCGCCATTAAAACAATCGATCTGACGGATATGGCCGCTTTTAGTGAAGCGCGCCCCGTAGTGACGGCGGTCTTTTAGGGCGGCTTTTTCCAGTGGCCGCGATAATTTACGCTGCCAGGGGTTCCAGCTGGCGAAATACTGCGACGGCGGTCGGCGTTGTTTGCTTATTTTCCGGTCCGAACGGTCATCAGGATCAGGAATATACTCGACCGTTATTAAGTCACCCTGGGGCGAATAATAAGCTTTGAAATGGGAATCACCGGCCACTTTTTCTGGTGGAGCCGGCTGATCCAGGATCATGCCCCTGGTTAATTCAGTGGGGAAATATTTAACGATTGTCGTATCGCTGGGTTGCCCGATCAGCAATGCTGTCAACAGAATTGATCCAAAATAGCGTTGCATCAGCCCACCACCCAGCCAACGATCAGAAATACGGCAATGACCATCAGTCCCCCGATCCAGGGGGCACTATCGGATCTTTCCTGATATTTTTCTACTTCCAGGCCCAGTTCACGGTAGGTCAGACCAACTTCCACTGTTTCCCCGGCCTTGGCCTCCACCTGTTTGCGTCCCAGGATCAGTAGATCGCGGATATATTTAGCCTGGGGAGAATTACCCTTGGGAACGGGAACATTGGCCGGAAAACAACTGACCTGATGCAGGCCCGGGGATACCTGCACAATCTCCGTCACTGGGGAGCGGCCAATAAACTGACCATCGATATAAAGCGGGATATCGGCCGTATCACAGACAATTTTCAGACCGGCCGGTCGTTGTTCCAGCTCCCAATCCAACTCCTGTGCAGCCAGTGGCAAAAACATTATGACAGCCAAAATCGGTCTGAAAAAAATTAGTCTCATTCCGGTTGGTAAGCCTCATTTAAAGCATTGAGTTCTTTCTGCAAACCGGCTATTTCCAGTACCAGGTCGATGGAATCCTGCCCGGTTGCTTCCAGTTCACGAATTTTAATCCGCAACTGTTTGATCTTAGCCCGCAGAGGTTGCTGGCGAATGGTAATCAGGCATTCCCGCAGCAGTTTCTCCGGATCGATTTCAGCGCTGACCAACTCGGAAAACAGGATTTTGGTTACCGCTTCCCGTTCCTGCTTGGAATCGAACTGTTCAACAACAGCAGCCAGTGAGATTGTATTCTGCTGATCCAGCAGAATACCGGCCAATTGTTTCAGGAGCGGTTCGGCGAAAATATTCAGGTCCAGATGGGTGCGGGCAAAATCCAATGCTTCCGGTTGCCTGCCCGCCAGGGTGCGGATAATCTCCACCTGAGCTCGTTGCAGCTTACTGGTGAATTCCAGCGGTTCCTGGCCGTCCTGCTGAGCTGGTTCGGGTGTACTACGGCGGTAACGAATCTGTTTCTGCAGTACCTGCAGCAGGTCCCGTTCATCGATCTGCAATCGTTGCCCCAGACTGCGGATTATTTCGTTGCGCAAGATACCGTCCTCGATCGTCCCGACTTCCCGTAACAGTTCACTTACAAACCGGGACCGGTCAACGCCGGTCAGCTTTAAAGCATTTTGAGAATCCAAATGGAAATCAATCAAACTGGCTGCTTGATCGATCGCGGCCTGAAAAACGGCGGCCCTACTCTGGCGCACCCAATCGTCCGGATCGAGACCGGTGGGTACTGCGACCACCCGCGGTTCGACAGCGCTACGCAACAGGGTGTACCCAGAGCGCAGCGCGGCGCCAATTCCCGCTTCGTCGCCATCGTAGGCCAGCAGCACCCGCCGGGCGATCTTGCGAATCTGGGCGGCATGGCGTTCTGTGAGGGCGGTGCCGGACACAGCCACCAGATTGGTAATTCCGGCCTGATACAGGGTCAGGAAATCCATATAACCCTCCACCAGGATCACCTGTTCCTGTTTGCGGATTGCTTCGCGGGTCACATCCAGTCCGTAGAGCACATCACTCTTATGATACAGCGGTGTTTCCGGTGAATTGAGGTATTTGGCAGGATCATCACTATCAAAGATCCGGCCGCCGAAGGCGATCACTTTGCCGGCCGTGTTTCGAATCGGAAACAGGATCCGAGAGCGAAACCGATCGAAGTTGCCCTTATCGGAACTGGTGAACAAGCCCGATTTATCCAATACTTCCTGCGAATAATCCTGATCCTTTACCGCCTGCAGCAGGAACTCCCAATCGTCCGGTGCGAAACCCAGCTGGAATTCCTGTAACAGTTTTTTGGACAGACCCCGCTCCAAAAGATAATCCAGTGCCGCCTTTCCGCGCGGGGAATGCAATGTTTTTGAATACAGGTCCGCGGCAAAGGCCTGCAACTGGTATAGCTGGGTGAAAAATTCTTTTGAGGATCCATCCTGCTGCATCTCAACCTCAATCCCGTAGCGGCCACCCAGCTTTTTAACCGCCTCCACAAAACTGATCTTTTCATATTCCATCAGGAAATTGATCGCCGAGCCGCCGGTACCGCAACCGAAACAATGATAGATATTTTTATCGGGAGCCACGCTGAAAGAGGCCGTCTTTTCATGGTGAAATGGGCAGAGTCCAAAATAATTACGGCCCCGCTTTTTAAGGTCGACATATTGAGCGACGACTTCAACAATATCAGCTGTATCATTGATACGTTCAATAATATCCCGTGGAATCCGACCCATTATTCGATTGACTCCTGCGTTTCGATTAAATCAGTTTCCTGTTTCGTGCTGTCCTGTTCGACATATTGCCGTAGAATTCGGCCGCTCTGCTCATAATTATCTTCCAGCTGAAACAGGCGCACAATGAACAGCCGACCGCTATCCAGCTCACCGTACAGGTGGGACTGGCTGCGCAGGGTCTGCGCCCAGGTTTTCTGTGGAAAGAGTGACACTATCCAAACGATCAGCACCAGCATAAAACTGCCTTTTCCAAAGCCGAATATAAACCCCAGTAGCCGGTCTACCAACCGGGTCCTGCGCGCCAGGATCATAATCTGCACCATCCGTGTCAGCAGGCGGAAGATAACCAGCGCCACGATAAATAAAATAAAAAAACTCAATGCCAGCACAACCTGGGCATCCCAATGAATGCGTGCCAGAATCAAACTCCCCAGTGACAGATAAAACCGCATGCCGATCAGACTGGCCGCTACCAGGCCGACCAGCCGACCCAATTCTTCTACAAAACCGCGCTGAAAACCGATTACTGACAGAACCAGCACAATGAATACAGCCAAGCCGTCCAAGAACAAGATCATGATCTTATTCGACAATCTTCAGGAAGTTATAAATCTGTTTCGAATGGTAATTGGCGCGATTGTTTGCTTTAATTGTCATTACCTGTTTTTTCATTTCCATGGACTTAAATAATATTCTCGGCTTCCCGCTATACTTATTCTTCAGAAAACTTACATTTACTTTTTCAAAATCATAATCGATTTTTACCAGCCGGCACAGCCGATCAACGGGTAAGGACAACTCTGAGTGTTGTCCTACAGCATTATTTTTGATTCCGCTAAGGCAGTTAGTTATACCCCGCTGCTTCCGCATCCATTCCCAGCGACGAATCTTTTGGTTATTTAATAAATCTCTTCAGCATAAAGTTTTTCCAGAAAAGCCTCCGAGGGATATACATCCACACCGTCGAAATGATAGGTTTGCTTTCCCGTGTAGATGCCAATCATTCGATCCACATTAATATTTTGCCGCCGATCCAAATCCCGCATGGGCTTTTCCCAGCTACGATTCCATTGGGAAGCCAGTTTGACTTCAATACAAATAATATGCGGCGCAGTATTGGAAGTTCGTTTCTTTATTTCGATTACAAAGTCAATTTCCACTCCTGAAGCCGTTCGATAATAGCTAATCGACCGGAAGCGCTTAAAATATTCATTAAACACCCGTAATTCATGAAAAATCAATGTCTCGAGAGCAAAGCCTTTCCAGTATCGATCCACCGGTTCATAAATCATTCCGGCCGCAGCGCGCGCTACACCGGGATCAAACCAGTAAAATTTTGACGCCCTTCGTTCCCTTACTTTAAGATTCGGCAGGTAAGCAGGTAAAAAATGTCCTAATAAGGTATCGGTTAATATTGAAAAATAGACATCCACATTACTGCGTGGTACTTCAGCTTCCCGGGCAATGTTCTGCCCATTTACAACCTGACCATTCAATAGTCCGGCAATCGCTAAAAATCGCACAAAGGGGGAAAGGTTTCGAACCAATCCTTCTTCCCGAATTTCTTCCTTAAGATAGGTATTAACATAAGCAGAAAGGATATTTTCGGCCTGGGCCGGTGTTTGAATAACGAAGGGTAATAAACCTGTTTCCAAGGCCTGGCCAATGTTATACCGTAATTCTCCGAAAGAGAAAGATTCCATATTCAGTGTGATAGCTCTCCCGGCCAGGAGATTGGTACCTCCACGGCGCAATTTTCTGGCTGACGAGCCGCATAAAGCAAACCGCCAGTGATAATTGGTCATCAAACGGTGGACTTCATCCAACAGGGCGGGAATTTTCTGAATTTCATCAATTATAATCCAGGTTTCTTCAGGTTCAGCGCCTATTAATGCTTCCAGATGGGTGGGATTCCGCATTAACTCCAG
This sequence comes from uncultured bacterium, assembly GCA_964439935.1. Lineage (GTDB taxonomy): Bacteria > Fidelibacterota > Marinisomatia > Marinisomatales > TCS56 > JABMQW01. The sequence goes on along the minus strand of CAYTPW010000002.1, from coordinate 211,028 downwards.
ATATAAGGATGAATCCAATAAATCATAATAGTGTACCGTATTAAATTCTTGTTTCAACCAGGTGCTTTTTCCTGTTCCCCGCGGTCCAAACAAGAAAAATGAATAATCGGGAATGCTCAACAACCGGGTGATATAGTCTTTATTCATATGGTAATATTACATTATTTATGTAAATATGCAATGCATATTTACAAGAGTTAGCCAGGATTATAATCAGAATATAATGCTCCAACCTACGCTGGATAAATAGAGACGGCCGGCAGGTAATAAAAAGAATATAAAATTCAACATCCAAAACTCAATATTTATAATCGGTTCATCGTTCCCTATTCCCCGATCCCTTTGCCTTCCTCCGGTCTCCAGACCCTGAGCGGTGTCGAAGAGCCGGTCTCTTCTTTTCAATCACCGCGGAATCTGCACTGACATTTAGCTAATTCAACAACTCCCGCACAATTACCTGGGCCAGCTTTCCATCTGCCCGGCCGGCCGCGCGTTGCATCACCAGCGGCATCACTTTACCCATATCGGCCATTCCAGCGGCGCCGGTCTCGGTGATAATTTCAGCAATCAGGCTGCGAACTTTCGGTTCGCTCAGCATCTGCGGCAGATAGGGTTCCAGAATAGCCAGGGCTGCCTGTTCTTTTTCAACCAGGTCCTGACGGTCAGCGGCAACATATGATTCCAGTGATTCCCGGTGCTGTTTTACCAGGGTCCGGATAACGCCCACCGCTTCTTTTTCATTCAGGTCGGCACCAGTGGCAATCCTTTTATCTTTCAGGCGGGCCAGCGCCACTCGCAGGGCCGCTACTCGCAGCTTTTCACCGGCCTTCATGGCAGCATACATATCCTGTTGAATTTTTGTTAATAATGACATTGCATTCCTCTTCGCATATGATCTAGCGGATCTGACCTTGGATTAAATAATTTCAACTTATCCTTTATCGATCCTTTTCATCGCCATCAACAAACAATCCCGATCGACCTCAAAACCGATAAACCGCCGTCCCAGCTGCTTGGCGGCCACGCCCGTTTCCCCGCAACGCATAAATGGATCAACGACCCAATTTAACTTGGTCGTGCTGGCCTGGATCAGGCGTTCGAAAACAAAAATCGGCTTCTCCCCAACGCCACTGCCGGGCCTGGTTTCCAGCTCCTGGCTGATATCAGACCACAGATTTGAAGTTGGCAGCCGAAAGGCCTGATTTTCTTCCTGCGGCTTCCGCTCCCGGAAGAAAAAATGGTCAGTTTTGGTGGCAAACCAGATATCTCCCAGAACATTTTCCCAGGCCCGGGACAGGCCGCCGGCCGTATCCTGGTTGTGGCGCCAGGTTATCCGGGTCTGGATTCGTAAAACTTCGCTCAACAAAGCCTGGTACATACCGGAATGACGCCAGGGGCAGAGCAGATAGATCGAGCCGGTCGATTTAAGAATCCGCCGGCATTCCTTCAACCAGTTCAGGTTCCACTGATAGTATTCATTGAGGGTCAGTTGTTTTCCAGACAATTCCGGTCCTTCCCAGGGTGATTGGGGTGGATCAGCAATAATTAAATCGACCGTATCATCGGGTAATGCTCGTAAACCGGACAGCCCGTCCGCCAGAAAAATACCCTCCTCTAAACTTTCACTTATTGTATCCAGTTTGCGAATCGCCGGCAGGTAGCGGTTCAGATCGGAAATAGTAAGACTGGATCCCGGCTCCAGCGGTTGGGTAAACAGCGGTCCCAGATTGTTTTCATCAGAACTTGGCATCGACCCGAAATTTAGGCTGGTTGATGTACACAATACATTATTAAGCTAATCATTGACTTTCAACTGGGCTGCTACTGAATTTCGCTCTATGGAAACCAGGCAAAAAGTCCTGTTTCTGTGTACCGGGAATTCCTGTCGTTCCCAGATGGCCGAAGGCTTGCTGCGGGCGCTGGCCGGTGACTACTACGAGGTTTTCAGTGCCGGAACGACTCCCAGCCGGGTGCACCCCCTGACTATCACAGTCATGGATGAACTGGATATTGATGTTCGCGACCACACTTCCGACCCGATTGATATCTACCTCTACAGTGGGATCGACATTGTAATTACTGTCTGCGACAATGCCCGGGAAGCCTGCCCGGTCTTTTCAGGGTTGACTGAGCAGCTGCACTGGAGCGTCGAAGATCCCTTCCGGGGTTGGGAACCGGACCTCAGTCATCTGATCTATTATCGCCAGGCCCGTGATACACTGAAACAACATATCAAAAAATTTATCAGTCCCTGAACGATCTCCAGCGGTCTAACAATAGTTTTTTACCCTCCCAGCATTAAAAAGGTGATTTACGAATTTGCTGAAAAGGTTTTAATGGGAAAGATACCCGGGAGAATGAACTTCTCCCGGGTATCTTTTTTTTAGAGCTGGTTATTTATTGAAATAATATGACACGTCCGCCGCTATACCCAGATAACCGACTTGGGTGTCAAAAAGCATCTGTGGTCCCGCGACCCAGATTGTATTATTTAAAGTCAGGTCAAGATTCAGATTACCATAACTAAAGCCGAGACCGCTGACAAAACTATAACTGCCATTGGTACCTATCCCAGATACGACATATTCATCCTCATCTACACTTGCGCCCAGATTAGATTCATCTATATCCTTATCTCGACTGAAGAAGTTGATATCGCGATGAATACCGAAGCGCAATTTACCGTATTTGAAACCAGTTTCAAGACCAACCCTGAAACGGGGACCACCGATAATGAACAAGGATCCGGTATCTGTTTCTTTAGCAATTTTATCTTCATCAGTATAATTGGACAAACCGAATCTTAATTCAATGCCATAGGCCAGCAGGGTATTGTCAGTCAGAACCGTATTATTGAATAGCAGGGAGCTGGCACTGAAATTGAAATTGGAATTCAGATTATCTTCCAGTGATATATTCTGATCATCGGTATAGTCACTAGCTGAGGCCGTTCTTGATAGACCGACGTAGAAATACAAATTTTCAAAGATCAGCAAATTCATTGGACGTCGTAAACTGGCGCTTAAGCCGAATGACGATGAAGAGGCGCTGCCATCTTCACTGGCTGTTGCTCCGGCCTGAGTGATCGAAGATTCGACAGTACCAAATGGTCCGGGGTAACCTTGACTCACTAAATAACTAATCGAACCAGGTCCGAATGACAATGCAAAGCGGGCTGCAATTTCCTGATCTCCTTTATTGAAACCGTATTCCGCATCAACGGCAAATGAAGTATATTTATTGGATTCTTCACTGGAATCGTCATTAGGATTAGCTTCATTATTATCCATCAGTTCAGTTTCCGAGTAGGTGCCAAATCTGAATCCCGCTTTTAGGGCGGCATTTTCACCCATACTTTTATAGATGTTGAAAAAATCATCTTTTTGAGATAAGCCACCGTAAAAAGCCCACTTATTTCCAGGTTCACCGGTGATCAGCAAATAGTCGGGCGAACCGCCATGTATACCTTCGAATCTTACCAGGCTCCATTGATTAATTTGCTGCGGGAAGATATAAATATTATTGTCGTCATCAGGTAGCATGGCAACATCCCCCCCCATTGAAGCTACACGATTGCTGGTGCTAAAAGCAATCGAGAGCATACATGTGACTATGAGTAGTTTTATTATTATTTTCATTATTTCTCCTTGGTTAATATTAATTCATTTTGGGAGAAGTATGCTAGCTAAACCAGCAATAATGCCCGTTAATTTTTAGCCCCGCGGCCCAATAAATAGCCTTTTATTTTGACAATAATCGCATTCATAATATTTTACATCCACAAATAATACAGAACCTAATAATCTGTGGCGTGATAATCTCTCAATGCTCTGTAGACTTGAATCACAGACCGGGCATTGATTATCAAATATGATATATTTATCAATCAGATTCTCGCGGATAGCTTTTATTATCACCATACAAATCGCGGTTGCAATCAAGATTATGCCAATAGTTCCCGACAATTCCATTTCAACTCCTGCTATTTACTCTAATGCAAAATCGGGGCGAAAAACTTGATAATCCGGTGTAGCAATGCCAATTATCAGGTAGGAGGTAAGCCCTGCTCGCCCCGATTCTTTTCAGATTCTTATTAGCGCTCATTGAAGGGTCATGATCTTATTTACTTCGTCCCGGCTGCCCCATTTCTGCAATTTCCAGACAATTTGTTTTTTAGAATAAACTTTATTCTGCAGCCAGTTTTTATAATAGTTAAGGGCATTCTGAAGAGTAATACCATCAATATAGTATTGTCGCAATCTGAAATAATGGTCCCAGAAAGTATCTGGAACAAGCGGATCAAATTGGGGATGTTGTTCAGGATTGTCGATTATCATAATGCTGCCGCTGAATCACGCCAAAATCAGAAGTGATTGTTACTTAGGTGAGGAAAATTAGGCATAATATAATTAGAGCCTAATATCCATTTATAATGCAAAAATCATGTAGTCATACTACATGGTGCCTGCTATCAATTAAATCGACTTCAAAAAGGTAGTCAGATTAGTTGCGGTTTTACGAATTCCTAATTTATTTCTAATATTATTGCGATGTCTGGTTACAGTTGTCTCAGCCAGGCTTAAAATTCTGGCGATCTCTTTTGAACTCAAACCATCTTTAATCATATTGCAGATTTCAAATTCGCGGGGCGAAAGAACATTCAGGTGGTTGATCATCTTGACCCCGAATGATGATGTGATTTCAGTCAGATTATGTTCGATTAATTCAAGTATATAGCTTTGAGTTTCCCCATTAGAGAATTTCAGTCGCTCTAATTGCGGTTTAACCAGTTTCTCAATATTGGTAATTACCTTGCGCTCAAGATTATCCTTTTCCTTCTCAAGCTGAGTAAGGAATTCACGCAGTGCAATGTTCTTCTGCTCCAATTGCAGATTTTGATTAGCAATGATTTCTTCCGCTTTTTTCTGCAGCGTGATGTTGCGTACGTTGCTCTGGATATAGGATATTGCTCCCTTATTTTTTATCGGTTGCGCGGTGTGGGACAGCCAACGCAATTCACCGTCACTCCCCACAACTCGGTACTCAAAATCTTTTATTTTTTTACCGGCCAGGACAGCAGTCAGGGCTCTTAGAGTTCTTTTCCGGTCGTCCTTATATATAAAATTTATATCCTGTTCTTTTTTGCCAAGCAAATCCATCGGCTGCAAGCCCAGAATATTCTGACTTTGTGGACTACCATAAGCGACAACTCCATCGGGATTTTGTAGCATGATCATATCAGGACTGTTATTGACTATCAGGTTATATTTTTGTTCACTCTCGATCAATGCTGCTTCAACTTGAAGCCGCACTGACATTTCCTGTTGCAGTTGCTCATTAATCGCCAGCAGTTTTGCTGAATGTCGTCCTACCTGTCCTACAGGATCGTTATAAGTATCTAAAAATGGTGCTCTGAACTGGATCTGTTCGGTGATATCCCGGGTGATTTCGGTGAAGCCCCGCACAATCCCCGCTGCCATTATTGGTGTAAGCGAAACTTCGAAATGGTGTGTATTATTATCACTGAAATCGTGAGAATACAACTCGGAGAATTGTTCACCGCCGAGCACCCGTTGATGAAATCTCTGCCAGCGGGTAATCGTTTTGTGTTCGGGAAATAACTTGTGCAGCTGCAAGCCCGGTTCCATTTCAACGTCAAAGGCCGTTTTAATCAGCTGCGAATAAGCTTCATTAAACAGCAGCGGTAGACCGCCTTGATCACAAATCACAATGTAATCACTGGTGTTATTCAATAAAATGGTTAAATACTTATGTGATTCCAGTAAAGTGGATTTTGCCAGTTTTTCCTCGGAGATGATTTTTAGTAGTTCTGGGGATTGATTTGATTTCATTGCCAACTCAGGGCTCTAATACCAAATGATAGCACAGTGAAAGTAGTCAGAAAATTAATTAACTACCAGTTCCGATTCAGCGGGCAAACTGATCTGGACGGCTAAAGTTTCTAAATAATCACCCGACCACCGGCAAAAAGTCGAAAAAATTGAAACTGATTTTAACTTATATTTTTATTAATTTTGAGCCCTTTTAAGGATGGGCGGCCCTAATTAAATCATAAATACTTAATGCAGAACGAAATGCAACACCAGATCGAGGTTAATAACCAATCGAATATAATCGAAGTCTCCGCCCAGGGTCAGTGGAATATTGAGGAAAGCGACAAGATTACCACGACCATAACTGAAAAATCCCAGGAAACCGGGATTGTTAAGGTACTGATCGACCACAGTCAGCTGAAAATTAATGTTTCAAACCTGGTGGCCTATAAACGTCCGCTACAGCTTAAATCACAATTTGAGGACATCTATCCCTTTGTTGCCTTCGTCAGTCCGAAAGGTAAACATAATTTATATAAATTTTTTACCATGGTTGCCAGGAACAGAGGTATATTTTTTAACGCTTTTAGAGATTATGATTCGGCCCGGGAATGGCTGCTGGCAAATTAAAGCTCGCTGACTGAATCGTAAAACCGGCAACGATTAATAGCTCTCACAGCTAACCCCATCTACTAATTATATCGGTCGCATAATTCAGTGGTGTAATTGTTAAGCTCCGCCACAAATGTATTAAATCTAAAAAGGTAATTGATCTGTGGCCTGATATAGTGTATACTGTATTATTGATTAACTGTTAATAGGATTTGTTTATGTATCGGGTTTATATCTATCTGTTATTTTCATTGTCCCTGTCAGGGCAAATTATTTTTACCGAGCTGATGTACAACCCAGCCGGTAGCGATTCGCCCAATGAATTCGTTGAAATCTATAATAATTCGAATTCTGCCGTGGATATCAGCGGCTGGAAAATTGCCGATTTGGCTGCCAGCGATAATTTACTTGATAGCGCCGGTCATGATTCCCTGAGTCTGCCAGCGCATACCTTCGGGTTGATCATGGAAGCGGACTACGACGGCAGCATGTATCAGGGTCTGATTCCTGACAGCGCCGTGGTAATTTTCACCCACACCACCACCATCGGCAATAACCTGGGTAATACGACGGATTCCCTGTTCCTGATCGATACTGCCGGTGCTATAATTACCGCCACCGGCTGGGCTCAACCGACTCCGGCCGGTTATTCCCGGGAACGGATCCGTTTTGCGTGGCCCGATGCGGCTGTCAACTGGGCTTTAAGTCAGGATTCGCTGGGGACGCCGGGTACTGTCAATAGTGTCCGGCCCAGATCAATCGACGGCGCACTGCTGAGTGATTCCACCACACTAGATCCAGCGGTCATCTGGCCCGGCGCTGGAACAACGCTAACGGCGCTGGTTGCCAATGTTGGCCGCCAGACCTTCAGTGGACAACTGCTGATTGTCAACGACTCAGTTGTATTTTCCTCAACGCAAATTCCGGATCTGGGCGAACTGGATACGGGGCGGATCACAATTAATCTCAATGAAGATATTTCTGGCAACCACAACTGGCAGGTCCGATTGGGTATCCCCGGCGATGAGGATGTCTTTAATAATAGCGATTCCGTTACCCTGGGCGTTCGCTATTTAGCAGGTAGCCTGGCCTTGAATGAATTCCTGCCCGATCCAGGTTCCGGTCAGCAGGAATTTGTAGAACTGATCCATTTGGGGACAGCGGCTATTAATCTGGAAAACTGGTTAATCAACGATAACAATACCGGTATGGGTCACCGGTTTCCGAATATCAGCATCAAGCCCGGTGCTTTGATTGTCATTGCTGCCGATTCTGGTATAGCTGAAGCTTGCCCGCCGGATGCGATTTATATTGTACCATTAACCGGTTTTCCCAGCCTGAATAATAGCGGTGATCAGATCCGGCTATTCGATCCCTATAATACATTGATTGATTCGCTTACCTATGATTCAAACTGGAACCTGCAGCGTGGCCGGTCTCAGGAAAAAATCCAGCCCTATCTTAGCTCTGATGATCCCGCTAACTGGCAGGTTACAACCGATTCCAGCGGTTGTACACCGGGCCGGCTAAATTCGATTACTCCCCAGCTGATCGATGGCCGGATTATTCCAGACATGATTCAATTTGAACCACTACATCCGGAGGCTGACCAACCGCTGCAAATGACGGTTTGCGTTACCAATGCCGGAATTGATCAAATTACACCTCAATTGTCAGTATCGGAAACAGGGCTAGAGATCGGCCGCTTCTCCGTCCCCAGTTTAGCAGCGGTTGATACCACCTGCGTTCAATTCCAGTTGCCCGGCTGCTCCGCCGGCGTCCACACCATCGATCTATACCTGGATCTAGCGGGCGACCAGATCCAGGTTGATAATCATGCCACGGTACTATTATCGGTCAGTTATCAATTCGGCAGTGTAAGAATTAATGAGTTTCTGGCCCAACCGGCGGCAAATCGCACCGAATTTATTGAACTGGTCAGTTTTGAAAATTTTAATTTGAGCAATTGGGGTATCAGCGATAACAGCGGTTCCATCCGGCAGCTCCCGGCCCACCAGACCCAGCCTGGTAATTATCTGCTACTGGCCCCTGATTCAACCTGGCTCTCCCTGATCTCAGAAACGGTCAACCTGATCGTACCGGTCGCTGGCTGGCCAACCCTGAACAACAGCACCGATGCCATCTTTCTGTTCGATCAGACTGGTAAAATAATTGATTCCCTGCAGTATGCTGATAACTGGTTCCTTTCCCCCGGTCGCAGCCTGGAAAAATTGCGGCCGGAACTTAAATCAGCTGACTTTTTAAACTGGAGCACAGCAGTAAACTCGGACGGTTTTACTCCCGGTCGATCAAATAGTATCTATATTGAATCTGCGCCATCAAACGGCAAAGTTTTTTATGCGCCAAATCCCTTCTCGCCCGATGCTGATGGCTTTGAAGATCAGCTAGTCATCCATTATCAATTACCCTATGAGCTGGCCTATTTGAAACTGGAAATTTTCGATTCAATCGGTCGTGATATCGCTAAACCGGGCTGGAATGTACCGGTGGCTCGCGAAGGCATCTTGACCTGGGACGGCTATTGCAGCACTGGAAAACGGGCTCGGGTTGGAATTTATATCATCAAACTTACGGCGGCCGACCAGCGCACCAGTCAAACCTGGGAGGATGTGCAGACGGTGGTGCTGGCTAAAAAATTATAAAAAAGGGGGTGGCAAGCCACCCCCCAGTTTAAATATTATTTACTGCTGGAATTATAAACCGAATCCCAGACGAAGATTGAGTGAGCCAAAGCTGTCCTGGTCGGCATAAACATCTTTTGCCATGGTAAGGCGATAAAACAAAAATGTGTCCAGAGCTAATAATTTAATTTGAACACCGACCTGGAAATGTAAACCAGAAGCATCAATTTTATTTTCTTTAAGATAGTCTTTCAGATTATCTTTAAGTGCTTCTTCAGAAAGATCTCCACCAACCAAATCACCACCCAGAAGTGTTTCTACCATATCGATCGAGGCCAACGGAGTAGACGAATGGAAATTCAATCCGCCACCGGCCTGCAGTTTAATACCACCAAGAACTGGCACCCCAAATTTCAACAGATTTTTACGGGCAGTAATGTAGCCTGAGGCCCGAGCCCAGCCAAACGGTTGGTCCAAATCGATAAATTGATTGCCAAACTGGAAATCATACTCAGCACCTGCTGCTTGAAATTCAAATTCCAGATCAACAATTGGGATAAAATCAAGATAGAGATAGCCGCCGACGCCGAGGACACCATCGAATCCGTCCCGATCCATGGTTACCATTGTTAATCCACTACCCTCAGTGTACGTACCAGCATCTGCTGAACCCATCTCAGATAAACCCAGAGCCCCAAATCCGATAAAGCCGAAACTGGTACTCAGCGGCACCGCCAGCAGACCGATCAGGATTAATGTAAATAATTTTGATTTCATTGCTATACTCTCCTATTTGGTTAAAAGTATCGAGTGTCTTAATCCACTCCCATTAACAAAGTCTATAAGTGGAATTTAAGGTTTATTTCTAATTTTACAATAAAGGATTTTTACACCGGTGCCCTCAGTCACACACTTAAAACAGGAACAAAATATCCGCTTTAACGTATTTATTCCATCAATTATGGAGGAAACATGCCCAAACTGTTACTAACACTAATACTCTCTATCGGATTACTCGCGGCTCAAAAAATGGTTACCAAATCAATCACCGTTGACGAGGATGAAAACGACCGCATAATCAAGATCGAATCGCACCAGCAGGACAGCACAATGAAGATCATCATCAACCGCGATGGCGAGATCGAGGAGCTGGTGCTGCCGTTCGGCGATCACCATGACAAGCAGATTCAAGAATTTCTGACTCAGCACGATATCGATCTGGACGTTTTTCATTGTAATAATCTAAAGGACTTTTATATCCAGCAGGAACCCGGTGGCTGGCTGGGAGTTCAGATTCAATCGCTGACCGATCAACTGCGGCAGTATTTCGGCTTCAAGCATGACGGCGGTGTCCTGATATCTGAAATCAGTAGCGACAGCCCTGCCGAAAAAGCCGGCCTTAAGGCTGGTGATATCATCATAAAAGTCGATGATACCAATATCAGCAGTCCTAAAGAATTACAGAAAGTCATCAGCAAATACGATCCAGAGTCTGTCGTTAAGATCCAATTCATCCGTGACAAGAAGGAAAAGGCGCTGAAAGTGACGCTGGGTGAGGCTAAAGGATCTAAACGGAAACACAAGTTCGGAGCTTTCGATAAATCTTTCGGACCCGACTGCAAAGGTGATTTTGACAGTCAGAAACACTTCGAGCAATATAGGTTCAAAATACCCAAAGGCATGGACGATGATGACCTTTTCCACCATCGTGGTGTTGATAATGAAAAGCTGCTGCAAGAGATGGAGGAGCTGAAAAAAGAATTGAAACTACTGAAAGAGGAAATGCGAAAAAGTACCGATTAGAATTTGTTCAGCTGAAACAGGCCGGTCTTCCCGGCCTGTTTTTTTATACTTGGACGCTCCTGTCCACCCACTCTAAATTTTATCCTTAGTGATCTTGCACGCAATGAAGCTTCTACACCCATTTGGATTATTTATTCTCCTGGTCGGTATCGCTGCCCAGGATTATCGCTGGCCGACTGATAATGGAAAACGTCTGTCATCCAATTTCGGCGAGTTTCGCAGTGATCATTTCCATATGGGAATCGATATTAAGACCGACGGTGTCAGTGGTAAACCGATCCTGGCAATCGCCGATGGTTATATTTCCCAACTGCGGGCCGGTTTCGGCGGTTATGGTAAAGCACTGTATTTGACCACCAACACCGGACACACGGCCGTGTACGGACATTTAAGCCGGTTTTCACCGCTGCTGGAAGAGGTTTTAAAAAATCACCAACAGCGGGAAAATACTTATTTTGTCAAAATGCAATTCAAACCGGAAGAATTCCCGATCGCCAGCGGCAGCATCGTAGGCTACAGTGGTAATACTGGACATTCTTTTGCACCCCACCTGCATTTCGAACTGCGTGATACCGATGACCTGGCACTGAATCCCCTGAAATTCGGTCTGCCAATACCCGACCAACTGGCTCCGGTAATCACAGCAATTACTATCAATCCCCTGGCGGCCGGTAGCTTGATAAATGCCGGACCCCTGCCCCAGACATTTCCCATATTTCGGGACGCAGCAGGGGATTACACGCTGCCAGATACAATCAATTGTTTCGGTACGGTCGGTCTGGGCATCAAAGTCCATGACCGGGTTCAGGGAGCCTCCAATAAATACAATATTCAGCGGATCGAATTGCGGGTTGACCAGGTACTTCAATTTGTTGTGGAATACAACCGGCTGGATTATGCCCAGGAACGGCTGATCGCTACCGTTGAGGATCACCGCCTTCAGCGCCTTAATAATGCGGACTATCATAAATTGTACCACCGGCCGCAGTACCCGGCCGTAACCGTCCACCCGGATGGCCAGGACGGTAGCCTGAAACTGGGGCCGGGTCTGCATGACCTGGATATAAAGGTGATCGATAATGCCGGCAATCATTCCCTGCTACAGGGCGCCCTGCTTTCGCTGCCGCCGGTGAAACTGGCAGTCCGGCTCCAGGAGCGAACCGACCGGGGCTGGAACTTTAATATCCAACCGGATGGTACCCCGATTCCGATTTCAGAGATTACCTGCTACAGCTTTACGCCCTTCGGCTTCATCGACCGGCAACTAAAACCATTGGCCGCCATTCTGGACAATCGTGAGCTATTAGTAACGCTACCGCGCAGCAATAATCGCATTCTGCAGTTTACCGGAATCAGTTTGATGGGTGTTTACAGCAGTCCTTACCATTGGGACAGTGGTGTAACCGCCAAACCAGCGCTGGAGGTGGATGTCGATCTGGACCTGTCACACACCGAAAGCGGCCTATTCCTCCAGGTTCAAACCAGTGAATACACTGCCGCTCAACCGCAAGTTTTTTTGCGCAGTCAACAAATCAGCCAGCCAATTGAGCTGGTGCGAATGCAGCCCAATGCATTCCTGTCAGCGCTACTTGAGGTAGATCAATTTGCCGGAATTGAAACTATAATTGTGCATTTTGCTGGCCAGCCGGATCGGGAAGTGCGCTTTCCATTCCAGGGGGGCGTGGCACGCCCGGGGAAAACAACTGCGATTGTCTCCACCGACCGCAAATGTTCACTACAGGCGCTGCCCACATCGTTCTACGGACCAACCGTAGTGTGGATCGATCCACTGGACGCACCGGAACTGGCAGCCGCTGAAATCCAGTTGTCCAAAATATATCAATTACAACCTTTCGATTTACCGGTACGCGACTCGATTATGGTGGCCGTCCGTTACTCCGATGCGGTGGCCACACTGGACCGGAAGGCGCTATATTATCGTAATCAGAAAGGACGCTGGACGCACCTGTCCACCCGGCACCGCAGCGAACGCCAGACCCTGATCGCAACGCTATATGCCCTCGATCCAGTAGTTGTATTACGCGATACGATTCCACCCCAGATTCTTTCAACCTACCCCGCCAATGGAGCGCATTATCACTATCAGGATGTTCAAACATTACGGGCTCGTTTCGATGATGACCTGGCCGGCATCGAACCCAGTGAAAGCGCCATGTTCCTGATGCTGGACGGCCAGCTCCTGTTATTTGCTTACCAGCCGATTATAAAGGAAATGAGTTATTCCCTGGACGTGCCGCTTGATCCCGGTCCCCACGAAATAATTTATTCCGCCACCGATCGGGTGGGGAATTCAGTCGTCCGGCAAGTTAATTTTACCGTTAACTGATGTTTATCCCCTACCGCGACGATAATCCCAGGATTCTAACACCCTATGTCACCTATCTGATCCTGGCTATCAATATTCTGGTTTTTCTATTCCAGTTGGGGCTGGATCCCCGCTCCGATTATGAATTTACCTTGAGTTTCGGCCTGATTCCCGCCAAAGTGATTGGGCTTGATAATGAACGAATAATTCGCGAACATGAACAAAATCTGCAGCAGCTAACCCGGCGTCCCCTAAGACTGGAAGCGCAGCCGCATACACCGCTGATCACCATCTTTACCTCCATGTTCATGCACGGCGGACTGGGTCATCTGCTGTTCAATATGCTGTTCCTGTGGATTTTTGCCGATAATATGGAAAGTGGACTGGGCCATCGCCGCTTTGCCCTATTTTTTCTACTGAGCGGGATCGGTGCGGCCTTGATCCAGATCATAATGAATATCAATTCGATCACACCGATGATCGGCGCCAGTGGCGCCATTGCCGGGGTACTGGGCGCTTACATGTTTCGCTACCCCCGCGCCCGGGTACACGTTTTTGTATTCCTGCTGTTCTTTATTACCACCCTGCGGGTCCCGGCTTATGTCGTGCTGGGATTCTGGTTCCTGACCCAACTCTCTAATGGTCTGGGATCGCTGGGAATCAATACTACCGGTGGTGTGGCCTGGTTCGCCCATATCGGTGGCTTTGTAACCGGCGTGCTCGTGGATCGACTATTTAAAATGCTGCGATTCGAACGTTAATAAAAAAATGGTGTAATGCTAATGAATGAAAACCTAAAACAGCAGCTTGTTACTACCGCTCAAGCGCTGCGCCGGAGCGCCCGGGCGCCTTATTCGAAATATACGGTCGGCGCCGCCATATTGACAGCCGACGATACTATTATTGGTGGCTGTAATGTGGAGTCGGCCAGTTTCAGCCTGACCTGCTGCGCGGAACGGGTAGCCCTGTATCGCGGCCTGGCAGAGGGTCATACCGCTTTTAAAGCTCTGGCTGTGGCCACCACAGACGGGGCCGCGCCCTGCGGCGCCTGTCGACAGGTGATCTGGGAAATTTGCGGTGATATACCGGTTTATATTGCCGATCAGGATCGGCTGCAGCGTACAACCAGCAGCAGCGAATTGCTGCCAGACGCCTTTAGCCATGAGAACCTGTTATGAGTTCCAAACCAACCGTTATTGGAATCGCCGGTGGTACCGGTTCCGGTAAAACTACCATTGCCAAGAAATTACGACATGCTTACGGCCATGGTGAGGTGGTGGTGATCGAGCAGGATGCCTATTATACTGATCTATCGCACCTGCCGCTCGAACAACGGTCTCAGGAAAATTTTGATCATCCGGAAGCGATTGATATCGACTTTTTCCACCAGCAATTGACGACCCTTGTCACTGGACAGGTCATCGAACAACCGGTTTATGATTTTACGAACCATATCAGACGACCGGAAACAACCACGGTTACACCGCATCATGTGATCGTACTGGAAGGTATTTTGACCCTGCATTATGCTGCTCTGCGGAACCTGATGGATATAAAAATATATGTCGAAACACCCCCGGATATCCGTTTCATTCGCCGACTCAAGCGTGATGTTGAGAAACGGGACCGCACTCCCCAATCGGTTATCGATCAATATCTGGCCACCGTACGGCCGATGCATGAGATCTATGTCAAGCCTTCCAGGGAGTTTGCCGATCTAATAATCCCGGAAGGTGGAAAAAACAGGGTCGCGGTCGACCTCCTGCGGACAAAAATCAATTCTTTTTTAGCCGAAAGGAAATAATCTATAGAATATTTGCCCTAATATTCATATTATTAGTGTATCAGAGAAATCATTTAGCAAGCATCATTGATGTCTCCTCAGCAACAAATTTATACTAGAATGGGATCGGGGCTAATAGCGATTACCGGGAATACCAGACCAGACTGATTGTCAACAAACACGAATCAACACTAAAACTGCCTATGACAGATACTAGCTTAAGCAGCGGCTGGATAGAAGTGATCTGCGGGAGTATGTTCTGCGGTAAAACCGAAGAACTTATCCGTCGCCTGCGCCGGGCCGAGATTGCCCGTCTGCGGACATCTATTTTCAAGCCCAAAATTGATGTGCGCTACAGTGAGGAACATATTGTCTCTCACAATCAGCTGCGCATGGATTCACATATCATTGAACAGGCCGCTGAAATTTTACCCCTGACTGAACGGGCTCAGGTTATCGGTATTGATGAAGCCCAGTTTTTCGATGATGGAATAGTCGATGTTTGTAAAACGCTTGCGCTGCGTGGTAAACGGATCATCGTGGCCGGTCTGGATAAAGATTTCCGGACGGTACCATTCGGCCCCATGCCACGACTGATGTGTGAAGCTGATTATTTGGATAAATTACAGGCCATCTGCATGGTTTGCGGTCGCCCGGCCAATTTTACCCAGCGCCTGACCAAGGATTCGGCTCAGGTAGTGGTCGGTGAAGCCAATATTTATGAGGCTCGCTGTCGCAACTGTTATGAACCACCGGAGGAATAATGGAACGATTAATTGGGATTCTAGGTATTTTTATTCTGCTGACAATAGCCTATGGCATGTCTAATAACCGGCGAGCAATACCCTGGCGCCTGGTCTTCCTGGGACTGGGGCTCCAGCTTACATTTGCGGTCTTTATTCTAAAAACACCACTTGGTCACCCGTTCTTTGGTTTCATCGATACGGGTATTAAAAAACTACTCAGTTTTTCCGATGTGGGTAGCGATTTCCTGTTTAAATCGTTCGGGACCGGGGTCGTGGAAGGTCCCTTAATGAATTTTGCTTTTCGAGTACTGCCAACGATCATTTTCTTCTCGGCCCTGATGGCGGTCATGTATCATTTGGGAGTGATGCAATTTGTCGTTAAATGGATTGCCAAGGCGATGCAGAAAACGATGGGTACCAGCGGTTCGGAAACACTCAGTGTTTCCGCCAACATCTTTGTCGGTCAGACCGAGGCACCGTTTATAATCCGTCCGTTTATTGATAAGATGACCAAATCGGAACTGCTGGCGGTCATGACCGGTGGCTTTGCCACCGTGGCCGGTGGTGTCATGGCGATCTATGTGAAAATGCTAACCGATATACCGGGTATTGCCGGCCATCTGATGGCAGCTTCGATCATGAGCGCGCCAGCCGCCCTGGTGGTCGCCAAAATCATCTACCCCGAGACGGAAGAATCAGCTACAATGGGCGACCTGAAAATTGATGTTGAAAAACCGGCCGGTAACATGATGGAGGCGATTACGCTGGGAACCGGAGACGGACTGAAACTAGCCGTAAATGTGGCTGCCATGCTGCTGGCTTTTTTATCCCTGATCGCTATGGTAAATGCCTTGCTGGGTACGGTCGGTTTATCGATGGAGACGATCCTGGGCTGGATTTTCCGGCCGCTGGCCTGGACAATGGGGATCCCCTGGGCAGAGTCGGGCATCATGGGCACCCTGATGGGCGAAAAAATCATTTTAACCGAGCTGGTCGCCTACAGTGATCTTGGTGAATTACGGGCCGCCGGACAATTATCCGACCGTACGGCCATTATTGCCAGCTACGCTCTGTGCGGCTTCGCCAATTTCGCATCGATCGGTATTCAGGTCGGTGGAATCGGCGGATTGGCCCCCGGTCGACGCCGGGAATTAGCCAAACTGGGGTTTAAGGCCATGATCGGCGGAGCCCTGGCCTCCTGGTTGACGGCTACGATTGCCGGAATATTAATCTAACTTAAATTGATACAGAGGAAAGTTATGAAACTGGTTTTGCTGGGACCTCCCGGAGTAGGCAAAGGAACACAGGCAGCCAACATCAAGGAACATTACCGGATCGTACATCTATCGACCGGTGTTATTTTGCGGGCCGAGGTGCAGGCTGATACAGAGCTGGGACAAAAGGCCCGAAAATTCATGGATGCCGGTCAGCTGGTACCGGACGAGCTGCTACTGCTGATGATGGAACAGCGGCTGCAGCAGCCCGATTGCGATCCGGGATATCTGCTGGACGGCTTTCCCCGCACGATTCCCCAGGCTGAAGGGCTGGATCAGATTCTGGCTGATCTGGGGCAAAAACTCGATGCGGTTGTCAGCTTGACTGCCGACGAAGAAGAATTGATTAAACGGCTGGTTCTGCGGGGGCAGACCTCCGGCAGGAGCGACGATACACCGCAGGTGATTCGTGAACGACAGGAGGTTTATCGTCGGCAAACTGAGCCCTTGCTGAAATATTACCAGCAAACTAATCTAGTAGCAGAAGTAGATGGCATTGGAGCCATAGCTGAAATAACCGAACGCATTTTGGAGGTTTTAAAATAAAATGTTGAAAGTCGGTCTCACAGGAGGAATCGGTAGCGGCAAGAGTACTGCCAGTAAAATGTTCGCTGAACTGGGCGCCTGTATCTTTGACGCTGATACGATTGCAAAAAAACTATTGGAGGATAATCGCCCGGTTCAGAACGAACTGATCGCGGAATTTGGAACCGATATTTTGAATCCCGCGGGCGAAATCGATCGCAAAAAACTGGCCCGGGTCGCATTCCAGGATGAAGATCATCAACTACGCCTGAATGCAATCATTCATCCTTTCGTATCGGAAGCCTATGATAAGGAGTTTGATAAACAGTTGGCGGCCAACGATTATGCATTATTGCTATTTGATGCTGCGTTGATCTACGAATCGGGATCGGATCAGCATATGGATTATGTCATTGTCGTATCTTCTACCATGCGCCACCGCATCGAGCGGGCCCTGCAACGGGGCACCCTCACCCGTGAAGAAATATTAAAACGCAATGACCTGCAGTGGACCGATGAAGATAAGGCGGGAATGGCTGACTTTGTTATTCGAAATAATGGTACCGAGCAAGAACTCCTGGCCCAAGTCCAGGAGATCTATACTAAATTAGTATAAAGCAGCGGGCTGCCTTTGAGACAGCCCGCAGTATTTAAATCAGCGTATCCGGCGCCGTAGCGCCCGCGGTTTATCCAGGATTTCCTTGAGAATTATTGCTTCCCGCAGATCATCCAGATCATCCAGATCCGGAATCAATTTACTCCTGCTGGTAGTAGGAATTGCATAGGCAATCTCACTCTGGCGCTGCATTTCTAGGTGTACCGGAGAATATGATTCCTCCGACGCTTCGAAAGTATCCGGTTCCTGGTCGAAATCCGCCATCCGTTCCCGAATAGTGTCAGGCGCTGGTTCAACCACCGGTTCGCTATATTCTTCAGCAATTTCTGCTTTCGGCTCCTCAGCAAAATCGAAACCCGCATCCCGCAGCAGGTTGCTTAAAAACTGCGGTTGCGCTGGCCGCGGATCACGCGGTTCGATCGTTCCATCATCTTCCAGGTCCAGCTGCCGGCGCCGTTCAGCCTGCCGGCGTTTTTTAGCCCACATTGACAGCAGATAGATCAGTGCCAGAATTACCCAGTAACCGGATCCTTCCATCGACTAGTTAATCCTCGTCCTGTTCAGTAGCTTTATCCTTACCGGATATGGCTTCGCGCATATCGGTATCGGCGACAATATTGCGCATATTATAATAATCGAATACACCCAGCTTGCCTTCCCGGAAAGCCTGGGCCATGGCAGTGGGAACTTCGGCTTCCGCCTCAACCACCTTGGCGCGCATTTCCTGGGTTCGGGCCTTCATTTCCTGTTCGGCAGCTACGGCCATGGCCCGGCGGGTTTCAGCCCGCGCCTTGGCTACCTGCAGATCGGCTTCGGCCTGATCACCCTGCAGCTTGGCACCAACATTTTTACCAACATCAACATCAGCAATGTCGATCGATAAAATTTCATAGGCTGTTCCGGCATCCAGACCCTTGGCAAGCACGGCTTTGGATATATTATCAGGATTCTCTAGAACCGCTTTATAAGTATCGGAAGAACCGATCGCGGATACGATACCTTCGCCCACCCGGGCAATGATCGTTTCGTCAGTAGCACCACCAACCAGACCGGCAATATTGGTCCGTACCGTCACCCGCGCCCGCGCTTTCACCTCAATACCATCTTTGGCAACCGCTGCCAATGTACCATCAACGGGGGCATTGATAACCTTGGGATAAACGCTGGTCTGAACCGCCGTTTTTACATCCCGACCCGCCAGGTCAATGGCTGTAGCAGTGGCAAAATTCAGTCCAATATTGGCCTTATCAGCGGCAATCAGGGCCGCCACTACATTGGCCACATTACCACCCGCCAGGAAATGGGTTTCCAGGCCATCGGTAGTAATCGATTCGATACCGGCTTTATGACTGTTGATCACACCATCGGCCACCAGGCGCGGCGGTATTTTTCGCAAGCGCATCCGGATCAGGTCGATAATCGTTATTCGCCCCAGCCCCAGACTGACGACTGATTGAATCCACAAACCAATCGGGACGAAATAAAAGATAATCGCTAAAAATACAATTACAATTGCTAACAGAATTAACGATACGGTTGTCATGATTACTCCTTTATATCAACATTAATTTTACGGACCACGACCCGGTTGCCTTCGACCGCCAGGACTTTTACCGGATCACCTTTTTGAACAAATTCACCTTCGGTTACAACAAACATGCGCTGCTCATCAATAGTCACCCAACCGGAAGGACGCAGGTCAGTGGTCGCCTGACCAAGTTTATCGACAAACGGCTCCAGTCCAATCGATGTGTCATAGCCATCTTCATGCCGCTGGGTTCCCGGTGCAGTAATTTTTTTCCAGAATTCGGTTTTTACCAGTATCCGGAACATCAGCACCAGCCCGATGATTCCGCCAACTATTCCAATTGCTATACCTGTCAATGCCATTGAATACACCTCATGTCCTACCGGAACATCCGGTACCATCAGGGCAAACATGCCCCCGAAAATGAATACGATTCCCAGAATGCCTGCCAGGCCGAAACCGGGAATCACCAGAATTTCTAAGAGTAATAATACCACGCCAACGATAATGAACAAAAAATCGGTCATCGATGCCAGATTGGCCAGATAGGATGCACCCAGAGACAGGGCCAGACAGATCGCGCCAAAAGTACCGGGGATACCCCAGCCGGGACTCTGCAATTCAAACAGGATCCCCAGAAAACCAAAGGTGGTCAGCAGTGAGGCTACGATCGGATTGGTTAAGAAGCGCACCAGGTTCTCCGACCAGCTCTCTGCTTCAATCCGGACTTCCGCTCCGCTCAGCCCGATGATTTCCAGGACTTCATCCAGATCTTCAGCAGTCTCATCCGCTATTTTATATTTAAGCGCCCGCTCGGTGGTAAGTGTAATCAGCTTACCTTCCTTGCGACCCTCAAGGTCGGTAACCTCAACCGAATCGCCATCAATCACCAGGTGCGTAAAATTAAGTTCTTCATCCACCATGCCCGTAGCGATCTCCACATTCCGGTCACGGCGCTCGGCCGTCGAAGCCATCTCTTCGCGCATATAGCTAATAACTTTTTCGCTGGCTTTTTCGCCGGACATATCCACCGCCGTGGCGGCCCCGATAGTGCCACCGCCAGTCATGATAATTTTTTCACAGGATAAGGAAATTAGAGCACCGGCCGAAATTGCCCGTCGATTAATAAAGGCAATTGTCTGTATTTGAGTGCTTAGAATGGCATCTTTAATCTGGGTGGCCGCGTCAACCCGGCCGCCGAAAGTATCGATGTCGAAAATAATCGCGTCAGCGTTATTTTCTTCAGCATTTTCGATGGCGCGCTCAATAAATGGCGGTATTCCCAGGTCGATCGTTCCCTGTATCGGAACTTTGTAAACCAAGGATTCACCAAAAGCCACAGAAAGCAGTGGAATAATTAAAACAATCCGATAAAATATTCTCATGTTACCAGTTTACCTGTTGCTTGGTTCAATATCATTATTGCTAGTTTTCACCGTAAACCATTCGGCATTATTGTCCCGAACCCGATAATTACTATTAAAATTTACTTTGAAAACTGAATAAACCCGTCAATAAATTGGCCCTTCTAATATTATGCAGTTATACCATAGACTATCCTATCTGTTCCTGGGCTTGTTTTCTAAATGGCTCGGTCTGCTATCTGACCGGTCTCGAAACCGACTGGCACTGCGGGCAGCGGGATTGATCTACAATTGGCTCCCCTTAAGAAAGGCGGCAGCCCAATCCAATATTCGACGAGCCTTTCCGAAAAAATCAGCGGCCTGGCAGGAAGATACACTAAAACAGTGCTATCAGTTCTTTTTACGTCTGATGCTGCTTTTTTTCACGATCCCGAAAAAATATAAAGATCTGAAAGTTCATGTGACCGGGCAACATTATTTGGATGATGCCTTCCTTTTAAAACGCGGTGTGATCATGGTTTCCGGTCATTTTGGGGCCTGGGAGGTTTACGCAGCCTGGACCGGCTACAGCGGTTATCCGGTGGTACCGGTGGCTGTTAAACAAAAAAACCGGGGTGCCAACCGATTCTTCGAGGAATTGCGTGGTGACGCCGGCACTGTGCCCATCTATCGTAAAGAATCGCTGGATAATATGTACCAGGCCCTGGCAGATGAAAAACTATTGACCCTGGGCAGCGATCAGGACGCCCGCCGGCGCGGCGTCTTTGTGGATTTCTTCGGTATTCCATCTTCAACACCAAAAGGAACGGCCCTGTTTCATCTGAAAACCGGGGCACCGATGGTGTTCGGTGCCTGCTATGAGCAGGACGGCGAATATTATCTGGACTTTGAACCGATTAACAGTACCAAAAATGACACCATCAAGAGTATAACGCAGAAGTATACCACCGTCCTGGAGCAGCGGATAAAACAACATCCGGAACAATATTTCTGGTGGCACCAACGCTGGAAATCCAAACCGCCTGTTACCAAATGACAACCGCTAAAATAACTAGTGTCGATGCACCCGCGGCGCTGACTCAGGCTGCCAAAGTAATCCGATCCGGTGGTTTAATCGTCTACCCCACCGATACATTATACGGTTTTGGCTGTGACGCCGGGAATCCAGCTGCAATCACAAAAATGAACCGGGTCAAACAACGGTCCGGTCCGATCAGCGTCATTGCCCCCGATCTGGAAACTGCACTGATTTGGACCAGTTTGGACAAGGGCGAATTTCCGCTGATCCGGGAATACCTGGGTGGACCCCGAACGGTCATTATTCCGGTCAAGCCTGGTGTAGTTGTCGATACTATTCTGGGTCCGGAAAAAACGCTGGGAATCCGAATCCCGAAGGCCGTTTTTATTCTGGAACTGGCCCGCCTGACCGGCGTTCCGATCACAACCACCAGTGTAAATAAATCCGGACAGCGTCCCCTGAATGATCCAGCTAAAATAATGGAAACCTTCCAATCCGATTTTGATTTGCTGATTGATGGCGGCCGATTACCACCATCAAACGGTTCAACTATTTACCGCTGGCAGCAGCATAAAATGAAATTATTGAAAAGACGTTCATGATTCGCTACTTAATTCTATTGTTAATCTTTTGCGTTTGCTCGAATGCCCAGGAATCACCATTTAAGCCTGGTGAACAACTTAAGTATACCGCCCGCTTCAACGTGCTGCCGGTTGGTGAAGCAGTGCTAACAGTGGTGAAACGTGAACAGCTAGACGATATTACCGCCTATCATATTAATTATCAGGCTCGCACCGGGGAGGTAGCCGACCGTATTTTTAAAATCCGTGACAAAATCGATATCTGGTTTGATGATCAACAAATGTTTACCTATCGGGTGGAAAAAAATATTAACGAAGGTCGCTACCACCGCAAGGTGACCACCATTATTAATTACCGGGATTCAATCGCCGTTACCGGTAAAGATACGGTAGCTATTACCAAACCAGTTCGTGATCCCTACTCACTATTTTATTATCTCCGGTCCCAGCCCTTAAAAATCGGCAATACCCTGCAACTGGTAACCTTCGATAATAATAAACAAACCGACTTTCAACTCACGGTGATCGAGAAACAGCAGGTCAACGTACCGGCCGGTAAATATTCCTGCCTGGTGGTGAAACCGTTCCGGTCTCAGCGCGCATTGTTCAAAAATCAGGGTGATATTGAAGTTTGGCTCAGCGATGACAAACGGCGCTTGCCGGTAAAGATTAATATAAAATTAAAATATGGCTCACTGATCCTGAAGCTGAAAGAAGCAAATTCTACAATCCTCTAATCTGTAATAGCGTTTTTCGTCGATTCTGTTTTATCTTCCCGGGATTCACCAACTAAAAAACTGGGCTCAAGGGAGATTTTGGCATGGGTAAATATTTCGGCTCGGAATATGCCGGGGGGCAATTCGTTTTTTTCTCAACATCACATCTAATTGCTTTGGTGGTCCTGTTCGCCATCTATCTGCTATTATATTTATTTCGAAATCAATTCACCAAAACCAGCTTAAATAATTATACCCGCTACACGATTGCCTTTCTGCTGATTGCTCAAGAGTTATCACTGAATATCTGGCACCTGTCTAACGGGACCTGGTCGGTAGCAACTTCGTTGCCGCTGCACCTGTGCGGCCTGGCCATCATATTATCGGCGGTGATGTTGATCAATAATAATTATAAACTGTACGAGTTGAATTATTTCTGGGGCCTGGGCGGGGCGATTCAGGCATTATTGACCCCCGATATCGGAATTTACAGTTTCCCCCATTTTCGCTTTTTCCAGTTTTTCGTGTCCCATGGATTGATTGTGTTGGCCTGCCTGTACATGACCTTTGTGACGGGCTACCGGCCCACCCAGCGCTCAATCTGGAAAGTCTTTGCCGTTACCAATATCTATATGGTGTTCATTGCCGGATTCAACTGGTTGACCGGAGGTAACTATCTCTTTATCTGTCATAAGCCGGTCAATGGCTCATTGATCGATTTCATGGGTCCCTGGCCCTGGTATATTCTTACTTTGGAAGTTGTGGCGATAATATCATTCTATATTTATTACGCCCCCTTTGGGATCGGGGACCTGCTAAAACGTAAACGGCAGAAAAACTGACCGTGCTCGGTCAATCCGCCTGACAACCGGATTTATCTGGTAAATATCAATTTCCAGATATCATTATACATGATGACCAGGATCAGGACCATCAGGATCGCCATACCAATCTGTTGAATTATCATCCGGGTCTTGATGGTCAACGGCTTGCGTCGCAGTGCTTCGATGATAATCACCAGAATATGCCCCCCATCCAGGCCGGGCACCGGCAGTATATTGATAAAAGCCAGATTCACACTGATCAGGGCAATGAATTGTACCAGGTAAATCCAGCCCATCTCAGCTGCATCGCCGGCAATTTGCGCAATCGCAATCGGACCGCCAATATCTTTGACCGAAGCAGTTCCATCCGCGATCATTTTCAAGGACAAATAGATCAGCCCAAATCCATTAACGGTAGATATCGCTCCAGCCCGTAAGGCTCCGATAAAATTAACCGGGGTATATTCCCATTCCGGTGCGATTCCCAGCATGCCGGTCGAATCGGCGCTCAAGGGCGAGGGATCGATACCGATGGTCACATTTTCTTCATGAATGACACCGCTGCGCTCCCAACGCAAACTGACAGCATCCCCCGGCCGGGGTCGAATTAGATAAGTCATTTCAGTCCAGGTTACCACCTGAACGCCATCAATGGCCAGAATTCGATCACCGGGCTGCAGACCAAGTTGTTCGGCCGGCATATCTTCTAATATACCGGCAATTACCGGTTCGTCGCTGATCGCCGGTATGCCGGTGATTCCTACAATCCAGGAGAATAAAATGAATGCCAGCACAATATTCATAATCACACCGGCGCTCATTACCCAGGCCTGCGCCCAGCGCGGCTTGGTCAATAATTCATAAGGGGCGTGTTCGACAGTCGAATCCAGGCTTTCGTCGATCATTCCGGACAGCTTTACATAGCCACCGAAAGGTATCAGTGCCAGGGTATATTCGGTCAGGCTGCCACGACGACCCGGTTTATTGATAAAGCGGGTATAGACCGGTTTCCAGACCAGTTTCCTGGTTTCATCGCGACCGATAAAGAAAAACCGAAATTCCCAGCCATCGGCTACTGAAGTGAATGATAGCAACCGGGGTGGTAATAGAATCGAAAATCGTTCCACCCGGACACCAACCGATCGCGCCGCCAGGTAATGACCCAGTTCATGAACAAATACCAGGACGGTTATAACAATAACAAAGGCAAATAATGTAGTCATATTCTTATTTTAATATTCCATTTAATCTGATTGTAGCCTGGAAATAATTGTATCCTTCAATGCCGGTCTGCTTGATTAGTTTCCACTAGCGCGTCCAATTAACCGAAAATGCAGTGGTCCATTCTGCCACCGCACCAATCGTATCAATATCCGGCTGCTTTATGAAAGGGTGCAGCTCCAGCGCTTTTTCGATCAGGCGCGGAATATCGCTGAATCCGATTTCCTGTTTCAGGAACCGGTATACGGCCTGTTCGTTGGCAACATTAAGCGCCGCCGGGGTACTGCCGCCCTGCTTCAGGGCTTCAAATGCCAGGCGCAGGCAGGGGAATTTTTTAAAGTCCGGAGCCTCAAAAGTCAAATTACCCTGTTGAACCAGATCCAGATCCTCCCAATCCGCCGGTTTATGCCGGGGATAGGTCAGGGCATACTGAATTGGAATGCGCATATCCGGCAAACCCAATTGTGCTTTCACCGAGCCATCACTGAATTCTACCAGTGAATGAATAATTGACTGGGGGTGGATGACAATATCAATTTTGGAATCCGGCAGTTCAAACAGCCAATAGGCCTCGATTACCTCCAGGCCTTTATTCATCATGGTTGCCGAATCGATAGTTATTTTTTTACCCATGGTCCAGTTAGGATGATTCAATGCTTCGGCAACTGTAATTGCATTGAAGCTGGCTTTATCCCGGGTACGGAAAGGTCCACCGCTACCGGTCAGTATCAGGCGCTTGACATCCGCCAGGTCTTCGCCGGCCAAACATTGCCAGATCGCCGAATGCTCACTATCCACCGGAAATATACTGCAGCCGGTTGCCAGCCGCAATTCCCGGATTATTCCCCCGGCCATCACCAGGCTTTCCTTATTACTGAGGGCGACATCAACACCAGCCTTCAGCGCCGCAATTGTCGGATTCATACCGGCCGTCCCGACCAAAGCATTAAGCACCAAATCTGCGTCGCTGCGACCGGCGGTTTCCAACAAGCCTGCTGCGCCTGTCAGTACCGGTATCCCCGTCGCTGTTAAAGCATCTGACACCTCCCCGGCCGCGGTTTGATCGGCAACAGCAACTGTTTTCGGTCGATACTTATGAGCCTGCTTGATCAACAAATCGGCATTGCGGTTAGCGGTCAAACAGATGATTTCAAATTGACCCGGCAGATTATCGACAACATTGAGGGCATTGACACCGATCGATCCGGTGGAGCCAAGAATTGTTAAGCGTCGGGCCATTATCAGAATTCCTTAACGACGTCCAGGGATAGTTTCAGCACCTGGGGATGCAGGTGCAGCTGGATGCCCAAACCGTCCAATGG
The DNA here is from genome assembly GCA_964439935.1 of uncultured bacterium. GTDB lineage: Bacteria > Fidelibacterota > Marinisomatia > Marinisomatales > TCS56 > JABMQW01. The sequence continues at coordinate 184,293 of CAYTPW010000002.1, read as the reverse complement.
CGAGCCGCTGATCTGGTGGCCAATAAAGATATAATTGGTTTGCCCGGTAAAACGCTCAGCATAGGTCTGGTCGTCATCGAGCGTTGCGTGGCCGGAATATAGATTGGTGCCAAAACCGAGGTTGACTGAAAAGGGCCACAACTGAAATCGCCGCTGCATTAAAACATCAACCGTGCGCAGATAAATATCCCGCGGTCCTTGTAGCAGAGCCAGGTTCACATTAAACGTCCAGGGAGCGGACTGATCGGCGCGCTCCAAGAATAAAATACCACCATAGGATGTAATCTGTACTACATCTTCACCGGAACCGAAGCCACTCAACCGACCGGTCAAGATCAGGTTGGAGGTGACCAGGTAACCAATATCGATCAGCGGAACCGGACCATTTTGATTACTCGCAGCTGGTGAATCTTCCAAATACCAGGGATATGACAATGAAATTCCAAAGCGCAAACGATCCGCTTGGGTATCAGAAAATAATGAATGGTGCCCCAGCGCCAGACCCGCCCCGCGCAAAAACAGTTCAACCGCGGCAGGATTAAATGCATCAGGATTCAATGCATCCAGATCGAAAGAATGCCATTGCCCCCGGATAGGATAAAATCCCAACAAAACAATCAGAAAACATTTAAATACCCACGCTGCGGGATGCGCCACCTGATTAGATGATACTGCGCGCACTTGCTTCAATAAAATTGATAATTTCTTCAACTTCTGGCGTATTGGGCAGTTCTGCTTTAATTTTATCCAGGGCTGCCTTCCGTGACAGGTTTGATCGAAAATAAATTCGGTAGGCCCGTTTGATCATAGTTCTGGTTTCAGCCGCAAAGCCATTGCGCTCCAGGCCGATGCGATTGATCCCGGCATAGCGCAGCGGTTCCCCGGCCGCTAATATATAGGGCGGAACATCCTGTACAACCCGGAAACCGCCACCGATAAATACATGCTTGCCGACCCGGCAAAACTGATGCACCAGAACACCGCCACCGAGCGAAGCGGATGAACCGATATCGACATGTCCTCCTAAGGTGGCCTGGTTGGCAAAAATCGTCCGTTCACCGACGACACAATCATGGGCAATATGGACATAGGCCATCAACAGACAACCGGCTCCGATCTCGGTTGTACCGCGAGCAGCAGTACCGCGATTTAAAGTGCATGATTCCCGGATTTTAACGTTATCACCAATCAGCAGACGCGTTTTTTCACCCGCATATTTCAAATCCTGTGGCGGGGCACCAATCGACGAATTATGGAGAATGTCACAGTTTTTGCCAATTGTTGTACCATTATCAATGGTAACATGGTTTCCGATAACCGATCCCGAACCAATCTCAACATCATCGGCAATTACCGAGTAGGGACCGATAACAATATCAGAGTCTAAGCGGGCCAGGGAACTGACAATTGCTGTCGGATGGATTTGGGCGGAGATATTACTCTCCCTGCTGATCGACAACCTGAGCCAGAATCACTGCTTCAGTCACCAGCTTGTCACCAACATAGGCACGACCGATCAACCGCGCCGTCTTCAAGCGGAATTTATTCAATTCCATCTCAATTCGTAATTGATCGCCGGGAATCACCTGTCCTCTAAAACGGGCTTTCTCAATTCCGATCATAAACATGTTCTTCTTGGTTGGGTCATCCAGCGAATTCAAGATCAGAAAGGCACCGGCCTGAGCCATGGTTTCAACGATCAGCACTCCCGGCATGACCTTCTGTTGCGGGAAATGTCCGGGAAAGAACGGTTCGTTTACCGTCACATTTTTAATGGCGGTCAAGCGTTCGTCGGGTATCATGTCCACCACCCGATCCACTAAAATAAATGGATAGCGGTGTGGTAATACATTCATCACACCGTGGATATCAAATAAATAATCACCGGTAGCTCGAGCCTGAAACCGCTTTTGAATGATCTTCTTTTCGTATTCTTTTTTTATCTTTTTTACCAGTTCCACATTACTGGCGTGTCCGCTGCGGGCGGCGATCACATGTCCGCGGATTGGAATTCCAAGCAGGGCCAGATCACCGATCAAATCCAAAGCTTTATGACGGACCGGTTCATTTTTGAAACGCAGTTTCTTACCGTTCAGGATACCATTTGCGCCCAGGATTATTTCTTCCCGGATTCCAAAGGCGGTCCGCAGATGTTCTACTTCTTTGCGGTCGATTTCTTTATCGATAATCACAACTGCATTATCCAGATCACCGCCTTTGATCAGGCCCAAATCCTTTAATTCTTCGACTTCACTCAGGAAGCAGAAAGTACGGGCCGGTGCAATTTGATCGGCAAAATCCTCTTCCATATTATAGATCGAGGTATACTGTGTCCCCAGGGTCTTGATCTTATAATCTACCATGAATGTGACCCGGAAACGATCGGACGGTAAAACATGGATATCAATTCCCCGTTCAGGATCGGAATAAGTGATGGTCTTATCAATTTCAAGCACTTCCCGACGGGCATTCTGCTCCTCGATTCCCGCTTTTAAAAGAGCATCGACAAAAGCCTTGGCACTGCCATCCAGAACGGGTGGCTCTTTTTCGGTCAATTCAATCAATACATTGTCCAAACCGAGTCCTGAAATGGCCGCCAGTACATGTTCGACCGTGTGAACGCGGACACCTTTTTGCATTATGGTTGTGCCCCGGGATATATCCACCACATGGTCGATATCGGCCTTAATCTCCGGACAGCCGTCAACATCCATCCGCATAAAACGAATGCCGGTATTCACAGCGGCCGGTTTAAATGTAATCCTACATTCCACACCGGTATGCAATCCCTGTCCTACGATCGAGGTGGGTTTCGATAGGGTCTTCTGGTACTTACTCATCCTTCATTCAATCAAGATTCAGAACTTTAGCTTCTAATTTTAACAATCGTTTTTTCAATAAAGCAACTGCAGTAAGTACTGCATCCCGTTTATTTTGCTCACGAATTTCACGAACCGGCATACCGGCATATACCCTGCCCCCTGGTATGGATTTGGTTACACCGGTCTTAGCCGCACAGATGGCGCGATCACCTACTTTCAGATGTGGTGCAACACCAACCTGACCTGCGAATATACAATAATCCCCTATTACCGCACTACCGGCAATTCCAACCTCGCCGGCAATCAGGCAACCAACACCAATTTTTACATTGTGCGCAATGTGTACCAGATTATCAAATTTACAGCCAGCACCGATTCTGGTATCGCCGATGGTTCCTCGATCAATAGAACAATTCGCGCCAAATTCCACATCATTTCCTACCACGACTCGTCCAGTCTGAGGAATTTTATGATGAATATCAGCTGCGGTGACAAAACCAAAGCCATCACAGCCAATCACCGTACCGCTGTGAATTAGGACGCGATCACCGATCTGGCAATCATGATAAATCACAACCCGGGCATTCAAATGTCCCTCTGAGCCGATTGTTGCACGATGACCGATAACCGTGTGGGCACCAATCGTAGTGCCGGACCCGATTTGCGCATCAGCTTCAATAACTGCAAAAGGACCAATACCAACGTTCTCACCGATCACCGCAGACGGATCAACCAGGGCGGTAGAATGTATGCCGTCTGGTTGCGGTAGCGGCGATTGGAAATGCGCTAAAATTTGCGCAATTGCCAACTGGGGATTATCGACAATTATACCATTATGTTCACCCAGCAACTCACGATCAGCCACAATAACAGCGGCAGCCTGAGTATCTTCCAGATGATTTTTATAGCGCGGATTGGCAAGAAAAGTGATCGTATCCGGTTTTCCGTTCTGGATTTCAGAGACACCGGTTATTACCAGTCCCATGTCTCCGATCAGTTTCCCACCAACGAGAGCAGCCAGCTCTTTCAGGGTGGACAAGCTTATTCTACCGTACTAATTTTCCTTAGTTCGTGTAAAACATCATCGGTGACATCATAGGTCGGTTTGGCATACAATAAAGAAACCGAACCATCCAGGATAAAATCATAACCCTTGTCAATTGCGACTTTATCCACCGCCTGTTTTACTTGAGCAAGAATATCATATTCCAGCTGTGCTTGCTTTTTATACAGTTCGCCTTCCGGTCCGACTTTTTGCTGTTGAAAGGCCTGAATATCCTGCTGGAGCTGCGAAATCTGTTTCTCCATCTCACGTTTTGCTTCCGGTGAACTCATCAACCGTTTGGTCTCAAAATCCTGATTTAAACTGTCAAGTTGAGCGACCATGGTCGAATATTCAAACTGCACCTTGCGAAAATCCAATTGAAGCTGGGATTCGGCATCGCGGAATTCTTCATATTCCGTTCGGATGCGCTCAGATTGTACATATCCAACTTTGACTTGTCCCTGCAGCGCTGATAACGGCAGTAATACAACAGCCATTACAGTTAACAGAATCGTTTTACGTGCCACTAATTTCCTCCTTGTGACTGTTAAAATTGTTGTCCGAAAATAATGTGGTAATTCCAGCCGGTCGGTTCCCCGTCATCTGCAATACCATCAAATCCATAGCCCATATCGAAACCCAACATTCCGACCATAGGCATAAAGAAACGAATTCCAAATCCCGCTGAACGCCGCAAGTTAAGGGCAGAATTACGCGACAATGAAAATGGCTCCGTCATCTGGTGCGTTTCCCAAACATTACCAGCCTCGGCAAAGGCCAGGAAATACACCGTCGGATTATCCGAAAGGGGAAATCTGACTTCGGTATTGTATTTAAACATCGCATTGCCGCCCACCGGTCTACCGTTATACTGGGGACCGATTGAATTATCGGGATAACCGCGCAGCATGTTGCCATAGGGAATCCCGCTGCCACCCATAATGAATTTCTCATTAATCGGGATCAGCGAATAGCGTTCATCCCGGTCAGGCAATGGTTCGATGACGCCCATTTTTAAAGAACTTGTCAAAACAAATTTACTGAATGTAGGCGTATACCAGTCCAAATTCAATATGTGTTTGTGATAATCTTCATTTCCCGGGAGTGGTCCACCGGATAAGGTGGTTTCCCAAACCATCCGTGATCCACGGGTGGGAAATTCGGCATGGTCGCGGCTCTCGCGGGTAATAATCTGGGTAAGATTAACTCCGGCGGTCTTTTCCGCACCGGATACGTAGCGGTCGATATTTTCCTGGGTCCCGGAATAAAATCGTTTAACCCCGCTGATTACCCAGGTACCCCGGAAATAATCATCCGGCCACTTGAATCTACGCCCCCAGCGCAGGGAACCACCCTGGCTGGTGATATCCAGCGGATAATAATAAGTCGTGGATTGTCCACGCAGAGTATAAAACAGTGAAAAGCCAATTAAATTTCGGCTATCGCGGACCATCGGATCGATGAAACTCAGTGAAAAGGCCCGATATTTTGATGGTGTTGACTGGGTTATTGAATACTGGGTACCCACATTAAAACTCAGGCTCAACCGCTGGCCGTTTCCACTTCTGAATGGACGAGCCAGATCAAAATTATTGAATTCCAGACCACCGCCACCGGTCATCCCATATTCGCCGGTAAAACCGATATTGGCATTAGCACGATCCGAAGAGCGTTCTTCCACCATTATTTCAAGGTCAATTTCATCCTCATCGACCGGCACTACATCCGGGATAACATTACCGAAATAATTCAGTAAATAAATCTTGCGCTGGCTCTGAATTAATTTTTCGCGGTTAAATACATCTCCGGGATATATCATCAGCTCGCGGCGAATTACGTTTTCACGGGTCTTGGTATTCCCAACTACCAGAATATCCCGAACGGATACCTGGTGATTTTCAATCACCGAAAAGGCGATATCCAGGGAATCTTCACTGATCGGTGTCACCTGTGGTTGGATCTGACTGTAAATATAGCCGCGGTCCATGTACAGCCCCTGTACCCGGTCATAGACCGCCAGATCGAATTCTTCTTCGCTATAAGTATCACCGGCAGCTAAACGCAGACGGCGGCTTAATTCCTCATCGGTGAACAGGTTATTCCCTTCCCAGGAAAAATTGCGGTAATAGTATTTAGGTCCTTCATAGACGCTCAGTCCAATATCCATCCGGTTTCGGTCAGCGCTGTAGATAACCGAATCGCTTAAGATAATGAAGTCCCGATAACCACGATTACGGTAGAATTTTTCAAACAGCAATTTATCTTCGTCGAATTTATCCTCATCAAAATGGCTGCGCCAGAACAGGTACCAGCGCTGCTGTTTGGTTTCTTTCAGCACCCGCCGAAGCCGAAAATCACTGAAAGCAGAATTGCCGGTGATGGTGATATGTCTGGTTTTAACTTTGCGGTTCTCATCGATCGTAAATACTATGTCTCGCACCGATGGTGTTTTTTTCTGATCAACCTTCGGTTTTGATTTTCTCCTTTTGCGTTTTTCTTCCTCCGGTCGCGGTGCAATAATCTCTCCCTGGATATCAACCTGCAAATAACCGTCTTCAGCGTAAATCTCGCTTATCTTACGGATCGTCTTGGAGATCGTGGCCGGCTGAATCCGTTGTCCGCTGACCAGTGACAACTCCTCCTCGAATTTTCTAGCACGGACCTTCTTATTGCCCTCGTAATGTACCCGTCCCAGGATATAATTCTCATCAACGACGATGGTGATGCGAACGCCTTCAGCCGTTTCTTCATCTAGACGGATCTGGACATCGCTGAACACACCCAGTCCCCATAAGCGTTTAACGGCCCGGGGAAACTCGCTGCCACTGATCTCCTGATTCTGTGACAATCCACTGGTATAGCGGATGATGCTGGCAGAAGTTAATTCGTTACCCTCCACCTTAACTTCCAGCAGGTTCATGGTAATATCCTGTGCCTGCTGCCCAAAGAGACCGGAAAAGATTATAAAATACAAGAAAATAATTTTTTTCATTATAGCTACTTTATTTGTTCGCTCACCATTCCAAATCGACGTTCACGTGTCTGGTATTCGCCTATTGCTTTGAAAAGTTCCCGTTCACGGAAGTCCGGCCAGAAAACAGCTGTGACGTAAACTTCTGTATAGGCCATTTGCCACAGCAGAAAATTACTGATTCGAAATTCACCGCCGGTACGAATCAGTAAATCGGGATCAGGCATGTGGGCAGTATATAATTGTTCACTGATACTGGTTTCATCAATTGCATCCGGTTCCAGCTTCCCGGCCTGAACTTGACGCGCTAACGATTGCACGGCCGTAGTGATTTCCTGGCGGCTACCGTAGCTCAATGCCAGATTGAGATTTAAACCACTGTTATTTTTTGTTAATTCGACACCTTCCAGCATTCCCTGGCGGGCGTCGGCCGTCAGATCATCGATCTGTCCGATTACCGTTAAGCGAACATTGTTCTTGTGCAGGTTTTCAACTTCTAGTCGAATCGTCTTCAACAGCAAGCGCATGATTGCCGAGACCTCTCGGAGTGGACGATTCCAGTTTTCTTTTGAAAAAGTATACAGGGTCAGATGTTTGATTCCCATTTCACCACAGGTCCGGGTGATTTCGCGCACCGAATTAATGCCTTCGCGATGACCGGCAATCCGCGGTAACCTGCGTTTTTTGGCCCAGCGGCCGTTCCCATCCATGACAATAGCTATATGCACCGGGAGATTACCGCGGTCCAATATTGTTTTGCGAAGTTGATCAGTATTGGTCATTTAGAAATTCAAATACGAAGCCAAAATACAAAATCAAAATTACTTTGGGCATTCTTCGTCAGTCAAGTCATAGTCTGGATTAGAAAATGTTCCTGAATCAAGTTTGCCCCAATGGGGACCTGCGCGATTCAGCCTTAGAACTATAAAACAATCCCGTATTGAAACAGATAGTATTTAAATAGAATCTCCGCCAGCAGCATGGCGGTGACCAGCGGATAAAGCAGTTTCAGCGCCATTGTATAAAACTGCCGTTTCAGATAAAAATATACCAGCGGCAGCAACCCCAATGGTATTATAATCCCGAAAAAAACCGCAAAGGCCGGTATATAACCCTGAACCGAATTGATAAATTCCACCAGGCTGACCGCTTCCGGCATGCGGCTAACGGGTCCCCAGAACAGGCTGTACACTATCCAGGCCACCCGGATTCCCAGCAGCACCAGCAATGTGCGCATGATAGCAGCGGTGGCCGCTACAGAATCAGCGTTGCCATGGGACTTACCAATATTTCCGGTTAATATAACAGCCAGACCCACCAGAGCCATTCCGATGATCTGAACCAGGAAAACCGTCAGCGATGGAAAAATCAGAATCTCTGCTACCTGATAGTACACGATCAAACCAAAGACGGATGGAATACTGATAACAGCAATCTGAATCCGGCTGCGCCCCCAGTAAAAAGCTGTAATCGCTGATAAGGCTACCAGCCAAACTAGGCCTGAGAGCAACAGTTGTAATCCAACCTCAAAATACCACAACAGGCTGACCCCCAGCAGACCGGAGCCGGCGGCTGCTAGTAAATGCAAATAATAAAACCGGGGAATTTCCGCTTTGCGATTGCACCATAAACAGAGCGGATATACCGCACCGAATGACAATCCGATCAAAGTGGTAATTGCAACTGCCGCGTTCATGAACCGGCCAGCTCAGTCCTGTCCGGGCAGCCCTAGCTTTTTACGTCCAGCTGGGGTGATCATATCGGCATTCCAGCGGGGATCAAAGACCATTTTAATTTCAGCGTCTGTCAGACCTGAAATTTTCAAAATATTTTCTTTAACATTAGCTGCTATCTGACTGTGCATCGGGCAGCCCGGGGTGGTCAGTGTCATGGTAACAACCGCCACATTATCTTCGATTGCTACATCATAAATTAAGCCGAGGTCGACAATATTCACCGGGATCTCCGGATCATAACATTGATATAAGACATCCATAACCTGTTTTTCGGTAACCATGTTTAACCTCTTTCAGTCAATTGGGTGATAATTTTATCGGCAATATTACCATAGATGCCGGTAATTACCGAATCGGGATTCTGCTCGGTGATGGGCCGGCCGGCATCGGTGGCTGCCATCAGTTCCTGGGACAGGGGAATCTCACCCAGAAGGGGAACCGCCAATCGTAGACTCTCCCGGCTGCCACCGCCATGCTTGAACAGGTCCAAGCGGGTAGAAAATGTGCCATCCGGGTCCACCGGCAAGGTCCCAAGGTCATCCAGTTCCAGTACCGCATCAGTAACCGGTTCGCCCGATCGGTCGACAATTTTACCGCTGAGCTGCAGCCCGGACATATTTTCAACCACCCCCAGTACCGGGACATCCACTTTCCGGAACATGTCGGCACCTTTGCTCACATCGGCCACGGCAATGTCCTGGGGTGTTGTGACCATGATGGCGCCATCAAATTTCAATTTCTGCACCAGTGTCAGCTGCACATCACCGGTTCCCGGCGGCAGATCCAGGATCAGGAAATCCAATTCGCCCCAGTCGACATCGTTGAAAAACTGTTCCGTCATTTTGGCCACCATCGGGCCCCGCCAAATAGCCGGCGCCTGATTACCGCTGATGAAGCCAAAACTCATCACCTGCATTCCGTAGCGCTCCAACGGAATCAACTTTTTAGCAGCCGAAACAGTGGGACGGTCATTGATTCCTAAAATAATTGGCAGCGAGGGACCATAGATATCCAGGTCCAGCAACCCGGTCTGGTAACCTTTTTTCTGCAACGTAGCCGCCAGGTTGGCCGCTACTGTCGATTTGCCCACTCCGCCCTTGCCACTGGCTACGGCAATGATGTACTTGATATTTTGCAGCGTTTGCTGGCTGGCGAAGGGATCCTTGGGAGCCGGTTCGACCGGTTGGGTGGTCGATGGTGTTTCCACCAGGACTACATCGATTTGTTTAAAATTGGTTTTTGCCGCTAATAATTTTTGCGTTTCTTCAGCCACCAGTTCAATCGTATCACGATTATCCGACAGTATCTTCAGATTTACAGTTAATTTACCAGCCTCGATTAAAACGTCCGGTACCATGCCAAACGATACGATATCGCGGCTGAAGCCGGGATATTTGATCTGTTTCAACAATTCCAGAATTTCTTTTTTATCCATAATACTCCAATAATAAAAGCGGCTGTTCTTCAAAAACAGCCGCTTTTTAACTACAATAGATTAGTCAACCGTACTGTTTATGACCGCAGTCTTGGTACTGAAAACAAACTATATTGTTCCTGGCCTGGCTATTATTTTTGGATCCAGGAATTTTCCGATACCCTCGATTTAAGGGCACTGTAATCAAACAGTTCAGCCGGCGAGACGGTTATAACGCTCCATTAAAACTTCCTGGGATTCTTCGACCCCCATCGGGATACAGTCTACCGGACAGACTTCAACGCACTGGGATTCATCAAAATGACCGACACATTCGGTGCACAGTTCAGGATCGATTTCATAAAATTCATCCCCCTCGTAAATTGCTTCATTGGGGCATTCCGGTTCACAGGCGCCACAGTTAATACATTCATCAGTAATTGTGAGTGACATAACAACTCCGTTGTTTTATTAGTTCAATTTTTTCCGCCGATCTCAGGTCGGTAGGCACTGGGAAACCTAGCGGGTGAAATAACAGGTTATAACGTTATGAAATTAACCTGTTTTTTAGCAACGGTAAAACACCTTTTCCAGCATAATTTCACTTCCACCAAATCGAGTCGATCATGCTGCTAGGTGAACGTAAAAATATCTTCCTGATCTGGCTGGCCCAGTTGATTTCCGCAACCGGGGACGCCATCTATCAGATCGCCTTGATCTGGCTGGTTCTGGACATTACCGGCTCCAATACGATCACCGGCCTGGTGGTATTGAGCGCTCACCTGCCGGCCATGCTGTTCGGTCTGCTGGCGGGCGTTATGGCCGATCGCTACAACCGGATCCGCTTGATGCTGTTGTCCAATTTCAGTCAGGCCTTCACCGTGATCCTGATCCCGGTTTTGCTGGCTTTAGGCTATGAAGATGCCTACCTGATCGGATTTCTGGCCTTCCTGCGCAGCAGTTTTGGAACGATCTTCCCACCTGCACTGAATGCTTTTGTACCCACAATCGTCCCGGCCAATTATCTGGTCAGGGTCAATTCACTGCTGGCTACCTCGGCCCAGCTGGCCTACTTGATCGGGCCGGCCAGTGCTGCTGTTTTACTGAGTCTGATATCTCTGAAACACCTGTTTACAATCGATTGTGCCACCTTTCTACTGGCCTTAATCCTCCTGTGCTTTATCGCAGCACCTAAAAAAACAGCGCCGCAAAAACCGGGATCCAGTCAAACCTGGGGTGAATTGAAACAGGGACTTAATTACATCCGGGAACAGAGTACGATCGGGGTCATAATCGTTCTGACCATAATCAACAACCTGTTCATCATGGGGCCGGCCATCGTGGGGATGCCAATCCTGGTGAAAACTGCCTTAAATGGCAACGCTTCCGATTACGCCGCCATCGAAGCTTGTTACGCAGTGGGTATGTTGATCAGTTCCTTCGTCATCTTCCGGATCGGCGACCGTTTCCGCAAGGGGCGCGTGCTGATGCTGGGCATGATTGTGGATGGTCTGACCTTCTGCGGATTGTATTTCATCAATTCGATCCCGCTGGTCATGGTCATGATCATCATTCACGCTCTGGGCATTCCAATGATCACCATCTCCCGGACGGCCATCATCCAGAGCTACGTCCCCAACAAGCTGCAGGGGCGGGTCTTTTCCATGATTCACCTGGCGGTGGTTGGGCTGACCGGTGTATCATCAGCCCTAGTGGGAATTGTAGCCGATATTATCCCAATCAAAACCGTCTTTTTATTGATTGGCCTGGGAGCGGCCTGCTGCGGGATAATCGGCTTGCTGTATCGCTCGATCAGGTCACTTAAATAAAATTAAATTATAATACATCCACATCAGTCCGGGCCGGGCACTAACCCAGGTAAATCGCCACCACCCCCAGCAGAGTAGCAACTTTAAGCAGTTTAGCTGAAAAAGCAGCTTGATCAGCTCCAGGGGATTTAATCAAGCTGTAAACCATATAAAACAGTGGTGTAATCACTCCGATCAGGGCAACAACCAGGTAGTGCCAGCTGTAATAGCCGGTAATAAACGGGAACAGGGTTCCCACCGCCACCAGAAAGGCCAGATTAATTACAGTCATTATCGCAGCGGATTGCCCTACCAGCAGCGGGAATGTCCGCAGTCCGGCCTTTTCATCTCCTTCCATATCGGCAATATCCTTCACCATTTCACGAACCAAGGTCAGACTGAATGCCAGGGCCGCCGGAACCAGCAGCGGTGCCGGATTGCCTACCGCGGCACCAGCGAACAGGAAAGCCAGACCCAGAATCAGCGCCACGGCAATATTACCGATCAGCGGTTGACCCTTCAAGACCGGTGTATACAGCACCATCAGCGGCAGTGCTCCAAAAATAGCCAGAAACCGGGCACCCAGATTCAGCTTAAATGCCAGGGCGGTCCCAACCAGAAACAGGGCCAGCCCAAGCCATTTCGCTACAGCCCGACTAACCAACCCGGTCACCAGCGGCCGCTTGGGCCGATTAATCCGGTCAATTTCATAATCAAAATAATCATTGATAGCATTGGCCCCGGCATTGTAACAGACGACCAGCAGGGCGGCGAAAATAATTGTTGTAGTCTGGTGCAACTCACCGGCAATCGCAGCACCAATAACTACCGAAAAAGCACCGATCAACAGGTTAAGGGGACGCAGCAGGCGGATATTGGCAATTATTTTATTCAGCATTCAAATTAGCGGCTAATTTAACGACAAGCAGGGACTGATTGTCAAATAAAGAACTGCATTTTCAATAGCCGGTCCGCTCCGTTATAATCTTTGATTAATTCAACAACCGGGAAATCGGCCTTATTAAATAATCCGGCGGCTAACTGCGGGTGATCACCGGTTCCAACTTCCAGTACCAGCCAACCGCCTGGTTTAAGTATTTTAGGCGCCAGATCAATAAAACGGCGGTAGAATGCCAGTCCATCACTATTGTCAGTCAATGCGTCCACCGGTTCATGTCGACCAACTTCCGGCATCAGGGTGGTCATTTCTTTCGCTGGGATATACGGCGGGTTGGATACGATCAGATCGAATTTTCCTTTCGGCCGTTCGGTCAGGAAATCCAATTGAAAAAATTCAATATTCTGGATGCCATTAGTCAATGCATTCTTCCGTGCCAGATCAATTGCGGCCGGCGAATTATCCACGGCAACCAAGTTTGCTTCAGTCAGTTCTTTTGCCAGCGAGATCGCAATACAGCCGGAACCGGTCCCCACATCTAAAATGCGTACTGTCGGTATTTCACTGGATACTTCCAATGCGACTTCTACCAGCCGTTCGGTTTCCGGCCGGGGAATCAGCACGGCTGGATTTACCGCAAAGGTCAAACCGTAGAATTCGGCTCGTCCGGATATATATTGCAGTGGTTCGTGATCCACCCGACGCTTCACCCATGAACGAAACTGGCTCAGCATAGCCCGGCTAAACGGTTCTTCGAAGCGCAGATAAAGATCAATTCGTTTACATTCCAGGAAATCGCTTAGTAACCATTCGATCTCACGGCGCGGATTTTCAAAATCCTTTTGCGCGAAATAATCGGTTCCCCAGTTGATCAGGTCGATCACCCGCCAGGTCTGGTTTGTTGCACCGGCGGTGGTGGTCATTTATTCGGCGGCCAGTTGGCTTTTCTGATCTTCGATCCGTAGCTGTTCCACCAGCTCGGTCAGATCACCATCCAGGTAGCCTTCCAGGCGGTAGGCCGTAAAATTTATCCGGTGATCTGTTACCCGGCCCTGGGGGAAATTATAGGTGCGGATCTTGGCCGAGCGGTCACCGGTCGAAACCATCGATTTACGGGCATCGGAACGCTCCTGGGCCAGTTTTTCCTGTTCCTGAGCCAGCAACCGGGAGCGCAGGACTTTCAGGGCCGCCATGCGGTTCTTATGCTGGGATTTTTCATCCTGGCAGGTTACCACCAGTCCACTGGGAAGGTGGGTGATGCGGATGGCCGATTCAGTCTTGTTGACATGCTGACCGCCAGCCCCGGAAGCCCGGTAAGTATCGATCTTCAGATCCTGATCATCGATGGCAACCTCTGCTTCCTCCGCTTCCGGCAAAACCGCCACCGTGGCGGCGGAAGTATGGATGCGCCCCCCGGCTTCGGTTTTAGGTACCCGCTGGACGCGATGAACACCACTCTCATATTTCATCCAACCGTAAACCTCATTGCCCGATAACGAAAAGATGACTTCCTTGAGTCCACCGATACCGGTATCATTGGCCTCCAGAACTTCCTGCTTCCAGCCGGTGCGTTCGGCGAAACGGGTATACATCCGGAACAGGTCAGCCGCAAATAGAGCGGCCTCTTCACCACCGGTTCCGGCCCGAATCTCAATAATCGTATTCTTATCGTCGTTAGGATCCCGGGGCAGCATCAGTACTTTGAGTTCTGCTTCCAGAATCAGGCTCAGGTCTTCCAGTTCCGGCAATTCCTCCCGGGCGATATCTTTTAATTCTTCATCGGATCCTGACAGAATTTCCAGATCATCGGAGATCTGTTTCCTTACATTCAGATACTCGCGTGCTTTTTTAACGATCGGCTCCAGGAAATTATGTTCTTTGGCGGTTTCTCGAAGACGATTCTGGTCAGTGATCACCCGCGGATCGGTCAGCTGCTGACCCAGTTCATCAAAGCGGGCGATGATCTGTTCCAGTTTATCGATCATGCGATTGCCTCGGCGGTATATTTTTTTCCGACCATTTCGTCATAATTCTCACCAAAAGCCGATTCCAGCGCTGTAATGGCCACTTCAACCATCTCGTCTTCGGGTGACCGGGTGGTAATATTCTGTAGCCAGAGGCCCGGAGCCCGCAGGGCGCGGACAAATCTGCTGTGGCCTTTTTTGGCACTGAGCTTTATAACTTCGTATGACAGTCCCATTACCAGCGGTATCAGCGGTAAATGAACCAGCAGACGGATACCCAGTGAAATAGTGCCGATCAAACCAATTACTATCGTGTCGATCAGGGCAAAGATCAGGATTGCCGACAATAAAACAATAAACAGAAAACTGGTCCCGCAGCGGGGATGCTGGGTGGGAAAAGATTGGGCTTTATCCACTGTAACCTGGTCGCCAGATTCAAAATTGTAAACAACGCGATGCTCGGCACCATGATACTGAAACAGGCGCCGCACATCCTTTAACATTGAAATAACTACCAGGTAAATTACAAAAAATGTGATCCTGAATAATCCTGAAACCAGGTTAAATGCCAGAGCTTCTTTTTCAATATCCAGTAATTTGGTTGTAATCCACATCGGGCCGACCATGAACAGCAGCAGCGCCAGGACCAGGGCAAACAAGATCGACAGGAAATTCCCCAGTTTACCGGGCTCTTTGCCTTTTTCCTCTTCCGGCAAGGCGATATCAGCGGACCACTGCAGCGTACCAAAACCGATCCGCATCGCTTCGAACAGAGCTATCATTCCGCGGAGCACCGGTTTCTTCCAGATTTTTGATTTGTCCGTCAGTGATTGAAATTCGCGCCGGTCAAGCTGTATTTTACCCTCAGGATCACGGACAGCGGTGGAATAGGCCCCCGGTACGCGCATCATGACCCCTTCGATCACGGCTTGGCCACCGACCAAAATTGCCGGTTTACTTAATAATAATGGTAGCGTCCTCATAGATATAGAAATGGCTTCTCAACTGAGCATACGGTGAGAAGCCATTGGTCTTTTAATTATGGTTACTGAGTTTTCTGTTTGTATTTCCGTTGGAATTTTTCAATTCGGCCGGCAGTGTCAACCAGTTTCTGTTTGCCGGTGAAAAATGGATGACAGGCCGAGCAGATCTCAATCTTCTGATCGCCAATTGTATTGTAAACCTGAAAACTGTTACCACAGGCGCAGGTAACTTTACCGAGGGTATATTTGGGATGAATAGCTTTCTTCATCGCAGACTCCTATTCTAATTCTTGTAATATTTTAGTAATACGCTGGATGCCTTCGCGAATATTATCCAGATTTGTGGCAAAGGAAAAACGAATATGACCCGGAGATCCAAAACCATCGCCGGGGACGGTTACAACCTGGGCTTTCTCTAACAGGTAATTACCAATGTCAAATGAATCCTTAAGTTCTTTGCCATCCGCTTTTTTACCGAGATAAGCCGACAGATCGGGAAAAGCGTAAAATGCTCCGCCTGGTAATGCACAATTGACTTCGGGAATTTCATTCAACAGTTTTACCATCAGGTCGCGTCGCTCATGAAAGGTCTGGCGCATTTCTTCCACCGCTGACTGGTCTCCGGTCAGTGCCTCAATTGCTGCTTTCTGTCCGATCGAATTGGGACAGGAAGTAGCCTGACCCTGGAATTTAGCCATTGCCTTGGCGATCGCTGGATCGGAGTGGGAATAACCAATTCGCCAGCCGGTCATGGCATAAGTTTTCGAAAGGCTCATGCAGGTAATTAGCCGGGCACCGGCCTGATTTAAAGTAGCGGCACTCACGAATTGATTGCCGTATACCAGACGTTCGTAACATTCATCGGCGATTACCGTCCAATCATGTTTGGCGGCCAGTTCCAGGAGGCGCCGCACGGCAGCATCAGACCAAACACCGCCGCTCGGATTAGACGGTGTATTAATTATAACGCCGCTGGTCTGATCAGTTATCTTCGCCAGTAAATCTTCAAAATCCGGTTCGAAACGCTGGCCCGGCACTGTTTTTACGAACACCGCCTCAGCGTCCGCCAAACTGACGAATTCCGGGAATGAAACCCAGTACGGCTTAAATATAATGACCTGGTCCCGCTCTTGGAACATAGTCTGGCAGGCGTTGTACAGGCTGTGCTTCTCGCCATTTGACACAACGATCTGATCCGGTGTAGCGTCAATTCCGTTTTCCCGGGCCAGTTTTTCACAAATTGCCTGCCTTAATTGAGGCATTCCCGCCCCGGCCGTGTACTTGGTAAAACCGTCATCCATGGCCTGTTTCGCAGCGGCAATGATATTATCCGGTGTGTTGAAATCCGGTTCACCAACACTGAAATTGATTACGTCCACCCCCTGTGAACGCAGGTCCGCTGCTTTGGCGGCCATCTCCAATGTAAAAGATGGTTTTATCTTTTGGATACGTTCACTGATGCTGATCGGTGACATGATTCTACCACTCATGGCGTTTTTTATGATATTCTTCGGTATTGAAACGCGACTCATCATCACCATCAGGTTTTTGGGGTTTGGTCCTGGTCCGGCGCCGCGGTGGCGGTGGTTTGGGCTCATCTTCAATATTGAACTCTTCGGTCAGGACCTTACGGGTAGATACCCGTTTGCGAGGTCGCGGCGCGGTGGTTTTTTTCTTTCCCCGTGGCTTCGGCACATCGGCCATGCCAACACCTTCATCGGCGCCCATTTCCATTGCTGGTTCGTCAACTTTCTCCGAATCTTCCGCCGGTATATCATCCTTGATGGAACTCTCATCAAAAGAAAACATGGCCGGATTATACAATCCGTAGATAGCTCCATATCCACGGGTAATTCCATTACCCACGCCGAGATAATTCGGCAGCAGAAAATTGGTTCGGAATTCACCGGTAAAGGCTCCCCAATAAGTTTCGTCAACTGTCTTGGGGAACAGGGAACTAAGACTTAATTTGGTAAATACTTTTTCTTCCAGTTCCATACCCATTTCCCGGGCCAGAAATACAATATTCTGGCTCAGCAGCCGGCTCAGGTAATTCATTTTTTCCATGCTGTTGAGATACCGGTACCGGATTCCGGTGGTTTGATTCAAGGCTACCCAGGGTGTAATGAAACGGTAACGGATCATGCGGGAAATTGGCTGAAACAGGTCATCATGCTGATCGACATCAACGTCCAGGACCTGGAATGTTATATTGCCAAAATCCAGGAAATCAAATTTATCGACAATCGCTAAAATCGGATCCACCCCCTCATTGATACCGACAATATAGATTTGTTCATTCAGAATTTTAACCTGCACCCGCGGATATAGAAACTGATCACGGTATCTGCCATCTAATAAAGGAATCAATTCTTCGTCGGGATACTGGCGCATGAAAACACCTTTAACCTGATACGGTGTTTTCTTCACTGGTTTATCGGTTATAACCTTCAGTGTTACAGTTTTAACTGTAGGATATGAAGATTCCATTGCTACACCTCGCTATAATTAATTACAAACAGACTAACTGGCTAACTGGCTATTACTGACTCATTGTATTGAGAAACTCTTCATTTGTTTTCGTCCGCTTCATGCGTTCCTGCAGGAACTCCATGGCTTCAATGACAGTCATCTCATTGAGTAATTTGCGCAAAATCCACAAACGAGCCAACTCTTTTTTTGTTAAAAGCAACTCTTCCTTGCGAGTTCCGGAGCGAATTAAATCAAATGAAGGGTAAATCCTGCGATCGCTAAGGCGTCGGTCGAGCACCAATTCCATATTACCGGTTCCCTTAAATTCTTCGAATATTACATCATCCATCCGGCTGCCGGTGTCGATCAAAGCGGTAGCAACAATCGTCAGGCTGCCACCATCTTCCATATTACGGGCTGCGCCTAAAAATTGTTTCGGTTTTTTCAGGGCATTGGAATCGATTCCACCCGACATAATTTTTCCGCTGTGAGGAATGACTGCATTATGCGCCCGGGCCAGGCGGGTAATACTGTCCAACAAAATGACAACATCTTTACCGAATTCGACCATCCGTCGGGCTTTTTTAAGGGCCATATCGGCTACATTGACGTGGCGTTCCGGTGGTTCATCGAAAGTGGAGCTGACAACCTCGGCATCCACATGCCGCTTCATATCGGTCACTTCCTCAGGTCGTTCGTCAATCAGCAGAACGATCATTTCCGTATCGGGGTGGTTTTTACGGATTGCATTGGCAATTTTCTGCAGTAGAATAGTTTTTCCGGTTTTAGGCTGGGCAACGATCAGAGCCCGCTGTCCTTTTCCAACCGGGGCGAATAAATCCAGGATCCGTGTGGAAAGATCTTTCAGATCAAATTCCAGGTTGAAGCGTTCTTCGGGATGGCAGGGTACGTAATTATCGAACAGGATGGCCTGTTTGATCTGTTCCGGCAGTAAACCATTGACCGAATCCACCTTCAGCAGGGCATAAAATCGTTCTTTCTCTTTTGGCGGCCGAATTTCTCCGCTGATCAGGTGACCGGTCCTCAGGCCAAACCGTTTAATCTGCGAGGGACTGACATAAATATCATCCGGGCCCGGCAAGTAATTATAATCGGGACTGCGCAGAAACCCGTAACCGTCTGGCAGAACTTCCAACACGCCCCTAGCTTTTACAGCTTCTTCTTTAACTTCCTGGGCTTCCAGTATTTTTACAATCAATTCCTGCTTACGGCTACCGGAATAACCCTGCACTTTAAGTTCTTGGGCAAGTTTAGTCAGGTCTTTAATTTTCAATGCCTGGAGTTCATTAACATCCATGCGGATTTCCTTTTGTGTGGTTTTATTAGATTATCTACAGAAAAAAACTGTTGCCGGTAACTAAAATCTGAGTATACAAGTTACATTAAATAA
Source organism: uncultured bacterium (assembly GCA_964439935.1). GTDB lineage: Bacteria > Fidelibacterota > Marinisomatia > Marinisomatales > TCS56 > JABMQW01. Next base: position 164,769 of record CAYTPW010000002.1, on the reverse strand, counting down.
CACCTGACTCAAAGGAAAAATCAAAATTCCAGAAAATCAATTTGGCTATATAATGACTGCCGAAAAACAACCAGGGCCTGCGGCCGGTTTTATCCTGATCCAGTTCATTTACCGCAGCACTCATTTGGGGTAGGACTTCACACTGGACACCTTCTATACGCAGACGACGTCCCAGGTCTGCGGCCGTCATTAAACCCGCTTCCGGCACCGTGGTTGCAATTAGTCGATAAAAACGCCCTTTTAATGCTTCCGCCAGCGGACTCAATTCTTTATCGGCCTTCAGGGCCAGAACTCCGACCGGTGGTTGATTGAAAAGATCTGAAATTTCGGCCAATACCCTTCTGACACCATGTTGATTGTGGGCAACATCGTAAAATACCGGTGGTTTTGCTCTAAGCAGCTGCAGGCGCCCCGGCCACCGGACCAGCGCCAAACCTGATCGACAATCAGCGGCAGTGATTTGCGGGTCAAAGGAGTTTACCGCTTCCAGGGCTGCGACAGCATTGGTAGCTTGATGGCGTCCCAAAAGGGCGGTTAAATATGGTTCGTCGCGCCACCGAAATTCGGTCCCCTTATTAAGTGTCAGCTTGATTTTTGCCGGGGAGATTTCAACCGCTACTATTGGCGCACCAACAGCTGTTGCTTTCCGCCGGATAATCTCCGCAGCAGGATCGACTTGCGGGGCCAGGATCAAGGGTGTGTCCGACTTAATGATACCTGCTTTTTCAACCGCAATCTTATTGATATTGCTGCCCAGTAATTCTGTATGATCCAGGTCAACCGGTGTAATAATCGTAACCACCGGTTTAAGAATATTGGTGGAGTCGAGCCGTCCTCCAAGACCGGTTTCGACGACGGCTACATCGACTTTTTTCCGGGCAAAATACCACAATGCCAATGCAGTGGTTGCTTCGAAAAAAGTCGATTCAATACGATCAATTTCCACCCGGTAGGCAGAGCTGAATTCGACTATCGCTTGGTCACTAATTGGTTTTCCATTGATTCTGATCCGTTCATTAAAATGGATCAGGTGGGGCGAGGAATATAGCCCGACCCTGTAACCGGCAGCTTTTAAAATTGCCGCAATCATGGCAGCGGTGGATCCTTTACCGTTAGTCCCGGCCAAGTGGATAGCGGGAAAGTCATTTTGTGGATCACCGCAACTGATCAACAGATCCCGGGTATGCTGCAGGCCCACCTTTATACCACGGCGCTGCAGGCCGTACAACCAGTTCAGGTGTGAATGAATGCTGTTAGCGCTTTCGCTCATGCTAAAGCTTGGGTAAAATATATCAATGCATTTTTTAGGTGCTAAATCTGAATTCGGTATTAACCTTTGGCCAATACCTTTTCCCGTGAGTTTTTAAATGTAATAATCGCTTGATAAATGGATTGTGCAATTTTTTGCCGGTGCGAAGATTTCTTCAACATCTTCTCATCCTGAGAATTGGATAAAAAACCAGCTTCTACTAATACATTGGGCATGCTGGCCCCAATTAAAACATAGAAGCCGGCCTGTTTAACTCCACGGTTAGGTGTTTTTATCCGCTTTGCCATTTCATCTTGGATTGTGGCCGCCAGCTCTTCACTTTCCTTCATGAAAGCACTTTGGGCCATGGTGGCCATAATCAGTGCTTCGCCGCTCAAATCAGAATAATGATTTTCCTGTTCTTCCAGCTTAATGACTTCATTTTCACGGGTGGCAACTTCAATTGCATCGGCCGTTTTACCAGGTCGCAGCAGATAGGTCTCAAAACCACGTATTTTACGGTTTGAAGATGCGTTCACGTGAACACTGACAAATACCTTGCCATTGGCGGAATTTGCAATCTTAGTCCGCTTTGAGATTGGAATAAATACATCTTCATCACGAGTATAGATAACACGGATATTGGTATTTTTCTCCAGCAGGAGTCCGAGCCGTTTTACGATATCCAGTGTAATGTCTTTTTCTTTGGTTTTACCTCGGCCGACGCTGCCGCCATCTTTACCACCATGACCGGCATCCAGCACAACCGTATCAAGATACCAGCGGTCACGAAGGCCCTTCAGGCGTGCCATACTATCTACGACAGGAGTGCGCAGGGTAGCAACAATCTCCACCGGGTCGCGATTCTGGTATACTTCCTGACTTTCGATCTTAGGGCGCAGTTGAAAAGCCAACTGAACCGATTCATCCAGCTGATCAATTAAAATCCGTCGGACAGTGCGCCCGTAATCCGCCCTGACTATCGCCGTCGAGTCGGCTATCCCGCCGGCCACCGTCAGATAGAACCAACCGTTTTCATGAACAAATGAACTGATATTACCATCCTGAAAATGATCCTTGGTCTGCAGGCGCAAAATCGTCCCATTGGCCTTGTCCTCAATTTTCAGCCCGGTTATATTGAAATTCACAACATCTATATCGAGCATCTGGCGACCGGAGTTATAGGTCAATCCTGGAATAACAGTGCTATTCAAAATAGCAAAAAAAGCTTCAGCGGGAACATATACGTCATCACCAATAACTTTGGTATGCATGGGCATTTGAAACACTTGATCATCAATGATCACATAGCTTGACTTGGCCGATATTTTGACTCGGTGATTGGTTATATACAGCACAATTTTCTGACGCTCAGGATTAACATAATAGCGACAGGACAGGATACGGGCCAGGTCCACCGTCGAAAAATAGGTGCCTGGACCGCGATCCAGTGTCTTGAGTTTATCCTGGCGCATATCGGTACGATACAGTACCCTGATCGGGACTGCCAGCAGCAGGGATTGAACCAACAGGACAGCCAGTAGGTATTTACATATCTTTGTCATAGTTCGAGAATATAAGTAATAAAATTATCCCTGTCAGAATATGAATGCAATATCAGCGATTTTCAAAGATCGGCTTCAATCTTGAGCCCACCTTCATAATCTACCACCGCCGAATTCCTCCCGGCGGGAATCAACCAGCGAATTCTGCCGGATATTCGATAGTCCTGCTTCAAATCCAGCACTACCTTGAATCCTGGATAATTCCCCGATCTGGAATATACCCGACTGCGCATTTCATTCGGCAAGTTAAGATCCCAGAAATACAGGCGGCTGTCAAAGTCATCTACCCGGGTATTTACCCAATCCGTTTCAATTCCAACCACTGAACCGACCCACCGTAGCCGGCTCTCCCAACCGAAGCCAGAAGAATTCTGCTTAGCGGCCGAATAACAGCTATAATTAATCTGCAGTTTTAAATTCCAGCGGCTCGAAAGATTACGGTAGTGGACGAGTTTATATAAATCCCTGATTTCCTGGCTTGGTAGATCCTGATTCCAAACGCGATAGCCCCGCTCGATGCTTTTTAGTTCACGTTTACCTTGCAGGCGGTATCTACGATCCTTTTTTTTCCACTCCCAGCGCCAGGCTGTCTCCGATCCCTGCAATGGATCAAGCAATCCCTCCGCCGGCTCCAATTGATGATAAATATCACTGTAACAGGTCAATTTATTATTCTGCCAGAAGAAGCTTATCCCTTGATAAAAGCCCCATTCATTCTTGCGGCTGCCGGACCATTCGGAAAGCGGATTCGAGCGCACCGAAATAAAACCCGGGCTATAGGATCGTAATGAAATAAAATAGCTGAACCGCTGACCGGTGAGTTTCAATCCCCCCATAAAACCGCTAGTCTGATTGTAACCACGTGTAAATTCCGTAAATACAGTCCCTGATTCAAATTCCTGTGACAAATAGATTGAGTAGGAGAAAAACAAGGCTTCGGTTTCATTATGGTCATTCCAGTGGGCCGCCGCCGCTGAAACACCGACCGCCGTCTGGCCAAACCGAGTTTCGCTAACACCGCATAGTACCGACTCTCGCAGGTTCGCTCGCTGCTGGATCGACTTATCAGACAGATGCAGGCCGGTCAGATTTATACGGGGAAAACCGGTGGAGTCGATCTCACCTCCGCGCGAATTTGAACTGACCGAAAAAATAAATTCAGACCTGTCAGTATGTTTCTGTAATGCCAGGCCACGTAATCCCCAAGCTTCATGACTGGTTCGGTAAGGTTGAATTCCCCGTCCCCGGCGCAGGGCAGTACCATAGGTATCATAACTCTTAAAACCAGCCGTGGAGCGCCATAGATGCAATCCATAACCATACAGAATCTGATGATCGCCAATAATCCAGTTAATTTTGGCTGATCGTCCTTCCAGGTAACCGGAAACATGATCGGCTATCAGCCGCTCACCGGGATCACGCTCCAGATTCAGGCCCAGAATCATTTTAGGCCAGGTCACACGGGTACGCCAGCGATAACGAACATCATCATGGAATGTAATCAATTGATTGTAATTGATCGGCAAAGAGGTATCATTACTGGTCAATAACATTTCCAATAACAGCCTGGTTGCCGGATTTAAATTACCGGCTAACTCATTTTCCTTTGTGGGGTTGGCCCTGGAGAGGGCTTGAATCTCAACCAGATCCGTTTCCGTCACAAATGACAGTTGGGCAATCTGGTCAACTATGGCAGCTGATAAAACAGGCGCTTGTCTGAGGATATCTTCAATCAGTAAAAGATCCTCTTCCGGCAGTGGATCTTCTGCCTCAGGCGCGAGGATTGCCAGGAGTTCGGCTGAATCCTGTGCCGGAAGACTTTCAGCGGGCCAGATTAAAACCAACAGCAATAAACTGCGACACACCAAGCTGCTGATGGGTGATGGCGTTATAGCCAATATTTAACCTTTTAGTATTAAATCCAAAACCAGCCTGAATTTGGGCCGGCTGCGCAGAATAGCCTGCCAATATAGAAAACCAGGGAAAAATCCGCCAGGCCACTCCAAATCCAAGACGACCTGAATAGGCCGAATCCTGTTCCCATTTACAGCTAGCTACCAGATCATCACCAGCCCGGAAATAAACAGCTGTACTGACAACCCTGGGCATATCCGCCGACATATCCGGTGAACCAAATATAATTACATTGTGCAGATAGGTTATCCAGCAGATTTTCTCATCAGGGCGGAGCGACCAGGCCATATTGCCACCATAACTGGTCACCGAGCCATAATTTTTCATACTAATCAGATAGTGACTCAAGCCACTCCCAATGGTCAGATGGTCATTGATGGTGAAAAGAACGGCTGCTTCTGAAACCTGCTCGCGATATAAAGTCGTCGTACCAAAGACAGAACCACCCAGGCCGATCTGCCAATTATGCCCATACCAAACAGCCTGCCCGGTGTAACAATTCATTTCTGATAGACCAAATTGATTTCTCCAGCCAGCGGCGAAACTGGCACGCGTATACCTGTCGCGGAACAGTTCGGAAGAAAGCTGGCCGCTGAGCAGGGGGGTACCGACACAAAGAGCATTGGTAAAGGGAATTGGCGGGCTCCCGGATGCATGGATCTCAAAGGCTCCCGGCAGGCGGGAATATCCAATTAATATTAATAAAAACACATAATTTACAGTTTTAAGCATCAGCTATAACCCTATTTAAATCGAACTATAATCGTTATAAGTTACAGTTTGCAACCGGATAATGCAAATCCGGTATCGGCCGGACTCAGGTATTAATCAATTAAGCTAATTATTCTGATCGTCCAGCCTGGCGGGCTCCGCGGATTACCGATTCTACAACCAGATAGCGCACAAAAACCGGCAGCGGCAATAAATGAAACAGCCCCGCCACCAGACCACGAACAAATCTATTGAATATTAATCTTCCTTTAAGCGTCCAGATCAGGTTGCCTGCCATTTCTTTGGCGTGAGCCGGGTAACGCTCCAGCAGTCGTGGTAAATTTTCATAACCATAGCCCTGCATGGCCTGGCAGAAAGTAGCCACAGTTCGACGATGATGATGGTAACTGACAGCTCTCATTGAAAACCGCAAGCCAGCGGGATAAGCCTGCCATAAACGAATGGCCAGGTCAGTATCTTCGCCGCCATAGGTTGTAAATGTTTCATCAAAATAACCGATTTGGGCTAGAGCGTCGCGCCTGAGCAGGGCATTATTAAACAGGAACCAGCGAAAATGCAGCGGCCAATTTTCACCCACCTGTCGTGCGCCCCGGTAAAAACTATAAAAATAGCGGTCCAGGCGGTTAGGAGTGGTTCCCGCCGGCAGGCGACTATCACCCATAGCTCCCACCACATCCTCATTGATTAATTCAACCAGTAAACGCAGCCAGCTCGACTCAACTGTCATATCGCCATCGAGAAAACCAACTAAAACTGAATCCCCGGCGGTAATCCCGGCATTACGGGAGGCAGATCGACCACGGTTATTTTCAAATGTAATCAGCTGGACGCCCTGTTCAGCACTGAATAATTGCAATATATCTGCGGTCCGATCAGTCGATCCATCGTCGATAAAATAGAAATTGATCAATTCCCGTGGATAATCCTGATCTAAAAGTGACCGGACACTCTGTTCGACAATTTGCTCCTGGTTATAATAAGGAACAACAATGCTGATGCTTGGTAATTCAGTCATAACCAGCCCCGTTCCCGATAATAACCATACAATACAGCAGCCGTGTTATGGAGATCGTGGTATTTTACTACCCATTCCCGGGCGCGGCGTTTATAGTTCAGCAATCGGTCATGGTTATGGACCAGTTTGTTTAATTTATCATAGATCGTAGCTCGATTTATATTGACGAACGGATGATCCGGAATAAAGTCGACATACTGCTGGACCAATTCGGTAGCACAGCAGAGACCCATACTTAGCGCTTCCACAGAATTCATTCCGTAACCCCACCCTCCGCGGTTGTGCACCTGGTCAACCAGTATATCGCAATCTTGCTTTAAGGCCCGTGCTTCGTCAAATGGCTTATTCTCAATAAGTATAAACTCAATGCCCTCCTTGCGGCTAAGCTCTTCGCAGGCCCGAATGATTGTTTCACTACCTTTGTAATAGCGATCGGTGGGACTATGACAGATTCGGATCGGATCGTGTAATTCAAAATTTGGTTCGACTTGACTGGTATCGAACGGTAAAAACAAATATTGCAGGTCGGGATGTTTGCTCAATAAATCCAACTCACTGGTAATGTTCAATCCGCTTATGGAATCAATAGCGGGGATCACACCCCTGGTACGCAGATCCTGGCCATGGTAGGTACAGACGATTGGCTTGCCAAGTTCATGCAGACGGCGGGCAAAGCGTCCATCACGATAAAATTCCAGCCCCCATTCCAGGTGAATAATATCGTAATCGAGTAATCCATGCCGCGCAATCGCCGGTTCAATTTTGAAATGCCAGATCCAGTCCCGCAATCGAAAATACTGCTGCTCCAGCCAGAAATTAGGTTTCCATAGCGGCGGATAACCGGTATTTTCGGCATAGTCGCCTGCTGCACCTCGGAAAAGCTGGTAATAACGGTGACGTGCTGACAGGTAGAATCGATTGGATTTTACCAGCGGCAGGTTCAGGCACAGGCCCGGATCATAGTCATGTTTGGCTGGATATAGAGTAACAAACTGGCAAGAATTACCCCGAGACTCATGTGCTTTCACCCATAGGTTAAGTGTCCCTACAGTGTTTTCCGGTGCAATATATAGTATTTTCATCTTGGAAACATACTATCGATAAATTTATTTAGTTCAATCCCATTGGCATTCCAGCTGAATCTCTGGTTATTAAGCTGTCGGGCATTCTTGCTCATTTGAGTCAGCAGGCGCTTATCGCTGAATAATTTGATTGTTGTTTCACTCAATTTCAATGGATCTAATTTTTCCATTACGATGCCGGTTTCATTTTCTGCCACAATCTGCTCCGTAAACCTGGATCGGCCACAGATTACCGGAATGCCGTTTGTCAGATATTCATAAATTTCCGGTTGCTCGCTGCGCTGAAAAAAATCGTCTCTATTAGGAGTGGCCAGCCCAATAGACCATTGTGTACTGCTATGTTTCCAGGCCGTTTTATCGGCAATGATTACCTGATCAACCAGTTTAATCTCTTTCAACCGCCCAATCAGCACCGGATCAAAGCCGTCCGGTACCGGGCTTGCCAGTATTAGAGTTGTCTCCGGTAATGTCAGCTGTACCTGGAAAAAAGTTTCCAGAATCAAATTTAAATCAGCCCGTTTCTCTATCAAACCACGGTAAATAAGGTTCCCGGCAGATCCACTGTAAGACCGTTCTTCCGGTTGGACCACATCGGGATAATCCCGAACAATAATTTTTCGAGGACAAAATCGACCGATTCCCTTCAAAGACTGGGGGGCAGCAACGATCAGACCGTCAATAAAGATTACACCAATCATCTCGATTAATTTTAATATTGATGCCTTAAATCTAAGCTTGGTGTTGGTCGGTCCGAACTTCCACAGGAAATAATGAAAAGTGGGTCGATGAGCGTCATATATTACAGCAGCGCTGGTAAACAATCGAAAGCACCAGCCCAGGATCAGCAGCTCCGGATCATGTAGATGATAGACCCGGGCACGCAATTTTAAGGCAATCAAATAACAGGCGAATACGCGCATTAATGGCGGTTTATAACGATAACTGACAATCCGGATCCCGGCTTGGTTGATCGTACCACCATCACCCGGGGCGATAATTATCTGGGTGCCGCTCACAGCCAGCTCCCGCGCCTCCTTAACAATCCTGCCACCGGCAATGTAGGTTTGAATGGTCAGGTGGCAGTGATTAGGGGATTTCATTGCAATAGTATTGGCAGGTTTTTATTCGATAAATATTTTGTGGGTTCGTAGCGTGATTAAGTAATTTATCACCGAATGATCAGAACAGGGAATAAAATCTGATGCGGATTAAGACAAATATATTATGAAATTGTTTATCGTCCCTTCCTGGTATCCCACCAAACTTCAGCCTGAAAGCGGTAGTTTTTTCGCCGATCGAGCCCGGATACTGCAAATCAGTGGGCATGAAATAACTGTTATCTCTACCCACATTCATAGTTTGCGACATTATTTTCGTTATAAACGCTATAAACGGCAGCTCACCAATCCTGAAAATGAGAACGGATTAATCACTTACCGATTCGAGACTGTCAATCCCTGGCCGACCATTCAGCGGCGCTTTTTTTATTTTTATCGCCGGCAACTATTACGTCTGTGGGATCTGGCGCTAAGCGAGCAGGGAAAACCTGATGCGGTAATTATTAATTCAAGTTTATGGGCCGGGGCCGCTCTGGCTGATCGTCTGAACCAAGAGCGAATTCCATTTGTGGTAAGCGAACACCTGAAAGAATTTTTAACCCTGGGCAGCTTTACAGCTCTTCAGTATAATGCGATCAATAAAACATACCGCTCGGCGGCACGTATCATCGCTACCAGCTCAGCACTGAAAAAGGGCATTGCACTGAATTTTCCACTGATCGCAGAAAAAATTCAGATTATTGCCAATCCGGTTGACACCGATATCTTCCGTCCCGGGCTTAAAGCTGTCGACCCTTCAATATTCACATTTGTGACCACTGCCTTGTTCAGACCGGAAAAACGCATCGATCTATTAATCAAAGCATTTGCCCAATTACAATTTATCCGACCCAACACTCATCTAGTTATCATTGGCGATGGCCCGGAAAGAAATCGCTTAAAAAAATTAATAAAATACCGTCAACTGGAACAGCAGATTACGCTGGCGGGATACCAACCCCAGGCGGACCTGCTTCGGATTCTACACCGTTGTCATGCACTGGTGCTAACCAGTACCGTAGAAACGTTTGGCGTGGCCCTGATCGAAGCGCTGGCCTGTGGTTTACCGGTTATTGCCACGCGTTGTGGCGGACCGGAGGACATCATCAATGATGCAACCGGACTGCTGGTGGATAAGGACGATCCAGTGGCAATTCAGCATGGCCTGGAACGGATGATCGATGAATACCAAAATTTCGATCCGGTTCACATCCGCCAGACCACCATTGAACGCTTTGGCACTGCAAATTACTGTATTCAATACACGGATTTATTGAATAATATTTAACCCGTTGTTCCCCCTGTATATAGTTCAGGTTCGCGGAAGATTTATACGATCAAGAATGCTTAAACAATATATCCTTTAATCGACTCCATTCGCTGGATTTAACAAAGCCCGAAATAATCAACAGAACCGGATATGCAATTGTCAGGGCTGCGTCGATATACCAGCGCTGCTCTAAACTGGCATTAAGCACCGTTATAATCAACATGACAATTACAACCCGCAGAATTCGCCCCCATTCATACGGAATGCTATAAATTTTACGATTAACGAAATACATGAAAATGCTGATAATGCAAAACGCCGCGACCATGGCAACCGCAGCACCAATTGCGCCCCAGAGGGGTATTAAAATCAAATTTAATATGATCGTAGCCAGGGCACCAGCCCCACGGGTGTAAGCCACCCAGTGCGACTTTTCAGTCAGAAATGGTCCCGGTAACTGCAGCAGGTAAAAAGCATGAAACAGGTAACCCAGGGCGATTAGGGGTACAATTGTTGTCGATGACCAGAATTCGGAGCCATAAAATGTTGTTCCTCCTAGTGGAAAACGCACAATTCTGCTGGCCCACAGGAGCAGGAATATCCAAACCAAACCCAGCAATGCCAGGACATAGGAGGCAACCCGGGCATACAGTTTGCGCTTTGCGGGACTGTCACCTTCGCGCAGGAAGAAGGGCTGCCAGGCCATATTAAAACCCATCACCACCAGTAGCATCAGCATGCCCAGCTTATAACCGGCGCTGTAAATCCCGACTGTCTCCATATCGGTCATGAATTTCAACAGGTAGCGGCCGGTCATTTCCATGATCATGGCAAAGATTCCCGATGGCAAGAATGGCAGACCGAAGCGCAGCAGCTGTTTCCAGGTGCGCAATGCTATTAACCGCAGATCAATCCGACGAATCACCACCGGCAAGGTTAAAAAGAATATGATCAGGGAAGTCCATAGATTGCTGATCAGCACACCATCCACACCCAGCCGGAATTTCAGGACCAGTAACAGATTCAAACCCAGGGAAAGGATCACATTCAGCAGACTGAAGGTGATGAAAACCAGTGGCTTCTCCTCCGACCGCAGTAGCAGCATCGGTACCGACCAGAGAATATCCAGCATGAGAATCAAGCCAATATAGGAAATATACTTCGGTGAATAGATCCCCAGCAGTACCACCGATAGCTGGCGGCGTAGAATGATCATTACGATTGCAAATGCAACCGAGCTTATAACAAATGACAGGTAGGCGCTGGTCAGGAACCGTTTGCGGTTTTCAGTACCAGCGGGAATATAATGCTTCATCAGGGCAGCATCCAGCCCATAATGCAGTACCACCGCCATAAATCCCATAAACAGGTAAGCCAGGGATACTACGGCATATTCGTCCGGCGAAAAAACATTGGTGTACAAAGGCAGCAGCAGGAAGGTAACCAGCCGCGCCAGGATATGACCGCTGCCGTAAATCAGGGTCTGCAATGATAATGCTTTAATCCGGGAACTCATAATTAGTCATCGGTGAGCAATTACCGGAAGTGCAAAGACCACTCAGTTGATCTGTTTTCCATTATTCGCTGTGCTTGGTGGCTTTATGATTGGGGTTCAATATTTAATTCAAGCGTATCCCGGAAGATTCCACTGGCACCGAAATTCTCTTTAAAGCGTGCCAATCCCAAATTCGGTTCCTCCCTGACCGTGAAAATACCAAAATCAAAAACCTTGTAGCCCGCGCTAATCGCCCATTTAAAGATTGTGTAAAACAGCAGATTAACGGCACGGTATTCCTGGAATTCCTCATCATGACTGATATAAAAAGCCAGGACAACATCGCTGTTAACAATGAAATTCACCACTCCTGCGATCATTATATCGTTGACATAGGCTCCGAACAGATTGATTCGATCCGGAAACAATTCTTTTAACTTTAGTAACTCGTTCAGGGTATGGGTTGGTTGGACACCATGGCGGATTTTCAGATTGTTTTTAAGAATTTCATAAAAGGAATGATAATCATCCGTTTGACAAATGGTCACTCCGGACTTGGTGGCCTTGTTTACCGCCCGGCGATGGGATGAGCGAAATTTCTTCAAATTTAATTCAATATTCTTTTCCAGAAACAAGATACTGGAAACTTCGCGCCTGCAATAATTGAAGCCCTGTTGAATCAGGGCGAAATCAATATAATTGGAGAGGCGTCGGTTGTAGATAGTCGGCGGTAGTGTCAAACGAATCCCCCAAATAGCATTTTGGCGACAATAATCGATCAAACTCTTTACCAGAGCATAAGAATCGGCAAATGAAAGATCCTCCGGCACAACAAAAGAACCGAATGAAGCACCGCGATGGGAAATCAAACAGCGTCGGCCGTGCTCGAGCACTTCCGCTGCCGGAAATAGAACAAAAGGATGGTCTTTTTTATAAAAGACCAGGCTGTGGTCAATAAAACGATCCGAAGGATGGTAACTGAAAAAGCGCCTGGTATGGAATAACGTCCCATTATTGGCTCCCCAGACCATTGTATCCCATTGTTTTGAAAATTCCCGATTAAAGCGCTGGATAGAAATCGACATATCGCCATGAAATTACTGGGTTGACAATCGTCAAGCAATCCATAGTTCCAAATTGCCGATAAATCCACCTGCGGATTAAATTCACGCTTAATCATTTGGAGAAAATAATGTCAGACGTATTAATCACCGGCGTTCATGCCAGAGAAATATTGGATTCCCGCGGTAATCCTACCGTTGAAGTTGAGGTCGTCCTTAGCGATGGCAGTTTCGGGCGGGCAGCCGTACCATCTGGAGCGTCAACTGGTGAGCATGAAGCCGTTGAATTGCGGGACGGTGATAAAATCCGTTTTCTTGGGAAGGGTGTTACGCGGGCGGTGGCTAATGTAAATACTATTATCGCCAGCCAGGTACAGGGATTACCAGCTTTGAAACAAACCGATTTGGATAATACCATGATCGAGTTGGATGGCACAGCCAATAAATCCAGATTGGGTGCCAATGCCATCCTGGGGGTATCCATGGCGGTTGCACGGGCGGCCGCAGCCAGTCAAAAAACATCCCTGTTTGAATATTTATCCGCTGGTCGTGCGCCCCTGTTGCCGATTCCAATGATGAACATCTTGAATGGCGGTAGTCACGCTGACAATAATGTTGACATCCAGGAATTCATGATCTATCCAGTTGGGGCGGAATCATTTTCTGCCGCCCTGCGCATGGGAACGGAAACTTTCCACCAATTAAAACAGGTTCTTAAATCCAAGGGCCTTAATACAGCCGTTGGGGATGAAGGTGGCTTTGCACCCAATCTGCGTAGTAACGAAGAGGCGATCGAGGTTATTTTGGAGGCAGCGACTAATACCGGCTATAAAATAGGGCGGGATCTGTTCATCGCCCTGGATTTGGCCGCCAGTGAATTTTACGAAGCTGGGCAATACTATCTCGCTTCTGAAAACCGCCGCCTGAGTTCAGAGGAAATGGTTGTATATCTGAAAAGGCTGGTGGATAAATACCCCATAATATCAATTGAAGACGGGCTGGCGGAAGATGACTGGGCAGGTTGGAAAATCATGAATGGTGAACTTGGTTCCAGGATTCAAATTGTCGGGGACGATCTGACGGTAACCAATATCAATCGGCTGCAGCGGGCCATCGATGAAAGGTCGATCAATTCAATCCTGATCAAACTGAATCAGATCGGCTCGGTCACCGAAACATTAGCGGCTATCGATCTGGCACGGGCAAACGGCATGGGCGTGGTCATTTCGCATCGTTCTGGTGAAACAGAAGATACTTTTATCGCCGATTTCGCCGTTGCCACCAGCGCGGGGCAGATCAAGACCGGTTCCGCTTCGCGTACGGACCGGATATGTAAATATAACCAATTGCTACGGATCGAGGAATCACTTGGGCCTAAGGCCCATTTCCCGGGACGGGAGATTCTGGGTAAGAACTAATGGCCAGAAGGCGGAGATACAAACGCAGCCCGGCACGACCGTTCAGTCAGAATGACAGCGATAAACAACAGCGTATCATACGTGGTATACTGATGATTGGCGCGCTAATTCTTTTAATAATATTTTTCTTTGGCGATCATGGTCTATACCAGTTATACCGCGTCCGCAGTGAGCGGGAGCAAATTAAAAAAGAGATTCAGCAACTCCGAACCGAACGGATTAAGCTAGAAGGAAAAAAGCAACGACTGGAAAATGATTTTGAGTATATTGAACGCCTGGCACGGGAGCGTTACCGGATGGCGAAAAAAGATGAAAAAGTATTTAAGGTGATTGACACCACTCAACAAATTATACGGAAGGGTTCTGAGTTCTAGATACTGATTTCTGGGATTTAGTCCTGGAATAAAATCAACTGAACATATTCCTGGCCGTTATCGTCGGTTCCAGACGCCCGCTACACACCCAACAATTAGTTCTCTACTCCTGTCTTAAAATCCCAACAGATAATATACCCGGTCACCGCCTGGTCTGGCCGTGCAAACCAGCTCCAGCTTCTTAGGTGCGGACTTAAAATCATAATGCAAATCAGCGGTTATAACGCCATTGGGTGGAATAGTGGCCAAACCCTGGTTGCTGCCCTTGAATGGATTTAACTCACCACGGATATTCCCTTTACTGTTGAGCTTGAGCAACATCATTGGCGCAAAGTCCAGGTTCTGCCCGCCGTTGTTTTTTACCTGCAATTTGAAATTAACCGAATTGCCCTGTTTTTCAGCACTGGTCAGCTTGAAGGTAGCATTATCGGCGATCTGGCGCTCACCGATTTTTTTGGATACACGACCTTCCAGCAGGGATTGCATGGGAATGTAAAATTCAACGGTTACTTTAATAAATTGACCGGTTTTATCCTTTTTCAGCTTGGTAACCGTCGCCCCGGGAAATAATTCCCCAACCGTTGATTTTTCCTGGCCTGGTATTAGATAGATCGGTGTTTTTTTAATAACCTCAGTCTCCTGCGCCAGAAGGAATGAGGACAGAATCAGGCTGGAGAGGAGTATTAATAATTGTTTCATTGCTCTAGTTTTGTTTTAGTTAGTAATAGTTGGGATGGTGATGAAAGCATCCAGATAAATTTCAACCCTACGATTCTGAGACCTTGAGGTAGCGTCAATGTTTGCTACTACCGGACGGAATTCGCCATAGCCCATTGCAGAAAATTTTTCTTGGGGAATGCCGGCGAACTGGCTCAAAAGTTTTACAATATTCAGCGCCCGTGCGGTGGATAAATCCCAGTTGCTTTCATATTTGGCACTACCGGCAAGCTGAAGGTCATCGGTATGGCCCTCACAGCGGATTTCAATATTCAGTTTTCGACCTGCTTTTTCCACCGATTCAATGAATTTACCCAGGTCAGGGTCATCGTGCACTCGAACAACCCGAGATAGTTTGATGATACCGCCAATCTGCTGGAGTAAAGGATATACGCCTGGTTGTACTTCCGCATCCATCGATCTGAACAACCGGCCGCTGGCCATCGTTATTTTAACCCCTTTTGTTGCTCGTTCAACCATAACATAAGAAGAGGTAATATTATCGTTAAGCTCTTCATAACTTTCGTCCAGCAGCATATTGATTACCCGGTCAATATGCTTCTCGGCATCATTCATGATCACCAGCAACATGATAAAGAAAGTCAGCAAAAGAGTAACCATATCGCCATAGGTAATTGCCCAAGAGGTACTTTTTGACCGGGCTTCAGACTGTGATACGCCGCGCCGTTCCATGACTATTCCATCTTGGTCCGTTTACTCTGGGGAACGAAAGTCATTAGTTTCTCCCGTAGCAGGATCGGGTGATCCTTGGCATGAATTCCGATTATTCCTTCCACCATGATATTCTTCATCATGATTTCTTCTTCCGATTTCCGCTTCAACTTACCACCGATCGGCAGAAATACCAGATTGGATAATAACACACCGTAAAAAGTAGTGATCAGGGCCAGCCCCATACCGGCCAGTAATTCGGCAAATTTTGCCGCCACATCGAAGTCGATCCCTCCGATAGCCCCGTCACCGCCACCAGAGAAATTATTCATCATCACGATCAGACCCATCACCGTTCCCAGCATCCCGAAGGCTGGTGCATAGGCGCCCATATAAAAGAAAATCTCCTGGGCCACACCATGGCGCTGACGGATATTGCCCAATTCCAGCGACAGGAAATTGCGCAGCCGGCTGGCATCCCGTTCATTAATGGCCAGTTCGATGCCATTACGCAGAAATTTTTCATCGATCCGCTCCAGGTCCGACTCCAGTGACATGATACCGGTCTTGCGGGCCTTTTCCGCTTTTTCCACCAGTTGATTGATCATTTCCTGGTAACCCCATTTCTGACGACCGAAAATAATTTTAGTTACTTTGAATAATTGCAGTACGTTGTTGATTGAATAATTGACTAATGTCGCCGCCAGCGTGCCGCCGAGAACTATACCGATCGCTGGCGGATTGAGAAACCAGATAAACTCTCCCTGGCCAAAATATATGCCCTGTGAGATGAGTCCGATTCCAAGAATCAGGCCAATTGCTGTACTTATGTCCATAAATGCCTCTGTGAGAAATGTGGTTAGCGGAGAAGTTAGTCATCATAAGGCGGGAAATTCAAGATTTGCTAATTATAATTGAAAAACCTTGGATTTTAAAAGAATATCTGGTACCTTATTTGATAATAGCATATTTACCTGCGATTAAAGCTATAGATGTAATTGTAATTAATGTGTTTGGAGGTTGAGATGATAAGGGTATTATTTGTGACATTGGTTATCTTGTTATTAGTGCCAATCAACTTTTGCCGGGCTCAATTGTACATTAGTGAAATATCCGAGGGTGGTGGAACCGACAGTGAATTCCTGGAGCTATATAATAGCGGTAGTTCAGCTGTTGATTTAACAGGTTACAAATTGATCAGAGTAAATTCTTCAACAGATTTAAGTGAATACGTCTTTGATATTAATACGGATGGAGATGGCGGAGACATTGACATACCGGCCGGTGGTTTGTGGGTTGTTAGCCGCGGTGCAGATAGAGCAACTTTTGAATCAACTTTTACTTCGTTTCCTTCTGTAGCTAAATACTACGATGGAAATTCTTTATTGTATTTTGCATCATCAACCGCTCGCCGCTGGCGTCTGCGGGCAAATGACGGTACTGCCAATACTGACGACGGAACTTTAATCGATGACACAAATGGGGCGGCTGGCGGTGCTGGTCAAAGAACAATTCAAAATCCGATCGGCACCTTTACTACCAGTACATCTACTACTGGCGCTAATTCTAATCCCGGGCAATTGGATGGCGATCAATCACTCCCGGTTGAACTAACACAGTTTGGTGCAATCTCCCGGGCTGGCAAAATTGAATTGAGCTGGGTTACCGAATCAGAAATCAATAACCTGGGTTTTATTATTTACCGGAAGGAGTCCGGACAAGGCTATCAGGAGTTGACCAGCTATCTGACCGATCCTGAGCTTGCGGGGCAGGGTTCAGTTACCTGGCGAACTGACTACCAATTCATCGATACCAACGTCAGGATTGGAATAACCTATACTTATCAGCTGGCAGATGTGGATTATGCCGGCAGACAGACCCGCCACCATCCCCAGACCGTTACGGTCAGGGCGGCTGGTCTTTCGGTTGATTCGGTTTGGCCCAATCCAGCTAATCCCATTACAAACTTATATTTTACGATGGATAGGGCAAATCGCGTCTCCATCCAGGTAATTGATATCGGCGGGCGGCTGGTCGTAAAACTGGCAGAAAATGACTATCCGGCAGGTGCACATCGCATCACCTGGAATGGGCAGAATCATTTTGGGCAACCGGTCAGCAGCGGTATCTATCTGATGCAAATCACCAGCAGCAGCATGGCCAAAAATGAAAAAGTTATTTTGGTACGTTGATCCGGCTGGATTGATTTACTTGACCGATGCCGGTTGCAACGCCTAAAATGGTCCCGGCAATAACGTACCAAAATAAAACTAAATCATGCTCAACCAGCGATACAGGATAATATTTCCACTCTTGATTGGCTGTCTGCTGCTGGCCGATGAACCGGACGGTTATTATGATTCCGCGGAAGGGCTGGTTGCAACTGCTCTGCAACAGGCTCTGCACGACATTATTGATAATCACAGTGCCGTCAGTTACTCAGCCCTCTGGACCCATTTTCAAACCACCGATATCAAGAACAACGCTATGGTCTGGGACATGTATTCAGATGTTCCGGGTGGTTCACCGCCATACGAATTCACCTTCGGCAGTGATCAATGCGGTAATTACAGCGCTGAGGGAGACTGCTACAACCGGGAACACTCCTGGCCTAAAAGCTGGTTCAATGAAGATCTCCCCATGAATACGGACCTTTTTCACCTTTATCCCACCGATGGCTATGTTAACGGGCGCCGTAGTAATTATCCGTTCGGCGAGGTCGTTAACCCAACCTGGACATCACAAAACGGCAGCAAACTTGGACCGTGCACTTATCCCGGATACAGCGGGGTAGTTTTTGAACCAATCGATGAATATAAAGGTGACTTTGCCCGAACCTATTTTTACATGTCTGTTCGCTATTTCAATGAAGACGACGGCTGGGATGATACACCTATGACTGTTGGTGCCCAACTGGATCCCTGGGCGCTGACCATGCTGATGGACTGGCATGCAGCCGATTCAGTCAGCCAGAAAGAATGGGATCGCAACGAGGCAGTTTACATTATTCAGAATAATCGCAATCCATTTATTGACCGGCCCTATTTTGTTGAAAATATCTGGGGTGATCCGGTTAATATTGACTTGGATTATTCTATTATTAGCAACAGTCCGCAATCATTCATCGTACAGCCGGCTTACCCCAATCCTTTCAACCCTATCACGACCTTTACGGTACAAGTAAATCAATCTGCTGAATTAACCATTACAGTGGTTGATCAGAAAGGTCGACTGATTATGAAACTGGAACAAACCAATTTAAAGCTGGGAAGCTACCAGTTTACCTGGAACGGTCACAATATAATGGGACAGTCAGTAGCCAGCGGGATTTATTTTATAATGGTAAACGATGGATCGACTTTTTCAACCAGCAAGGTAGCCTTAATTCGCTAATCCCGGCCCTGATTCCGGGAGAGCTTGCGGCTGGCATCATAGAGCCGGTTACGTTCATCCTCTGACAGTCCATCGTAACCAACCTGATTGATTTTATCCAATATCTGATCGATTTCACTTTTATAGCGAGACTTCTTTTCCACTTTCCGTTCCTGGGATTGGGTCTTTAACTCAGTTAGCTTTTTATGCATGGAAAAACGCATTTTTTTAATCTGCCAGTCAGATTTCAGATAGAGGTAGCCAATTACCATGCCCGACAGATGGGTCAGATGGCTGATATTACTACCGGGTCCCAAGGACGACACAAAAGCCATGGCGCCCAGGAATATCACAAACCATTTTACTTTCACGGGAAACAAGAAATAAATATATACCGTACGGTTGGGAAACATCATTCCGAATGCCAGTAATATACCATATACAGCACCGCTGGCACCGATCAATATGGAATAGGGGCTGCCGATATTAAACAGCAACCACACCAGACCCGAGCCAACGCCGGTGGTGAAATAATATTTTAAAAATTCTTTTTTGCCCCACATACTCTCCATCTCTGAGCCGAACATCCATAGTACAAACATATTAATCAGAACATGCCAGACATTACCGTGCATGAACATATAAGTGAATGGTTGCCAGATCAAGGGCCAGACCGTGCCGGAGGACAAACCAAAGATCGTGGTCAAATCAACCACGTTACGGGCAAGTGCATTAAGAATAAAAATACCGATATTTACCATTATCAGTATTTTTATCGCTTCAGTGAAAAAGCGTGGTTTAAATGAGAATTGTCCGCGATCGGATTGAAACTGATAGCGCATGCTAGTTCGATGTTTGCTCGGGTGGAAAGTTCCGTAGGCGCCAGCGATTTTTCAAATTGTACAGCGGCGTCAGGGCGCTGGGAGGTGCTTCCGGTACCAGCAACTGGGGCATCCGGAACCGTTCAACCTCAATTTCACCGCGACTCTGAGCTTTTAACAATTCATGAGAGGCACTGACAAACATATCCCGCGGCAGAAAGCCACGGATATTTCGGAAGCCGTACGCTTTAAGACCGTCCCGGATAAGCGTACTGCAACTGCGGTCAAAAAAATTAAAATCTCGATATTTTTCCGGATTCTTCGGATTGATCGGAGTTTCGTGGATCAGCTCGAGTTCCCGGTGATAAATCTGCGCCAGCTTATCCGTATCGATTCCAAGTAGGCGTATAACATGAATTGTCCGCATGAAATTCCGGCCGAATTTATCGTAGAAGGCCGTCCCGTCTTCCCTGATCTCATACCGTCCGCTAACTGGGGATGGAGCAAATTCACCAAGGGCCGGGCGGTAAAAATATTCGGCAGGAGTCATGGCTTCGTTTTCATTGATCAAATGCGAAAAATTGAAAATTTCACCATTCACATTGATAGCATTGTGGCCAAAAGTTGAAGCGGGGTATTTTACTAAGCGCTCATTATAATATAACTCAACGAAAGCATCATCTGCTGGTTCGTCATCTGGCCACATAATGATTATCGGCCGTTTGAAGTCATAATCCTTTTGCCTGAGCCGCCGGGCAGATACCGTCCGTCCCGTCCAATGCCGCAAATAACCTTCCCAGATCAACTCAGATTCAAAATACCGCTGTCCCTCCTTTCCAAGCAGAAAGGATCGACCACCATCGCTAACCAATTTACCGCTTAAAATTTCCTCAGCCATCAGCCCAGAATTTGTTTCAATACTTTAAATGATTGCAACTCGGATATGTCCTCGAGGTGATAGCGAATCTGACCATTTAGATATTCGCTGATCGCCTTGCGATCTTTTGCGGTAACCTGAAGGTCCGGCAGAGTTGTCAGTGTACCTGATATGAATTCTTCCAGAATGGCGCGGCTATTGGGCCCGGCAGCCGGATCCGGTAAAGTATAGCCGGGCAGATCCCGGTTGTAGAGATCCGGGCGAAAACCCAATTCAACCAGCAGTTTAACCTGATAGTACCAGAATACCAGATTCAGCTTACCGCTGCGGTCATTCAAAGCCTGCAAAACATTGGTCAATTGATCGAATAAATCCGGGTGGCTATCCTGCTCACCGAGGGCACGATCAGTAATTTCCACCAGTGCCAGACCATACGTGATTTTTTTTAAATTTTCAATTATCCCGGTCCAGCTAGCAATAAAAGAAAGTTTGGAAATTGTCTGGAGATTCCGGGTGGTTTTATGGTAGAACACCATATCTAGATAACTCATTGGCTGTAGGTAGGCGCCCTGGGGCGACTTTGTCCTGCGGGCACCCCGGGCAATCACGCTGATTTTACCCATTTCACGGGTGAAACAACGGGCAACCAGGCTGGTATCACCGTAAGGGAAACTTTTTAAAACAACGGCAGGTGTATGTATTATCATCTACTGCCCGTTTCAGTCTGTGGAACGCAGGTTGGAATAGCGTCCAGTCTTCCTAGTAGGCCTTGGCAAAAATCACTTCATGCCTGGCCGGTTCTCCCGAATGTATGCAGTTGAGGTTTTCGACCTGCCCATCCAGCAGGATCAGGCGAATGGTTGCCTTGGTTTCCTCCTTGATCAACATTTCCGTTTCCGTCTTGCCATTCCAACCACAACGGACAAAACCGCCCTGACTGGCAAGAATATCCTTGAATTCGTCGTAGGTAGCAGCGGTACGGGTGTTGGCCGCCCGGTGGGTGGCTGCCTGATCAAACAGATTCTGCTGTATTTCAGCCAGCCGACTCGGTATCAAATCCATCAATGCTTCCTTCTCAACAATGGTCTTTTCGCCGGTATCCCGCCTGACCAGAACAGCCTTGCCGGTCTCAATATCTCTGGGACCAACCTCCAAACGCAAGGGTACGCCTTTCATTTCCCAGTCATTGAATTTATATCCTGGCGACTCATCCCGCCAGTCCACATGTACTCGAACGGCAAGTCTTTCAAGGGCCGATAGAACAGGTTGGAGATAGACTTTAACCTGTTCCCGTTGATCATCCTTACGAGCAATTGGGATTACCACCACCTGGATCGGGGCGATCCGGGGCGGCAGACGCAAACCCTTATCATCACCATGCGTCATAATAACAGCACCAACAAGACGGGTGCTGACGCCCCAACTGGTGGCATAGACCAATTCTTCCTGGTTATCCTTGTTCTGGAAAGTGACATTAAAGGCCCTGGCGAAGTTCTGCCCCAGGTTATGAGTGGTCCCGGCCTGGAGAGCCCGATTATCTTTCATCATTGCTTCGATACAATAAGTATGCTCGGCACCTGCGAATTTCTCAGATTCCGATTTAAGCCCGGTAAGGACCGGCATTGCCAGGTAGTCTTCAGCCAATTGTCGGTACAGCTCCAGAATTAATCTGGCCTCTTCCTCAGCCTCATCAGCAGAAGCATGGGCGGTGTGGCCTTCCTGCCACAGGAATTCGGTCGTACGCAGGAACAGGCGGGTACGCATCTCCCAGCGGACAATATTAGCCCATTGGTTGATCAACAGCGGCAGGTCCCGGTAAGACTGGATCCATTTCTTATACATAGCCCAGATCACTGTTTCTGAGGTGGGACGCACAATAACTTCTTCCTCCAGCTTGGAAGCTGGATCAACCACAACACCTCCATCGGGCCCAGCCATCAGTCGGGTGTGGGTCACAACAGCACATTCCTTGGCAAAACCCGCCACATGTTCGGCTTCCCGGCTGAGATAGGATTTAGGAATGAACAGGGGAAAATAGGCATTTACATGACCGGTATCCTTAATCATTTTATCAAAAACTTCCTTGATATTTTCCCATACTGAAAAGCCATATGGTCTGATCACCATCGTCCCTTTCACCGGACCATAATCAGCCAAACCGGCCTTGGTTACCACATCGGTATACCAGGCAGCATAATCCTGGCTCTGGGGTGTTACACCTTTGGACATTACTCTTCCTTATTTATTACCACCAAGGTAGAAAGAACACTAAGAATTTATTTAATAAACAGCTATCAGCCTATACTACCGGTAGCAGACATTTGAAAAATCGAGCAAGAAATTAGCGGAGGAGGTCGGGGATTTCAAAGAGAAATAGCTGTTTGATCAGGAGTCTTTGGAATGTAATAAGTGGTAAAAATAATGATTTAAAGTAAGCTGACTTCTTACGGTTCTTGATCTGTGTGCTGTAGTTTTATTGCTACAATGATACATTGTAAATTCCAATTATGCTCACCACAACTGAAGTCAAACTCATCCGCTCGCTGACACATAAAAAATATCGTCAGCAACAGCGACAGTTCATTCTGGAAGGTGCCCGCCTGATATCAGCTGCAATTGAAGCCCGCGTAAGGCTGGATGCATTATACATCACCAACGATTTTATTGACAATCCCGAACATCGATTCATTATCGATCAATTGCAATCCAGTGATTATTCCTGGGAAATGATTGAAGGCCCACAACTGAAAAAACTTAGCGGCACAGTTTCTCCGGCTGGCATTATCGCCCTTTGCCCTTTGCCGGACGCCCGTCCCCTGACACCGGAAACCTTTCCAAAAGGTCCCTGGCTGTATCTGGATCGGCTGGCGGATCCCGGCAACCTGGGAACCCTGTTGCGCAGTGCAACCTGGTTCGGTATCCCCAATATAGGGCTTTCCGCTAATAGCGTTGATCCCTGGAATCCTAAAGTAGTCCGTGGTGGAATGGGAGCCCATTTTACGCTGAATCTCTGGCCAGACAGCTCTTTAGACATCCTAAAGTCCTACGGTTATCAAATAATTGGGGCCGATATGAACGGTATTCCGCTGTCTGAACTGAAAAAAACTGACCTGACTGAGTGGGTTCTGGTTTTAGGCGGGGAGGCACAGGGTATTTCACCAGAATCGAGGGAATTGCTCGATTATCAGGTTAGTATTCCTCGGGTGGGGTCCGGCGAATCACTCAACGTGGCTGTGGCCGCTGGTATCCTGCTTGACCGCCTGGTGAATCACTCCTGAATAAACACATCGAAATCAGAGATAAGGCAGTGGACCTCAGTACTCATCAAAATCGATATAAATTAAATTTATTAATATTTATTAACACTTACTAAGCTGCTGACATTTATTTCCTTTGTGCCCAGTCAGGTGTAATTTCCAGCATTATGATCGACCAGGAACCAGACCCCTATGAGCCGGACTCCAACAGTTGCTACTGCTTTTGGTGTTGTACTAATGTCGGTTATTCTGGCCGCCTTGCTGACCGCCCTGGTCAGTCTTACAGTTAATCCTGAAAACAGCCAGAAATTCCTGATTTATATTTCGATTTTCATCGGCCAGGGTTTTATGGCGATTCCACTGGTAGTTTATTTATTTAACCGGCGGGTGTCTCTAATTAATTCCCTGCGCCTGAACCCGATAGAATTCAAGGATGCTCTGGCTACTATTCTGATCGCTGTGGGTACCGTATTTATTTCCGAAGAACTCGATCATCTGATGGAATTCATCATCGCCGACCCGCAGATGGTTGAAAGGATCGGCGAATATCTGCTGGTCGATTCATTTGCTTCTGGACTGATCCTATTTATCGGCGTAGGTATTTTTGCCCCGATCGGAGAGGAATTATTATTCCGTGGTTATTTACAGCAATTCCTGGAAAAATACTGGCAGGATGTAACCCGGGCTGTTCTTGTCACGGCCCTGACCTTTGCCATCATTCATCTGAATCCGTACTGGATTATCCAAGCTTATCTGATGGGCGTTATTTTAGGCTACCTGGCCTGGCGGACAAATTCGGTGCTGCCGGCAATCATCTGCCACGGCGTTTATAACAGCCTGGCCCTGTTAATAGCCAATCTTTATCCAGCAGGAGCAGCCTTTTATCACTGGGGCAGCCATGTCTCGCCCCTCTGGTTAGTCTTGGCGGCCGGTTTAACCGCCGCCGGTTTTTATCTACTTCATAACCGTGTTGAGGCCACCACATGAAAAAAGAAATGTTCGGGCATGAGATTACTATCCTCAGAGATACCTTCCGGCGCCTGTTGCGGCGCCATGCCAAAGTAAATCTGGTCAAATTGATCGAAAAGACCCATCCGGCTGATATCGCCCTGATCTACCGCCATTTTACAGAAGACGAGCAAAAAACGTTGTTTGATCTGATGGAGCCAACCGAAGAAACAGCCGAATTCCTGGGAGAGTTGGATGAATCAATTCTGACGGTCCTGCTGGAGAATGAATCACCCCAGCGAATTGCCAGCGTGATCCGTGAGGCCGGATCTAATGATCAAGCCCTCGTGCTCGGTTTGTTGCCCAACGAATTATCCCGGGCTGTTCTCGAACTGATGCAGGAAGAAGAGCAGCAGGAGCTGGAAGAAATCATGGGTTACCCGGACGACAGTGCCGGCAGCCTGATGTATACCGATGTTTTCACCCTCCACGAAGATACCCGCGCCAGCGAAGCGATTGCCGCCCTCCAGAGTTTCGAGAAGGCTGAGATGGTCTTCTACCTCTATGTAATCGATGAAGATAGCCATCTTTCCGGTGTCATTTCCCTGCGGGATCTGGTCACGACTCCTCCTGATAGCACTCTTAAAGACATCATGGTCAAGCATGTCTATTCCGTCCGCCCGGAAACCGACCAGGAAGATGTTGCCAAAATTGTTTCCCGCTACAATTATTTAGCGGTTCCGGTTGTGGATGTTGACAATCATATCCTTGGTATAGTAACCGTAGACGATGTTGTGGACGTCATTCGGGAAGAAGCAACGGAAGATTTCCTCCAGATGGCCGGTGTCGGTAAGGATCGGGAAATCTTGCTGAAATCAAGCTGGGATAATGCCAAAAGCCGCCTGCCGTGGTTGTTTGCCAGCTGGATTGGCGGTATAGTCGCAGCTCTAATTATTGGCGTTTTTGAGGGTATGCTCGAAACTATGGTAGCTCTGGCGGCTTTTATCCCCGTTATTATCGGAATGGGGGGTAATATCGGTACCCAGTCTTCGACAATTGTAGTTCGCGGTCTGGCCACCGGGCGGATTGAGGTGGGTAATACCGTGAGTGTTATATTCAAAGAAATCCAGGTTGGCCTGATCCTGGGGATTTTCTATGGTTTGCTGCTGGGACTGGTCGCTTATTTCAAATTTATCGATGGTCCCGCCATTATCGGTCTGGTCGTTGGTATCAGTATCTGTGTATCGATGCTGATCGCCGCCTCGATCGGTACAATCGTACCCCTCTTCTTGCGGCGAGTCGACATCGACCCTGCTATTGCCACTGGGCCTTTTGTCACTACCAGCATTGACATTCTTGGTGTTCTTCTGTATTTCGTGATAGCGGCCGCACTGCTACCGGTGGGCTAATCCTTTTTGGAAAAAACTCATCCCGTTTGGTGAATAAGCGACTTTTAATAGATTTTTGGATATTTGGTCCGGAACGTGGCTGTCTAATGCGGGAAATCCCCGTTTTACGCGAACTTCAAAAATTGGATGTGGATTTTCGATTGTTTGTTCACCAAACACAGGTACAGCTTTTAAAAGCCTCTTTTCCCGGTTTTCAAGGCGAAATAATTCCTTATCCGGAAGGATCGCTGCTGGTATATACCAACAAATTCGATATTGATGTCCTGAAAACGCTACAGTCGTTGTTAAGATATTCGACCATCACGGTAATGAAACACTATTATCTTTTTATGTTCTACCTGCGAAAGCGCCGTCCGGCATTGGTAATCAATGATTTTCTGCCATTTACACCATTGTTTTGTCGGATTGGGCGGATTCCTGTTTTTGGTGTTTATAACTATAATTTATCCTACACCAGGCTAGGAACGTCACCGATTTATAAACTGCTTTCAATAGGAATCCGGTTTGCCTATTCCATAATGTATATTTTGCACCAGAAGATCTTCATCGAACAAGTATATCCTTCCCACAAGACCGATAGTCGAACCATAGCTATACCCATAATAGCCCGACGTCCAACTCGCACAGTGGAACAGGTTAAGCTGGAACTGGCTCAACCTGATTCAACGAAACTCATTTTCTTGTCTCTGGGTGGCGGCGCGACGGAATCCAATCAGGTATATCTTGATTTTTTTCACAGTTTGTCCGCAGGTGTTGATGGCAAATTTGTAATTATCCCCCGATCACTAAAAGAGACAAAGTATATCTCCGCGAATTATCCAAATTTTATCTGTACTTCTTATCGTTGGGTTGAAACCCAGGACATAATCAATGCCGCTTCCTTGGTAATTACACGTGCCGGTTTTACTACTGTTGCTGAAGCACTCCAGTCGCAAGTCCCATTACTATTGTGGCATGTTGAAAAGCATCCCGAAATCAGGGAAACCGAACAATTATTGATTAAAAATAAACTTGCGGCTGGATCAATCGGAACCGGGGATAATCCCGATAAGGTGCGAAAAATGATCAATCGCGCCTTATCGGATGCAGCTCTAAAAACGAGGCTGAAAACCGTTCCTTCTGGTGGTGAAATGATAGTAATATCAGCAGTAATTCGGGAGCTGAAGGCTCGGTATCCCAATCAGTATTATGAATTGGAAGATAATGCGTAGTTCAATACTCTCCTCTCTACTCTGGGGGTGGATTTTGCTCAACTCAATTGGTCAATGCCAGCTGCATTATGTTATGCTCAATCATCCTGTTTACCAGTTACTCGATTTTTTCCATACAGCAAGTAAAGAGGATACCATTGGTGATCTGCGACCATATACAAGAGGCGAAATCAGGACCTTGCTGGAACGCCTGAATACCGCCCCGGCCACATTGGGTTCCAAGCATTTAATTCAACGCTATCTTGATGAATTTTCTGATCGAGATCATCATCTAATAGCCCTAGCAAATAATTTTTCTACTTTTACTGGAGATGCAGAATTACGCTGGTTATCCCAAGCTTATCGTGATATGCGTCCTTTCCACAAAATTGATCTGGGGGCCGAAATCAGAGGAACTGCGGGAGGATTTCTTTCCTATCAGGCCGATATAAGTACAATTATTTATTTCGCTAACTTAGACTTAAATACCGGGTATGGGATCAAGGAAGAATTAGCCCCGGTAAGACATCAAGATTTCAAATCGACTACTGAAGGTGATGTAGGGATCACCCAGCTAATTTTTTCAACTAGTTGGGGATATATATTTTTTGGCTCCGATTATTATCGTTGGGGTCCGGCGAAGACCGGAAACCTGTTATTGAATATTACCCAATATCCGATCACCAATATTCATGCTGTGACCAACATAGGTCCGTTTAAATTTATCCATCTGGTGGGCATTCTGAATAGCCTATATCCATTTAGTGTCAAAAATGGCAAAGAATATGCTGCCAGTCAAAGAAAAATATCCGCCCATCGTTTGGAATTTCCATTATTCTCCAGATTCCGGATTGGTTTAAGCGAATCAGTCATATATAATCGTGATTTTGAAATTACTTACCTCAATCCACTGCAACCATTTGCTATCAGCGAAGTATATTCCGGCGATACGGATAACAATCTGGCTGGTGTGGATATCCAGATGCAGCTTTCCAATAAAACCATATCCTATTTTGAATTATTACTTGATGATGTCGATTTTATGCAAAACTGGTTTAAAAATTATGTAAACAAATGGGCCGTGTTGGGGGGGATAAAATGGAATCAACCTCTCGGAATGAAAAATTCATTTGCTGTTTTAGAGGTGGTGCGGGTTGAACCTTACGTTTATACACATCAAGATTCAGCAAATCATTACGAATATTACGGCCAATCTATTGGCTATGATATCGAACCAAACAGTCTACATTTTCAATTCTCCTTCACCTGGTTTAAACGCTATAATTTATGGCATTCCCTATCTGTTGCTCAAACCTGGCATGGTGAGGGCGACCGAATTTTTGGCAATCCCGAGGATACTACCCGAGACAAGCAATTTCTGGTTGGTAAGAAGGAATCGAAAATTAACATCCAGTGGCAGACGAACTACGAATTTTATGAAAATATGTGGGTGCGTTTTGCAGTGTATTGCGAATCAGCAACCAATCCACGCATTGACGACACATTCAATAAATTTGGACAGGATTACACTCAAATAGGATTATTGCTAGGCTTGGACCTCAATTATTAAAAGTGGTGTTGATCTTGAATCACATTGAGAAATTCATCGTATTAAGTATATTAACTTTGGCATTAGTTAGCGGTCTAAAATCCCAAACTTATGAAATAGGTATTTGGGGGATTCCATGTGTTGCAGTAATCATGGATTTCAACGTACCGGGTCAATTGAGTTTTCAGACCAGCACCATTGGATTGATCGATCTGATCTGGCCAGTTGATAGCCATTATACCACTACATTCGATACGGTTGATTTTGGGATACGATCCTATACTAAGAAGATCAAACAGGGCAATTTCGAGCAAACATTAACTTTAGAATACGACCTTGATTCACATGAACTGGTTTATAACTCCGAAATGAGGATCGAACGACCTTCGGAAACTCAGACAATTTTCACAATCCTGGCGCAAATAACTAAACAGCCTGCCGACTACTTGGATACCCGCTGGCTTGAGCTTGAGCACGAAGGTAGCCTGTATAAGACAAGGTTACTGTGGGCTGATTCGGTCAGTCTGGATATCGATAATTCTACTTACCGGTGTGATCATTACCGCTTGGACATTGTACGCGATAAAAGTGAATCATCGTTGAATATAATTGATCGCAGTGATTATTTTTCAGAGCATATTGTCCACCCTGACGCCATTCGCCAATTATGGGTTGAACGAGGTGAACGGCAGCGAATTATTAAAGCCAGCGTAAAACTGTTTGGCTTTACTCTGGAGGCAAAATTGAATGAATAAACGTTCATTTTTTAAAAGCTATAAGAATATTCTTTTACTCTGGCTGGGAATCCTGGTAGCCGTCGTAATCGCCCTGTTACTGGGAGTTGATGAAAAAATTGTCGTTTTTGGTACTCTGGTTGTCGGCCTGTTTACACAGGCTTTTGCCGGGCTGGCAACGCTGATAGTCATGATTCCAATTGCCGGTCCATTAATTATCAAGGTATTGACGATCCCCCTGTTCTGGATAATCAATGCCCTGGCCTATCTGGTCTCTGTACTGGCAATTCGTAAAGGTTACGGCAAGGATATTGTCAATTCCAGGGTGATTACACTTGCTCTGCTGGTTGGCACGGTCATAGGCTATATTCTGGGACATTTATTGCCCCTGAGATAAATCACCAATCGGAATCGTTAAAGAAGCTATCCTTTATCCCGCGGTTCACCCGATAACGGGAAAATTCCATGATTACCGTTCCGCTTTTGACTGATTTATCGACCCGCTGTTCAAATGAACTGCCCTGTCTGTCAGAATCGAAATGGCCCAGTTGGGCTGTCATTGCGGGAGCTGCTTTAATTGTTACCGTCGTTTTCGTTGGCAACAGGAAAACCCGATCGACCATGGAATAGTCAAGTTGTACTCGCGCTATTTCCACCGTATCAAGCTGTGAGATCACCTGGGTTATTACCCAGTCGCGTTTATCAATCCAGATACTGGTGCTTAACTGCCAGTTTCCTTCTTTACGCAGACCTGCAATAATCCAGTATTGCCGATCGGCGATTTCGTCATCCCCAACCAGTTCGAGCGACTGCAGGCTGTCCAGTATCGCCGTAGCACCGATTCCCTGGCGGGGAACAATTGCGAAACCATCCGACTCAATCTTGAGCTTATCAGGTTGTTTGAAATACATATCAATTCTTTTCCGCGGCATCCGGAATTTTTCCATATCCACCGTCAATTTGATCCGCACGGAATAATCCTGAATACGATTGAATCTGCTCTGAACACTATCAATTATCGCTGTTGCCGTGATCTGGCCAACCGCTGACGAAGCACACAGGATCAGGAAAATAATCAAACGTCTGATCATGTAAGAATATCCTTGCGAATAAAAGTGATAAAACTGATCAAGACAAAGATTGCCATATGTCCCACCAGGACCGCCAGACTGAAAATAATATCATCCCAGGGGATCGGTTCATAAAATGCCTGTTTCCAGAATATCTCAAAATATGAAGTAAAAATCCATGGCTTGATTTGTTCGAAAATATCCAGTGGAATATTAGCAATGGCCAAACCAATCATAATTACCGCCATTGCTCCAATCATTGGTCCAACCGCGTTATTTACAAAGGTGCTGAGCATAAAACATAAGCTGGCAACGACCAGTAAATTGACCAGCGCAAACCCGAAGCCCATGAAAAAACGCAGCAATGCTTCGTACCTATCGAAAATAATCACTCCCCGGTGCATTACAATTAAATCGCCACTGCCCAACCACAGGGTACCTAAACCAAGGCTCATAATAATGAAAAAAATGACCAATAGAGATGTGTATGCATAGGTAGCCAATAGTTTTGACAATATGATTTTCAGTCTACTCACCGGCCTGGTAAGATAAATACGGAAGGTTCCGCGGGCGCCTTCACCGGCCACGACATCACCTGCCACCAGCGTTATCAGAAATGGGATGTGAACCCACATAAAATTCATTGTTATGTGGGTTGCCAGAAACCCGTTGAACAGCGTGCCAACCACGATAAACGAATCTTTGAACTGATTAACAATTTCGTCCTGCATGCGCCCGCCACCATAACTGAAACCCCATAGTACCAGCGGCAGAAGAACCAGAATGGCGCCAAAGCTGATATAGGTGCGGTACTTGCTGAAAATCTTGATCAATTCATTATAAACCAGCCGACTCATCATGATTCAAGCTCTTGGGTGATCTGTAAAAAATAATCTTCCAGGGAGGTCCGGGGGATTATAGCCGTGATAGCTATATCGGCCTCCACCAGTTTTCGGGTCAGACGTGGCAATTCCCGTCGCGCAACCTTGATTTTTAGGCTTTCCTGGTGTAATTCCACTTCGTTCACCGCCGAATCATCCACCAATAGTGAACGGGCTTTCTCCAAATCATCGGCCTGGATTTCAGTTATCGCCAATCCGCTCTCCCGTAATAAATCCCGGACCGGACCAGTCTCAACCAGCCGTCCACGGTGGACCACCGCCAGATCAGAGCACATCTGCTCCACTTCATGGAGGATATGCGAGGAGAGAAAAACCGTGATCTTTTCTTCCGCCGCCAGACGAATTACCAGTTGGCGGATATCGCGGATACCGGCCGGATCCAGTGAGGAGGTGGGCTCATCTAAAATTAGCAATTGTGGCCGATCCAGTATGGCCTGGGCAATTCCCAGTCGCTGGCGCATGCCCCGCGAATAAGCTTTAACTTTATCATCCGCCCGATCACTGAGATCAACAATATCCAGTACCTCGTTGATCCGGTCATTATCAATAGGACCTGTTAAACGTCCCAGAAGCCGTAAATTCTGCCGGGCCGATAGATTAATATAAAAATCAGGTTCTTCGACAAAGGCACCGACGTTCAACAAAGCAGAATTGCGTCCGGTCGTCACTGGCTGACCTAAAAGATTTATTTTACCCGCATCTGGTTTTATCAACCCCAATAATAAACGGATCGTGGTGGACTTACCGGCCCCGTTAGGTCCCAGAAAGCCGAAAATCGTTCCCCGGGGAACAGTTAGATTGAGGTTATCAACAGCTTTTATCGAACCGAAGTTTTTATTAAGATTTGTAATTTTAATTACGTCAGACACGGGTAATTAGGAATTGATAGTTTAATTTAGCTGGATTTGGTATTTTATCGATATGATTTTTTTTCAGCCATAATTCACAGCCCCGCCTTAATTTTAAACCATGGAATTTTTAGTATTACAGGGCCCCAACCTGAATTTAATTGGTCTACGTTCAGCGCAGGTCGGACAGCGGATTACACTGGACAAAATCAATCGCTCTCTGCGGCAGCAGGCGCATAAACTGGGAATTACGCTTAAATTCCTACAGACCCATCGGATTGATAAAGCATTGACATTTATTCAGCGCAATCGTAATTCTGCCCAGGGAATATTACTGGCTCCCATGGCCTGGGCCAGTTATGAATTAGCGCTGCTGGAAACTTTGCAATTGATCAGGTTGCCGGTGGTGCAGGTCCTGTTTGATGAAGATTTCGATTTCGGTCCCAGCACAGGAGAATCGATTTATACTGATTTCTGCCAGGCAACGGTCGTGGGACAACCGGATACCGTATTTCCAATGGGGTGTGATATATTAATACATAATATAGAAAAAAGTGGGTGATCTAGGATTAATTATACTGCGATCATTATTCTAATTGGCCGGTTATATAGATTGCTGTATAATGGTTAATTAGTCGACAATCAAAACCAGATATAATTCATTAATTACCGGCCAAAAACTGCTCATTAAATATAATCTTGTGTTCAAGATTCAAGCGGTTTAACACTATTTCTTCGGACAGATAATTATCGGTGGCCAATTGGTTATTAATATATGCTTCAGCAGATATATTAATTTTTGCCAATTCCATTTGATATTTAAAATCGGATATAGTAACTAAATTATTTTCAAGAGCCCACTCGATTACCCGGTATCGGTTTAAAATATCGGTTAGCGCCTTGTAAAGGAAATACCCGGTATGGATTGGTGCGTCAGCTATGTTTCCCATCAGGTAACCCTGTTCTATAAACCATGATAGGTGCAGCGGTTTTTCGCCAATCGACCCTAACACGATATCAGACTTAATTTCTTCCAATTTCCTGTACCTTATTTTCACACCCGGTGATTTCAGCGCGTCGATCTGACTCCACAGATCAACAATTGCCTCATCGATTAATTTTACCTGTTTAGCACTGAATAGACGGGCCGATAATTTTCTCATTTCATTTTCAAGAACACCATGCTTTCCCTGGCCCAGTTCTTTTTTTATTCGCTTGTGTGCCACCAACGTATCTGGAATGGAAACTGGTTTTGATTCGCCTACCCACAATAGATGGTATCCAAATTTAGTTTCAACCGGGCCAACAATGACTCCCGCACCGGCAGCCCAGACAGCATCCAAAAGATGTTTTGGTAGATCTTTATAAGCAATAAAACCAAGGTTGCCACCGCGCAATTCCATATAGGGAATTACCGAGTATATCGTGACTGCATCAGCAAAACTGATTTCCTGGGTGACTATTCGATCTTTTGCTTTAATTGCTGCTTTCAAAGCTTCGCTCGGTAACTGTTCTGTTATAAATCCACTTGAAAAAATATGCGGAAATAATATCTCCTTCACTTTAACAGTTTTTTGCTTATTAGACAGAATGCTGTCAACAACAACATCATTGATTCTGGCCGCCAAGTATTCTGAAATGACTCTATCCAGAATTAAAGCATTCTGCCTGTTTTCTAATTGATTGGCAAGTAGTCGCTGATTCTTAACTATCTTTTCAGCCTGTTTGGCGGCTAACCATTTACCTGAAAATTCGCGGACCAATTGACTTTGCCTGGTTGATGATGCAGATGCGAATGTATTAGAATCAATAAAAGTATAAAATAATTGATTGTCGATCGGATTATTGTCTATGCTGACAGTAGTCTGGTCAGAGTCGCTTCCGCAATAAACCAGCAGTAATGATGCTATTAATAATGTGATTAACTTCAGTTTTTTCATGTGTGAAAATAACAAAAGGGCGACCTATAAGTCGCCCTTTTGTTGAGTAAGAATTCGTATTACTTAGTGTTTATTTCAGCAACAGCATTTTGCCAGTTAAGGCACGTCCATCGGATGTAATACGATATAGATACATACCGGAGGCAACAGTATTGCCAAGGTCACTTATTCCTGACCATTCAACTGTATGTACACCTGCTTTTTGTACACCGCTGTGCAGTGTAGCGATCTCCTGACCCAGCAGTGAGTAAACGGTAACATTCACGTCACTGGTGATGTCGAGCGAGTAGCTGATATTCGTGATGGGGTTGAACGGATTCGGATAATTACCTTTGAGTGTGAATTGACTGGGCGTTGTCGACTGCGGGTCATCAACACCAACATATTCAACACCGGCCCATCTCAGAGCCATGCGGAATGGACTAACATGATAGTAATCATAGTCCCAGGCACCTACCCAGTATGCGTCACCAGAAGTATAATTCCTGGCATACAGACTCATGATATCGAAGGCAAAGAAAGCTGCCTTGCTTGTTCCATAAGTACCGTAAATACCCGTTGTGTAGGTTGTAGTACCAGAAGATACACCGAGAGTATCGACTTCACCGTCGTGACCGGTAAAGGCCACTACGGCGCCGGTTCCGGCATCAATACCGTCTAACCAGTTGGAATGCCCCGGATCATATTGTGGATCATAATCCAGTACGCAACTGCTGTCGGTAAGGAAGGTAGCCAAAGCGCCACTAACATCATCAGCGGCAACCGGGAATAACCTGGAGACGGAAGTAGCGGCGTTATTAACATCGGGGTAGTAGTGAATAATTCCGATATCTTCGGCAAAGTCGCCAGCTGGAATATCCATACTAGCGCTAGGCCAGCCATAACGTGCGCCTAACCATTCATCGCCTTCAACGACGTAGACTTTGTCGCCAAGTGCGAACCAGGGTTGCAGGACCGGATCGGTATCGAAATCTGCACCAGCTTCTGTCACTTCGAGGATCACATCGTAATTGTTGACCAGAGCCTCGGTAATGTTTCCATAATCGGAAGCCCAGATATCGAATGCTACCGTCGTACCCCATTCGTAGTAGCAATAGGGCACGTACAGAATATTACCATACAGTGGGTCGGTATTGTTAAACAACAGGATTTTGCCGGGTCGTGACAGGAAGATGTAGTAGGATTTCTTAGGTGTTGTAGTGGCATTCCCACCTACATCAGTTGCTTCAACCCAGTAGTATACCATCGTTCCGGCTACTTGACCGGGTATTGAAACGGCATAGTTGTCGCCGGTTGCTGTCATGGCAAGATCATTAACCGTAGCCGTGACTGAATCCAATTGATAATGCAGTACTGCGGAGGCAACTCCGGCACTGCCGCCACTTGGATTATCATCGAAGATATCGATGTCATAAGGGATCGCATCTGTTGAGACGGTCGTAACCAGTGACGCTTCATCACCATAGGTCGGGCCTCTGTCACCGGTCAGCAATACTGCCAGATCAAAGCCAAATACCCAGTGGCGAATATGCCAACCACCGCTGCCGGAAGTTCCGCCGCAACCGGCATAAAACTTCAGGGCCACATAGGGATCATTCAATCCCAATGGATCGCCATCCGCATACCAGAATGCACACGGTTCATCAGCGCCACCACCAGCACCGGAAAAGAAGACCAGGACACCTACCCAGGTGCCGCCAGTAACAACCGGTTCTGTTCCAAAATCTGCCGTAGCAATCCAGTTAGCAGAGACTTCGTCTGAATTATCCGGATTATTGGCCGGATCCAGTGTGGGAGCTGTGAATCCATCTGGCCAGATCAGTCCCTGTAAGGGGAGCCCGGGTGGGCCAAAGGGAGAATCTACCTGTCCTAGCGGATCAGCGGCATAATCGGCCACGTTGGCTGCACCACCGGCACATTCAGGCGCCGTTCCGGGTGGAGTGTATACATCTCCATCAAAAACCATCGCACCGGAATCGGCCATCATGTCGTAACCACCAATCCAACCGTTACCATCTACTGAGGTTAGGGGATAGCGGATTGGGTCGCCATTGGCATCGAGACCATAGGGGTAGGTCAGTTCATAAAGCGATACCGTCAACTGTTGATCACCGGTACCCCATTCATTAACGGGTACATTCACGCCCTTGATAATACCATCGGCCGGCATCTGGAACGCCACTATCATGGCATCGCCAGGAGACTGGATAAAAGCAGAGCCCCAGGCATCGGTATAGGACATGGTATCAGCCACATCGCGATGATTGTAGGACGGACCTATCACAACAGTCCGTGACAACTTGCCGTCCTTAAAATCAACGCTTGGGACCGTAGATTTGTTTATCTCAACAAGG
Source organism: uncultured bacterium (assembly GCA_964439935.1). Lineage (GTDB taxonomy): Bacteria > Fidelibacterota > Marinisomatia > Marinisomatales > TCS56 > JABMQW01. The sequence continues at coordinate 127,837 of CAYTPW010000002.1, read as the reverse complement.
TCGCCCGCACTTAGTGTCCAACTAAATAAGAGCATAATGCTGAGAACTATTAGCACATTTTTACTCATTGTTTCTCCTTTGTTTCCTTTCTTGCAAGAAAGTTGATATAATTATACCACTATAATACGGTATTATTATATCCTTCTCAAGTTTTTAAAATGCGATTTTAAAGGTAAGCCAATTGACTCCATCAAAGAATTCTGCCGAACGATAGGCATAATCAACTGAAAGACCGAGGCCGGTAAGTTGGGAAAGATCCAAACCGAATCCAAAACTGGGGCCCCAGATAAATTCCTCACGGTCATCATTCCAAGAGAATTCCCATTGTTCATCGGCTGAGTCGTCGCTGGTATCTTCGAGATTATCCAATCCATAAGGTTCTGGATCAAATCCCATAACCATTCCGGCTCTGAATGACAGAATATTCATCACCTGTGCCTCAGCACCGAAGCGATATTCGTCGAAGGAAAAGTCGTTATTTAAGAAAGAGCCTGTCAGCGTAACGTTGGCCAGTCCAAGGTTAACAGGACCATAAGACGCGCCCAATTCAATTGTTGTCGGCATCTCGACATCCTGTACCACGATCCTTCTTGGTTCAGCCGGTGATCCTGGTTCAGAATCAGACGGCGAATGAAATTCTTCAAGGCCGGTTCCATTGAATAGCATTGTCAAACCCAGGTTGCGTACTGACACTCCAATTCTGATACCGCTTTCCAGAAGACTGTACTGCACACCGGCATCAATTACAAAGCCAGTAGCTGATACGGTCATTATGGATTCGTTAATCAACTTAAGGCTGGTGCCAAAATTGATCCTGTCAGTCATATTACGCGAAAATAAAAACCCGAGGGTGACATAATTAGGTGAGTATTTTTCTCCTGTTCCGTCCGGATTTAAGGCGGTGGTAACCGGAATATCACCGAAACTCAATGATCTCAATGATAATCCGAAGACGTTGCGACCCAGTTTAGAGGCTACCGCAGCATAATTGACGCCAATGTCACCGATCCAGGTGGCATGGGAAAACATGACTTCACCGCTTGTCTTTAACCTGCTCATCCCAGCCATATTCCATTCGATCGCCTCAATTCCTGAAATTCCGGCAACATCGGAACCAGCCAGGGCAATACCTCGAGAACCAACTGGAATCATCAATTCCTGGGCTCCGGCAGTTCCGCGACGGCGCTTACTACCTCCTTCGACTATCCCAACGATGAATACAGCTAATAAAGAAATCAGTATAATCTTCTTGTACTTATTCATTTCTTATCACTCCTTAATATATGCTCAGCCGTTCTTCAGGTTGGAAGATCGCCAGTTTTAAAATTTTCTGACCCAGCTCTTTTCCACTGTCGTCTTCAACAGTGATGTGGGCAATGTACATACCGCTGGCCACCGGAATACCAAACCGGTTCCGCATATCCCAGGGGGCACGCCGATCAGAATCATTTTCAGCGGTGATAACTTTATCAATCCGGGCCACGATGTCGCCAGCAAGAGTGAAAATCCGGATCGTTGTTGTACCCACTCCAAGATTGGTAAAGAAGATATTGCGATCAAGCGGTGTCAGCTCTTCCGGGTTTTGGCCAAAATAGGGATTCGGAAAAACATTAATTCGGTCAATTTGATCCTCGATTGCTTGGGTGTCAGTCACTTTAGCAAGAGTGGTGGCCGTAAACCTGTATACATCCTCGCCGGGAATCAGTTGATTGTTGAAATGAATCTGGAAAACGTCACCACTTTCAAAGATCGATTCTTCCTTATTGAATTGCACCATCCAGCCCATCTTCTGGCCATCGGATGAATCTGGCCGCATTGGATTAGCCAGTATCGCTGCTTCATCATACGGTTCATACACCGGCATGAAGGCTACATTTTTAGTGATTATCGTACCGCCACTGGTCGAATCAACTTCGAAAATTGGCTTACCGGCAGCTACTTGGTACATAGACACATTAACCTGCTGGGTATCACCGGGTTCCACCGTCCACATCTCGAAGGGCAGCCAAAGAGTATCCGACGGTTGTCCGACTAAAGCATAATTATTAAGATAGGTGGCAATAGACCCTTCATCAGTGAATCGGATTTGGATATCTTTCTTCATGTCCTCAGGTGAGGGGCTGCCACTGGCCTGAGATAATCCCGGTATATTACTTAGATAAGCGTTCCAACTCCCGTCACCAACATCACTGGACAATGCCGTTGCGAAGATCCCCTGGAAAACCATTGGTGTCAAGGGATCCATATCATTGAGAATCGTGTATCCACTATGAGTTTCCGGTTGCAGATAAGTGGCGTTTTCGACCGTCAGTAAAAAACCGTCGGTAATTTCAATCCAGGCATGGTCGGCCGTTGGTTCACCAATGCCTGTCAGTACCTCATCTGGACCGAGCAGGGCTTCTAATCCCACATAATAGGCTGCAGTAACCGGGAAATTCTCCTGGTAGACCAGGGTATCACCTGCATCCAGATCGACAAGCGACCAGTAATTGGTGCTGTCGTTAATAACAGTAAATGAGATTTCATATTCATGGCCATTCAGCAGATAGGGATCTACTACATGAGGCATGAAATTGATCCCGGTGGCGTAACCACTTGGATGGGTGATCGCAATTGTATCTGAAAATTCGTAGGTGTACTCCGTGCCTGTGCTTAAGCCGCCCGGTATAACTTCAAGTGCATTATAGGGACTTTCGAGGAATGCAAAGGTTGCTGCCGGATTGGGATCGTATAAATAGGATGTAACTGCATAATAATACTTGCGGTTATTAACCAATAAACGACTACTTATATAATCAAAATCTATTTCAAGATAATGCTGGAGCCCGGTGTCAGCACCCTCTTGAACGGGCATTACAATGACACCACCGGTGATTTCATCCTGAACCCCGCTGGATAGAATCTGATAACCGTCGATCAAATCATAGGTCTGTATTTTTGTCCATGGCCCATTTAATGACTCACCCTGGTAAATATTATAGCCTTCAAAAATATACCCGGCGCAGAGATATTCTTCAACCTTAGCTGAATTCTCTTCCCAGGACAATATAACCTTTTGATCCTGCATGGCCACCTCTACTTCGGGCGGTACTGGCGCGCAGACCTCGAAGTTGGCATCGAAAGCCTGCTGGGCATGCAGATCATAAAACTTGAGCTTATTAATGGATTTGTCCCAACTGGTGCTGGCGGCAATTATGATCGAGCCAACTACTTCCTGTGTATCACCTGCAGAAAGGGCAAATGGCCCGGACGACATCAAGAAACGCCGATCCCCGGGAGTATTGTCCACCCAGCCGGTATTCGTGGCTGGATTGCCAGCGTGGAGAAACATTGTTGGCTGTCCGGTGGTCGGATCACGAAATTCTTCATTGGTAAGACCAATACGCCCATTCATGTAACGATAAGCAGCTTCGGCAGTATTGGGATCAACCAGGGTTGGATCACCATTAATGTATTTCACAAAAGAGGTTAACGGCAATTGCCTTTGATCAGGCATTTGCCTTAAATAATAACCACTCTCGAGGTCCCAGGTTAATATCTGTGCTGTGTCGCCAGGAGAATCTACCAGGGGACCCTGGAAGAAATCAGTACCCGTAGCCGGAACTGCTTCACCATAAGTTGCATCACCACCAGGGGCATTATAGGTATAACCCAGGCTCAAATCTATATCGCAGCCGACCAGATCATCACCAGCATCGCCGACATCATCATCATGCCAGAATGAAACAAATACACTGTCAAGATCATCGACTCCTCTATTGATGATAATCCACCGGACGAATAAGATATCGCCCAGGGGGCCGGACTGATTAAAACCAAATACAGATGTTTGCACATCGACATTCATGGGAGGAGTTTGCCATAAATTCGTATGAAGCGCAGCATTACCATCATTCATTACATACCAGTGGAACAGATCGCCCAGTATATCCGGATAATCACCATCTAGAATGTCGTACGTACCATCGTTATTAACATCGACAAAAGGTGCACCTTCATCTGCTGGCCAATTCTCAAAGTCGCTGGTAGGCAGTGTTTTTGCTACCAGTTCAGTTTCAATTGCGAGTCCGTCGATCACGCTGATCGGTAGATCAAGAACCATATTTGAAAACACAGTGTAGTCATTTTCCAGAAACGCTTCGACTTCTTTTTTATGGATTTCATAAATATGACCAGAGTTCGGATCCGCACTGCCGATAGCACCGGGGGTGAACTCCTGGGTGTATTCAGCTGCAGCTGTGCGAAGATCATCAACCCATTCTCCGCCTGGTGAACGCGATAGACCACTTGCCAACCACATGCCGGACTGAAAAACGGCCAACCGTCCGCTGCCTTTGGGCCATTCCATACCGGAGCTACTGGTAACATCGGAACTTACGATATCACCATCATTACCATGGATGGTGCTGATATTATTACCATCCCAGATTACGTGATCAATCGGTGCTGCCGCCGTTGCCATAGCTTTATTAACTTGCCAAGCTTCTTCTGAGACGCGTTTTGTAGGTCTGGCGGTCAATGCTGTAAAGGCAGCCAGTATACCCAATAATATGATTGTTCGCCTGAACATATAAATCTCCTTGATTTCTCTAGTGATTAATTTATAAATCTACTCTAATTCCTAATCTCACTTGCCGCGGTTGCCCGAAATTCAGTTCCTGGCTGGTCCGGGCGTTATACAATGGTGTTCCGCCTTCTGACCCGCCTACGGCGAAATTATTCACCCAGTTTTGACCTTCTGCAGTTGGCAGCCAACCATCCTGGTCGGGTAGACCGGTGCCATTCCACACATTTACAACATTCTGGTAGTCAAGGGCATTCATAATTACCAGGAACACGCCCATATTCGCGCCGCCAGCGCTAAATGTTTTATCAAACCTTAAATCCAGGTTTATAGTTGCTGGCATGCTGCCGGTGTTCATACCGGCAATCGGTCGATCGGAAATTCCACCGGCAAAAACAGTCGTTCGGGGGAGTGCCGGGGTATAGCGCATTCCGCTTCCGTATGAGAAGGACATATTGGCACCAAACAGGGGAATAATAAAGTTGGCTGGTGTCCGGAAGTCTACCATTAGGCTGGCAGTATGACGCTGATCATAATCCAGGGGAGAGACAAAAGTGGGGTTGTTACCACTTTGCCAGGCAATCCTGAATAGACCGTTGGCCGTTGATCCCGTACCACCGGCATACTGCAGGGTATAGTTCGCTGACATTTGCACAAATGATATTCTGCGGGTGTTAACGGATAGACTCAATCCCCGCACAGTACCGTAATCACCATTCACAAACAGGGCATAGGCGCCCGACCGGTTTGCAATCGTTCGCAGCTGAACCAACCCGGACATCTGTTTGTAAAACACGGTAGCGTCAACACTGACATTTTTAGTGACCAACTGCTTAAATCCAATTTCATAGGCAGTGGTTTTTACCGGCTGTAAGTCAGGATTAGCTGATGTAGTGAAATTGCCCTGCTCCAGATTAGAAAGAAATCGGGTATAACTTAAGAAAATCCGATTAAGATCCGGGAGCTGGAAGTATTTACCGTATTGAGCATGGAATACTGTTCGATCAGTCACCGGAAAAGCCAAGCCAATCCGAGGACTTATCATCGACCGGGTCGGTGCAGGAATGCGCTGTCTAAGACCAGTGGAGTCATCGAGAGTAGGCATTGAGCTTCTATATTCTGTAGGCTCCAATTCATCGTTTTCATTGAAATCTGTTGCATAGACGATTGTGGCCAGTTGACCGACAGTATTGATCGTAACATTCTGACTGCCACCGGTTTCCGAGTTCCAAATCATATTCGCAGGATCTATATAATCATAGCGTGCTCCCACATTCAGGATTAAATCTTGAATTTCATATTTATCCTGGAGGTAGAAAGCGCCCACAACCGGTTTTCTGGCTTTATCCAATCCGCTATCCAGTTTGTTTTCTCCGGTAACGTCGTAACCAATGTTTTCGGCGTAAGCTGATTTATAAGCCTGGAAAACATAATCACCCCAGTAATCATCATAATCAATGCTGCCGTCACCATTAAAATCGGCATTTTCAAGTGTATCACCCCAGGTATCGTTGGGATCCTGTAAAAAGTCGAAGATATCGTCAGAGGGTAAGTCAGTAAATGATTCACCAAATTCCGGATTGAATACACCATTACTATCCAAGTCGTTAAATGCTTCATCAGTCTGCCAATTACCGTCAGATCCAAAAACCATCGCACCGAGTGAATCGCTCCAGCGATAGCGGTCCTGGGTACCGGAATAAGGCGAATTATTCTCAAAATAACGTGATAATGATGTCGCACGACCCATTTGATAATAGCGCAGGATTGACGATTCGTAAGTACCTCCGATTTTTATTTCGTGGTCACCAAGCTGCCAGGTCAATGCACCGTCAATTGTATTGCGGTTTGTTTCCCTTTTCCGGTAAGTAGCAGCAGTCAAAAATCCTGGCATGGTATAATTGGCCAGTTCGACCATCGGGATCGGTCTGATACCAACATCAGAGAATAAGGGATTGATCCAGGAGGTATCATAGTCTATCTCGACGAATGTCAAATTGGTATCGGTACGCCAGTAGTCGTAGGTACTGATTCCGGTATTAGTTGAATCAATCAAAGATGAATCCACATAGACCCAGCTTGGATTGAAGAAGTCTTCCCGCTTACCGGACTGGATATAGGGCACCTGGGAAGTCGAAACCGTACCATCTTCATAGCGGAAGTTTCCATAACCTTTTTTGTGCACCGGATCATGGCGGGTGTATTGGTCGTTGAAGTGACTGGCCTGAACCCGGAAAAATAATTTTTTAAAACCGGGTATATTACCGGAAAGCCGTCCGTACAGTGTGTTAACTTTATCGGTGGCAATGTTAAATCGGTTTAAGAGGTTGCCGGACGACCCTATTCCATCCTTCGTGCTGGCGGCGTTGTATTTAGCAAAAAGCGATCTGGCAACCAGGTACTCCGCGTTTTCATTATCATAATGTGAGCCACCAATTTTCATTTTCCAGGAAAGACCCGTAATCGGCTGCAGGTCGATTAACATATTTCCCGTCATACTCAATCGCGTTGAACCATTGTTGGACTTTGGTCCTCGAACATAGCTGATACTGTCAACAGCATCAATTGCCAGCCAGTCCGGCGCATCGTATTGTCCATCAAGATCGGCATCGGTGAATGGTTCGCGATATTCATTAGCATTCATTATGCCATCGCCATTCGAATCAGTCCAATCCCAGATTGTGTTGCCATTTATATCTTCAAAAGCCTCACCATTATTTGGCAATCCATTGGCCGGGTTTACGGCACCATCGTATTTTGCGATTAAGCCGGTAAAAGGCGTTCCATCATCCATTTCCGTATACTCCAGCGATCCAAAGAACCGCAGAAATTTTAATCCTGGTACCGGACCGCCAAGGGCTCCGGAAAATAGATTGTAACCGTAGGAAAAGGCATAGGGCATATCATTTTCAGTTGTTGGGTCAGCACTGAGAAAACCATCCGTAATTGCTTCCCCCGAAAATTGGAATTTTTCGCCACCGGTTTTAGAGGCTGAATTTATTATACCGGCATTTGCGGAACCATATTCAGCTCCAAAACCACCAGCCTGGAAAGAAACTTCTTCCAGCCCAAGATTTGGTATTTCACCGGAGTAGCTTTGTCGGCTACCAATACGGGTACCGGCACCACTAGGTTGAGCTACCCGGAAATTGGAATTAACATAGACACCGTCAACATAATATCCGATTTCCTCCGAACGACCACCGCGAACGTGGAGGTCAATATTGTCGTCAACGACTCCTGTTTGCAGGGCCGCAATGCCGCGCGAACCACGAACTGCCATATTTTTGATATCCTCGGCGCGCGTAACCCGAACCTCGTTGGTTGCGTTGATCTCAATCAGCGGCTTCTGTGCAAATACGGTGACTGATTCACCCTCCACAGCCTCGGGGGCTAAAGCAATCGTGTAGCCTTCCGTTGATGTATAAAGATTGGTCGTTAAGTCCCTGGTTACTCGAACATTTTCAATAATTACGTCTGCATATCCGATATAACTCAATTTAATTTTATACAATCCTGGTGGGATGAACATAATAATAAATTCACCGCTTTCATCGGTAGCAGCACCAAAGGATGTCCCCAATAAAACTATATTGACACCTGGTAACGGATTACCTGATTCACTATCCACTGCCTTCCCGATTATTTTTCCAGTTTCTCCAGCAAACAGTACCGACAACAATAGGATGCTTGCTGCTATGAATTTTATATAATTATTCATCCTTTTCTCTCCATTAGCTAAAAGATTTCTTTCCCTGCTAGCTGCCTAATTCTCTCTATTAGACACATTTAGTTGGAAATTTTTCTCTCTCAATCCCCACAAATTGTATTATTAGCTCAACACTAAACTGACATTAAATCTACAGAGTATACAGACATACTGTGAAGTAAGTCAATAGAATAATCTACAGGCTATTTCTATACGCTATAAAATACGATCAAAAGAAAACAAAACCGGGTAAATTACAATGAGGAGCCCGGTTTTGTTTTCTGGCTTGGCCTAATAAGGCTATTTTTCCGTGATAGCCAGCAGCGCCGGTAGGATGAATATCGAGGCTAGAAGACACGTACCAACCCCCAGAAAAAGCGCTATTCCCAGGCTACCGAAACCACGATAAACTGCAAATACCAGTGATCCGAAAGCCAGCATCGTGGTCAGCGAAGTGATTGTGATCGCCTTACCGGTGGAACTGAATACGGTAAAAATTGCACCCTTACCTTCGTGGTGATAGCGGTGAATAAGATGTACACCGTCATCAATACCAATGCCAATTATCAACGGGATCGCCATGATATTAAGCAGGGTTAACTGAATACCAGTGAGACCCATTATGCCTACCATCCAGATAACGCCGAAGAACAGGGGAATCATCGCCAGCAGCGCTTTTTTCAGTGATCGGAAATCGAACCACAAGAACAGTATTACCACTAAAATCGTCAGCAGTGCTGCCCGGCGACCGTCAGCCCCGATGATCTTCATCAGGTAATAAAACATGGGTGGTGTGCCGGAAATGCTGGGAGAAATCGCCAGTATATCGCTGGTAAATACTTCCAGATAATCAATACTCCAGATATTACCTTTGGGATAGAGCGTTAGCAGGAAGCGGTCACCCCCCTCGCTCATATGGGTGCTCTTTACGGATACGGGCAGCATATCCAGCGTGATTGTCGCCGTGTCCGCCATGTCCAGAACCAGGCTGCGGAAAGCGGTTCCGAAATCTTGATTGAAATCCCCCAGTCGTTCCAGCTGTACCGGCTGCTCTTCCATATGGGCAATAAAGCGAGTTAAATTCCCAACCAACTCCGGTTGATCGGGATTACCGACGATCCGGGTGGCTTTCTGATCGATCATATCCTGACCACCGGTGAACGCCATATCCTGCATCTCAATAACATTGGCTTCCAGGCGATATAACTCTTCAATAATGCCTGTCTGTTGCACAGCATTTACACTGGCGGTAACTGAAGTTTGCTCCATCTTTTCAGCAATCTGCAGAACACCGGGTTTTCGTTTGACTTGTTCTGCGACATACGGCAAGTAATCGGAAATTGACTCCACATAGCTCACTGATGATTTTTTCTTGGCCGCTTCGGTGTATTCATGATTCTGTTCCAGTGATGTGGCCGTCATCAGGGCCGCATCGGCGGAAAAATTGAATTTTTCAATGATCAAATCATTCAGGGCGATCGATTCCAGACCTTCCGGTTCCATGTTCAGGTAATTATAATCAAAAGTGACCCGAACCATCATTAAACCGAAAAACAGGGTGACAATCAGCCCGGCCACCAGCGAGAAACGCCATTTGCGATGAATTCCTTCACCGATTCTGCCAACCCTGGCATAGGCCACATCGCGGGTCTTTTTCAATTCCTTGCCCCGCCAGACCCGGTAGCGCTCCCTGAGCATTAGCATGGTTGGCATGGCGATCAAGGTGGCAATCATGATAACGATTAATCCCACGCCGCAAACTAGACCAAACTCAGATATTCCCGCACTGCGCCCGACCAACAAAGTGAGAAAAGCAGCGGATGTTGTTAAACCTCCGGTAATGATACCACCGCCAACTTTCTGCAGGGTATCGATAATAGCCTGTTTTGGTTCAGCACCTTTATTAACTAATTCTGAAAAAACCGAAATAATATGAATCGAGAAATCAATTCCAAGTCCCACCAGCACAACCGCCATCATAGCGGTGAACATGTTCAGGGTCTGCACCAACAGCCAGGCTACACCCATGGCCCAGGTGATACCGATGATCAGGTTCAGCACCGCCATCACCGGAGAGCTAAGCATCCGGAAAGTAAAGATGAACAAAATCAGGATCAGGATCAGAGCCAATATGGTCAGCGACATGGAATCTTCCACGGCAGCCACCATCTCATCACGACCCAGCACTAGCGTTCCCGTTAACCCGGTCTCGATATTGTAGTTGCCAGCATCGCTTTTCACCATTTCTTCTAATCCGTTCACCATTGGCATAAGATGATCCATCTCCATGATGCTGAAACTTGCTTCAACCGTTATCAGCAGCAGGGAGCGATCCGGTGAAACCAGATAGGGATTCCCGATCGCCGCCGCTTCCGCCGCCAACGTTCCTTTGATCGGATCGTATTCATCGCTGTACAAAGCTAATTCGGTATGATCAACCCAGCTTTCAATTCCATCCAGGAACATGGTAGCAGCCTGCTCACGTTGTGTAGTTGAAATTTTTTCATCTGACTGGATATATTCCTTTTCCAGACTGTTATTAAGATTTGTCAAATACGGTAGCAGGTTAGGATCCTCAAAAATTTCCCGGGTATTTTTCAAATCCTTGGGCTTGATCAACATTAACCCGTGATTGCGGATAAATTCGGTGGGTTGCATGTAATCTACACGCTTAATGTACTGGTCATTGCCTTCGATTTTTCCCGCCGCAGCTTTATCCCGGGCAGTTTGCAATTGTTTTTTTACGTTGTCTGAGCCGTTAACCTCAATCCAGGATTCAAGGTCCTTGATCCGGGGGGTCATCTCCTCGGCAAACCGGACCATATCATCCATTTCACCCTGGGCGACAATAAAAATGGTTGAGGCGCCGTTAAATTCTTCAAAAATATAATTGAATTCATCCACCATGGGGTCATCTTTGGGCAGTAACCCGGTCATGTCCATTGTCATTTCCAGTTGTTCGGACAATCCGCCAAACACAACGGTAAGTATGATTATAACCAACAGCATCCACCAGGTTTTTTCGCCGGCCCAGCGGCCTAAAGTTGTTAACAGTCTCTGTCGCATTTTATTCCCTTTCCAAAATTCATCTAATCATTTTCAATTTAAAAATAGGCTCTGAGGCGCAGGCGCAAACCAGCGCTTTGATAACCAAACTCATCCCGATCATCGCCGACGAAAACCGATGCCAACAAGCTCAATTCAACATCTTCAAAGATGTTGTAGGTCAACTGGGGATTGATCGCTAAGCTCCCATCATCCAGATTAGCTATACCGAATAGCGAACCCGCCAGCAGATCCCCCAAGGGATACATTGCCATCAGGAAAAAATAATTCTGGTTCAGACTCTTGCGCTGACCAGCAAGGAAGATCAGGTAATCATCAAACTGTGTTTGGTCGACCTTTACTCCAAAATCATTGTGATAGAATTCCCCCAGCAGATACAGTGAATTATCAAAAGTATAGTCACCGCCGATAATTAATTCATATTTTAAGCTATCGCTCGCGTAATCCAGGCGATTGACGGCTAATTCTGCCCGGGCGCCCAATCCGAATAATTCGCCTTCCAGGTTAATTCCGCCCAATTCCCGATCCCATTCTCCTGCGGACAGTAAGCCGGTCTCGGAATAAACTGTTTTCCCATACAGCAGCGATAAATCAAACCGGCCCAGGCCAGTCTTCATTTGATAGTACTGGGTGGAATTATTCCAGGAATTCCCCGGTTGCACAATTCCGGTAAAAGTCATGCTCATGCCGAATGGCACATCGATGCGGGTGGCCGGGACTCCTGTATCCTCGTAGGTCGGGTCCATCATATCTTTAGTATTGAACAGGTCGGTGGGATTCCAGGCATAACCCGCGCCGGATGGAATCTGCTGTCGGCCCAGAGTAAGATCGAACCGGTCATGATGAAACTCTAAAAATGCATTGTCCAGAAACAGGGTATCGGGCAATGGATAGGATAAATCATCTAAAATAAATGTCAGCGGTTGCCCTGAGACACTGTCCAGCACTACTTCTCCGTTCTCATCAGTAACCGGCAAAATTGGCCAATAGGATTGGTCAATGAATTCCATGAAATTGAAAATTGATGCGCCATCATAGTATTTAGATACCAGATTGGCACTGACACGAATCCGGTCGGTAGGCGCGCTGTCCAGATCCAACCGGAATTTGTGGTAGCCGAAATAGAATTGGTTATCCGGCAGACTCAAATAATCGACCTCGGCCTCGTAATAACCGTACCAGTCCACCTGGGCAAACAGTGCGGTGATAAGTATAGTTGTAGCAATTAGTGTTCGCATTTTTTCTGCATTCTTATTTTATCAAATATTTTCAAACATTCCCGTTGTCATTCTGAATCCCGGTGTAAGCGGGGCGAAGAATCTCAAGCAAAGTCTTTAATACCAGTGTCTGTCTGAGATACTTCTCCCGATAAATCGGGATCAGTATGACAGTATTTCTCATTTCTTCAAATTCCGTTCACTGAAAAAATTCTTGTCGAAGGTAATATCGTAAGTTACCTCCACATATTCCATTACGGTCTGGGTATTCTCCAGATGATTTTTCATGGTCATCTTAAACGGTGTCAGGAAGCCTTCAATCTTGCGAATATCCTCCATCAAAAGCGATTTGCTGAAGCTGCCGCTTTTATCGTAGTAATCAATACGCACTGGAAATAGATCACCACTGCGGGACCAGATCACCATTTTCGAATAAGATAAATCCTCGGTTTTTGGTATCATCTCCAACAACCAGCATTTTTCACCATCCAATTTTTCCGTGCCGGCTATTTTGGGACTGTAATCTGCTCGCCAACTGTCACCGGAACCCATATCCTCATAAGTGAAATCGGAGCCTTCAAATTTCTGTTTTTTGGCATGGGAGGCCAGCTTGCGGACACGATTTGTCCGTTTATTGAACATCCAGATATTGTCGGAAAAATCGGTCATCAGCATGGCATTACCTTTGACCCGACCCGGCGCCCGGTAACGCATCAATTGGTTCTCGCCTTTATTGCCAGAGAATGTTTCGTATTCAAATGTGCGCAGTTGGCCCGAGGTGGTTTCGATCGTCTGTTTCATGATTCCCCGGGCATTTACCGGATTCATCAAGTCAATTATTTTATCCAACACGGAATCGCCACTGGGTTTCTGGGCTGTCAGACCAATTATCAGAGTCAGTAGAATCAGTAAAGTTTTTTTCATTTTTCAATTCCCTTCATAAAAGAATGCATCGCTTCATCTTTAATTTTCTCAAAATTCATGCGGTCTTTGAGCATCAAATATTGCCAGACCAAACCATCGATGAAACCCATCAGCAGAGTGGCAATACCAACATAATTCATGGCACGGAACTCACCATTCTTAACGCCATCCTTTAAGATGGCGATGATTATATCACGATATTCATCATACATGTCAGCTAAAGCGGAAGAGCCCTTCGTATGCCAGAGTCCCCGGGCAGCCTGAGCCATAATCTCCGAAACAATCAGCAGGGCATCACCCATATGGACAATCATTTCGATACTTTCGTCCATTAAGTTTGTTATCTTCTCTGAGGGACTACCTGTAACTTTCGCTAATTCCCGCAGAGGTTCGATCATCTGTGATATAAAATATTCTTCAATCGCCTCAAATAATTCGTCTTTACTCCGGAAATATTCATAGACAGTGCCCTTACCAATACCAGCTTCTTTAGCAATATCGGCGATTTTACCACGCTCAAGGCCTGTACGGGCAAAGACGCTGATGGCGGCGTGGATGATTAATTCTCTTTTCTGCATCTATCTTTCATTGATTCTGACCGACTGGTCAGTCAGAATTTAACAACTAAAACATTATTCCCCCAACAGCAAAATTTATTTCTTCTCACAATCCCACAAGCTTTTAATACCACCATCAAACATTTCAACGTAAATTATTCGCATGTTGAGAACCAATAGATTTTGCATGACTATTATCGCCAGCGTGCTCGCCGCAATAATAATTTTTGGCTGCGATGAGGAGCACAACGCGGGAGAATTCGATTATTTTGATATTGACGTTCAGTTAACTAATTTAACTATAGGCGGTTACGATGGCTATTTTGTTACCGACTGGAATATAATTAATAACACGAATCAAACCTTGGATGGTTGGGAAATAACGGTTCGAGTTATCACCGCCAGCTATCAGCACGAAGTTGGGATATTCTTCCGTCACGATGTAAATATCACACCTGGCGATACAATTGGGTTCACAAATAACATTTTATTTCACCGCGATACGGAAAATTTATACCCCGTCACTCTCACCGTTCCAGATACAACTTTGAGAGTTTGGGACATTTTATCGGCGCAGGGTTTAGTTATCGATTGAAATCGTCTCCGTAGGGACCACCATATATACCCTGGTCATTCCGACTGCCATCAAGGTCAACGTAGTCTGCGCCCGGGTCTCCTATATTGATGCAGGGGGAGTAACTGGAAAGGTGAAAATCCCCTGTTACTGGATCGACAAACTGTGGATTCTCATCAATATTGTTATTATTAAAATATGGGGCAATACCTTCAACGTTACTAAAATAACTTTTTTCAGACATTATCCTGCGATCACAAATTCCTGCATTTCCCCAAAGAATTGAATTTCGTAAAGTATAATTTCCATCTTCATTAAGGGCTCCGTACTGGGTACCCGCAAACGACATAAAATTACCGTAAATTACACAGTTCACTGCTGAAAATTCGGCATAAGGATAGCAGACTATTCCAGCTGGTGCGCTTTCTGAGAAATTATAACTGACTTCACAGTTGTAAATTTCAAACACTCCGTCGGCAAAAATAATGCCGCCCCCTATTCCATTGGGAACCAGGTTGCCCCGGATAATACAATTTCTGATGGAGCCTGAACTTTTATACAAAAATAAGCCGCCTCCTCTAACACGATCAGTGTTTTCGTAAATATAACAGTTAATTACTGCTGCATTACCACTAACGGCAATGCCACCACCGCCCATTCTTGAATAATTATTAGAAATTGAGCAATTTCGAATTACGGCAGAATCCGTTGCATAAATACCTCCTCCATTAGCCATTGGAAATACGTATCTCTTGGCATCCGGGTCCGAAATTGATCCATTGTCACGAATAGAGCATTTCGAAACTAATGCCTGTCCTTGTGCATGAATACCACCGCCGCCGATATAAGTAACACCATTTGTAATTGTAAAACCTTTTAAGTGCCCATTATCGATTACAACAGTGGAATTAAACCCACCAGCAGATCTCAATTCTGTGAAAGCTGACCCCGAAGTACTGGTGATAATTACATTTTTACCCCTAAAAATGAAGTTGCCTTCATACTCACCAGGTTCAACAACAATACTATCGCCCGGATCAATAAATAAATTATCGTAGGCAAGTTGTGGGCTGTGGTAATCACCGGGAACGGTTACGAAAGCGACTTCTGGTACAGTAAAAGGTTTGGCGGTAAGGTGAAAATACTGATCAGCTTGATTAATAATTCTGATTCGATATTGAAAAGTTTGATCATCTTTAATGGTGTCCGTATAAGATACTGCCAATGAGTCACTCAAACTGTCTATTGCCACCCAATGAGTACCGCGCGAATCAATATATGCTCGCTCCACAACAAATTCTTTGAATTTTTCAATGGTAACCTCGGACCATGACAAAACAACTGGAATTTTATTAGTTAAATATTGTCCTTGATAATCATGCGTTACTTCATATTTCTGATCTTCGTCAGCCTTGGTTAAAAAGGGTAAGTCGCAGCCAGTTGAAAACAATAATATCGCTGTTATTAATGAGATTTTTTTGGTCATTATAATTCCACCCTGAGCGTAACGATTTCGCGATATTTCTCAAAATAATTGAATCCTTGCCGCAAACTTTCTTCAAGCGAAAGGTTGGCATCAGCTGCAGACATTAAATTTCGCCAGGTGTATGTCAGGCTCCATTTCAATCCATAAAAGTTCTTCTTTGCGCTGATATTCAAATTTGCATTTTCTCGTGGGTTTCTAAATCCCTCTCCGATATTTGGTATGTAATAATATTGCTTCCCTTCATTTAAATGATCGAAGCTTAAATTCAACCATTTCCAATTAAACGCCCCAGCAAAAACCAGTCTGTATACCGGTTTGAAGGGAAATACAATTGGATTGCTTACGTCGATATAGGTACCGGTTGCCATCAATGAAAGATGTTTGTTGAACATATCGCTGGAAAGACTTACTTCGTAACCTCGAATGTCGGCGATTTTACTGTTATATGGTACCGGGGAATTATCATCAACAATTCGGTAGGCTATCTTATTAGTGAAATCATTCAGGAATAAATTTAGCGCCAGCTTAATTTCATCAATTGGCAACTGTGTTCTGATGTTTGAAAAAATTAAATCCACATTAATATCAGTTGATCCAAGATATTCCATTGTTAATGTGGAGTCAGTGGAATTATCGAAAACGGCATTTTGAAAGTGGAAATAATCGCCAAGTGTGGGTAGCCGTCCATTATTCCCCTGGCTTATGAAAAAGATATATTTAAGATCCGAACCACTTCCTTCGAAATGCATACCGATGCGCTGACTGATTATTGTTTTAGAATAATCAGCTCCTGGTACTCTATAAATCAAATCCTCTCCAATAACATCAGCCAGTGGAAACTCGAACCAATGTCTTTGGATAGTCGTGATATTATCCATTCGATAACCAAACTCAAATCGAATAAAGTCAATATTCGGATGCTCGCCATCGAACACTAATCGTGATGATAAGGCAAACCCGTTATCGTTTCTATCAAATTTAGATTTATAATCAACTAATGGTAACCCTGTAATATCAAAATATGATTTTTCCCCAACAAAGTATTGTGTTTCCGATTCGAGTTGTGCCGTGCTTTCAAACGGTCCTATTCTTATCAATTTTGACAATTTGAGTATATCAGATCCGTCTTTTAGTTCTTCATTGAGGCTGGTGTAAAAATCCTGCAATAATTCCCATTGTCGTTTCCCTACAAATATATTCCAACCAGAAAATCTTCCGACTTTTCCCCGATACTGAAAACTTGATAAAGATAATCTATCGGCTGTTTCCAAATTTCCCGATGGGAACATTAGCGTTTTATTCAATTCGTTCCATCTTAAATCTATAATTCCCCCTGGCAATTGAGTTGTTGAATAAAAATTTTTAAAAATGGTCGATGTCGTGGTTCGCCCTCCGTACTTCCTGGAACTACCGGAGTATCGTGCCCCAATACCAGATTTCTTATAGATAGCTGAGCCCGATACTGAAAGATCAGCATCATCATTATATGTAAATCCCTGGCCCTGGGTAAAAGCAAATGAGTTATTTAGGGCTTGTTTTGATTCTAAATTGACTACGCCCCCTAAAGAACCGCTGCCAAATAAAATTGAGCCGCCGCCTTTAATTATCTGAATCTGATCAATGGTATTAAAATCAATAAATGATAAGTCTGCTATCCCTTTGTTGCTATCATTGATTTTAACTCCATCCAAATACACAGCTACGTCTGTAGGGTTGCTACCCCTGATGCTAACTGTCTGCTTACCAGAAGATGATGTAACCATATCCAAGCTAGGAACCCGTCTCAGGGCACCTTCCATATCACGTGCACCCTGCAATTCGATATCATCTGCATCAAGGATATCTACCGGGACCGAGACATCTAATTCATATGTAGGAGAAGTCCCGACAACAAATACTTCCTCGCCTTGAATTACACCGGGAACTAATAATATATCTAATTCACCGCTGTCATTAATTTCAATTTCCTGATTAACAAAACTGATATGTGTTATTTTCAAAATTATCGGGAATGATGTGCTAACATTAATACAAAATTTACCCTTTTCGTTGGTTATTGCCCCCATATCAGTGCCGATCAATTCTATATTGGCGCCAGCGATTGGTTTTTTATTTTCACCGTTCTTCACGACTCCGCAAACAGCATTGGCAGCCATTAATTTGGCCGTCGCCAGTATAACAATCGCTAAGATTGTAGAAGTTTTTATTACTCTAAGAGCTTTAATCATATCACAATTTATAACCTTATCCCCATATTCGGCGTTACAATCGTTTATAATTAAAGGCAAACGAATCTCTCAAATTTGGGATAGGGAGGGGGAAGGGAGGGAATGAAAGATTCGTTTGCAGAGTCCTCTAATGCGCATAATCTTACATAGTTCCGATTTAATCTGCAGATCGTAAAATATTATTGAGCCAGTATCAAATCCAACTGCTGTTTATTATCGGGCAGCAAACCAGCTTTAACCAGACGGGGGGTCAGCGTACGCCAGCGTTCGTCAATTAGGAAAATATTTTTAAAAATCGGCAGCGCCGAGCTCAGTTTCCCGGCCTCAGCCAGGGTAACGGCCGTCCAGAAAGGCAATTCAGGATTTTCCGGGTAAAATTGGGCTGCCAAATCGTACTCGTTCAACGCTTTTTCAGTCTCCCCTTTTTCCAAGAAAAGGTCTCCCTGATTAGCATGCTGGTAAGCACGATGAATTCGAATCAGGCGTTTTAATTCCACCAGTGGCGCGGATGAATCATCAACCCGCAGATCCATCACAATATCTTTCCACGGAATCCCTGTTGGGGTTCCAGAGACAATCAACATCGCTGCCGATTGTTTTCCCCGGATATCACCACCCTCAGCCTCGGCTGCCTCCAGAGCTACCAGCATTCGATCCGCCAATTCTCCGCTGGCTTTTTCAAAGGCATCTGCCATCGCCGGCCAGACTGTTTCATTTTCCATCAAATTGGCCTGAACACCGTAATTCTTGCCGGTTTGGTGGCCAGCCGCAAAGATACATTTCTCACCAGTATGGACAATTGCATTGCCTTTACCGTCTATCATGGCTACCTGGCGAACCTCCGCGTTCTCATCCTCATTCAATAACTGGATCAGGGCATCCTCGGCTGAGGCTCCAGCTTCCATCAAAGCCAGGCCCTCGGGGCCATATTCAACCCGCACAAAAGACTGGGTAGCCACCGCTCCAACCCCAGCCTTTGCCCAAGGCACCAACGAACCCACTGAAAACCAATGACTCTGTACCGCTACTCCAAGTTGTCCGGTTGTTTCATCCAGAGCCACTATGGAATAGGTGGAAACAGGGCGGGTTTGCGAATAAATAGTAGCTATCAGCAAAACCGACCACACCCTAAATACTAATCTTCTCATAATCCTTTCTCCCAGATTTGGAACCATTAATCGAAAGAATATACTCTACATCAGGATAATCTTCCAGATTGGATAAATCATTAAAGCTATTTACTGGTCGGCTTTAGCTGCATTAATCCTTCACAGTAATTATGGCATCATTGCCGGTGGTCATTTATATTAATTCATGCACAAGAACACCAAAACCACCCTTTTATCGACCATTGCTCAACTTACCTTTCTTGGGTTGCTAATTCGACCGGTTCTTTTTGCTCAGACAAATGTGTACGATACTGGTGGTCCATTGATGGCCGAGCAAGCCGCCTATGATGTCACCTATTACGATCTTGACATAACCTTTGATTTGGCAGATCGATCCATTTCCGGTTCGCTGTCTTTGACTGCCAGCATTGTTTCAGCCATGGATCAGCTGGTGCTCGATCTTGACCCATTGTTCAGCATTGATTCAATTCAAAGCTTGCCGGCTGCACCCCTATCATATACCTGGCAGGGTTCCAAATTATGGATAGTTCTACCGGATTCTTTACTGGCAGGTGACTCGTTGTCAGTAAATATCGCCTATCACGGTCAACCTCACGTTGCAGCCAATCCTCCTTGGGGTGGCGGATTCAACTGGTCGACCACTCCTTCCGGTCAACCCTGGTATGGTGTTTCCTGTGAAGGCGAGGGCGCCGATATCTGGTGGCCCTGCAAAGATCACCCCTCCGATGAACCCGATTCGGTTAACCTGCATTTTACCGTCCCTGATTCCCTGCTATGTATTTCAAACGGTCACCTCCGCCAGATTGTCGATAATGGTAACGGCACCCTGACTTATAACTGGTTTGTTTCCACCCCGATCAATAATTATAATGTGACATTTAATATCGTTCCATATGAAGAACTGGCTGGATCATATACCAGCATTTCCGGAGAAACGATCCCGGTCTATTTTTGGACAATTCCTGAAAATTATGCGACCGCACAAGCCTGGTTTCCGCAATTGAATGCCACGCTCGAAATGCTGGAGCATTATTTCGGTCCCTACCCCTTCCGGGCAGATAAATATGGTGTGGTGCAAACCGCTTATCTGGGAATGGAACATCAGACTGCAATAGCCTGGGGGGATGATTTTGAATTAAATGGCTATGGCTTCGATTATATTCTGGTGCACGAGACGGCCCATGAATGGTGGGGTAATATGGTCACCGCAGCAGATTGGAAAGATATCTGGATTCACGAAAGTTTCGCCACTTATGCTGAGGCGCTCTGTGCCGAATACCTCAACAGCCCGGCGCTCTATCATAATTATGTGAATCGCTGGACAACCTACAACTGGTTGCCGCTGGCACCGATTTATTCCCAGACATTCGACCAGATTTACAATCATGATGTTTATCACAAGGGAGCCCTGGTTTTACACAGTCTGCGATATCTGGTGGGAGAAACTCTATTTTTCAGTACCCTGAGACGAATGGCCTATCTTACGCCAGCCATGGAACAGGTGGCTAATGGTGAACAATGTCGTTTGGTTGACTCGCAGGATTTTATTGATCTGGCTGAAAATCTATCTACCCTGGAATTGGATTGGTTTTTCGATCTTTACCTGCGGCAGACCGGCTTACCAACCCTGGTTTATTCAATTGACAATGAAATCTTAAATCTGCACTGGCAAACGCCCGAGGATATGCCTTTTTATATGCCGGTGGATGTCAGCGTGGGTGCTGACACATTTCAAGTAGACATGGATAATGGCAGTGGTTCCATCACCGTCGGCAACCAGTCTTTTGTAATTGATCCGCTGAACTGGATTTTAAAAAGTGGGCTCGTCCTGCAGGGTGATTTTGAACACGCCGGTCTGCCACAAGAATTACAATTATATGCCAATTACCCCAATCCATTCAACCCGGTAACAACAATAATTTATGATATTCCAACCCTGACCAGGGTAACCGTGGTTGTTTATGATTTACTGGGTCGGACTGTTGCAATATTGGCCGATGAAACACATGAACCAGGTAATTATTCCCTGCAATGGAATGCATCTGGTTTACCCAGCGGCACTTATATCTATCAACTGGTAACAGATCAGAAGCGAATTACAAGGAAAATGCTGGTTTTGAAATAATTATTTATTTGGCTTTCGTCCGCTCGGGGTAACCAGAATTACTCACAGTTCCCTTCTTCCTGGGCGAATATATTTACTGACTGACTGCCAAAATGAATGATCCTCTGGATTAAAGAAACCCCCGAAGACAAGGATTGTCAAACGGGGGTTTTGGGGAGGAGGAGGTTTTTTTCTAAGTCTTAATCACATAAACCTTGAGTTCTGGCTTAAGATCGGCACTGACCTTTACCGGCACATTGTAGATTCCCAGTGTCTTGATCGGCTCCACCAGTAATATATCATGACGGTCGACAGTGATGTCTTTCGCTTCCAGAGCAGCATGAATATCCTGACTGGTAACTGATCCAAACATGCGCTCTTCCTCACCAACCTGTACTTCGATGGTGAGTTCGATTCCGGTTAGTTTATTAACCAGCGTCTCCTGAACCTTTCGTTCGCGGCGAGCCCGTGCCCCTGCGATCCGTTTCTGCTCCTCTGCCACCGCCAGATTACGTTTTGAGGCTCGCAAGGCATAGCCTCGAGGTACCAGAAAATTCCGGGCAAAACCCGGTTTTACATTCACAATGTCGCCGGCTGCGCCCACATTCTCAACATCCTGGAGTAATATAACGTCCATAATTGACCTCTATATCTTTATTTTTGTATCGATTGGTAGATGAATAAAACGCGAACCGCCCTATTCGCTGTCTTCACTGGTATAGGGCATCAGTGCGATACTCCGAGCCCGTTTAATGGCGCGGACTAATTTGCGGTGCATTTTAGCGCTGGTACCGGTCACCCTGCGGGGCATTATTTTACCCTGCTCAGTAGTGAAACGCTTTAATAGTTTAACATCTTTGTAATCGATCTCGGTGATTCCGTTTTCATTAAAATAACAGAATTTTCGTCTACTAACAAAAGCCATGATTAAATCCTTCGGTCTTACGATTTATCTTTAGTTTTTTCTTTATCCGGTTGCTCATCAGGTTCGGTTGCCGGTTTTTTTTGGGCCTCCGGCTCTTCAGTACTGTCAGGCTCAACCGGTACGCTATCTTCCGGTTCAGATGTGGTATCTTCAGCCGGGGCACTTTCTTCCGATTCAGATGTGGTATCTTCAGCCGGTGCGCTGTCTTCCGGTTTAGGGGTGGTATCTTCAACCGGTGCTAATTTAGTCACTGTTTCCTTTCTAGCGCCGGCAATGAAACTGTCCGCTTCCGGGCTTAAATCTTCTTCCGGGCGACGATCCAGTCTAATAACCAGATGGCGAATGACGGTCTTATTCAATTTAAAGAATGTATTCAGTTCTACCAGCTGGGAATTATCCTGTGCCTCCACATGGAGTAGTATGTAAATCCCATATTTATGTTTATCAACCTGGTATGCCAGGCGTTTTTTGCCAAAGATACGGTGATTGATTATTGCTGCCGATAGAAGTTTCTTCACCTCGCCGGCTACTTCTTTTTTAATCTCATCCAGACGTGGCTGCTCGAGATTAGGATTAACAATGTAAAGAATTTCGTAGTATTTCACTTTTCCTCCAGTTTAGAATAACGGCGCAATAACCAGCGAAACGACCGACATCAACTTGATTAAGATATTTAGAGATGGTCCGGCCGTATCTTTAAATGGATCACCAACCGTATCGCCAACCACAGCTGCTTTGTGGGCATCACTGCCCTTGCCACCATGTGCACCACCTTCAATATATTTCTTGGCATTATCCCAGGAACCACCAGCGTTGGCCATAAAAATTGCCATGAGCACACCGGATACGGTCACTCCAGCAAGAATACCACCCAGCATCTCGGGACTTTTCAAAATCAAACCGAAGAAAACCGGCGTTAATATCGCCAGTAATCCCGGAACAATCATTTTTTTAATCGCTGCTGCCGTGGCAATATCCACACAGCGGGCATAATCGGCTTTCGCCTTACCTTCCAATAAACCTTTAATTTCTCTGAACTGCCGCCGGACTTCTTCTATCATATCGAAGGCGGTTTCGCCAACAGCTCGCATGGCAAATGATGAAAATACAAACGGCAGCATACCACCAATCAAAAGACCGGCCATGATTAAGGGATCGCTAATATCTAACATTAATTTCTCGCCACCACGGGCAATTGCAACAGTTTCACGGTAGGCCGCAAACAGCGCCAAGGCAGTCAACGCAGCCGAACCGATCGCAAATCCTTTGCCGATTGCAGCGGTCGTATTTCCAACCGCATCAAGTTTATCGGTACGCTCCCGCACTTCGGCTGGCAATCCGGCCATCTCGGCACAACCGCCAGCATTGTCAGCAATGGGGCCATAAGCATCAACAGCTAACTGAATACCAATCGTGGATAACATTCCCAGCGCGGCAATCGCTATTCCATACAATCCGGCAAAATGATACGATAAAATGATTGCACCGGCAATGGCAACTACCGGCCAGAGTGTGGAATACATACCATTGGCCAGGCCGGCTATAATATTGGTAGCGGCTCCGGTTTCTGATGATTTTGATATTATTTGGGAGGGCCTTCGCGATTCAGAAGTAAAATATTCGGTGATCAGACCAATTATTATCCCGGCTATCAGTCCGACAATCGTGGCCATGAAAATATCAAAGCTACTGACTTCCTTGCCATTCATCAGTACTGCTTCCGGTACGAACCAATCAATGATAAAATAACTGATTATCAGCATCAATCCCCCGGCGCTGAACTCACCCATATTTAAAGCGGTCTGTGGATTTCCACCTTCTTTAGTACGGACAAAAAAGGTACCGATGATCGAGACTATAATTCCAAATCCGGCCAGAATGAACGGTAATAATACCAGGTTGGCAAATCCCGCTGCTGCTGCCAGAACCATGGCTCCGACAATTGAACCAACGTAAGATTCGAACAGATCGGCTCCCATGCCAGCCACGTCACCGACATTATCGCCAACATTATCGGCAATTGTAGCAGGGTTCCGGGGATCGTCTTCGGGAATACCAGCTTCAACTTTGCCAACCAGGTCTGCTCCAACATCGGCTGCTTTTGTATAAATACCTCCGCCAACACGGGCAAACAATGCGATTGACGAGGCACCCATGGTAAATCCGGAAAGAATGTTCATCACCCTTGGCAGGTTGGCATTGGCTTCCAGTCCCCCATAGAGCCAGAACAGAGCCGACAGTCCGATAATGCCCAGTCCAACCACGCTCAGTCCCATCACGGCTCCACCGTTGAAAGCAACCAGCAGGGCTGCGTTAAGACTTCCCCGGGCGGCTTGGGTGGTACGATGATTGGCCAGAGTTGCCACGCGCATTCCAAAATAACCGGCCAGAGCACTGCAGAGCGCGCCAACAATGAAAGAGACCGCTACCAGCGAGGTGCCTTGAGAGGCATTACCCCAGGCCAGTAGAACCGCCACAGCAATAACAAAAACCGAAAGGACTTTATACTCGCGGGACAGGAACGCCATGGCACCTTCGCGAACCGCCAAGCCGATTTCCTGCATTTTTTCATTTCCCGGATCCTGTTTCCTAACCCAGGAACTACGCCAAAAGGCATACAGTAACGCTAATATTCCAGAAAGCGGAATTAAATAGTAGTAGTTCATGCGTTTGCGTCTCCTACATTTTGAATTCTATTGTATTCAGCCATCGTTTTTTGCAGACCGTGGATCATTATCGATTCGGCAGCATCGGCAGCCATGCCGACCGCTGTCTGAGCCAGGTCGACATCTGTCTGACGGAAAGGCAGCAGTACAAATTTCTCGGCTGGACGAATCTGCTCATCGGTAGCAATTCCGAGCCGTAGCCGGGGAAAATTCATCGCTCCCAGTTGATAAATTATTGATTCCATGCCCCGATGACAGCCATCGCCACCTTTGGGTCGCAGTCGCAGGGTACCAAGGGGAAGATCTACATCATCCACGATGATGACCAGATCCTGCAAATTCAATTCCCAGAATCTGATAATTTCACGGACCGCAGTTCCACAGACATTCATGCCAGTAGTTGGTTTGGCTAACAATACTCGCCCCTGTCTGGCTTCGGTATATACAAAATCACCTTTTCCGGGCTTGAAATCCGCTTTCCAGCGCCGGGCCAGTTCATCCACAACCCAGAAACCGGTGTTGTGTTTGGTGGCTGCATATTGCTGTCCAGGGTTTCCCAATCCTATAAATGCGATCATTCTTGCTCGGGAGCTTCCTCTTCTTCGGCCAATTCTTCGTCTTCGTCTATTTCTACCTCGAGCTCTTCAACTTCCTCTTCAACAGCAATTCGCGGCGTTTGTACAGCGATTATTGGTGTTTCAGGGCTAGTTACGATTTCCACATCTTCGCTAAGAGTCAAGTCGCTAACGGAAATATGCTGCCCGAGCAGTAATTCGGAAATATCAATTACAATATTATCGGGGACATTGGCTGGCAGGCAGACAATATCGATCTGATTTAAATTCTGCATCAGAACACCGCCTTCTTTTACGCCGGGCGCTTCACCGGTAATCACCACCGCTACGGCAATGCTGATCTTATCAGTCATTTTAAAGCCCATCAAATCAACGTGTAATATTTCATCGCTGACTGGGTGGTACTGAATATCTTTTATCTGGACATGGTGACTTTTCTTTCCAATAGTAGCGACGAACAGGTGCGAACCCGAATGTAGCGCATGCCACAATTCTTTAGCGTCGATTGCCAGGTTATGGTTAGCCCCACCCAGGAAATAAAAATTTGTTGGAACCAAACCCTGGCGCCGAATCTTTTTTACGCTGTTACTGCCAATCGCATCGCGATCGATAACATTTAACTTGTAATCACTGCTCATAATTCACTCCTAACTAAAAATCGAACAGGGCGCTGACTGAGTCACCCCAATGAATTCGTTGAATTGCTTCGGCGAAAATATTCGCCACGGTCACAATGGTCATGTTGGGCAATATTTTTTCTTCGGGAATATTAACCGTATCGGTTACAATTATATTTTTAAAATCTACAGTTTGCATAAGCTCAATTGCCGGACCGGAAAAAAGGGCATGGGTTGCAACGGCATAGATTGCGCGAGCACCTTTATCCAATGCTTTTTTCCCGGCATTGATTATTGTGCCCCCGGTATCAATCATGTCATCAACTATCAACACGTCGCGGTCTTTAAGATCACCGATCAAATGCATTACTTCGGCCTGATTTGGCGCATACCGACGTTTATCGATCAAAGCAAAATGCATTCCAAGGCGCTTGGCATAAGCCTGCGACATACGGACTGAACCCATGTCCGGGGCTAGTACAACTGCCCGTTTCGAATCTAGATCAAGTTTCTTAATTTCATCCAGTAACACCATCCGGGAATAGAGATGGTCAAACGGTACAGTGGCAAAACCCTGGATCTGGGTTGAGTGGAGATCCATCGTTATGATCCGGCTGGCGCCGGTGGTAGTAAAAATATCCACCATTACTTTGGCCGAAACCGGTACTCGCGGCATGTCTTTACGATCCTGGCGCCCGTACCCAAAATAGGGAATTACAACGGTAACGCTATTGGCCGAGGCTCGCACGGCAGCATCGAGGATCAGCAGTAATTCTACGATATTTCCCGCTGGAGCATTGGTGGACTGCACTATGAAAACATCCTTGCCGCGGATATTTTCTTCAAACTTGATCCACAGTTCACCGTCGGCAAAACGCTTAATCGACAAATTCCCCAATTCCGTATCGAGGGCTTTCGCGATGCCAACCGCCAGGGGGCGATTGCTCTGTCCTGTAAATATTTTTAGTTCACCGATTTCCATAGCTCTACTAACTGTTAATTTAACCTACTATTCTTCAAACTGCTGCCGGGGGAGGATTCGAACCACCATTAACGGCTCCAAAGGCCGCGGTCTTACCCTTAGACGACCCGGCAAGATCATGCGGATAGCTATTGTAGGTGGATTATTAATTCGGGGGGTGGGTCAGAATGGTCTGGAAGGATTTTTTAAACATTGACTCTGCTGCCAGCGCGGTAGTATCGTCGTCAAAAATCCCAAACACAGTCGAGCCACTACCCGACAAACTGGCATAATATGCGCCGGTTTCAAGCAAACGCTGTTTTATCACACCAATTTCTGGATATGCTGGAATCACTATCCGTTCAAAATCATTCTCAAATAGCTCCCAGGACGATTTTCGACCCCGGAAATTGTCGCGGAAGTTAATTCGTTTACGCCGTGGATTCAAATCCTTTTTAACGCGGCCATAGGCCCAAGCGGTATCAATATGTAAATCAGGAATCACCAGCAGAATATATCCAGCGGAAAACGGTTTCAGGGACATTAAAATATCACCAATACCCCCGCCCGCCTGAGTGCCGCCATGGATAAAAAATGGCACATCGGCACCGATTGTTTTCCCGATATCAACCAGGTCTGCTCCGGTCAACTCCAGATTAAATATTTCATTCAATCCCTTGAGCAATGTTGCAGCATTGCTGGAGCCCCCACCCAATCCGGCACCCATGGGAATATTTTTCTCCAATGCAATTCGAACACTGGGGAGATCGGGGAATTGCTGCTGCAGGGATCGGTATGCTTTGACACAGAGATTAGTTTCATCGGTCGGCACCCAACTCACGTTTGCTGTTATGTCACAGCCAGCGTTTATCGCCGATAAGCTGATATTATCATGGAAAGCCAGCTCCTGGAATATAGTAGAAATATTATGAAAACCATCCGGTCGCTGATCCAGTATCTGCAGGCCGATATTTATTTTGGCTGGTGATTTGATCACAATATTATTTGACACCGTTTCCATATTTATTTTTTTCTGCAATTCGATTCAAGTTGATTGATGTCAACCGTAGCATCTATTGGGGAAATTTACGATTCCTGATTTTTACCATTTAATTTGAAACAGATTGATTTCAATTCATTAATATCATCAATTCAACCGAAATTTAAGAACTGTAATACTCGAAATCAGAATGAAAACAGCAGATTATCAGCTTTATTCACCAACTTTCTTCCTGGCTCTGACCCTGAATTTCACGGTTGGATTGATTTTCACAAATAATGCTATTTATCCGCTCTACGTTGAAAGCCAGGGTGGCACAGCTGTCCAGATCGGCTTGTTTGTCAGCGCTTATGCCATCGCTGCTGTCTTAAGTCGCCCACTGGTGGGAATGCTAATCGATCGGTTTGGTGTACGGTTGGTATTGATCGGTGGCAGTCTACTGATGGCATTGGCGCCGTTGGGATTTTTTGCTATTCTCGGGGATGGACTTTCACCCTTAGCGTGGACATTGCGCATAGCTCAAGGTTTTGGCTTTGGTGCCTATTTTTCGGCTTTTTTCACTCTGGCAGCCCAGATGGCGCCTACGGCCCGCCGTAACGAAGCGGTGGCAATGTATGGTATCACCGGACTGGCGGCCAATCTGGTGGGACCGATAATGGGTGAGCAGATTGTTCGTATTTGGGGATTATCAGAATTTTTTATTGTGATGGCTTCGGCTGGCTTAATAGCCACTTTTATTGCCACCCGCTTTAAGACAACCGGCGATCTTGCGCCTTCCGCCTTCAGTCTCCAAACATTTGCGAATACACTAAAAACACGACAGCTTCATTTTCCCCTGATCCTGGCTATGCTGCTGGCTATCTCATTTTCCACACCATCGGGATTTCTGGCTCCCCTGGCTGGAAATCGGGGAATCAATGGGTTCGGATTGTATTTTACCGGTTATGCCGCTGCCGGTATTATCGTGCGCCTGATCGGCCGTAAATGGGCCGATCGATTTGGTTGGCGCCGGATATTGATACCCATGTTTTGTCTGTACGGCTGTGGGTTAACGATAATTTATTTCAGTTATTCGATCACGGGCCTGATTCTGGCAGGGATTCTTACCGGTAGCGCCCATGGATTGGCTTTTCCGGCAGTGACTGCCCTGGGATTTACCATGGCCCCTGAAAAAGGCAAAGGCACCGCAATGGCACTGGTGACCGGTATGATGGATTTCGGCGGCTTCATGGCGGGGATTATGCTCGGACAAATTGCACAGTTAATGGGTTTCGCCCTGGTCTTCCCTTTCGCTGTTATTGCGCCATTATCCGCTGTAATTTTGCTGGTAATCCATGTTGTTCGTAATCCTCAGCGATTTGCGCAAGCTGCAAAATCGTAAATTCTCTTATATTACAGGATAATAAATGACCAATAATACCGTTCTCGTAACCGGCGCTTCCCGGGGAATTGGCCGGGCAACAGCAATTGAATTCGGCCTGCTTGGATATAATGTTGCGGTTCACTACAATAGTAATGAGTCCGCTGCTAATAAAACTACAGTAGCAGTACTGGCGGCCGGTGCACCAAAAGCAATTGCAATCAGTAATGATCTGCGGAACAGCGAATCAGCCGGAAATCTGATAAAACAGTCCATCGATCAGATTGGTCCGCTCGCGGTGCTGGTACACAATGCCGGATTGTGGCTGCCAACACCAATTGACTCGTTCGATGACAAAAACCTGCGCGACCAGATCGAGTGCAACCTGGTTTCGACCTTTTACCTGATCCACGAATTCGTCAAACACACCGAATCGGGAAGCATCGTGCTGGTATCATCCACCGCTGGTCAACGGGGTGAGGCTGGGTATTCCGGCTACGCCGCAACCAAATCCGGAATAATTGGGATGACCAAATCGCTGGCGGTGGAACTGGCTCCCGATTTTCGCGTCAATGCCGTGGCGCCGGGCTGGGTGGATACGGACATGGCCCACGACAGTCTGCATGGACCCGACCGGGAACGGATCATCAACGAAATTCCCCTCAAGCGTGTCGCTTCTGCGGAAGATGCGGCAAATTCAATTGTCTTTCTGGCTGGAGATAAAAGCCGCCACATTACTGGAGAAGTGATCAACATTAACGGAGGGTCCATTCTCTGCGGATAAAAATTGGCTGATTATTCCGGTTACAATGCTCTGCGTAACAACACTCGATTTACTTGCCCTGCACAACGAAATATAGTCTTATTACGCTACGCTCAGCGGGAGACATTTAAAGATTAAGAGTACCCGAAAAGTTTTTTATAATAACGGCTTGTACCCGTTCGCTGTATTTCCTGCACAATTTTGGCAGTAACCGGACCCACTCCTTTAAGTTTAGTCAGCTCGCTCATATCGGTTGGAACCTCACCCTTAAGCTGGGAAATCGTCCACGCCCCAAAGTTGTAGGGCGACGGTTTTCCAGCCATTTTCAATAAATAATCCATCTGGTCCAGCAATACCACAATTCGATCTTTATCATCTATAAATGAATCAAAAACAGGTTGGGGAATTCTGATCGGTATCTGGTGGGCGCGGGCCGCATTGACAAAAGCAGTATTAATTTTCTGATAATATTCGCTGCGGGCACTGCCCCATTTATCGTGGCCATACAATTTCTCGTAATGCTCCAGCAAACTGGGATCGTACTTTTTCAGGACATCCAGAAAATACTGTTTCTGGCGGCCGTCTTTCAGGGTCATTCCGCCAAATATAATAAAGTCAGCGCCTGCCAGTTTGATGGCCATAATCGCTTCATTAATCTGCTCTGGTAAGTCGCTGACCAAAGGAATCACCGGCATTAGAAATACGCCCCCGCCGATCCCCGCTTCATGCATTCGTTTCATGGCTGCCAGCCGTTCGGTCGGTGTAGGCACGCCGGGCTCGAAACGAGCTGCCAGATCATCATCAATGGTGGACAGGCTGAAACTGATCAGCGCTCGCGATCGGTGGTTGATGTCGGCTAATAAATCGAGATCGCGCTCCACCAATACCGATTTCGTCAATATATGCACCGGCCAATTATATTCTTGAATTACCCCTAATAATCCCCGGGTTAATCTGTATTTGGCTTCGACCGGTTGATAGCTATCGCCTACCCCGCCCCCCAGCATTATGAATGTCCTTGGCAGCGGCTTGCGTTTACGTGTTGGATCCAGCTCACGGCGCAATAATTCTGCGCTATTAGTTTTGACGGAGATATCCCGGCCAAATTCACCCTCCACATAATAATCCTCGGCACGACCGTCACAGTAGGCACAATTATGGGTGCAGCCACGATATTGATTGAGGCTATAGCGGGACACAAACCATGAGTCGATTCGTTTATGTTTCCGTAATAAGGACTTTGCCTCGATCTGATTTATGCTCATCGTAGAATTTAGAATCATCGACTAAGGGATTCACATAGCGTTTTAAACCTGTTATTCTTCAATACCGGCAATTATAATATTATCTTTGTTTTTCATATAAGAATATTCTTATATTAGAATATGAATAAATCAAAATCCCCAACTCAAAAAGAATTTATTGTCCTGGGTCTGCTAAATGAAGGACCATGTCATGGCTATGAATTGGAACTCAAAATCAAAAACCGGGGAATCCGTAACTGGACGGCAATCGGATTTTCATCAATCTATCACCTACTTAAAAAGCTGGAAGTCGCCGGCTTTATTGACCATGAAAATCGTATTGTTAATGGTAAGGCTCAGCAGGTTTTCCAGCTGACCGATACTGGTCACGTTGAGTTAATCAGATTGATCGAGGCCGGTCTTACGAAAACGCACTCCAATCGCGGAGATTTCAGTGTAGCGATCTCAAATACTGCTGGCTGGCCGGCTGACAAAATCAAAAGATTGTTACGGCAACGGGTAACCAACCTCAAAGGCGATTATAAAAAACTGCAGCAAATACGTGCTGAAAAACTACAATCGGGAATGCCGGACCTGCCGGCCATAACAATTCTATTTGATAAACCACTGGCAATGATCAAAGCCGAAATTGACTTTTTTAATCAATATATCACCAAATTTGAAGGGAACAATTAATGTCAAAACTCGATCTGAAAAAGCAATATAAACAATTATACCCAACCACGCTCAAGGCACCGGTAATAGTTGATGTACCTGCCCTTTTTTATCTAATGATTGATGGCAAAGGCGATCCAAATACGGCGCAGGAATACCGTGACGCTCTGGAAGCTCTGTATGCCATGGCTTACACACTGAAGTTTTCCGTGAAAATAGCTGATTCTAGTAAGGATTTTTCAGTAATGCCACTTGAAGGTCTTTGGTGGGTACCGAACATGGCGGAATTCTCCATAAATGATAAGGACGCCTGGTGTTGGACTGCCATGATTGCCCAACCGGATTTTATCACTGAAACAGATGTAAGCCTGGCGCGAACGCAGGTCCGAGAAAAGAAAAATCCATCGGCACTGCCAAAAATCCACCTGGAACAATTGAAAGAAGGAATCTGTGCCCAAATAATGCATATTGGTCCCTATGCTACTGAAGCACCGACAATCAAACGTTTACACAATTTTATCGAATCAGAGGAATATGAGCGCCGCGATAAGCATCATGAAATTTACTTGAGCGATCCCCGGCGAACCGCACCTGAGAAATTGAAGACTGTAATTCGACAGCCGATCAAGAAAAAGTGAATTCGCGTTTATGGGGTCAAATGCGATTCAATTCACTAACCAGGTCGCCCATCTGCTCCAGTGAATGAGCAGGAAAATTGGCAATTCTGATCTGTGATTCCCGATAATTTCCATAACCGGTACCAATAATAAAGCCTGATTTCTTGAGTTTAGCTATAATCCGCGCCGGTGGTTGTCCGGTTTCAGCCACCGCAATTGTGGGTGATTGAAATTTCGGGTCGCGGACAAATTGGCGCAGATCAGGATGATCAGCTATTGCATTATACAGCAAATCAGCTTTTTGGCGGGTTATATTGCGAATGGAGTCGATGCCGGTTTTCAGCAGGTCCCGGCAAACCCGCCCCAAAAGATAAATTCCCAGGATATTGGGTGTTTCTGATGTCTGCTGGTGAATCGCTTTTTCCACCAGTACCTCAAGGCGGTGATAACTACCTGTCGCTTCACCCTGATTGCTCAGTTGGTTTGCTTTTTCCAGGCAGCGCGGACCAACAACCAGAACCCCCAATCCAGCTGGCAAACCAAAACCCTTCTGAACCGAGAAAAAAGCAGCATCCACCAATGAGTAATCCAGATCAAAACAAGGCACAGAGGAAACAAGGTCTACAGCCAATAAAGATCGGGGATAACGCTCGTGCAGGGCAGCGATTAAATCTGCCTGTAAAGCCGCTCCGGTACTGGTCTCGTTCTGAGTCACGCAAACTAATTCAGCTACCTCAGGTACCACTAAATCATCAGATTCAAATCCTGCTCCCCAGGGCACTTGATGTGCTTCCGGCTGCTTTTTTAACTGCTGGGCAATTTCAAAAAAGCGCTGGGAAAAGGCTCCATTAATTAGATGAAAGCTCTTTTTCAGCACGCAACCCTGAATTATTCGCTCCATTGCCTCCGTAGCGGAAGCTAAAAACAGGATCTGATGCTGATCGGGCAGGTTAAGTACCAGGCGCAGATTTTCTTCCGTTTCCGCGTAGAGACTTTTAAAAGTTTGACCGCGATGGGAAATTGAAAAAATATTCTTGCCAATCGCAGTACGTAAATGGCCGGGAACTGTCGGATATAATTGAGTGGGTCCGGGAGTAAAAAAAATCTGATTCATCGCTCAATACAAGACTCTGAAACGGATTGTATGTTGTATTTCCTCCAGTTCGCGAATCACATTGGGGCTGTAATTTTTACTGACATCTGTAATCATATATCCGATTAATTCATTGGTCTTCAGATATTGCCCCACAATATTGATCTGGCGCGCGGCGAATACCTTGTTAATGGCAGCCAGCACACCCGGCTCATTACGGTGAATATGAATAAAGCGATGAGCGTTTTCAATAGCCGGTAGCTTCAACTGCGGAAAATTGATGCTCATCGATGTATTGCCGGTTTTCAGATAGCTGATTAGCTGTTTCGGAACGAAAGTCGCAATATTGGTTTGAGCCTCCTCAGTGCTGCCACCGATGTGGGGTGTAAGAATAACATTGGGCAGACCCTGCAAAATAGTCTTGAACGGTACCGAATTGCTATTCGGTTCCCGGGGATATACATCGATGGCGGCGCCTTTAATCTGACCTGATTTAATCTTCTGGGCCAGACAATCCAGATCAACCACCATTCCACGGCTGGAATTAAGAAAAAGAACACCTTTTTTCATCTGGTTGAACTCTTTGATGCCAATTAAATGTTCATTTTCCGGGCGGTCGTCCACATGGATTGAAACAACATCTGCCTCTACCAGTAATTCCTTCAGATTGTCACATTTATGGGCATTCCCAAGAGCCAGTTTCTCCTCAATATCATAATAACAGACTGACATGCCATTGGCCTCGGCTAAAGTAGAAAGCTGTGAACCGATATTTCCATAGCCGATAATACCTAATTTTTTGCCTCGTACTTCACGATTTCCGTGGGCTGATTTATCCCATAAACCCTGATGTGCCTTTCGGCTTTTTTCCAATATGCCGCGACTCAACACTATAATTTCAGCCATCGTTAACTCAACAACACTGCGGGTATTGCTGTAAGGTGCATTAAAGACCGGAATGCCATTTTTCAGACAGGTTATTAAATCAATCTGCTTGGTACCAATGCAAAAGGCTCCAACCGCCTGAAGATTTTTGGCTTGCCGGATCACTCGCCCAGTAAGCTGAGTTTTGGAACGAATACCCAGCAGATGGATTAATGGTATTTCCTGAATCAGATCCTCTTCCGTCAAACTACCATTGATTGTCTTAACAGAGTAATTCTCGGCCTGATACCACTGCACGGCATCAGGACTGATATTTTCCAGCAATAATACGTTTATCGGCGCTTTAGTCATGTCTTTCACTAGCTTGTTTAGCAGTAGGAAATTACAGTCCGCATTTAAACTAAGAGCCATCCAATAACAAGAAATGATAAAAACTATTCTGATTATTAATCTTTACTTTTTTTCTTCCACTGTCGCTGGTAAAGTTGCGGGGTGATGTCGCTTTTTTTTCCTCGATTTCAATACAACCAAAGCTACTAATGTAATAGATATGACTGTTGGTCAAAACCAGTCCCCGGTCACTGTTATCGTCGGAGCCCAGTGGGGCGATGAAGGTAAAGGGAAAATTACCGACTTTTTTGCTGGGCAATCCGATTATGTGGTGCGCTTCCAGGGTGGTAATAATGCCGGTCACACGGTAATCGCCGACGAAGAGGTCTTCAAGCTGCACCTGATTCCGTCGGGTGTTCTATACGAGCGCGCGGTCAGCATAATCGGAAATGGTACCGTAATTGACCCCGGAGTGCTTCTGCGGGAAATCGAAGATCTGAAACAGCGCGGGATTAATCCGAATCTGAAAATCAGTCAATGCGCCCATGTGATTATGCCTTACCATATTGCTGTGGATGAGGGATTGACCGGCCATCAAGGACAGTTGGCGGCAGGTAGCACCAAGCGGGGTATCGCCCCAGTCTACGCTGACAAAATGTATCGTCATGGCATTCGGATGATTGATCTTCTGGAACCTGAGTTATTCCGAGAAAAACTGGAAAAAGCCTATTCATTCAATGTCGACCTGGTCAACAAGGTGCTTGGGATACAATTCACCACACCTATCGAAGATATCTATGATCAATATCGCAAATATGGGGAAGCTTTGCGTTCCTATATTGCTGACACCAGCCTGGAATTATACCAGGCTCTCACAGCCGGTAAAAAAATTCTTTTTGAGGGTGCTCAAGGCTTGAGCCTGGATGTCGATCATGGTATTTATCCCCATACTACAAGTAGTAATATGACGGCCGGTCACATCGCTGCTGGAGCAGGAGTTACGATCCGGGAAATTCCGAGAATCATTGGGATTGCCAAAGCCTATGTCAGTCGGGTTGGTATAAGCCCCTTCCCTTCCGAATTGGATGAGTCTGAGGCTCAGGCACTCCGGGATAAGGGCGGTGAGTACGGCACCACAACCGGTCGTCCTAGGCGGGTAGGCTGGTTTGATCTGGTCCAGCTTCGCCAGGCAGTACGGGTGCATGGCTTAAGTGAGATTGCTCTGACCAAGCTGGATATCTTATCCGGATTCAAAGAATTACAGATCTGCACGACTTATGAAGTGGACAGCCAATTGCTGAGTGAAGTACCGGCCAGTCTGGAACAATATCGCAAGGCACGCCCGGTGTATGAAACACTTTTAGGATGGGATAATTTTGAGCCAGGTGACATCGACAGGCTGATTGCCGCTGGCTATGATGGCCTGCCTCTAAATATGCAGAATTATATTGATTATATTGAGGAAAACCTGCGCTGTCCAATAAAAATTATTTCCCTGGGGCCAGAGCGG
The DNA here is from genome assembly GCA_964439935.1 of uncultured bacterium. Classification (GTDB taxonomy): domain Bacteria; phylum Fidelibacterota; class Marinisomatia; order Marinisomatales; family TCS56; genus JABMQW01. The sequence continues at coordinate 91,057 of CAYTPW010000002.1, read as the reverse complement.
CACCAGACGATAGTGCGCTGATTAATGGCATTTACCGACGAAACGATTGATTTTTCAGTCCTGTCGCCGGCGCAGATCAAGACTACCCTGTCCGAGTATAATATCCCCCTGACCGTTGACGAAATTCTCCGGATTCAGAATGATTTTCTTGGTCGCCCTCCCTCACTGGCCGAATGCGTGTTGTTTTCAATCGAGGGTTCGGAACATTGTTCCTACAAAAGCAGCCGGCAATATCTCAAAAAATTGATCACGGATGGTCCCAATGTTATTCTGGGAGCCAAAGAGGATGCTGGTGTCGTAGCGGTTGCCACTGACAAAGCCGGTAACCGCTATTGCGTGGTAATGAGCCACGAGTCACACAATCATCCTTCACAGGTTGTGCCCTACGAGGGAGCCGCCACGGGAGTGGGCGGCAATGTTCGTGATGTACTTTGCATGGGCGCTGAAGTGATCGCCTGCACCAACTCATTGCGCTTCGGTGCTATTCGCACCAATAAAACCAAATGGATCCACGATGGTGTCGTGGCTGGAATTGCTGGTTACGGCAATCCGCTGGGAATCCCCAACATTGGCGGTGATATTTATTACGATGAAGATTATAATGACAATTGTCTGGTAACGCTAGTAACCCTGGGTGTTCTGCGGGAGGATGAGATTCTCCATTCCTATGCTCCGAAAGATGCCGCCAATCATGATATTGTTTTAGTGGGCAAACCAACCGACAATAGCGGTTTTGGTGGAGCCAGTTTCGCTTCCCTGGAGTTGGAAGAGGAAAAAAAAGAACAGAATAAGGGCGCGGTTCAGGAACCGAATGCCTTTCTTGAGCGCCACCTCCTGAAAGCCAGTTATGCCCTGTTCAAGATACTTAAAGAGAAAAATTTATTAAATATAGTCGGGTTCAAGGATCTAGGGGCCGGTGGCGTTTCCTGTGCCAGCGTCGAAATGGCTGATACTGCCAGTTATGGTGCCGAAGTCTGGATCGATAAGGTCCATATCAGTATGGCTGGACTGCATCCATCTGTAATTCTTTGTTCAGAGACTCAGGAACGTTTCATGTGGGTCTCCCCTCCTGAGATCACCCCATTGATTCTGGAACATTATAACCAAATATTTGATTTGCCGGGCATTTCAGAAAAAGCCGAGGCACGCGTGATTGGAAAAGTCCGGGACGATAATAATTATATCGTGCATGCTAATGGCACTGAAATTGTTAACGCACCGGCTCCGATGGTTACCAAAGGATTTCTCTATGATCGATCGGTTAAGGATCCAAATCGGAGTTTCAATGAACCGGATTTGAAAGAGCCGGTTGATTTCAACAACGTGCTGCTGGACCTGCTGGCCCATGAAAATATCGCTTCCCGGGAACCGGTATTTGAGACATACGACAAACAGGTCCAGGGGCGGACCATCGTTGATGCCGGATTGAGCGATGCCGGTGTCCTGCAGCCATTTAACAGTGAGCGCTATCCGGAGGAGATTCGTTGTACCGGGATTGCCCTGGCGACGGATCATAACCCGCGTTATGGTAAGATTGATCCTTACTGGTGTGCTGTTAATGCCGTTCTGGAAGCTATGCGTAATGTAGCGGCCTGCGGGGCAACACCCCAGGCTTTGACCGATTGCCTCTGTTTTGGTAATCCGGAAAATCCGGAACAGATGTGGGAGTTTGCCGAGGCGACCCGCGGAATAATCGACACCTGTGCCGTGGTTCATCTCAAGGAACACCCTGGATCACCAGTACCGATAATAGCAGGGAATGTCAGTTTCTATAATGAATCCCGGAATGGTGCCATCCCTCCCAGCCCAATCATCAGCTGTCTGGGTAGGATGGATGATGTAAGCCAGGCTGTTACCCAGGATTTCAAAGAAGCAGACTCCCTGATTTACCTGATCGGTGAACGAAAGGATGAATGCGGTGGCAGTGCTTATTATGCACTTTTTAATGAGCTCGGGGCCAATTTACCAAAACCTGATATTGCCATTGCCAGAGATCAAATTTATGCTGTCACTGAAGCAATTGATCGGAACCTCCTGCTGGCAACCCACGATATTGCCGATGGCGGTCTGGCGGTAGCCTTGGTGGAAATGACTTTCGCCAATGGAATCGGCTGTGAGCTAGAACTTCCGGATGACCCGCCCTTCACCAAACAATTATTCAGCGAAACCGGCGGCTTTATCCTGGAAATCAAACCAGGCAATTCTGCGGCCCTGGAAGCGCTGCTGCAACGCTACGATCTTCCAGTTCTTCAGATTGGCAAGACAACCAACCACCAGGCCGTTATCATCAATGACCAGGTTAATTTACCCATCATTCGTGCCCGGGATACCTGGACTAACGGACTCCGCGAGAAGCTGGTTTGAAAACCGGTAATGAATCTTAAAACCAAAATTGATTATAAAGCCGCCGGAGTCAATATCGATGCCGGCAATGAAGCCATTGACCGAATCAAATCCAAAGTCCAGAGTACCTATACCAAGGCGGTACTTTCTGAGCTGGGAGGGTTCGGTTCTTTTTTCGATCTCCGTGAATTAACCGCCCAATATCAGCACCCGGTCATGGTACAGAGCGTCGATGGAGTGGGAACTAAGATTATCATTGCCCGCCTGATGAATAAATATGACACTATCGGTCACGATTTGGTGAGCGCCTGCTGCAACGACATTATCGTTCACGGTGCCCGGCCAGCAACTTTCCTCGATTACATTGCCAATGACCGGCTGGAACCGGATATTGTGGAGTCGATCGTGACCGGAATTGCAGATGCCTGCCGCGAGATCGGTGTGTCCCTGGTTGGCGGCGAGACGGCGGAAATGCCCGACACATACCTGCCCGGAGAAAATGATCTGGTGGGCATCGTTACCGGCTTTGTTGATAAAGAAAAAATAATCACCGGAACGGAAATCCGACCCAGCAATCTTGCAGTCGGTATCGAATCCAGCGGATTACACACCAATGGCTATTCTCTGGCACGGAAATTATTTTTCGAAATTGGAAAACATACCGTCAATACAAATCTGCGGGAACTGGAGAAATCAGTTGGCGAGATCCTGCTGGAACCGCATATTAATTACACTACTCCGGTACTGAACCTGCTTGAGAGCGGGATTCAGGTGAACGGTATTGCTCACGTTACCGGGGGTGGATTAATCGATAATCTACCCCGCATATTGCCTGATAGTTGTTCAGTCAAAATTGAGTTGGGTAGCTGGCCAATTCCACCGATATTTAAATTAATGCAACGGCTGGGCCGGCTTGAACAGCTTGAGATGTACCGAACCTTCAATATGGGTATCGGGTTAGTGGTAATTATCGACCAGGAATTTTCGGAGCCAACAATTAATTCTTTTGAGTCGGCTGGATTACGAACATACCCAATTGGTCGAGTTGTTTCCGGTAATAAATCGATAAAAATGATATAAGTCCGAAAAACTGTGAGTAAATCAATTCAAATCGGCATTGTTCAATTTCCTGGTTCAAATACCGAGCGGGAAACCAACCTGGCTATCCGCCGGGCTGGCATGGAACCGATAGAAATTCTGTGGAACGATCCGGTGGATAAAATTCATGCTTGTGATGGTTATATAATTATTGGCGGTTTTTCATTCGAAGATCGCTCCCGCGCTGGGGTAATCGCTTCGCTGGAACCGATCATGCAACCGATCCGCAGTGAGGCAGAAGCCGGAAAACCAGTTCTTGGAATCTGCAATGGTGCCCAGATATTGGTGGAAACGGGTCTGGTGCCCGGTTTAGATGGTTACCGCCCGGGACTGGCCTTGACTGATAACCGCCGAATAAAAGACGGGCATGTGATGGGAACCGGTTATTACAACACCTGGGCCAATCTCCAGTTAAGCGTGCCCGGTGAGCGCTGCGCATTCACTCGTAATCTTAATATCGGTGATTGGATCACAATCCCTCTGGCTCATGCCGAAGGACGTTTCGTAACCAACGATGATATTCTCGGGGATTTGATCAATAATGACCAGACAGTATTTCGTTACTGTGATGAACGAGGAAATATTCAATCGGAATTCCCGGTCAATCCAAACGGATCGCTGTATAATCTGGCGGCGGTCTGCAATAGCGCCGGCAACGTGATGTCCCTGATGCCCCACCCGGAACGAACAGTGCAGGGTGATTCTATTTTTACATCAATGCGGGATTTTATCGATGCGCGCCCTGTACATAATTATCGTTTATTGCCAGATAAACGACCAAAAACTACTATCAAGCCCTTCGTTCCCGCCCAAGATGCGCTCGAGTTGACCGTGGAATTGATCATTACCGATAATACCGCCGTTTCCGTGCGGAATGCCCTCAAGCACCTTGATCTACCGGTTCAGTTGACTCGCCATACACACTGGGAAGTCAGTTATCAGGATGGAGATCCGCAGGAGCTGTTGGATAAAATCACAGCCTCCGGTGAATTATTCAATTCCAACAAGGAGCGACTGATCAAATCGCCGGAAGACAATTCGTCTACCCGTCTTTTAGTACGAAGCCATAAAGATGTACTCGGCCAACAAAAATTAGAAATGCTTTCCAAGCGCTTCGAATTGAGTGAAATTTCAGCAGTGCGCTATGGTGTTATCTGGACAATTATCCCAGAGCAGGGTGCATCAGCTGATATAATTGATGATATCCTCAGCACTCATATTCTTTTTAACCCCTTAGCTCATAATTGCTATTATTATCAAAATGAATGACTACACAATAAAAATAAAACAGGGTTTGGCCAATTGTCTGACTGAAACTAATCTGCCAAAGGGAATAAAGCTGGTTGGTAAAGTACGGGACAGTTATGATTTCGGCACTGAACTGGCATTAATTACCACCGACCGTCTCAGTGCATTCGACCGCTTATTGGCTGTGATTCCTTTCAAGGGTCAGGTTTTGAACCAGACCAGCGCCTGGTGGTTCGATCAAACCCGGCATATTATCGACAATCACGTACTGAATATACCCGATCCCAACGTGACTATCGCAAAAAAATGCACCGTCTTTCCGATTGAATTTGTTGTCCGGGGCTATATAACCGGTTCAACGGATACAGCTCTCTGGACTCATTACAATAATGGTTCGCGGAATTATTGTGGCAACGAACTATCCAACGGTATGGTTAAGAACCAGAAACTGGACCATAACATTCTGACTCCTACAACCAAAGAAAAAGATCACGACCGGCCGATCAGCCCACCGGAGATAATCAGCGAGAATTGGATGACTGCTCCCGATTGGGAATATGCCTCCACAAAAGCTCTGGAGTTATTCCGCTTCGGACAGGAGACAGCTGCCAACCATGGGCTGATCCTGGTAGACACTAAATACGAGTTTGGCAAGGACGAGGACGGCAAAATTCTTCTCATTGATGAAATACATACCCCAGACTCCAGCCGCTACTGGATCGCTGACAGCTACCAAGCCCGGATGGCTGATGGCCGGGAACCGCAGAATGTTGACAAGGAGTTTCTGCGGTTGTGGTTTAAGGATAATTGTGATCCCTATAGTGATACGGAACTGCCGGCAGCACCAGATGACCTGGTTGTGGAATTATCGAGGCGGTATATTCTACTATATGAAACAATTACCGGCAAACCATTTCAGTTTCCAAACATTTCTGTGCCGGTCAATAATAGAATCAATGCCAATGTTATCGAAGCTATAAAAAATTAATCCGTTTCAGGAGGTATTATGCGCGTAATAATTATCATGGGTTCAGTCAGCGATAAAGATCATGTCAAGAAAATAACGGTGCAATTGGATTTGCTACAACTCCCCTGGGAAGAGCACGTTGCTTCGGCCCATAAAGAGCCTCGCCGGGTGCTGGAAATAATCGACAGTTTTAAGGGTCAAACAGGAATTGTTTTCATTACCGTGGCCGGACGCTCCAATGCCCTCTCCGGTTTCGTTGCCGCCAACAGCAAATTTCCCACACTAGCCTGCCCCCCCTTTAAGGATAAATCCGATATGCTGGTTAATATTCATTCCACGCTACAGATGCCCAGTAAAACACCGGTATTAACCGTACTGGACCCCGGCAATTGCGCCCTGGCGGTAAAACGGATCCTGGGTTCCTGAAGATGCAGGACAATATCAATCCACAACTAACATCCATTTCCCCAGTTGATGGGCGTTACCGGAAGGAGACGGCTGAACTATCGATCTTCCTTTCGGAATTTGCCCTGATCAAGTACCGGATTAAAATCGAAATTGAATATTTAATTGCACTCAGTAAGGAAAAGAAATTCACAGCTCTGCCTCCCCTATCAACTTCTTACCAATCACAGTTACGAAAATATTATTCCAATTTTTCCACAGCCGCTGCGCTAAAAGTCAAGGAAATCGAGCGACAAACCAATCATGATGTCAAAGCGGTTGAATATTATTTGCGGGAACAGTTTGAAAACACCCGCCTGAAGTCGTTATCGCCGTGGATACATTTTGCTCTCACCTCAGAAGATGTAAATAATCTTTCCTATACTCTCATGTACCGTGACGCTCTGACTCATGTGATACTGCCCTTAATAAAAAAACTGTATCGTGAACTGCGCTCATTTGCCCGCCAAAACGCTAAGATCCCGCTGCTGGCCTTGACTCATGGCCAGCCGGCTACGCCCACAACGGTTGGCAAGGAAATAGCGGTTTTTGCCAGCCGTCTTGATCGACAAATGCGATACTTACTCAAGCATCAATTGACCGGGAAGATCAGCGGCGCAAGCGGAACCTGGGCGGCCCATGTAGTCAGCTTTCCAAAAGTTCGCTGGGTTAATTTCAGTACCCGCTTAGTCAAAGCATTGGGATTGGAACCAAACCTGCTCACCACCCAGATCGAACCGCATGATTCCCTGGCGGAGAGCTATCATTATTTAGTACAGTTAAATTCGATATTAATTGACTTCTGCCGTGATGTCTGGACTTATATCAGCCGGGGTGTTTTTACCCAGAAAGCAGTCGCCGGGGAGATCGGTTCGAGTACCATGCCCCATAAAATAAATCCGATTCAGTTCGAGAATGCCGAAGGCAATCTGGGTATTGCCAATGCTGTACTTGGACATTTGGCCCAAAAGCTACCTGTTTCTCGCCTGCAACGTGACTTATCCGACAGTACTGCCATACGCAACCAGGGTGTGCCTCTGGCACATCTACTGCTGGCCGGTAAAAACATTCTAACCGGATTGCAACGTCTTGCCGTAAATAAAAAACTCTGTTGGGAAGAATTAGATGCCCATTGGGAGGTTTTAGCGGAAGCAATTCAGACCGTCCTTCGTAAGGCCGGCCACGAGGATGCTTACGAGAAGCTGAAAACGATTACTCGCGGCCATAAAATCGACAAAGCAATAATTCGCTCTTTTATTGCCGATTTGGATTTACCCGAAGAAGATTTGCATAATCTACTGAACTTATTACCCCAAACCTATCTGGGGCTGGCACCAGAACTAGTGGAGCTATTGAAATAAATGTGTGGCATAATTGGAATAAAATCCCATAAGCCCGTCGCAGCAGAATTGTACGAAAGCCTGATCCAGCTCCAACATCGCGGCCAGGACGCGGCCGGTATAATTACTTACAATAAACGTTTTCATATTAAAAAAGGGATCGGTCTGGTCAGAGATATTTTTGATGAGCATAATATGGCACGTCTGCAGGGTAAAATCGGTATTGGGCAGACCCGCTATCCAACTGCCGGCGGTTATAGTCGGGAAGACGCTCAGCCGGTTTGGACTGGTGTTCCTTACGGCATTGCCATGGCCCACAATGGTAATCTGGTGAATCAGGCGGAAACTACCGACGATCTATCTAAAAATCATTTCCGGCATCTCAATTCTTCCGTGGATGTCGAAGTAATACTGCATTATTTTGCCGATGCTCTAAATCGTCTGGCCACCAGTTCTGAATCGAATGGTTTTTTCGAAAATATTTGTACTGCTGTTGAAGATGTTTATAGCCATGTCAGCGGTGCCTTTTCTGTAGTTGCCACGATTATCGGTAAGGGTATGGTGGTATTTCGTGACCCTCATGGTATCCGACCACTGACCAAAGGGGAACGTGAAAATAGGGATGGTACCATCGATTACATTTTCTGTTCCGAAACATCAGTGTATTATGCCCTGGGATTCAAGCATACAGGAGATGTCCAGCCCGGTGAAGTAATCTATTTGCCTGAAGACGGCCCGGCACAAAACCGAATCCTTAAAAGAAATAATTTCACACCCTGTGTTTTTGAATATGTCTATTTTGCCCGTCCGGATACGATGATGAATGCCATAAGCGTTTACCGAGCACGCTTGCGAATGGGGCAAAATCTGGCTTTCCGCTGGCAAAATAAATTTCCTGATGAAAAACCTGACATCGTTATACCTGCTCCCTCCACAGCCAACACTTCTGCTCTGTCAGTGGCACAAGCATTGGGGGTCCGATACTCGGAGGGCTTGTATAAAAATCCATTTATTGGGCGGACATTTATTATGCCCGGGCAGGAGCAAAGGAAGAGATCTGTCCGCTATAAGCTGGTTCCGCAAGAGTTGGAAATCCGTGACAAGAAAGTCATGATTGTTGATGACAGTATTGTTCGGGGTACTACCAGCCGCGAGATCGTCAAAATGATTCGTGAGTTTGGTGCTACTAAAGTATATTTTATTTCCGCCTGTCCGCCCGTTAAGTTTCCATGTTTTTATGGTGTTAATATTCCTACCCGCCAAGAATTGATCGCACATCAATTTGAAGAGCAAGAAATTGCTGCAAATATGTGCGTCGACAAATTATTATATCAACGCCAGGACGATTTACTGGAAGCAGTGACCCGCAAAGGGGATCATGGCATTGATCACCCCTGTATGGCTTGTCTGGACGGTAAGTACGTAACCGGTGATGTGGATGAAAATAAAATGCGTCAATTTGAGATGCAGCAAGCAACGAGAGACTAAATCATGAATATCCTGCTAATCGGTTCCGGTGCTCGCGAACATGCCCTCGCACGTGCTGTAAATCGCTCACCCCAACCCGCTATGCTATATTGTATAGCTACAAGTAAAAATCCAGGTATTCAATCGTTGTGTACCGGGTATAGCATAAATGATATTAACGATCCCATGGTGGTAGTAAAATATTCTAAATCCTGCCTGATCGATCTCGCAATCATCGGTCCTGAGGCTCCGTTGGCAGCCGGTGTTGCGGACGCTCTTTGGGATAATAATATACCCTGCGTTGGACCAAAACAACAACTGGCTCAAATTGAAACCAGCAAGGCATTTACACGAAATTTGCTTGTAAAATATAAGATCCCGGGTAGTCCGCGCTACCAGTTCTTTAATTCGATGAATGGTGTGCAGGATTATCTGAATGAACTGGGTGAGTTATATGTAGTGAAGTATGACGGATTGATGGGTGGGAAAGGCGTGAAGGTCGCTGGTGATCACCTGCTTTCACATGCTGACGCTTTACAATATTGTCGCGAACTGAGTGATGCTGGTAAATCATTTATTATTGAAGAAAAATTGATCGGTGAGGAATTTTCACTGATGAGTTTCAGCGATGGTGTACATCTGGCGCATATGCCGGTGGTACAGGATCACAAACGAGCTTTCGAAGGGGACACCGGCCCAAATACCGGCGGGATGGGATCGTATTCTGCTGCCAATCATAGCTTACCTTTTCTTGTGCCCGACGATATCGAAGTTGCCCGGGCAATTAATCTGGCAACAATAAAAGCCCTGGAAAAGGAGTTTGGTCAGGGCTATAAAGGCATCCTCTATGGCGGTTTTATTGTAACAACAGTGGGCGTTAAGCTGATCGAATACAATGCGCGCTTTGGCGATCCTGAAGGAATGAATGTACTGGCCTTGCTGGAGTCTGATTTCATAGCTATATGCCAGGCAATCATTAACGGAACCCTCAAACAGGATCTGGCAAAATTCAAACCGCAGGCAACCGTCTGCAAATATGCAGTGCCGGCAGGTTATCCCGATGAGCCCGTGAAAAATCAACGAATTGATATATCGGCAATTCAGAATCCTGAACAGCTTTACCTGGCAGCCGTGGACCAGCGTAAGGATGGCCTGTATGAGACCGGGTCACGCACAGCCGCTGTTGTCGGTATTGCACCTACACTTGCAGAAGCAGAGCTGGCAGCACAGTCTGAAGTTGTGCACATTACCGGACCTGTTTTTCATCGTACAGATATCGGTACGGCTGACCTTGTTCAAAAAAGGATAGATCACATGCACCAATTAAAAGGAGAGAGTTAATGGCAACCGTCCGGCTTGGAATCCTTGGTTCTACCAATGGAACCGATCTTCAGGCCATCATCGATTCCATTAACAGCGGGCGATTAAATGCATCGATTGAAATCGTAATCAGCAATCGTTCGAAAGCTTATATTCTTGAACGGGCACATAACCACAACATTGCCAATACTTTTATCAGCCACAAAGGAAAGCAAAGGCCTGTTTTCGATTCGGAAATGACCGCTGTTTTAAAAAAATATAATGTTGATCTGATACTCTTAATCGGTTTTATGCGGATTTTGTCAGCAGAATTTTGCCGAGAATGGGAAGGGAAAGTACTGAATGTACATCCTTCCCTGCTCCCGAAGTACGCAGGTGGTATGGATACCAACGTGCACGAAGATGTTATTACCAATCGCGAAACAGAGACCGGCTGCACTATCCACCTGGTAATCGCAGAGGTAGACAGCGGTCCGATAATCATCCAGAAAAAATGCACAGTTAATCCTGAAGATACACCTGATAACCTTAAGACAAAGGTGCAAAAACTTGAGGGCGATGCATTTATTGAAGTTATTGACCGATATTCAAAAACCGGTAAATTGAAATGATATTTGGTATCTGATAATATATTTTTACAATTGATCCAATTCACCTTAGAACGATAAAACACAATGCTAAAAAATCCAACTCTTAATACAGAAAATATAATAATTAATCGCGCCCTGTTTTCAGTATTTGATAAACAGGGCCTGGTACCATTTGCCAAAACGCTGCACGAAAATAGTGTGGAGATCCTCTCTACCGGCGGGACGGCCCGGGCTCTGCGTGAAGCCTCAATCCCTGTCACTGACGTTTCTGAATACACCCAATTTCCTGAGATCATGGATGGCCGCGTCAAAACGATCAATCCCCTAGTGGAAGGCGGCATACTGGGGTTGAGGGATCTACACACAAATGACGCTGAAGCCAGTGGCATCAAATGGATCGACCTGGTGATCTGCAATCTCTATCCCTTTGCAAAAACGATATCAGCACCTGACGTAACACTTGCCCGGGCACTTGAGAATATTGACATAGGAGGACCCACAATGCTACGTTCCGCAGCCAAGAATTTAGGTTGGGTTGGGGTTGTGGTTGATCCAGGCGATTACAATCTGGTGGTGGCAGAAATAACCGAACAAAACGGACTCTCCTATGACACCCGGTACATGCTATCAACTAAAGCGTTTGGCCATACCGCCCAATATGATGCTCTTATTCATAATTATCTAAAAGATGATTCCCTTTCAGATACCTTTTCATTAACCTTCAATAAATTCTATGAGTTACGCTACGGTGAAAATCCCCATCAAAAAGCGGCGGCTTATAAATTGCCAATTACTACAGGAAATAATATACTAACGGGAAAAATTCATCAGGGAAAAAATTTGTCTTACAATAATATAATGGATGCGGATGGTGCACTGGCCTGCTTGGCGGAATTTACCGAACCGGCCTGTGTGGTGGTCAAGCATGCCAATCCCTGTGGAGTAGCCATCGGCACTGACACAGCAGATATTTATGAACGAGCTTTTAATGCTGATTCTCTCAGCGCCTTCGGCGGTATTATTGCACTTAACCAAACCTGTACCGAGCAAGTCGCAGAATCAATCGCCAAGGTGTTTGTTGAGATTGTCATTGCTCCTGATTATGAACCTTCAGCGCTTGAAATTCTGGCTGTAAAGAAAAATCTGCGGGTATTGGAACTGGGCGACATTCCCCCAAAAAAGGCAAAATTACAATATCGTTATGTTGATGGTGGCTTGCTGGTGCAGGAAACCGATATTAAAACGATTACGGTGGAAGATATAAATGTAGTCACCGAAACAAAACCAACTGTTTCAGAAATTTCATCGATGATATTCGCCTGGAAAGTACTAAAGCACGTGAAATCAAATGCGATACTGGTTGCAAATAACAACACAACTGCTGGCATTGGCGCCGGACAGGTATCACGGGTGGACGCTGTGGACATAGCCATCCGCAAATCTGGTGCCCGGGCAAAAGATTCAGTGCTGGCTTCCGATGCATTCTTCCCTTTCCGGGACAGCATCGATAAAATCGCTCCCAGCGGTATTAAGGCAATTATCCAGCCGGGTGGATCGATCCGCGATAAGGAAGTAATCGCAGCCTGCAATGAAAATGGTATTGCAATGGTTTTCACCGGAAGTCGCTGCTTTAAACATTAACCAACAGGAAAGCAAACAAATGAAATATACCCTGCTCGGTGAGAGAGGACCCAAAATATCAGTAGTTGGCTTCGGTGCCTGGGCCATCGGTGGCCGGGACTGGGGCAAAACAGATGATACGGTCAGCAAGCGGGCTTTGCGTACAGCCCTGGATGAAGGAGTGACTTTCATCGATACAGCTGATGTTTACGGTTTTGGCCATTCGGAGCAATTGATTGCCTCCGTGTTGAAAGAACGCGGGAAAGGTGACGTGATCATAGCCACCAAGGCCGGTAATGATTTCTATAATGCCGGTGAGGAAGATGATACCGGATACGGACCCATCAGGCAGACGTATACCAAGGATTATTTGATCTGGGCAGCGGAACAGAGCCTGCGTCGCCTCAATTTGGATTGCCTGGACATACTGCAACTCCACAGCCCCGACCTTGATAAATTGACCCGCGACGAGCCCTGGGAGGCGCTGGAAATTCTGAAGCAAACTGGAAAGATCAAGCACGCTGGACTCAGCATCCAGTCATTTAAGGAAACCGAACAGGCCTTTTTACTGGACGAGCATTATGCTATTCTGGATTGTATCCAGGTCCGGTATAACCTGCTGGAGCGGGAGGCGGAAAAAGTTTTATTTCCCAAGGCTCTCGAACATGGCATCGGGGTTATTGTGCGTATACCACTGCTGTTTGGCCTCCTGACCGGAAAATTCAACCGCACTTCCCGTTTCGGGGAAAATGATCATCGCCGGATGAATCTAGCGCCGGATAAACTTGATCGCTATCTCACGGAACTGGATAAGCTGGAACCGGTTTTCGCAGAGCACCCGGATTTCACTAAGGCCCAGGTAAGCCTGGCCTTCTGCCTGCAGCACCCGGCCTGCCAGACCGTGATCCCCGGTGGAAAAATGCCGGAACAGGTCATCGATAATTGCCGGGCGGTGGAGTTGGTTAATCTGTAACCACCAGCCTGCGCTATGACTATGGGTGACAGGCAGATTACACCCATAACAAATAACTTATTCCTGATTACCCTTCACTTTTTAGCGACAGAGTCGCAGAGGGCGCAGATACGTATTTTAAAACGACTCACCACTGATAGTCATTAAAAATCCAAATAGTAGTTCTTTTTTCAATCCCTGTAATCTGTGGTTTAATAATAAAGTTCAGCGCAGTGGTTGATATGCACCGGTTGTTATGCGCTCAGCCGGTTGATGTCAACCATTTGTGTTTTCCTGATTCGTGCCATCCACAGTTTTTTAGCGGCGGACCGAAATTCTTTACCGGCCTTATATTCTTTTACTGAACAAGTGAAAATATATAAAAACAATAAAAAACAATAATATTTACCAGTATCCGTACTTTTATTATTCGATACGGATTGACAACCAAATCAGTAATGTCACCGGAACACAAACGCGCGGCATGATTCTTGTCCTACAACTTCTGATTTGGAATTTTACTCTAACAAAGCGAGGAACCATAAATGAGGCGTACAATAACTAACACTACACGAATCTGTTTATTGATACCTATAACACTGCTACTAGTCATATCCTGTAGCGATAACCCTCTTTCGAATGAAGCAAACGAACCGGTTGTGGCTAGCTATAGCAGCGAGGAGATCAACTGGATTCCCTGGAAGCCTGAATATCTGGAAAAAAAGAACTCTCTTAACCGCGTATTCGTGGGCGAATGGATATCAGCTGCCACTGGCGGTGCTCTCGGAGGAGAGATCACCTACAATAATCAGGCATTGTTCCCAGGCGGAGCTGTTTTGGAAGATACTTATTTTTCACTTGAGGTAATTTTCACCGATGAAATTTTCGGACAATATGCCGGAGGAATAGAGTTTTTACCCAGTATGCAGTTTGAGTCATTTATCACCGTAACCATGTCCTATGCGTACCTGGATTATACAGGTGATACGGCTGACCTGATAGTATACTGGAGCAACGACGGCGGAGCCAGTTGGTACATAGTTGATGAAGTACTTTACGACACAGTACTGGAAACAGCCACCTTTGATGTCAATCATTTTACGGTCTTTGCCTGGGGTGAAGAACCACCTGGAGACAAATAGTTACTTAAGAATTAAACAGTCAGAACAGAAGATCATCAGTCGATAATCGAATGTTTAACAAAAATCTCCGGATCCTGATCGAACAGATATCAGAGCTGGCCGTGCAACGCTGTGGTCAGGAATTCGCGGAGTATATGCACGGTTTGATGGCCGAACGGGAGCGCCTGTTGAACGACGTCTGGGCCAGGCCCTCGGCCACGCCACTGGATTCGTCCGAGACGGATCAGGTACTCCGGGAAATTGATTTCGACATGATCACCCTCCATGCCGCCCGCTACATGGAGACTGAAGATTACGCGGATTTTATATATGATGTGGCTGAACTCTCGCTTCGTTTCGGGCAACTGGAGAAGGCTCAGAGCCTTCTCCAGCTGCTTATTCGCAAATATGTGGCAACAAAGGGGCAAAAACTGGCAGCTAAGTCCAACCACTTGCTGGGCCGGGCTGCGTTCTATAAGAGTGAGTTCCAGCAGGCTGCCAATGCCTATGAAACCAGTTTGGAAATCTATCAGGATATTAACGACAGCGAGGGTATCTGCACCATGCAGAATGCCCTGGGGATTGTGCTGGTATCAACCGGGCAGGTCGCCCGCGGGATTAAATTGTTCACAGCAGCGCTGAAATTAGCCCAAGCAAACACTTATACCGATTTGCTTATAAAAATCCAAATCAACCTTGGTAATTCCCACATAATTCATGGTGACTGGGAACTGGCCCGCAACGCCTTCGAAACTGCTCTGGATGTACTGGGAGAAAGCCCCAATGACGAATTGCGAGCCCGGATATTCCATAACATATCGATCATTCATACCGGACAGAAAGAGTTTGACGAAGCCCATGATTTCATCGAAAAGAGCCTTGATTATTCTGATAAGACCAAGAACCTGTATTTGAAAAGCCTCTCCTACCTGGAGGAGTCAGGAATCAGGTGCGAACAGGGGGACCTGGACAGTGCTACCGCCCTGGCCACCACCGCCTTCCATACCTTTGCTGAAATGGGTGACCGGGTCAGTATGGCCGACGCCTACAAAACATTTGGTATCATCAATCGCCAGCGGGCCAATTATGAAGCCGCGCTCTCATTTTTCGAAAACAGCCGGAAGATCAACGAGGACTATAACAACTATCTCAACCTGGGACAGACCCTCCTGGAAATGGCCCTGCTTTACCAGAAACTGAATGACAAAGTCAATGCAAGGAAGTTTGTCGGCGATGCTATCGAATGTTTTAAGCATATTGAGTCTGATACCCGGGTCAGTCTCGCACTTCAGTCAATTGATTCCAAAATCTAAGCAAATTAATTTTCTCCACCGCTTCATTGCTCTGCCCCACGGATTTCAAAACGTCCGGACAGGTCAGCTTCGATAAACCGGAACGCAGACTAATACAATCCCATGTCCGGATTAGTGGCAAATGAACTCCGCCCGTAAAAAATTAGTACCGCCATACTATACAACCCCGCTGATCCCAATAGCCACGACCGTATTATAGATAATATTAACGATTTTATTGCTCTCTGTATCAAAAACTTCCAGATAATCCGTAGCAATCGTTCAGCTGATATAATTCTGGGTTGTGGCTGTGTAAACCGCTATGAGAAGCCTGGCCTGGCGGATGGATCTTTACCTTCCCGAATCATTCATTATCGCCATTAATATCCATTAAAAGTGGTGTAAAAGACCCTTCATTTGGTTGATATACACCGGTTGATGTGCACCGTTTTGGTCGATATCACCCAACTATAATATTGCACTGGAATCCGGGTTTAAAATATTTTAGCAATTAATCAAATAATTATAACCGCCCTGAAATCTGCTGACATAAGTGAAAGTGCATAAGAAAACCATAAAAAACAATAATATTTACCAACCCGCAGACCATTTCTATCCATATCCGATTTACAACCAAAGCAAAAATGTGATCTATGGCATACCTATTTAGTGGTTCGGCTGCCTAAACTCGCGCGTGTGGCATGGTTCTTGTCATTGAACAATTGATTTGGAATTTTAATCTAATACAAGTAGGGATCCAACCATGAAGCGAACTGTAACCAATTTTGCGCGAGTCATCCTATTAATAACTGTTATAATTTTATTCGTTACATCCTGTAGCGATAATCCCATCTCAACCGACATGGAATTTGGTCAGACCAGTTTCACATCGGATGAAATCAACTGGATACCCTGGAAACCGGAATATCTGGAGAAAAAGAATTCTCTTAACCGCGTATATGTTGGCCGATGGATTTGGGCTTACTACGGGGGCACCGTCGGGGGTTGGAACACCTTTTATAATCTGGTCACCATCCCACCTCGTGCACTGACACGTAATACCTTTGTGTCAGTCGAAGTTTTGCATTCATGGTGGTGTCATGTTCAAACAGCCGGAGGTGTGGAATTCTTGCCCAATATGCAGTTCCGACGTCCAGTAACCATATCACTCTCTTATGAATATTTAGATTACGCTGGCGATCACGAAGATCTTGCTGTTTACTGGAGCAATGATAATGGTAATAGCTGGAACATGATTGATGAAATTACCTTTTACCCTAATCTGGAAATTGCTACTTTTGAAACGGATCATTTCACAATATTTGCCTGGGGCGAATAAAAATTAAAAGGGAGAAAATAATGAAGGTTAATAAATTAATTGTCTTACCGTTAGTGCTATTGATTCCGGTACTATTGCTGTTCCTGTTTTCCTGCAGCGACAATCCTCTGTCGAATGAAGCCACACCGGACCGGATCAGCTATACCACCGATGAAATCAACTGGATTTCCTGGCAGCCGGGTGTCATCGAAGCGATGAAGGGCCTGTCTCTGGCCCGGGGTTTCGAGGGTAAAAATGTCAAACGCAATAAAGGCGGTAAAGTCGGGGGCTGGCTCACTTTTGATAATAAAGTAAAAATTCAAAAGAATGCCCTGCCAGCAGATACCTATGTTTCAGTAGATGTCACATGCGTGGAGAATGACGAACAATGCGGCGCCCAGGTTGAATTCCTGCCAAGCATGCAATTCGATAAAGACATTAAAATCGAACTGTCCTGGGCCTGGCTGGATCTGGATGACGATGAGATCGCTGATTTCGATCCAACCGTTTACTGGAGTGACAATGGGGGCACCACCTGGTACGTGATCGATAATGTCCAGGTGAATTATAATAAACAGACACTTAAGATCAGGGTCGATCATTTCACCATCTTTGCCTGGGGCGAAGCACCTCCAGGTGTCGATTAAATAAACTTAAACAGCCGGAAACAGAAGATCATCAGTCGATAATCGAATGTTTAACAAGAATCTCCGGATTCTGATCGAGCAAATATCAGCGCTGGCCGTGCAGCGCTGTGGCCAGGAATTTGCGGATTACATGCAGGGACTGCTGGCCGAACGGGAACGCCTGCTGAATGACGTCTGGGGTAAGACACCCGTCGATCAGCTGAACACATCCGAGACAGAGCAGGTCCTTCGAGAGATTGATTTCGATATGATCACCCTCCACGCCGCCCGCTACATGGAGACTGAAGATTACGCGGATTTTATCTATGATGTAGCAGAGCTCGCACTTCGTTTTGGACAGTTGGAGAAGACTCAAAGTCTTCTCCAACTGCTTATCCGCAAATATGCCACGACCGGAGGACCTAAACTGGCGGCCAAATCCCACCACCTGCTGGGCCGGGCTGCGTTCTATAAAAGTGAATTCCAGCAGGCCATCAAAGCCTATGATACCAGTTTGGAAATCTATCAGGACCTGGAAGACAGTGAAGGTATCTGTACCATGCAGAGTGCCCTGGGAATTGTGATGGTATCCACCGGGCAGGTTTCCAAAGGGGTCAAATTATTCAATGCCGCACTGAAAACAGCCGAAGAAAATTCCTATTCTGACTTAATCATTAAAATTCAAATCAACTTGGGCAATTCTCATATTATTCATGGAAACTGGGAGCTGGCCCGCACGGCCTTCGAACAAGCCCTGGAAATCCTGGGTGAAAGACCCAACGACGATTTACGGGCGCGGATCTTTCATAATTTTTCGATCATTCACACCGGGCAGAAAGATTATTCCGAAGCCCAAAATTGCCTGGAGAAAAGCCTCGATTATTCTGATAAAACACATAACCTGTATTTGAAGAGTCTTTCGTACCTGGAGGAATCGGGTATCAAATGCGAACAGGGCGATCTGGACAGTGCTACCGCCCTGGCCACCACCGCCTTCCATACCTTTGCCGAAATGGGTGACCGGGTCAGTATGGCCGATGCCTACAAAACCTTTGGTATTATCAACCGTCAGCGGGCTAATTATGAGGCCGCCCTGTCCTTTTTCGAAAACGCCCGGAAAATCAACGAGGATTATAACAACTACCTCAACCTGGGACAAACCCTCCTGGAAATGGCCCTGCTCTACCAGAAACTGAATGATAAAACCAATGCCAAGAAATTTGTTGGCGATGCTATCGAGTGTTTCAAGCAAATTGAATCGGATACCCGAGTTAGTCTTGCCCTGCAGGCAATCGAATCCTAAAATTAAGCGATTCCGCTTCCTCCGCCTGCTCTGCAGCTTTTAACAAAAAATATATACTTTCATAACGGCGGCAAAATATATTTCGTCAGGAATATTTTCAGTTGATTCAATAATAGGATAGATTGTATGCCCGGAGCAATAGCAATTAAAATGCTCTTTATTTCAAGTCTTTTATTGACCGGTTGCGCTAAGGATGGAGCGGCCGGGCAGACTTTCATGTACTGGAATGACTGGACCTTTGATACTGAAATCCAGAGTTTTACAACCGATGTTCCCCAGTATGATGAATTAATCTGGGATGAGGGTTATGAACCAATCGATACCGGAACATTCACCTATCTATGCACTCTATACGATTTGGAAGGTGATTCAACAATCGTATTCAGCGGCAGCTTTCAAATCGAAGCCAACCCGGGTAAGCCCGCCCGCGGTTTCCAGGGTGGTATCGATGGCAAAGACCGCTACTATGATCTGCATGTTGAAGATGATGGTGTCAGTGTCGAACTGACCTGGGAAGGCGGTTACCCCCATCATCTATTCAATTTGTAGCAGTCCTGTTTCACTTTTGCCATGGGAATCCGCTAATCGCAACTGTCAAGGTAATTATCCCAAACCGGGGGGAATGGGTCTTATGCCCGGAACAACAGCGATTAAATCAGGTTTCCGATGGAAATATTATCTTACACATATTTCAAGAAAATATGTAACTTAGGGTGCAATGAACTCTACCCCAGAAAAAGATAGTTCGGCCAGTTCTTACAACCCTATTGAGACTAAATACCCCCACCGTATTATAGATAATATCACCGATTTCATTGTTCTCTGTGATAAAGACTACCAGATAATCCGGAGTAATCGCTCCGCCGATGTAATTCTTGGTGGTGGTATATCTTTAGTTGGTTCCTGTTGCTATGAAAAATTCCGCGGCCTGGCCGAGCCCTGCGAAGATTGCCATCTACCGGAAACGCTGGCCAATAATTATGTTGTTTCATTGGAAACCTACGATAACCGGTTCAATGAATACTTTGAAGAACGAGCCTATCCGGTCTTGGACGATAAGGGTGTATCCGGTGAATTTGTTCTGGTCGGACGCAATATCAGTAAAACCAAAAAGCGGGAAGAAAAGCGGATTGAGGAAAAGATCAGTTCCGGTATAGTACATGATTTTAATAATATGCTGACCGGGATCATTGGTCGGGTCAGATTACTGATCAAACGGATATCAGACCCCAAGCAACTGAAAGAGTTGAAATCGATCGAACTTTCGGCGATGGATTGTGCCGTTACCGTTAAAAAAATCCAGGATTTCACATCCGGTCCCAGCCAGGAAAAATATGTAACCGCCAATCTGTTTAAGTTCGTAAGTGAGGTAGTCAATCTGCATAATCATCTCTGGGAAGAGGATGATTCCCAGCGGGGAATCATTATTAAATCAGTCGTTGATGTTCCCCGGAATATTGATATCGATATAATTCCCCATGAACTGCGGCGGGCTTTCGGGAATATCATCATCAACGCCGTCCATGCCATGACTGAGGGGGGTATCCTGAAAATAACCGCAGAAGATCAGGATAATTCGACCGCAATCGCTCTCGTTGATACCGGGCATGGGATGACCAAGGAAACAATCGATAATATTTTCTCACCCTTTTTCTCCACTAAAGGTACCCGGGGAACCGGGATGGGAATGACCGAAGTATACAGTATAATTAAAAAACATAATGGCACGATTGATATTGAAAGTACTGTGGGTAAGGGAACCACGGTTAAGATCACCCTGCCAAATACCCAAGAAATATCGATCGAGGAAATTGATTTGGTCACCCTGCCGAAAAAAACCGCAGTTATCCTGGCTATCGACGATAATGAATTTGTCCTAGAAACAGTAACTGAGCAGTTGATTGATCTGGGACATGAAGTTCGGGGTTATACTTCCGCCACTGAAGCTATTGAACATTTTTCCGATCAGCCCAGCGAAATAGTACTCACCGATCTGGGAATGCCTGAAATGAGTGGCTGGGAGGTAGCTACAAAAATCAAGGAAACCAACCCCAATGTCATAGTGGTCCTCTACAGTGGCTGGACGATCGAAATGGAACTGGATGAACTCAAGGAAAAGGGTGTTGATCTCTATCTTAAAAAACCATTCAAAATGGAAGATCTGAACGCGGTGTTATACCAAGCTAAAACATTGTATGACGAGCATCAAAAAAAGCTGGGGTAAAGCGATGAAACGGATATTGTTGGTCTGCCTGTGCATTATATTCTTTAATTGCAGTAAAAATGATTCGGCGGGTGGTCAGCAATCCAGATCGGATCAAAATGAAAAAACGATCGCTCCCGGTGGTACCCTGGTGGCTGGTATCATCAGCGAACCGGACGTTTTGAATCCATTAACTGCTCTGTCGCGAACAGCACAAAATGTCCTGGCCGTCTTGTATCGCCAGCTGGGCAAATTAAATGCCGATATGGTCTCCTATTCACCCGAGCTGGCCAAAAGCTGGTCTTTTTCCGCAGACAGCCTGGCAATCACCTTCCGGCTCCGCACCGATATATACTGGCACGACGGTACGATATTCACAGCTAAAGATGTCCTCTTCACCCATACCATGCATACTGACCCCGAAATAGGCTGGGCCGGGATTTCATTAAAACAAAACATCAGTACTGTCGAGGCACCTGATGATTCTACCGTTATCTTCCATTTCGCCAAGCGCACCCCCACCATGCTTACGGAAGCGATTGAAGGTTATATCGTCCCGCAGCATATTCTTGGCAAGCTGGATCCGGAGGAAATACCCAACAGTTCCTTCAACCGCCAGCCGGTGGGGACCGGTCCCTTTAAATTCAAGGATTGGACCAGCCAGCAAACCCTGATTCTGGAGCGCTTTGAGGCTTATTATGAGACCGGTAAACCCTATCTTGACCGGATCATATTCAAGGTGGTCTCTGATAATATCAATCTCTGGCTGCAGGTAAAAAGTGGTGATGTTGACTTCATGGAGGGTGTACCGGCCCGTGATTTCAACAACCTGGTCGCTGATTGGGAAGCGGGTAACAGCCAGGTCCGGCCGCTGCGCTACCCCGGCCGGCAATATGATTTCATCGGCTGGAATCTGATCGATTATGAAAACTACAGCACCGTGATGCAGGCTGCCGGTGAAAACCAGCCGGAGATCAGTGAATTGATAGTACCTAATACCTTATTTGGCTCACAAAAAGTACGGGCTGCGCTGACGATGGCCCTTGATCGTGCGGCCCTGGTCAGGCTGGTAACCCAGGGGCTGGCCACCCAGATGGACGGCCCGATTCCACCAATTTTCTGGGCTTATGACCAAACCGCCAACCGGAGCTGGCCCTACGACCCGAGCCTGGCCGTACAATATTTAAAGGATGAAGGTTGGGAAGACACCGATGGTGACGGGATTCTTGATAAAAACGGCCAACCTTTCAGTTTTGAGATGCTGTCCAACAGCGGTAATAAACGCCGTGAACAGGCCCTCACCATCATCCAGGAGCAACTGGCAAAAATCGGGGTCGCGATGCAGCCACGCATGGCTGAACCGAGCCTGTTGTTTGGCCGCTTGCTGCCCACCCGGGATTTCGACGCTGTTCTAATTGGCTGGAACGCCAGTTCCAACCTGGAGCTGGCACCGATTTTCCATAGCTCCAATTTCTTTACCCCCTTCTGCTTCACCAGTTTTTATTCAACGGATTTTGACCGGTGGGAAGTTGCGGCGCGCAGCCTGCTGGACCAATCCAGGTCCCAGCTGATGTGGGATAATGTTGCTACCCTTTTATCAACTGAATTGCCCTATACCTGGTTGTATTACCGTGATGATGCTTCCGCCCTGCATCGCCGCTTTAAAGGAGGTCTCTTCGATAAACGGGGCGCCTACATCAACCTGGAAGACTGGTGGATACCCCTGGAGGAAAGAACACAAACAGACAGGCTGGCCGTCGGGAACAATTAAATGGTCGCCTATATTCTGAGGCGCCTGGTCAATACTGTTCCAATTGTTTTAATTGGCTTAACGCTAACCTTCTTTTTTATTCAGCTCGCCCCCGGAGATCCAACCCTGCGCTTGATGGACCCCAGCGTAAGTCCGGAGGTACGGCAGCAGGTAATTGAACGCTTTGGGCTGGATCAAGCGCTTCATATCCAGTATTTCGACTGGCTGCGCAACGTACTCCTGGATTTTGATTTCGGCAATTCGTTTAAATTCGGTCGCCCGGCCTCAGCCGTTGTCCTGGATGCCCTGCCAGCCACGCTGCTGCTAACAGCAACCGCGATCCTGCTGGGATTATTATTAGGTGTTGTATCTGGTATCGTATCCGCCGCCTACCAGGGGCGTCTCCCCGACCGAATAATCACCCTGACGTTGCTGTTCTTTTATTCGATGCCCGTCTTTTGGTTGGGACTAATGGCGCTGGGTTTATTTTCTGTGAAACTGGATCTGTTACCGGCGTCTCAGCTGACCTCGATCTACTACGCCGATCTATCTCCCCTGGCCAAAATCATCGACCTGGCCCAGCATCTGGTTCTGCCAGTCATAACCCTGGGACTGGCTTCAGCAGCATCCTTCGGCCGCTTCGTACGCGCCAGCATTATCCGGGAACTGCATTCCGATTATATCATGGCCGCCCGGGCTCGCGGCCTGTCAGAGCGCAAAGTTATAGTGTCTTACGCCACCCGCAACGGATTAATTCCCCTGATCAGCCTGATTGGTTTAACCATCCCGGTTATGTTTGGTGGGGCGGTGGTGATCGAGGTTATCTTTTCACTACCTGGAATGGGGCGTACGATGGTGGAAGCTGTTCTGGGTCGTGATTACCCGGTAATCCTGTCCGCCAGTTTCCTGGCTTTTATTTCCGTCGTTATTGGCAATCTTCTGGCTGACATCGGTTACGCCCTGGCCGACCCGCGAGTCAGGATAAATACCTGATTATCATGACCGGTGGAAAACAACTGATACTAAAGCTGTGGCGGGATAAATCGGCCCGGATCGGGATGCTGATCGTCGCAGTAGTGGCTATCAGTGCCCTGGCGGCTCCACTGCTGACACCGTATGAACCAAATACACAGGACCTGGATAACGCTGCTCAAGCGCCCTCTTTCAGCCATCCAATGGGAACTGACCTGTATGGCCGCGATCTTCTAACCAGGATAATTTACGGTGCACGGGTCTCGCTGGGGATTGGACTCTGTGCTACATTATTGGCTGTTTTGATCGGTACAGCCGTCGGGCTGATCTCCGGTTACTCGGGAGGGTGGATCGATAGTATCCTGATGCGCATCGTAGATGTGCTGCTGGGATTCCCGCGTCTGTTTGTGATTCTGCTGGCAATCGGTCTCAGCACCCCTTCAGTCAAAATAATTATACTGATCCTGGGCGCGTTATCCTGGATGGAAATCGCCCGCATCGTCCGCGGTGAGGTGATTGTCATTCGTGAAATGCTTTATGTTAAATCGGCGGTGGCCCTGGGGGTTGGTAAGCGCAAGCTGCTGCTGGAATATATTTTACCCGGTGCCGCCGATGCAATCACCGTTTACGCCACGCTTTTAATTGGTACAACAATAATCGTTGAAGCTAGTTTAAGTTTCCTGGGACTGGGCGTGCAACCACCCGATGCCAGTTGGGGAACCATTATCAATCAGGGACGGATCGATCCGATCAATGCCTGGTGGATTTCCACTTTTGCCGGCCTGGCCATCGTAATCACCGTAATTGGCATTAATCTTCTAGGTGACAGTCTGCGCAGTCTCCTGAATCCCCGGTCCGATCAAAATTAATCATGGTCACCAGGCAAAATCGAACAAAGACGCTACTTGAACTGGATAATCTGTTCGTAAGTTACCGGCGACGGAACGAATTCAACTTATTGAGACCCCAGGTCGTCGAAGCTGTAAAGGGTGTCAATCTGACGGTCCGGAAGGGCGAAATCGTTGGAATAGTGGGGCAGTCGGGCAGTGGGAAAACATCGATCTTGATGACCATCCTGGGCTTCGTTAAGCCGACAGCCGGTAAGATACTTCTGCGAGGCGAAACGGTATCCAGCCCTACCCGCCAGGCCCCTGAGCGTATCCGTAATCACATTCAGCCGGTCTTTCAGGATCCGGATAGCAGCCTGAATCCCTATAAAAGAATTGGATCCGCCATTGCCGATGCCCTCCCTGCCCGGATACGGCGGAATAGATCGATCTGCCAGGAACAGGTGCTGCAGCAATTGCAACTGGCCGGTCTCAACACTGAACATTTAAACCGCTATCCCCATCAACTCAGCGGTGGCCAGAAACAACGGGTATGTATTGCCCGGGCCTTGGCGCGCAAGCCGGATCTATTGCTGCTGGATGAACCTTTTTCAGCCCAGGATAGCTCGGTTCAGGTTCAGCTAATTGAATTGTTAGCCGAATTGAAGAAACGTCTGGGAATGACCTATTTGATCATTGCCCATGATTTGCGAATAATGCGGGTCCTGGCCGACCGCATCGCCGTGATGAAGGATGGAAAATTTGTTGAGCTAAACAGCAATGAGCAACTCTTCAGCGAGCCACAACATGAGTACACCAGTGAATTGCTGGCCTCGGGCCAGGACTTAGAAACCGATCTTAACGAGCCAGCCGGTGGACAGCCTCAATAATACTTCTGAACGGCCTTTGATTGAGGTGCGGCAGCTGATGATCGACAGCCTGGGGGGCGATCGTACCACCAGGTTAATCGAGGACATTTCGTTTGTTGTGCACCCTGGTGATATTATGGGTATTGTGGGCGAATCAGGGGCCGGAAAAAGTCTGTTATGCAAAGCCCTGGTCGGTTTAAAACGGGATAATATCCGTCTGGGCGGCGCTATAATTCTTCAGGAACACAATGATCAGGTATATGATATCGTCTCAATGGAGAATCGGGATCTGGAAAAACTGCGCGGGAAAACGATCGGAATTCAATTCCAGGAACCGGCCGGTTCGATGAATCCGGTGCTGCGCTGTGGACACCAGGTTTGGGATGCACTCCCGGAAGATGAACGCCAGGATCGGCCTTCCCGCTCCGGACGTGTTGTTGAACTACTGCAACTGGCCGGGCTGGAAGAGGCTGAGCGGATCGCCCGTGCCTATCCTCATGAATTGTCCGGTGGAATGCTCCAGCGCGTGACCCTGGCCTGTGCCCTGGCCGGTCGTCCCCGGGTATTGATCATCGACGAACCCACAGCCGCCCTGGATCCGATCACGACACAGCAGCTGATGAACACGTTGAATGAACTCAATCAGGAACTCGGCCTGGCGCTGATCATTGTTTCACATGACCTGAACCTGATTAAAACCTGGACCAGGCAGCTGATTGTTATGTATTGCGGGCAAATCCTGGAACAGGGTGCCACAACTGCTGTCCTGGCAAAGCCCAATCATCATTATACCCGGGCGCTACTTGAATGTGAGCAATCCCTGGCGGACAATCAAGGGCTTAAGTCGATACCGGGCCGGGTCCCCAGTTTGCTGGAAAAACCGGTCGGCTGTAGTTTCAAGGACCGTTGTTCAGCTTATCAGGAACGTTGTGGTCAAGAGGAGCCTGAATTGACTGACGAGTCCGGAGGAAGGAGCTGGCGCTGTTTTTACCCGGTTAACGATACGGGCTAATTGAGCCTGGCTGGTGGTCAATTCAGTCCTGAACTGCCTCGGTTTTCTTCAAACCGATCGCCTTGGCAAGCACCTTTTGAATGTCTTTTACCGTAAATGGTTTAGCGAGGGTGAAATCAATTACTTTGGCCAGGCTTTTTTCTTCTTTCAAATCGATAAACCAGCCTGACAGCAGGATGATCGGCATCGCCGGATCAAGTGTTTTGATCTCTTCAGCAAACGCCTGTCCGTTCATTTCCGGCATTTCAAGATCGACAATAATTGCATCATACTGATTACTTTTAAAGTCCCTGATTGCTGCTCGCGGAGAAACAAAACAGCTGGTCTCATGGCCGATCTCATTTAATACATCCTGTAATGTTTCCAGGATGAATTCCTGGTCGTCAATGGCCAGTACCCGTAAAGTACCAACTTCCGGCAGGACTTCATCCTCTGGTGCTTTCTCGGGCACATGCACCGGGAAGGTCAGGATGAACGTCGTACCTTCACCAACTTCGCTCTGCACCTCGATCGTTCCGGAATGGCGCTTTATGACACCATATACTTCACTCATCCCCAGGCCGTTTCCTTCGCTACCTTTGGTGGTGAAAAACGGATCAAAGATCTTCTGGATGATTTCATCGGTCATGCCGGTTCCGGTATCCTGCACGCGCAACAACACCTGGTTATCTTGCTGCTGGCACTTAAAGGAAATAAAGCCGCCGTCAGGCATCGCGTCCACGGCGTTGAAAATCAAATTGGTAAAGGCATTGTGCAGCTCCGATGTATTGCCCTTAATATAGATGTTGTCTTCAATATCGCTAATGACCTTTACCAGACGACCTTCGCTTTTGGTAGCCTCGTGCCATTTGGGACGCGTTAAAGCAATTACTTCATCGATCAGGTCAGTCAGGCTAATCTCAACATAGGATGTTTGCTTGCTGGCGCGGGTGAATTCCTGCATCCGCCGGACGGTCTCGGCACCGGCCTGGGCATTCTTTTCCAGTAAATCGAAATGCTCGTCAAAGGCCGCGCCGCTGAAGGTTTTTCGCATCATCCTGATGCGTCCGAGAATTCCGGTAATGACATTGTTAAAATCATGGGCTACGCCAGAACTGATCTGGCCAATGGCAGCCATTTTTTTGGCCTGGGCGAACTTATCTTCAATTTCGCGAATTTCGGTTACATTGCGACACATCAGGATAAAACCGTCAAGCGATTTTCCATCCATGATCGGATGGGTTCGCTCCTCAAAATATTCATCAATACTATCATTGAAATAATTCAAATGCTTCAGCCGTCCGCTTCTGATCGTGGCTTCCAAAGGACAATCGAAACAGGGTTCCTTTTTATGGTGCAGCAATGCATGGCATTTTTCGCCAACGATGCTCTCGCCCCCTTTTAGAATTATGTTCGCAGCCGTATTGCACTCTATTATTTCAAACTCCGCCGAACACAGTATGATCATATCGGTAAGATAATTCAATACCGAGTTTAGATTGAGCTGGCTGTTCTGCTTCATTCGACAGTCATTTTACGTATACTGTTCTTTAAGGGGTAACAATCGTCAAAACTAATCACTAACCCCAGATGATACAACAAAATATTGCTGTCCCGGTTAATATTTACCCGTCTATGGGCAAACCTTGTTTATTGCGGACAATCGTAGCTGCAGCCCCAGAGAGATGTCCGTTCAAATAATCGAGTGTTTTGTTCACGGGCTGGGTGGCATTAGTGGTAGTCAATAGTTAACAAATTAATTGTATCACTTAAAAACCAAATCATACTTAAAAACTTATCTGTGTTATATGCCAGTGGGAATAGACTTGATCAAATCTTTTCCGCGTCTAATCCATAAGTCCATTTATCGCCTGGCGCACTTCCTGAATCTTTTGCGTGGCGTTAATAGTTTCGAATTTTTTCAGGGCCGACCGATAATTTTTCAGAGCTTTATCAAGCTCTTCATCTTCGACATACAAATGTGCCAGTTCGAACAGAGTTTCGCCTAAATTCAATGGGTTGTGATAATCCTTGTTAATTCTTTTACTGTGCTCCAGATAGGAAATGGCAACTTCATTTTCCTTCCGTTTTCGGGAAATCAAACCGAAGATCTTATATACATCGGCTATACTCAGACGGTCCCTTAAATCAGAAAAAATCTGAAAGGCTGAAGTAGCCAGGGCAGTACTGGATAACAGGTCACCATTACGATACAGGACTTCCGCTTTTTCCAGGTAGGAAAGACCTTTCTGGTAACGATTATTGGCTTTAACAGATAGCTCAATACTTTTTTCAAGCTCAGCCAGAGCCAGGTCATTCTGGTGCTGAGACTTGTAAACGATGCCAACATTATGGGTGATCCTGGCTTTGGCCACCAGGTCATCATCGCCGACCAAAGCCAGGGCTTCATTAAAACTTGACAGGGCTTTATCGTAAGCACCCTGTATGTGAAGAACGTTACCCAAATTCATGTTGATTTTTAACTGAAGTTCGTTGAAACCGTACTCCTTAGCCAGATCCAGGGCTGCTCTAAATAACGTTTCAGCCTGGTTAATATCCCCGGTTTCGGTTTTGACGATTGCCATCGAATTCTTGATCGCTGTCTTACCTTTTATATTCTTTAGATCGGAGAATAGCTGCAGAGCCTTTTCATATTCTTCCAGCGCTGTCTTATAATCCGATTGGTAAAAGGCGATATCACCAAACCGCTGATGAAGCTTGGGAAATAGCTTTTCATCCGCATACTTATTGTATTCGTTCTGGACCAGCGATAACAGTCGCCGGGCCTTCTCAAACTGGCCGAATCCAATCGCCATTTCGCAGACGTCATACAAATAGGTGGGATATTCCGTTTGCTCAATAAAATGGATGGAATGGAAAACTATCGTATCAAAATCAATTTCCCGGAAAATGGTTGCTTTCCCCTGTTCATCCAGATCCTCAGGGGCGACCTTTTTCCAGCTGCCTTCCAGAATCCGCTCCCGCTCCCGGCGCAGAAGATTGATCTTGGAGGCAAACTTCGGGCCGCAACGTTCCGAGGTGATCGTGAACACCTGGTTGAGGAATATCTGCAGGGAATTGTCAGCCATTAGATGCACTTTCCCTGTTTTCCGTGTTTAATTTGGTGCATTTTATTGACGGACGGTTAAAAATATGGGGGGGGGGGGGGGGCGCATATTAATTGCTGGATCTACCGCTTAAGCCCCAGGCATAGCGCGTGAAATGGTCTTCATAGACCGATATTGTCATCGCGTCATAGTCGATTTCAAGATCATCAATCTCGAACCAGGTTGCGCCGTCATCTTCACTGTAATAGGCTTCAAAATCATCTACGGTAAGAGTATCCACGTCCAGGAATTCCCAGGACAGGGTGACTTTAACGTCATTTAAAAATTGCATATTCGGTAAAAAGTCAATACCGGAGCCACACTGATCATTGCCATCAACACAAACCACTTCAACTTCAATATAGGTTCTTTCTGTAACCGCACCGGTAAAGACTGTCACCTGGTTATTGAAAGTTTGTGGTCCGCCTATATTTGTATCTTTATCTGGTTTGGCATATTTACTGGCCGAACCTCTTGCGAGTGAGCCGGCTTCCATCGCTTCCAGCACCCCTGGTTTCCAGGAAACCCAGGTGATCTGTTCGGCAGGAATTCCAAGGGCCGGATCAGCGGTCGTGTTACCAAGGATGGTACTATTTTCACAGCCGGTGAAACCGACTACCAAAATCAGCATCATTGTTAACGCGGCGGAGATCATTACTGTTTTCTTATTCATTTTATTACTCCCATTAGATCGTGATTGCCTTACCGCAAAGGCTGTGCCAGCGAATACCAAAATGCGCAGTTGGACCTTTATCAATGGTTTATATGAACCATAATTACCGTGCTTTTGACCTTCAAACTGATAATTGTTATTGCCGTATTGTTGTTATTTTTAACCTATTTTATTGTTTTTTATACAATATTCTGTTGCTAACACCCAAATTAAAATGTTTTGGCAGCCAAATAATTAAAAATCAGAATTAATTGTAAATATTGGAAATTTCAATTCTGGTTGTGGTTCATTTCAACTGGCTGGGTTATATCGGCCGGTTGATATCAACCAGCTGGTTCATTTTGCTCGGTTCCGAGCTGGCAGGAAAAGGACAGGGCTGGCGGCAGAGCGCATTGTAATTTAAGAGACGGGTGCAGATCCGAGGCGATCCGCTGAAGGGAATGGAGTGAGATATCATCGTAGACATAGTCCGCCTCCGGCTGGTCCTCAGCTTCGGGAATGATGCTACCTTCTCCGCGAGCTTCGGCACTCAGCGCAAAGGTTTGGACTTCGGCGTTTCGCTCACCGTTAATAATTACCCGCGGATTCCGTAAAGTTAAAACAGCCCGGCGGGTCAGGGCGATCAGCAGAACCTGAATAAAGCACTGATCTACAAAATAGGTATTGTCATCGGATTCCAGATCCAGCTCAAACGGGCATTCGCCCAGGCTGGGACTGGTATCGATGAATTCCCGGGCACCGGAAATTATATCGCTGACGCGATGCTGGTCCGGTTCCGGTGTTATTCTAATCCGTTTGGGTAGCGTCCTGGCAAACGTCTCCAGGTTGACGATCAGATCATCCATCCGTTCCAGGCGCATAACCGTTTTGGGTTTATCGCCCGCCCGCAGGGCATCAACACACATGGAATGCTGCAGCACCAGGGAAGTAATCAGATTATTGGTATCGTGCATGATACGGCGATTGTTGGCACTGCTGGAATACCGACCAAGCTTTTGCAGGATATCCTCAATTCGCTGAGCCTGACTCAGGGAAGGTTGTTCTTGCTTTTTCATAGGATCCCCAAATTTTTACGGCTGCTATATTGAGCGCCCCATACGCAATAAGTTGATCTATTGGCCAATATTATGCTTTTTTAGTCGGTACTTTAATGTTTCGCGCGTCAATCCAAGTAATTGAGCTGCCCGGGTCTGGTTCCCCTTGGTCTTATCCAGGGCTTGAATAATCAGCTTTCGTTCCACGTCCACTAATGAGATACCCTCATCCGGAATGTCGATTTTTGATATATCCGTGCCGGCTTCGGATTGCTGAGTTTCCTGTGGTGATGTTGAAAGCCGTCCGACACCATCCAATGTCAATTCATTACTTCTTTCGAACAGGACCGCACGTTCAATAATATTTCTGAGTTCGCGTACATTGCCCACCCACACGTTGTCACGCAGAGTCTGGAGTGCCGAAGGCTTGATGCTGGTAATATTTTTTCCGAATTCATTATTAAAAACCTGCAGATAATGCTCCGCCAGTAAGATAATATCATCCCCACGCTCACAGAGGGGCGGTAAATGGCAGGTGGCCACATTCAAACGGTAGATCAGGTCTCGGCGGAAGCTGCCATCCTCAACCTTTTCAAACAGATCTTTTGAAGAGGCGCTGATAATCCTGATATCAATTTTAATCTCTTTAGTACCCCCCACCCGCCGAAACGACTGCTCTTCAAGCACTTTTAATACCTTGGACTGCAGTTCCAAACTCATATCGCCAATTTCATCCAGAAAAAAAGTACCTTCGTGGGCCAGTTCAAGTAAGCCTTTTTTGCGATTATTAGCGCCCGTAAAAGCGCCGGCTTCGTAGCCAAATAATTCCGATTCCAAAAGACTGGGCTGGATGGCGGAGCAATTAACTTCTATAAATGGCTTTTTTCGCCGGGGACTTTTATAATGAATCGATCGGGCCACCAGACCCTTGCCGGTGCCGGTCTCACCGGTTATAAGAACGGTGGTCTTGGGTGAAATAGCAACCTGATCAATAAAATTATAGACCGGTTGCATGGCGCTGCTGGTCCCGACCATATCACTGATCTTGAGTCTTTTTTCGGCCTGCAGATAATTAAGTTGCTCGTTCTTCTTCTTAACCTCAAGCGCATTACTTACAATTAGGTTCAGTTCCTCAAAAACAACCGGCTTCTTAATATAATCCCGCGCACCAAGTTTGATGGCTTTTACGGCTGAAACGACATCCGCAAATCCGGTAACCATAATAACCTCGATCTCGGGATCGAGCTGCTTGATCTGGCTTAGGACCTTCAGGCCATCTATTCCCGGCAAATGCAGATCCAGAATGACAACATCGGGATGGTCCCGCATGATTACCGAGAGGGCTGCTTCGCCGGACTCAAAGGCTGCTACATCGTACCCGTTGAGTTCAAACATTCGTTTCAGAGTGTGGCGAATCTCCTTTTCGTCATCAACGATATGTACCAAATCCATGAGGTAAATTTAATACCAAGCCGTCGGTTGTACAATTACTTGATTCGTCTTGTTTTAACACTATACCTGGGATAAACAGTGGTTAAAACAGCGTAATTTTTTCTTATATTTCCGTGTCCAATAATCCAGCGACGCACCTGATTAACAACCGGGTGCGCCCCTTTGAAAACATACCACCAAACGAAATTTCAGCATGAGTAAAATGAAA
Organism: uncultured bacterium; assembly: GCA_964439935.1. Lineage (GTDB taxonomy): Bacteria > Fidelibacterota > Marinisomatia > Marinisomatales > TCS56 > JABMQW01. The sequence goes on along the minus strand of CAYTPW010000002.1, from coordinate 57,922 downwards.
GCAAGCTATACCTATCAGGATATATCTTTGGTACCACGCAAATTATCCACCATCCGCAGCCGCCGGGATATCGATCTCGGCTTTCAACTGCCTGTTAACGGTACGTCAACCAGTCTGCGCCTGCCGCTCCTCCCGGCCCCGATGGATACGATCTGCAGCGTTACCATGTGCCGCCTGCTGGCACAAAATTCGATGCTGGGAATGATCCACCGCTTCCAGTCCGATGATGAGCGTCTGGACGGCTACCGGGAATTGATCGCCGACGGCCATGATGCGGTGATTGCCATCGGCCTGGACGAAAACAACCTGATCAAAGAATTCTATGACCTGGGGGCCAGATTCTTCATCGTCGATGTGGCCAATGGCTTCAACACGGCCGTTGAACCGACAATAAAATATCTTCAGGACCTGGGTGAGACTTTCATCATCTGTGGCAACGTAGATTCCGGGGAAGGATTTCATTACCTGGCCGGTCTTGGTGTTCAGGCGATCCGGGTCGGGATCGGAACCGGATCAATGTGCACGACCTCGATCATGGCCGGTGTCGGTCAGGGGATCGTATCATCGATTCAGGAATGCCGGGCCGCCAAGGATGAATTGCAGTTGCCGGCGCTCCTGATCGCTGACGGTGGTATCCGGGAGGTGGGCGACATTGCCAAAGCCCTGGCCTTGGGTGCCGATCTCGTCATGGTCGGAAGGCTGCTGGCCGGAACCAAGGAAGCCGAGGGGAATATCCTCAAATATGAAGGTAAGCTGTATAAGGCCTATCGTGGTTCAGCCTCGTTTGCCGTCCAGCAGAAACGAGGTAAAAATCCTTATTATGTGGAAGGTGACGAGACGATTGTTGCCTATAAGGGCGGCGCCCAGAATATTCTAGACCAGATCGAGTCCGGCCTGCGCAGTTCATTCAGTTATCTGGCTGCCAGAAATATTAGCGAATTTATCGCCAACGGCGATTATGTAGTACGCCATTCCCTGGATTAAGCGGGGTAGCTACCAGCCACTCCGGTGCTCCTCAATGAAAATGCGGATAATCTGGTTGATTCTTTTCGGGACCGCATTCGGCTATATCGAAGCAGCCGTGGTGGTTTATCTGCGGGAATTATATTATCCCGGGGGCTTTGCCTTTCCGATAGTCGCAGCAACAAATACGATCGCCCTGGTAGAAGTTCTGCGTGAAGTCGCCACGATACTCCTGATTATAGCCGTTGTACGCCTGATCAACGGCACCCGGTTGGTGAAACTGGCGGCCTTCAGTATCAGTTTTGCGGTCTGGGATATCACTTATTATATCTTCCTGAAACTGATTTTAGGCTGGCCGGAAAGCTTGTTCACCTGGGATATTCTGTTTCTGCTGCCTTATCCCTGGGTGGGTCCGGTCTGGGCACCGCTGGTGGTTTCGATCGGCCTGATCTATGGTGGTGTCGGTCTGTTGCAGGCGGACAGTCATCATCAAAACCTCGGGCTGTCGTTGAAATTCTGGCTGTTTGAATTTTTGATGGGATTGGGTATAATTATTTCCTTCCTGATTCCCGGCCGATCGGTAATCCAGCAGACCATTCCCGAAAATTACCCCTGGTACCTGTTCTGGATCTGTTTTTTAGGCGGGCTGGGTGCTTTTATTCGGCTACAGCTTCGGGCTTGGAAATCAGCTGGCAATATTCCGGCCGATCAGTAATTATACCATCCACTCCTTTTTTTACCAGCCAGTCGATCGCCGGCCGGCTATTGATGGTCCAAACATTCACTGCCATACCTTTCTGCCGGGCAAAACGCAGCAGGTCATCGCTGACCAGTCCCGCCTCGGGATGCAGACAGTCCGGGTGAGCCAGATTCAGGAAACGCAGCAGGGGCCAGGTATCCGGTTCCACCAGTAAACCAGTCAGAATAGTACCATCCACCAATTTGATAACCATGAGGGCAATCGGATTAAAGTTGGAGATAATTACCCGGTCCTGAAGGTTCAGTTTTTTTATCAGGCGGGCTACTTTCAGGGTAGTGGTTATATCTGTCAGCGAACGCGATTTAACCTCAATATTTACCCGGAATCCCGCCGGGAAGGATTTCAGTACATCGGTCAATAGTGGTATCCTGGCTGCAGGCACAGCTGGATAACGATAGGCAGCGTTAACTTTTTCTATTTCCGAAAAATCACGATCATAGATATAGCCCCGACCATCGGTCATGCGTTCCAGATCAAAATTATGGGAACAGATCAGCCGTCCATCACGGGTCTCGATCACATCCAGCTCCGTCCCCTGTAACCCGGCCGAAACCACGGCCTGATAAGCAGGTATGGTGTTTTCCGGCTCCCTAGTCAACACACCCCGGTGTCCCATGAAAAGTGGCTTTTCCGGGTAAAAAACGCTGCTGTCCCGCGGCCGCCATAAATACAAATATGCGGTCAGCAGAATTACAACTGCTACCACACCGGCCAGTAATGGCGTCACCTGCGACCTCCATTCCGACAACAAACTATGGTTTGAGCAGCATGCATTTTCAGTGGTAGCGCACTGCTTCCTTCGCTGAATAACTGGCAGACTTTTCGTACCATAATAGAAATTTACGGTGCTGATAAGCTAAAGGGAAGCAGGAACAAGACTCCCCTTCTCCTTATTATTATATATAGCGTTCTCGGGCAGGCCTGTTACAAAGCTGAGCCCAGCAATTGCTTTGAATCAATACCTGCCACGGTGGGTAAATACAACCGCCCCACGGATAGCCGGGGGCGGTTGAGTATAGATAAACAGCCAGATTACAGATAACATGTAGCAATGAACAACCCAAACAGAATTTGGGCCGACATAAAATACAGTTTTTTTTGAGAATATACAAGCTGACAGCCATACATTTAATTCGGTTACCGGCTCCAACCCGCAACCTGTCGGCGCGATCCAAGTTTTACTTTAATTACACGGGCAGGGGGGTTTATATTTCCGTTCAACGCCATGCCAAAACAGGTAAACGCCAAAAACAAACAGATCTATAGCCTGCTGATCGGCTGTCTCACCAGCCTGGTATTAATGCTGACTGGTTGTGAGTTGCCCACCGGTCTTGAGCCGGTATCGGGGGTGGAAGGCTATTTGGAGGTGTCAGATTCAACTTTTTCCTCCGGCGAGGTTACTGCGGTGGCTCTGATTGTACTGGATCGACTCGATCTTGATAATCTGGCCGAGCACTATATCACGTATGGCGACCCGATCCTGCCCTGCGAAACGGGTACCGGCTGTGATTCGCTGAACTATTTTTTTCTGCAACTACCTCCGGGTGCATATCTACTGGTTCCGGTTGGATTGCTCATCCCGCCAGAAAATTTAATTACCGACCTTGATACGATTCTTGGCGATCCCCTGTCCTATGTAAAATTACCGGGATCAACAGAACTGGAGCTGCTTGCCGCCATCGAGGTGGTATTGATCCGGGAAGAAGAAATTACAACACTGCCAGCAAACTGGAAAATAGACTTATAGGCAGCATGGTCCGGCCGGTTCTCAGATTATTGTTTAGCTTGTTGTGCGGCGTACAATTGACGCTGGCCCAGAATACGGCTGAAATTTCTGGGACAATCAGCGATGGAACGACTGGCCAGCCCCTGGTTGGTGCCAATATTTTAATCGAAAATACCTATATCGGCACCGCCAGCGCCAATGATGGTTCCTTCCACATTCCACAACTTGAACCGGGTAATTACAACCTGGTAATAACCATGATGGGTTATCGCCGGCAAGTCCAACTGGTGACAATTTCTGACATCGGCCTTCCGGTGGAAGTTGAGATAAAAATGCAGCCGGATGTATTGTCCTCGCCCCAAGTGGTGGTAACCGCTACCCGCAAGGTACAGGATATCATGGAAACACCGGTGGCGGTGACGGTGCTGGGTCCCCGGCAGATCAACGCCCGGGCGGCGCGCAGCCTGGAAGAGATTCTGCCCTACCAGGCCGGGATCAGTATTGTCCGGGACCAGATCAACATCCGCGGCGCCAACAGCTATTCGCTGGGGGCCGGGAATCGTTCCCTGCTGCTCCTGGATGGGATACCACTAATCGGCAGCGCCGGCGGTAATATCACCTGGGCGGTGGTACCGACCTCAGAAATCGCCCGCGTCGAGATCGTTAAATCGAGTGGCTCGGCTCTCTACGGTTCAAGCGCAATGGGTGGTGTAATCAATATTATCACTCGTAATTCACCGGCCGCACCGGAAACACGGCTGCGAATCAAGGCCGGCCAGTACAGTCAATCAAAATATGATCAATGGCGCTGGCGCTCAAGCCCTAGCCCTTTTTACAGTGCCGAGATCACCCACGCCCGGCCTTTCGGACAACATGGTTTCTGGGTCCGCCTGCAGCAACGCCGCTCCGAAGGCTATTACCGCCTGGACTGGGAGGAGGCTGTAAATCTGACCGGTAAGATTAAATTGAATTTTGGCACCCGCTACAGTGCCGCCCTGTACGCCAATTTACTGGCGGATCAAACCGGGATCAGTTCGATCTGGAAGAGTGCCGCCGAACCGTTTGAAGCACCAATCGGATATGGGGATGATCGCTTCGACGGTACCAAGCTGAATCTCAGTGGCTTGTTCAATTTTATCTATTCACCGGACGCTGTCATGAAACTTCGCATGGCATTCTACGATGTTCACTGGCAGAATGACGGTCTGACCAATAATGACTTCTCAAATGAGCGAAAATACTATGGCGAATATCAGGTGGCGACCAACTGGAATAAGCACTTCAGTACAACAACCGGTATTGTTATTCAGCGGGCACAGATTGATGCAAAAATTTTCGGACAGCATTCCAGTTATTCCGGAGCGATCTATGTTCTGGGACAACAGCGCCTGTTTTCAAAACTCAACCTTTCTCTGGGCGGGCGTTATGAATCATACTGGGTCGACGGCACATTGATTGACCGCACCCTGTCACCCCAGATAGCCCTGAACTATAATCCCAATCCCGGTCTGGCCCTGCGCGGGTCGGTGGGACACGGTTTTCGAGTGCCGACGATCGCCGAATTATTTACCGAATCCCAGCTCAGTGTCTTTAAAGTCCGGCCCAATCCCGACCTGGTGGCTGAAACCAGCCTATCATCAGAAATCGGCGGTACTTTGATCTGGCCCGGCCGGGGCATTGTATCGCTGGTCAAACTTGATGTCAACCTGTTCTCCACAACCTACGAACAGATGATCGAACCGGTAATCTTCAGAGCCGATACAATTCATTTTGAGAACATCGTGGATGCACGGATAACAGGCGCCGAATTCAGTCTGGCCGGTGGTTTACTTAACAATATTTTAGCCGCGGAGCTAACCTACACCTGGCTGGATCCAATTGAATTGGACAGCCGGGGAACTATCACTGACACTCTCTCCTATCGCTACCGCCACAGCCTGGGTGGCCAGGTCACCGCCACTTTATACAGGGTTTTCATGACTGTTGAGTATCGCTACGCCAGCCGGATCGAGCGGGTTGAGCTGTTCCAGGAAGATCCAACCACCGGTCGTGATAAGCGGGTACCGATCCAGATCTGGAATTGCGGGTTGGGTTATCGCAGTGGAAAATTGGAGCTGCAGGTACGGGTCGAAAATATGTTTCAGTATTATTATGTAGACCTGGAGCGAAATATGGGGCCGGAACGAAAAATTGGTTTTTCAGTTAATTATACCCTCTAAAGACAGGGCAATATTTTTTTTGCATTCCTGCCTGATTCGGAGCTATTTTAATCCAATTGGAAATTTACTATTCAATAACATTACTTAAATTTCAGACTTAACACGGAGGAATAATGAAAAACACATTTAAACTGATAGCGCTGTTGCTATTAGGTATCAGCGTTGTCTTTTTTATCGGTTGTGAGGATGATGATGATGACGAATATGTTGCCAACGAATTGGCGGGCACCTGGACGATGAATGACATGAGCCAAACAGCGTTATACACCGCTGCAACTGATATTGCCGCCATTGGCATTGTGGCTGGCGACACGCTGGGTGGCGGTACAGTACCGTGGGTTGCTTTTCAGGCAATGGGAGTTAGTGCAACAGTAGTACTGACTGATGAGGACGATGTTTTATCTTTTACTTTGACCGGTTACCTGCCGCTTGGTAATGATACACTGGGTTTCAACCCGAATGTAGTGCCATTGCCAGACGCAGGGTCCTGGAGTACTAATGCAGACCTGACTCATTTTACACTTACCGGTGATTATTTCGGGATGGACGGTGACCTGGTTTATGACGCTACTGCCGTTCCGGCTACATTTACTGTTTCCTACTCAGAGGTCGAAGTTGATACCGTGGTGCTGCCGGTGGACGCGTCTGATCCTCCGGATGGAATACCGGATATGTTCCTGCCCGATATTCAAATCAATGCTATGTCCTCAACAACACTCGGGTTCGAATCTGCTGATTAACAGTAACATCAATTAATAAAATCATTAAACTACTTGGGCGATTAACTGAAAAGTATAATCGCCCTTTTAAATTGCGAGTAGAATTATGAAAAAAAATATCTGTTGGAGCCTGCTGCTCCTGTTAATAATTATCAATTCCGGTGTTTTCGCGGATGATGCCAAAGTTCTTCCCGTCAATGTATTCCGGGTTCGGGCGGTTCCGCTGGTGGTTAACACCGACCAATACTACCGTTCCAACGGCGAGATCGGCCCATATATCTGGGAAGATCTGTCCTACTCCGACCTGGTAGGTGCTTACTCCATGTTTCACCCCGGAATGGCTGGTCCATTACCAATCGGCACATTCACGTCCTGGTCATATGCAGACGCGACTAAAACCGCTAACCAGAATATTGCCCAGTGGAATACGGATTATGGTTCCGGAATAACTCCATTTCAATCAGGAACAAACCCAGTTATGCCAACTGATACACCCTGGGGAAACATTAAAAATACAGCTACCCTGGACGCTACCGGATCGTTCGTATTCGCATTGGAGTACGGTCTTACCGATAAGTTGGCTTTTGGAACAATAATCCCCTATAAAAATGCAACAATCACCCATGATTGGGAATGGATAGACAATCCCGATTACGATGCTGACATCGATGCAATGTATACCCGCTATGCACCAACATTGCAGAGTCTGGGTGCAGCTATTGCAAGTTTCCCGACTGATGGCAATCCCCTCGATTTGGCGGCCATGCAGGAACTTTATGGCAGTGTAGCCTGGGCTGCGGAAGCGCGTAAATCAGATATCAATGACCCATTCGGGAACGGTATCCCGGCTTCATTGTTTCCCTTCTACGCCGACCAAAATCCAGATGACACCGATGGTTATGCGGACATCTACGAGTTAGCGAATTTCTATTATCCAACAATGACCGGGAAAGGCTTTGGGGACATCGAAGTTGGTTTTAAATACCGCTTTGCCGGACAGGGTTTGACAGATCCCGATAAGCGCTATGCTCTTGCCGTTAAGTCCGGATTGCGGCTACCAACAGGAAAGACCTTCAGTGAATATGATCCCGATGATCCAACTAAACAATTTGCCGAAGTGGAAACCGGTGACGGACAAATGGACTTTGAGGTTCACCTCGGGGCCGATTACTACTCAAAGGTTGCTGGAAAACCCTGGGAAATTACTGGTGAAATTTTCTACAATTACCAGATGAAGGGTGAAAGCAATACCACGCTCGATCTACTTAAAAACGTTGACCTAGATGTAGCCACTACAATCGCGCGACTTGGCAAGACTTACGAAGTTGATCCTGGCGACGTAATTGCTTGGGAGGTTGCCTCGAGTATGGAAATTGTGCCACGTAAATTCAGTCTCGACTTTACTTATCTCGGATTCGATAAAGGCCGGAATGAATATTTTGTGCCCAATGCACCAGCGGCGGACGTTCAGTATACTACCAGCCTCGGTACGACTGAAACACTGGAAGTAGATGATAATGGCAATGGTAAATTGGATGCCGAAGAATGGGCTGACTGGAAAGCGGTGCATGGAGAAGGCGATCTTTTATCAGACACTGAATCATACGGACAGAAAATCACATTTGGTGTTTCGTTTAAAGATTTCTCCAGCAAAACACTGCCGATGCCCTATGAAATCTACGGTAAATATCACCTGCCGTTGGCCGGTTCATCAAATTGGGCTCCCAATGTACTGGAGTTCGGTTTTAAGACATACCTGAAGTTCTGGGGTTAAGCTTAGTTTCAGACTAATGAAAAACCCTCGTTTTGGCGGGGGTTTTTTATTATTGCAGCAGTACAAATGCTGGTCGTATTAATAAGCTCTTTTCCCCGGTTGGTTGATTTTGACTTTGTGTAAATTGAATGTGCGGGAGAATATCTTTAAATTGATTTGAATGATCCTGTTTGCTAAGTACTCAATATAATATTGTATTAGTGGAGGTCTAGTATGGCGCGCATTATTTCGATGCTATTATTAATATCGATTTTGCAGATTGGCTGTGAGCCGCTTGTCACTACCTTTGATGACATCGAATCCGCCAAGAGTTATCGTGCTCGTGAAATCACCACAATCTCTCCGCCCGATACTCTTACGGTGATGACCTGGAATATTCGTTTTGGCGCCGCCCGTATTCCCTGGTTTGGGGATTCTTGTGGTAAACGGGTCATACTATCGGAAGATGAGGTGTTAAACGGTTTGGAATTGTTATCTATCCGCATAAATCAAATCGACCCGGACCTCATATTTCTGCAGGAAGTCGATCTTGAATCAAAGCGAACCCAATACATTAACCAAGTTCAATGGTTGCTGGATCATACCGGTTTGAATTACGGTGTCTACGCCTCGATGTGGCAGGCACAGGTTGTACCCAGCGATGGGTTGGGTCGCGTTAATAGCGGCAATGCAATATTATCCAAATGGCCCCTGTCGGATGCGAAGCGTTTTCAGTTACCCTTGCGCGGAGATCAGGATGCTTTGACAAATTATTTTTACCTGCGGCGGAACGCTCTGAAAGCCCGTGTTGAATTACCCGCCATCGAAAATCTATTTGCAGTAGGAATACACACATCAGCCTTTTCAACCGATGATACAAAAAAGAAACAGATTGATCGCTTTAAGGAAATATTAGACGACATAGCTGCCAATAACGGATATTTTGTTGCGGGCGGTGATTTGAATGAACTTCCTCCGGTAGCTACCAAAGACGATTATTGTATTGAGGATCAATGCGCTGATGAAACTTTTCACCAGAACGATGACGATCATAGCGATGGAAGATATTTTGAGCATGAGCTAACCTGGCTGCAGGATCTGTATAATACTTATGTGCCGGCCGTTTCGCTCACCGATTATGCACAAAATGAATCTGCTTTTTTCACCCATACACCCGACTGGATTGGAAATTGGGATAGAAAACTCGATTATCTATGGACTAACACTGCCTGGGTATCAGGCTCTTCCCTGACTTTGCAGGAAGCATCAGAAGCTTCTGATCATGTTGCTGTGATTGCTCGTTGGGAGGTGCCTTAATGAAGCTGACTAGCATTAAAGCCTTAATGGTCTGTATTATTCTTTTAAGCTCCTTCAATTCAGCACAAGACAGCACCAGCGTTGATTGGCTGTACGGGTCCGCTGAAATAATAAGCCCGGGACAGTGGGAAATCGGGCTGTTCCAACCCCTGGTGCGCAGTCTCTCGAGCGATTTACAGATTTCACTGCACCCGATCATTTTCTTCGTCATGCCAAACGGAACGTTAACGAAAACCTGGGGTAGCGTAAAACAATGGAAAATCGCTTCGCGCCACGGGCTGTGCTATCCGACTCTGCTGTTGCGGATGGTTACCAAGGAAGGAATCTGGGGTTTCATTTCACCCGAATTCGATATTCCGGGAATACTGCTGGCCAGCAATGATCTCTTGGCCAGTATGGTTAATACAAGCTATAAGCTTACTTTTAAGGCTGGAATTACGATCGCTGTTAAGGGCGATGAAATCGATTCCCGGACATCAATTGATCTACCTTTGATTTACAATCGACTATCTCCTTTATACAGTGGTAATTATATTAAAATCGGTGGTGACTACCAGCTTACCCTAAACAGGAAAACTGTCTTTTTCTTAGATTTTGATTATTTCCTGCTAAACAATTCTGGTAATTATACTGCCCTGGAACATACGGCTCTAATCTGTCGCTCCAAAAACAAGCGACAGATTAGTATCGGCTATAAATTCATTACTGCAGAATATCCATTTGGTGTTCAAAAACATTTGCTGCCTGTATTCGATATTCGCTGGCGGTGGTGATGACGCAGGAGCAAACAAGTTAGGGCTATATAATTTTCCGTTTTTCTAATGCTTTTGCTAAAAGATTCAGCCCAATTCGATAGCTTTCTTTACCCATTCCCGAAACCTGTGAAATACAGACATCCTTGATCACGGAAGTCCGGCGAAAAGGCTCGCGCTGATCAATTGCTGTCAAGTGCACTTCAACCGCAGGTAGTCCAACCGCCGCCAGGGCATCCCGGATAGCATGGGAATAGTGGGTGTAGGCTCCGGGGTTGATCAAAATTCCGTCAGCCGTACCCAGCGCCTGGTGGATCCGGTCGATAATAGCACCTTCGTGGTTTGATTGATAAAATGTCAGGCTGTGGTTCTCGGCCTCCGGTTGATCCGCCAGCCAGTCCATGATTTCAGCCAGGGTTTCTGTCCCATAAGTTTCCGGCTCCCGTATTCCCAGCAAATTTAAATTGGGTCCGTTGATCACCAGAATATTCATAAAACCTCCAGGGATTGTATAATTTCAGCATCAGTCACATCGTCCACGATAACGGCCGTACCCAGACCTTTCAATAAAACAAAATGCAGGCGGCCCGAGCGTACTTTTTTATCTCGATTGATCACTGCTAGAAGATCTGTGGGGTTAGATAATTGCAATTCCGGCAGGGGCAGACGCCGCAGGGTTGTCTCCAGCGATTGCCAATCGGATTCGTCCAGCAGGCCCCGTTGGTGGGATATCTGCCCGGCACACAGCATCCCCAGGGCGACTGCTTCACCGTGCGTCAGGTGGCCGTAGCCGGATAAATTCTCAAGAGCGTGCCCGATAGTATGTCCGAAATTCAGAATTCTGCGCAGGTCCCGTTCATGTTCATCCTCCGCCACAATACCTGCTTTAATAGCACAGGATTTTCTGATTGCCGATAGCAATAGTTCCTGGTGCTGGTTGAGAATAGCAGCCAGGTTCGCAGATAGATATGACCAGAATTCCCGGTCCTTGATTGCCCCGTATTTCAAAATTTCTGCCATACCGGAGATCAGCTCTCGCTGTGGCAAAGATTCAAGACAACCCGGATCGATGGCCACAGCGATTGGTTGGTGGATTGCTCCGACCAGGTTTTTACCCTGAGACAAATTAATCCCTGTTTTACCGCCAATGGCTGAGTCTACCATAGCCAGCAGTGTTGTCGGTATTTGCAGATAGGCTAATCCACGCAGAAAGGTTGCGGCCGCAAAACCAGTCACATCCCCCACCGTGCCACCCCCCAGGGCAATTAACAAAGTTTCTTTATCACATTTCAGGTCTACCAGCTGGCGGTAAATATTTTCAACTTGCTTTAGCGTTTTAGCTTTTTCTCCAGCCGGCAGCAATAATAGTTCAGTTTTCAAACCCCTCCTTTTCAAAACTGCCGTCAATTGCTGGCCGTATTTCTCTGCCAGTAGGGCCTGGGTTATTAAAACAACTCGCCTGTTCTGCCAATTGTCGGCCAGTAAATTCGGCAATTGGTCCAGCAGTTGCTGATCAATCCAAATCGGATAACTGCGCTTGGTCAGGTTAACCTTTATAGTTTCCATTGATTCCTTTTATTTGTCTAATAATTTGGGTAACAGCCGTGGATGGATTCACGAAATCGTTATCAAAAGTGATCCGTGCTGTTGAATAATAGAATTCCTGACGATCCCGCCATATCTTATTCAGCGTCCGCTGGGTCGTATCATTGCTGCTCAACAATGGGCGGTTGCGGATGTCTTTCAACCGCCTTGACAGCGTTTTCATCTGACAGCGCAGTAGTACTGCAATTCCATTTGATATGATGCTCTTCTGGTTGGTGTAGTTTAGAACTATACCGCCACCGGTTGCAATTACCTGACCTGTGGTCTGAATAGTCTTTTTCAAAATAGTTCTCTCTAATTGCCTGAACTGTCCGGCTCCCTGCTCATAAAAAATGTCAGCAATTGTGAGTCCTTCACTTTTTTCAATCTCCAGATCCAGATCAACAAACGACAACGAAAGTTTTTTCGCCAATAGACGGCCCACGGTGGTTTTACCACTACCCATCATGCCGATCAGGAAAATATTTATGTCGGTAAAGTCGTTCATGGTTTCTGCGGACTAATACCGGGCGCTCATTTTCATGTGGCTTTTTAACTGGTCAACGGTATCGCCGCCGAATTTCTCCAGCAAAGCGTCAGCCAAGACCAGGCAAACCATACTTTCAGCAACAATCGATGCGGCAGGCACCGCGCAGACATCCGTTCGTTCTTTATGTGCCAGTAAGGCCTCTTTAGTTTTTATATCCACCGAGCGCAATGGTTTCATCAGTGTCGGGATTGGTTTCATCGCAGCTCGCAGCACCAGTGGTTGAGCATTGGTCATCCCGCCTTCCACTCCACCGGCATTATTGGTCGCTCTTTGGTAGGTGGTTCCATCCCACATTATTTCATCGTGGGTCTGACTACCCGTTGAATCTGTGGAGGTAAATCCACTACCAACCTCAACTCCTTTTATAGCGTTAATAGACATCACCGCAGCAGAGAGACGGGTTGTAAGTTTTCGGTCCCAATGCGTGTAACTGCCCAATCCATACGGCATTCCGGTTGCCAGGATTTCAAACACACCGCCCACTGAATCACCTTCCGCTTTGGCCTGGTCGATGGCCGCCACCATCGCCTTTTCTGCTGTTTTATCAACACAGCGCAAAGGTGAAGTATCGGCCTGTGTAATTAATTCATCAATATTCAATTCATGGGTGTCAAGGGTGGTATTGTCCTTTACCCGATGTATCTGGACAACGCGACTTCCAACGGCGATTCCCACAACCGATAGCAGTTTGCGCGCCAGTGAGCCAAGTGCAACCCGCATGGCGGTCTCACGGGCTGATGAACGCTCCAATACATTACGGATATCGTCAAAATCAAATTTCTGGACACCGGCCAGATCGGCATGACCGGGGCGAGATAAAGTTACTTTTTTCACATTTGCATCCGCCCCATCCACCGCCATCTTGCGAGACCAGTTTTCCCAGTCCCGGTTTTTCACGATCAGAGCAATCGGTGATCCGAGGGTTTTGCCTAGGCGCACTCCGCTGTAAATCTCAGCCTGATCATGTTCAATTTCCATGCGTTTCCCACGACCATGACCATGCTGGCGCCGTGCCAGTTGCTGGTTGATATAATCCCCATCGATTTCCAGTCCTGCTGGTAATCCTTCCAGGATACCAACCAGACCTTTACCGTGAGATTCCCCGGCTGTTAAAAAATTCAGTTTATTCATCATCATTGATTAGTTATTCCGGTTAAATAATTTTTGAGTTCAGACCGTGGGACTGCATTAGAAATTTTACGCTCAAACCAAATATCCAACGAAGCCAGGGCCTGCTCAATAAACATATCCAATCCACCAACAACCTGGGCCCCTCGGGATCTTCCCAGCTCTAAAAAATGCGTGAGTGGAGGAATGTAAATGGTATCGATCAGAGTTTGGTCCGGCTGCAAATATTGTTCAGGTAGGGGCGAAGCATCAATCCGAGGATGCATACCAACAGGGGTACAATTGATGATCATTGCTGCAGACGTAAACTCCGTCTCAGCCAAAGTTAAATTCGCTACATTGATTTCGATTTTGTTATTGATGCCAGTAGCCCAGCGCACCAAATTATCAGCACGCACCGGTGTCCGATTAATGATTATTATTCGGGCCGGGTCAGCACTGAGTACTGCTGCCAGTACACTCCGGGCCACACCACCAGCACCCAGCAGAATACAGGTCCGCTTAGCCAGATCGACATTAGCCTTACTCAAAGAATTTCGAAACCCGATTATGTCAGTGTTATAGCCTTTTAATTTTCCGTCTTGCCATAAGACACAATTAACTGCCCCCAATTTTTCCGCTTTGGCCGCCACCCAATCCAGTTCCGTTACCATCAATTCTTTGAGCGGTAATGTCACGTTGGCCCCCTTGAATTCCCCCTGGCGTAGTCGTAACGTAAAATCTTTAAGCCCATCTTTGGTTACGCGCTGTTTCTGGTATTCGGCCTTAATGCCCAATCGTTGAAAAACCCAATTATGCAGATCTGGACTAAGGCTGTGTGAAACCGGATTTCCGATGACCGCGAATTGCTGCATGCTTTATCTTTTTAGTACCTGGTTTAGCATATCATCAAATTCCGGAGCTGAAATTATAATGCAGGCAGAACCATCAATTGATATTGGATCGGTGGTGAAAAGTCCGGCAATTTTCATAGCCATGGCGATCCTGTGATCGCCAAAAGATCGTACCGAACCTCCTTTCAGCCGCGATGGACCAGCAATTGTTAATCCATCTGCATGCTCTTCTACTTGAGCACCTAATCTTTTCAAATTCTGATAAAGAGCACTAATTCGATCAGACTCCTTCACCCTTAATTCACCGGCACCGCTGATTTCAGTTACCCCTTCAGCCTGGGTGGCCAAAACGGCCAGTACCGGTAGTTCGTCAATCATACCAGGAATATCTTGGGCGGTTATGGTTACTCCCTGTAATGGGCGTGATTGAATTTTTATGTCACCACCCGGTTCACCTAAGATTTGGTCGGTTTGCAGGTAGACTACGATTGCTCCCATGCGCTCCAACATGGAATATAATCCCAGGCGCCGAGGATTCAGGGATACCTGTTTTAATATTAATTCCGAGTCTGGCAGACCAGCAGCAGCGACAGCAAAAAAAGCTGCCGTCGATGGATCGCCCGGAACTGACATTTCAAATGTCTGCAGTTCACCATCCAATCTTTGCAGTGCAGTATGTGCTTCACCAATCTCAATCTCCGCCCCAATTGCCATCAACATTTTTTCAGTATGATCCCTGGTGGGCAAATTTTCACTAACGGTGGTTGTACCAATTGCCCCTAATCCAGCTAATAGAATCGCTGATTTTACCTGAGCGCTGGCCACTGGCGGTCGATAGGAGATCCCAGCCAATTTCCGGGAATGGAGGGCGAGCGGGAGATGCCCCCGTTCGCTTTCTATTTTCGCACCCATCTGTGTTAACGGCGTGATTACCCGGCCCATTGGCCGCTTGGATAAAGAGTCATCACCAGTGAAACGGGCCGTAATCCCTTGTCCGGCCAGCAGACCCAGCAGCAGACGGGCTGTGGTTCCGGAGTTACCACAATCTAAATCGTTCGCTGGATTAATCAACGTCCCCCCAATTATCCGGATTGAATTTCCTTCTCTGGTTGAGTCAATCCCACAGACCGCCAAACACTGTCTGGTCGTTTCCACATCCTGTCCCTGTGCGAGATTGTACACTATGCACTCGCCATTTGTTAGGGCAGCTAACATTAAGGCGCGGTGGGAGATTGATTTATCGCCGGTAAATGTTAATGATCCACGAATCAGCATATATTAGCTTTTTTCCATGCCAATTGTCTTACCGAGCGCCGCACAGACTTTGCCGGCGACTTCCATCAATTCTGAGAACTGCTCCGGCGATAGCGCCTGAGGACCATCACACAAAGCCTCTTGCGGCCGGTCGTGCACATCCACGATCAAGCCATCGGCACCGGCACCGATACCGGCCAGCGAATGTGGGATCACACTGTCGCGCTGACCGCTGGAATGGCTGGGATCAACAATAATCGGCAGGTGGCTGATCTTTTTCAGGGCCGGAATAATGCTGATATCAAGAGTATTGCGGGCGTGGCTGGCAAAGGTACGCACGCCCCTTTCACATATTACTACTTCCCGGGCACCATTGGACATCAAATATTCGGCAGACATAAGCGTTTCTTCCAGGGTGGCACTCATGCCGCGTTTCAGTAGAACTGGTTTACCGGTACGCCCGACTTCCTGCAAAAGGACAAAATTCTGCATATTGCGGGTACCGACCTGGAGCATATCGGTATACTGTCCAACCAGTCCGGCTGTGCCGGGGTCTACTACCTCCGACACAACCGGTAATCCATTTTTCTCGCTTGCTTTGGCCAATATTTCCAATCCCGGTTCGCCCAATCCCTGAAAGGCATAGGGCGACGTACGTGGCTTATAAGCTCCACCCCTCAGCATTTGGGCACCACGCCGAGCTACCTGTTCGGCAATGCGCAGTGTTTGTTCCTCGCTCTCCACCGCACAGGGTCCGGCTATCATCGTCACATTGCCATCACCGAATGTGGCTGTCCCAATTCGATAAACTGAATTCTCCGGTTGAGTTTCGCGACTGGCCAATTTATAGGGCTTTGACAAGGTAACTACCTTTAGAACGCCGGGCAAACCCTCTAGGTAAATACGATCCTCTTTACCCTTGTTCCCGGTTACACCGATTGCATAGTGGCCATGCCATTTCATAGCATGCGGTGAATATCCCATTTCGCCAATACGATCTTTTACACGCTGAATCTGGTTATCATTGGAATCGGTTGACATTATTACCAGCATATCAAGAACCCCTTAAAATTTTACCACGGATAACATTAATAGAAGCTTCCAACTCTTGAATCACGGACAGGGTATAGGGATTGTAGTTTTGCAGATCCATAAATAACTCCCAGCTATCATTACAGGTCTGGTCAATCACCTGAACCAGATCATGAAATCCAAGCGTATCTATTTCTGATGAATTGATACCGGCATCCCGCAACACCCGTCCAATAAAATGAGTGATACCCTGGGTTTTAGCCGCAATCCGGTCATGCTGTTCCGGTGACATTTCAACCACCTGCAGCGCCTTGGATTGAAAATACCCTTTCCACTGTGGGTACTGATCATAAATATCACGTGTATTGTGCATCATGATTTTCAGATCACCAGGACTGTTGATCGAATCGGGACCAAACAGGGGGTGGGTCGCAATTATCCCAACCCGATCTGATAAATGTTCTTTCATAACGGTCACCGGATATACTTTCACCGAACAGACATCAATTATCGTCATCTCCTGAGTCAGGTCGTTTGATAATCGACGAATTACATCTTTGAACGAATGAATCGGTACAGCAACAAAGATTGTTTTCTCCTTTAGAATGGTCTTCCAGTCGACTAATTCAACGCCAAAAACATCATTCTGCGGATTTGGATCCATGGCTCGTATTAGAAAATCATCCGATAAAATATTCGCCAGCACCCGCCCGAAGCGACCAAACCCAATTATCCCAACACTCCCTTTCATTGCTTTTCTCCCAATTTTTTAATGCCCAGGAACAGCGTGAGGTTGTTTTTCAAATCATGAATGCCTTCAGCGATTACTACCAATCCATATAGTTCAGCGCAAAACCGGGGTGCGATCACGCCGGCTGTTTTAGGAATTTTGCCCTCCTTCAACCGCCGAGCCGCTTCGGCTGTGTCATCCTGTTCAATCAGGGGGCGGGTCCAAAAATGTTCCGCCAAATAATCACGGCATTGGCGCAGAGCCTGCTGGTGAGAATGAATCTCGGTAATATCGCCTAAAAATACTCCTCGCCGGGCAAGCAAGCTCTGAGAAATGGCAACGTAAAACATTTCAGCGATTTCACAACGGTGATGAGCTAAGGCTTCCACGCTTTCAATAACCACACCGCCCTGGGCGTTTTCCATGGCGAAGATTCCATAATCAACCTGGCTGGACTCAACCGCCCCAACCACATTTTCCGAAGTGATCAGGTATTCCATAGTAGTTGATTCTAACCCGTGGTTTGCTATAAAAACCTTAGCGGCCTCTTCTGAGAAACTACCCCGTCCCCCTTGAATTCCAATTTTTAACATTTTTGTCAATCCTACTTTTATGTCCTCTTTTTAATTAATGCTATCCAATCACTATTCCGGGCAAAAAAAAACCCCGCTGTTATGCGAGGTTGATAATGTCAGGTTGGTCGTATTATTACGGCCGCAATATCAACCCTCGCCGGGTAAAATACCGGTAATAATGCTTGTAACTTTTTGTAATCATGGTTTTCATCGCCGGTATTATAGGTCTAATAGACTGTTTTGGTAAACATTTTTTTGATTTACTTCCTCTGTAGCTTTTTAGAAACTCGGAAAATACTGCTGTAAATGCTTTCCAAAGCCTGACGCTCCTCTACTTTATCTGACTTTTTGGCCAGCCGATTAAGTATTGCCTGTTCGCGCACCGGATCCTCAACCGGCAGTGATAACTCCTGCTTTAGCGCACCCAATTGATATGAAATTGTCAAGCGCTTTAAAAGTAATTCAACAAGTTCATTATCGATTTGGTCGATATCTTTACGTAATGCCGTTAATTGCATATCCATTGATGTCTCCGTTAGTCAATTTTGAAGATTAAATAAAACGCATGAACATGAATATAAAAAGGGAAATGTTAATTGTGTGGATGGTAAGGCAGGGACGACAGACAACCTTCAACTCGTACAGGCCATATAATAGATATAAACTGAATATTAGCGTAATACCGGTAATGACAATTACAATGTTATTCAACGGAAAACTGAAAAACCAGGCACCCGCCAGAATAATAGATAACAAGCCGTAATACCAGAGACCCCAGTAAGCGTTGGGTTGTTTTAAAATGCGACCGAAACGGGAATCAACAATATCCGTGCAGACTGGACCACTGATCCTGATGGGTGGTGGTATCCACCATATTTTATGGGGAATTCGCCGGCGATACACGAGTATAAAATATAGCGACACCAGCCAGCCGCCGAAACTAAGAAATAATTCAATTATCATTTGCGACAACCAATATATTATAATCCGAATGCTTTTATTGAAAGACCCGAGAGAGCAATAATAATTCCTGATAGAGCGTGGACATACCGCTCCAGAAAACCCAGCTTTATCTTTATCATTCCTTTGGACATAATAACAACAACCGCAGTCATTGTCGTAATTGTGATTGCTCCAAAGGCGATGGTTACCAGAACCAAGTCAGCCCAACTTTGTTTGGCGGCCGGATACATGAGAATTGGGATCAGTGGCTCGCAGGGTCCCAGAACGAAAACGATAAACATAGCCCAAGGCGTAATCGACTTTACGTCACCGTGTAAATGCGCGTGATGGCCCAAATGATGGTGACTGTGATGGTGATGCTCATCCGCATGTTCATGTTCATGGGTGTGTTCTCCTGCTCGAAGGCCGATTCGTAAGCCCCAGGCCGCATAGGCCACACCCACTCCGATCAATAGCCAACTAGCCAAATCACCCCGGACAGCCGCTACTCGCTCCAGGGCTCCAACAGCTATCCCCAGAGCTACTCCAAGTAACCCGAGAATTACTGAACCCAATACGTGACCAATCCCGCAAATTATTGTGATCGAAGCCGTAAATTTCAGCGACCACCCGCGAGCGCGACCGATTAGAACAAAGGGAAGATAATGATCGGGACCAATCACGGTGTGTACAAAGCCTATACTTAAAGCTGTCAGTATTAAAACCTGTGGCTCCATCGTCATTTCACCTGCAGTTGATCTCTATTAATCAAAATAGTTAAAAGAATTCGTTGGGTTACCGAAATTTACAAACGTGATAAACGCACTCCATAATTAATCCGGCTTGCAGCAAATTAGCTGAGCGACGATGAAAATCAATCTTTCGCATTCATTAATAATGCAAATCTCCCTAATTTAATCCGTGCGTTTAGATTACCAAATCAAACCGGATCAAACCGAACGGCTTGCACGCTATTTCTTATACTTGGCTCTGCTTTGTTTTACTTTCATTATCGCTTTCACCAAGATTCATAGTGGTGATATCTGGTGGTCGCTGGCTGAGGGGCAGGAGATTGCCACTAATCACTCCTTGCTGAATGAAAACCGATTTTCCTATACTTTTCCCAAGCAGCCCTGGAATTCCGCTCAGTGGCTGTTTTCGTTCACTGCATATTGCATACACCAAGCCGCTGGTATTCCCGGCCTCATAATTATTAAAATAGTCGTTTTCATCGTAATTGTAGCTATTTCATTGAAACTTCTAAAACCAATAATAAAAAATGATATTCTGCTGATTCTACTGTTACTGCTGTTTATTCTGGCAATCCACTTCAGGATTATAATTCGTGCCCACCTGGTTTCAATTCTACTGTTTACAGTACTTACATTCATCTTAGTGCGGTTTAGAGAAGGCCGGATCAGATACCTTTATATCCTCCCGGCATTAACGCTAATTTGGTCAAATTTTCACTCCGGATTAATCTTCGGGTTTGGCTTACTTATAATTATTCTGATTGAAGATTTGTTTCTAGCTCTGATTAGAACCCGATTCAGTTTTAGGCGATATTTCAGTAATCCATCCGCTCGCATCCTCTTCCCGTCTATAGTCGCGGCAGGGATAGCCACTTTAATAAATCCCCAGGGATTGCGCTGGCTGAGGCATGCCACCAGCCATTTGAATGTTGGCGATCTGCTGACGTTAGTCGAGTATCAACCTGCCCACGCTCTACTCCCAACCACTGGTCCATTCTTCGTTCTGACGGCTGCTTTTCTGTCAGTCACTTTTATACGGCTGTATAAGACGCTACGAATTCAACCATTTGATCTAGCCGCTCTCATTTTTTTGTATTTCTCTTTAAAACACAATCGTGTAATTCCATATTTCTCAATCCTGGCTGTATTATCATGCGCTTATTCACTGAATGATCTCAGACACTTTTTTCCGCACCGGTTAATTTCAATTAGAAAAAAGAATACTATTACCCAAATCATTCACGCGGCCATCGGATCGCTAATAATTCTTGCACCACTATTGTTGGTTGGGCGCTTGCCATTTTTACCACCGGCATCTGATTTCGGTATCGGTATAAACCATTATCGGTTACCGGTTAAATCAGTCAGATTCCTCAAGGCCAATCCAATTGCTGGAAATGGATTTAATAGTCTTTATTGGGGTGGATATTTGACGTGGGAATTATATCCTACAGCGAAAGTGTTTATTGATGGACGGTTACCGGCATACCCTGATAGATTTGTTAAAGCCATCCCTCGGATGCAATCTAGTTCAACAGAATTCGCAAAGGTCGATAATTCTTATAATTTTCAGTATATCATTACTTCAGATAATTATTTCGACTGGTCTATTGATGAAAATTTTAATACTTCCGATTGGGTTCCGGTTTACTGGGATATAACAGGCGTCCTAATATATGTCCGCAACACTACTACAAATGCTCAATACATCTCTGATTTTGGCTATCTTTTATATACTCCAGGCTTTAATTCCGAAACTTATTCGCAACAAAAACACATTCCTGAATATCTTAAGCAGTTAATAGTGGAACTTAACAGACATTATGCATGGACCGGATCTGAATACGACCGGAAGTGGCTGGCTGTTGTAGAAATGGATTATGCCCGAATAATTGTTAATCGGTAAGCCGGTACGGCTAACAAATCCTCGGCAATAAATCACCCACCGGCATATCTACTATGCGGTTTGCTCCTAAACCAGTGCGCATAACGACAAGTCCGGGATTCTCAGTGGTGACCTCGCCTATAATCGCTGCATCCTTACCCTGTGGATGTGATTTCATTTTCTTCAACATTTCGTCGGCTACAGCACCTGGCACAGCTGTAACTAACTTACCCTCATTGGCTACATAAAGCGGATCGATTCCTAGAATTTCACAGGCCCCCCTGACTTCCGGGCGCACTGGAACAGCCTTTTCTATCAACCGGATCCCAACCTGTGATGCAATTGCAAATTCATTCAGGGTGGTGGCCAGTCCACCGCGAGTCGGATCACGCATGGCATGGATTTCTGGCGACACTTCCAACATACTATCTACTATACCATTAAGGGCAGCCGTATCACTTTTCACCCGCGATTCGAAGGATAGTCCCTCACGCGTTGTCATGACGGCCATACCATGATCAGCCACCGTGCCGGAGATTATAATTTTGTCACCGGTTTTAAGGTTCGTAGCGGAAATACTAACATCTTCCGGTATTATACCAATCCCGGTTGTGTTAATAAATAATTGATCGCATTTACCACGATTCACGACTTTTGTATCACCGGTCACAATGTCAACATCGGCTGCCCGGGCAGCATTTTCCATTGATATTAATACTCGATGCAATGCTTCCATTGCCAAACCTTCTTCCAGAATAAAAGCAACACTTAAGTAGAGTGGCCTAGCGCCACTCATACAAATATCATTCACTGTTCCATTAATCGCCAGATCACCAATATCTCCACCGGGGAAAAAAATTGGTTCAACCACAAATGAATCAGTGGTAAAAGCAAGTTGATCGCCGGAGATTGAAAGGGTGGCTTGGTCCTCAAGCTTATCCAGTGTTTGATTACCAAACCGCGGTAAAAACAATTTTGCAATTAGCTGGGCTGATAATTTACCCCCAGCCCCATGGGCCAATTGGATGGTGTCATGTTCCATTATTGGTAGAGGGCAGGACAGGGCTACAGGAAAATTAGCTTGGTTCTTCATTGCATGTCGGTTCAATCTTCAATTCGTTTATATTTATAATACGCTGCACAGGCTCCTTCACTTGATACCATCGGCGCCCCAAGTGGATGCTCGGGGCGGCACTCTGTGCCAAACGCCGGGCACAGATCTGGCTTCTTCAACCCGCGCAGTACATCCCCACTAATACACAAATCGGATTCTTTGGTTTTTATCCTGCCTACAGGAAATTTATTTTCAGCATCATAAGCGCTGTATTCGGCCCGAATTTTATAGCCACTTGCAGGTATATTCCCAATGCCGCGCCATTTCCTGTCGGTGGTTTCAAATACTTTACCAATAATATCCTGTGCTGGAATATTACCAACCTGTTCCACTGAGCGCACATATTGATTCTCTACCTGAAACTGGCCGGTTTCCAGTTGTTTTACAGTCATTAGAATCCCCTCCAGAATATCAATCGGTTCAAAACCGGTGACAACAATCGGCACCCTATATTTTGCTGCAATTGGTATATAATCCTCCCAACCCATAATCGTGCATACATGTCCGGCTGCCAGATAGCCTTGTACGCGATTATCGGGGGAAGAAAGCAGCGCTTCGATTGCCGGAGGAACCAGGACATGGCTGGCAAGTTCGCTGAAATTACCAATTCCTTCCTGTTGTGCCTGATAAATAGCCATAGCATTACCCGGAGCGGTAGTTTCAAACCCAACAGCAAAAAACACTACCTCTTTATCATGATTTTCACGTGCAATTCTCAGTGCTTCCAACGGAGAATAAACAGTACGTACATCAGCACCTTCGCTGCGCGCTATAAACAGATCTTTCCGGCTGCCCGGTACCCGCAGCATATCACCAAAACTAGTAAAGATTATATCCTGCTTGCCGGCTATTGCAATTGCCTTATCTATTATCTCCAGCGGCGTGACACAAACCGGGCAGCCCGGGCCGTGGACTAGTTCAATTTCCTTGGGTAGTACTTGATCTATGCCATTTTTAATTATGGAGTGGGTCTGCCCTCCACAAATTTCCATAATCACCCATGGTCTAGTAGTCGACTTCCCCAATTCGGCCAGAATCTTTTTTGCTAAAATCGGGTCACGAAATTCTTCAAGATACTTCAAGTTAGTGCGCTACTATGCTAAATTGTTAATTGTTGGTACATAAATTCGATTGTCCTTTTCCAGACTTTTTACAGTGAGCTTTTTTCATACCTGCTTGTCACTTCTTGGTTCCTCTATTTTCTCCTATCAGTGGTTGACCGTACAGATCTACACCATCTTGTGCGGCAGCTTCCATTAGTTCTTCCCAGGCTTCGTAAGATTTCCTTGCTTCCTCTTCATTTATTATCGAAATACCAAAACCAGCATGAACTATTGTATACTGACCAATTTCAATTTCTGGAACGTATGCCAGACAGGTCTGACTGATCGTACCAGCAAAATCAATACGTCCCATCAACAAACCGTTTTCTTCATAAACTTCAATTACTTTCCCTGGAATTCCCAAGCACATTCAATTTCCCTATTTTTAATATCACATTAATTTAAATCGTTTTCTCTTTTGAACTCAACAGATTGAATTATATTAATAATTTTGTGGATTAATCAAACTGCTTGTTATCATTACTAATTATTTTCATAAACTCTCCAAATATTTGCGTCCGATAAGAGCTTGGCCTAGGGCAATGCCGCCATCATTTGCAGGTACTTTCTCATTGCTGTAAACGGAGAACTTTGCACTTATTAATTCATCAATTAGAGTTTCAAATAAGATTTGATTTTGAAATACACCGCCACAAACAACAACTGTGTTGATATTACATTTAAGACGTAGTTGTTGAACCATTGTGGATAACATGTCGCATAATGTGCGATGAAATCGACTGCCGATCACGCTAAATTCACACCCCGATCTAATTGCCTGTGCAATAGCGCGGATTAGCGGTTTAACAAGCATTAACTCCACGTTATCTTGCCTACCAAACTCATAGCTAAACGGCTTGGCGCCGACGATGTCGGACGCTTGCATCAATTCAATCGCCGCTTGCCCTTCATAGTGGATAAATTGTCTGCCACCACTCATTGCAGCCACTGCATCAAACAGGCGACCGCAACTGCTGGTGGCAATGCAGTTGACATTTTTTTCAACCATAGTAACAATTGGCTTATAGTCGTGATCGCTTAAAAAAGACAGTTCGGGGAGTGCGTTGAATGATTGAAGTAGATAACTTACGGCGGTTCGCCATGGTGCCCTTATTGCCGCATCGCCGCCTGGAAGCGGCATTGGTTCCAATGTGGCCAATCGTTTAAAACTCGAATAATCACCAAGTAAAATCTCCCCGCCCCAGATTGTGCCATCATTACTATAGCCTGTACCATCCATGGTAATTCCCAGCACCTGCTCCTCGATGCCATGCTCTGCCATCACCGAAGCCAAGTGTGCGTGATGGTGCTGCACACCCAACAGAGGAATGCCAATCTGTTCTTCCGCCCACTGAGTAGATAGGTAACGTGGATGAAGATCATGGACTATCAATTCTGGCTTCGTGTCAAAAACCTTTAATAAATGTTCTATGGTCAACTTAAAAAAATTATATGCTTCCAGATTTTCAAGATCACCGATGTGCTGACTTACAAAAGCGCGGTTGTTCTGCAGTAGACAAACGGTATTCTTTAATTCACCACCAACTGCCAGGACCGGCGGTCCATCAGATTTGACCAGAATTGGTACCGGTGCGTAACCACGGCTACGACGAATCGGCCGATTCTGGCCGACTAGATTGATGAAGACCGAATCATCACTCCTCAGATAAATGTTGCGATCATGGAGCAGTATATAATCTGCGATGCTATGTAATCTTTCGAAGGCTTCATCATTTGCGATACAGATCGGTTCTTCGCTGATGTTGGCGCTGGTCATCACTAGGGCGGTAAAATCATCTGCCAACAACAAGTGGTGCACGGGAGTGTAAGGCAGCATTATACCAAAGCGATCGTTACCCGGGGCAATCTCATCGGCTAATAAAAAATCATCCCGCTTGCGGGCCAGCACTATAGGGGCATGCGGGGAGCAAAGCAAATCTTCCTCGGACGCAGTTAATTCGCATAATTTACGGGCATCCTCTAAATCCTTTACCATGAGCGCCAAGGGCTTTTCCTCGCGATTTTTACGGCGGCGCAGCTCTGTCACCGCTGTGCTATTAGTAGCATCCACCGCCAAGTGAAAGCCACCCAGCCCTTTAAGAGCCAGAATTGAACCGGCTTTCAACAATCGAGCTGTTTCTTTTATCGGGTCGTCAGCTACAATTGGATTTTCATCAATGCTGTACAGCGCTAATTGGGGACCGCAGATTGGACACGCATTGGGCTGGGCGTGGAAGCGGCGGTCGGTCGGGTCATCATATTCAGCCTGGCAGTCATGGCACATCACAAAATCGCGCATAGACGTAAACGGCCGGTCGTAGGGCAATTCTTCGATGATTGTGTAGCGCGGTCCGCAGTTGGTACAGTTGGTGAAGGGATAGCGATAACGGCGGTTGGCCGGATCAGAAATTTCCCGCAAGCAATCATTGCATATAGCGATGTCAGGGGAGATCATCGTGGCTACTTTAGCTTGGCTATCTGAGGTTATAATTACAAAATCGCTATCAGCGGTAGGGGGGATGTCGCTGGTGGAAATTTCAGTGATAAGTGCAAGGGGAGGCGCATCCTGTTGAATGTCTTTCAAAAAATCAGCGATTGCTTTAACGGGTCCCTGGGCTTCGATAGCCACACCGGTGGAAGTATTGGACACATTACCAGTCAGCCCATACTCGTGGGCCAGGTTGAAAATAAAGGGGCGAAAACCCACCCCCTGAACAATTCCGTTGACGCGGATTTGTCTGCGTACAGCCATCAATGATTATTTCTGCCGGTGCTCTAATTTTTCTTTAATCCACTCCAGCCAGACATCCATACCATCACCGGTGTGTGCCGAAAGTTCAATAAACTCCAGTTGGTGGTTTACCTGCAAAGCTGAATGCTTACATTTCTCTATGTTAAAATTGACGTAGGGCAAAAGGTCGGTTTTATTGATAATACAGAGATCGGAAGCGGCAAACATGTGAGGGTATTTCTCCGGCTTATCCTCACCCTCGGTAACACTTATGATTACCACTTTGTGAGCCTCCCCCAGATCGAACATGGCAGGACAAACCAAATTCCCAACATTTTCAATTAGCAGCAGCGAATTTCTGGTCGGATTCAGTTCTTTGACGGCTCGACTGATCATATCCGCATCTAAGTGGCAACCGGCACCGGTATTGACCTGAATAACAGGGGCACCGCTTTTATCAATCCGATCAGCATCATTGGTCGTTTGCTGGTCGCCTTCGATAACCGCTATTTCAACAGAATCTTTCAGCTTTATGATCGTTTTTTCCAGCAGAGTGGTCTTGCCGGAGCCGGGCGCACTGACCAGATTCAGGGCGAGGATTTCCAGTGCCTCAAAATAACCACGATTACGTTCAGCCCGCAGATTATTCTGTGACAGCACATCCTGTTCCACCGCGATGGTATGTGAATTCGAATGGTCATGCCTGTGGCCATGGGGATGGTCGTGATGGTGATGGTCGTGAGAATGACCCGGCTGTTCGCCTGGTTTGCGAATTGTTACCGCTTCTGCCGGTTGTCCGCAGCCACAGGTGTCACACATAATCAGTCCTAATCAACATTGATGGTTCTAATTTTCAATTCCTGCCCCTGGATGATATCAATTTTGAAGCCACCACAGCTGGGGCAGGCGGTAAGATAGGATTCAACTTTAAATTCTTCAGAACAATCACCGCATCGGCCCTGTGCGGATATTTCATCAATCTGTAGTTCGGCCCCTTCGGCGATGGTACCTTTGCAGACAGCGGTAAAACAGAATTCCAGCGAATCAATCATCACTCCCGCCAGACAGCCGATATCCAGGCTGATAGAATTAATTTTTTGCGCTTCATTCTGCAGCGCCTGGCTGGTGACGATTTCCACCACATTCATGGCAATTGACATTTCATGCATAAAATAGATTTCCTGGAGAGCGAAATATACATAAAGGGTGGTGTGCGGTACTACGAATAGCGCCAGGGAAAAGGAATATTTAACATTATTTCTTCCCGCTATGAATCCAACAACCGGCATTAAAAATTACTCCGATAGTTGGCACCTACCGACAAATACTCTATCCGGATATAGATACAGTGGGGAATTGTTAAATTATTCCAACCTAACCGCGCCTATGAGTTAATACTGTTCAATCTCAGTCGATCCCAGTGTTTGGCTAATCCTCCCAAACCGGCTCCTGGATTTTTCCCATAAACAAGATTGTACCTGTTTCCAGTTCGCGTATCAGCAATAGATAGGGATGGTTGATATTCATTGTAAATTCCACGCCAGGCCCAGCCGATGCGGCCATTGTCTCCACCACTGTTACGGCGGCAGCTTCAGTGCCTTCTTCATCAACCTGCACAAAGGTTTCATGGATTACCCGACTAATAAATAGATCGTGCACCGAATTGATACGGCTGAAATCCGCCAGCCCGGTAAAGGCTATTCCCATTCCCAGTTGAGTCAATACATCATTCATCAGCAACTTGTAGCTAGTCTTCAGTTTAGGCATAAAAACCGTCCCTGATTTAAGTTGGAGCTGACCAACGTAGTTTTCCAATTGCTGCCCATTCAAATCTGCAACGAATTCGTTCAGGTTTTCATCCAGACCAGGCAACAATACGGTCATAGTATAATTACCGCGGCCGTAGGGTAAATCGACAACCTGAACCTGGTCGTCTGCATAATAATTCAGATCGGCTGTTAGTCCCATCATGTCCACTGATGCAATATTATCCGGAGTAATGAAAAAATCGGTCTGAGTGGTAATATTTTTATCAAACTCAAATTCCCAGATCGCTTTGAAATATATGGCATTGATCAGGTACATAACTACGCCTGGTGGTATCACATCAAGAATCTCGGTTATTTTATCATTTGTGTTATCTGCCACCCAACCATTGATTTCCTCAAGGATCCCGGGATCAGCGAAATTACGTTCGGTAATCCAAGCATCGAAATAGAATTCGTTGGTATCAATAAAGGTGTCTTCTACTGGAAAACCTTCCCGAATCCAAATCGAATTAGCAATTTTTGTAATCACATCTGGGTCAATGGACATTAACAGATCCATGGTAGATTTATAAGCCTGGTTAATATCCTGCTCCGATAAATCCGCCAGCTCCAGAGTGGATCGCATATCTGTGTAAGTCTGTCCGTTGGCTCCGTTCATTGTCATTCCCAGGGCCATTGAAACGCTCAAGGGCGAAATAAAAATATTACCCGCGGAATCAATGGTCGAGATCGCATGCATCAGGTTTATGCCGAATTGCTGGTTGGACTTAACCAAACTCTGTTCCTTGGCAGTTAACGGTCGTAATTCCAGATAATTGTGATCGTCTGAAGAAGTGCTGTCTCTACCACAACCAAAAAGCAGGATACCAACCAAAATGGTGTAGCTAAATTTTTTCATTTTATCTCCATTGCTAAGTTTTGTTAAGAATACTCAAGAAGTATTCCACAGGACACAGAAAGCGCTTATGTCAATAATTCCTTTTTCGCATTTGGCCCCACAAGCCTTTATAAAAATAGCAGTTACTTAAATTGCAGCAAATAAATATTTATAGGTAAGCAGCTATCAATAAGATGCTTCAGTATTAATTTATCGTAGAAATCTGAGGCTTTCTCAGAAATCTGATAGCAAATTATAAGGTAACAGGCCCGATATAAATCGAGCCTGTTATATAATAAACCAAATTGTAAAACGCTTAGCTGCCGAATTTAATTTTCCCAAGCCAGATTTCACTGTCTTTGGCATTCCTGCTGAAGAAGACCACCCGTTGGCCATTATCAATGAAAGTAAACGGATATATGTCGTCCAGATAATACTCTTGTTTCTTACCAAATCCGTATGTGTTGATATCGGAAATGGTAGCATTGGCGACATCGATAGTAGCCATTCGCGGAAATTTCAGTATACGCCCCTTATCTTCCCCGGTATTCTCGCCCATGAAATAAGTCACTGTTCCACCTTCCGGATTCTCAAAGAGAAAATGGTCATTATAGTGCTCTTTTGATTGTTTTATAGTACCAACAAAATACTGACCCTTAAAATCTCCATTGGGGCCAAAGTGGAAACTATAGCGCGCGGACCTATCAACTGCCAATCCGGAGAAAATCAGATCACCTGAGCCAGTAACAACGGATATCTGCTCAAGCTCCATATCTTTACCCTGATATTGTTTTGCTTTCTTCTGGTTACCTGGATTTTGAAGTTTCTTGCCCATTGCATCTAAAGTAGCGCTATTAATATATACCACTGTACCACCAGAAATTTTCATGGCCTGAACATTATCAAACCTTGACATGAGTTTTGCAACACTGAAATGTTTTTCCTTCTTGCTTTGCAATCCCGCACCATAGATGTAAACATCATCATTGTCCATAAGAACTACATTTTTAATCAACCACCAGCCGGCTGTATTATCAAACAGTATCCGGTCTTTAATTGTGGCATCTTTGTTAACCCTGATGTACTCCCATGTGGTGGGATTTGGATGTTTATTTTTCATTCCGGGATAAGCGTTGGGAGCAAAAATCAAGGCCATGGAGCCATCTGCCAAAACCTGCTTGTAGGCCAGATCCATACTGTATTCGAAAGTAAAAGATTCGCGGTGTATCTCTGACAGGTCTTCCGCTGAGAACTGGATCAACAGATAGACCTGTTTTGGTACTTTGGTATCAAAGTCCATTTGATCGCTGCGACCTACAACCAGAATGTCGCCGGTAGCGGAGGCATAGTCCTTTGTTCTTGCCGACAGGCTGCCATAGACAAAGCTCTGTCTCCCCGTTGTAATTTCCACTCCTGGTTCATCAGTTGAATAGGCAATCAGAGCTACTTTTTCGCCAGCGCTCTGAGCCATCTTGATAACGAATTTTGGTGCACCCTCTGGGACATCAATCAGTCCTTCAAACTTGGGTTTAACTTTTTGCAGCTCTTCGAAATTATATTTCCAATACCAGGTCGTGTAACGATAGTTGCCTTTTTCCTCAACATTTTTTGCCCACTCGCGAGTGAGGGTACCCTGCCGAAGAACGATTTGACCCAGTCCAGGATCCACCCTAACGACAGTTGGGTTATTCCAGGGTTCAGGTCCGGTGCCTGCTGTGTTCAACAAGTCAGCATAGCTGGTTTTAGCCGATCCCTCATCCAATATTTCATTCTTCACAAGCTTTAGATCATTGTCAAACTGATATATCTCATAGATCAACTTCTTTTTTTTCTCGCGCTTGAAGACCAGTGAAAATTCCCCGGCTTCTTCATTGTAGTTAAAGGTAAACAGTTCTCCTTTACGTGCATCTTTTGAAAGTTCTTGCGTACTCTCTTTTTCAAGCGTTTGACAATTGATGGGCGTGTTAAATAACGAACAAATTATTAAGCACAATATTAAGCTAAGGCTTATCCCCTTCATTTTGAAATTCCTTTCATAATTGTTGATTATGATAACGTTGTTATTTAAATCTACTACAACAGGCATAGGTCCTGATTCGTAGTCACGGATTGTTCTGGCTGTTTACCTTGGTATTGAAATTGATACGATTGACGGGTACGGATGGGTGGTTGTCGCAGCATGTAAGATGTTTGGCTGGAGTGATCGATTCGTTGTGCCGTAAGGGTGTTGTGTAATTATGGATTAACCAAGTGTAAGCACGGACAATTTGTACCGAAAATACTTTTATTTACTTTATAATCAAAGCACTAAGCCCCAATTGTTAAACAAACCAAACTGACAAATCAAAGTTAGAAATACCAGTAGTTACCCTGGTAAATTACCCAGCATATGGATCAAGTGTGAACCGGCGTGCCATCCTACAAATAGAATCGGGTTGCTCATTGAAACACTTAATATTATAATTCGTACCTGCCCCTGGTATCACCCGGCCAATCATATTGATATTTCGCAACGGCTAGATAATTATATCATATTATACGTGCTCCTTGTCTCTTTTCGCAATTACCACGATTTAACTCTTGCCGGGCTGTATGTAAATTATCACCCATTATTACCATGTTGGTTGATTACCAATTATATCTGCTAAACGACAATTATGCCAGAATTACCCGAAGTAGAAACTGTTGTCCGATCAATTCGCCCGTTGGTTATTGGTAAAACAATCAAAGCGGTTGAAACCGCTGCTAATTACCCGAAAGTGTTGGCGACTCATTCACCTCCTGACTTTAACCGGCTTATTGTGAGCCAAAATATCCTTGGCGTCCGCCGGCGTGGTAAATACATTATAATGGAGCTAAGTAGCGGATACCTCTTAATCCACTTGCGAATGACCGGTCGGCTGCTAGCGCGTCTGGGTCCCGAAGATAAATCTCGTCACATTACGGCAACAATCATTTTTAGCGATGGGACAAAATTATATTTCAAGGATTATCGCAAATTCGGTCGTTTTTATTATTCTGAGAGTTTGGACTTCCTCGAAGAAAAACTTGGAGTTGAACCTTTAGAGGGTAATTTTACTGCCCTTTGGCTAATCACCCAGTTGAAGAAATCAAACAGAAAAATAAAACCCCTGCTGCTGGATCAAGCATTCATAGCCGGCCTTGGAAATATTTACGTCGACGAGGCATTGTGGGCAGCAAAAATCCACCCGCAAACCAGTAGTGGCCGGATTGGTGCAACAAAAATTCGCAAGCTTCATTCTGCGATCCGGGAAATACTGCTACTCAGCATTGAACAGAATGGCACTACAATCATTAATTTTGCCTTTGGTGATAATTCAACTGGTGAATTTGTAAATCAATTGCAGGTTTTTGACCGCAAAGACCGCCCCTGCCCACGATGTCAGACCTCAATAATTAAAATTCGTGTCGCCCAGAGAGGAACGTATCTTTGCCCTAAATGCCAGAAGTAATAATCCATTTCTAATATCGCCACCGATTCTTTGTGATAAGCGTCACAAGATTTTAATATTTAAATAATTCTCAATTAATCTGACAACCAATTATTGCTCTGGTTGGTCTTATGGTCATGAAACTTAATTTAAAAACAAATTTTCAGGTTAAACAAATGAAGCATATTATGGTCACATTCTTGATGGGGGTGGCGCTGCTGGGTGCTGAAAATTCAAAACCAATATCTGTTGACACGCTTGATATGGCTACAATTGCCACCATCGAAAAGGAACTTAACCAGACACTAGACCAGGCAATCTGGAATGGTATTAACAAGCTTCAAGCTGAAAATACAAACATTGAATTTGGTATTGTTGAAATTGTTCTTAATTATGGTGAACCGATTTATGCGACCGTCAATCTGAAAATGCTGGACCAGGTAGATTCAGGAAATATGACTCCTAGAGACTACATTCGAAATTATGTAAAATTTCAATAAAGCTTCTCTCTCTCTCTACCCCTCAGGCCCCCATCCTTGGGGGCCTTCCTTTTCCATCGCCATAATCAATCCAGACACCTTGTTAAATTAATCACTTCCACACTGTTCAAATATTTATAATATTCGGGCTTGGTAATTGACTTACTCTTCCATATTTAAATAAGAAAACTGAGTTCAGGCAAAATGAAAAATCTTCTGTTAGTTTATCTAATTTCAATCTTATGTCTTTCCGGGCAAACCACCCGTACCGCGACTCCATTGTCAACGCCCATAGCCGTTCTGACCCTGGAGGGCAAAGGTGTTACCCAACAGGAATCTGAAATACTAACCGAGCGATTGCGGTCAGCTCTAGTCCAGGATGGCCGCTACCAGGTGGTTGAACGTACTCAAATGGAAACCATCCTTGAAGAACAGGGTTTTCAACAATCCGGCTGTATGACCAATGAGTGTCTGGTCCAGGCTGGATTGATTCTCGGTGTTCAGCAAATGGTTGGCGGAACTGTTGGTAAAATCGGCGATAGTTATGCTATCGACCTGCGCCTGTTTGATGTGGAAACATCGGAAATTATCAAGGCCGTGACCCGTAATTATCAGGGAGCCGTGGACGGTTTGCTGGCGATTATGAGTGAAATCGCTGTCGATCTATCCAGAGATGAACCTTTATCAAATCAGCAACCAGCAGAGCAATTCTCATCACACCCAGATTCAGAGCCGATAGCTGTGGTAGCAAAACTTGAGGAAGGAATTAATCAGATTAAGGATGAGTTTGCGACTACCCCCAAGCGCCAACCATCACCAGTGGACAGGGAAAGTTGGTCTCCAATCCAATTTGCCTTTGCCTATCCTCAGCAACTTTTACCGGAATCTGTTAAAATCTATGGTTTCCGGTTTAACCTGATATTTGGAAAAAATCACTCGGTTTACGGGGTCGATATTGGTTTAATTAATGAATTAAGTCACGATTTAATGGGTATGCAGGGTGGATTAAATAACCAGTCAGAACGGGTCTTCGGCCTGCAGTATGGTCTTTTTAATAACTGTGGAAAATTATATGGCGCCCAGGCTGGAGTTATTAATAAAAGTAAACAAACCAAGGGCTGTCAGATCGGTTTGATAAACTACAGCGACCACTTAACCGGCGTTCAGATTGGTTTGATCAACCACAATCCCGGCGGAAGTGGTCAGCCAACCTTACCCATAATAAATATAGGATTTTAATCCTGATTGGACCCTAATTGGCAACCCAGCCGACTTTCTGCCCCCAAATACGGGCCGCCCACTGTCGTTCTAAAAATATATCTACTCGGTTCGTATAACGCTTATTCATTGTATCATCAACAATAAATGGGACTACAACATAGACGGTATCGCCATAATTGTACGGTCCGCCGTTAGTGGCTAATAAATCCCGCGATACGGCCAGAGATTGCAGCGATGCGCGCCGTCCGCTAGCTGTTTCCCAGGGACGGTCATCGGTCTGGTTCCGCATTGGATTATAGGCCGTTATCTCCACTGGGCGCGAGATTGCATCAAACCAAACTTTGTCGTAACGCTCCCTATCTTGTAATTGAGCAGCAATGTAATCCATATTGTTATTCATTTTCAAAAAAGCATATTCACGTATACCCAGCAGCGTCAATAACGTGACAGTTATTAATGATATTATTATTATTTTATGTGTTTTCAAAATTCCTCCAAAAAATCTTAGCATTGATATTAAGCACATTACTAAATCTAATGCTATTAAAATAGTATTGGTATTGTCTGGGTCACACTACATAAGCATACTAAAACTATATGATTACCTTCTTATCCACTTTTCCCGATCCAACTAAAAAGCCCCCGGGGGGATAACGGGGGCATTATATATCAGAGCTTTTAGCTAATGTAGATCTTTTATCGCAAATTTAAGATGGAAATTAATCCGGCTGGTGTTCAGTGGTTGTGATCATTATCACTGTTTATCAATCTGTACTGGTATTGGAAAATTCCGGCCGATTCCGAGACCGGGAATATATTTATCAGCTCCAGCTCCAACTCGGTTTTCAGGTCTGTAAATAAAGGGATACCCCTGGTAAAGATCCTAGGATGAATGGTCAGGAAAAGATGCGTCAGAAAAGGAGCAAAGCGGGCGTAAGTGCGGCTCCCGCCGATAATAAAACAACGCTGGGCTTTAAGACTGCCAATAATCGCTACCGGATCATCGTGCCGGTGAACAATGACATTCCGCCTTCCTTCTAACTCAACTGCCAGTGTTTCAGCCGTATTTGATCCCAGAATGACCGGAAAGCCCATCGTTTGATCCTTGAATATAGCCAAATCCCGGGACCAATTAACAACCTCGCGCGGGTGCCGTGCAATTAATCCGTTCATTGTTGTCGCAGCCGTCAGAATAACATCCATTACGATCATAATCCCTGACTTAGGTATAACCGCCTATAATAAAATCTATATCGCACAACTGCAGGCTTGGAATCTTTAATCCTCAAGTGTGCCCGCGCTAGCATAGGTTAATTTTTCCAGCTCGATATATTTTTTCACCATTCCATTTACTTCTTCCAGTTTAATGCCGCGAATGATCTCCGGGTATTGATCTAAGTATTCAATTGTGCGATCTCGCTCCGCATTTCTCAGTATTTGGCTGGCAAGACCTGCTGTGGTGCTCAGACCAACTTTGAATGTACCAGTTAATGTAGTTTTTTTATTGTTCAGTTCCTGCGCACTAACGCCAGTCTCAACAAGCTTTTTTAATTGATCTATAATGGCTTTTTTTCCGGCAGTAAGAGCCTTCGGAGCAAAGGTACCCCAGGAAAACCAATAGCCATCATTACCATTGTCCACCCCGCCCAGACCAGAACTGATTCCATAGGTCAAACCAAGTTGGTCGCGAACTGTGCTCATCAACCTTGCCGAAAAATTGCCGCCTAAAATAAACATAGCTAACATAAGTGGGTAGAAATCAACATGGGTACGGTCAATGCCGATTGCCTGTCCAATAAACATATCAGCACTTGTTTTATCAGGTATCGCTCGGTGGATTTCCCGGCTTTGATTTTCTTGTGCACTCAGACCACCTGATGGTGCTTCCAACTTTACCGTTTGCCAACCGGTAAATGCACCACCAATGTTTTCGTCAAGCTCGGCATGGTTTACCGCGCCGGCAGCCACCAGTTTCAATGATCCTAGACCATAGGCCAAGGCATGGAAATGTTCGAGTTCTGGTGCATTGATTTGCTCAACGTAGGTGATTTCCTCTTCAATCGTCAAATGATAATTAGGGTGTCTGGCGGGGTACATTTCACGCAGAAAAGCTATTTGTGCCTGTCGACGTGTGTCTTCTTTATTTTGCTCAAGCTCACCAATGATTCGTTTTTTGACAGTGTTAAGTGTGGTTTCAGTAAATACTGGAGTACGTAATTGCTCTGCCAGAAGATCGCTGATCATTGATAAATCTTCCCTAAGGCAGCGGGCAAAAAAACGGATTCGGTAATTACCCCCACTAAAGCTGATTTGAGCACCCACAGACTCCAATAATTCGTTGATTTCCTCTTTACTGCGTTTCTGGGTACCCTGGTCAAGCATTTCTGCAACCATGGCTGACAGAAGCGGATTTTTCACCGGGCTGTAAACATCGCCACCAAGCAGGCTCCCGGTAATCGTGATTATATCCCGGGCACCATTATTAATAGAGAATACATCCAGTCCTTTTAGGATTTCGCCATGCTCGACCCGGGTAGCAAGCTTAATTCCCTGGCTTTCGCTATTATCACTGCTGTGATTTATGGAAAACGGCTTGGCTCTGGCTTCATCCTGACTCCAGCTTTGTGGTTTATGCGGATTGCCGGTTTGGACCGGTGCCGACTTAGCATTTTTTTCAGGTATAAACCAGCCAATTGTGCTCTGGTTATCAACCAGGTAAATTTCAGCCGCATGTTGAACATCTGCGGTGGTTATTTCTGCATATTTCGTCAGTTGGTTGGTATACAATGTCCAGTCACCAATCGCAATGGTCTCATTCAGGCTGGCGGCAATTGCATAAGATCCATCGCGGCTGAAGGCAACTGCTGAGCGCAGTTGAGCCTGTGCTCGTTTCATTTCATCGTCGCTGACACCATTTAATCTTATATCAGCATATTCATCAAGGACTATCCCCTGGACAGTCTCGTGTCTTGTGCCGGGCGTTAAAAACACATAGGAGATAAAAAGGCCAGCATCGCGAAGAGGAAAATCCCACATAAACAAATTTGTTGCCAGACCGGATTCCACCAGTTTCCGGTACAGTCGGCTGGCCTTGCCACCACCCAGGATATTGGATAAAAGCTGCAGGGCAAAAACATCGTCGTGGCGCCCTGAGACGCTCTTATGGGCGATGCCAATAATACCGGTTTGTCCTGCCCTTTTTATCTCCAGGCGACGGCAACCTTCCTGGGGTGGTTCGATGGTATACATCTCTGGTATTTCATGGGGTGACCGGGAATATTGACCGAAATGCTTTTCGAGCAACCTTAAGGCCTGTTTGGTCTCAAAATCACCAATGACAGTAGCCGTGGCATTATTAGGCCAATAATAGGTATTATAAAATTCTTTCAGCCGTGCTGTAGATACATTTTCGATATCAGCCTGCCAGCCGATGGTGGGATGATGGTAGGGATGAGCCTGAAAAGCGGTGGCCCAGATTTGTTTATCCAACGCCGTAAAAGGATCATTTTCTCCACGCTCGAACTCGTTACGCACAACCGTCATTTCGGCCTGTCGGTCTTCGTCCAACAGGTGGGCATTTCGCATGCGGTCGGCTTCGACTTTAATGCCTTCCTCGAGAAATTCGCTGGGTAATAATTCATAATAATTCGTACGGTCCATCCAGGTGGTGGCATTAATCTGGGCACCCAGGTTTTGCAGTACTTCAGCAATACGTGTTCCTTTTTGGCGATTATAATTCTGCGTCCCCTTGAACATCATATGCTCTAAAATATGCGTAGCGCCGGTATATCCGGATGCTTCGTTTCGCGAACCGACATGATAAGTAATCATGAACGTTACCACGGGAGCGGTATTTTCTTCCATTAATAACACTGTCAGGCCATTTGACTTCAGGCGGTATTCGTCAATTCCACCATCTGTCTTGATAAACTCAAATCCTAAACTGGCACTGGTATCATTCATTGTACATTCCGTTGCTATTGGTTCGGTTAACTAATATGCTAAGCCCATTGTTCTGAATTATCATTGTTTTGCTAATAATGGGTTTCTGAGTTCCTGGTCACACTAGCGGCGACTATCAAATTCATGTGGCAAACTTATTTAAATTTATTCTTAATATTTTTAAATGAGGGGAAAAACTGTCCGGTGGTACGGCAGTAATTATCATATTCCTCACCAAAATACTGGATTAAATAGCGCTCTTCCCTGATAACCAGCCAGCTCCAGAAAAAGGAGAGGGGGATAGCGGACAGTAATAATCCCCAAGAATAAAATAACATCGCAAGCAGTCCGGTGATGGAATAGATTATTGCGCTGTACAGGGGATGGCGAACAAATAGGAAGACGCCACTTGTAACCAATTTTCCATCCCGGCCGTTTTTATTAACGGCATGCAAGCCGCCCAACACCAGATACATGCCATCAATGAAAAACATTATAATCAGGATGATCCGTACCAAGGGGTGGATTGCCATGGCAGGAATTGAAAACCATTCTCCAGCATAATAAAATCCGGTCCAAATAATCAATGTACCGATTAATCCAATCGGGCAGACATTCTGCTGAGATAAATATGATTTTTGATATTCCACCAGAAGAAATTACTGGGGACAAGTATTATTGGAAAGTCCGGCTCGGGATTTAATTAGAGCTTCAGCTTTAAGTTTTTCCGAATAGTCGATCAGGTTATTTATATTTATTTAATACTTTCATATAATTGGAGCGCATGAAAGCTTCCGGGTCTGCGACATTTTTCATACTCATACTACCCTTCATCTGTTCGACGCTATCGTACTCATGTTCCTCCATCCAGGCTTGCATTTCATCAAGAATCGTCTTGATATACTCAGGACCCTTTTTAAGTAAAACCGAGCACACAAATGTCGCATCGGCACCGGCCATAAGCATTTTTATAACATCCCGTCCTGAATGGACACCGGTAGTTGCACCCAGGTCCACCTTAAGCAATGTCGAAAGAATGGCTACCCAGCGCAGTGGCATGCGCAGGTTGTCCGGAGTGCTCAGATGGGCGCTGGGAACTACCTCCAGTTTTTCCAAATCAATATCAGGTTGATAAAAGCGGTTAAACAGCACCAGGGCATTAACGCCGGTGTCTTCCAGCCGCTTGGTCAGGGCTGGCAGGGCGCTGAAATAATGCCCAAGCTTCATTGCAACCGGAATTGTCACCTGGGATTTGACTCGTTTAAGGATATTAGCAATATCATCCTCAATCCGGACACTGGTTTCTTCAACCTTTGATGGTGGATTATAAATGTTCAGTTCCAGCGCATCGGCACCGGCTTCTTGAATTCGCTGGGAATAGTCAGTCCAGCCACCGGAGGTGCTGCCATTCAGGCTGGCAATTACAGGAATGTCAACAGCCTCCTTGAGTGCACCGATATGCTTGAGATAAGCTTCTGGTCCTCTAATAAAATTGTACCCTCCAGGAAAATATGACAGCGACTCGGCAAAAATATCAGTACCATGTTCCATAAAATGGTCAATCTCATCAATCTCGTGGCGGATCTGTTCTTCAAAAAGTGAAAACATCACGATCGCAGAGGCGCCGGCATCCTCCAGCTTTCTGACCGTATCCACATCCCTGGATAACGGGGAGGCTGACGGTACGACCGGATTTTTCAATTTAAAACCAAGGTACGACGTTTCTAATTGCATTGTATTCTCCATTAATCTTCGACCTTCACGGGTGTATTTGCCAACTGGCTATAAGTTTTATATCGCTTATTAACCACTTCCTGAGCCTCGGCCAACAGTATTCCAGCTCTTTCTGGCATACTTTTAGTGAGCATCTTATAACGGGTTTCGTTGTAAATGTAATCCCTCAACGGGATCGATGGTGCCTTGGAATCCAGTGTGAGCGGGTTCTTTTGATCGTCGGCCCGGCGCGGATCATAGCGGTACAACAACCAGTGGCCACTTTCCACGGCTAGTTTTTGCTGGTTCAGGCCCAGAAGCATATTGATACCATGGGCTATGCAATGGCTGTAAGCAATTATTATTGACGGCCCGTTATATGACTCGGCCTCAATAAAAGCCCGGACGGTCTGGGTATCGTTAGCGCCCATAGCCACCTGGGCGACATAAGCGTTGCCATAATTCATGGCCATCATACCAAGATCTTTTTTATTCGACGGTTTACCGGCTGCGGCGAATTTTGCCACCGATCCTAGGGGCGTTGCTTTTGAGGCCTGTCCGCCGGTATTGGAATAAACCTCTGTATCAAGCACCAGTATATTAACATTTCTTCCTGATGCCAGTACATGATCCAGGCCACCGTAACCAATATCATAAGCCCAACCATCGCCCCCCATAATCCAGACGCTTTTCTTTACCAGATTATCAGCAACCGAAAGTAATTGGTTGACCTCAGCTGAATTGATTCGGGTCAGTTTTTCGGCCATTTCAGCGATACGGTCTCGCTGCTCAAATATACCCGCTTCATCGCTCTGGTTGGCGTTGAGAATTGCTTCGGCTAACTCCAGGCCAATATCCGCACGCAATCTCTGAATCAGCTCCCGGGCAAATTGAATTTGGCGATCGATTGTCAATCGGTAGCCGAAACCAAATTCGGCATTATCCTCAAACAGCGAATTAGACCATGCCGGTCCACGGCCTTCGGCATTCTTAGCCCAGGGTGTCGTCGGCAGGTTCCCGCCATAAATTGATGAACATCCAGTAGCATTGGCTATAATCATCCGGTCGCCAAACAACTGTGATGCTAATTTAACATAAGGTGTTTCACCGCAGCCAGCACAGGCTCCAGAAAATTCAAACAGCGGTTGCAGTATTTGCGAGCCTTTCACTGTATTCTGTTTGACGCGACCCCGATCAACCTCCGGTAAGTTCAGGAAAAAATCCCAGTTGGCCCGCTCTGATTCGCGGAGTGACAGTTGATCGACCATATTAATGGCCTTGCGCTTGGTATCGGTTTTATCTTTGGCCGGACAAGCCTCCACACATAGAGCACAACCAGTGCAATCCTCGGCGGCCACCTGCAGCGTATAAACCTCGCTTGGCTCCCATTCGCGTCCACGGGGCTTAGCGAATTTAAATGTTGCCGGTGCACCCTCCAGTAATGCTTTATCATAAACCTTCATACGAATAACACCATGGGGGCAGACAAAAGCACATTTATTACACTGAATGCAGACGTCTGGTTTCCAGGCGGGCACTTCCACTGCAATATTACGCTTTTCCCACTGAGTTGTGGCTGTTGGCCAGGTACCATCAGCAGGAAAGGCGCTAACCGGCAATTCATCACCCAGACCAGACATAATCTTTGCCGTCAC
The DNA here is from genome assembly GCA_964439935.1 of uncultured bacterium. Classification (GTDB taxonomy): domain Bacteria; phylum Fidelibacterota; class Marinisomatia; order Marinisomatales; family TCS56; genus JABMQW01. Next base: position 16,392 of record CAYTPW010000002.1, on the reverse strand, counting down.
TTTTTTGACAAAATCCGGCGCTTTTTCCGAAACAACACCATTTACACCAATATCGGTATCACTCGTGCGGGGATACTCAACTTGGTGGAGATTTTTCATTGCTTCGTCAACCGCCTTGAAATTTTTCTCTACAATTTCCTCGCCTTTTTTACCGTAAGTCTTAATTATTGATTCCTTGATCTTATTGATTACTTCATCTTTTGGTAAAACACCAGAGATGGCAAAGAAACAGGTCTGCATAATCGTATTGATCCGCACCCCCATACCGGTCAATTTGGCGACATTAAGAGCATCGATCACATAAAACTTCAGTTTTTTATCAATAATTTGCTGCCGGGCTCGGCCAGGCAGGTGTTCCCACACTTCGTCAACCGAAAATGGACTGTTTAGTAAAAAGGTGGCACCCGGATCGGCCGATTTCAGTACATCGTAGGTCTCCAAAAAACCAAACTGATGACAGGCCACAAAATTAGCTTTATCTATTAGATACGGCGACTTGATCTTCTCTTTTCCAAAACGCAGGTGCGATATAGTAATGCTACCTGACTTCTTTGAATCATATACAAAATATCCCTGGGCGGAATTATCGGTTTCCTGGCCGATAATTTTAATTGAATTTTTATTGGCTCCTACAGTACCATCGGCTCCGAGACCATAGAACATACCGCGGAAAACATCCTCACTATGGACTGAAAACTCGGGATTATAATCAATACTGCTTTGGGTAACATCGTCATTGATTCCTATAGTAAAATGATTTTTTGGTTTCTCCTTATCCAGTTCGTCAAAAATACTCTTGACCATGGCCGGTGTGAATTCCTTGGATGACAACCCGTAGCGGCCACCAATAACTCTAGGCATCACCTTAAACCGGTCAGGTTGTTCTGATAGAGCGGTAAGTACATCCTGATACAGCGGTTCGCCGGCTGAACCTGGTTCTTTGGTTCGATCTAGCACTGCAATTTTCCGCGTCGTCCGGGGCATGGTATTGATAAAATGTTTAATTGAGAAGGGGCGATACAGGCGAACAATTACCACACCAACTTTCGCTCCCTGTTGTTCTAAATAATCGACTGTTTCATGTACAGTATCGGCACCGGAGGTCATCACGATAATTATTTTTTCAGCTTTTGGATCACCAAAATAATCGAACAGATTATACCTGCGTCCGGTAACATCGGTAAACCTGTCCATCGTTTTCTGCACGATATCCGGAGCGGCCAGATAGTAAGGATTGCAAGATTCCCGCGCCTGGAAAAATACATCCGGATTCTGCGCCGTGCCACGTAGGACCGGTTGGTTGGGATTGAGCCCTCGTTGACGATGGGCAAAAACAAGATTATCATCAATAACTTCTTTAATCTCTTCGTCAGCCAACAGGGTGATTTTCTGAACTTCATGAGATGTCCTGAAGCCATCAAAAAAATGAAGGAATGGTACCCGTGAGGCCAAGGTCGCAGCCTGGGCGATAAGGGCCATATCCATCACCTCTTGTACGTTGCAGGAGGCTAAGAGGGCAAATCCCGTCGAGCGAGTGGCCATCACATCAGAATGGTCCCCAAAAATTGACAAGGCGTGCGTGGCAACTGTCCGGGCGGAAACATGAAAAACGGTTGGTGTTAATTCACCGGCAATCTTGAACATATTAGGGATCATTAGCAATAATCCCTGCGATGCTGTAAACGTCGATGTGAGTGCACCTGCCTGCAGGGCACCGTGAACAGCGCCAGCGGCACCGCCCTCGCTTTGCATTTCTACAATCTCAGGGACCGTTCCCCAGATATTCTTTAGGCCAATCGCCGACCAACTATCTGACCATTCGCCCATTGGGGAAGAAGGAGTAATGGGATAAATTGCGCATACTTCATTCGTTTTATAAGTAACGTAGGCCGCGGCTTCATTTCCGTCGATCATCACCATTTTTCTTTGCATAATATCAATTCCAGCTATTAATTAAGACAATAAATTTACCCAAGAGAGGGCAGGACAGTCCATTTTATTCATATAAAATCCAACACCTTCTTGTTTACTTTCGATACTAATAAAAACAGTCCGCTAACCAATCTACAACGAGATTGCTTTCCAGTCTCCCTGCAAGATTTTCCAGGCCATCAGGCTGGCAAAAAGCAGAATGTAGATGGCAAAACTGAGCCAAGAACCCAAGAAACCCAACCCAAAAACCACTCCTAAAATGTAGCTGGTTGGTAGAAAAATGCACCAGGCAATTACAACTTCCACAACAGCTGGAAAAACAGTGTTGCCTGCACCAGTCATGGCAAACCAGAGCGTAATTCCAACTGCGTCAGCAAACTGTGCAAATGCCAGGACTCGTAAGCCAACAATTCCAGCCTGAATGACAGCGGGATCATTAGTAAAGAGTGGTAATATCCGATCAGGAAAGATAAAAAAGATGATCCCCATCGTCCCCATTATTATCAGCGACCAGCGCACACTTTCAACAATGCTGATTTCCGACATCTTGGGGCGCTGTTCACCAAGGTATTTACCGACCATAGTAGCACAAGCCTGTCCCACACCAGCGGCTGGCATAAATGAGGCACCCATAATACTAAAGACAACCTCCGTAGCCGCCAGCTCCGTCGTTCCGATCATACCTACTATTTTAAAAAACATAACAAAGCAGCCCATCACCAGCAATTCTTGCGTGGCCAGGGGCAGGGCCAGTGAAACCTGCCGCCGCATCATTTGCCAATCGGGTCGAAAGCGGTGAGCCTGATAGCGCTTTCTGATATCCGGTACTATCAGGTATAGTAGATAGTGAATCAGCAACCAAATTGAAGCCAACAGGGTGGCAGCGGCAGCTCCCTTGACCCCTAAGGCGGGAAATGGTAGCCAGGCCCAGGCCTGTCCTACCCAGGATAAGCCTCCGCCCCACAGCGAATCAAAAAATCCGGCTACGCCACTGCTGCCATAAATCAGACCGGCATTAAGATATATATTTAGCGCATTGGCGACAATGGTAACATTCATATGAATGCGGGTTTTTTCTACCCCAGTATAAAATCCCTGAAAGGCAAAACCGAGACTGGTAAAGAAAACACTGATAAAGGCCACTGACATGTATTCAGAACACCGGGGAATCACCTCTGGATCGCTCAACAGAAGCATCGCCAGTTTATCCGACAGGACGTAACCAATCAAGGACAGGGGTATGCCACTGATTATAGCCATTATAAAACCATTGTGCAGGGCAGTGCCACATTCCTGCCAGCGCTGCTGACCTAAGCGCCTGGCAGCAATTGTCTGAACGGCCGTGCGCAAACTGATACCCATACTGAGAATTGTCCAGACGACCATGCTGCCCATGCCTACTGCTGCCAGCGCTGGTGCACCCAATCTGCCAACCATCGCCATATCGGTTAAGTTCATAAAAACGCGGCTGAGGTTGCTAAATATGACCGGAAGAGCCAACACTAGCACCTGACGGGAGATAGATCGGCTAACAGGGAAAACAAAATTTTTAAGTCGCAGTTGCATTTTACCAGATTGTCCTTGATCTATGAAACCGCGTAGATTCGGGTGGAGGTCGACCAAAAAGGCGGCGGGAAGTTAGCAAACCTGACAGAGACAGCACAATTAAATTCACATTGCGGAATTATTCGCAACTTGCATGCAATTACTACTCGGTGCTGTTTTGATTAATTAGCCTTGTTTGTGTAACGTATTTATCATTGGCATAATAATGAATTTTATATCAACCGTTGGTAAAGAGGTTCATTTGTAAATATTATCACCACCAATGAATAGAAGTATATTGCAGTTTACCAATGAAGTGGCTCAAGCACTAAAGGGTGGGCAACCGGTCTTGGCCTTGGAATCAACAATCATTAGCCATGGTATGCCTTATCCAGATAATTTAGATTTTGCTAAACAGTCAGAAAAATTGGTTCGATCTCAAGGTGTAGTGCCTGCCATAATTGCGATTATTGACGGCATTCTTAGGGTGGGGCTTGATGAAGCAGATCTGCAAAATCTAGCATCCGGAGAGGCTATAAGAAAAATCACCGCCCGCGATATTGCTGCTGCCATGATCAAGAAAGACAGCGGCGCAACCACTGTTTCAGCCACCATGCTGATTGCCCGACAGGCCGGTATAGAAGTGTTCGCCACCGGCGGTATTGGCGGTGTGCATCGTGATGGGGAAACTAGTCTTGATGTTTCTCAGGATCTCCGTGCCCTGAGTCGAATTCCGATCATTGTTGTTTCGGCAGGAGCCAAAGCAATTCTTGATTTGCGTCGTACCCTGGAATACCTGGAGACCGAGGCGATCACCCTGGTTGGTTATAAAACAGATAAATTTCCCGCTTTTTATTCGATTGAGTCCGGCTTTACTGTCCCAGACCGCGTTGATTCAGCCTCCGAAATTGTCGCTATATACCGTGCCAATAAAAAAATTGGCTTAAGCGGTTCAACCCTCGTGGTAAATCCGATCCCGGCTGTGGACGAAATTCCACAAAATGTAATGGAATCTTATATAAGAACAGCCTTAGAGGATTGTTCAAATCAGAAGATATATGGAAATATAATTACACCCTATCTTCTGGACAAGATTGCTGATCTGACTAAAGGAAGAAGTTTACAAGCCAACATAAGTCTGGCATTAAATAATGTACGTCTCGGTTCAGAAATTGCGAAAGCGCTAAAAACACAGCAATTTGATAACTGAAATGACCCTTATTATTAAAATCATGGACTGGGAAAATAATATTAATCCGTATTGGCAGTTAATATGGTCCCCTATATGCAATTCCTTGAAGAAACTCGGTAAGCAATACCCTGTTAACTTTATTATTATGGATAGTAAAATCAGGCGCGTAGTTTCATTAAGGAGTAAGTTCCGCAAGGAACATGAACATTCAGCCGCTTGCTTTAACTTGACTAGAGACAAATATTACTGTGTTTGAAGTAAACGAGACTATTCGCATCCCCGATAATGAACTACAATACAGTTTCACTCATGCATCGGGACCAGGGGGGCAAAATGTTAACAAGGTTTCCAGCGCAGTATATCTAAGATTCGATATTCACAAATCGGCCAGCTTATCTGAAAGTATTAAAAACAGATTAATTACACTTGGGGGGCGGCGGGTTTCCGGTCGTGGTATACTAATCATCAAGGCTCAGCGATATCGCCAACAGGAAAAAAACCGTCGTGACGCACAGGCACGTTTCAAAAAATTAGTCCAAGCGGCTGCAGTGACACCCTTGCGGCGTAAGGAAACTAAACCACCACCAATTGTGAATGAACGGCGTCTGGCGGAAAAACACCGGCGCAGCCGTTTAAAACAATCCCGCAAACCGGTGGATGAGGCTGATTAACGGATCCTAGCAGCTCTAATATACCGGTGAACATCAAGATTTTGAGAAATTCCAGCTTTGCTAGAGTTGTTTTACTACACTAGTTTAAACCAAGTGCACGGTCATCCCTGTAGAGTACCACTGTTAATGGAGATAATTATATGCCGCTCTTTGGTTTGGGTCTATTCTGCTTTATAATAAATCAAAGGCTTTAAATGCTTACCGCAATAGAATAATTTCAAAATAACGGCTTCAAACTTTTTATTTCCCGAGGGATTTGCACTGTGTCACCGGGATATATTTCATTGTCATTAAACCAGCCATATGCCATTTGCAGCGCATAGCGGCATTTTTCCGTTGACTGGTAATTAGTATTCGGATCGATTAACATATCAAATACTTCTGCGATAACTCCCATGCTGTCCAGGTAAGCAACTGATATATCATTTCTAGCCCCACGCATTGAAAAATTAATATATCGACTGCTTCCATAAATGAACAGAACTCCTCGGTTAAAATCAATCGTATCGTATTTTGATAAACTACTGCGCTTTTCAGCCGGCGAAACTGCCAGCTCAGCATATACTGTTATTTTGTTTTGCTTGGAGTTTATAATAAACAATTCTGTTTCACCGGGGTGCTTGGGGTTGCAGGCCGCAATAAAAACAACTACCATCATTACTAAAAACAGGCAAGGTTTATTCAATCTTGCAGCGAAACCAGATCGCTGATTTAATAAACCGTTGCTATTCATATTTATCATAATATCAAGACCAGCTTTTTTATACACCAAAGTTAAAATAATAATACCTGCAAAAAGAAGTGTGATTTTTGCTTAGTTAGATTATTTCATCGCTCGGCAAGCCGATTCTACCAATGTTAAAAAAATCTTGACAGGTGATAGACTAGGTCTACATATTTTATGGACTTCCGCACATATTATCCACAACACCGTCGTAATTCAGGTAGGGCTGGCGCGCGGCTTGGCTATGTGTCTGGTTTGTGGAAAACAAATTGTGGGACATTAATTATGGATTTACGCTGCTGTAGACTCTCCAGTGATCTGTTCAGGCACCGGGGTGTCTATAGGTCGACGTCGAGGGAAGATAAAGCTACAGGAGAAATGGATATTTATGGTGGGCGGTGGATATTATTATTCGCGTGCCTGAGTAACCAAAATATCGTCGGTGCTCCAATCTATGCCGAGTGTTTCTGCAATACCGGGATCCATGCTGAGGGCAACTTTTAGAAAATCCTGGGCACCGGGAGTATTGTTTTGGGAATATGCTTGATATACCAATGCGTTGGCTCGTGCAAGTCCTTCAACTGTAGTATTTTCTAATTCTTCGGTAATAACAACAACGTCAGGTATATATATTTCAGTACCTGGCAACAGAATGTCAGGGTTTTCGATTAAGTCTATGTTGTGCTCATAAATCAACGGCCATAAATATGGGTCCCCATAATACTCTTTGGCTAGTGTCCATAAATTGTCGCCGGATTTTATCGCGTGGGGACTATTTGTTGGACCGGATACCTCTTCCACCAATTTCGGGGTTTCATCTATAGTTGTTATATCCGAAGCTTGAATAACCGGCTCAATTACTGGTTGTGGTTCTGCTTGCGGTTCGGGGGTAGTTGCTATTTCGACTGACTCCGGTATTTCCATCGGCACAACATCAACTGCGGATACCATGTCCTGTTCAATTTTATCCCCACCACCGAGCCACAATGAACCAAGAAAAATTACTAGCGTCAGGGCGGCGGCGGCACTCCCATATTTAATTATTTTATTTGATTTCCATAAATCTCGAATCGATCTGCGACTGGGCATTTCCTTAATTGGTGCTTTAGTTAATTTTGGCGAGGGGGTGGTCGCTGTTTTATTCTGGTTAAGCTTATTTTTTATTTTAATACTGGGGTGAAAAACGATCTTATTATGTCCTGGAATTATAATCGATTCACCTGTTCGCGGATTTATCCCTCGCCGCGGAGCAACCTTACGGAGCTGGAATGAACCCAATCCCTTAAGGTGTACCCGCCCATCTTTTCTCAAGCCGGTTTCGATTGTTGCGGCTAGGGTTTTTAAGAATTCGTGGCTGATCTGTTTACTTAGACCGGTGGTGCTTGCTACTTTTTCTACTAATTCTGAGAAGATTATTTTACTCATATCAACCATTTGTTTCCTGAACTCGCTTCTTCAAGCCTACAGCCGCGTGGAAGAAAGCCACTTTTACCGCTGGGAGCTTAACAATTGTCTTTAATGCTGGATTGAAGGCGTTACGCGCTGCACGTAACCTTATGCCAAAAGTACCAAGACCAGGATAAGTAAAACTCTTACCAGTGATAAGATTATTTGCCAAAACATCCACAGTCGCCTCGATAACCTGGTTAATTTCACGCTGCGTCTTCCCCTGTTTTTGCGCGAGCTCTTTAACGATTTCAACCGTATTCATACCAATTCCTCCATTGGTGAATTAGCGCGATTCTGAATGTATGCATATAATAACAACTCAAAACAGTATATCTAAATATTATATAAAGTCAAGAACTTTACAATTTATAACGGGATGACGGGGAGCAAATTAAAACTATTTGCTTGTAAAAAACCTCTTCTCTATCTCATCAAGTGGCGATGCCATATCCAAAGGCATACCCAAAGCTTCAACGGACAATCCGATATAATGTGCAACTGGTGCGCAGATAGCTACACCCTCACTCCAGTATTTCTGGCTTTCATCCAAATATTGGCTGAAGCGTTGCGGCCCAACGGTTTGCACCGTTATTGCTTTCAGATCATCAAATTTTTGATATATTTGGCTTATATCGGGGAATTGGGGGTGGTTATCATAGGGTGTCCGTCCAACAAGAAAGTTCATTCCGCTACGATTAACATGCCCCACAATACACGCAGGCTGGTCGATACTGCTGATTAGATCAATAATTAATAATCTATCAAGGCGGCATTTAGTTTTTATTTTTCTCATGTTAGGCGGATTTATTACAGCGGCGGTAATACTTTCTGGCCATATATAACAAACCCCGTTGTTCCTGCTTGTACAATGTCCTCCAATTTTTCTTTCCACCGACAGGTTAGTGCTAAATGCTTTCGGGCCGGCAATCAGATAGGCTGCCTTTCCTGTTAATTTAATGTTTTTCATGGAATGCTTTCCGCGGGCCAAACAAGGTCGTTCCAAGTCTGACCATTGTGCTGCCTTCACACACGGCCAATTGGTAGTCGTCGCTCATGCCCATCGACAATTCTCTGATCGTTGGTGATTCAGTTCTCAGTTGGTGGTTCAGGTTATCTTTAAGTCTCCGTAATAAGGTAAAAGCGGACTTGATCTTAGGTAGATCTGCTGTCAGTGGTCCAATCGTCATTAAACCTTTGACCGCGATTCCAGCAAAGGAACAGCATTCCAGTAAGGCCTGGTCATTTTCAGGGTGAAAGCCGAACTTGGCCTTTTCACCACTGGTATTGATCTCCAATAGTACTGGTATTTCGATATCCAAATGCTGGCCCCTGCGCGCTAATTTATCAGCCAGCTTTATCGAATCGACTGCATCGACAGTATCAAATATTTCAAGAGCCCGATTGACTTTATTGGACTGCAGATGACCGATCATTCGTTTCACCAGTCCCGGAAGATTTGGCAATTGCGGGAATTTGATGGCCGCTTCCTGAACACGGTTTTCCCCGATAACCAAATTTCCCGCTTTATATATATCAATGATAGCAGCGGGCTCATGGGTCTTGGTAACAGCAACAATTGTAACCTTTTGCTGCACACCACTGCGGGCCTGGGCTGCCGCAATGTTATCATGTACGTATGATAGCCGCTCCGCTATCGTTGCCATTTTATTCCGTTAATTCTTGGTCCGCTGTCGGTGGTTCCGCTTCCGCACCATTATCATTTAGCGTATCTTCTTCGCGCACAACCCGCGTTATCGAAGCAATACTGGCTCCTTCGTCAAGCTTTATCAAGCGCACACCCTGGGTTACGCGCCCAATGGTGCGAATTGTTGAAATCGGTTGGCGGATTAATACACCCCGGTTGGTAATCACCATCAGATCGTCGGTATCAACCACCTCCATGATTGAAACCATTTTACCTGTTTTTTCAGTGGTACGCATCGTCATAATTCCTTTACCGCCCCGGCTCTGGGTTCGGTACTGGAGCACATCGGTACGCTTCCCGTAGCCTTTCTCGGTGGCGACTAGAATTGTTCCCTCACGTTTAACAATCACCATGCCAACAACTTCGTCAGCGGTTGTGGCGCGTCGAATTCCTCTGACACCCATGGTCTTCCGGCCACTGGGCCGAATATTTTGTTCAGAGAAACGGATAGATTTGCCTTCCCTGGTGCCTAAAATGATATCATTGTTACCATCGGTGATGCGGGCGTCGATCAGGTCGTCATTTTCCCTAATGTCAATGGCATAGATTCCGCCTTTGCGGGGGTGACCATAGGCGGACAAAACCGTTTTCTTAACCTGCCCTAATTTGGTGGCCATAACAATGAAATGCTGATCGTCAAAATCTTTGACGCTTACAAATGCTTCAACTTTTTCGCCAGGCTGGCAGCCAATCAGGTTAACAACCGCCCGACCACGTGTTGCCCGCCCGCCCTGAGGAATTTCATGAACTTTTAGCCAATAGCATTTACCGAGATCAGTAAAAAACAACATATAATTATGGGTATTGGCGATAAACAAGTGTTCGACAAAATCATCCTCTTTAGCGGTAGCTCCCTGTAACCCGCGCCCGCCACGGCGCTGGCGACGGTAAGTTCCCACCGGCGTACGTTTAATATATCCGTTGTGAGTAATCGTAACTACCGTATCCTCTTCTGCAATCATGTCCTCAACCGAAAAATCCTTACCGTATGGTAAAATTTCAGTCCGCCGCTCATCGCCGTAGATTGCCCGGATATTTTCCAATTCTTCTTTAATTATCGCCATCCGCTGAACGCGGCTCTCAAGAATACCCTTAAGCTTGGCTATTGTCTGTATCAACTCCTTATACTCTGCTACAATTTTATCAACCTCAAGACTGGTCAATTTTTGCAGGCGCATGTCCAGAATGGCTTGGGCCTGTTTTTCGGATAGATCAAATGAGCTCATCAATCCTTCCCGGGCATGAACGACATCCCGGCTGCCACGAATGATAGCGATGACTTCATCAATATTATCCAGAGCAACCTTCAAACCCTCCAGAATATGGGCGCGATCTTCGGCAACTCTAAGATCAAAACGTGTGCGGCGAATGACCACTTCATGGCGGAAATCGATGAAATGCTGGATCAGTTGACTTAATGGCAATACTTTGGGAACACCATTGACCAGGGCTAGCAGAATCATTCCGTAAGTATCCTGCAATTGGGTATAAGCATACAGCTGATTTAAAATAACTTCGGGGATGGCATCCCGTTTGGTATCGATTACAATCCTGATTCCATCTTTATCCGATTCGTCCCGGACATCGCTAATTCCCTCCACACGCTTGGTCCGAACCAGGTTGGCAATTGACGTAATTAGGTTAGCTTTATTAACCTGATAGGGAATTTCATTAACAATAATACTACTGCGACCCTGCTTGCTGGTCTCGATCACCGCCCGGGCACGAATGATTATTTTACCTCGACCGGTTTCATAGGCTTGTTTAATACCATCGATCCCCTGAATAATAGCGGAGGTTGGGAAATCCGGACCTTTGACATGTTCCATCAGTTCATCAATGGTCATTAAAGGATTTTCGATTAAAGCAATAGTTGCGTTAACAATTTCGGTCAAGTTGTGGGGCGGGACTTTAGTGGCCATCCCAACGGCAATGCCTTCCGACCCATTGATGAGTAGGGTGGGAACCATGGCCGGTAGGACGGCCGGTTCATTAAGTGTCTCATCAAAATTTGGGACAAAGTCAACTGTTTCCTTATCCAGGTCGCGGAGCATCTCGCCGCCCATCCGGGTCATGCGTGCTTCAGTATAACGCATCGCTGCGGCGCTGTCACCATCGATAGAGCCGAAATTGCCTTGGCCATCCACCAAACGATAGCGCAATGAGAAATCCTGCGCCATCCGCACCAGGGCATCATAGACAGATGAATCACCATGGGGATGGTATTTTCCCATAACATCACCGACGATCCGGGCTGATTTTTTATAAGACCGGTTCCACTGTACACCAAGATCGCTCATACCATACAATATTCGGCGGTGAACCGGTTTCAGACCATCGCGAACATCCGGAAGGGCGCGCGACACGATTACCGACATCGAATAATTCAGATAGCTTTCGCGCATCTCCTCTACAATATCACGGTTCAATATATTTTCACGGGAAATATCCACAATAATCCTTTGGGTTAAAAAATCTTATATCAGAAAAAACTGGTTTGCATTAAACATCCAGGTTGACAACAAATTTGGCATTGGTTGAAATAAATTCCCGGCGTGCTTCAACATCGCTGCCCATTAAGTCTGTAAAGGTTTTTGATGCTTCCACTGCATCGTTGATCGTCACTTGCAGCAGTGAGCGACGCTCCGGATCCATTGTGGTGGACCATAATTGACCTGGATTCATTTCGCCCAACCCTTTATAGCGCTGAATGTCCACCTTTTTATTTTTACTTTCTTTTTTCAATCGTTCAATTAGTATCTCCCGCTCATTGTCATCATAGGCATATAATTCCTTTTTACCGCGCCGCAAGCGATAGAGGGGAGGTTGGGCCAGGTAAATATACCCCCCGGTTATCATCTCCGGCATCTTGCGGTAGAAAAAAGTTAACAGGAGGGTGCGGATATGGCTACCGTCAACATCAGCGTCGGTCATGATGATCATTTTGTGATAACGCAGTTTATCTACATCAAATTCGGTTCCGGTTCGGTCCTGTTCATTCTCTGGGTCACCACCAAAACCTGCTCCCAGAGCGGTGATAATTGACTGGATTTCGTTGTTAGACAGCAACTTGTCGATCCGTGCCTTTTCGGCATTGATAACCTTGCCGCGCAAGGGTAAAATCGCTTGGAAGCGCCGGTCACGGCCTTGCTTGGCTGAACCGCCGGCAGAATCTCCCTCGACCAGGTACAATTCGCACATAGCGGGGTCACGGCTGGAGCAATCAGCCAGCTTCCCTGGCAGTGACCCACCCTCCAGGGCGCTTTTACGGCGAATCAATTCCCGGGCTTTTCTAGCCGCCTGCCGGCTGCGTGCTGCTAATACCGCCTTTTCAATTATTCGTTTACCAACGTTGGGGTTTTGCTCCAGAAATTCTAAAATACCTTCAAATACGGTCGAGTCGACAATTCCCTTCACTTCATTATTTCCAAGCTTGGTCTTGGTCTGTCCTTCAAACTGGGGTTCCGGAACCTTCACGGAAAGAATTGCAGTCAGGCCCTCGCGAAAATCCTCACCCCCCAGTGAAACTCCATCCCCCTTTTTTCCTTTCAAAAGACTATTGCGAGTTGCATAGGTGTTAAGGCTCCGTGTCAGGGCAGAGCGGAAGCCGGACAGGTGAGTGCCTCCTTCAATTGTATTAATATTATTAACAAAACTATGCAGATTTTCAGTGTAGCTGTCATTATAACGTAGCGCCACATCCACCGGGATTTCACCATCAGTTTTGGTTACAGTGATTACTTTATTGTGCAGGGGGTGCGAGTGTTCGTCCAAATATTTAATAAAATCACTCAGTCCACCTTTATACTGGAAAATAACACTGGCGGCCTCATCGGTTCTTTGGTCTTCCAATTTGATTTCCAGGTTGCGATTAAGATAGGCCAATTCCCGCAGGCGCTCAGAAACAAGCGAATAATCAATCTCGGTAAATTTAAAAACTTCAGCATCCGGCCGGAAAGTGATTTTAGTGCCGGTCTGCTTGGTTTTACCGATTATTTCCACTTTAGAGACTGCACGCCCGCGTACATACTCCTGCCGGTGGATTTTGCCTTCCCGGTGTACTTCCGCCACCAGTAGATCAGACAATGCGTTGACAACGGAAACTCCAACACCGTGAAGTCCACCGGATACTTTATAGGAACCTTTATCAAATTTTCCACCAGCGTGTAAAACAGTCATAACCACTTCCAGGGCCGGTTTTTTCTCTCCTTTATGAATATCAACCGGAATACCACGGCCATTATCTTCCACACTGACTAAATTATCTTTCCCCAATATAACTTCTATCTTGTTACAGAAACCAGCCAGTGCTTCGTCAACACTGTTGTCAACAACTTCATAAATCAGATGGTGCAGACCACGACGGCTAACATCGCCAATATACATCGCCGGGCGCCTGCGAACGGCATCCAGTCCTTTGAGTACCTGGATTTTCTCGGCACTATATTTATCCTTGAGTTTATTTTTTGTCATATAAAACGAATATCCCTTATGATTTGCTTCCCTAATGATTTATTTAGCTTATCAATGATAGTTGTCTTTTTAAACAAAAGCTCCTGCCGCCAGGCTGGTGTGGCAACTCGAATCGTCAAGATACCGTGCTCCACTTTTTCGGGATCGGTATTACTGGCAATTGTGCTGCCAACTATATCCGCCCAACCAAGGAGAGCCTGTTGTTGTTGAACACCCTTGGCCAAGCCGGTGTTGTCTAACAACAAATTCAAGCTTTCCTTTAAACTTTGAGCCATCAGTTTGCCCCCAGGTGGTAGCTTGTGTCGTCGGGGCCTGATAAATTTATACCTCTTTTTTCCAAATCGATAATATCGGTACCTGTAATTATTGTTTGAATATCTTTTCCCAAAGCGGATAACACCTGGTCGCTACGCCTAAAATCCAATTTGGCAAATAAATCGTCCAATAGAATAGTTGGGGCTCTACCGGTGAATTTCCTGATAAACAGAGCTTCGACCACCTTTATCAACACCAAAGTCATTTTATGTTCACCTTGAGAGCCGAATTTACGAATATCCTGACCATTAAAACCGATTTCATATTGGTCTCTATGCGGTCCGTATCTGGTAAAACCATAGCGTAAATCCTGTTTCACCGATTGCGCCAGTTTGGCCCGGTGTTCTGTTGTTGATGGTGGCGTTTCCGGATTGACATGCAAATTGATTTTTATTGATCCTAAAGTAAAATTATTAGCTGTTTCTTGCAACAAATCCACAAATTCACTGATATATGTTTGCCGTAGTTTCCAAATCTCGTTTCCGCTGTCGCACAAGGTATCATCCCAGGCCGCGATTATTGAGGTTGGGGCTAGATTTAATTTTACTTGCGTCAAGGCTGCATTTCGCTGTTTCAGGCACCGCGTATAGGTAACCAGTCTAGTGACATATTTTTTTGATACCACTGAAAAAACACGGTCAAAATAGGCTCGGCGGTTGCCCGGGGGTCCTTTGGTGATGTTCTGCTCTTCCGGGCTCAGGACAACGACTGGATTTAAGCCAATCAAGTCCGGGGCTCCGCGAACCGGACTGCCATCTAGTAGATATTTCTTTCGACCGTTCTCAAGTTGATTAAAACGGATATCATACTGAACGCCTTGTTGTTCGAATATTCCGGCAACATTGGTTGATTTCTGGCCGATTTGTAGCGTTTCTCTTAGCTTACCCGTGCGAAAACTTCGGCCATACGCTAAAATGTAGATTGCTTCCAAAACAGATGTTTTTCCAGAGCCATTTCCACCCCATAATACATTTATTCCCAAACCGAATTCAAATTTACTCAGATCATGATTCCGAAATGAATGCATGGAAATTTCTCTAACAGGCACTCTGCCACCAGGATTAAGTAGAAATAATGATAAAGTTAATTCAGGCTAAGATCAATAATCGACACTATCAATCATTCAGTCGAATTGGCATTAATAGCATCGTCAAGTCACTGTTATCTGCTTGTTCGACAGGATAGAAAAGACCGGCGCTGATCGAGGTCTTTAAATCGATGATGATTTTATCCGCCTTAATATGTGCTAATATATCCTTCAGGTAATTTGCGTTATAACCAATGACTAAATCGTCTCCTGAATAGGTTGCGTTTACATTTTCCTGGGCGCGTGAAGCTTTTTCGGGATCTTCCGTTGTAACCGTCACCTTTTCGTCTAAAATTCGCACTGCAACCTGATGGGTTGATTTATTCGAGAATATCGATACCCGGCGAACCGCCCCCAGAATGGACTCCCGCTCAACTTCCAGTCGTTTTTCGTTATCATGGGGTATTACACTCTCATAATCCGGAAAACGTTCGTCTATCAGCCTGGTAATTATTGTATTTTTTCCAAGCTTGGCAGTCAGGTGTTTATCACCCATGTTGATGTCAATCGAATCTTCTTCTGACAGTAAATTACCCAATAAGCCCAGGAATTTCCGGGGAACGATGATATCACCACTAAAATCAGCGGCCTGGTAATCAGTGCGGATATATTTCACCAAACGGTGTCCATCAGTGGAAACAGCCGTTAAATTTTGGTCCGTAAATTGAAACAGAACACCGGTAAGAGCTGGTTTCAGCTCGTCCTTGCTGACGGCAAAACTGGTATTATCAATGATATCACGCATTACGCTCGTGTCCATTGCCAACGATTTTTGATTATCCACATCCGGTACGGCTGGAAATTCGTCAGCCGATTTTCCCATGAGATCATAAACACCGATTTCTGTACTAAGCTTAACCCTGTTCTGGGCATCAATCGCAATTGTTATCCGTGTTTCAGGAAGTTCATTAGTTATTTCCATTAAGGTATGCAACGGTACTGCGGCTGACCCGGTATTTTCAAGGCTTGCATCAAGGGGGACGATAATAGTGATTTCAAGATCGGTGGAGCGTAACATAACACCGTCGTTGTCAGCCCGAAATAAAACAGAATTTAGGATCGGTAAAGTTGAGCGTGTCGGTGTTGCTTTGGATAATTTTTGTAATGCTGATTGTAGTTCAGATTTTGATGTTGAAATCTTCATGAAAGTCCCAATTAGATTTGTTGATTTACTAACAAAAATTTAATTTTTATGTACACAATGTTACCGAGATAAGCTTGTTTTAACAAGCCGTTTTTGATTTTTATAATTTTAATAAAAGGAAATGATTTAAATAAGTTAATAGAATAATTTAAGAT
>CAYTPW010000001.1:238063-430775 GCA_964439935.1 uncultured bacterium | reverse complement strand
CGGATTAAATCAGACACCAAAAAGCTATCGCTCTTTGGTGCTGCTTATCTGCGACGTTATGTGTACAGTATAGACAAATGCTATTAATTATTTTGAATAAGCATTTTAATCTCAACAAATATCAAAAAAAGGAGAAAAACCATGATGGAATTTATGATGCGGAAAATGATGCCAATGATGAGCGGCACAATGGAAAAGATGAGCTTCAGCGAAAAGGACGAAATGATGGATAAAATGATGCCTCACATGATGTCAAATCTTACATTTGAGGAAAAACTCAAGCTCATGGAAAAGATGATGCCGCTTATGATGGCCGACTTCACCTTCGAACAAAAGATGCAGATGATGATGAAGATGATGCCAATGATGATGAAGGACATCGATATGGGGCAGATGGATGGCATGATGGACACTATGATGCCTACGATGATGAATATGATGCAAGAAAAAGGTATTGATATGTTTCAAATGATGAAAATGATGTGTCCAAAATGTCTATCTGTAGCTACATCAAACGCATCTGAAGATGACAAAAAGGAATTAAAATCACAAATGTCAAAAGTATTTTCAACTATTTGAAAAAACACATAACAAATCGTTCCACCTGACATTTTCCGCGACTCTCCAAAATGCAGGTTAACTCACCCGTTAGAAGGGCGCGGCAAGTATTCCAGATATTTTGCTTGCATTAACGTACTTTATTGCGTACGTTATATTATAATTGGAGTAAAATATGAAAACAATCAATGTCACAAAAGCAAGAGCCGATCTGTATAACCTGCTAACTGAGGCTTCAGAGTCGCATGAGCCAATCCAAATTACTGGTAAAAAAACAAATGCAATCCTACTGGCTGAGGAAGACTGGCGCGCAATTCAAGAAACTCTCTTCCTAACATCAATTCCTGGTATGAAAGAATCAATTGTTGATGGACTTAATACTGATATTGATGATACCGAGGAACTTGACTGGTGAAATGGAAAATCATATACACTAAGCAAGCAATCAAGGACTCAAAGAAAATTAAATCAGCTGGTTTAAAGCCAAAAGTAGTCAAACTTCTCAAAGTTATAAAAGAAAACCCATTTTGCTCTCCCCCACCATTTGAAAAATTACTTGGCGATCTATCAGGAGCTTATTCAAGAAGAATAAATATACAACATCGATTGATATATCAAGTTTTAGAAGATAAAAACATTGTAAAAGTTATCCGAATGTGGACCCATTATGAATAGTCGCACTTTCTAACAACCACAGCACCGGACGCAAATAGCGGGCTTTTCCCCACTACGCCAAGGCTTCGTGGGGCAGGCAATTTGCTAAAATGAAGATTTTGAAACAGGAAATGTCAAATAACCAACTAACACCAGGCCAAGTTGCGCCCGGTGAGTTAGACCGTTAGCCTTTTTTGATAAGGAAGTATTGATGGCAATTGGAAAAGTAATTGAAAAACGTGGGCATATCATTGGTTTTAGGGAAGAAATATCAAAGGCAGCATCTTCCTCAGAAGATGAATTTTTTACTTGGTTTGATAGTACTAAAGATAAGGATTCTGCATTCGTTCGAGGTAGTTAAGATTTCTCGATTCACATAGCAGGTCCTACAGCACAATTTCTGCATTCCCCAGAAAATATGGTTGCACTTGAAATAGGGCACGGAGGTGGACGCATTCTATCTGTTGCTAGTAGATATTTTAAAAGTGTTATTGGTATTGATATTCACGAAAACAACGAAAAAGTAGCAAATGAATTAAAGATAAGAGGATGTAACAATTTTACTCTAATAAAAACTGAGGGAAGAAAAATTCCAACAGAAAGTGATTCGATTGATTTTGTATATTCATTTATTGTTCTTCAACATGTAGAAAAAATAGATATTTTTAGGAATTATTTTAGCGAAGTTAATAGAATACTAAAACCTAATGGAATTGCTGTGCTTTATTTCGGAAGGAAATACATCTTTTCCATAAATCGGAGTTCCAAAATATTGTACTATGTTGATAAAATTGCAGAACGCATCTTGTTACCTAAAGGATTTCAAAAGGTAGCCACAATGGTTAATTGCACAAATCTGATTGTGTCGCTACCTTTTAGTAAGTTGATTGCTAGAAATGCAGGTTTTGAGGTTCTCGCTGAATTAGTTTCACATAAGAAAGTACCAGATGGAACAAACCTCTTCGGTGGTCAGAATGGCTTAGTGATTAGAAAATGCAAATAAAAGGCTACCAAACACTGAACCTGTAGGGCATCAGAAAAATTCAAAAATGGTCTATGAAAATGCTGTATAAAATTCAGAAGGAAGACATTCCTAAAGCCAGTGCTGTCTTAGCAGATGCATTTCAAGATGATCCACTTTGGAATAAGATTTTCGAAGGCAAATCCAACATTGAACAAAAATTCCGTGCTTGTTTTGAATCTCCAGTTAGATATTGTTATAAATTCGGAGAAGTATATGCATCTTCAAAAAAACTCGAAGGAATTGCTGCATTAGTCCCAGGGAATGCCTCTAATATGACATTTTGGCGAATGATACGAAGTGGTGCTATTCTATCAGGTATGAAAATGGGAATGAAAGTCGCAAAAATAATGGCACCTGTTTTTAAACCAATGCAAGAAGATCGTAATGAATATATGAAAGATAAATCGTTCATATATCTTTTAGTTATTGGAGTAACAACAGGTTTTCAGGGACAAGGTTTTGGAGGAATGATATTGCGAGCATTAATTGACAAAAGCGAAAAATTAAAGAAACCTCTTTACCTGGAAACAGAAACCAAAAGAAATGTTGATATGTACGAAAAGTATGGATTCAAATTAATAAAAAAGATTACTCTACCCATTGTTAATCAGCCTATGTGGGAGATGGTCAGAGAAACAAATTCATGAATTTAAAAATTTTAATAAATAGGAAGTTAAGTTATCAATCTAAGCGTGCCCTAACAATGGTATTAAGGTGATCCCCACACGGACGATGAATCGCCGCTTGAGGGTCATGCACGTGTTCGGGCACCATATACCAGTACCGTTATTTGGCTTTAATAAATGTAAAAACAATTAATGTAAAGGTGGATTAATGAAAATTACCTTTAATATGTTAACAATTTTAGTTGCAGTAGTTATAAGCGGTCAGGTCATTTCCAATGAATCCAGTACTATCAAAGTTGCGGAAATTCTTGCACAAAATCTAAATATGAGCTTACCACCAAACAGTCAGATATTTAGTGAATTGTTGCTTCCCGGTGAAATTGCCGACGCTGAAATAAATCATGTTATCCTCGCTGGTCCATTATCTCAATCTGAATCATTATCAAAGGAACACGACAATATCTTCCTATTCATTAAGGGGCAAGGAAGCCTAAAAGCTGCAGAGCGAGTTTTCATTATTGAACCTGAAAGTATTGCGTTTTCCACTTCAATAAATAGTATAACAATCAAAGTTGCTGAGGGTGATACTCTACATTACATAAATATTCAAAAAAAACTTTCACAGCAGGATTTGGAAGATATTAAATCCTTTCCAGAAGGAAATCGTAACGGGATTTATTTCTCCAGATTTGATGACTGTAAAGCTTACACCGAGAAAATTAAAAGTCCAAATACAGTTAGTCGAACTGTTCTACCAAAAGACTATATTCCGAGAGTGGCAATGGGAACAGTCGAAACTATTGGACCAGACAAAGTTGGAGCACACAATCATCCTATGCTCGATCAATTGTTTCTAGGGCTTGCTGGAAACAATGTTACTGTTCACGCTGATGAAAGTAGTATTCACTTTCCTGAATTTACACTACTTCATATTCCTATTGGCTCCAGTCACTGGGTTACAGTAGCTGAGGGCAAGAGAATGTATTACCAGTGGATGGACTTTTTTTTAACTAAAGAAGGGGAAATGTGGTTGAAGACACACAAGCCTATCGATAGTAAAAAATAAATAATGCGTATAACACGGCGTTAGCCTGCCTTATTGCAGGTAATTTTTGAAAGAACTCCTAAACAGAAAAAGAATGTATATTGAATAATGGATATGGACGACAAAAAATATATACGATTAAAATTTACTGAAAAAAGTGTAGACGAAATGATCGCTGCCTCTCAAGATTTTTATTCAGTGATGAAAAGTCGCCGCACGGTACGAGAATTCTCTGATCGACCAATTCCTGATGAAGTGATTAGAAATGCCATATCTGCCGCAGGAACAGCACCAAGCGGTGCAAACCAGCAGCCATGGCATTTTGTAGTAGTGTCCGATCCCGAGAAAAAACGTGAAATTCGGGAAGCTGCGGAGAAAGAGGAACGCGCATTTTATCAAGGTCGTGCTCCTGAAGAATGGCTCAGAGCGTTGCAGCCATTGGGTACAGACGAGAACAAGCCCTTTTTGGAAATTGCACCATGTTTGATCGCAATATTTCTGAAGAAAACAACACCTAATGAAAGTGGGAAAGAGTACAAGAATTATTACTCATCAGAATCTGTGGGGATAGCGACAGGAATTCTAATTACAGCTTTACACTTATCGGGCCTGGTAACATTAACCCATACCCCAAGTCCAATGAAATTCCTGAACATGACACTTGGACGCCCAAAGTCAGAGCGACCATTTCTATTATTGGTAACCGGATACCCTAGCGAAGTTGCAAAGGTGCCGGTGATATGTAAATTTTCACTGGATCAAATTGCAACATTTGAATAGCAATCGAAATGGGTACAGCATAGCTAACCTATGCGCAAGCAACCCGCCATAGGTGGAGGGTACACGGCGCGAAAATTGGGAGAAAATGGCTATAATGAATTAATGGAGTCTTGCCGGACCGGCGGGCGCTTGACGACCCCGTTAGACACCTATGTTCAATATTTGGAGAAAAACTTAAAAGTGATATGAAAAGCTTCAATTCTCATCACATAGATTCAATATCTTCAGAGTTAATTGTGCTGGGTGTTCCATTCGACCAATATTCATCTTTCCGACGTGGAGCAGCAAGTGCACCTCTGCGTATTCGGGAAGCTCTATTTAGCGAGTCGTCAAACATGTGGACCGAGAACATGATTGATTTGGGGACATCGTCTAGGTGGCAATTTATTGACGACTTGGAATTCACGAATCACACCGAAGCATTTTCTCAAATAGAAGATAAAATTAATGAGTTAATAAGTAGCAAAGCCCGAGTGATTTCCTTGGGTGGTGATCATTCAATTACTTATCCAATCATTCGAGCCTATGGAAAAAAGTACAATGATCTAAGCATTTTACAACTGGATGCCCATCCGGATCTTTACGATGAACTGGACGGTAATCGGTATTCTCATGCTTGTCCATTTGCTCGGATAATGGAAAAAAATCTTGTAAAGCGACTCGTACAAATAGGGATTCGCACCTTGACTGGCCACCAACGCGATCAGGCGAAAAGGTTGGGAGTTGAAATAATTGAAATGAAAGATCTGAAAAGATCAGATGAGATTAAATTTTCGGGGCCGGTATATCTATCCATAGATATGGATTGTCTTGATCCGGCATTCGCTCCCGGAGTTTCTCATCGCGAACCAGGTGGCATGAGTACTCGAAATGTAGTGGAAATTATTCAAGATTTGAAGGGAGAATTAGTCGGGGCAGATATAGTGGAGTATAATCCTGATCGAGATTTACTAGGAGTCACAGGGATGGTTGCAGGAAAGTTCTT
Source organism: uncultured bacterium (assembly GCA_964439935.1). Taxonomy (GTDB): domain Bacteria; phylum Fidelibacterota; class Marinisomatia; order Marinisomatales; family TCS56; genus JABMQW01. Next base: position 425,103 of record CAYTPW010000001.1, on the reverse strand, counting down.
GAAAGAAATAATTGCTAAAATGTTGGAGGCGAAAAAAAACAGTGCCTGACACGGGTTTCATTCTGATGGTAAACGAGTTCCAGGTTTTCTCTTGACAATTCTTTGCCAGCAGCGTAAATCCTGTCCGTTATACAAATGGATAATTGATTGATGACCCGATACTATATAGACCCTGAAAAGTACTCTCTGGATAAGTTCCAAAGCAGTCTGGACTCACGAGAATTAATTCCGAGTCGTCAGATGTTAAAGAAAAATCTTAAAAAATATTTCGATATTCTCAGATTGTCCGGAATCAGGAACCTCGCAGACTTACTATCCGTTTTAAGTTCCAAATCAAAAATTGGCAATTTTGCCGAGAATACTGGACTCACGATTGACTACTTGACTCTTCTCCGAAGAGAAGCTAAAAGCTATTTCTCCTCACCTGTAAATCTTTCAAAATTTGCAGATGTTGATAAGGATGTAATTTTGAAATTGGCAGAGCGTGGTATAAAAACATCAAAACACTTATTTGAATTAGTCGAAGACAGAGAACAAAAGTCAGACATTCTTGATGGAAGTGGTCTTGGTGAATCTGAACTATCTGAACTAATTAGTTTGTCTGATCTAAGTAGATTGTATGGAGTTGGACCCGCATTCGCAGGTATGCTTTATGAAGCTGGTATCGATTCAGTCAAAACGATCATTAAATACAAGGGTGATCAGATTCGTGATATGTACGAGGAAAAGACAAAGCGAACTGCGGATTTCACAGCAAGAGATATTGATTTTACTCTTGAGATTGCAAAAGAACTAGAGCCAGTATCATAATCCATTGCATAGCAAAAGTTTAGAGCTGGCTCGCACGCGGGGGAGTGGTTTAGGAAAATGATGTGGATGGATACGGTGAATTTACCAATCGAGTCTGCTTTAGATAGCAGCTCAACCCCAGCGCGTTAGCTTTTCAAAGGAGAAAGAAATAGTGAGCGATAGAAAAAAGTGTGTATGCCCGGTTGAATTTGCAGGCAGTCTCGATAATAGGATTCGAAGATGGATACAAAATCCACAAAAAATATTAGGACCCTATATTGAAGAAGGGATGATAGTTCTGGATATAGGTTGTGGTCCTGGCTTTTTCACTATTGATATGGCTCAAATGGTTGGTAATTCCGGTCGAGTTATTGCTTCTGATTTACAGGACGGGATGCTTCAAAAAGTAAGCGAGAAGATAAAAGAAACAGAACTTGAGAAAAGAATCACACTTCATAAGAGCGAAGAAAACATGATAGGAGTGTCAGAGCATGTTGATTTTATTCTGTTGTTCTATATGGTTCATGAAGTTCCCAATGTAGAAGGATTTTTTAGTGAAATAGAGACGATACTAAAACCGGATGGGCGAATATTCATGGTTGAACCACCATTTCATGTTTCAAAAAAGGCTTTTAAAAATACTATTAAGAAAGCCAATGACGCTGGCCTAGCAGTTGATGAGAGACCCAAATTGTTTCTTAACAAGGCAGCGATATTGAAAAAGGGCTAACAATAAAATACATCTGACTTTTATTCCGCTGCCGCTCCTTAATAACAGGTGATTTTAACGTTAGGCCCACTATTCTTTAAATCATTCTGATTAGATCCCAATAAAAAAATAGAGCGACGTTAATACCAAGGATAATTGCTATTAGCGAATAATGCCAGCGGGAAAGGAGCTTCCAGTAGCTCTTCAACCAGGCAACAACAGCAAAAATCAGGATCGGGCCGATCAGTAACAACATTGCCAAAGGGAAATAGGCCAGCAGGCTAAGCAGCGACCACGGATATATGTAAGTTGGCCAGCTAAATTGATATAGTTGGGGAAAACTATAAGTAGCCAGGAGAAACAACAATCCCAAACCACATGCCAGACTGGCAGTGATACGGGCGGTCCAGGCTACCGGTCCCGGTCCTGGATCAACAACAGCCCGGCCATAATCACGGGCATCCTGCCGTCGGATCAGCCAGCCGGAGAACCAGGCAACGATTGTGAAAGCGTAGATCAAACTGGTTACAAATAACAGCAATAATATAAAAATATTATTCTGTGGCGTGAGCCGGGTCTGATAGATATACTGAAATTCCGGGTTATCGGGAAACATAGCCGGTATCTCTAATTGGCGGGGACCCGCCTTTAGTTCCTCAGCTAAATCAAATTGAAGATGATTATCAAATTGATGGAAATGATGCAAATTGAAACTACCGTTCCTGATTTCATAAATAGTGGAATATTGAGTCATATCCTGACTGATTGCTGCCAGAGCAGTACGGCATTGCTCTACATTCACTGCATTTGTATCGGAAAGCAAATCTTTTACTTTGGCAGCGCGCCAATCAAGTTGGTCCCCGCTCCCTGATTGCAGATCGGGTGGGGATGTATGCATCATTACCTGTTGGTCTTTGAAAATTACCGCATCTTTTTTTACCAGGATTGCTTGATTTGATTGGTCCGCAAACAGGACTACTTCATTACCAAGTTGCTCCCGACTGGTTAGGTCAAACCAGGATATCACATCCGTGACTGTTGCACTCGTGCTCATGATCCGATCATAATTGATTTCTCCCAAAGAGTCAGTGGGCATTAGCCTTGAGTCACTCTCCGGTCCAACGAATCGTTCCATAACCAAACCAGCATCGTTCATGGCGCTCAGGGGGTCGGATTTATCAAAACCAAAATATACGCGTCCATAAGTATCATCTTCGGGAGGAATAAACCAGATTTTGGTAGCCGGATTGTAGCTATCTTCATTCTTGGCAACAAAAATTGAATTATTTCCTGAGATAACAAAACCAGCGCTGGCGAAAATGATAGAAAAAACCGGTGATAACAACAACAATAGAATTCCAACAATTTTACTGACCAGCTTCATTTCAATGCGGCTTAATATACTGCAAAGATCGATATTGTCCTACAATTGCAATTGATCCCATACCTGAACCGGCCAGGATATTCATTTTTTAAGAAACTGCGGTCTTAACTAATCCCGTTCCAGCCGTATTATTTTATTCGGCCGTCTAGTCCTGGAACCGGATTTTTTGGAACGCTTAAATAATGCTTTATTGATATCAGATTTAAATTGTTTTGAAAAACAACATTTTGAGACTTTTCCGGGGACATCACTGAGATTATTGCTACTTTCAAATACCAATTGTTTACCATTGACAGGACTGTCAAAATCCAACCTGTGCTCAGACATATATCGTGAAGACAGCGCTTTTTCATCAAGAGCAACTGGAGTTTTTTCCTGGTACACCGATAGAATCATAAGCAAAAAGAATAAAATGATTGAAGTGGCTGTTACAGCCATTTTAAGAATTTTTAGCAGTCTGGAGTTGTCATTTAGGTTATTCATCTGCAATTGCTCTACTCGGTTAAAATCCGGTGTATTATCTGTCCTATCCTGATAAATATTACATTCGTGAAAATAAAGATAAAAGGATTATTTGATAATGAATCTCATTATTATGTATAAATTATAGCTGTCCCTGAAATATCGACTGTAAACCAATACTGTTTGCAGTATGTTACACTTATATGTGATCAGTGACGGTGCAGATCTTTATGCATGATCTTACGGGTTTCATGAAGTCGATCATCGGCCGGGAGATCGATCAATTTCTGATTTATAAATTCATCATTTTCACTGGCCAGTAAGCTGGTAATGTATTCGATAATACTGGCGGGAAAAATACCATTGCGCTCATAGAGATCCCGTTTTTCCAGAATGACCTGGGATGATTCAACACAACTGCTCGGTAGTTTTGGTAACTCGCTTAACAATTTCTGGTTTTCAAAAATATTGCCGGATACTTTCAGGTCTTTGGCAATCTGCAGAGCATTATCATGTGATAATCCCCATTCAGTTGCCATCGTGATTCCGGCCAGCAGCAAATAGGTGATTCCGCTGCCATCAGGACTACGCAATTCAACCGTCTGTCGACCTTCCCGATCAGTATATTCTTGTGGTGGATTCAGATCTTTCCCCAACTCTTCCAGGTTTGACCAGCCCAGAGGTACCCGGATCATTGCGCTGCGATTTCGTTCGCTCCAACAGATGTTCGTAGGTGCTTCCTGGTTCGGAACCAATCGCAAAAAGGCCGATGATGTTGTGTTACCAAAGGCTGTCAGTGAGTCGGCATAATGACATAAACCACCAATAGTCTGCAGTGCTTGACTTGATAATTCACCACGATTGTCGGTCATTATATTTTTCCCATCCTTCATTACCGCTAAATGGACATGCATACCATTACCAGCAACGCCTTCTTCAAGTTTGGGAGCGAAAGTCGCAACACAATCAAATTTATAGGCAATATTCCTGATCAACCAGCGGGCCAGGGCCAGATTATCGCCGGCCTCAACGACAGGTGTTAATTGAAATTCTATTTCAATCTGCTCGGCCTGCTTACCGCTGATTTCTTCCAGATTGCTCCGTACATTCTCGACATAACCCACTTCACTGTGAGCATATTTAACCGCTCCGGTTATTTGGGTGATATGTCTGACCATTTCATCAACAATCTCACCGCTCTTCACATAGGGTGAGGCCGCATGATAGCCCTGCTGGTTGGACGAAATAAATATATTGGACTTAGGCTGATGAATCAGGAAAAATTCTAATTCACCCAGCGCATCCAGACCGTAACCGGTAGATTCGGTTATACTATTGGCAGCCCGTTGTAGAATATTATCCAGGGCAAAAGGAGCCAGTTCTCCTTCATGTGTCAAATAGCGACATATAAAATCAAGACTGGTGGGATCAAATGGATTTAGAAATGCCGTCTTGTAGATCGGAACAACATATAAATCTGACAGTGATGCATCCACCAGATCCTTAAACAGGGATGATCCATCAACCCGTTCACCTTCCGCTAGAATCCGCTCCGCCTGGGCAATACTGGCAATCGGAAGTTTGAGCTCCTTAAGCTTGCTATCCAAAGCTGTGTAGTGAAAAGTGATTTTTTCAATCCGTTTTTCGGCAATCACTTTTAGTAAATCGGACCTGGTGAAATCAGTTCGATCCTTATCCAAAATCTTGGAAAGCGGATTTGACAGTACGTAATCATGGCTCATGGCTTTCCCTTTAATACTTATCGATTATTTTACAATACTCGTAATTGTGAGAAAATGCTGGGGATTACCTGCCAGTGATCGCATTCCCAGCCAGGTAATGCAAGCGCCGAGCCCACACCCCAGGCATCCCAAGAGAAACAGTAGTAATTCATTTTGACCGCCGATTATCAGGTAGGGTATAAAAATACCTGCGGTAAATCCTAGCAGTGGTACAGCATACTGAAGAAAAGAGAGCTTAAGTAGGAGATTGCCACTTTCCCGTACCTCAACTCGATCACCAATTTGAGCCTGAACCTGATTATACGCAGTTAATGTATTCATATCATTTGAACCAGGTTTGCACAAGATACGCGCACCGCAAGTGGTACAGGCGTCACCAATCAAAATTTCAACTTGAGCCTGATCTCCATCAAGGGCCGTTACCCGTCCCTGATCGATAATAGATTCGGGCAATTAGGCTGCGGCCTCCACCGACTCCCCTTCACCAAAAATAACGAAGGATCCGGGAGCACATTTTTCAGTTGGGACAACCGGAACCCGGCCATATTTATCATAATCAATTCGCGCCAGATTATTCTCCAGCACAATTTCGCCTTCTTCTACGACACGGATACAGATACCGCAACCGATACAGGCCTTGATGCAGGTCTGGCGGGCTTCCTTGGGTGCATCCTGGTTATTACACATAATAAACAATTTATGACTCTCCGGATGCATCTCAATCACATCTCTTGGACAGAGATCAGCACAGTTACCGCAACCGGTGCATTTATCATCGATTACCACCGGCAAATGATTCTCATTCATGTACATCGCATCAAAAGGACAGACATCAACACATTCACCATAGCCAATACAACCATAGTCACAGAGCCGGTCACCACCATTCATAAGATGGGCAGCAGTACAGGTCATAATACCTTCATAGGTACCTTTTTTAGCCGTTTCATAATCACCACCAAGACAAATTACCCGTGCAATCAATCGTTCACCGGTCTTTACATCCACACCCATGATCCGGCCAATCGCCTCGGTACCATCGGCGCTATTGACCGGGCAACCATTTGGCTGAGCGATACCATTTACTACATTTTCTGCAAAATTAGCGCAACCAGGATACCCGCAACCACCGCAATTGGCACCGGGCAATTCTTCATTTACCTGGGCGACACGAGGATCCTCTTCCACATATAATTTTTTATTCGCAACCGCCAGTCCGGCAGAAAACAGCAATCCCAATCCACCCATACTGGCCATCGAAATCAATATCGAGTCTATCATATCAATCCTATCCTATATTACCGCAGAGTACGCAGTGAACGCAGAATTTTTTTTGTTTATTCTCTTCAATATTAGTGCACTCATTAGTGAATTTATTTTTCTTCGGGAAAATTATATACAATCCGCTTAATACCTTCTTTCATTAAAACAGAATTGAAATTTATCAATAAGCCTAATGGGCAATTAGTTAATTTCAGGTAAGTAAGCAATTGTGCTGAATGAATGGGAAGTAGTTTTTCAACTGCTTTAATTTCAACAATTACCGATTGATTTACCAAAATATCTAACCGATAGGCACAATCTAATTCCACCTTTTTGTACTTAACCGGCAACGGCTTCTGTTGTTCTATTCCCAAACCTTGTTGTGATAATTCGTAAACCAGACAGGCTTCGTAAGCAGATTCGAGTAATCCGGGTCCTAATTGTCGATGTACCTCAATGGCTGAAGCAATGATTGAACCAGATGTTTGATTCAGATCATTGGTAGTACTAACAAATTTCTTATTCGTTAAATTGATAAAATCTTTGCGTCCTCAGCGCTCTCGGTGGTGAATCATCTTTAAATCAATCCTGCGAATCCCATAAACGCCAGAGCTAAACTACCGGCGATCAGCATGGTGATACCTGCTCCCTGAAATATTTTTGGAACCCGTGCCAGCTCCAGCTCTTCCCGGATTCCGGCCATGATTACCAGGGCAATTGTGAATCCTACTCCAGCACCCAGGGCATAAATAATTCCTTCAATAAAACTGTATTCTTTAGCAACGGCGAAAAGAGCCAAGCCCATAATTGCACAATTGGTGGTGATCAGCGGCAAATAGATACCCAGTGCTTTATACAGCGGTTTACTAACTTTTTTTATGAACATCTCGACCAGTTGAACCAGCGATGCAATAACCAGAATGAAAGAGACGGTTTGCAGGATACTCAATCCCAGCGCGACCAGAATATATTTATTGATCAAAAAAGTAACGGCGGCGGTAATCGTCATTACGAAGGTGACCGCTAATCCCATACTGATGGCCGAATCCACTTTTTTCGACACGCCGACAAATGGACAAATCCCCAGGAATTGCGACAATACAAAATTATTGACGATAGCGGCTGAGATAAACAGGGTCAGGAGACTCATGCTTCGGCCCTCCGTTCATTATACCAGTTAGCCAGCCCGATAAAAATCCCCAGAGTCAGGAACGCTCCAGGCGGCAGTATCATAACCAGCCAGGTGTTGAATGATTCCGGCATCAGTGTGACACCAAACACAGCACCTTCGCCCAGTAATTCACGAACTGCGCCCAGTAAAACCAGGACCCAGGTGAATCCAATTCCCATCCCGAGGCCGTCCAGGATCGAGCGACCGACATTATTCTTGGATGAAAAGGCTTCCTGGCGTCCCAGGATCAGGCAATTCACGACGATCAAGGGGATAAACGCTCCCAATGCTTTACTGATATCCGGCGTATAGGCTGCCAGGTATTTATCGACAACGGTAACGAAAGTGGCGATGACAACGATATAACTGGCAATACGCACCTGGGCGGGAATAATATTCCTGATCAGTGAGATCAAGATACTGGACATCAGTAATACAAAAGTGGTCGCCAGTCCCATTGCCAGACCATTAATCGCGGAGTTGGTTACGGCCAGTGTCGGGCACAAACCCAGCAACTGGATTAAAACCGGATTTTCCGCCCAGATTCCTTTAATCACTTCAATATTAAGCTGATTCTGCTTTGCCATTTCTAACCTGCTGTTTCCTGCTGATACAGTTCACGGACCAATACTAAATGTGTCCGTATAATGTTAACCACCGCTTTGGATGAAATCGTAGCCCCGGAGATGGCTTGAATACCACGGGCGGGATCGGTTGGTTTTACATTCTTTATCACTGACGTTTCCTGATCGTCCATTATCTGACCCTTGAATTGATCCTTGAACCAGTCATCTTCAATTTTATTACCCAGCCCGGGTGTTTCGGTTTGCTCCAGAATTTCAATTCCGGTCAATTCCGAGAATTCCGGATTGATTCCAACCATCACGGCCAGGTCCGGAGAAAAACCATTACCTTTGGCTTTGAATGCGATACCAACCGTATTGCTTAAACTATCTTTGCCCACATACAATGTGATATCTTCCCTGATCAGTGTTTCGTCGTAATAATCGTAATCCGGCAGCACGGTTGATATAGCCTGCTTCAGGACTTTCAACCGATTAGCTTCAATCAAGGGGGCCGTGACACCATCCCACATCGATAAAACGCTGCCCGAAAGAGCCGCAATTATGGTTAAAACGACAACCATTTTTGTAGATGTATTCATGCCCGGGGCTCTCCAAAATATTTAGGTCGTGTATAGCGATTGATCAGTGGTGTTACCGCATTCATTAACAAAATAGAGTACATTACCCCTTCCGGGAGTCCGCCGAATAATCGGATAACCACCAGGAATATGCCAGCCCCGATCCCGAAGATCCAGGAACCTTTGGGTGTAATTGGCGAAGTCACCATGTCGGTGGCCATGAAAAAGGCGCCCAGCATTAACCCACCACTAAACAGATGAAACCAGGGTGTTGGATATTCCACCGGATTGATCAGCCAGAAAAAACCACCCAGCAGAAATACTGTTCCCAGATAACTGGCCGGAATTCGCCAGTCAGCAAATTTGCGAATTATCAAATATAGACCCCCAACCATAATCACAATGGCGGATGTTTCCCCCAGACACCCGCCAGTATTACCATACAGGAGGTCCATAAATGAAGTCGCAATTTTTTCGAATTTAAAGCCGCCCAATGGAGTAGCGGTTGAAACAGCATCCACCATCGTGCGGGGATTAGTCCAGGTGGTAATTGCCACCGGAAAGCTGGCCTGTAAAAAAGCCCGGCCCAAAAGAGCAGGATTGAAAATATTATAACCCAGTCCACCGAAGACATGTTTACCAATCGCAATGGCAAACACACTTCCCAGGATCGCACTGGTCAAGGTGAAGGACGGCGGTAAAGTCAAAGCCAGTAACAGGCCAGTAATGACAGCACTACCATCTTTAATGGTAAATGATTCTCCCTTCATCCGATTGATCAGTACTTCCGTAGCCACAGCGGCGCCGACACAAGCGCTAATCATCCAGATCGACGACCAGCCAAAATAATAGATTGACATCACTACTGCAGGAAGCAATGCGATAATGACCGTCCACATGATTTTAGGAACACTGTCAGTGGTTCCCAGATGAGGGCTGGAGGATATGATCAGCATTTGATCCGGTTTATACAGCTTTGCCCGCGGGTCTTTTTTCGGTCTGGGCTTTTTTACCGGAGCCGGTTTTGATGAAACATTTTCAGCCGGCTGGTTTGCAGGTTCTTCTGGTGCTTTTTTTTCTGCGTCCATTATTATCTCTTTATGCTGCGTCTTTTTCTTTGCGTTTCATCTCTCCCACCTGCAATTTCCCCAGGCGAATCCATTGAACCAGTGGTATATGCGAGGGGCAGACAAAGGAGCAGGATCCGCATTCGATGCAATTCATAATGCCGAATTCCTCGGCTTCAGCGCTGTGACCCATTTCGGAAAGACGGGCAATTCGGGTGGGTAATAAATACATCGGACAGGCAGAAACACAGGTGCCACATCGAATGCAGGGCCTGGACTCCGCAGCCGGTTGTCCTGGTTCGGCTGTGCAAACAATTCCGCTGGTTGCTTTCACGACCGGCACATTAAGATTGTACTGAGCCATCCCCATCATGGGACCACCCATGAATACCTGATTGGTCTGATCCTTTAATCCGCCACAATGATCCAGCAGATTTTGGAATGGTGTACCTATTCGAACCAGCAGATTTTTCGGCTCGGCAATCCCATCGCCGGTTACTGTTACGATCCGTTCCACAAGTGCTTTCCCGGCAGTTACGGCATCGGCTACCGCCATGGCAGTACCGATATTATTGACTACCGAGCCCACATCCATCGGCAAGCCACCAGTGGGTACCTGGCGTTTCAATACCGATTGAATTAACATCTTTTCGGCACCCTGGGGATATTTGACCTGCAGGGAAACCACCTTAAAATTATAGCCTCCACTGACCACGGCTTTGCGAAGTACTTCAAGAGCATCCGGTTTATTATTCTCGATACCAATGAAGCCGTCCTCTACACCCAGGATTTTCATTATGATGGCCATCCCGGTTAAAATTTTATCCGCCTGTTCCACCATTGCCCGGTGGTCGGCAGTAAGATATGGCTCACATTCACAGCCATTGAGGATAAAAGCATCGATCGTTTTATCTTTGGGCGGCGCTAATTTGACATGGGTTGGAAAAGCGGCTCCACCCATACCAACGATACCAGCTTCCCTCACCCGCTGATTCAATTTATCGATGGCCATTGATTGCCAGTCTGAAAATTGCGGCAACAGATACCATTGTTCGTCATCAGCGAAGCGCTGGATATAAACCATTTGGACCTTACCTCCCACCGGATGAGGAAAAGTGCCAATATCCTTCACCGTGCCAGTAATCGAGGAATGAACCGGGCTCGAGACATAGGCTTCACTTGAGCCGATAACCTGACCGGTTTTAACCTCCTGTCCCTTTTCAACCAGAACCGTGCAAGGCACACCGATATGCTGCTGTAAAGGAATCAAAACATGATCAGGTACCGGGAGAGTCTCAATCAGTTTGGAAGAAGTAAAATGCTTATGATCATTCGGATGAACGCCTTTATTAAACGTAGGTAGTCTCACTGTCCGTCCTTTGCGTAATTGTGCAGAGTTGTTCTAGTCGGTCGTTATACCGAAACATTGTTCAAAAAATAGATCAGAAATTATCAAACACAGATTATATAGATAAATAAAAATCGGATATCTTTATCTGGTTTTATCAGTATCTGTGTGATCGATTACTGGTTTCTGTTGAATAAAGTACCGCTGTTTGTAGTCCAGCAAAGAATCTCGAGTAACAATTCATTCATAATACCTTTCAACAATCTGAACATCTGAAGAATAACTACACCCGGTATTACTCTAATTGGGGATTGAAAATAGCACCAAATCCATTGCAAATTAATATCATTATGAACTGGCAATCCAACCTTAATTGCTTCCAGTTGACGATCAACAAAAGTTAAGAGCACGAAAATGCATCCGAAAATCGCTTATTGTGGCATCGATTGCACTTCCTGCGACGCTTATCAGGCTACGCAACAGGATAACGATGAATTACGTCGGAAAGTGGCGGCGACCTGGTCCGAGGAATTTGAATCAGAAATCAAGACTGAAGACATAAATTGTAACGGATGCCAATCCACTGAGGGTCCCATCTTCCTGTATAGTGGTGCCTGTGAAATTCGAGCCTGTGCCCAGGGCATGGGCTTTGAGAATTGCGCCCACTGTCCCGAGTACAGCTGCTATAAAACAGAAGAATTGTATCGCATTGCACCCGAGGCGCGCCAACAGCTGGATTCAATCAGGAAACAATTCGCAAATGGTTAAGAAGCTACCGACTTATTCTGATGTCAAATCAGCCTTTGATCGGATCAGCAAAATCGTTAATCGCACACCAGTTCTTAGTTCCCGCACATTAAACAGTCGGGTGGGTGGAGAAATATTACTGAAATGCGAGAATTTCCAGCGCACTGGTGCTTTTAAAATCCGGGGTGCTTATAACGCCATTTCACAATTATCCGCGGAAGAAAAATCCAGGGGAGTTCTAACCTACTCATCCGGAAATCATGCCCAGGCAGTAGCTTTGGTCGGCCGACTTCTAAATATTGAAACTACAGTTATCATGCCCGACAACGCTCCGGTTACCAAGCGCGCCGCTACAGAAGCATACGGAGCTAGGATAATCGAGTACGAACCGGATGAGACCACCCGTGAAAAACTGGCACTTAAAATCCAGGCGGAACATGGTCAAACAGTGATACCTCCCTACGACCATCCTGATATTGTCGCAGGACAAGGAACGGCTACCCTGGAACTGCTTAAGGAGACGGGTCCATTGGATTACCTGCTGACTCCCTGCGGTGGCGGCGGATTACTCAGTGGTGCTGCTCTTGCCACCAAGGGCTTGTTCCCGGATTGCCGCGTTGTTGGTGTAGAACCGGAACTGGCAGATGATGCCACCCGGTCATTTCACACCGGGAAATTACATACGGTTCTCAATCCACCAACAATCGCCGATGGTACACGCACACCATCACTGGGGAAAATTACTTTTCCACTGGTACTCAATCATGTGGATGATATGGTCACAGTAAGTGAAGATGCTATCGCTGAAGCTGTGCGTTTCCTTTTCTACCGTATGAAACTGGTGGTGGAACCATCCGGCGCACTGGGAGTTGCAGCTTTGTTAAGCGGGATAGTAAAAAAACCTGGGAAAGCTGGCATTATTATCAGCGGTGGAAACATTGATGGTCAAATAATGGCCAAGATATTAAATTCATAAATCTAATTTTTTAACGAAAATTAGTCAGATTGTTCAATATTTAAATATTACCAATACGATTAAGGATGACCGATGATAGTATATTTTAATAACGGATTTATCCCGGCGACCGATGCCAAACTGAGTAATGCGAATCACTGTTTTTTAGAGAAGGATTTGGTTCGTATTGCACCGGATGATCGAGGTTTTACTTTTGGTGATGGCATTTATGAAGTGTTGAAAGCTTATCGGGCAAATTTATTCAAAATCGAGCGCCATTTGGAGCGGCTCGGGCGTAGCCTGGCAGCAATTAATTTGCCGAAATTCGAGCTGAAAAGTTTGCATCCAATTATAAATGAATTACTGGTGCGCAATGAATTGAAAGAATGTGACGCCAAAATATATATTCAGATCACCCGTGGCTGCGCTCCCCGGGATCATGCCTTTCCCAGCGCCAAAACACCACTAACAGTCTTCATCTCTACTACTTCGGTCCAGTCAAAATCCGAGCTGTTGAAAAATGGCGCAAAAGCGATACTGGTGGACGATTTTCGCTGGGGCCGCTGTGATATTAAGCAGATCGGTCTCCTGGCTGGTGTCCTTGCTAATCAGAAAGCAAAAGAAGCTGATGCATATGAAGCAATCTTTGTTCGCAATGGTAAGATTACTGAGGGAACTCACACTAATTTTTGTGCACTAATCAATAATAAATTACACACTCATCCCGCTAATAATCATATCCTGTCTGGAATAACCCGGGCAGTGGTGATCGATATATGCTCAGATTTGAAAATACCAGTAATTGAAGAGCCAATTGCTGTTAACTATTTACTCGATGAAATCAGAGCAGATTCGACCTTAATCGAATGCCTGGTATTGGGAACAATCACAGAAATCATGCCGATTATTCAACTCAATGATCATATTATTGGTTCTGGAAAACCCGGTCCATTGAGCAGACAACTACAGCAGCAGTTCAATCGCATCACTCAATCTTGAGGAAATCTATGATAGCAATTTTGAACATGAAACACTTTTGCGGATTGCTGTTTATTACGATCGTAATAATGATCAGTATGCAATCAATCGACAGCCACTTGGTCACAAGTGCAGCTCCAAATGGAATCGTATCATTTGAATTTGCCGGTAACCTGGAAAACTCCCAGATGATACTGGCCTCCTGGAGTGGATCTGCTATGTTTTATGCCGGCCTCAGCATGGGACTGGATTTTTTATTTCTGATTGCTTATTCGATTACCTTAACCCTTGGCTGCCTGCTGCTTGGAAAAAAACTTGGTACGCGTTGGCAGGCAATCGGAAACTGGGTAGCCGGTGGTATTGTAGCTGCCGCCGGTTTGGATCTAGTAGAAAATCTGGCATTAGTCAATCTGTTAACAGGTTCGAGTAAACTCATTTTTCCTCCCCTGGCAGCCTGGTGTGCCGGCCTGAAATTCGGTCTGGTTGCCATTGGATTAAGCTATATCCTGATTGGATTGGCCAGTATTTCCTGGCGTCGTATTCGCGCCTGAATATTACTTTCCAAATACCAGCTTGTATTTGTAGACTGCCCTATCTACAATCGGAGGGTCGCATGACTTCAACCAAACAAAATTCCAGTTTCCTGGCCATAGTGCTGATCGGACTTGGCATATTCTTGCTGATCCTGAATTTCATTCCCCGATACCTAATGCACCATTCCTGGTGGTTTATTTTCTTCATTCTGGCAGCTGGATTTTTCCTCCCGGCTATTGTCTGGCCTAAAGCGCGCCAGGGGCTGGCCGCACTGTTCATTCCCGGTTCAATCATGGCCGTACTGGGATTGATATTCATGTATAACACAACGACTGACAACTGGGAAGCCTGGGAGTATTTATGGACTCTGTTACCAGCTTCGACAGGACTGGGCTTGTTTCTGGCTGGAAAATATGGTAACTGGGAAAAAGGAGTGGATAAGGTTGGAGTTTGGATCATGGTCTTCAGTCTGGCCGGATTTATTTTATTCAGTGGCCGGGTTATAAAAATTGTCGGTGCAATAATCCTGATCTTGATCGGAATTTGGATGCTGGGCAAATCAAATAAAGCGAAAACTCTCCCCACTGACGTAGAATCATCGCCGGATGAATAATCAATCTGAAAATATTTTATATCCTCGAGGAATACGGAAATTCGGGCTGGCTAATAACTGAGTCGAGCTATAAGTCTCTGCGTGAAAATTGAATGACAGTGACAGGCCATATTCTGTAATTTCTATTCGTTGGAATCATTTTCAATCCAAGTATTCAGGAAAAAGCAATGCGATACATTAACAGTGTTCTAATTGTATTATTCATCTGGGCTTGTGCAGGGAGCCGAATCCCCGATGGAGTCAATCCAATCTATTATCCCGATGGCAGTTTGAAGGCTGAGGTGACCTATAAAAAGAATAAAAAACACGGTTTGGCAAAAGAATACTATGAAAACGGCAAATTAAAAGCCGAGTACATATACCAGGAAGAACTCCTGCATGGCCCGATGAAGCAGTATTATAACAATGAACGTAATTCGCAGCTGAAAGTGATTAATTATGAGGCTGGGATTAAACAGGGGCCTGGAGTCGAATATTATCCGGACGGAAAACGGAAATGGGAAGGTAATTACGTCGATGATCAGCTCAGCGGTTACGCCGTTTCATATTTCGAGAATGGGGCAAAAAAAGAAGAAGCAAATTATTTTATTGGCCGGAAACAAGAGGCCGTGAAAACCTATTTTAAAAATGGTCATGTTAAAACCGAAGAAATTTGGGTTAACAATCAAAAAGTCCAGGTAAAATGGTTCAATATGGACGGCACCATCCGCTTTGTTCAAGATTTTGAATTACCAGATGCCGAGGAGGAGTAGTCGAATCTTCCCGTGATACCCGTCAATAAAGTCAGATCTCACTCAACTTACGAAATGCAAATCGGATTTTCGCGTGCCGTGCGTAAAGGTAATCTAATCGCTGTAGCCGGAACGGCCCCTATCCTGCCGGATGGATCAACGGCCCACCCGGGTGATATCTACCTTCAAACCCAACGCTGCCTGGAGATAATAAAGCAGGCGATTGAAGCTGCCGGAGGCAACCTTTCTGATGTTGTCCGCACCAGGATCATGCTGACTGACATCTCCCGGTGGGAACAGGCTGGTAAGGCACATGCTGAATTGTTTTCAAAGATTAAACCGGCTTGCACGTTTGTGGAAGTAAAAGGATTTGTAAATCCGGAATGGTTGGTCGAAATTGAAGCCGATTGTCTGCTCGAGCACGTCGAATGATCAACCTGGATGAATTAGAATCTTTCCTTTCAGCAAAGCCGGGAACCATTCGCGAGCAACCTTTCGGCCCCGAAGTCCTGGTATTCAAAACAGGTGGTAAAATCTATGCTTTGGTAGCTTGGGAGAAGCACCCATTGGAAATTTCATTGAAATGCGATCCGGAAAATGCATTATTCCTCAGGACACGGTATTCCATGGTTCGCCCGGGTTACCATCTGAATAAAAAGCACTGGAACACCATTACACTTGATGGCAGTATCCCGGACAACGCCGTTAAAAAAATGATAAATGAATCTTACGATCTAATTCTGCAATCGCTGACTAAAAAACAGCTGGAAAATTTATCCGTCTGATTTTATTTCAGAATATTTCTTGATCACTTTTTGAACAATGTCCTTATGTACCATTACCGTCAACATTTTCAATTTAATATAATCCTCGCGGTAAAAATAATACCCCGGATATTGTCCCCGATAAGCCCCACTGCCCGAATCTTTGATTAGAAACCAATTGTCCTTACCGATCTTTTTATGCCCAACGACATGGATACCGTGATCATCAGTGGAAGTTTCGTTATACATCCGTAATTCCCGGGATTCCTGATTAATCATATCACGCGGAATATCAAAAACCGGGATGATAGCGGCATCTTCCGATCCTTCAATGCCCGGTTCAGAGACATCACCACCCAGCACAACCGAATAGCCGTTTTTTACAGCTGTCTCAATCACAGTATAGAAATCATCAAGCGGTACATTGAAATAATCTTTGGAATGCCACCAGTTATCCGGTACCTCAAATTCGCAAAACTCATAAAACGGATGTTTCAGGGTCGACAGCAGGAATATGTAATCATTCACCTCCAGCCACAATACCTCCTCCAAAAATTGCTTCGGGGTGTATTCGACTCCCTCATAAATAAAGTGTGTGACTGGGTTTCCCAAATAGCGGTCCATGATCACTCCGATTGAATTCAATACCAGTCCTTCATCCCAATAATCATGTTCCTTGACCCATTTCAAATACTGTACAGTTTCGTCAAACATGGCTTGGTGATCAAAAAGACCATCAAGCGCCAGGACACCATTATAAATATCCCGTGGTACTGCTCCATAATTCAGCCAAACCTTGGTAACTGCATTAGCTTCGGAGCCCTGCCCCAGGAAGGAGTCACCACGGCGTTCAATATAGCGCTGCGCCTTAAACAGATATTCGTTGTAAACCGTATACATCTCCGAAAGTTTTATTTTTTTACCATATTGACGTTGAATTTCCGACTCAAGGAATGAGGTGGTACAAAAACTCCAGCAGGTCCCGGTCAGGTATTGGCGGGTTGGCGGGAAATGCCAGATCTGCTTGAAATCATCCGGCGAATCCGGTTTCTTGATTCCTGTCCAATCAATCGCCAGAATCTGACGACTTTCACGTTCCTGCTTATCGTCGGATTCCTGCTGATCGCGAATGCTTTCAGTTTCGTCCCGGACCGTCTCACGATTTGCCTCATTGGCATCCTTCATTTCCTTTAATACCGGGTCAAATTCCACCGGACGATATTTCAAATCCTGACCAGCGAGCGGTAGCAGAAAAATTCCACTCAATATAATGACTGCCAAATTGATTTTCACGGTTCTGTAAATCATCGTCTTAATCCTCAACTTCTATTGAAAAAACAAAATGAATTATCTCGCGAGATCAACCATCCGCATAACTGATGGCATCTGGATTAATAGATATCCAGGTGGGTGTTTATCAATATTAACGGTGAACCCGGCAACGACGGGATGGTTCTGTCCCTTTTATGAATAATTCTTTTTCCAGCGGACAATACTGGGTCGGCAAATCCTTTGTCACAGAACAGATCTCGATTTCATTTATTCCAGCCGGTCGTTTAAAATCAACCGGTGCCAGTTCATAATCCAAGGAATCATAAGCCGTGCGCATAAACCGCGCCCAGGCCGGTAGCGCAGCCTTATTGCCAAATTGTTCATTCCCAAGACTGACTTGAGGATCATCCATCCCAAACCAGACACCAGCCACCAATTGAGGTGTGAAGCCAACGAACCAGGCATCGGTGTAACGCTGGGTGGTGCCGGTCTTTCCAGCCGCAGGAGCATAGAAATGGTATTTCCAGCGTGCCGAACCTCCGGTTCCTCGATCAATTACGGATTGCATCAGATTGGTCATTAGATAAGCTGTTTCAGCGCTTAAAACCTCTTCCTGCTGAGGATAATACTCCATAATCGTATTGCCAAAACGGTCTACGATCCGTGTGATCAAATAGGGCTTGGAATAAACTCCCTTATTGGCCAGCGTCGCATAGGCGGCTACCGCATCAAGCATAAAAACCTCGGAAGTGCCCAAGGCGATCGCGTCTACCGCCCGTACAGGAGTAGAAATACCCATCCGTTTTGCCGTTCGAACCACCTCAATCGCGGGAACAAGTTCCTGGACCATCCGTACTGAAATCAAATTTTTTGACCAGCGCAATCCCTCGCGCAGTGTTGTCAGTCCGCCGGTGCTGAAATCGTCGTTTCGAGGCATCCATTTAATCCATTCACCGTCGGAATTCTGGACGTTCAATACCACCGGCTGGTCCAGCAGTTGTTTGGTAACTGCATAACCATTATCAAGTGCTGTGAGGTAAATAAATGGTTTGAAAACCGAGCCGGGCTGGCGCGGTGCCTGAACCGCCCGGTTGTACTGATCGGGATAATCCGGCCGACCGCCCAGCATTGCTCTGATGGCACCAGTGTTGGGATCCATGGCCACAAAAGAACACTGAACCAGTAATTTATTACGCAGGTCATCATACATTGGCATCGCGCCCTGCATCATTATTTTAACCGTATCTTCCGGGTAGATACCAAGATAAGCCAGCTTGGAAAATTCTTCCTCATCATTAAACAGTCGTTCATTCAATACTGCCTGGTTTACTATGAGTGACCTGGTAACCATTTCCTCGGCAATTGACTGTAATCGTGTGTCGAGGGTCGTATAAATTTTCAATCCGTCACGATAAATATTTATGTCAAGTTCTTCGTCTTCCAACTCCAGGATTCGTCGGACATATTCAGTAAAATAGGGTGCTATTCCACGACTCTGTTCCTGAGTCAAATTACTCAGCGATCGCGCCCTGGCTTCAGCATGTTGATCCTGAGATATCCGCCCCTGTTCCCGCATCAGCCGCAGAACGGTATTGCGCCGGGTCCGCGCCCGTTCCGGATTACGGATCGGTGAATAATTCCCTGGTGAAGGTAGAATGCCCACCAGCAGGGCGGATTCATCCAGTGTAATATCGGTGGCATCCTTATCAAAATAGCGCTTGCTGGCAGCTTGTACGCCCCACGTTCCATGACCGAAATGGACACTGTTGAGATACATCTCCAATATTTCATCTTTGGTGTACGTTCGCTCAATCTGGATGGCGGTGAGACCCTCCTTGATTTTCCGGATCAATGTTTTGCGAAATCCGATCGTATCATACAGGTTGCGTGCCAGTTGCTGGGTTATGGAGCTGAATCCTGTACTGTAGCGCATTGTTAATGTATTCATCACAACTGCCCGGAAAAAATCGCGCATCGAGACACCCCAGTGGGAGCGGAAACGCTTATCCTCCGATGCAATCGTTGCCTCACGCATATGCCAGGGTATATTATCCAAATTCACGAAGACACGTTTTTCATAAAACAGTTCATGTAATACTTTACCATCGGCTGAATAGATTCGGGTAACAAGGTCCGGATCATAATTCTCCAGTTGGTCGAGGGACGGCAAATCACGGGATAAATAGATAATATAGGTCAGGATTATACCGGTAAACAGGAGCAAAAACAGGATTGAGCGCCAGACGGCTCGAGGCCAGGAGATAGTTTTACGAGGTTGCACCATACTCAAAATTTACGCATAGATATTCATGTATAGTATAACTGTGAATGGATGAACTTGCTGCTGAAATTTCCGTAGATCTTGTTATTCTTGGATAAAAATTACATAAAACTGCAGGGACAACTCATGAGTTGTCCCTGCACATCAATTATTTCCAAACAGGACAACAACTATATTCTGTGCAACTGGCAGATAGGATTAATTACCAATCAACTCTTTGGCAATTTTATCCGAATCGACTTTGATTTTATCATGTAGCGAATTGCCATGCGAATCCATAGTTACGACACAGGGAAACTCATTCACATCCAGCACCCAAATGGCTTCCGGTACACCAAATTCTTCCAGTTTAATGACGTCGGTCACTTTAGTGACGGATTTAGCCAGCAATGTAGCCGCTCCGCCGATTGCATGCAAATATACCGCACCAAACTCCTGCAGTGCGGCTAATGTTTTTGCACCCATACCACCCTTTCCGATCACGCCACGCAATTTATAATTCTTGATCACATCACCCTGATATGGTTCTTCCCGTATCGATGTAGTGGGACCGGCAGCGACGAAT
Source organism: uncultured bacterium (assembly GCA_964439935.1). Taxonomy (GTDB): domain Bacteria; phylum Fidelibacterota; class Marinisomatia; order Marinisomatales; family TCS56; genus JABMQW01. Next base: position 404,584 of record CAYTPW010000001.1, on the reverse strand, counting down.
TTCCATTCGTCACCCTTTTTTGATACCACCGGACCACAATGATAAATCACTGTTCCCTCCAGTAGTTCGCGTACTTCATCCGGGCTTTCTTCAATCAGCCAGGCATGGGCTGCATCTCGCCCAGTCACCATGATCCCGCTTAGGGCTACTTCATCACCCATTTTCAAACCTCGGGCGTCTGCTTCTGTCAATGGTAATTGTAGTTTAATCATAACTTACCTCGCTTTCGGTGAAGATCATTTCGCGGTGGCGATCAGCCCAGCACATGTAGGCAATTGAGACAAAGAACGACGCTGGCAGTCGATGCACAGCTCCAATCTTCACCCCCAGAACAGTAGTTTTACCACCAAAACCGAGTGGACCAATACCAAGCTTGTTAAGATCAGTAAATAGTCGTTCTTCAAGCTCCACCAGATCTTGATCGGAATTGCTATCGTCAAGCTTTCGAAACAGCTGTTTTTTGGCCATTATCATTCCGGTTGCCCGATCTCCGCCAATGCCGATACCAATCACGCCGGGGGCACAACCCAAGCCCTGAGCTTTGTTGACCGCATCGATAATGCATTTATATACGCCTTCCAGATTGCGACCGGCTTTCAAGCCATTATCCGGAAGTTTATACTGTGCTGAAACATTTTCGCAGCCTCCACCCTTAAGAGCCAGTTGTAATTTAATAGCCGGTTTGTCCCATTCCTCAAAATGGATGTAAGGGGACATTACGCCGGTGTTATCTCCGGAATTTTTCCCGGATACTGAATCCACCGCATTTGGGCGCAGGTAAGCATGTTCAGTTGCTTGTTGAGTGGCAGCAACAATAGCTGATTCCACTTTACGTAAAGAGACGCCTTCGGGTATGGTAACAAAATGAATATTAGTTCCTGTATCCTGGCAGACTGGTGTACTAGCAGCTCGGGCCATATCGACGTTTTTCAACATCGTACTTAAAACAGATTTAGCCGCACTGCCGGGATCTTCATTATCCCGGGCTTGCTCCATGGCGGATACCACATCCGGTGGCAGTTGTGTTGATGTTTGCCTGATCAATTCCATTACAGCTTCCTGAAATTTATCAGTATCCAGAATGAATCCCATTTCATCCCTCCTATTTATTACTATTGAATAATTATTTAACTACCCAGGTATCCCCGGCATTCATCAAATCTTGCAGATCTCCTTTGCCATGTAATTTAATCGCCTGATTACATTGATCGGTTAATAATTCCTCATAGACCGATTGGGCAACTGCATATAGTACTCCAATGGGTGTCGGCAGATCATCACGGTAAGTAAAATGACTCAGGATTGAGGCGATGATCCAATCCTTTTCATCATGAACCAGAAGATCATTAACTGACCATTGTCCGTCTGGACCGATATCAACTACCCGGGGACTGTTACCTGCCAGATGAATACCCTTATCATTTTCCTTCCCAAAGATCATCGGTTTACCGTTTTCCAGTATCAGTACATTATCCTGCTTGGTGGCTTTATTGGTATAATGATCGAATTCTCCGTCATTAAAGATTAAACAATTCTGATAAATCTCAAGAAAAGAAGTACCATGATGCTGATGAGCCCGTCTGATCATTTCCTGCATATGTCGCGGCTCTTTATCAATCGTCCGGGCTACGAATGAGGCATCGGCACCCAACGCCAGAGCCGGTGGATTAAAAGGATGGTCTAGTGAGCCCATCGGTGTTGATTTGGTCACTTTTCCCAATGGTGATGTTGGTGAGTATTGCCCCTTGGTGAGACCATATATCCGGTTATTAAACAGCAGAATGTTGATATCAATATTGCGCCGTAGTGTATGGATAAAATGATTACCGCCAATTGATAAACTATCACCATCACCGGTCACTACCCAGACTGACAGTTCCGGATTGGCAATTTTAACTCCGGTGGCAATTGAGGCTGCCCGGCCATGAATCCCGTGGAATCCATAAGTATCCATGTAGTAAGGAAAGCGACTCGAACAGCCGATCCCGGAAACAATTACATAATTTTCCTTTGGTATACCTAAAGTAGGGAATATTTTTTGGACCTGAGCCAAAACGGAGTAATCACCACAACCGGGGCACCATTTTACTACCTGGTCTGAGACAAAATCCATTCGGGTTAATTCCTCTGTAGCCACTGTTTGTTTAGTTACCATTTTCAGCCTGTCAACTCATTTACTGCATCAATAATGTCCCGTTCCAGGAACGGCCTGCCTCGGATAATATTTATCTGATGCGGTTCAATCAGATATTCCGAGCGAATTATTGCTGCTAATTGTCCCAAATTTATCTCCGGTATCAATATTTTTTTAAAGCGTCTCAGGATGTCACCCAAATCCTGGGGCAGAGGATTTATCCAGCGCAGATGCATATGACTTACTTTTTTCCCTTCTTTCAGTAATTTCTGCAATCCGGCACGGCATGCTCCCCTGGTACTACCCCAACTGAGAATCAGTAAATCACCACTGTCCTCACCAACAACTCGACAAGGTTTAATATCCTTTATAATACGTGCCACTTTTTCAGCTCTGAGATGAGTCATCAAATGATGGTTATCCGGTTCATAATTTACATTTCCACTACCATCTTCTTTTTCCAGGCCACCGATACGATGCTCCAGTCCAGGCGTGCCAGGTACTACCCATGATCGACTTAATGTTTCCTTATCCCGCTTATAGGGCAGGTAAGTTTCAGCATCTTTTCCTTCAAAATAATTTACTTTTACTTCTGGCAATTCATCTATTTGCGGAATAATCCACGGTTCGGATCCATTGGCAACATAACCATCGGAAAGTACGATTACCGGTGTCATATATTTTAAAGCGATCTGGGCTGCCTCAAAGGCTGTATAAAAACAATCTCCCGGAGATCGGGCTGAGATCACTGGAATCGGTGCCTCGCCATTCCTGCCATAGACGGCCTGGAATAGATCAGCCTGTTCGGTTTTGGTCGGCAGTCCGGTGGCTGGGCCACCGCGTTGAACATTAATTATTACCAAGGGCAGCTCGGTCATTACCGCCAGTCCCAGAGCTTCCGATTTAAGGGCGATCCCTGGACCGGATGTACCGGTGACAGCCAGGTTACCGCCAAAAGCGGCGCCAATCGCTGATGTAATTCCGGCGATCTCATCTTCGGCCTGAAAAGTCTTTACATTGAAGTTTCGCAGGCCGGCCAGATAATGCAGAATATCACTGGCCGGTGTGATTGGATAACTGCCATAAAAAAGGGGTAAACCGGCCTTGATCGAAGCAGCGACCAGACCAAGGCTGATAGCATAATTACCACTGATATTCCGGTAGGTTCCGGGAGCCAGGCGGGCGGCATCGACTTTGTAATTTGTGGTAAAAATCCGGGCTGTGGAGCCATAATTATACCCGGCATTAAGCGCCCGCGTATTTGCTTCCACGATGTCGGGTTTTTTAGCGAATTTGATCTTCAGCCAATCGATGGTGGCTTCCATGGGGCGGTTGAACATCCAGTATAATAACCCCAGGGCAAACATGTTTTTAGTCCGCTCAACCATTTTCAGAGATAATCCCATATCTTCGCAGGCATGGGTGACCAACCGACTCATATCGATCGGATAAACGGTATAATCTTTAAGGCTATCATCCTCGAGCGGATTATCCGTATATCCGGCCAGCTTCAAGTTTTTTGCTGAAAAACTGGCTGTATTAATTATTAACGTTCCCCCGCGGACCAATTCCGGAAAATGGGCTTTCAAGGCGGCCGGATTCATGGCTATCAGAACATCCGGGTTATCTCCCGGACTGAATATTTCATGGGAGCTGAAATGTAATTGGAAAGCGCTGACTCCAGCCAGCGTCCCGGCTGGTGCCCTGATTTCAGCCGGATAATCGGGCAAGGTGGATAAATCATTCCCGATAATCGCAGTGGCTGAAGTGAAGCGATCACCAGTCAGTTGCATGCCGTCTCCTGAATCGCCGGCAAAACGAATGGTCACATCATCAATTTGTTTTAATGTTTTGGGCATTCTTTGGTCCTAGTGAATAATTCGTATAAGTGGATTCTTACGCTTGAATGGGGTAAACAAGTTCCACCTATTTAGCGCTAGAATGGCATAAAGGAATAACGGACATTGTTGCAAATTTAAGAGTTCTTTTAACGAAATTACCAACCTCCTCTTATGTCAAGCAATGGCAATGGCGTCTTTTTAAATGCGATTGGATGCATTGCTATTATGGATACAAAATCGTAAACTCCACCTAGAAGTAATATGTTCGAGATAAATGATCCGCGGCAAGTTACGATGTTTCCGGAGTTGGCAACATCGGCATCATTGCCATCGATAACTACGCAACCAGAGTTCGATCAGGCTTTGGCAAATCAAATTCGTATCTGCGATTTGGGTGCTTTCGTTCAGTTAAATATATCGGGAATTGAAAAAGGATATACCCTGAATATAAATGAACTGGGCATCCCAATAGACTTTCTTCGCCTTGGGGATCCTTTTCGTGCACTCAACGTACAGTTATTCCCACCGGAAGTCCGGAGACAATTACAAAAACTGGTTTACGGTATTAAAGCCTATTTTAATACTGATAATTCAATGACCACCGCCTTCGGTCCGTTTTTGTACCGCTATTATTTCAATGAATGGAAATCCTACTTGGAAAACGAAAAGGAAATTCTAAAACATACCATTAAAAAAATGCTGGGGAAAAGAACCTATCTTCATCATTTCATGGATCAGTTTACACAAGGATATAATTTATTTAAACAGGCAGCAGATATAACCGCACCCTGGGAATTCGAAAATCATTTGACATTAGCCTCAATTCGAGCACAACGCCTGGAATTATTTGATGGTAATGGTTCCTTGGCCGACCTGGCGCCCACTGACATCCACTATCCATTCAAAATAATGACCTTGAAGACCCAGCATATCCCTTTAAATATGGCGGATTATCAGAAACAGATCCAGATTAAAACTTTTTTTAAGACAATTCATCTTGACCACCTGGTTGATGTAACCATTGAATCGGTTAAGGATATAAAATCACTTACCGAAAAAATCTGAATTTTCTCCGGTTATTTATAAACCAGATTAGGAATTACCAATTACGAACAAGATATGAAAAAAAATGTACGTTTAACTACTTTGAGCCACGGATCCGGCTGAGCCTGCAAGATAGGTCCGGAGGACCTTTCACAAATCCTGAGTAATATAACAGTTCCGCCTGATGATCGGGTAATCATTGGCTTCGATGTTGCAGATGATGCTGCAGCCTTCCGCCTGGATAATAATCGGTTATTATTGCAGACAGTGGATTTTTTCACACCTATTGTAGATGATCCATACCAGTTTGGGCAAATTGCCGCTGCCAACTCATTATCTGACATATACGCCATGGGCGGTTCGCCTTTATTCGCTTTAAATATTGTCGGCTTTCCAGTAAAAGAATTATCCAAAGATATCTTAACAGCCATTCTCCAAGGAGGTATTGACAAGGCACGTGAGGCAGGCGTCTCCATAGTGGGTGGACATAGCATTGATGACTGTGAGCCCAAATACGGTCTGGTCGTCACCGGTGAGGTTAACCCGGACAAGATTTTGACCAATGCGGGCGCCCAACCGGGCGATGTTCTGATACTGACCAAGCCACTCGGGACCGGCATCATTGCTACTGCGATCAAGCAGGGCAGTGTCGATCCAGATACGATTCAAGCCGCTGTCAACTCGATGAGTGAACTTAACCGCCTGGCAGCAGAGGCAGCTCACCAGGTAAAAGCACATGCTGTAACTGATATTACCGGATTTGGTTTACTGGGACACCTTGGCGAAATGTGCGTGGCTAGCAATGTATCGGCGCAGGTAGCCTACTCTACGCTACCATTCCTACCGCGAGTAAAAGAGTTGATTGCAGCAGGAATAGTGCCCGGTGGAACCAGACGCAATTTGGAATATGCCAGGCAGTATACTCAGTTCGATCCGGATTTGACAAATGACCAACAACTACTTACAGCAGATGCTCAGACATCCGGCGGTTTACTGGTTTCTATAGCACCTGACCAAATGATTGCGTATAATGAAGCCATGGCGCAATCCATCTATTCCATCTCTATTCCTATCGGTAAAATTACCCCGCCCAAGACTCCCCGAATTGTTATTACGAAATAGTCTCATTATATCTAATAAACTCGATTAATCCTTAATTTGAACTTGCTCTATATTTTTTCTTTGGTGTATGCTTTCGGTAAGAAGAATAACGAATTTGTGATGCGAAATACACGTCCGCCAATCTCGCTTTATGGACCAAATGATCGGTTTCGAGCGCAGCACGCATTACACCTGCGTAATCAATCATTGCGAATCCGCAAGATTAATTTGATAGCAACCCTGTATTCAGGCTGCTAATTGCTGATAAATATTTGCCAGCCAATTGGTCAAATATTGTCAACCCTGTGTACGTAAGGAGTACTTCGATGAAACATAATTGCTGGGAATTCAACGGCTGTGGGCGTGAATTAGGTGGTGGCAAAACAAATCAATATGGTGTCTGTCAATCTGTAACTTTTACCGCTTTTAATGGTACTAATAACGGCTTTAACGCCGGACGGTACTGTTGGTCAGTATCAGGTTCATTAAAAGATTCACCTAAGACCTGTGTTCATCATCCACCCGTTGAAGACTGTTTGCTATGTAAATTTTATAAGCATGTGAAGGAGGAAGAAAATCTAGATTTCATCGAATAATTCCATCCGAATTTCACGCTTTATGGAGCCCACATTATCAGAATTCATCCCAAAACAATTATTAGTTCAACCGTAAAGGTTCATTATGACCCATTGGCGCGTTCCGTTCGATATTAACAAAATAGAAATACCTCATGGCAATATCCAAATCCTGATTGAGCGCTGTAAAGGCTGCCAGTTTTGCGAAGAATATTGTCCCAAGGATGTACTCGAAATGTCTCGAGACTTCAACCGTAAAGGATATCATTATCCATTAATACTCAAACAAGGGGCCTGCGTGAATTGCAATCTCTGTGAAACCATTTGCCCTGAATTCGCGATCTTTGTCAACGAAGATGAACCACGCCACCCGGATGTGAACGATGTGCTTAAAAAGGAAACTCAATCATGAAGGCTGATCCAATTGGTGTTGCCACTGGTAATCATTATCTTGATGGTGATCATGCCTGTTCGGAAGGCGCAATCGCTGCCGGTTGCCGTTTTCTGGCCGGCTATCCGATAACACCTTCAACTGAAGTAGCTGAACGGATAGCCGTACGATTTCCAAAGGTCGGCGGCATGTTTATCCAAATGGAGGATGAATTAGCATCCATGGCTGCTGTTGTTGGAGCTGCCTGGGCGGGTGTAAAAGCGATGACTGTCACCTCCGGTCCCGGGTTTTCTCTGATGATGGAAAACCTGGGATTGGCCACCATGATGGAAACACCCTGCGTGGTAGTGAATGTTCAGCGTGGTGGACCTTCCACAGGATTACCCACCCTGACCGGCCAGGCAGACATGATGCAAGCCCGTTGGGGTTCCCATGGCGATTATGAAATCATCGCCATTTCGCCCAACTCGCCCCAGGAATGTTTTGATCTATCGATAACAGCCTTTAATCTGTCCGAAAAATGGCGGGTGCCAGTCCTGTTTATGATGGATGAGTGTGTGGGCCATATGACTGAGAAGGTAGTTATACCAGTAGCCGAGGAAATAGAAATAACACCACGTAACTATTATAAAGGTGATAACGGATCTTATTTGCCCTACAAGTTTAATAAAGATGATCTTGCGCCCATGATTAAAGCTGGCGACGGACATTTTCTACATATCACTGGTCTAACCCACGATGAACGTGGATATCCGGTGATCAACGCCGATGCTCAGGAAAAAAATGTTACCCACCTCGTAAATAAAATCCGCGATAATGTCGAAGAAATTCAAATTATTGAGGAAGACCAGATCGAAGGCGCTGAAGTGATCGTTGTCTCCTATGGAATTTCCTCCCGAGTAGCATTGAAGGCAGTCGATTATGCCCGTGAAAAAGGCATCAAAGTTGGAATAATGCGACTGATTACTGTCTGGCCTTTCCCGGATAAACGGATCAGGGAACTGGCTAAAGATGTGAAGGCATTCGTAGTACCAGAAATCAATTTGGGACAGGTAGTGCTGGAAGTAGAACGCTGTGCTGCCGGAGCCTGCAACACAATTTTGGTACCCCATGCCGGTGGCTGGGTCCACGATCCTAAAAATATATTAACCGCTATTGAACAAGGTGCGTCATGAGCGAAATTACACCCGATATGACCAGTACACTAAATATTCCCAAACCCGAGGAATCATTGAAACATCCCATGGAACAGTTCCTGCGGACGGAACGTCTACCGCACATCTGGTGCGCGTCCTGCGGGATTGGTACAGTGCTCACTGCCTATATCACTGCTTTACAGAAATCAGGATTGGATCCTAAAAAAGTGGCCGTGGTTTCCGGAATCGGCTGTTCCGGTCGAGCGGCCGGATACCTGCGTCTGGATTCATTCCACTCGACCCATGGACGGGCGATCCCCTTTGCTACTGGATTGGCAGTCGGAAATCCTGATTTGAAGGTCACAGTCATCAGCGGTGACGGTGACCTGATCGCCATCGGTGGAAATCATATTATCCATGCTGCCCGACGCAATATTAATATGACGATCATTTGCATAAATAATTTCAATTATGCCATGACTGGTGGCCAGGCAGGGCCGACAACACCGGAGACGGCCAACGCTTCCACCGCCCCGTACGGCAGTTATGAATATCCATTCAATCTACCGTTTCTGGCAGAATCATCCGGTGCCATCTTTGTTGCCCGCTGGACGGCGCTACATATTCGACGCATGGCTAAATCCATGACCAAAGCATTGTTGAAACCAGGCTTTTCATTCATTGAAGTTGTGGCTCCTTGCTCGACCTTATATGCCCGGCGCAATCGTCTGGGCTCAGGATTGGATCTGATGAAATATTACCATGACAGTGCAATCATTAAACATGGCATTGATACCCGCGAAGTAGATATCGATTTCCAGGACAGAATTGTAGTAGGTGAGTTCGTTGACAATGACAAACCCCATTTCCTAGCTAAGCGCGACCAATTCTTAAGTGAGAAGCTGGGTAACAAATATGTACCTTATAAAGGACCTGATGCAACAACCTCAACCATGATGGAAGGAGCGGAGTGATGGATATACGGTTTTCAGGATTCGGAGGACAGGGAATCATCAAATCAGGTATTTTGATTGGGAAAGCCGCTTCTCTACATGACAATAAATATGGAACTACAACCCAGAGTTTTGGCCCCGAAGCCCGGGGCGGTGCCTGTTCGGCTCAAGTCGTTGTTGATGATAAGCCGGTGCTTTATCCCTATATCGTGGCGCCGGAAATACTGGTTTCTATGTCACAGGAAGCCTATGAAAAATTCCTGGATGATCTTATTCCTGGCGGTATTTTATTAACCGACATTGATCTGGTAAAACCGGAACGGCTCCGTGATGATATTAAAATGTACTCAATTCCATCAACCAGAATAGCTGAGGAAATGGGCAACCGGATTTTTGCCAATGTAGTCATGGTCGGTTTTTTTACCGGTATTACCAATGCTATCAGCCCGGAATCAGTGAAAGCAGCCCTGCCCGATTCCGTACCAGAACGATTTATCGATGTTAACATCAAAGCTTTCGAGCGTGGTTATGATTACGCAATCAAAGCACTGGAAAAGGAACAGCAAACCACTAAAGCGAAAGCCTGACCGATGTCAGAATCCGTAATTCAATCAGTCGAATTACTACAGGATGATGGTTTTATAGAATTCCCGGGTAGCAATGAAAAATACAGCTTTGGACCGGTAGAACCTTCGCCCTGTATGGAAGCCTGCCCTGCCGGTGTTAACGTGAAAGCCTATGTTTCACTGATGGCAGCCGGCAAATTTTCAGCCGCCCTGAATGTAATCCGCGAGCGTAATCCATTACCTGGAATCTGTGGACGCGTCTGTACCCATCCCTGTGAAGCAGCTTGTAACCGTAATGTTGTTGATCAACCGGTAGCCGTGCGCTGGCTGAAGCGCTTTGCCGCCGATTACGAATTGGCTCATCCCGGGGAGCCACCAGCGAAAATTGAGTCCACCCGCCCTGAAAAAGTAGCTGTTGTAGGCTCTGGTCCATCTGGACTAACCGCCGCTAACGATCTCGTGCGCCGAGGTTTTGACGTTACCGTTTTCGAAGCATTGCCTGAACCTGGTGGAATGTTGATTGCCGGTATCCCGGCTTACCGCTTGCCGCGCGATATATTAACTGCGGAAATCGATTTCCTGACAAATCTTGGAGTTAAAATCAAAACCAACCATCGAATTGATGGTAAGAATGCCATAGATAATCTTTTTGCAGACGGATATTCCGCGATCTACTTGGCGATTGGGGCACACAAAGGAAAGAATCTAAATTTCGATGGGGAAGGAAAGTACCGTGGGGAACTGGACGCTGTGGCCTTTTTAAATCAGGTCAATTTTAAGGCAGCCAAGAAACCGGGTGATAAAATAATCGTAATCGGTGGTGGTAATTCAGCAGTCGATTCGGCGCGGACTGCCCTGCGTCTGGGCAGTAGCGAAGTGTATATTGTTTATCGTCGCACACGACAGGAAATGCCAGCTGACGAGGAGGAAATCAACGAAGCGGAGCACGAAGGTGTTCAAATTCACTACCTGGCGGCGCCTGTAGAAATCATTGGTAAAAATGGCCGGATCACCGGAATGAAATGCCTGAAAATGAAACTGGGAGAACCGGATGACAGCGGCCGGCGGCGGCCAGTGCCAATTCCAGGTACTGAATATATTCTGGATGCCGATTGCATTATCCCAGCCATCAGCCAGGAACCGGACATCAAATTCGGACTCGATGCTGTCAAACTTTCGCATTGGAAAACATTAGTGGCCGATGATACCACCATGGCTACCGCACAACCGGGAGTATTTGCCGGTGGCGACGCGGTTACTGGTCCCAGCACGGTAATTGATGCGATAGCCCATGGCCATCGGGCTGCAGATGCAATTGTTCATTATTTGAGCGGTGAACCGCTTGATCCCGTAAAACCACCCCGGACTATGACGGAAGCGGAAATTAAAATTGACCTCGGTAAACGTCCGCAAAAAGTGCGGGCTGAAATGCCGGCCATGAAAGTACAGGAACGATTGGGAAATTTCGAGGAGGTGGAATTCGGTTTCGATGAGGTCACTGCCATTGCTGAAGCCCAGCGCTGCCTGCGCTGTGGTCCCTGTACAGAATGCGATGAATGTGTATCGTTGTGTGATAAGCAGCCGGCCATGTTAACAATTCCGGGTCAAACGACCGAAATCCTTTGTCGCATACCGGAAAATCTACGTGCCTTAGTGAATGAGCAGTCTACCCTATCGGCGACGCTCCAATTTGGTAAAAACAAAAAATCCGAAGTGATCCTCCAATCTTTACAACCTCGGGTGGCAACCAATGTCTGCCGGGGCTGTGGTGAATGTGTAAAAGTTTGCGATTATGGAGCCTTGGAACTGAGCCAGACGATCGGCGAATTAAATATTTCCCAGCTAAATCCCAATCTGTGCCGGGCTTGCGGAATCTGTGTTTCAGCCTGTCCCAACGGTGCAATGCTTCCGGGCTTTATTGATGATGTCTGGCTGGAATCCAAATTAGAACGACTGGAAGCAGGGAAAACCAACCTTGTTGTATTCTCATGTCGTTGGAATGGCTCGAGTCTGCACAGCGATGAGCTGGCGCGGATTCGCACAGAGGGTGTCAATTTGCATTTGATTCAAACTATCTGCGGGGGTCGGATTGAACCGGGTTATGTTTTGAAAGCATTAGCGTCAGGCGCCAGCGGTGTAATGCTGACAGCATGCGACGATGATAGTTGCCATTACGGCGTTGGCGCTCAGCGGATTCGATCAGCCTTTAATGAAATCAAAAACCTGGTCCATATTCTTGGTACTGATTCAAAGCGCGTCGGTTTTGCAGCTATTCCCGATGGAGATAGCGTTAAGTTTATTCAAACCATCAGCGATTTCGCCCAGTCGCTCAACGGTAAGGCAAAGGTTTAATCATGCACGAAGAACTTTACGCAGCCGTCCAAAAAACCAAAGCCCTGGCCTGTCTGGAATGTGGAAAATGTACTTCTGTATGTCCCGTTTCCCGTTTTAGCGGGAGTTACTCGCCGCGCTTGATGCTGAATCAGGCTGTCAAGCAGGATTTCGAAGGATTATTTGCAAATTATGATCTGTGGAGTTGCCTGACCTGCCAGCGCTGTGATCAGGTCTGTCCCAGCGCAATTAGTTATATTACCCTCACACAAACTTTACGCAATCGTGCTGATACGACCCAGTTTAAAGGCCAATGTTCCCATTCCGGTGTCCTGGAAACTTTACAGAAAATGATGACCTCTAAGGATCTGCAGCAAAACCGCCTGGATTGGGTGGGGGATGAGCTGGACATTTCCATGGATCAGGGGGAAATCCTATATTTTGTTGGCTGTGCTCCCTATTTCGATTCCTTTTTCACTAATTTGGAAATAGCCACTCTGGATGCAGCGATCAGCAGCATAAAAATAATGAATCATCTGGGCATTAAACCGGTTCTTCTACCTCAAGAACGCTGCTGCGGGCATGACCTCTACTGGAATGGTGACATTGACAATTTCAAAATGCTGGCGGAGCACAACCTGAAGATGATAAAATCAACTGGTTGTAAAACGATCTTGTTTTCCTGCGCCGAATGCCAGAGCGCATTCCAGAATCTCTACGTTAACAATGGATTCAAAGTACCCTGGAAACTTATACATATGAGCCAGTTTCTGAAGGAGAAAATTGAGGTAGGAGATTTGGAATTGCAGACCAGTGACAAGGCAATTACCTTTCAGGATCCATGCCGGTTAGGTCGACACCTAAATGAATATGAAGCCCCACGGGCGGTACTGAAATCCAACGGCGGTGATAATGTTGTGGAAATGATGCAGCATGGCAAGGGCGCACTCTGCTGTGGTGTATCGGCCTGGATGAATTGTGATGGCACAACCCGTAAAATCCAGAATGAACGACTGGTTCAGGCAGAAGCTACAGGAGCGGAAGAGCTAGCTGTCGCCTGTCCTAAATGTCATATTCATCTGCAATGCACTCAGCAACATCGGAACGACCCGGATTGGTCGATCAACATAAAAGATATTTCAACAATAACACTAGAGAGAATTAAAAGATAAATACGGAGACACAAAGATCACCAAGAGCACAAATATTAATAATTAACAAATAGCTCTATGTTATTTGTGTCCTTAGTGTCTTCGTGGAAAAAATAAAAGGAGCACTCAATGAACGATGACGATCTGAGAGTCGGTGTATTTGTCTGCGAATGCGGCAAGAATATCGCTGGTTCACTGGATTGCCAGAAGGTTAGCGATTACGCCGCTACACTGCCCGATGTGGTCTGTTCCGTGGTTAACAAATATACCTGCGCCGAACCTGGTCAGCAGGAGATCAAGCGCCACATAAAGGAGCATAATCTTAATCGGGTAGTCGTGGCATCCTGCACTCCGCGAATGCACGAACCGACCTTCCGGAATTGTGTTTCCGAAGCGGGACTGAATCCCTATCTTATGGAAATGGCAAATATCCGTGAGCATGTTAGCTGGGCTCATCTCAATGACTGGGAAGCGGCTACCCAAAAAGCAATGGATACAGTCCGAATCTCAGTGGCACGTGCAAAATTGCTGCGCCCTCAAGCAGAAGCCCAGATTCCAGTCCTACGCGAAGTACTGGTTATTGGCGGTGGTGTGGCTGGTATTCAATCTGCTCTGGACCTGGCTGATGCCGGGTATCAGGTGCATTTAGTAGAAAAGGAGGCATCCATTGGAGGGATCATGGCCGCGTTGGACAAGACCTATCCCACCATGGATTGTTCCATATGAATACTCGGACCGAAAATGATGGATGTCGGTCGACATCCCCGAATTAGTTTATATACCTACAGCGAAGTAGAAGATGTCAGCGGTTATATCGGTAATTTCCATGTGAAGCTTCGGAAAAAAGCCCGCTACGTGGATGAAGATGAATGTAATTCCTGCGGTGAATGCGAAAAAGTCTGTCCGGTAGTCGGGCCCGATGCCTTCCAGCAGGATTTCTCTTCCCATAAAGCTATATATATGCCCTTCCCCCAGGCAGTACCATCGGTGTATATCCTGGATGATGAGCTCTGTCTGGGGCATAATCCGATTGCCTGCGGAAAATGTGCTGACGTGTGCGAAAAAGATTGTATCGATTTCGACATGGAAGATCAAATTATCGAAATTGATGTTGGCGCTGTGATTGTAGCAACTGGGATGGACGTTTATGATCCTACCGAAATGGACGAGTATGGTTACACTCGCTTCGAGAATGTCATTACCAGTATGGAATTCGAACGCTTGATCTCGGCCGGTGGTCCCACCGAGGGACATTTTGTGCGACCCAGCGATCAGAAAACACCTAAGCGGATCGCTTTTATCCAATGTGTCGGGTCGCGCTCCAATAGTGAAGTCGGCAATCCTTATTGCAGCAACATCTGTTGCATGAATACAGTAAAAGACAGCCTATTGTTGAAGGATCATTATCCCGATATCGAGATTACCGTATTCTACATGGATATCCGGGCTTTCGGAAAGGGCTTCGAAGACTTGTTCATGCGCAGTAAGATGGCCGGCGTCAATTACATTCGCGGCCTACCGGGTGAATTTTTCGAGGATCCAGAAACACACAACCTGACCCTGATCGCCGAGGATACCAACACCAGTGAGATCAAAAGCTATGAATTTGATACGGTGGTACTATCGGTTGGTGTGATTCCCCGGAAAGACAGCGATATGGTCCGGCAACTGTTCACCCTTTCACGCACCGAGGATGGTTTCTTCATGGAATCTCATCCTAAACTGAAGCCCGTCGATGCTCCTACCGGCGGTGTATTTTTTGCCGGTTGCGCGGAATATCCCAAGGATGTGAAAGACAGTGTAACTCAGGCAAGCGCTGCCGCTGCTCGCGCTCAGGTATTGTTGAATGCAGGAGAAATCAGCATCGAAGCGATCACTTCCGATTGTATCACAGAAGATTGCACATCCTGCGGTATTTGTGTCAAAGTCTGCCCTTTTAACGCAATTCGCGGTGGTGATGCCAAGTCGAAAATTCCGGCTGAGGTAATTGAAGCCATGTGTAAGGGCTGTGGTACCTGTGCCGCTGAATGTAATTTCGATGCTCTGATCATGAAGCATTTTGAGGACGCCCAGTATATTGCCCAGATTGATGCAATGCTGGAAGGTGATCATATGGCCAACACGGTTGTGTTTGCCTGTAACTGGTGTTCTTACGCCGGTGCCGATCTGGCCGGTCTATCGCGCCTGCAATATCCTGCCACTCAGCGGATCATGCGTACCATGTGCAGTGGTCGAGTCGATTCGGAATTCATCCTGCATGCATTCGAAAAAGGAGCCCCGATCGTCCTGGTATCCGGCTGTCATTTCGCCGACTGCCACTACATCGACGCTAATCGCTGGACGGTAAAACGGGTTGAGAAACTGTGGGATAAAATGGAGAGATTGGGAATTCGCCCCGAACGCCTGCAACTGGAATGGATCTCAGCCGCCGAAGGCCAGAAATGGGCGCGCACTATGCGTGACCTGGAAGAAATGCGCGCCAACGTGACCAAAGAAGAGGTTGATCATACAATTCAAGTTTTGAAGGAAGAACGGGAAAAAGCCGAAGCCAGGGCTGCCAAGAAAGCTGCTAAAAAACTCGAACCAAAACCAGTAGCAGTAGAAGCCGAAGCCTAAAAAATACTATGCTGTCACCCTGAGCCGGTCGAAGGGTGGCATCGATTTGATTGAACCGGTCATGCTTCGACAAGCTCAGCATGACAGATTGGGAAATTTTAATGGAAGAAGCACCTTTCAAATGTCTGCACTGCGGTCATGATTTCACCCTGCCGTACGATAAGAACGTAATGGTGGAACGAGCTTGCCCCAAGTGTAACAGCAACAGCGTACGGCGGATCAAGGTCAAGCCCAAAAAATAATATTACGTACTAGAATTATAAAATTCGTGTACTTGGATTAATCCTCCAATGCAAGTACGTTACTTGGATAATTATTTCATCATTTTAGACAGGAGGCGCATCAATGGATAATTCTAATCATGATTATTTTCGAGCATTTGCCGATATCAGCAAAGCTGTCAGTTCAACCCTGAATTTGCACAAAGTTCTCGATCGGATCCTGTTCAACACACTCGAAGCCCTGGACCTGAAGGCCGGTGCTATCAGCCTGTTGAACCGCAGCGCCAATCGTCTTGAAATGATTGCCCATATTAATCTCAGCGAGGAATTCCTGAACAAGGGACCCGTGTCCGCTGATAAATCTGTACCCCGTGCCCTGAAAACCGGCCAACCTGTTATTGTACCTGACATCATCAAAGACGACCAACTTCAGTATCCTGAGGCCTGTAAAAAAGAAGGTATCGCTGCCCTGATGTCGATACCGATCATCTTCAAAGATAATATAATCGGGGTCATGCGATTGTACAATTCGAAAGTCCGGGATTTTACAAACCGTGAGGTTGAATTCATGACCGCCATTGCCGAACAGGGTGGCATTGCGATCCAGAATGCCTGGGTAATGCAGCAATTGAAAAAGGATCATAAACGGGAAATGGACGATCTGTGGAACTGGTTCAGTGACTTTTCCGATAAATCAGGATATTAATCCTTTGCAAATCATTGGAATTGATTAAATTTTCCAGGGGACTAAAAACATACAAAAGGTAACGTAATGCAGGAAAATCGTGTTGTGATCACGGGTCTGGGAATCGTTTCACCAATCGGAACGGGTAAGGATGAATTCTGGCAGAGTTTAGCTTCCGGTCGCAATGGCGTTGCCGAGGTCACCCATTTTGATGCCAGTGAATACCGCGCTCATCTAGCAGCGGAGGTGAAGGATTTTGAGCCGGAGGACTGGATCGAGCGTAAAACCGCTCGCCGTATGGACCGTTTTACCCAGTTCACTATGGCGTCGGCAACTATGGCAATTAAAGATGCCGGATTGGATTTATTCGAGTTTGATGGCAATCGCTTCGGAATTCACGTAGGTTCCGGAATCGGAGGTTCAAAAACTATTGAGGGGGGGTATGAACTGTTAGCTACCAAAGGTCCAAAAACCATGAATCCATTTTTTGTGTCAAAATTATTGATCAATATGGCCGCTGCCACGGTTTCCATCAAATACGGATTGAAAGGACCAATTTCAGCTCCCTCCGTAGCTTGTTCCACTGGTGGTAATGCCATCGGAGATGCCCTCCGGATTCTCCAGCGCGGTGATGCTGATATCATGCTGGCCGGTAGTTCCGAAGCAGCAATTAATATCCTGCCTTACGGCGGATTTGCCGCTGCCCGTTCGATGTCTCCCAGTCTTGATCCTGCCAAGGCCAGCCGACCATTTGATAAAGATCGCGATGGTTTTATCATGGGTGAAGGTTGCGGACTAGTAGTAATGGAAAACCTGGATCACGCCTTACAACGCAACGCGACTATCTATTGTGAAATAGCTGGCTATGGTAATACCGCTGATGCTTTTCATTTCACCGCTCCCCACCCGGAAAGTGACGGTATGATCCGGGTTATGCAAAATGCTATCTTAGATGCAAATATGAAACCGGATCAGATCGGATATATCAACGCCCACGGTACCTCAACGGTACTGAATGATAAGCGTGAATCAACAGCTATTTTGAAGGTCTTTGGCGAACACGCCTATAAATTGAAGATCAGCTCAACTAAATCGATGATTGGTCACTTACTGGCTGCCTCCGGTGCCGCTGAATTGGTAGCTACCGTACTTTGCCTACAGCACCAGACCGCCCACCCGACCATCAACTATGCAACCCCTGACCCGGACTGTCCACTGAATTATGTGCCTAACACTGCGCAAAAGGTGGAGATCAATGCTGCTTTGAGTAATTCCTTTGGTTTTGGCGGTGGGAATGTGAGTGTGTTGGTAAAGAAATATTTGTAATCTTCGATTACACTATAATTCATTTTTATTTAATCACACCACTTTACGTCCTGACAGACAGTACTATTAATTCTCACCATAGCCCTATTAACGGTTGGATTAATTAATTTTACCTTGTTTAACTACTTCTGCATGACGTTGTAAAGGAAACCCGACCAAATAAGTCGCAATTAGTACTTGCGTCCATTATTTTACACTTATAAATTTAATGCGACTAAAGAAGTCGCATATCCACCTTTACAAAAAATCAATGCAAATAATCATTACAAAAGGCTCAGACGGGATGTCGCCCAGAACTGAGATGGAAATAATCCTTACATGGTGTGAGGCTCCATGCTAAAATTATCACGAAAAACCGAATACGCACTGATAGCACTGCACCATTTGTACGATAAACCGACCGGCAAACTGACCAGCTCAAAAGAGATCGCCGGAACCTACCGTATCCCCGGTGAACTACTGGCCAAGACACTCCAACAATTGGCTCGGGAAGGCATCGTTGAGACCGTTCAGGGTCCCCGCGGCGGCTACCGCCTGAAGGCCGACCTTAAGAAGGTCTGCCTGGCTGATTTCATCGAACTGTTGGAAGGACCAGTGGCTCTCACTGATTGCTCCATCGATAAGGATTGTGTTCAGCTTGATACTTGCACGATCCGCAACCCGATCCACCGCATAAATGACACGATGAAGAATGTTTTTACCAATTTGTCGCTGGCCGAGATCATGCAATAATTATGAAAAGCATTAAACACCAAGACACCAAGATCGCCATGAATAATAAAGATATTTTATCTATTCCTGGGTACTCAGTGTTTTTTGTGTCTCCGTGTTGAACTACATCATGAGCGATATTGACATCATCCACGAAGCCGCCAACCAGAAATATAAGTACGGTTTCACCACCGATATTGAGCAGGAGAAAATTCCACCGGGACTAAATGAGGATGTAATTCGTCTAATATCAGCCAAGAAAAATGAGCCCGAATTTCTCTTAAACTGGCGTCTGAAAGCATATCGGCATTGGTTGAAGATGACTGAACCAGATTGGGCAAAGCTGCATTATTCACCCATCGATTATAACGCGATCAGTTATTACGCCGCACCAAAGAAACAAAAAGAATTACAAAGCCTCGATGAGGTTGACCCTAAACTGTTGGAAACCTACAATAAGCTGGGGATCCCCCTGCATGAGCAGAAAATGCTGGCTGGTGTTGCTGTGGATGCGGTCTTTGATTCAGTTTCAGTCGCAACCACTTTCAAGGATGAGTTAAAGAAACACGGTGTTATTTTCATGCCATTTTCCGAGGCTGTTCTCAACCACCCCGATCTGATTGAGGAATATCTCGGCTCGGTGGTTCCCTATACTGATAATTATTTTGCTACCCTCAATTCCGCCGTTTTCAGCGATGGCTCATTCGTTTACATACCCAAAGATGTCCACTGTCCGCTGGAGCTGTCCACCTATTTCCGGATCAACGCCAGCCAGACCGGTCAGTTCGAACGCACCCTGATCGTGGCCGACGAAGGCAGCTATGTCAGCTATCTTGAAGGTTGCACCGCTCCAATGCGGGATGAAAATCAGCTCCATGCCGCAGTAGTGGAACTGGTCGCGCATAGAGATGCCCAGATCAAGTATTCCACTGTCCAGAACTGGTACCCCGGCGATGAAAAAGGTGTGGGTGGTATCTATAATTTTGTCACCAAGCGCGGAATCTGCAAAGAGCAGAATTCCAAGATCAGCTGGACCCAGGTCGAGACCGGTTCAGCGATCACCTGGAAATATCCCAGCTGCATTCTAAAAGGTGATAATTCGGTAGGCGAATTTTATTCCGTTGCACTGACTAACAATTACCAGCAGGCCGACACCGGAACCAAAATGGTGCACATCGGCAAGAATACCAAGAGTACTATCATTTCAAATGGCATCTCAGCCGGTCATGGACAAAATATTTACCGGGGCCTGGTCCAAATCAATAAAAGCGCCGTGAACGCTCGCAACTACTCCCAATGTGATTCGATCCTGATCGGTGATAAATGCGGTGCTCATACTTTCCCCTACCTGGATGTGCGCAGCCCATCGGCCCAGGTCGAACACGAGGCTTCTACCTCCAATATCAGCGAAGACCAGTTATTCTATTGCCAGCAGCGCGGTATTTCAACTGAAGATGCCGTATCAATGATCGTACATGGTTTCTGTAAAAATGTTTTCCAGAAGTTGCCGATGGAGTTCGCTGTGGAAGCCCAGAAACTGCTGGAAGTGAGTCTGGAAGGCAGCGTCGGATGATACTCTACCACCAAGACACAAAGGGCACCAAGAACACAGGTTTTATTTTAAATAATATTCGTGAACTTTGTGATCTCCGTGTTGAAAAGGATTTTAAATGATTGAGATAAAAGATTTATACGTCAATGTAGAAGATAAAGAGATTCTGAAGGGCATCAATTTGTCGATCAAGCCCGGTGAATTGCACGCCATTATGGGGCGCAACGGTTCTGGGAAAAGTACTCTTTCTAACGTGATATCTGGTAGGGATGGTTATACCGTCACTAAAGGATCAATCACCTGGAATGGTCAAAATCTGCTGGAATTGGACCCGGAGGAACGGGCCTGCAAAGGAATATTCATGAGCTTCCAATACCCGGTGGTAATACCCGGTGTCAACAACATGTATTTCCTCAAAGCCGCCGTTAACGCTCAGCGCAAATACAATGGCAAGGAGGAATTGGATTCGATGGATTTTCTGGCATTCATCAAAGAAAAGATCAAAGCGGTAAAACTAGATGAAAGTTTTCTCCACCGGGATGTCAACGATGGTTTTTCGGGTGGCGAGAAAAAGCGGAATGAAATAATGCAGATGATCGCACTTGAACCCCGTCTGGCGATCCTTGATGAAACCGATTCGGGGCTTGATATCGATGCCTTGAAAATCGTAGCTGAAGGTGTTAATAATTTTCGTAATGCCGAACGCAGTTTTCTGGTGATAACCCATTATCAACGCATCTTGAATCACATGGAACCGGATCAGGTTCACGTTATGATCGACGGTCGGATCGTTAAATCAGGTGGGTATGACCTGGTGGTCAAACTTGAACAAGAGGGCTACACCTGGCTGGAAAAATCAGTGGCCGTTTGAAGCATATGCCAAAACCAATCGATACAAATAATATCTTAAAGCATTACGAACATGAATTCCAGCGGATGTTCGGAAGATCAAATGGATCCCTGACATCCCGGCGTCGGAAGGCTTTGGATAAATTCCTTTCAGTAGGCCTGCCTACGGCCAAGCAAGAGGCATGGCGCTCAACGAATCTAAGCCCCATCTTGCAGGCTTATTCGGTCGCCTCTCCGAAGGCTGAACTTAGCTATTTCGATGATCTGGATTTTGAGTATCTGCCCAATTTGCCACGTATGGTATTCGTGAATAGTTACTATACAGCTGAATTATCGGATATCTCAAATTTACCGGAGCAGGTTAAAGTAAACAGCTTGACTTATTTACTGAATACCGACCCCGGAAAAGTATTCGAGCGGCTGAATCAATATCAGATTGATGAGACATCTGCATTCTCCAGTTTAAATACAGCCCTGTTCAATAGTGGTACCTGGATTGAAATACCTGCTAATCTAAGCGAATCGTTTACGCTGCAATTAATTAACGTCAGTAAGCCAACAGGTGACCAGCAATCCTATCAGCTGCGCAATTTCATTGACATAGGTGAAAACTCCAGGTTCAATTTGATAGAGCAACAGATCGGCTTGGGAAAGAGAACTTATTTTAGCAATATTATTACTGATCTACGAGCCAGCCGAAACACTGCGATAAAATACATACGAATCCAGAACGAAGCAGTTACTGGAAACCAGATATCCCATACTCAGATTTCACAAGCAGTTGATTCGCGGGTTGAATCCACGGTAATAACACTCGGTGGACAATTAATCCGCAATGAGCTTGATTTTAAACTTGCAGGTGCTGGTGCATTCGGAAAATTATGCGGTCTGTACTTAGGTCGGGGAAATCAACAGATCGATAATCTTACCACAATTGATCATGTACATAAGGAATGTTCTAGCCATGAATTGTACAAAGGTATCCTGGATGACAAAAGTCAAGCGGTCTTCAACGGGAAAATAATCGTCCAGCACGATGCTCAAAAGACCGATGCCAGTCAGATCAATCGCAATTTGTTGTTATCAGACAAAGCCCGGGTGAATAGCAATCCCCAATTGGAAATTTATGCTGACGACGTCAAATGTTCGCACGGTTCAACTACCGGTGCTTTAGATCCAGACGCCTTATTCTATTTACAATCCCGTGGTATCAGTGCCACTGAAGCCCAGACATTGATGATAAATGGCTTCGCCAACGAAGTAATTGACTCTATAACCGATGATACCACTCGTGAACTGGTAAAAAATATGGTCAACAATTGGTTTATTAACGGCCGCGGGGACTTCTGATGGATGAACTGCGCGATCTATACCAGTCACTGATCCTGGATCACAGCCAGCATCCCCACAATTTTAAAATACTGAGTGATGCCAATCGCACTGCCGATGGACATAATCCTCTGTGTGGTGACCAGATCACACTTTATTTGAATGTGGAAGATGATGTTATTAAAGATATCAGTTTTCAGGGGCAGGGTTGCGCAATCTCAAAAGCATCGACATCAATTATGACCACAATATTAAAAGGTAAGTCGATCACTGAAGCACAGTCAATTTTTGATAAATTTCAGCACATGATCAAAACCGGTGAGTATAATATTGATGAGATGGGCAAATTGGCTGTGCTGGCCGGCGTTCATAAATATCCGGTGCGAGTGAAATGTGCTATTCTACCCTGGCATACGGTAGTCAACTCATTCAATTCGACTGATCAATCCGAAGTTCATTCAACCGAATAGAATTATGCAGAATAACGAACGAGTAACCTTCAATCGCGACTGTGCTGCAGTAGCTATTCCATCAGGAGATCCGATCACAATCAAAAATGGTGAAATAGCTTTCATAACCCAGGCTTTGGGTGGCAATTATACCCTGATGTTGAACGGTAACCTGGCCCAGATCGCTGGAAGGGATGGTGACGCAATTGGCAAGGAAACTATCACAAATCAGTCTGAGACTGATCCTTGCGAAGCACAACAAACGCCCGATGAATATGCTGTTCTCACCAGCCTGAAAACCTGTTATGATCCAGAAATCCCGGTCAATGTTGTGGATCTGGGATTGATCTACGATATGCAAATTAAATCCATTGATAATTGCAATTATAAAGTCGACATCAAAATGACGCTCACCGCCCCCGGTTGCGGTATGGGAGATTATATTGCCGCCGATGTTAAAAAGAAAGCTCTGATGGTTCCGGGTATAACTGCAGCCAATGTTGAACTGGTCTGGGAACCGCTCTGGAATCGGGAGATGATGTCTGATACCGCCCGGCTTGAGCTGGGTATATTTTGATGACATTTGATATTCAAAAAGTTCGGGCTGATTTTCCCAATCTCCGACAACAGGTTCATGGTAAGCCGTTAGTTTATCTCGATAATGCTGCCACTACCCATAAACCGCAATCGGTTATTGATACGGTAAACAAATTTTATTGCGAATATAACGCCAATGTCCATCGCGCTCTTTATCAGCATGCCGCTGAAGCTACGGCAGCCTACGAAGCGACCCGCGATAAAGTGGCACGCCTGATCAACTCCCCTGACCCCCGCTCGATAATCTTTACCAGCGGAACGACCGAATCGATCAATTTGGTGGCCAATGCCTGGGGTCGACATAATTTACAACCGGGCGATGAAATCCTGGTTACTGAAATGGAGCACCATTCCAATCTGATTCCCTGGCAACTGATTGCCCGCGACACAGGCGCTACGTTAAAATTTATCCCGATCACCGCTGATGGAGTACTGGACCTGACTGATCCCGATCAATATTTTACGGCCAGAACCAAACTGGTGGCCTTTATCCAGCATTCCAATGTTTTCGGTACTATTAATCCTGCCAAACAAATTATCGAGATGGCTCGCCAAGTTGGGGCAATCACAGTAGTAGATGCAGCGCAAAGTGTGCCACACAATCCGGTGAACGTTACTGAGCTGAACTGCGATTTCCTGGCATTTTCCGGCCATAAAATGCTGGGTCCCACCGGTGTGGGTGTTTTATACGGCCAGCCGGAAATACTGGAGCAGATGCCACCTTTTCTCGGCGGTGGTGAAATGATCCGAACGGTCACAATGGAAAAGTCCACCTGGAACGAGATTCCCTGGAAATTCGAGGCGGGAACACCAAAGATCGCTCAAGTTATTGGTCTCGATACGGCCATCGATTATCTCGTCCATCTGGGATTTGACGCGATCGGAGAATACGAAAAAGAACTGACCGGCTACACCCTGAAACGTTTAGCTGGAATAGATGGATTAAAAATCCATGGCAGAGCCACTCAGCGCGGACCGGTGATCAGTTTTAACATCGATAAAGTCCATCCCCATGACCTCGCTCAATTTCTCGATGAGGAAGGAGTGGCGATTCGAGCCGGCCACCATTGCGCCCAGCCAGCTCTGCAAAAAATTGGCGTTCCGGCTACATCGCGGGTCAGTCTGTATTTTTATAATACACGGTCAGAAATCGAAATACTAATAGACAGTATCCGAAAAACGATCCGGTTTTTAACTTGATTCGACCGCTTATTTTTTCCTGAACGCTTTCAGGAACCGATCACGATTTCGTGTGACCAGCTCCCGGTAGGACAATTTATTTACAACTTGTTTTCCCAGGGTAGCTGATTGGGATCCGATTCGGATCAGAAAACCTTCACTGCTCAAATCGGACGGAAATACAGTAGCGGCCATGAATACTCCGGCAGGACCATCAATGTTATATCCTTTAGTACTGTCGATATCATCCATATCAAGACCTTCCGCAAGTCCATAGTAAGCTTCAACTGTGAGTACATATTCTCCATTGGAATCAAAAAATGAACCGGGAATTGTGAATCCGGTTGCCTCACCAGATATCAATCCGGATTGATATATTTCATCCTCCCATGTAACTGTATCCTCGTGTTGAACTGTAACCAGAATTGATGATGCGTTGGTAACATTGTTCCACTCCAACTCGAGATCGGTATTTAAAGTGTGTGAATGGGGACTGGATATATTATTTATCGTGGGGATAGAAGGCATCACTGCATAGCCAGTGGCAATTGTATTCCCGTTGTGTTTAATACTCAAATTATACTCCGTCCCTGCGGTATAGGTAATTGTGTTAGACTCGTCCATATAGGTCTCTACATCTTCATCGTAAACTAATTCCGTACTATTTATTTTCACTTCGGCATCCAGCACTGCAGATCCGTTTAATATCACTTCACCCATAGAACAGCCCATGCTGCCAATGCCAAGAATTTGTACAATTACTTCATAATCATTTGTCGGCTCCAGAATATCTATTTCATGGATGTCACCATTATCACCGTCCTCTTCACAGGCCGGAAATGTCAGCTGAATAGTAACAGCTAGTGATAACATCAATACAAACAATAAGGTTTTTTTCAATTTAAGCATAAAATTCTCCCGTAATATTTTAAGCAGCACTAAATTAAAATCAATTCAATTAGACAACAAGGTTATTTGTAAATTTATACAACCGATTCACTGTCCTTAACATTATTCAATTTGAGATAGCATTCTGATATGGAACATAGAGTATCCTGGGAACAATATTTCATGAATATTGCCCACGAAGTGGCGACACGATCCACCTGTGATCGAAAAAACATCGGTGCTGTGATCGTGCGTGAAAAATCGATCCTGTCCACCGGTTATAATGGCAGTCTGCGGGGCTTACCCCACTGCGAAGAAGTGGGACACGAGATGGAAAACGACCATTGTGTCAGAACGATCCATGCCGAGGCTAATGCCATCGTGCAGGCTGCCCGCAATGGGGTTCAAATCGAAAATGCCGAAATCTTCGTAACCGCCTCACCCTGCTATAATTGCTTTAAGATGATCGCTAATGCCGGAATCAAGAAAATCTATTTTGGCGAATTCTACCGGGATGAGCGTATCAAAGAGCATGCCCGAGAGCTGGGGATTGAATTAATCCATCTGGATTAAATAACGGTTTTTAACGAATTTCCCACAATAGTTAATCCCAGCGAATAAATTATATCAACCGCCGATCTTCCGCCAGCGTGACCCTCATGGATAAACCGGATTAGTCTTCCTGATTATCAGAAAAAGCCAAATGGTTAAATTGATCTTTTTTGAGTGCGCGGAATAGCATTGCACGAATATCGTTGATTTGATCATAAGTATAGATTTTAAAATTCGTTGTACCGCGTACTAAATTGTTTTCGCTCCACTTGAAATCAGTTGACAGTTTAACGGGAATCGGTTCCGATTCCAGCCAATCCGCGTGCCATGCCACCAGCACAGCCGTTTCTTCCCGGTCACATTGCAGAGACAGCCCGATCTCTGCCTTCTTTATCTTGCGCTCGAATTGCCGTAATTCCTTAAAACTGAACTTCCCCCTACTGAAATATTTAGCGCGGAATTCCCAATCGAAACTTATGCGTCGTCCGGTACGGGTATTTACAATAACGCCATCATCACGAAAATTCTCGGTCTGGTAAATTTGCATAACAATTGGCAGTCCATCTTTGGCGGAATTAAACAGTTCTGTGAAATTCAATAAACTGCTCTCGTGCCGCTGGTACAGGCTAGGTCGCTTCACCGCTTGCTTTTGCTCTCACGCTGCTCCATAAGATCCATTAACAGCTGTATACATTCCTGATAATGCTGCTCCAATCCCAGTGATCGAAATACAATTAAATCAAGTTCGCAGCGATCAGGCTGGTCTAGCTCATGGTGCCAGTTTAAGATCGGACGTTTCAAAATACTATCATCCAACTTTGAGACCGGTAGTTTGTCAAAAATTGGCAGTGGTAATTTCATCAAATCTGTTTTCACCATTCGTACCGCGCCGCCACCCAGACTTTTCCGACCGAATATTTCAATCATTAACCAGATCCAAGTAGAATTCAAGATCAATGCCCATTCCCGGTGACTGGAATCAACAAGTGGTGTCAATCCGTAAAATGTATGCTCAAACGGCAGATTATCACGATTCCAAACAACCAGGTGACGTCCACCCCGCAGGTCGACCCAAAGCAAAGGAGCTCTGCGAATCTTGAATTTGGCAGGTTTGGTTTTCAACCAGTATCGCGCACTATCAGATCGGAACTCTATCCCTGACGCATCCTTAGGTGAGCGAATAGCCGGGATTGCATCGACGGTTGTTTTTGATTTTGTATAATAATATTGATTGTTGCCGGTAATTATTCCCGTACTCACCTTAATTTGCCGACCAATCGGCAACCATGCTTTACTAGTACCCAGGATATTCCGAAGCCAATCAGGACAGCGAAAAAAGGTACCATACCAACTCAGGTTGCATTGGTTTAAATCCTGCTGAGCAATAACAGTTTTATTTTTTTCCTGATATAATTCAATTGTATTGGCCAGTACCGGATGCTTTTTTCGAGCGGCAAAAATCAATGTGTTTACATCAGCTGAAAAATGACGTTTCTTCGATGACTCGTGCATTGAGAGGAGTTGAATCTTATTGGTAAAAAGATTGCGCAGACTACCGCCAAAATCACTATCGAGCCAGCTATTTGGTGCGATAAAAGTCATAACGCCATCCGGCGCCAATATTTGAGCTGCTTTAAGAATGAAATACTGAAAGAGATTGGTACGCGCTGAAATTTTTATTTCCGGCCATTCCCGACGAGCTGCTTCCAAAATATAATTTTTGTATTCCTGGCGAAGCAATTCCTGGCGAATATAAGGTGGATTAGCAATAATAATATCGGGTGGAACCGGTAACTGAGCATTTAAAAAATCACCACATTTCAATAATAGTCTGGGTTTTAAATTATTTGAACAGTACTCAATCATATTATTATCAATATCCAGGCCGTACACGTGGCGGGCAAACCAGTCCGGATTAACAGATTGGGAATACTGTCCTTCCCAGGTTGTCGTCTCATCGAATAATATTTTCAGGAAAATTCCTTTTCCAACGGAAGGATCACAATAAATATAGTTTTGATAGGTATTGATAATCTGTGCAGCGCGGGATGGATTCAGCCGACCATGTCTGAAAGCTATGAAATCCCTACGTGAAAAATCATTATATTCCACTGATAACCGCTGATAGATCGCTTCTCTTACCATATCCACAGCTTCACTTTTACCAGTAAAAATCACTCCTTCATTCGAACGGGCGCGGATTGTCAGATTTGCTCTTTTCATATTTGGATAAGAAATAATATTACCAGCCGGACATAGAAAATTTCACCAGCGACAATAATCCGGTTCATCTTCATGCTTCTGGCTTGATAATAGACCAGCAGGTCGGTAAATTTCAACAAGATTCTCAAGGTATTATCTTAGATTTATTCTTATCTGCTCATTCATTCCAATATCACTATATAACCAAGGAGACATGACGTGAATATCACAGTCCTTGTCAAGCAAGTACCGGACACAGAAGCAAAAGTACGGATAGCGGATGACAGGAAGCATTTTGATGAGTCTTCCATCAATTTTATTGTCAATCCCTATGATGAATTTGCAATTGAAGCAGCTTTACAGTTAAAAGAAGCACACGGGGGAGAGATCACCCTGATAACACTTGGTCCAAGTGGCGCGTCAACTGCATTACGCACCGGTCTTGCTATGGGTGCTGATAAGGCGGTTCTGGTCAGTTCAGATGATAACCGTTTTATGGATTCGCAGGCTGTTGCCAAACAACTGTCACAAGTTATCAAGGAGCATGATTATGATTTGATTTTGTGTGGCAAAAAATCAGTCGACACTGAAGCGCAACAAGTTGGTTCATTGCTAGCAATGGATTTAGGACTGCCAATAATTTCTTCTGTAGTTGAATTAACCCTGAACGACAATCAAGTATCAGCGGTCCGAGAAGTTGAAGGCGGATCTGAAACGGTTGTCTGTCAATTACCGGCAGTTTTAACCTGCGAGAAAGGACTCAACGAGCCACGCTATCCTAACTTGAAGGGGATTATGATGGCTAAGAAAAAACCCATCGAAGAGATAGAATCCAGTGAAGGAGGTATAGCTCCTGAAATCGATTCATTCGAGTACCCACCTCAAAAAGCAGAAGGACGTATCGTCGGAGAGGGTCCCGATGCCGTGCCTGAACTTGTAAAACTACTCAGGGAGGAGGCTAAAGTAATCTGATGGCCACAATATTATTCTTTGCAGAACAACGGAATGGAAAACTTCGTAAAACAGCCGGGGAACTGGCCACAATAGCCAAACGCCTGGCAGATCAAAGCAGTGGTGAAGTAATCGGTATTATAATTGGACCTG
This sequence comes from uncultured bacterium, assembly GCA_964439935.1. Classification (GTDB taxonomy): domain Bacteria; phylum Fidelibacterota; class Marinisomatia; order Marinisomatales; family TCS56; genus JABMQW01. Next base: position 375,101 of record CAYTPW010000001.1, on the reverse strand, counting down.
ATGCTGCAGGATGCGCTGGTGATCTGGGTCAATTTGGTGTGAAAAGTGCCCGGATATTTACTGATTCAAACCTGGCTAATTATTCTACAACCGCATATGCCAAGACAATCCATTCTTTGATTGAGCATATTCACCCTGACGTGGTACTATTTGCCGCTTCTGCTACCGGACGCGACTTGGCTCCGGCAGTTGCCGGGCTGGCTGGAAAATCTGTTTATACCGATTGTACACAAATAGATTATGCTGGATCAATCCTCAAAATACAGCGCCCGGTTTTTGCCGGAAGAGCTTTGATGAATATCGCAATTGATGACACAACTGCCTTTCTTTCAATGCGTCCCAACAGTTACCCGATAGTAGAAAGTGCCGCCGAAACAGTGATAGAAGAAATAGATGCAGGTCTTGACCAGTCGGCTTATGCCGTTAAAGTAACTGAGTTCAAAACATCCTCTGCAACTCGCCCCGAACTCACAGAAGCCGATATCATCGTTTCCGGTGGCCGAGGTATGGGTGGCCCGGAGAATTATAATATAATTGAAGCTCTGGCTGATACCCTCGGAGCAGCTGTTGGAGCCAGTCGCGCAGCTGTTGATGCCGGTTGGCGACCTCATGGCGATCAGGTTGGCCAAACCGGAAAAACGGTATCGCCCAAATTATACATCGCCTGTGGTATATCCGGTGCGATTCAGCATCTGGCAGGGATGTCTTCCAGTAAAATTATTGTCGCCATCAATAAGGATGCTGAAGCCCCAATTTTCAAATCCGCCACTTATGGTATTGTTGGTGATCTATTTACGGTTACACCGGTATTGGATTCTGAGATAAAGAAAATTCTTTGATCAATACTGTCATATCAAATCTACTGTTCATCATCGGAATAATCATTCTGATACTGACGCTGCGACACTGGTTGACACGATCGAGGGAAGAAAAGGACAAATAAATAAAACCCCTGTCAACGGGGTAAAAAAAATAAGCAGGAAGCACAAAACTGGGAGCGGGGGAAACAACCAGTTTTCCAACAGCTGTCCTGCTTAATTCTATTTGAAAATTACTTCAAATACGCAATTAGGTCAAGATATTTATGAGTATCAACTCCGAAAACTTTTTTAATTTTACATAAACTATTATTAAGTCTTGGCTTCACGGCCTGTCTCCTGATTAAATCAATGCCAATCAATAATATTCTGCTTATATTTATTCCATGATTGAATGGTTTGACAGGCTAGACCGCCAGGTTCTGATTTTCTTGAATCAAACACTCAGCAATCCCTTTTTCGACTGGTTTATGCCGGTGATAACAAACCAGGATCTGTGGATCATTCCGCTGGTGTTAGTATGGCTGCTAATGATGATAAAAGGTGGTAAACGGGGACGTATTGCAGGCGTGATTCTCTTAGTATCGATAATCATCACCGATGTATTTGCAGCCCAGGTGATCAAACCCCTTATTGGACGCTTGCGCCCCAGCCGGGCAATACCAGAATTGATAAATTTATTGGTGGACCGCGGTGGTAAATTTGGATTTGTTTCCAACCATGCTGCTAACATGTTTGCCCTGGCAACAGTAATGGGCTATTTCTACGATCGCTGGCGAATCTGGCTGTTTATTTTAGCGAGTACTGTTGCTTTCAGTCGAGTGTATGTAGGGGTTCATTATCCGGGCGATGTTATATGCGGTGCGCTATACGGATATGCGGTTGCCTGGATAATTCTAACACTCTGGGTAATAGTAAAAATGCGTGAATTAAAGCGGGGGCATACCTGGGTCTGGTATGCAGATGAGCTAACTCAGGAAATCAAATACGATTAATTGGGTAAAACATTTTCCGGTGGCTTGACGCCAAAGGGTGTGCCAGGACTTTTAATTTCACCGTATTTTTCTTCAAATTTCTTGATATTGTCCTGCAAGGCCAGCAAATATGCTTTGGCATGCGGGGGAGCCATAATAATTCGCGAGTGTACTTTTGCCTTAGACACACCCGGCAGAATCCTGGTGAAGTCTAATACAAATTCTGCTGGTGAGTGGGTCACGACGACAAAATTGGCATATTCACCACTGCTTATTTGCTGATCTAATTCTATATTAATTTGCTGGGTCTTTTTTTTATCGTCCATATAATTACTCGCCTCTTCCTTTAATTAAAAACCTTCGAATTCGCGACGGTTGAATTCTTCCCAGTCCTCCTCAATTCCTTCAAAATTATCATATTCAGGACTTTCCTCTTCCTGGGGCTGGCCATTCATCTCATTTTCATATAAACTAAAATTATCTTTTTTTCGTTCAAATTCTGTCGTATCTACCTCATCCTCGTCTGATTGTTCCAAGCGCTCAATATCCTCACTGTATACCTCAGCATCGAAAAAATCCAGATTATCCACAATACCATGTGTCATTAAATATTCCAGAAAATCCAAATATTTTCTATCGCGTAGATCTGTTCTACAATATAAGCAGATTAACGATTCTTTTAGATCACCCTCAAGAAGCGTTGATTCACAGACGGGACAGATTATACCTTCTAACATAAATATTTTCCTGAAAAATCGGGCGGAATATAACTGGAATGAGATGATTCGTCAATAGTAATTATGCGAAGGCAGCAGAATTTTAGATTGGATTAATCAGCCGATTTTTGTGTAAATATTTAAATAATCTAATCTGAGCATCAGATAATCGCTGTTCCCGGCGAATCATCATTGTGCTCGCTGTTCCAAGAAATTTATCGAATTGGAATTCCAATTGTTCTCCACTTCGAAAAAACGTGAATGGCGGTAAGTTGCTCGGAGTTAAGTCTCTGGAAATTATACTGCATACTGGACCGAAAGTTGATCCAGTATTAATTTTTGTACCCAGCGCTGTTTTACAATGGTCACCGATGAAAGCGCCTACATGCAGTATATTCGATTCAACAATCTGTCCATTGACGTTGATTGTGACCGGTTGGTAGTTATTTTTTAAATTACTGTTATTCGTACCGGCACCGAGATTGACCCATTCACCAAGATATGAATTACCAAGAAAACCATTATGGCTTTTGTTGCTATACCCCTGCAGTATTGATTGACTGATTTCCCCGCCCAGATTGCACATCGGACCGGCGACTGTTCCCGGTCTTATATTGGCATTTGCGGCAATATGACTGCCATACCCAATAAATACCGGTCCGGCAATTGAAGCTCCGGCTCCGATTTTCACGTTTTCCTCGATAATGACCGGGCCCTGTGATGCATCGATACAAACTCCCGGTTTACAGAATTCAATATTGGCTAAACTAATATTAGCAGGATTAACCAGAAAAATATCCTGCCGCTGATTATTAACTGCATTACCTGGCTCAAATTTCTGACAATCATTTATTAAGGTAATTTCATTAAAACTGATTATGTCCCAAAGGTAATGTGGTAAAAGACTTGTTGCTTTTACTGACCGAGCCGTGTAATTCAGTTTTGAATAAACTGGTCCACCGCGTTCTACCCAAACCTGGCCATCCGCGGCAGTTAGCCTAGCGCCGATCGTTCGGTCGTTCTTATAGTAATGTCCGGTAGGACCTTTTAGCAGATGATCCAGCTCCAAATCGTCCCAGATAACATTTCCCAATAACCAAATGCCATCCTTTACCTGCTTGGGATTGACCTCCCACTGAGGATATTTTTCAGCAACCGTAGCGGCCAGTTCATTCCGGACAAACAATGCAGCTCTTCCTTCTGGCAGCTGTTGGAGAATGCGGTCAATGAAGCTGAAAGCTCCACAACGCAATTCAAAACCGGGACGCGTGTCAGTAATAGGGGAAAAATTCATTGCAAATTGATCCTCAAAGATATAATAATTCATCATAGACTAAGTAATTCCTGGATTTTTTTGTAGCCCAGTTCCAGAAAACTATCCGGTTTATGGTCAATCTCTATATTATAGAAATTGTAAGAAAATTCGGATTTGAAGCCTACTCTTATTGCGGCATGAGAATAGATAGACAATATTGCCGATTGCAAATTAAACACCGGATTTAGGTCCAGTATTGCATCATACTGATGGTTGAAAATCCTGGTTTGAGCTGTTTTTCTCAACCCACCAGCCCAGTTAAAATCCTGATCGGAATACTGTTTTATGGTGACTTTATCTGTTATTTTATCGACCGGATTAAAGGTATCTCTACCAAGAACGTCAATGTTTACAACCTGGTTATTGAACAATGTCTTTAAAAAATATCTGGCTGTCCGGCCAGCTTTTTCATCTGCGGGAAAAAGAATCAGGACATGGGACAAGCCCGAACCTGTTCTACGGAAGGCTAGTACCGGTGGTTCCTGCACAGATATGCTGGAGCGCTTTTTTAGCCACCATATTAACAAACGCGTGCGAATTGGTATTCTCATACGGATAGAATATAACTTTTTCGCAAATTTGAAACTGCTTAGTTTTAAGTATGCATAAAAAGATTTTGGTGGCAAATCGCGGTGAGATTGCTATCCGGGTAATGCGCACATGTCGCGAAATGGGAATAAAAACAGTAGGAATATATTCTACTGCCGATCGTACCGCTCCCCATATCTTGATGGCCGATGAAGCGTATCATATCGGACAATCGCCTGCTGCCGAGAGCTACCTGAATATTGATCGTGTAATTTCTGTGGCAAAGGAATCCGGTGCGCAGATGATTCACCCGGGATACGGATTCCTGAGCGAAAATATCCGCTTTGCGCAATATATAATTGACAACGGAATAATCTGGATCGGTCCACCGATTGAGGCAATTCGACAAATGGGAGACAAAACAATTGCCCGGCAGCAGGCTCTATCGGTTGGGGTGCCAGTAGTTCCCGGGTTGGAGCATCCATTGACAGATACAGATGACCCGGTTGCCATTGCACGGGATATCGGATATCCCGTATTGATTAAAGCAGCCGGTGGTGGTGGTGGCAAGGGCATGCGGATCGTTAACCAGGAAGCTGATTTAAAGGGCTATATTGAACGTGCCAGTTCAGAGGCAGGATCTTCTTTTGCCGATAACCGTGTTTTCATTGAAAAATATCTGGAAAATCCACATCATATTGAAATTCAAATTCTTGCCGACAAGCATGGAAATTGTATCGCGCTTGGCGAGCGGGAATGTTCCATTCAACGCCGTTACCAAAAAATAATTGAGGAATCTCCCTCCCCTTTCATTAATGATGATCTGCGTCAAGAAATGATGTCTATGGCGGTTGAGCTTGCACAGGCGGTAGGTTACACCGGAGTTGGTACTGTAGAATTTTTGGTAGATTCACAACACAATTATTATTTTCTAGAGATGAACACACGCCTGCAGGTGGAACATCCCGTAACCGAAATGAGAACCGGTATCGATTTGGTTAGGCAACAGATCCGGGTCGCTCAAGGTGAATATCTGGACCATGCACAATCTGATATCGATCTTAGAGGTCATGCGATTGAATGCCGTATCTATGCTGAAGATGGATTCAATAATTTTACTCCATCCGTCGGAACGATTCATGAGCTGGTCCTACCGGACGGATTTGGTGTAAGGCTTGATCACGGATTGCAAGTTGGTGAAGAAGTGACTCCTTATTATGATCCTCTATTAGGAAAATTGATCGTGCACGGCTCAACTCGATCAGGAGCAATCTCGGGAATGCATCGTGCCTTATCTGAATTCCATATTGTCGGATTGGAAACAGTCGTTCCATTCTGTCTTGCGATAATGGAAAACCTAAATTTCATAAACGGGGATTATAATACACATTTCATACACGATGAATTAAAGAATCTCCGAAACCGGAAATCGCATAATATTACAGATAAGCATAACGCAATAGCCGTCGCAGCGGCCTTGCACCAGACCATTATCAGTAAAAAAACCAGGGTCAATAATAACCAGGTTGTTTCCAACTGGAAAATGCAAGGCCGTCAAATAGAATCACAATGAAATTTCAAGCATCAATCGACGACCAGTTAATCGATTTTTCTATAGCTAATCAAGGAGACGGATTTCTAGTAGAAATTGATGCATCTTCACTGGTCGTTGACAGTATCCAGTTAAGTCCGTATTCATATTCACTGATTATTAATGGAAAATCGCATTATCTCAGCTTAACCAATATAAACGGCGGCTATCGAGTCACACTGGACCAGCAGTCATTCAATGTCCATTTGAAAGATGAGATACAGATATTGCAGGGGAAATTCGGATTAAATAAAACAGCGACAAGTACCGCTCAAAATGTCATCTCACCAATACCGGGACTCGTCCGGCAAGTTTTTGTTAAATCTGGCGATAAAATTCAAAAAAACGATAGATTACTGATTCTTGAAGCAATGAAGATGGAAAATGAAATTGTATCTTCTGTTTCAGGTGTGGTTAGCGATGTATATGTAAAGCCGGGGGTTTCGAAGAATAAAGGTGATCCGCTATTGAGAATTGAAGGAGACTGATTTGAAATGAGTTTTGGGAAACGATTGATCTGGGGTGGTATTGGTTGGGCTCTTGGTGGACCGATTGGAGGAATCATTGGCTACACATTAGCCAGTATGAGTCAGCAAACTGGTGGCGATGGAACCACAAATTTCGGCGGTGGATTCCGAAGTCACCGTCAACCATCAGTTACTCAACCCGGAGATTTTGCTGTATCACTCCTGGTATTATTTGCCATGGTTATGAAGGCTGATCGCCAAATGCTCAAATCCGAGTTGGAGTATATCAAGTTATTTCTGAACCGGCAATTTGGCAGCAGAAACGCCAATGATTTACTCCTGTTATTCCGTGATATCATGGAACAGGATTACCCATTACGAGATGTTTGTCTACAGATTAAACGTTCAATGGACCATCCCAGTCGATTGGAATTAATTCATGTATTATTTGGCCTTTCAAAGGCGGATGGTCGAATTCATCCGGAAGAAATATCCGTTATCAAGCAAATTGCCAAATATTTAAATATTAACGATAATGATTTTAATTCGATTCGTGCCATGTTTGTGGAGGACACTGATTCGGCTTACAAAATTCTGGAGATTGCCCCCCACGTCGATGATCTGGAGTTGAAAAGAGCCTACCGGCGGATGGCTAATAAATATCATCCCGATAAGGTGGCTCACCTCGGCACAGAATTGCAGAAACTGGCTGAAGAGAAATTTAAAGCTGTCAATGATGCCTACCAAAAAATTAAAGCAGAGCGGCAGATTTCATGACCTTGAAACCTGGTGAATTCCCCTTTACGCGGGGTATCTATCCCGAAATGTACCGATCACGATTATGGACTACCCGGCAGTACGCCGGTTTTTCTTCTGCGGAAGAATCCAACCGGCGCTATCATTATTTACTTAACCAGGGGGTAATGGGTTTATCAGTGGCGTTTGACCTTCCAACACAGATAGGCTATGATTCTGATAATTCCATGGCTGAAGGTGAGGTTGGCCGCGTTGGCGTTCCCATCTCGACTGTCGATAATATGAAATCCCTTTTCACCGATATACCGCTTGATAAGATTTCCACATCAATGACAATAAATGCGACTGCCGCTATTTTGTTGGCCAAATACATTGTAATCGCAGAGGATCAGGGAATAGCACCGGACAAGCTACGGGGTACTATACAAAACGATATTCTAAAGGAATATGTAGCACGTGGTACATATATTTATCCACCGGAATCATCAATGCGTCTGGTAACCGATATCTTCCAGTTCTGCGCCCGGCACATGCCCAAATGGAATACTATTTCAATATCCGGTTATCACATTCGAGAAGCGGGCAGTACAGCTGCCCAGGAGTTGGCTTTTACACTGGCAAATGGAATTGCTTATGTTCAGTCGGCGGTTGACAGTGGACTCAATGTTGATCAGTTCGGCGCCCGCCTGTCCTTTTTCTTCAATGCACATAATGGATTTCTGACAGAGATTGCAAAATTCCGGGCGGCTCGTCGTCTTTGGGCTACCACAATGAAAAATCGTTTTGGTGCCACCAATCCCAAAGCAATGCTCTGTCGGTTCCACACCCAAACCGGGGGTTCGACCTTGACAGCAAAGCAGATTGACAATAATATCGTCCGCACTACAATTCAGGCCCTGTCTGCTGTGCTCGGTGGAACCCAGTCCTTGCATACTAACAGTCGCGATGAAGCGCTATCTCTACCTTCGGAGGAAGCTGCACAAATTGCATTACGAACACAACAAATTATTGCCTTGGAAACCGGGCTGACGGAACATCCTGATCCATTTGGCGGAAGTTATATAGTTGAGGAGATGACCGACACCATTGAACGAGAAGCGCAGGCGATTATCACTGAAATTGATAAATTGGGTGGAGCGGTCAAAGCGATCGAACAGGGCTGGATTCAAAATGAAATCTCTAGCAGCGCCTATGCCTATCAGCGTGGTATCGACGATGGAAGCAATACCGTCATTGGGATAAATAAATTCATTGATGATGACCAGGCTGATCCGGAAATCATGGAAGTAAGTAAAACTTCAGCTGAACTGCAGAGAAAGCAGGTATCGAATTTTAAAAAAGACCGGGATATCTCTCAGGTAACCAATCAGCTTAAAAAATTATCGCAGAAGGCAGCAGGTCCAGACAATTTGTTACCGCCAATTATCGAATGCGTTAAGAAACGCTGCTCGCTGGGGGAAATCGCTGATAGCCTGAGATCTGTTTTCGGAGAATATACTCCCTGAATCATCCATTTAATTTTTCATAATTATAATTAATCTTAACTCATCCGATAAAATAATCTTTAGTAACTTTAACGTTGTTATTTTATCGATCCAGTAATGATTAATGTTGAACTGATTGGTTCTTTCCGTAGTACAATACACAAACTGGCTTGAAATAATTTAGGCATACATAGGAAATTGATATGCGGTCCATAACAATAATTACACTATTATTTTTCATCATATCCTGCGCAAAAAAAACCGAGGAACTGGTTTCCCCTGAACCACCTCCACAGACTGCTCAGACCATCGATTCCCAGCGTCTGGAGATCGAAACGAACAATACCGATCTGGAATTTGATCAACCTGATAGTGCTGTAACCGAGGTGGAAATCACCACTGAACCAGAAGTGGATTCCGAGCTGATAACCATTTTCGAAGTTGATACGGCCGAAACTGACGTGGAAGCCAAACCTCTTCCTGAACCTGCCGAGATGGCCGATACGACCGAAGCAGTTGAAGCAGAGGAACCACAGGTTGAAAATATTATCATATCGCCCTCGTTACCAAAACCGGAAATTGTTTTCGCTGATAGCATCTACGAAGATTATATGATCAAACGCGGTGACTTTTTGAGTAAAATTGCCAAACAGGAATATGGCGACTGGTTGATGTGGAAAAAAATCTACGCCTGGAATAAGACAACAATTGGATCCAATCCCAACTTGATTTATCCATACCGTTTTCTCGATTTGTTAAAACCTGCTGACCAGGCAAAAAAATGTCCGGTCGAATTTTACGATTATACGATAAAATCTGGTGAGACCCTCTGGTCGATTGCTGGCACGGTTTTTGGTGATGAATTAGCATGGATAATCTTGTACATGGACAACGAAGTTCGACTGGAATCCAATGCTGGCGTACTTAAACCAGGAATGATAATTCAATTACGTAAAAAACTGGACCCTTGCAGCTGAAAATGATATCCCTGGCAAAAATAATATCCAACCTATTCAGTCCGGTGGTAGTAGCACCGGGCGCCCTGGCCATTCTGGTGGCGGAGGCTGGTCGTTCCGGTTCCAGTCGCATGTTGATCTGGCTGACTGCCTTTTTCTTTGCTTCACTGGTACCTTTGATCACCCTGCTGATTCTCCGTTGGAAAAAGGTCATAACCGACTTGAATGTTTCCCTGCGCGAACAGCGGTTTACGCCATTGCTCATCAGTCTGTTGTCATACGCTTTGGCCTATGTTTTACTGGAAACGATGGAAGCCAATAATCTCACTCGGGGATTGGTATTCTGCAGTCTGACCAATCTGGTCATTTTCATGTTTATTACGCGCTATTGGAAGGTTTCTCTCCATGCTGCCGGATTGACCAGTCCACTGGCTGCGTTATGGATGCTATGGAATGCATATGCCTGGCCGATGGCCGCTTTGACCGCCCTGGTCGGTACTTCGCGGATTATACTTAAAGCCCATACTCCGGCCCAGGTGATTGTAGGATCCGCATTAGGATTTGTGCTGACGATTGTCCAGTTGAAATTATTTTTTATCTAACGTGTTAAATACCGATTTCATTCGGTCATTTCTAAGAACGTCTTTCCCAAACTGGGATTTTTTTTATTTTAAGCGCCTCGAATCGACTAATTCCAGGGCCTGGGAAATATTCAAGCAGGACGGTAATAAGAATGCTTTAATCATCACCGATGATCAAACAGCCGGGCGTGGTCAAGGCTCAAACACTTGGTTTTCCCAACCCGGGCAGGGACTGACCTTCTCATGGTTACGTGCAACCGATGAGTTAGCAGTCCAGGCTGGATTACTGCCACTGCGGGCTGGTCTGGCAGTGGTTGATGCATTATCCGAATTAAAATTATCTGCCTGCTTGAAATGGCCCAATGATATTTACCTCAATTCCCGGAAAGTCGGTGGAATCCTCTGTGAGAGCCGTATATTGGATGATAAAATCCACAGTACAGTGACCGGGATTGGCTTAAATGTGAACGACGACACCAGTCAATTCCCTGTTTTGATACAGGCTATCGCAACATCTTTGCAAAATGAAACTGGATTAACCGTCCCACGAGAAGATCTGCTCACAAAAATCATCCAACAATTAGTGGCGAAAGAAACGCTTCCTGCGGAATCAATAATTTTGAACTGGCAGACGATTGGATTGTTGATCGAAAAAGATGTTTCAGTGCTAGTGGGAAATTCACGTCTGGATGGTAAATTTAAAGGTCTTGATAGTACAGGAGCCGCGCTGATAGAGATTGCCGGGAAAATTCAGGTTATCAGCAGCGGTGAAATGCAACAATTTCGGGAGCGCTAGATGATACTGACAATCGACGTTGGTAATACCAATATCGTTTTTGGGTTATTTTCCGATGGCCGTTTACTGGAAAGTTGGCGACTGAAGAGTGAGGAGTCACGCACGATCGACGAAAGCTGGGTGATATTCCAGCAACTAGCCATGACTAAGACAGTCGATTTATCGGTTCTACGAGGCGTAGTTTTCGGTAGTGTGGTCCCCAAGCTGACTTTTGTCTTCCGTAAAATGTGCACTAAATATCTGCAGATCGAACCTCTGGAAGTGAATGGCGGTCTCGATCTGGGGATCGAATTGCTGGTGGAATCACCACGGGAAGTGGGTGCCGACCGGATCGCCAATTCTTACGCCGGCGGTTTGTTGTACGGAAAACCAGCGATCATGATCGATTTCGGCACTGCTACCACATTCGATGTGGTGGACGAAAAAGGCAATTTCATCGGCGGTGCTATCGCTCCGGGCATAGAAACCAGTGCCAATGATCTGGTAGAAAAGGCAGCCTTGCTTCATCGCATCGATTTCATAATTCCTGAAAAGGCGATCGGGACTGATACCCAGACTAACCTGACCAGCGGTATCCTGCTGGGGGCGGCTGATATGGTAGACGGGATGGTAAAACGAATCAAGGCCGAACGAGGCTGGAAAAATGTCCCGGTTATTGTTACCGGCGGACTGGGTAAAGTTATCGCGGGGATATCACAATCAATAACAAATTTCGATGAAGATCTGACGCTTAAGGGTTTGTATCATATTTATCAAGACTGTAATTGATACTATCATTCAGCCACAAAGACACTCGGAGTGAAAAGTAAAGAATTTTAATTATTAATTAATTATAGATCAGCCCTAAATCCCGCAGTTGAGGTACAAATCCGTTACAGGTCCCTCAATAGTTGAATCAACCAATCGATTTCTGTTTCAGTATTATAGAAATGAGGGGCAATCCTCAGGTTGCTGTTACGATAGGAAATATAAATCTGGTTTTTATGTAGATATTCAAATATCCGTTGATTGCGTTCCAAATCGGGGTGGCTGGTAATCACGATCCCTGATTTGGCTTCTATATGGCGATCGGAAATAACCTGATAATTTAGGTCATGCAATTTTTTAATTAAGTAATCAGTAAGTTCCAATAACCGGTTTTCGATAGCCGGTTGCCCTGCTTCCAGCAGTAAATCCAGTGCACCATTGACACCCCAGATACCCAGACTGAAGGGCGTGGCGAATTCATAGCGGCTGGCATCGGCTTTCAGTGGCTGGTCGTAATTGTGGAATTCCATCAGGTTGGCTCGTCCCAACCAGCCCAGATGTGGTGGATGGATCCTTGCTTGCAATTCTTCTGTCAAGTATATAAATCCGACTCCCTGGGGACCCAGCAACCATTTGGAGGTACCGGCGGCAATGAAATCAGCCTGGGCAATTTCATTATCAAATTTCAACGCCCCCAGACCCTGCATTGCGTCGACTGCCAGAATAATTCCTTTGGTTTTGCACCACTCCGCTATAGCAGGAATATCATTTTTATAACCGCTGAAATACTGGACCCAACTCACCGCCACCAATCGGGTGCGATCGGTTACGACCCGTTCCAAATCGACTGCTGACACCGATCCAAGTTCTGAATCCAGAAAATCCAGTTCTACACCGAATGGCTGCAGATCCCACCAGGGATAGACATTAGACGGGAATTCCATTTGATGCAGAATAATCCGGTCACCTGGCTTCCAATCCAATCCCCGAGCCAGCAGTATCATCCCATCGCTGGTGTTGCGCACGGTGGCAATTCGTTCGGTGGAAGCATTGATCATCTGACCAAATTTTTCCCGGGCCGCCACTGCCAGGTCCATGGTCTCGAACCAGTTTTCAATATTCTCACCCTGTGCTTGGCGAATGTATGAATTCAGGTTGGCTTTAACCCTGTTATTCATGGGTGAAACGGCAGCATGGTCTAAATAGACCATATCAAGTGTGGTGTGAGGAAATTCGCTACGGAAATTTTCCAGACTACTCATGCGTATTTATGGATTGGTGAAATTTTCATTATCAGACGATAGCCTGCGAATCGTTTTTCCAGATTGTTTTTCAGGGTTTCAAACCGATCTTTTCGTTCACGAGCCGTAGCTTCTGGTTCGAGGTTCATGCCGAACAGGATCACCTTATGGTCTTTGGTATCGACGATGCGTACATCGTGGAAGCTGGTGATAACCGATCCATTTTTCAGATCAGTCTGTAGAAAATCCTTGATCTCGTTCACGAGTGGATGATCGGTGTAAACAGGATCGATATGGACAGTTGGATTTACATTCAATTTGGTAGTGATCGCCATCTCAACTGCTTCTGCAATATCATGTGTTTTAAGCGTATGCTGCTCAGCGTCCACTTCAATATGTATGCTGGTAAATTTATCACTACCGTAACTGTGCACGGTAATATCGTGGGTGCCCAGAACACCATCAATATCGATCGCAGCCTGGCGGATAGCTTCCAGTTCCTGATCGGCTGGTGGTTTGCCGATCAGATCATCAATGGCATCGCGGGCGATTTCATAGGCCGTCCAGAGAATGATCAATGCCACCCCTACTCCTGCATAACCATCCAGATGATGAAAACCGTACTGGCCAGCAATCATCGCGATCACGACCAGTACTGATGAAATAGCATCGGTGCGGTGGTGCCAGGCATCTGCTTGAAGAGTGTTTGAAGATATCCGCTGAGACAAAAATTCAGCGTAGCGAGCCGTCATTTCCTTGAATACAATCGTTGCTGCCACAGCAGTAATGATCCACCAGTTGACAGCAATTAATTGGGGATCGAGAATACGTTTGATGCTGGATTGGATAAATTCGATCCCAACTACAGCCAGCAGGATAGATATCATCAGGGTGGCGATGTATTCAGCCCGGCCGTGGCCATAAGGATGTTCGGCGTCAGCTGGTTTCTCCACCTCTTTGAAACCCCAAATAACCACCGCCGAAGAAACCACATCACTTAACGTGTGGATGGCGTCAGCCATCAAACTGATGGAACTTGTGATCAGCCCCAAAACAAATTTTACTATAAATAAAATAGCATTGATAATTACCGATACCCAACCCTGTAATATGCCAATCCTCGCTCGGTGAGGAGTATCAATGCCGGACCCAACAAATTTTGTAGTAATTGACTCAAATATGCTCATATCGCTTCCCCGGTTATCAAATCGATAACGCTCAATCCGGTTATTTTCTGCCCCAGAATCAGATAGAAACCACCATCTGGTTCATGAAATCACGCGCGCTCAATGCTTCACAATTAAAGATCGTATCCTTCAACTCGTTCAGCTCATCATCATTGAATAAACCGGCGGCCAGTGAATTAAATTTATTCTCCAGATCTTCCTCAGTCATCGGTTCCCGGGGATCGCCCTTGGGATATTCCAGATATTCAGAATATTCCTGCCCATCATTGGTTGTCACAACCACCCTTGAAGGTTGTTTAGCCGGGAACATTTTTTCAAATTCCAATGACGGTTCACCAACAATTTTATCGATAACTTCAAAAATTCTGGGATCATTCAATTTCTCATCCGAAAAGGAATCGGTTGTGATTTTTTTATCCACCATGGCCGCCGCCAGGCAATAAGGCAGCGAATGATCAGCAGTTTCACGCGACTCAGGACGGTATTTGGTTGGATCGAACAAAATGTCATAGGCCTGGGCAAAGCAAGTAACTTTCACTTCTTTAATATCGGTGTATTCCAGGTTATTATTGATCATAGCTTTGAGCAAACATGATATATGCGTATGCGTCAGCGCCTCAGTTGGGAAAGCCTTCATACCGCATTCCAGAATTTTGTAATTCTTACCCAGATCACCAACCAATGCTTCCACATCCCAGCTCCAGGCCGAAAGGCCGTCGCGCCCTTCCATGTCCCGCGGATTCACTATTTCTTCTTTAGCATCCCAGCCGATAAACGCATCCATGAATCCTTCTTTCCCTTCAAACACTTTCTCGGTACCGGAATAACCTTTCTGAGCCATCAGAGCAGCAAAGACACCGGACTGAACTGCCATCGGATCGACGGTATTTTTCATCATTGTCAGTTTGCCGGCAGTTGGACAGCCAATAGTATGATTATGACATCCTGAAATACCAATTGCATTCACTATCTCATCCACAGTAAGTCCAAGAATTTTACCGGCCACGATTGGTGACACAAACTGCGTCAGGGTGGCATGGTGCCATTTTCGCTCCCTTACTCCGGGTTTGGCGAACAGGCACAAGCGCTGCTCGAATTCGTAAGCCAAAACAATGGCCACGATAACATCTTTCATGGAAGCATCGACTTTCTCTGCCACGGACAGGGCAGCTGGAATAATATCGCTGGGATGACTCGGGTCATCTTTCCAGTAGATGTCATTGAAATCCAACGCCCTTATCATCAAGGAATTCACAAGCGTGGCGTTGACGGCGGGAATCTCATCGCCAAAACCAATGACGGTCGCTTCTTCCTTGCCGCCCATTTCCTCATAAATTTCATAGATAACGTTCACATCCGCGGTATGCATGCTGCCAAAAGCACAGCCAAACGAATCATAGAGAAAACGTTTGGCTTCCAAAATCACTTCCGGTGGTAAGTCCTCGTATTGCAGATTAACGGCAAATTTAGCGATCTGCCATGATATGGATTCACTCATAACAATTCCTATTATTTAACCACAGATTGCACAATTCGACACTGATTTTAAGACCAATTAAGGGATCTGGCGTATTCTTATTAAAACGGTCTGTTAAATCAAAACAATCTGTCGTTCATTCTATTAAAGTTTGGTAATGATGGCATCAGCCATCTGGCTGGTTGAAGCAGCACCTTTTCCGACCACGTCGGCACGACCGGACATTTTAGCCATATCATATGTTCGGACAGTACCTTCCGCCACGACTTCAGCAACAGCTTTCCTGATCCTTTTAGCAATTTCCTGTTCATCGATAAAATCGAGCATCATGCAGGCCGATTCGATCATTGCAATCGGATTGACGATTGAAATTGGATAATCAGCATATTTGGGGGCGCTGCCATGGGTCGGTTCGAAAACTCCAATCCCGGTTTCAGGATTATACTGAGCACTGCAGGCAAATCCCAACCCGCCGATCAAACCGGCAAAACCATCGGATACAATATCGCCGAACATATTACCGGCCACAATCACACCATAATTTTCCGGATTTTTAGTCAGCCACATCATCTGGGCGTCAATATTTGTATTCCATATTTCAATCGTGGGAAAATCGACTTTCTGTATTTGTTGGGCCATTTTGTACATCATGCCCGATGTTTCGCGGATAACATTCGGTTTTTCACATACAGTCACTGATTTGTAGCCGTATTTTTTGGCGTGTGTAAAAGCTGCCCTCAGGATTCTTTCTGTAGCCTTTTTTGTAAATATCCTGGTTGAAACAGAAAGCTCTTCGGCCGGAGTGCCACCAAAATTCTTTTGGAATTTAGGGTGGGTCATCAGAGCTTCATGCACCAGCGCTGGTGGATTACTCCATTCCACACCACCATAAAGCCCCTCGGTATTCTGGCGGAAGATTGCGACATCAACTTCCGGTTCCTCAATTGTATCTTCTGCTCCCCTGCGGATGAAGTTCAATGGATTTCCTGTATAAGTACGACAGGGACGCAAACAGATATCCAGTCCGAAATGTTGTCTTAAACCGACAATCGGGCTTGAATATACCAGGTTCTGTTCTTTCAACTCCGGCGCCAATTCCTCAAATGCTTCATCTTTAGGTTTGGAAGTAATAGCCCCAAACAGACCAATTTTATGTTCGGCTATCAAATCAAGCGTGCGTTGGGGTAATGGATCACCCTCTGTCCGCCAAAATTCCCAACCAATATCACCTTCAATGTAATCTGCTTTAAAACCAGCGGTATCCAGAACACGGATAGCTTCTTCTAAAACTACCTTGCCAATACCATCACCGGGAAGAGCAACTATTGTTCTTTTTATCATTTCAATTTCCTTTTTCAACCACGGCTTACAGTAATTTGAGTAATTCGTGAAATTAGTGGTTCGTTATTTTTTTTATTATTTGTGTGTAATTAGTGCTTTATTTAATCTTTTCTTTGACCCAGTTTTCCAACCCTCCGGTTAAAATTAATTCCTGAGCGGCAGTGCCAACCGTACCAATCGAATAGGTTTTCCCATCACAAGCCAATTTGTTGGATTGAAAATCAATTTCGATGGTGAGATCAGTACGGACTGTCAATTTTGCAGTTCCAAATCTGTTTTTAAAATCCTCCAACAATTCCGGCGCTTCCATTACCAGGTAACCGTTGTTGATAGCGTTACGCTTATAGGTCTGACTGAATGAACCAGCAAGGACCAGTTGAATTCCACGATATTTCAATGCCGTAGCAGCCTGCTCCCGGGAACTGCCGCTGCCAAAATTATATCCACCTACCAGAATATCACCCTTCTCGACAATTTTACCAAACTCTGCATCATAATTCTCCATCACAATTTCAGCCTGTTGCTCGGGTGTAAAATCATCAATATAGGTATATTTCCCGGGATAGATGCCGTCGGTATTAAGGTTATCCAAGTGACAGAAAATCGCCGTACCCGACAATTTAGCCATAAAGCCATCCAGCAGATTAACAGTAACCGCTTCCCTTTCAGGCATCGGTAGACTAGCAATACTGGTTTTTACTTTAGATTTGCTAAATGATATAGGTCCGGTAATCTTCCCTGCAATGGCGCTGGTGGCCACGACTGCCGGTGAGGCCAGGAAAGCTAGCGCTTCTTTGGAACCCATCCGGCCTTTGAAATTGCGATTAGTGGCTGAAATTCCTACTTCACCATCTTTCAGTAATCCTAGCCCCAACCCGATGCAGGGACCACAACCGGGTAGTAATGCGATTGCCCCGCTGTCTAATAATGCTTGCCAATCACCACGATGTTCGCTTTCTTCCTGAACTTCCCGGGAGGCCGCAGCAATATAGAATTCCACACCTTCTGCAACCTTTTTCCCTCTCACAACTGCAGCTGCTTCAGCCAGATCTTCCACGCGACTATTTACACAGGAAACCAGATAAGCCTTATGGATTCTGATATTTCGCTTTTGCATCGCAGTGACAGATGTCATGGTCTTAACATTGTGGGGGCCTGAGACGTGTGGACTGATGGTTGACAAATCAATGGTCAATTCCTTACTGTAATTGGCATCAGAATCAGCTTGAGGGATATCAGCTTCCAGAGCTACAATCCGAAATTTGTTCATTCTGGGATGAACACCAATACCATCGACATCGGATGGCACACCTTCGAGTCCACGATTTTCAATTTTTTGTGCACGGTAATAAAGCCATTTAATCGTATCTGCATCGATGGGGAATAGTCCGACTAACGCGCCCCATTCGGTAGTCATATTGGCAATAGCCAGACGTTCATCAATTTTAAGATTGGCGACACCAGCACCTGCAAATTCGATGGCATGATTCAATACTTCATCGTGATTAAAAACACCACAGAGTGTTATTATTAAATCTTTACCGGAGACACCAGTTGGTAATTTTCCTATCAGGTTGACTCTGGCCACTGGAGGTACCTGCCACCAGGTGCGACCTGTAGCCCAGATGGCGGCCGCGTCGGTGCGAACGATTGGAGTACCCAGACAACCCAAGCCTCCGTACATATTGGAATGGCTATCAGACGCAACGGCCATTGTCCCCGGGAAAGCGTAACCTTCCTCCAGCATCAATTGATGACCAATGCCACGGCCGGATGGATAAAAATCGACGCCCATTTCTTTGGCAAAAGCTTCTATCCCGGCATACTTTTTCAGGTTGGCCTCACTGTTATCCTGTACATTGTGGTCCAATGCGAACATGGGCTGGCGCGG
The DNA here is from genome assembly GCA_964439935.1 of uncultured bacterium. Lineage (GTDB taxonomy): Bacteria > Fidelibacterota > Marinisomatia > Marinisomatales > TCS56 > JABMQW01. The sequence continues at coordinate 356,235 of CAYTPW010000001.1, read as the reverse complement.
ATTTGCCATTCTGCTGGCTCCAATTGTCCAGAATTTATTCATCACCGCACCGGTATTATCATGGGTAAGGATATGGGCGGGTTGTATCGAAAGGTAATCACCGGAATGAACTATAGTATCTGGAGCTAAATCAACGGCGTATTTTTGGGCTAGTTTTTCAACTAAATTTTGCTTCATTATTTAACCACTAATTAGTCTAATTATTAAATTTGTAATTCAATTAAGCCGGTACCTGATTCCTTTTAAACTTTATAGTACTCCCAATAATTTTATATGACAATTCTTTATAAGCTAATTTGTCCAATTCGTGATATCCGCGATAATCAGGCTTTGAATGGCTCGAAGGATACAAAATCGGCATGATGCACAATGATCGACTCCACTGTCCGATAGCCCAGATCACCTTCCTTTGAGTGAGTGCCTATAATATGCTGGACTTCTGCTGGCAGGTCAAAACGGGCAGCGATACCCACACCACTAAACGGATGACGCACAATTTTACCGGCGTTGCTGGTAATCAGTTTGCCATCTACCATATCGTATTCCAACAGTTTACCAATGTCAATCAAGATAGCACCGGAAATCAGCAAGTCCATATCGATAATGATTTCATCGCCGAAATTCTCCTGCATGCGTTTGGCGATATCCACCGCCAGTTGAACGCAGGTGCGCTTATGATTCATGAAGGAAACCTTACAATCCTTGATCAGCAATGAGAAAGGAATTACTTCCAGGTCCTCGGTTGATAAGACACTGTTTTCGATAGCGAAGATCCAGGCATCCAGCGTTTTCTTACGCAGTTCATCATTTTTGATCCAATTGATCTCCGGCCAGATTTCTAAAACTTTTGCTTTCATAAATTTTCCAATTTTAGTATTTAAGATTCTTTAATCCCATAAATTGAATCGATCACCGTACCGTCCACCCACTTAACTATTCCGATCACTTTATCAGTCAATTTCGGTTTTGCCGGTGGACCGCCAATCAGATCATCGATCTCGGCCTTTAATTGGTGAATGGTCTTGATCGGTAGATCGCTATCCTTGACCGCGGCTAATAAATCTTTCCGTAGCGGATTAATCGCAATTCCCCGTTCAGTTACAATCACATCAATCAGCTCACCTGGTCCAACGATCGTGGTAACCTCATCCACAATCACTGGGATTCGGTCCCGAAATGCTGGAATCGGCAGAATCGTGCATTTGCTAAACAGGCAATTCTGCCAGCCACCGATCCCATGGAGCATTTTTCCATCGGAATGGGTTACGACATTAGCATTGAAATTTACATCAACTTCAGTAGCACCTAGCACAACCGCATCTAACATTGAGGCAAAATTACCCTTGCCATGCCAGTTGTAGCTTGTGAATGGCGAAGTATTAACGTGCCCATAATTCTCACGCATGGAGCGGACACCTTCCAGATCAAAAGTTTGACCGTCAAGGATAAAATCGGTAAGACTTTCTTCAAGCATTTCAACCAAGTATTTTGTTGATCCACCGCGAATGAAACGAGCTTTGACGCCGGCTTCTTTCATCATTTCCTTCAAATAAATCGCAAACGCCAGCGCCGTACCTCCGGCACCAGCCTGAAAACTGAAACCGTCCTTTAAAATCCCGGCTGCGCGTACGAAGCGGGCAGTCAGTTCGGCAATGTACAATCGATCAGGTGATTTGGTTAGTTGGGTGGTCCCACTAACAATTTTTTCTGGGTCGCCGACTTTATCCAGGACCACTACGTAATCCACATTCTGTCCCTGAATCTGCCAGGGTACACAAGGGAATGGAACCAAATTATCGGTGACCACTATGACTTTATCGGCGTGGATTGAATCCACTAAACCAAATCCCAACAGACCACAGGCCGATGGACCCCGGTCGCCGGTGGCGTTACCGAATGAGTCTGCGGTCGGAGCGGCGATCACTGCAATATCGATGTGGACTTCACCATCCTGCACGGCCTGCCAGCGTCCACCGTGGCTACGCAAGATAGCGGTCCCATTCATCTTTCCCCTGGATGCAAAATCACCCAACGGCCCATTCAACGAACCTTCCACCCAATCAACAACACCATTTTTCATATGTTCTATAATTGGTTTATGGCAGGGAAAGGCTGCTGATGGGAACCAGCGTAAACCTTTCACGCCCTCATCAGCAGCAATATCAAACACCTGATTCATCACCAGGTCACCATTGCGAAAATGGTGATGGGATGAAATTGTCATACCATCTTTCAACCCACATTTCTCCAAAGCAGATTTCAGTGTATCAACCGTTTTATTCCCGTCCATGGGATATTCACTGCAGGTGTGAATCGGTAATGCCGGTTTTTTCCCGGTAGGTCGGAATTTTCCAACACCTTTATAGGGAATCTGTTTAATACCATTTACAACAGTCGGTACAAAACGTCCAACTGCATTTTTTATCATTTCATTTTTCATAATTCTTAATTAAAGGTTGTTATACCACAAATTTTACTGATTATTGAATATTCAAGATTTCCACAAATTTCGATCTTATTATCACTAAGCCGAGATTAAATCTAACGCTATTTTCAAGTTGGAATTTCATCTAAGTATATAAAATTATTTTGTGTAATTATTGAAATCTGCTGTTAAACTTCTTCTTTCCAGTTTTCAACTAATAAATTTGAGGCAATTGCCAGAGCGATAGTCTGCTGGGCACGCTTCACAACCGGCGGGTCGATCATTTTATTACCTAGTGCCACTACTCCCAATCCCTGGTCTTGTGCTTTTTCGAATGCCAGCACTATCTTTTTCGCCTTTTCGATTTCTGTATCAGTCGGGGCAAACGCTTCGTTGATCGGTTTAATCTGACGGGGGTGAATACAACCTTTACCGTCAAATCCCAGTGCTTTCGCTTCCAATACGGAAGCCCTTAAACCTTCCTCGTTGCCAACATCGCTATAGACGGTATCGATTGCCTGGATACCGGTAGCGCGGGCAGTGTTGATCAGCATACCACGAGCGAAAAAAGATTCTTTGCCAGCATCAGTCCGTGGTACTCCCAAGTCGGCGGTGTAATCCTCCAGACCGATTGCAAGTGCCACAATATTGGTAGATGCTTCAGCGATTTCCAGTGCTTTTAGGATTCCACGGCCACTCTCCAGGATCGGCATCAGATAGACCGGTTCGGTTCGCTCGCATACCTGACTGATCTCAACTATTTTTTCATCCACGGCATGGATTTGTTCGGCTGATTCAACCTTGGGAATCAGAATTAGGTGCACATTGTGAGGTACAACAAATTCTAAATCTTTCAATCCCTGCTCACCCTGGTTGATTCGCACCATCCGTTCGGCACCAAAGAAATTCACCACCCGGAGTGCATTGCGAACCAGAAAGCGGGTTTCCACTTTTGCCGACGGTCCCACTGAATCCTCCAAATCCAATATTAATCCATCTGGTTGATGAATTCCGGCATTTAGCATAAGCTTTGGTTGATTCCCCGGCAGGTAAAGTCGGCTCCGACGAAAACGATCCCGGGTTGAAGAATATTGGCAGTGTTGCTTCATTTCCGGCAATACTTCAACATGCAAATCAGGATGAGCCTTTTTGATGGCAGCTTCGATCCGGGCCATTAATACAAATGGAACGGCACCAAAATCGATGATTTCCAGCTTTCCGGCATCGATACCCAACGTTGAGCAAACTGATCGTGCCAATTCAGTGATGCTGTCACCGAAAAGTACATCGACTTTACTTTGAATATTAATGGATAATGGTGTATTCAGTGGCGTGTAAATAACACGAACATCAGAACGTGGTTTATCACCCATCGGTCCAACACTACAGGCCAGTGTCATAGTTGTCCTAATTCTTTGATTAAAATAACCGCAAGACTTGTCACATTTGAAATTAATCCGACCCTCAAATGCTGGGCAATAAAAACCGGCTTCAACAAAATATTATAATATTTAACAACTTTTGAAACCTGAAAAACACACCAACGCATTAAATTAAAGCCAATAGTTACGATATAGGCGTCCGATTTATTATATTACACTGTTGTTTATCACTAATTAACCGAGGTGAACTAGGTACTTATACGGCTTTGGCGTAAAACTAAACAGTACTAAAAAATCTTGTCATTAATCGGGGTTTTCCATGATTAGAAAAAGAATATTTCAGTGGTCCACAATTTTAAGCATACTTTTAACAGTCCAATGCACGATTGATGATGATCAAATTACCAGTCCAGTCGGTGGAATCGATCAGTATATAGCTTATAAAAGTTTTCAAGCTGATGATGATAAATATCAGGTTTTTACATACGGTGATTCAACACAGGTGGAATTATCAGTTATCAAATCCGATGGTGATCCGGCACCGGGCTTTACAGTTAATTTTACCGCGGAAAACAATCTTGGATCAATTACCCCCAGCGATACTACTGACGACAGCGGTATAGCTGCTGCCAAATATTATTCATATTCTACTCCGGGTATTGAAATAATCACTGCCAGTACCGGTAATAAAAAAGACTCGTTGCTACTATATCTGGTGAATCGCGTTACGTCGTTGGCATTATCCATAAACGATGATTCGACCGCAATATTGGCTGATGGAAAAGCGAACGTAAAAATTACAGCAACGGCCAAAGATAGTCTGGACAATCCACAGGCTAATCTGCGAATCTTTTTCACCACCGATCACGGAACTATACCAGTGAGTGGCCTGACTGATGAAAATGGTATTGCTGAGGTTAATTTAACCAGTAAATCCGACAGCTTGGATGTAATTGCGACAGTCAGAGCAGGTTTTGAGCAGTTTGAATCCATGGCTGCTAAAACAAATGCTTTGAAAAATCAATTCAAAGGACTTATCGATGAACAGGATATTCGCAGTTTCCGACCTTTGAAAAAAGAGCGTCCAATTGAAATAGGCAAACCTGGAACTCAGGTATCGGCTGCCAAAGTTATCGCTACCGCAAGCAGTTTAGAGGACACTTTGCAGGTCACATTTAAAGGGATTGAGCTTAATGTGCAACGTGGAATACCCGTTATTTTGGCCGATGGAGAGGATTTGGCTGATATCGTAGTTACAATTATTGAGACAACAACCGGAAACCCGATTACCAATTATGATTTTAATATTACTGCTACTAAAGGTACGATTATCGGAAATACCATAACTGATGAAACTGGCCGAGCAAATCTCCAGTTGCGTAGTGGTACCAAGGCGGGAATATCAGTAATTACCGTATCGGTGGGTCTTGTTTCTGCCCAAACTGAAATAGAATTACAATCGGCAAATCCTTCCAGTTTTACAGTAGAAAGATCGGCTCAGTTTGGAATTGCTGATGGTATATCTGGCATTACTCTGACTGCCACAGTACTGGATACATTAAACAATCCGGTGGAAGCTGAAGAAGTTGTCTTCAGCGCTACAGCTGGTGAACTGGATATCACTTCCGGTTTGACCAATACCAATGGCCAGGTCACGGCATTTTTAACCAGTATACCCAGCGTTTATGATTCCACCAGCACAGTGATCGCCAGTGTCAGCGGTTATCCCGAATTGATCGATACAGTTGAAGTGGAATTTAAGGGAATTACCATCTCGGCGGGAGCCGACCCGGACACTATTGTTGCAAATGGTTTGCAAAGTACTATCATAACAGCTACCGTGCGTCGAACCACCGGTTTCGCAGGTGCGATACCTGATCGAGAGGTGCATTTCATTTCATTGAGCGGCCTGGGCAGTATCGAAAGTCCTCAAATTACCAACTCCAACGGAGTTGCCACGGCTGAACTGACAGCCGGTCTGTTCGAAGGAACAGAGATAATCCTGATTGCATTTGGGGAAATGGAACCTGACACGGTATATGTGGAATTTCTACCCCAGGGAGCCACAATATTAGAATTAGTGAGTGACCTGCAGAATGTACATGCCGATGGTGTGAGCGTGATTGAGCTTACTGCAACTGCAACCGATACCCTGGATAATCCGGTGAGCGGTATCTGGATATATTTCAACAGTAATATTCCTGATCATGATCAGATGTCAGCATTGACGGATATTGACGGCACAGCAATCATTGATTTTCCGTCATTTGCCAGCAATTCAAACCTGTCCGCCTGGTTGTATGCCAGCTTAACCGCCGATAATCAAGCAGCCTATATTCCCGGTGGTGGATATTCACTTGCTTCAAAAACAGCGCAACTGATCCGTATGAATACGCCAGCTCCCCTCATCCTGACGCAGGATAATCAAACCGGCGAACTGATCGACAGTGTAGCCGTAGAATTTATTGGAATAACAGTCACAGCTGAAGCGGAGGATACACTGCTGGTTGCTGACGGACTCAATACCACAACCATATTTGCTGAGATTAAAGAGACTGAAACTAATATCACTGTCGGCAACCAGCCGGTATATTTTACTACCAACCATGGCACAATCACTCCAGAAAATTTTACCGATGATTTTGGAATCGCAGAAGCAGTATTAACCAGCGCCCGTTTCCCGGATACAGCTAACATCAGAGTCCGTTATGGTGCCAGTTTATATGATACGGTCAGCGTTGAATACCTGACTTCCGACCCAGTATCCATATCTATTTTAGCCGACCAGACTTCCATACTCGCCAATGGTCTTGAAACAGATACAATATCTGCCTTGGTTTTAGATATCCTGGGCAATCCGATGCAGGGAGAAGCAGTGGGCTTCACAACTGATCTGGGTAGCTTATCCGCCAACGCCGCTTATTCAGATGAAAACGGTTTAGCCCGTGTCAATCTATATAGTATTGCTGATGTGAATACTCATATCGCTACTGTAACTGCCACAATTTCATCCAATTCAGTCCTGACTGATTCAATGGAAATCGAATTCCGCGGTTTAACAATCAATACCACCGCCAGTGAAATGTCAATCACCGCTGATAGTCAGTCTTCCACAGACATCACTGTCGCCCTGGCGGAAACAGCAAATTTGTTCCCAATTGCTAACCAGGAAGTCAATTTCCTGCCCACCAATACCAATGGAAACATGCCCCGGACCGTAACTACCGATATTAATGGCATTGCCATTTCAACACTAACGTCCGGCACGCTCCCCGGTACTGCCAAAATCTATATCTCCACTGGCAACAATATCTCCGGTGAAGTACTGGAAGATTCAATTTCAATTGAATTGCTTAACCATAGTCCTAATCAAATTATTGTCAATGCGGATGAAGCCAGTATTTTGGCTGATGGTAGTTCCAGTACTGGTATCAGTACCCAGGTGGTAGACACTCTCGGCAATCCGGTTGCAGGAATTAATGTTAACCTGAATACCACTTTTGGTAATTTAACCAGCAATTCTGGTTCGACTGATGAAGATGGTATTTTCAACACAATCCTGACAAGCACACCTGATAGCATCGATCACAACACTGAAATCATTGCAGTCTGCACAAATTTCAGTCATATAACTGACACAGCAGCCATCACTATGCGTGGTCTAACACTGATTATCAATGCTGATCCTGAACAGATTTCAGCCGATGGCTCCTCAATCTCAACGATTGACATCAATTTGCGGGAAACTGGTAATAATAATCCAATCCCCAATACCAATATCATTCTTGCCACCTCCAGTGGAACGATCCCTTCATTGACTACCACTAATTCGATGGGACTGGCTGAGGCTCAATTAACCAGCAATACGGAAGCTGGTCAAGCAATTATTTCCGCTACCGCTGGAATAACAAGATTAACTACCGTCCAGTTTATTTCGGCTGCTCCGAACTCGATTCAGGTGGATGCAGACCTTTCTAGTATGCTGGCAAATGGATTGTCCACTACAGACGTCATTGCTACGGTGGAAGATGTACTCGGAAATCCGGTTACTGGGACGCTCCTGGGCGTATCGACTAATATCGGTCAACTATCCAATAGTTTTATTTATACTGACGCCAACGGCGATGCAACTGTTACCTTGACCAGCAGTGCCAGTACCACCGATACCAATGCAGTTGTCATCTATACAGTTATTAATGATACGCTATCACTGAGTGACAGCGGGAGCGTCGAATTCCGTGGAATAACATTAAGTATCGAGGCTGATCCAACCCAGATTCCAGCCAACGGCTCTGCCACCGCTACCATTTCAGCCGGACTGAGCGAGACCACTCGGGGCAATCCTTTGATCGGAGCAACCATTGACTGGTCAACGACCCTGGGTATAATTCCCACCAGTTCCATTACCGATAATCTCGGATTTGCTTCAGCAGTATTAACTGCCGGAACTATCACCGGTACAGCTACCGTGACCGGTGCTGCTGGTGTCACTAATTCAACCACAATAGATCTATTGCCACCGACGCCATCAATTTTATTATTGACGGAATCCAGCAATTCGATCATTGCCGATGGAGAAGCTGCTACATCTTTGCAGGTTACATTATCCGATGTTCTGGGAATACCATTAGATGGAATACAAATAAATCTTAGCACCAGTTTTGGTTCCACCGGCCTATCAACTGTAACAACTGATAATGCGGGTGAAGCGACATTCAACTTCATCAGCGATACCAGTACTACCGATCAGGTTGCCAATGTGATAGCAGCAGTAGCCGATTATCCAACAGTAGCAGATACTGTTATTATTACCAATCGGGGTATCACACTTGACATCAGCGCAGAACCCAACCAGATACCGGCAGATGGAAATTCCAGCTCAACGATTGCTATGGGCATGCTGGAAACCACCAACGGAAATCCGGTTTCAAATCGACAGATCACCCTAATGACAGATCTGGGCAGTATCCCCGCAGCCGTAACCACCAATGATTTAGGACACGCCACTACTATTCTGACAAGTGGAATACTTCCCGGTCAGGCCACAGTAACTGCCAATGCGGGAGTAATTAATTCCACCAATATTTCAATACTATCGATTACTCCTACGTCGATCAATGTCATCGCCTCCAGCTCCAGCATTCTGGCCGATGGAGAAGCTACTACTACCTTAACAGCGACAGTCGCTGATACTCTGGGCAACCCGGTTTCGGGTGCGGTGGTTGGATTCACCACCGATGATGGTACACTCAGCGGCAATACGGCTGCCACCAATACCAATGGCGAGGCAACTATAGTATTGACCAGTAGCGCAGACGTAACAGATGTTACTTCTGAAGTCATGGCAACAGTGAGCTCGTTTCCTGACGTGAAAGACAGTCTGGACATGGTTTTCCGTGGATTAAACCTCTCTATTAGTGCTGACCCAAATCAAATTCCCGCTGATGGAATTTCAACTTCGTCAATTACAGTTGATTTGTTAGAAACGACCAGTGGTAATCCGGTAAGCGATAAAACAATTATCTGTACAACAGACTTAGGCAGTATTCAATCAACTGCCACCACCGATGCAAGTGGGCATGCTACCGCGAACTTACTCAGTGGAATAGTAGCCGGGACAGCATCAGTTAATATAACTGCCGGTGTCACCGGATCAACCGCAGTAGAATTCGTTTCGGTTGCGCCTAATACAATTACCATGACTGCCAGTACGACCAGTATCATTGCTGACAACCTGGCAACAACCATAATCACTGCTACCGTCTCAGATACACTAGGCAACCCGATTGCTGGAACGGTTGTAAACTTTACTACCGGGGCAGGCACCCTCAGTAGTACATCAGTTACCACCGATGCCGATGGCTTCGCCGCGGTTACACTGACTGGAACCGCCCGCACCAGCGATACAACTATAGTAGCAGCAGCAGCGGTTTCCGGTTATCCGGCGGTTAATAATAATATCAGCATTGATTTTCGCGGATTAACATTGCAGGTAAATTCCGATCCGACTCAAATTCCTGCTGATGGCCAATCAATAGCGGCAATAACTGTTAATCTGACCGAGACCACCAATGGAAATCCAGTTGTTAATAGAGTATTGGGAGCTACGACTAATCTGGGAACCATCCCGGCACAGGGAATTACCGGTACTACCGGACAGGCCAACATTATCCTCACTGCCGGAGCGAGTGCTGGCACGGCAACCGTTAATATAGATGCGGGTGTTAGTGGATCAACCGCTGTTGATTTCATGTCGATTGAGCCCAAATCGATCAGCCTGAGTGCAAGCGAAACCAGTATCCTTGCTGATAATTCGGCGGCGACTACAATCACTGCTATTGTTACTGATACACTTAATATTCCGATTGCTGGGACGGCTGTAAACTTTGCCAGCGGTGCGGGCACGCTCAGCAGCACATCAGTTACTACCGATGACGATGGCCTCGCTGCAGTTACCCAGACTGGAACCGCCCGCACTATCGACACAACTGTTGTTACCGCTGCCGCGGTCTCCGGTTATCCGGCAGTTAATAATAATATCAGCATTGATTTTCGTGGATTAACACTGACTGTAACCGCTGATCCGGACGAGATCGCCGCCGATGGAAATTCCACCTCAACAATTACAATCGAGCTGATTGAAACTACAAATGGTAATCCTGTAGCCGAGAAACCAGCCATCTTGACTACCAACCGGGGAATTATCGCCAATTCTATCACAACTGATGCTAACGGAACAGCCTCGTCAATATTGACCAGCGGTACGACTGCCGGCACGGCAACAGTGAATGTTTCGGCTGGTGTTTCGGGTTCCACGGCAGTGGAGTTCAGATCCATTGTACCAAATGCTGTGGCCATGTCAACCTCAGAAACCAGCATCCTGGCCGATCAAGCTGATCAAGTCGTATTCACCGTATTAGTTACTGATATATTGGATAATCCACTAACCGGCATCGCACTGACATTCACTACTGATTACGGTACTCTGTCAAGCCTGTCCGCTACAACCGATACCAACGGCCAGGCAGCACTAACACTGACCGGTAGTGCTAGCACTACCGATCTTACAACTAATGTCAAAACTGTTCTGACTGATTATTCATCGATCCGGGATAGTATCGATATTGATCTGCGAGGAATTACCATCGATATCAATGCCAGTCCCACCAGGATTCCCGCTGATGGAGTCTCAACTAGTGCAGTGACAGTTGATTTACGGGAAACGACCAATGGTAATCCGGTGACCAGCCGTGGGGTAAATCTTTCTACAACAAAAGGAACTATAGTCGCCAGCGATACGACTGATGCTGACGGAAGCTTGACCACAAATTTGACAAGCAGTTCGAGCTCTGGAACGGCTACTGTCACAGCTATTGCCGGTGTCATTGATTCAATTGAGGTCGAGTTCTCAGATTTATCATTTACTGTTACAGCCGACGGTACAACCCTGTTAGCTGATGGTGTAAGTTCGCTTCAGGTCAGGGCACAACTCCAGGATCAAGTAACCGGCAATCCACTCATCGATAAAACGGTTTATTGGACAACAACCCTGGGAACAATCCCCGCTTCTTCCGTTACCGATGACGATGGTGAAGCTCTGGCCGATCTGACCGCTGGTCTGACCGCTGGTACGGCAAAAGTTAAAGGATACTACGGTATCAATATGGTTGATTCGGTCTCCATTAATATCAACGTGCTGGCAGACAGTATTATTATCCTATCCTGGTATAATCCCGGCGGAAATCCGAGTGACGGGACTGACATACTAAGCATAACGGTAATATTATCTGATGAAAATGGAAATCCAGTAAACGGTAATACCATTGCTTTTTCAGTCGCGCCGACATCGTATGGTTCAATCACTACCGGTGTCGCAACCGGTGCGGATGGAACAGCCACCGCAAATTATACCTACTCCTCCCAATTCGCTGGTCAGACAGTCCGTGTACAAGCTACCAGTCAAAGTGGTGATATTACGAATTTTATTGATATCATTTTGCCGGAGGCCAATTGATCATGGCAATGCGGATCAGCCTGCTGATAGCAGTCTGTGCAAGTTTAATCCTTGCACAGGGTATAACTGATGTACCGGAAACGCGGATTGATATGGAGCAGACTGCCGGGCTACAGGTGTCTGTCAATGATCGATCTTTTAATTCAATGGCTGCCAGGAATAAAATTCTGGCCTTAAGCCTGAATTATCCAATGACTGCCAGGTCGAACGTTATTGCCTCGGTTGGTTTTAATAAACAGAGTATTATAACCAGCGGTTCGAACTCTAAGATTCTCGATGGGAAACTGGGCTGGTTTGGGAAGGCTGAGATCAATTATCGGATTTATCTGATTTATTGTACTGGAGCAATTCATATTTATAAAATGAAAAATTCAATTATTGAATATGAAAATCAAGTCCAGGAATACCAGTATGATAATAATTATACATTTTTAGAATATCCCCTCAGCGCCGGAATCATACTTCCCATCTATCTTGCCAAATTGCGAGTCGGTATTCGGAAAACTTATTTGTACGGTACTAATGAGAAAGGGATTCAGGTGACCTACGGCGGCGGTACCAGTGACCTTGGAATAAAAAAACATTCATTTATTGATCAACTGCCTTTTGCATTGACAACCGGTATTGCTTACAAAATCACCCCTAAATACAGCTTGGAAATCGAAGCAGATTTATATTCCGCAACAAAATATCAGTTCACTCTAACAGTCTGGAGCAAGATAGCACAGTCAACAACCTTATAGCAATCCGTGTTCTGCCATTGAATAATAACCGTTACCGGCTACTATAATGTGGTCATGTACAGAAACATCGATCGTAGACATGGCTGCCTTTAATTTTTCCGTGATAGCTATATCGTCCTTACTGGGATTAAGGTTACCACTGGGATGATTATGGACAAATACGAGGGCGGCGGCCTTATTTGACAGTGCCTTTTTCACGACTTCGCGGGGATAGACAGCTGAAGTAGTCAGCGTACCGGTGAATAATTCCTCGGAAGCCAGAATTTGATTCCGCCCATTTAAATAAATGATCAGGAATGTTTCACGGTCCCGAAAACTTAGTGCATGACTGAGAAAGTCGATCACCTGCTCAGCGCTTTCAATAAAATCGCGACCAATGACACGATCTTTTAGATAGCGGCTTGCCACCGACCTGATCAGTTTTAAGCCAACCGTATTGGTCGGACCGATTCCTTTGATGCGTTGCAAATCAGCTGTTTCGGCTTCCAGAACCGCTTTCAGCGATCCGAATTCATTCAGCATTGCCCGAGCCATTTGGCGGCAATCCCTGCGCGGTGTACCCAGTGTTAGCAGCAATTCAATAATTTCATAATCTTGCAGGCTATCAAGACCAGCCTTTAAAAAGCGTTCCCGCAGACGGTGGCGGTGGCCGACAGTTCCATCGGGTTTACTATAATTCATAAATATCCTCTCCTTTACTGTTACTGTAATTTAATTAATAAATATTCACAATAGACTATTCCCTAAATTCGAGTAGTTTATCTTTCAATTCCTGCAATTCAAAAACATTGCCAGCAGTCGGATTTCCCGCAGCCCATTTCAGGTCAAAATCAGGGGCCGAATCCAATCCGCCTTCTTTCAGATACAATTTATACAACTCATTTTTCTCCCGCGGTTTGTTGGAGTTTATACCGGCAACCAATCGGTAGGTAACATCATCCAGGAGGTCATCGTAGACGCGTTCAGGTAATTTTACACTAAAAATCTCCCTGTCCATCTTAGAAAAGAACATGCCCTTAAGCAGGTAATCTTCAAATGCCTCATAAGCAATTGGCACTACCTGCTTAACTATTGCAGCCATTGCATCAGCATAGACCTGTATCTCATATTGAGCAGTCTTATCCATCCGCAACCGCAAAAAATGGAAGGTGTTGTGTAGATCATTTTTCCAGTACCATTGTGTATACAGGTTAACCGGTAGAATAGCCCGTGCCAGTTCCCGGGCAATACCGGCTTCATTTAATTCAGAATACAAATCATAACTGCGTTGAGACATTTCCTTGAAATAAGCGACAGTTTTTTCCTTCAACTCATCGGGAACAATGGCAGTTTCGCGCCCCTGCTTATTCCATTTGCTCTGGAAATGGATATCTTCTGGTTGGGGGATATAAAAATCATTAATTGCTTCCGAATACCGCAGACTGTATTCATTAATATTAGCGGTGCGATGGCGAACCCATTGACGGGCAACAAAAATCGGCATCTTAGCGTGGAATTTTAACTCCACCATCTCAAAGGGCGTAGAATGATGATGGCGCATCAGATAGCGGATCAACGCCCGGTCACGTGATACTTTAGTCGTACCTTTGCCATAGCTTACGCGGGCAGCCTGCACAATTGAGGCGTCTCCCCCCATCGAATCCACCAACCGGATAAAACCTTTATCCAGACATTTTACCGCACCATCGGGTATTTCTGAGTTGTCCATATTCTGCTAGTTAATTTTTCAGAACTTCAAAAGTTTTTTGCACTGCTTCCAGATTACCCGCAATCAGGCCGGGTGTAATTAGCGTTTTGGCATTGTTATAAGTTACCGGTTTCCCACCAAGATCAATCAACTGTCCCCCCGCTTCATTAACCAGGCAATGGCCGGCGCAAATATCCCACTCATTTTTCGGACGTAATGATGCAAATATATCCGCTTTCCCAGCCGCTGTCAAACCTAATTTATAAGCAACACTACCGATTGCGCGCAGTTCACCAAACAAATCGCCGAATCTTGACCATAATCCAATCCGCGTTTCAGAGCGGCTGTTCAATATAATCATTTCACGGGGTGTATCCTTGATGCTGCAGCGAATCGGTTGTTCATTGAGAAATGCACCCTTACCTCTGGCTGCATAAAATAATTCATCTGTCACAGGATTGAATAATACACCCAGCACCGGTTGATGGTTTTCAACCAGTGCAATACTGATTACAAAATGGGGAACACCCTCGATAAATTCTTTTGTACCATCCAGGGGATCTACAACCCAAGTACGCACCTTGTTCAATCTATCCGGTGAATCTACCGTTTCTTCCGATAACCAACCATATTCGGGAAAAGCTTCACCCAATCGCATTTTTAGCAGAGCATCGGCAGCATGATCTGCGGTAGTCACCGGATTATGGTAACCTTTTTGCTTAATTTCATAATCGGTGTTATAATAAGACATTATTGTTTCACCAGCTTCCCTGGCTGCCTGAATTGCCAGAGTTAGTTCATTGTCCAGAATTGTCATTGTTTTCATTTAATAATAATTAGAAATCGCTGTGTACCAAAGATGAACGGTAAAACAAATTTGATTAATCACCATTGCCAGTACTTTTCAAACCGGAAATTACATATTGCGACTCGTCAAGTCATTACGCTATTTCAGCCATAACATTCAATTACGTTTTCCTTCAATCACACGTATAAATGATACAAGAATAAAAACTCCGGAATTTGATTCAGCCACATAAGGAAACCATCTCTGGCGGCTATTGAGGCTGTTTTATTTATTATTCATTGCACCTACAAAGCGCTTGAGAAAAATGGAAAAGAAACTTAGTTTCGCTTTAGATGAGGACACTTTGAAGGCCGTTTTTGAAGCAGTTTTTTCATTACTAACAAAATTTTTTAATTAACAAAAGTTTTTTTCTTTCCTTCACCCCTCCTCATATAAGCCTGTTGACAGGTAAATTACCGGCATTCGGTTTGCTTCAGCGATAATGTCTATCAGGTAATCTATCCTGCCGGAGGTGTTATGCTGATTTTTGGCATCTCATTATTTCATTTGAGTCGCAAAACACGGATTCCGCTTTGGATGGATCAGGAAAATGAAAAAAGAAATTTATATTAATGAAAGTATGGGCGAAACCAGGATCGCCATACTTGAAGATGATCAACTGGTTGAAGTATATGTCGAGAAACCGGACCATCAACGGATGGTCGGTAATATTTACTACGGCAAAGTTGAAAATGTAATCCCCGGTATGCAGGCAGCTTTTGTCGATATCGGGTATGAAATTAACGCGTTTTTACCTTTTTCAGAGATTGAGAATAGTGCCTTTCTATCCGATACCGATAATGAGTATGATAATGCACATAATGGGAAACGCAGCCGGAAAAATAGCGATCGGATTGAGGTGGATCTACACACCGGACAGGATATTTTTATTCAGGTCATCAAAGAACCATTTGCCGGAAAAGGTCCTCGCGTCACAACCGAAACTGCCCTCCCGGGTCGGTTACTAGTTTTAGTACCGAATGCTAATTATATTGGTATATCAAAGAAGATCTGGGATAAATACGAACGGCGTCGCCTCAAGAAAATCGTCACCAGCTTGAAGGAAGAAAATTTCGGTATTATCGTTCGAACAGTTGCCGAGGGTAAGAGTGAGGAATTTTTGCGTAATGACTATGATAGTCTGGTTAACAACTGGAATAAAATGCTTTCCAAAGCCAAACGGAATCATGCGCCATCTCTGGTTTACGAAGATATGGAAACCGCATCCAGTGTTGTCCGCGATTTATTCACACCAGACATCGGTAAAATTGTAATTGACAGCCGTAAACTTTTCCGCAAGCTGCAAAATTATCTAGATGATGTATCTCCCAATCTTGGATCCCGATTGGAGCGCCACCATAGCAAGACGCCATTATTTGAATCTATGGGAATCGAAGCTGAGATTGACAAATTATTACGGGCTAAAGTCTGGTTGAAGAGCGGTGCTTATCTGATCATCGAAAAAACAGAGGCCATGGTGGTTGTCGATGTCAATAGCGGCCGGTTTATCGGCAAGAAGAAACATGAAGAAAACTCCCTTAAAATTAATTTGGAAGCTACTCGTGAAGTTGCTCGCCAGTTACGACTGCGGGATTTGTCTGGTCTGATCGTTATCGATTTTATTGATTTGCGGGAGGAAGCTAATAAGCGAAAAATATATTACGAATTGCGTAAAGAATTACGTAAAGACCGGGCAAAAGTAGCTGTATCGCCCATCTCCGAATTCGGTCTACTGGAAATGACCAGGCAACGAATTCGTCTTAGTTTACTGGATTCAATGAGTGATGAGTGTCCGGTGTGTAATGGATCGGGTCGCATCCTTTCCAAAGATGCTATTCTGACCCGGATTGATCACTGGCTCAGGCGGTATCGTAGCAAACACCGCGACCTGCGGTTGGAATTGCATCTACATCCCAGTGTTGCAGACTATCTTCGTGAACAGAAGCGGAGAGTGTTGCGTGGATTGATGTGGCAAAACCTGGTGCATATAAAAATTAAAAATGATACTAGCGTACCTATGGATGGATTCAAATTCATGTCCGTTAAAACCGGACTTGATGTTACAGATCAAATCGGACTTGAAAAAGATCAATACAGTTAATAACTTTCTGGGCTATAGGAGAGAAATATGTACGCGATTGTGAATATTCATGGACACCAGTACCGGGTTGCCGAACAAGATCGGATCAAGGTATCATTAATTGATGGCGAAACTGGTCAGAATATTATCTTTAACCAGGTTTTATTATTAGACGACGACAAACAAATCAAAATCGGAGCTCCTTTTGTCAAGGATGTAACCATTTCAGCTGATATTCTGGAACATGGTCGTGATCGAAAAATTATGGTATACAAGAAAAAACGCCGTAAGGGGTATCAGCGTAAAAACGGCCACCGTCAGGACTACACCATGATTCAAATTAATAAAATTCGACTTGGAACCACCAAAAAAACAGCTGCAAAGCCAGCTGCGGCCAAAACGACCAAGGTTTCTGAAACAGGGAAGGCATAATTATGGCACATAAAAAAGGTGTCGGTAGCTCGCGAAATGGACGTGATTCAAATGCAAAACGGCTCGGCGTAAAAGTGACCGATGGACAATCAATTTTGGCTGGTGGGATTATTATTCGTCAACGCGGAACCCACATATTACCAGGATACAATGTAAAACGAGGTGGTGACGATACATTGTTTGCCACTGCTGCTGGAACAGTGCAATTTGAGCGAAGTGGCCGTGATCGCAAAAAGGTCAGCGTCTTACCAGATTAAGTTAATTTTAATTTGAAAAATCCCCGGAATAGGAAGTGTCTGGGGATTTTTTTTTATAAATTCTAATGTGTATTCAACAGTACAAACAAATTTTTGTACAAAACGCTTGGGGGTAAAAGCCGTTATAACAACATTCCGAAATTGGGAGCTATCATGCTATGCATTCGTAATCTCTAATTGTTGTCAGACGGCACCGAATCAACTACCAAATGTAGTTGAAACAATTTGGTATCATCCATAAAGCTAAGGAGAAGCATATGTTAGAATTGAAAAAGGGGATTGATTTACTCGCTGAGGTTGGTGGTGTAAATACAATCGATTCTGCCAGAGCCATATTTGAAAACAAACTTAATGAAGAAAACCTGAATAAACTGTCACCGATCAAGAATGAAGAGGCTTTGATTAAGATTGCCAATGCAATCAATATGTGTGAACCCGATGAAGTTTTTATTGATACCGGAAGCGCCGAAGATGTTCAGTGGATTCGGGAATACTCCCTCAGAAAGGGGGAAGAGAAAAAATTGGCCAAAGCTGGTCATACAATTCATTTTGACTTACCCCAGGACCAGGCACGACTCGTTAAACAAACCTATTATATTGTTAACGATGATGAAAAACTCAGTGCTTTAGCTCAAGCAACCCCCCGCCGCGAGGCGCTAGATTATATTCAGGAATTTTTACCCGGGATCATGAAAAATATGACGATGATGGTTGGGTTTTTCGGTCGCGGACCAGCCGGTGCTGAAGCTACCATACCAGCGATCGAAATTTCATCTTCCGGTTATGTATTTCATTCAGCGGCTTTACTTTATCGAAATATATATGCTGAATTCGATGCAGAAGTAGTACGGAAAGGAATCTTCTTTACCAATCTACACTCAGAAGGGCTAAATCGACCGGAGGATGTACCCAATGCCCGGATATTTATGGACCGTAGCTGGCAGACAACTTATTCCACCTTTTGTACTTATGCCGGCAATACTTTATTGATGAAAAAGGGTAACCATCGGTTCGCAGTCGATTATGCGACCTATTTTAATCGAGGTCAAGAGCTTTCCGAACATATGTTTATTACTGGGATGACTGGTCCAAATGGACGTAAAACCTATTTTGCCGGTGCAGCACCGTCAGGTTGTGGAAAGACTACCACTGCCATGGTCGGGTCAGATTTTATCGGTGATGACTTAGCACAATTATGGCTGGCGAAAGATGGTACGGTTCGCGGTGTCAATCCTGAAAATGGAATATTTGGTATCGTGGCGGATGTCAACCGCGAAGGGGATCCATATCTGATGGACTGCCTCCGTGGTGATGGCACCGAGGTGATCTGGTCCAATGTATTGATTGATGATCAAATGGTTCCCCACTGGGAAGGAAATGGTGAGGAGCATCCCGAACGGGGAATCAATTTCCAGGGGGAATGGTCCCAAGGTAAAACCGATGCCAATGGGAATGCAATTCCAATTTCTCATAAAAATGCCCGTTGCACACTAACGTGCGAGGCAATTGCCAATCATAATTCAACTGCCAATGCCGATCCCGCAGGTGTGCCAGTTAAGGTCTTTACCTATTCAGGACGTGACGCTGATACCATGCCACCGGTCTGGGTCGCAAAAAATGCTGATGCTGGTGTTGCAATTGGTGCTTCTATTGTCTCGGCAGCTACTGCCACCGAGATAGGTGCGACTGGTGTTCGGCGACAACCATGGGCAAATGCCCCGTTTATACCGGGCGCGCTGGCTGATTATATGGATTCACAATTCAAATTCTTTAATTCAGATCGTCTCAGCGATGCCGGTCGACCGATTCTGGCTGGATTGAACTATTTTCTTACTCATGAAAACCGTGGCGGAAATAGCAAAAATCTACTGGGTGAAAAACGTGATGTTAAAGTCTGGTTGGGCTGGTTGGAGTTATTCGCCCATAACGAAGTGGAAGCTATCGAAACTCCAATTGGTTTTATTCCTACCTACGCTGAACTAAATAGGCTTTTTGCTAATATTGATAAAGATTATCCGCGCAGTCTATATGATATGCAATTCGCTTTTTATGTAGATAAAATTCTTGATCGTATCAAGCTCCAGACCGAAGCCTACGGTAAGGAAGACAATTTGCCACCTCAACTATTCACGGTATATGAAGAATGGACAACGGAACTGCGTGCATTGCGCAGCAAGTATGGAGCAATAGTCAGCGTCGATCAGCTATCAACAAACTCCGGCTAATACGCTTTGGAATGGATAAATTCAGCTGAACCGCTGACAGCGACACTAAATCAATATCCATCGCTCAAACTCTGATCCTACTGAATAGATCGGTTAAAACCATTATTATTAGGTACGCCCAAGCGGGGGGTTCCTTATTAATTAGCATTTGATCCGGACTTATATTCCGGCTTGCATTTTCTCGTCTGACCAGATAAGTTCGTGACAACCAAATCTCCCCCATCGTGTCAAAGCAAACGTGAATAAAACCTAAAATTGAAAGCAGAAATCAGACAACTGATAAAAAAAGCCCAGTCCGGTGATTCGGAATCATTTCACGAACTGGTAAAACTACATGATGAAAGAGTTATGATACTGGCCTACCAATTAACCCGCAATCAGCAAGATGCGGAGGACCTCTACCAGGAGGTTTTTCTCAAAGCGTATAAAAGCATAAAGAATTTTCGCTTTGAGAGTCAGTTTTATACCTGGTTGTACCGGATTACGGTCAATACGTCATATAATTTTAAGCGCAAGCAAGCCCGATTAAATCTGTATGAGCCTGATCCAGAAAGGGAATCGGGACATCTGGATTGGATCGCTGATCCCAGTGATAATCGCGCTTCCGGACAGGAAATAATGACAGCCGTAAAATCTGCAATGACCATATTACCACAAAAGCAGCGCACGGTCTTTATTCTAAAACATCTTGAAAATCTCAAAATTAAAGATATAGCAAGAATTATTAACATATCCGAGGGTACGGTAAAACGGTACCTGTTCCGTGCCATGGAAAAATTACGAGTAGAACTTAAGGAGTATCGATATGCCTGATACTTTACCCCCCAAATTACGTGATCAAGCGACGCTTTACGCCTTGACTGCACTAACTGATTCTGAGCGTCAGCAATTTGAACAATTGTTAAAAGCAAGCCCCGCCCTGCAGGCGGAAGTTGCTGATATTACAGAAACACTTGAGCTGACTGAAAAAGTTGCTAAAGTGGAAATACCCGAATTTGTACTTGAAGGACAGCGCAATCTTTTACGCGGTAAAATCGAACAATTAGATGACCGTACTCAAAAATCCAGGCTAATAGCCAAATGGGCTGATTTGCGTTACACCCTATCGGAACGCTTATTCATACCCCGGCAACCAGCCTGGGCCGTTGCCACTTATATTATGCTGGCTTTCCTGATTGGCCGCCTGGCTTTTCCCACTGTGCAGACGATAACCGCTCCAATTGCATCTAACGAACAACCGGATATAATGCAATTGCTTGAAAGCGGAACCCTTTCGAGTAAAGATATCGATTTCTACCAGGATGATCCTCAATCTGTCAGTTTCAATTTACAGGCCAAAAATGATATCAGTGTCGAAGGTGGTTTGGAAGATGAATCCGTTCGACAAATCCTGTATTACATGCTTAAAAATGATAGTAATCCCGGTAAACGTCTGAAAGCGGTAAATCTGATTTCCGAAGCACAACCTATTGAAGAAGGTCGGGTAGTTTTAATTTCATCGTTGTTAACCGATCCCAACCCGGGTGTACGGTTACGTGCAGCTAAATCGCTGAGTATCTATGAAGCTGATAAAACACTCCGAGATGCCTGTATCAAAGTGCTTTTTGAAGATGAAAATGAAGCTGTTCGGATGGCCGCTCTCGGTATATTAGCGCAGAATCCCACTGAAGATATCATACCAGCCTTGCAGATCATTATGAAAATGGATAAAAATGAATTCATCCGTGACCAAGCCCGTCGGATTTCCGATTCATTTAAAAGCCAAGTTGCAGTACAACGAATCGAGGAATGACAATGAACAAGATACTGCCAGTTATATTCTTATCCCAACTAGTCATTGGACAAGAGATTCTGCAGCACTTTGATCTGGATAAAAAGAATCATTATATCGGAACAACAACTTATGAGTTTGAAGTTGATAAAGGCAAAGTCGGGAAGGGACTCGGCTGGACTCTGAATATCCACCAAGTAAAAGGAGATATCACATTCAGTGGGGAACCGGGAAATGTTATCCAGATTACTGAAGAAGTTTCTATCTGGTCCAGCTCCGGATTTAAGGCTAAATCCCTGTTTGATGAATATCGGGCAAAGGTCAGTCAGTCAGAAGAAGCTAGCGTGATTGATATCATGGGACTGGACGAATGGAAGGCTCGCTCCTCATTTGATTATTCGATCATAATTCCGATCAACTGTAATATCAGCGCTAAAACAGCCGGCGGTGATATAGAAGCCGATCGAATCGTGGGTGAAGTCAGCCTATCAACCCGTGGTGGCGATGTTGACATGAGGAATTTGACTGGAAAAATAACTGCCCGCACCTCCGGCGGTGATATTGCAATCGATCATGCAGAAGGTATTCTGGCTCTAAATACTTCCGGTGGCGATATCGACGTAGAGCGGGTGGAAGGTGAAGTGGCCGCAAAAACATCCGGTGGTGATATTGTTATTGAATCAGTCCAGGGTAATGTGGACGTGGAAACCAGCGGTGGTGAACTGAGTTTTGAAGATATTGTTGGAAAAAAATTGACCGGTTATACTTCTGGTGGCGATATCGATGCCCATCGGATTCAGGCAGAAATGGATTTACAGACCAGCGGTGGTGATATTGAGATCGATGATCTGGCTGGATCAATTAAGGCTGAAACCTCCGGTGGCGATATTGAAATCGAAGAAATTCGTGGAAATGCCGATCTCTCTACCAGCAGTGGTGATGTAGTAGTGATTGGTTTACGCGGCTCAATCCGGGCTAAAACCAGTGCTGGTGAGCTTGAAATAGACAAAATCTGGGATCGGAAATTTAAAGACCATGATATCAACATCATCAATGATTACGGTTCAATCCATCTGATTCTACCAGATAATTTTCCCGCCACGATCGATGCTGTTGTAGAGAATGAAATTTCATCAAATGTAATCGAAAGTGATTTCCCGTTTAAAGTAGAGAAAAAATATGATGAAATCCGCGGTGAAAGTATGATTGGTGATGGCACCTATTCTGTAAAACTACGCACCAGTCACGGTACGATTACAATAGAAAAGAGTTCGGAATGATTAAATACAGCTTTATTTTACTTGCCTTGGGTCTTGTACCGGGGATAGCACAGTATTCTAACGCCACGAGCGAACAACCACGTGCGGTGGAAGAAACTCTAACTCAATCAGGCAACATTTCCGATGCCAAATTACCCCAAGGCGTAGCTCTTGAAAACTTTCCTGGAGACAATACCGAATCAGATACCCAATCGGATGAAGTCAAATTCTTTGGTGATTATGTTATCGAATCAGGTGATATCAATCGCAGCAAAGTCCGGATAGTCGGTGGTGATCTGACAGTATACGGGCAAATCGATGGCGAATTTACAATAATTGGTGGCGATATATATATCAAGTCAGGAGCAATTGTAAATGGAAGGATAATCGCGATCGGCGGAACGGTACATCAGGAATCTGGCGCTCAGGTTCGCGGTCGTATCATCGAAACCAATATATCTAAAGGTCTTTCTTTCAAAGAAACCACTAGTGAGTCCAATGGAGTGGAAGGTGAATCAGATTTCATGCTAAAGGAACGTTCTTGGTATTCTCGAAGTAGCTGGATACACCCAAAAACATTCTGGTTCATTTATAATCGGAACGAGGGTTTATTGATTACTCCATTTAATTACAGATGGGATCGTCGCTCATTATCCAACTTGCGGTTGAATCTTTCCGCTGGCTGGCGTTTCAGCCAGAATACATATACCGGCCGGATCACTGGGGAAGTATATTTATTGAATCGACACTTTATACTGTTTGGCAGTGGTTTCAAAGAAAGTCGAACTGATGACTTCTATCGTCTTCCCGAACTTGAAAACTCATTAGCTGGGATACTTGGACGTCAGGATTTTTATGATCGCTGGGATGAATCCGGCTTTGAGGTTGGAGTGGGATTTGATTTGAACTGGATCAGAATCAGGGCAACCTATGTTTCTGCTTCTCAGGATTCCATACCGGTTGATCAGAACCTGTGGACGGTATTTAATGACAATCGAGCCCTGCGCGACAATTTGCCGGTTATACCCGGAGATGTTGAAAGTGCGCGAATATCATTTGCTTTTAAACCACGACATTTCAATCCATATAAATCGGGGATTGCCGTTTATGTTACGGCCGAGCAAATTCTAGAAACACAAATGTATGATCATTTCCAGCGGCTGCTTGGAATGGGTATAATCGGTCTTGAAATTACACCCGGTGTTATCATCCGTTCCCGCTTGCTGGCTGGAACCGCGACCGGAACTTTGCCGGAGTTCCGTTATTTCGGTGTTGGCGGGCTTGGTTCAATAGCGGCCTATCCCTATAAGAAAAAATGGAATGGAGATCCCTGGCACGGTGACCGATTCGTGCAATTGAATACTGAAATTATCTTCACCCCTGATTTTGTTGATGACGACTGGACTCTGATTCTATTTACCGATTCCGGCGATGCCTGGATGGCTACCGAATATGATATAACCAGTATCGACGACATCATTAATAATGGAAAATCATCGGTGGGAATAGGACTTGCATCTTCGGACCATGATGATATTGACTGGCGAATAAATTTTGCCAAACCGCTGGATGGAACCGAATACTGGGAATCTACCTTACGAATCAATTTTAATTTTTGAGATATCCATGCGACCAGTATTACTGATTACCCTGCTTCTTACCATAACACAAAGTCAAGAAATCACCATTCATACCGATTTTCCATATCTGGTCACTTTCCTTCAGGATGATGAATACTATGGCTCCAGCCGCAACAATAGTAACAAAGATTTAATCACTAAAAATTACCGATTCGATATCCAGGATATTGGTCATTTGGAAGCCAGCTTTGACTTTGCTATGGGTGATCTGGAAATAAAAGCCGGGCAGGATGATATAATTACCGGATCCTTCAAATATGATTCACTTGATTATAAACCGAAAATCAGCTACGAAACCTTTGGGACAAAGGGAATTTTCAAAGCGAGAACCAAGTCTCTGCGACACTATTACGATGACGAAGGGAATGATCATGATTCTGACCATGACTATGAAGATGACGGAAAACGGTTCCATATCGAATTGGGAGATCTTGACGATGAACATGTACGCCAGGAACTAGATTTTCAATTTCCGCCTGATATCCCCACCTCGATGAAATTCGAATTCGGCCTTGGTAAGGCTGATATAGATTTAACCGACCTGGCTATCGCCGGACTGGAGTTGGAATGTGGTCTGAGTGATGTTCGGCTGTCAATTGACGAACCAAATTCAACCAAATGTAAAGAAGTTTATATCGAGAGTGGTCTCGGAGATTTTAATGGCTATGGTTTGGGCTACCTACGAGCTAAATATATTAATCTGGATGTGGGATTAGGTTCTGCCTACGTCGACCTCAGCAAGCAGAAATATGATCTGGTCGGCGATATTGAAGTTGCTCTGGGATCACTGGAGTTGGTTCTGCCAGAAAAGGCCAATATTAAAATCCGTGTCGACGATACTTTCCTGTCTTCGGTCGATGTCGATGAAATGGTTAAGACCGGACATAAAGAATGGAGTACTCCTGACTGGAAGAGCAAGCAACCCAGTATTGAACTGGATATATCGATCGGTTTAGGATCGGTTGATGTTGATTTAATTAAATAATTAAATCAATTAAGAGCCGCTGATCTCCAGTGGCTTTCTATAACATAGTTAATATTTTATCAACCAGTTTTTCGATTCCCAGTGCTACATCTTTAATTTGCTGTCCTATCATATAGGCTGGTGTTGAAATGATTTTATGCTCCTCATCAACAATCAATTCATCGACCGGACACTCAAGATGCTGGCTTCCCATAGTTTGAATATCGCCGGCAGTATTATTGTCATTGCCAATTGTCAGTCTGGCTGATTTACCCATTTGTTTAAGAATTTTGGCCAACATAGCCGGTGCTATGCAGATCACGCCAACCGGTTTTCGAGCCTCAATCATTTCGGCAACAATCCTTTGTGCATCCGGGTTGACTTCGCAATCAGCACCGACCATTGCGTAATCACTCAGATTTTTAGCTACTCCGAAACCACCTGGGAAAATCAAGGCATCCAGTTCAGCACCGGTAACCAGACTCAGATCACGAATATTCCCTCGGGCAATCCTGGCTGACTCAACCAGAACATTGCGGCTCTCCATAGTCATTTCTTCACCAGTAAGATGATTGACAACATGCAACTGACCGATATTTGGAGCCATCATTACAACTTCAGCTCCGGCGCGGTCCAAGGCCAGCAGGGTGATGACTGTTTCATGGATTTCAGCACCATCATAGACTCCGCAACCCGATAGAACAACACCTACTCTAGCCATAATATTCTCCTTTCAAATAAATCCTGGGAATAACATAACAGATTATTTTTAAACTACTGCAATAATCCTATTCTTCCAGAATGATCTCCTCCATCAAGTAAAGTGCCACCTCCTGGTTCAGGAGGGCAATTCGATCTAGCACCTGACGTATATCATTTGTGCCATTTAATTTGTCCAATTCTTCAAGTATAATGGAACCAGATTCCAGATTGAAATCGAAATCAGCCCGCTCAACACCTGGATAGATTTTCAAATAAATGTCATCATCCGGTTTTAGTCCGATACGACTTTTTGCCAGCTGGATGGTTTTCTTCAGCCCACCCAATTCGTCAACCAGACCCAGTTTTTGAGCTTCTATACCAGTCCAGATTCGGCCCTGGGCTACTGAGTCCACTTCTGCAACCGTCATTTCCCGCCCTTCGGCTACCCGTTCGAGAAACTGTTCATAATAACTGTCAACGACCGCTTGGATACTTTGCCCCTCTTCGGTAGTTAGTGACCGATGCAGACTAAACATATCCGAATGGGGCTCCGCCTTAAGAACATCAACATTGTAGCCAATCTTCTCATACAAGCCGCCCAGCGATATTTTTCCGGCCAGAACACCAATCGAACCGGTTATACAGGCTGAATCAGCTACTATGGTATCAGCGGCACAGGCAATGTAATAGCCACCGGATGCGGCTACATTTCCCATCGATACAAATACTGGCTTCCGATTCTCCTCGTCGCTGGAATCCGGATGCGTAGTCCGGTGTATCTCCCGCCAGATATCCTCTGAGGCCAGCACTGATCCACCGGGACTGTTTACCCGCAGCACAATTGCTTGAACCAACTCATCCTCACGTGCCTTTCGGATTGCGGTAGCCGTCGTAACCGACCCGATCTGCTTGTCTCTGCCGAAGGGAGATGGAGTACTTTTACCCGGCAGGATTGGACCCTCGGCATAAATCAGGGCTATTTGCGGTCTTACTCCTGACTCCCAATCATAAGTCCATTTACGCGCCCACTGTTTTGTCTTGACAATTTTTACATCTTTTCCGACCAGGTCCTTGATGATCGATTCTTTCTGGTCAGGATGATAAACACCATCGACTAATCCGTATTCTAGCGCCTGGGAAGCGGTGAATACCGCACGGTCAAACACTTTTTCCAGTTGGTCATCATCGATCCCAGGTCGATCCAGCATCATTTCCCGGTAGATTACATCGATATCATCCAATACCGCCTGACGCGCTTCCCGGCTTGGTTCTGACATCTGTTCTCGGGTATAGGTCTCAGCGGCACTTTTATATTTACCACGTCGGTAATACTGAGCATCCAGTCCCAGTTTATCGAAAGTACCCTTCCAAAAAACTGCCCCCATTCCGATCCCATCGATCATCAGGGCTCCGCCACTATTTAAATAGATACCATCAGACATGGAAATCAGGGAATATGATCGATCGGTCAATACATCCGCAAAAACATAAATGGATTTTCCAGCTGCTTTAAGGCCAACCAATGCGGCCCGTAATTCAGTACCCATGGCAAAGCCAATTGAGAGTTGTTGGGGATAAACAATTACTCCAGCTACGTCGGGATCATCAGCAATTTGATCGACCAAGCGGATTACTTCCCGAAGCGTCACCAATCGATCACCAAATAATACTTTGGGACTTGGAGAATCTTCGATTCCAACACCAAAACGAATTTCAACATATTTTGGATCTTTAGATTTGAAAAAACTACGTTTACGGTCGATATTAGTGCTGACTCCGATTATACCATTATCCTCTAATTCACCACCGTTATCAAATAGACTGTAGTTTTCGAAACCACCGATGCCATAATTGATCGATACACCCAAGATAGTACTTGAGTAATCCAGATTATAGCCTGCCAGGATTCCGATACCTGAAATAAGTTCAGAATTCAGAACTATGGAACCACCCAGATCACGCGTCTCATCATCCTGGTCAATCTCAAATAGACGATCATAGCTGATTGTAAGTCGATTTCCAAATGGTCGTACGGCAATACCCATTTTCAGGGGCTGCACCAGCTTATCCCGTGAATAAACATTCTGCCAACTCAAACCAAGCGATAGCCATTTATACCCGCGCCACAGCAGTCCAAGATCGATCGCCTCATAGCCCCGTAGACTAATATGGGACATGTAGCCAAAATAAATTCCATAGTCCATTTTCTGGCCACTTCCCAAATGCAATTGATCATAACCATCAGGATTATAGGTATACCCGAATCCACTATTTTTCGCCTGTGCCATCCAGATAAACTGCAGCGTTTGGGAATCAGAATTGGAATAATTAATCGGGAAAAGGACACGACTGTTAAAATTCCGACTTACGCCTAAACCGGCTGGATTCACAAGAACTGCTCCGGCATCATCAATTTCAGCAACGGATACAGCAGCGGAGTCAAGCGGCAGCGATTGAGAAAAACCAAAGCTAGTAAATAGCAATACAAACAGTAAAAAAATCTTCATTGCATACTCCCATGTTCCAATTAGTTTGTATAATTATATAACAGGAGAATTTACGATTCTATTATAAAAAATCTGCGATAGATATATGAAATCAGTTAATAATTATTTTCGTTTGTAGTTAAAACACCGATGGGGAAATGACTACAAAGCCATTTCCCCATCATCCATGTAATCCGGCTGTTCTATATTATGCGTCGTTCGTATTTCCACGTGTTAAAAAGAATAGCGCTACTGCGGTAATCAAAACCTGAAATTCCATACCACCCATATTATTGGTGCCTTCACCGTATCCGGCCATAAAATTCCAACCGTTAGGCCAGTGCACCATCATGATAGCAGCAAACATTACCACGGCAAAGATCCCCGCGGCGACCCGCGTGGCCCATGCAGGCCCGAATCCGCCCCAGAGAATCAATAATCCACCTGCCATTTCCATCAGAGCCAGCATATAGACCATAAATACAGGCATACCCATCATTTCAGCCATCATACCAGCCATAGGGAATTTGCCAAATCCGTGATAAAGAAAAGTAGCCGCCAGCGAAAGGCGTACTAACCAATGCGAATGTTTTGATAATTGTTCCATATAACCTCCTGGTTTATTCAATTATATCTAGAGTTAGTTGTTTTATTCTTTCCCGAAAATTCCGTATATCAAGCATACCCAAATAGCATAATGAACCAGCAATCCAGACTGCTGGTGTAATGACAGATCGTTTTTCTTTGGGAAGAAAATCTTTGTCAAGATTATAGGTTCGGAAATCGATCTGATCGGTATTTAATTTGTATTCTTCTATCTGGGACCGTACCTGCTCACAGTTATCGCAATCCGTGCGAGTCACGAGCTCTACCAGTACCTTTTTATCGTTCGTTGCATATTTCATAACTCTAAATTATAAACCAAATTGAAAGCTACTTGTCGCCCGGGCGACAAAAAACAATTTACATCAGCCAGTCCTGTGCCAGAACGCGCAGATAACGGCGTGTATAAGAGATTTTTCCTTCCTGCACCAGTTCATTCAAAATGGCATTGACTGTTTGCCGTGTAGTGGCAGTCAAGTCACCTATTTCAGTGTGATTGAGAAATGGACGGACCTGCCAGCCGTCAACCATTTCCTTGCCGAATGATTTTACATAACGTTTTAGAAAAGCTTCAATTCGTTCACGGGCATTCTTAAATACTAAATCTTCGATATGCGATTCAATCATACGCAGACGGAATCCAATGAACTTGTTGATACTACGATTCAGCCGGGGACTGTGATTGAGCAGGTCCTCAAAATTCTCTTTACTGATAGAACAAATTATAGCATCCTCCATTACCTCGGCATTGTTCTCATGGCGTTCTTGACCCAGGATAGCGCTTTCACCAAATATTTCACCCGGACCAATCAGTTGGATTGTAGTAGATCGCCCATCTTCCGTTATACGGGAGATTTTTATCTTTCCAGACTTAAGAAAATAAATCGTATTACTGGGCTCATCAGGAAAATAAATTATCTCTTTTTTCGCGGTTTCCTGCATCCGGGAATTTTGATCGAGTCCCTGCATGGTTCTCTCATCCATGTTTTCAAGTAGATTAAAATTCTGTAAATACCATAATTTGGTCTTTTCAGCCATTCAATACCTTCTGCTTATTAATTCAATATCATTAATTCCAAATGATATCGGTCAGTTTTTCCCCGGCAATATATGGTGGCTAATACTATTGAACAATCATGAAATCAGCCGGTCCTGCAACTTACGGCTCTCCAATCGCTGTCGATTTAAAAACCAGAAGTATGTTTTAAAAAATCAATGTTCGGCAGGATTGACCGAATATCCTCGATAGTTACATTGGAGACCCATAAGCCACTGATACGGGCAGTAATCACCAGTAAAATAAATAACCTCCCTACAGTCAGTGCAAGTTTGCGGCTGGTCCAGAATCCAACCGGCAGACCGGTGGTTTTGATATTCAGAGTATCTTTCACCGGACAAACTTCCACACAACTGGCACAACCGGTGCATTCCGCGCTGATGATCCGGGACTTCACATCGACCGGTATATAAGCCGGGCAGACTTTAGCGCAAAGATTACAGTCGATGCAGGTTGATTCTTCGCGCTGGATTCTGGTAGGTCCCAGAAAACCGAATATCCCAATCAGCGCCCCATATGGACAAAGATAGCGGCACCAGAAATTGCGAATGGAAATGGAGCCGACCACCAGAATCAGCAGTACAGTCGCGATGAAGCCAGACATCCCGGTAAAAAAATACAGCATCTTGATATCTGACACTTTCCAGTATGGCAGAGCAAAAAATCGTTCCAGCGACCCGGAATTCATAGCGAGTACAGCCCAGACAAAGAAAGCCAATAAAATATATTTTAAACTGCGCAAGGGAATATCAAGCCAATTCGGAGGCAGTATATTGTGGCCATTCTTTCCTCGCCCCAACCGCCATAGTCCCTCGGATATTGTCCCGATCGGACAAAACCAGCCACAGAACGATTTACGTAAGGCAAATGATATAATGACGGCGAAACCCAGGATTATCATTCCAGCCGGGTGAACCAGATCCCATTTACCTGTAAGAAAAAAATATTTCCACCCCATTAATGAGCCAATCGGTAGAAATCCTTCCACTCCTGGTGGCCGCGCGAAAGTCACCGCTGCACCGTCTTCAATCTGCTTGATCCATAAAAAGAATTGCAGACCGATCAGCAGTGTGATAGTAAGAACAATCACCTGAACCGTGTTTCGAATTGACCAGTCAAAAGGTTTTAAGCGTTGCCGGTCTTTACCAAAGATGCGTTTAGCCAGTGGTTCCATATCAGGCAATTTAAGACCCCTGGGTCTCATTTATCCAACAGCAACAATCAAATTATCATACAAAAAAGAGGCTGGTAATCAACCAGCCCCTTCTATCCCATGTTGTCTATCAACCAGAGTTTTACAGCTTGAGAGAATCTACTTTATCTAAAGGAGGCTTTTTGACTATTGCCACTATATGCTCAGTCCGATCATTTCCGGTCATCGCCAATGCAACCCGATAATTACCTGTCCGGCATAATCGTGTAAAGTCAAGTGATAAGGAGAATGGGCTGTAAAAGTCGAGAGTCATAGCAATATGACAGTCGCCAATTGGATTAGTTGTTACATTATTCAGTATGACGATCTCCATAAGCGGATTTATTTTAATATTTCAATTTCTTTATCAATTCGAACATAAATTGATCGACTGGCCATTGACCCCGCGCAGCCTAATACCACATTATCATCTTCATCACGCCAGTTGCTGATGCTGGAATCGGTAATCGGTAATGATGAATAAACATATTGGCCATAATTATGGCTGGGAACATAGACTGTCCAACGATACAGCCCTGGAAAATAGAACGTGGTAAAGTCACCCCCAATATAAATGCCGTTTTCCAAGTTAATTGGGGTAGCCGGGTGATCTGCGACGACTTCGATGGAATCCGACCTG
This sequence comes from uncultured bacterium, assembly GCA_964439935.1. Lineage (GTDB taxonomy): Bacteria > Fidelibacterota > Marinisomatia > Marinisomatales > TCS56 > JABMQW01. The sequence continues at coordinate 323,829 of CAYTPW010000001.1, read as the reverse complement.
AAAATTCGTTCGATTTGCACCCAGTACACGATCGGTTCGCTACCGGTGGTCCAGATTGGCGCCAGCGAATCGTCTTCGGTCACCATCAGTGTATCAACATTCATCGTAAATAAGTCGGTAAGATAATCCACTGGCGGTTCCGGTTGAAAAGCCGCTTCGATCATGCGGGAATAACCAGAAATCCTAAATAAATACTCGTCATTATAATCAATTGATTCATAAAGCGTGGAGATTTTATATCCCCCATAACGAATAATCTCCTCCAATTCTTCATCATAATTTTCCATGATTCCGATTGAATCGGCTACTGTCCGCCATTCAAAATCCGCCACTTTATTCCCGGTAGAATTATTGTATAATTCCACAGTAAAAGTAGAATCGTGTAACTGACTAATAATTTCATCCAACTCATCGATATGAGGTTCGCCAACCGTGGGCAGCCCATCGCCTTCCCCATCATCCCGCTCGGAAAATTCGTCATCAACACTAGATTCGCCATCTTCACCAAGGTCATCATTCAACGGCTCAGATTCATCCCATTTGCCATTACCGTTCAAATCACTGAAAGGACGCCAATCACCGTCATCGTCACGCCCGTTGAAAATGGTAGTATCGGTAATTGGTATGGTATAATCGATTCGAACCACCGTTTGTTCAGGATTTTCAGCATCTAGGATTGCCTCAATCCGCAATTCAGGGTCGTACTGGAATTGATAATCGGTAAATTCAGTCAGCAACATTTCTTCTTCGCAACTACAGAAAATGAGGATTACCAGGATCGCGAATATCAGTCCTTTACTCAGTTGGTTAATCATTCCGTTCTCCCGATTAAAGTTCGAATTCCAAACCAAACGAGGGAATCACCGGGAACATACTGAATGCTCGAATCATGGTTGGGTTGGTATTGGGAATTGTTTGTGCAATGAGAACATTGAAATGGTTCGTGGCATTGATAATCTGAAATTTGAACTTGCCATTTATCCCAAATGGTTTAATCGTCTTGATGTAGCTGAGATCTATTCGTAAATAACCGGGGAACCGGGCACCATTCTTCCCCCCCGGGATTGCCTGCAAACCGGTATAGGGATAGATGGGACTCGAGAAGTTGGTACCAGCATAAACCAATCCTTCGGTCACAGTGAAAGGTTTACCGGTATTATAGGAAGCATTCAGGCCAAAACTTCGCTTTTTACTACGATTGTAGCTAATAACCGCATTAAACGAATGCGGAATATCATTATTGGTAAAGTAGATTTCACCCTCCCGTTTGCGTAGCATACCGTCACTATTAAAATCGATTTCTTTGCGAATACGACTGTAACTATAGCCCAGCCAACCAGTGATTTTGCCCTGCATTTTCTTCAGCAGGAATTCGATACCCCAAGCGGTTCCTTTACCTGCCACAAAATCATCTTCATCGGTAACGGGATCGTTATTGGGATTGACTTCCAGCGCATAATCATATGGTTTGTAATAGGCCTCCAGGCTAGCGTAATAACCTTTATTGAATCGCTGCTCAAGACCGGCAATGAAATGCTGGCAGGATTGGGGCTTCAGATTTCTGGGGACTGGTAACCAGAATTCAACAAAACTGATGATTTCCTCGTCGTTGGTATTGGTAAACATGTATTGATTGTACAATCCCCAACTGGCTTTCAGTGCCAGATTTTCAGTCAACAAATACTTGAATCCCAGGCGTGGTTCCAGGTACAATTGATCATGTAATTCATATTTACTCAGGCGTAGTCCCGGTTGAAAATTGAAGCGACTGGATATCTTCCAGCGGTCCTGCATGTAAAACGATAATATATAGGGGCTTTGGGTTCGATCAAGAAAGGTAATTTTAGCCATTTCTTGCTTGATTGCCATTTCCAGAATTTTGTATTCAAAACCACCGGTAATAGTATGCTGATCACTGACAAACCAGTCCAATTGCTCTTTCATAGTCCAATCCCGCAAGACCACATTTTGAAAAATGTCAGTGGAGATTTTTCCGACAGCGGAATCAATTTCGGTAAATGTAAAACCCATGTCCCAATCGTAAACAGTACGAGCAACTGAAAAAGTGGAATGAAATTTGGAGTTAGGTACGAAGCGCCACTGCGAGCTGGTGGTATAATTACCCCAATCCAACCCAATGTCAAAACCGGATTCATCATCTTCGAAATTAAACTCCAGAAAATCACGACCATAATACCCGGCCAGCGTCAAACGGCTTTTACTGCTCAGGTCGAAAAAGACTTTCCAGTGAATATCCCAGAAATAATAACCACCAGCCGGCTCACTGCCATCTTTAAGCCGATAATAAAGTTTTGCAATTTTATCATAATAAGTGCGACGTGTGGCTATCATCCAGGTACCCCATTTATGGGGACCTTCCGCCAGGATTTTGCTGCTCAACAGACTGATTTCCCCATTTATGCCACTTAAATCAATGAAGTCGGATACCGGCCCTTCTTTAAATAATATCCGCCGTTTGGAGTTGCCTTCCCGGGATGTTATATCCAACACTGCCGAATTGCGATTACCGAACTTGGCCGCATAGCCACCAGCCAGGAATTCTGCATCAGCAAGAGCTTCGGCATTGAAGGTTGAAAAAACGCCGCCCAAGTGGTAGGGATTGTAGACTTCGATTCCATCCAGCAGAATCAGGTTTTCGTCGGAACCTCCGCCCCTTACTATCAGAGCGGATGAAAAATCATTTTTGGCAGTGACGGATGGTGTCATTTGCAGAATTCGGAACAGGTCCGTTTCAATCATTGCAGGTGTATTTTCGATTTCCCGAAGCGACAGATTCATACGGCTGATCTCTACCTTTTCTTCAAAACGGGTGCGTTCAGCCGTCACAGTCACCTCCTCGCCTGCCAGAACAGTGATTGGTAATTCCAGATCGATCCGCTGTTCACTACCAGCGGTGATTTCCACTGGATATTCCACCGATTGGTAACCCATCATCATGGCTTTGAACTTATAGCTGCCAACCGGAATATTGCGGATTAAATAGTAGCCATGAACATCGGAAGCTGCACCTTTGATTGTGCCTTCGAGAATTACATTGGCAAATATTAGCGGTTCGCCAGTATCACCGGCCCGCAGGTAACCAAAGACCCGCCCGGCCTCCTGACCGGAAATTGCCACTGTAGTAATTGTCAATAAAATAATTAAAGCAATAAAGCCATTGTTAAAATTCTTCAGCATAAATATTTCAATCACATTTCATTTTTATTCATAGACTCATAAAATCGACAAAAGTTGCCCAATGATTATTTCATGGTTTGATTAACTATCATTCAAGATTTCGTTCCAATTCACGATGAGAATTTCAAGCAGAGATAATTATTAGTCTGTGACAAATTTCACAATACTGAGTGTCGCTGGCCAACTTGCACAAAAGCCTGTTTAATATTTATATCAGATTATTTTTTGCATTGGCCTCTTTATAACACCATTGCAAAATTCAACTAATAATAATCGGAGAAAAAATGAAAACACGCTGCGCCTGGCCATCTGATAATCAATTGATGATTGAATATCATGACACTGAATGGGGTGTACTAGTTCATAATGATCAAAAACTGTTCGAATTCCTGGTCCTGGATGCATTTCAAGCTGGATTAAGTTGGTCCACAATTTTGAATAAACGGGAAAATTTCCGGTTGGCATTTAACAATTTCGACCCGTGTAAAATATCCAAATATAACGAAACAAAAATTCAGGAATTGCTGAATAATCCGGGAATAATCCGCAATAAGCTGAAAATCCGCTCCACAGTGACCAATGCCCAGCATTTTCTGAAAACTCAATCAGAATACGGTTCTTTCGATCAGTATATCTGGCAGTTTGTCGGTGGTCAAACGAAAATAAATCAATGGAAGCAAATGGCAGAAATTCCCGTCAGTACTACCGAGTCCAATGCCATGAGTAAAGATTTGAAGCAACGCGGTTTCAAATTTGTCGGTACTACAATCTGTTATGCCTTCATGCAGGCCGCTGGAATGGTAAATGATCACGTGGTGGATTGCTTCCGTCATCGGGAGGTTCAGTAATAATCAACCGGATTTTCATTCTGTTCCTGTTCATTAAATATCTATCATTCCCTCCTTAAATCATCCAAATTGGTTGGTAAAATCCGCGCTGAATCAGGATTTGCAGAAATATAGGTATTTGATCCCAGATACATGGCGAAATCGATTTGTTCCGGATCGAGAATACCTCTCTCTGAAATCAGGTTTTCATCGCTATGTACCGCCACTACTTGGCCCACAAAAAGATTGTGATCACCCGCTGGATATTGATGAACTACCCGGCATTCATAGGCAGCATAAGCGCTAGCAATTACCGGACAATTCACTTGACTCGATTTTTCCAACGGAATATCCAGTTTATCTACCTTGTCAATATCCGCACCTGAAACTATCCCGCAACCATGCACTATCTGATACTGGTCAAGTGGTAGAAAATTGCAGGTGAACTCCCCTGATTCAATAATCATGTCATGAGTATGACGCTTTGGTGCTATCGACACCATGTACAAAGGTGGTCTGTGACTAACCCCGGTGTGCCAGGCAGCTGTCATAAAATTGATACTATCGTCGTGACGGGTGCTAATGACGGCAGCAATCGACGGGTAAAAATGATAAAATCCGTTAATTTCAGTTAAGATCATGACGCTATTTCCTTCAATTAGATGAATTGATATTAAACTGATACAACAGAAAAATGCTGTCAGTAATTATACTAATAAAGTCCAAGCACTTATCTCTGAAAATATCTGTAAATTTACACTACATTACCAAAGCTAATAAAATGGAGGTACTATGTTTATTATCCTGCTACTGGTAACCTTTCTGATCGCTTTTTTGGTATCCTTCATTATAGCACGATTTTTCGACCAACCTATCGCCGCGATTCTGAAACGAATCGTGGCTGAGGAAATCAGTTCAGCCTGGCAAAAGTATATAAAATTTGCTGTTTATGTGGTCGGAATATCCGGCGGTGTTCGTATCTGGCAGCTCGAAAAATATATCACAGCGACCGAGCCTGACGCTCAACCGATCATACTAAACGCCGAACGCTGGCTGCTGGAGATCTACCGCACCGTAATTGCCACTCTACAGAGTGTAGCATGGATGCTGCTGGTGTTTTTCCTGTTCGCCTTGATTGCTTTTGTGGTGGTCAAAGGCTTTGAATTGCGATCTGAAAAGAACTGAATAATATTGACCATCACAGCTACTTTGAATATCCGTGACGGTTTATGAGAAATAAAATATACAGGCGGTTATCAGAGCGGTCTGCTTAACACCTTCTTAATAATTTTTCCGGGTTTGAAGTGGGTTTTCCGATGGGCTGGAACAAAAACTTCTTCATTGGTACGCGGATTCCGGGCTCTTGGTTTGGCCTTGGTAGGCTTGACCGTAAACACACCAAAATTGCGTAACTCAATTCTGGTTATCTCATTATCTTCACACAACATTTCCCGCATTACATCAAAAGCCACATGCACAAATTCATAGGTCTGGTTCTGCTTGGTTTGCATCCGTCTGGCAATACGATTACTGATATCTCTTTTAGTATATGTTTTCGATTTCATTACTACTCCTATGAAAATATTAGTTAACAGTAGATTACAAATTAATTCCTTTGGGGGCAAGTACTTATATCAATAAGTGATCGTATATCAAACTTTACCGACTGGAGCCAGGTAAATCGTGAACTCATCTACCCCGTCAACCTTTAGGAGAGTATCCATTTGCTCCTGATCATAAGCGGCAATTGCACAGGTTCCACAGCTAATTGCTTCACAAGCAAGATACAGATTTTGGCATACATGCCCGGCATCAATAGCGATTACTTTATGAGCAGCAAAATCATAGCGCCATTCCATTCGATACGGAATGACGGTCCAGATAAAATTAACCGCCGCTTTACCAGTGAATACTTGATTCGATGTTCCAGCGATTAATCTTTCAGGCAGGCTCTCCACGGAATGCTCAAAGATCAGGCTGTGCTCAATTGGCAGATAGCGATATATTCCATTCTCCAGTCCGGATACCGACAATACAGCAAGATAGGTTTCAAAAGCATGGCGGCATCCGGCTGATGGAACTAGCCGGTAAGCCCGTCCCGGTCCGGTAATGTGACGTATTCCCTGGGTTGCCCACAGCAGAAACGACAGCTCATCCATCTTAAGCGGAATCGCTTTGAATTTCCGATGGCTTCTGCGTTTTCTGATTGCTGAGATTAGGTCAACCGAATTCACTGCCGACCAGTTTTCACGCAAAGGTAATTCGATCAGCCGCTTATCAGCCGCGTAAGGTTTTTGGAACGGCGGTGGAGGGACACCTTTGCTTTGGTCAGTCTGGCTGAAATCTACTTCATGTCGAACTGTATCTTTTAGTAAATTGCGGCTTTTTTCTGCCCTGTTAGTCATTACACCTCCAAATTTGATAAAAAATTACTGAATCATATAATGCAGAAATCTGAGAACAGGGGTGAACATTTTGGTTGTCTTTTATAAGAAGTTCACCTGCTACAGTGTTATTGTAAAAAAACCAGTTCACCCCTGTTTTTTATTTCAATAATATCATTCTCCCGGTCTTAAAATTATTCTCAACCTGCAACTGATAAAAATATACACCAGTACCAGCATGTTTGTCCATATTGTTTCTAGCATTCCATGGTAATGTATAGTATCCCGGATTCTGAAAATCGTCAACCAGAGTATGCACCAGCCTACCCTGCAGATCAAGCACAATCAATTTTACATATGTTCGCCGAGGTAATTCGTAACTGAAAGTTGTTTTTGGATTGAACGGATTCGGGTAATTCTGGAAAAGGGAAATACCGGCTGGTAAACCAATCGTTAATCCAGTCGCCAATTCAGTGTTTACGGCGTCAATTACATACGGCACATTCACCGTCCCATGGGCCTCATCGGCTGTAAAATATATCTGATTGGTAGCAACAACAACCGTGTCCAGGTCAGCATCCCAAACATTAAACAAGATCAATTCGCCGTTTCCATTGGCCCGCACCATCATAAAATACAGCCATTGGCCCTGAACATTAATCGGTGTAGCCACACCCCGGCATTCATTCCCGGTCAGTGCAGCAACTACATCATTGGAATCCCCGGATACGCTACCATTGAATTCCAACCGGGCCGTGATTGTCATAATATGTTCAAAATCACTGGGATTCACTGTCCAATCCAGCGGTACTTGCGCCGAAATGGTAACGGCGGTAACCAGCAACAGAATTAATTCAGCGGCAGCGATTCGCCTGCCGCTGAATTTTGTTATCCCAATCATTATTTCAACATCACCATTTTACGAACTTCACGGAAATTTTCGCTTTCCATGACCACGATGTACATACCGGAGGTAACGGATTGCCCAAATTGGTTTGTTCCATTCCAGACGATAAAACGGTATCCGGCTGTCATCTCCTCATTCACCAGCGTTTGAACCTGCTGACCGAGTAAGTTGAATATGGTGATTCTAACCCGTGCATCTTCCGGTACGCCAAAGCCCAGTTTCGTATTTGGATTAAACGGATTTGGAAAGTTCTGACTAAGTGAGAATACATCCGGGATATAACCTTTATCACCGACTTGCAGCGGCGCTTTAGTTAAATACAGCGGTTGTCGGGGATTCCCGATAACATCATCCGGCAGGAATGTGATCAACTCATTTCCAGCGTATATTATGTCACTTCCGGCTTCCCAGATTTTAAACATTACAACTTCCTGAGAATTCCCGTATACCATCATAAAAACTCGGTATTGATCCAAAGCTGGAATGTATATCGGCCGCGCCAGGCCACGGACCTCATCACCAACAAGAGCAACAATTGCATCCCCAGGATCATTAACGCCGACCGTATCACTTTGCAACAGCATGGTAACGGTCATGGAACCACTATATTTATGCGGATCAACTGCCCAGGGTGCTGTCGGCAGATCTATCTCGGCATCGGTCCGTGCAAGTTGTGGTCCAATACCCAGATAGGAATCGGTGGGATAAACCAGTGTATCCATTGTTGCGCTCAGTAATTTATACCCACGGGTTGGCTGTAACCACTGCAAACTACCGATCCAGCCAAAACCGTCCAGGTACTGGGCATAGGCATACTGATCTTTGATCAGGTCATCCTGCGTACTGTTCAGGGAATAGAGTGCCTGATTCACACCGAAGTTCTTGGATGGCAGGTAGCCAACCCAGTTCCAGCCGCTTTCGATTTCGATATCAATTGTATCCGGTCCTACCGGAAAACCAACAAAATCAAGCGTATTGGTCGAATCGAAATCACTTAAGTACATCTGCCCTAGTTCAAGCCCGGATACTGTGAGCGGTCCGGCCCAACTTTGATCAATGGCCGAGTACTGGGCATATTCATCGCGGCCGATGATTCGATCGCCTTCTATTAGCTGGAAATCAGCAAACAGCAAATCCAGATCGCCGGCCAGGTTCCCACTCAAATTAAAAGAGAACCAGGTGAATCCAGAGAACAGGTCAATTTCCTGGGCAATCGCACCGTTGGCATTCAACAGCATCGGATCAATGGGCGTACCAGCATAGGTATCACTGACAAACATCAGGGTTGTATCGACCTGCCAGTATTCGGCGCATCCGGTCCGGTCCCAGATATGAAAGTCAACCATTTCTCCGCTGAACTGATTGCTGTAAACAGTGAGATACGCCAGATAGTCGTCCAATGCCTCATTGTATTCTACATTCACGATTCCTCGACAGTTACCACCAATAAAAGCCCCCAACCGGTCGTATTCGTCCAGTGATTGGGTTCCTTTAATAAACAGTTGTGCGGTCACATTCATACTGTACTGATAATCATTGGGATTGACCGGCCACTCCGGATAGGGACACATGGACACGATGTTAATCTGCAGCGGTTCATTCCCTTCCGGTGTGACGGCATAAATCATCTGTTCAAATTCGCCGACGTTGAGGTATGGATCCACTGTAAATTGAATATCGAATGAACCACCAGGATTAATTTCACCAATCAATGGATCAGCGGTGAGCCAATCGGGGAGTTCGGTAATCGCGAAGGGCTTGGCGGCAGACCCGATATTATTCAATGGTACCATGAACTCATTCGGTTCACCAATAATGGCAATCTTATCGGTAGAAGGAACGTTCCAGGAAATCGGGTTGCGATCCACCATAAAGGTCCAGTACAGCGTATCGCCGGGATTACCGAACATATCCTGATAATCCGAAATAGTGACCTCCACAAAATGATTTTCAATAAACGAATTGTGGATCATTGGCTCAACAACGATCCTGTTTTCAGACACACTGACCTCAATATCCGTTATCCGTCCTCCGGCCTGTCCATCATAAAAGATAACATCATCACGAATAACAGTTGCCGGATTGATCGCTTCTGTCATATCAACTGCGATTTCATCGTTCATATTCAACACACCGTCCACTGGCTCTGGTGAACCTAAAACGGTTGGCATAACCCGGTCGATTGTACCGCGGAAAGGCGACAATTCATTAGTCAGCAAACCTTCCAGACAGATCGAGCGTAAACGAATATCATAGATACCATCCAGGAGATCACTTACCGGCCAGCGCATTATCGCAGCCACCTGATTATACAGGCGCAGGCTATCGGCGTAGAGAGTATCATCGATGGCGAACCAGGCATCACCACCCAATGGACGGTATTGTAGCCACAATTCATCAAAATGATTTTGATTCAAATCGTACCCGGTTGCAACTATATCCATAGTATCGTGATTGCTGATATTCAGAACCCAGTTATCGGTTGGTTCATAGATTTCTGCTTCGGTACACGGACGGGCGAAGTTAACTGTAAACGGCAGGGTAAAGCCTTCTGTGACTCCGGCATAATTAGCTTCGCATTCGGGTGCAAATTTCAAAAGCAGGTTTTCAAATTCATAATAATCATTGGGACCGCGCCACACTGCAATCATTGCCGTATCAGCTTCATACCCCTGGCCTGCCAGGGTGTAGGCAATCGGATCACTGCTACTGTTGATCTCAACAATAGCACCTCTGGGATTGCTCGATTCAACGAATGACAGAAAATAAGTTCGCTCATCGATTTCCTGCTGATCGTTACGCAAAAGGACGCTTAACAGAGCCACATCATCCGGTAACACATTATTGACCGTACCTCCCTGCCCCTGCCACTCCATGTAGGGAACATCGCGTGGTATTGTAACTACAGTACCTTCCTCATTATACCAGGTTTCATAGGGACAGGATGAATGTCCGGCAATGACGTGAAAAACCGGTGTCCCATAAACCGGGTCGGAACCGACGCCAACGCTGTAATCATCACCAAAATCATCATCATTAAGAGTAAAGGATGACGTATTTGATTCGGTGCTGGTACTACTGGCATTAAAGCCCATGTTGAAACCAAAATTGAATTTAGTTGTATATTCAAATCCGGCTGCTTCGTTGACTTCAAAGCCAATTGTTTGGGCAAATTCGGTGTTGATTTCCATCCCGAGTTCAAAACCAACCGTCTGTTCAACTTCAGAGGTGCGGGATACACTGAAATCGCCAGCTCCACCCTCGAAAGAATAATTTGCCGTATCTTCCGTGATCCAGCGTAGGGAATCCTCCCTGATCAGCATATTGTTCCAGCGATCCACTGATTCCCAGAGTGTGGAATCGGTCAAAGCCAGAAATTCGAGCTCCGGCAAAAGGAAATCATCAATATAACCCCTGGTGTAGATGAAGGTAGTGGCGAAACCATCTGGTACGAAAATAATCTCTGATGACAGGTCGTAAAAGAACATATCGTCTTCCTCAACCAGATCAAGGACTATGGTTTCACCATACAGCAGATTCAAAGCACCACCGACAAACAAATCACCGCGATTACCTAGTACCTCCTCCACGTCGCTGGTGGAGTAACTGGTCTCACAACTCAGACAGACCTTCTGTGATATGTTGCTGGAATTGCTGAAACTGGCTGAGATACCCGAAGTCATCTCGTAAGTTGTTTTAACGTCCAGTTCAGTAGCTACAATCCAACCAATTGAGGTAGTAACTCCAACACCGAGTTTAGCTTTGTATTCCTGGCTGAAACCAAATGACGAACCCATGGTAAAACCGAATTCGGTGCACTGCGATTGAGATGATGAAAACTCGGAAAAACTCTGGTCACCGGGAGGTCGCCGTAATATCAATAAGGGTATGTCCGGAGCAGTGGTAGTGAAATCCATTTGCTGTGGGCGATGGCCCAATACGACGGCCCGCTCCAATAAAGATACTGCCGGTCGGCCCAGATTATCCCTGGCTATCACCTCGATACTTTTACTGTATGGCGGGGATCCGGTGGGACTGATATTCGGTCGGCCTGGTAGCAATCCGTACCGATAAAGTCCATCGCTGCCAAAGCTGGCTTCAACTGTATCGGTCCGGTCGCTGATCAGGTCGACAATTTTGTAGGTTCCGGTATCGACCGGACAATCATTGAGATCCCAATAGCGTTCGAAAGCAAACAGATCCAGAGTATCGCGAACGTTCTGTCGGAACTGTTTATCGTCCAGCTCATTCAGGGTAAATCCAGTGACGGATGCCTGCATAGGCGCTCGGTAATTAAAGTTGATTGTATCTTCATCACCAATCCACAGCGAATCGATCAACGAGAATGAGTCTTCCGTATTACTGGCAACACCACTATTGGCAAAATGCTGATCCATCTCTATCAGATTCGGTACGACCGGATTATACAGACCGGTCTCGTTGATATCTACCACCAATTGATACGGTTGAGGCGGAAGATTCGGAAAAATATAATTACCAGATACATCTACGATGACGGATTTTGAGAACTGTCCGGAGTTAGGTTGAAGCTTTACTTCTGCCACACCACGGGGTCCCAATGGACAACTGCAAATCCCGCCAGTAACCGTACCGCGTAGATTACGCGTCTTAAGATCGATAAAATAGGCGGTCTTGTTAGTAATGACGTTGGTAAAAGGTGTACTATAAGGCGTAAAGTCGATGCTATCCCGTGATGCTTTATAGGGCTTGATATGGACGTCCGCCCCCGGCTCCACTTCAACCCGGTAAAAGCCTTCATCATCAGTCATAACACCTTTGAATTCACCATTGACCCAGATTTGGACATTCGGTTCACCACATTGTACACCCTCGGTATTTGCAGAATCGTAATATACATAGCCGGTAATTGACATCAGATTGGTGACAGTGAAATTCTGACCATTAGCTACCGGAGTTGCATCAGACAAATATACCAGCCGATAGGTCGGATCAAAATCATGGTAAGGTTTTGATGGCGTCAGAGTAAAATTGATACCATTGCCATAATTGATATTGTTGATCTGGTAATTGCCGTTCAGGTCTGTATAAGCAGTAGCATAAACGTCCGGAATAGTAGCCGACCAAGTATCTCCGGCCAAATTGGTTATAGTACCGTTTTTAGATTGATCAACGCTATTGGTGGCAATCGAGCCAGACCCACCATCCATATTGAATTGGGCGGTCATCCCCGGATAATTAACTTCACCAAGTGTCTGGTAATAAAGATACCGGTTATAATCCCGGGCAATATCAGCGGCAGTTCGGGGCTCATTCCAGAAGATCAGATCATCAAGATTACCCCGGAAGTACAATCCTCCGGAATATTTTCCAATAAATACTGATGCTGTCCCCTGACCGAGATGGGGGTGGGTGTAAGTGTTTTGCCCGCTATTCACTGTTGCTCCAGCACCATTCAGGAAGAGCTGGAAGATCGCGTTTCCTCCGGTTCCGATTGATTTCACCAGGGCGACGTGGGTCCATCCATCTACGGCGATCGTCGCGTCACTGGTCATTACAATACTTCCATTCACCTTGAAAATCAACTTAGCAAATCCGGAATTATCCCTCAGACCAATATCCCAATGGCTTCCCTTGGAAATTATTGTCTCATCGGCAACTCGGGTGGGGCGCACCCAAAATTCGACAGTTGCATCTACCAGGGCGGTGTTGCTGGTAAGCTCAAATGCATCACCGTCGGGAATTGTGACAAAATTGTCACTACCATTAAGATACAACGAAGTCCCCCAGTTGGGAGTTAACAGTAGTTTCGCTTCTGGAATTTTCGTACCCAGCATCGTGGATATCACACCGGATATAGAGCCAACGGTTGAAGTTTTACCTACAACTTCCGTGGGTTCCTCCGCCCATCCAAAGTAATTACGGCCCAGAATGTCATAGCTGTATTCGGTTCCAACATTCAATTCCACGGCATCATCGGTGTAGGTACTATTCTCAGCCGGATAATCCTGCCGTATCAAGATATCATTGCGATAGATATGGTGATCACCGGTCGCCGGAGGGGTGTTGGGGTCATAGGACCAAGCCAGATCGATTCGATCCGGATAGATCTCGTAGGATGCAGTCAGGTCAGCCAATCCAGGTGTTCGCAGCATTTGGCTCCAGTACCCGATTTCCATATTATATCCACCACCGCTCATTGGTCCGGTAGATACAAACGCTTCACCCACAACTGTTGTCACAGTCCCTGTAATGCGGTTCTGACCCTGCACCGCCGGTGCCAGGTATCCGCTCATCTGGCCGGTACCCCCACTGATAATAATATAATCAGAAGTATAGCCTGCCATTAAGTTGCCAATGAGAAATATCAGCAACCCAGTGAACAATTTTAAACCGGTTTGGCTGCTGTAGCCATGCCAACCGGATTTGTTGTATTTTAGCATCGAAATTCTCCTTTCAATCCAAGCGTTATTGTCCTTTAGTTCGGGATTAAAAGGATTTAATTCTTACTCTGTTCTAGTGCGTCAAGCCGGTTCTGCAGTTCGTCAATCGTGGTTTGCTGTTCTTTCATACCTTCAATCAGCAAAGCCACCAGGTTGCCATAAGACACTTCCAGGTAGCCATCTTCCTGCTCTTGAACAAGCTCCGGCATTACATCCTGAAGCTCTTGAGCGATTACACCAACCTGCTGGCCTCCCATTCGCTGACGCACTTTGTCTCTGTAGAAATCCTTCACCTGTTCGCTTTCCTGCTCAGTTGCTTCCGGACCGGCGATATAATCCTCATCAATATGCTGGGTAAAACGACCGAAGCCTTCTTCACTCCATTGATAATAGACACCACGCAGTTGGGCAATTTTCTCCATGGCATTAGGGATGGTTTCAATAGCTGATTTTAAACGCCGATCCGAAGGTGTATAACTGGTTTCATACCATTGGGCGTCATCATTACCGGAATCATCATCGATCTTGTGCCAGCCCTGGCTGGTACCATCGACACGCTGGTATAGATGTTCACCGACAAATAGTTTATTGGTGATGTAAGCGTCGCCAACTACGTGTAGTTTTTCAACCGGTGAAGAAGTACCTACTCCCAAGTTTCCGCCACCAATTATAGTACCATTTTGATATTCACCAGCCCAGTTTATGTATAGCCGGTCCTGGCTTTTATGACCCAGGATTGCCAGATTCCTGGATTCACCTGAAGTGGTTGAACCACCCTGAATCCAAACATCATAATTCGATCCAGGGTAATCATTGCGGATAGGCCCTCGGATATCAAGCACGTGGGTTGGATTATCCGTAGCAATACCGATTTTGCCATCACCGCGAATGGCCATTGATACATCAACTACATTGTCATTTCCAGTATTGGCGAAAATTATACCCCCATCTGGATAAGCCGCATTACCGTCGGTCTTCTCAATCACCAATCCATCTAGATTTGCACCGAATAAATTATTTTCATACCGCATCCGAAATCCATCGGTCATAGTACGGAAATTGGATAACAGCGTACCTACAGGTATGGTAATCAGACTGTTGGTAAGAGCTAATCTTCCATTCTCATCCAGTTTCATAAGCGCGCTGGTTGCATTATTTTCCCCAGGAACATAAAAATCCAGATGATCACCGATTCCGGTGGACCAGGTCCATCCAAGTACTTTGTTCTGCCAGTTTGGACCACCACCGGCAACTCCGATGAAATCATTCCACCCCAGGTATATGTCACCGGCTACCTGGAGTTTCGATGTAGGACCGGTAACACCGATACCGACATTACCGTTTTCCGGAAAAACATTGGTACCACTCACACTGGCAATAACAGCATAGGGTGATAATGTCAACTTCGTTCGGGGAGTTAGTTCTTCGGCCGTTTCAATCGAAATACCGAGCCAGTATTCAACATTGAAGTCCAGTCCTGCCATACTGGTAACCGAACCCAGCGCAGCCGAATAAACACCATTGACCACATCCAGCGACTGGGTTTCGTTCCAGACTGAACTGGTAGCAGTTGCTGATGTGTATAAACGGAATTCAATACTGTAAGCTCCATTGTCAACAGAAGCGCCGGTATCATCGCGGATGACACCCTGGATACTTAAGGTTTGTCCAAGTGCAAAAGAAACAACGATAATTAAACTAATAAGGTTGATTATTGTTTGACGCATGATAGTCCTCCATCCGGATTTTAAGACTGGTTTGGTTGATTAATGAAAGGTTGTTGTTCAGGCACACTGGAATAAAATTGATAATAAACATAATTAAACAGAACGATAAAGATCGCTGATTTCCCGCTATTTCGTATGCAAAAGTGTCAATTTGGTTGATACCCATATTGATCTCACACCATGCCAAAATACCTGTACAGCCCTTAGATTAATTGAGCTTACAATACTTGGTCTATCCCAGTTTTGAACACATAAAATTTGAATAACCTTTAAGTAACTTCCTATAAATTTTTAGCTGCCGATCCTACATATAAATTCAGCTTTAACCTAGCCAAATCCGGTGTATTTATTGTTTATAATTGTTTATTGATAATGACCTGACTTTGTAATTTATTGATAGAATTAAGCAGCCAGGAGAATCATTCCGAATCTAATAATTATCAATTTGAACATCGGTAGCAGTTACAAAATTAATTTTGACCTCCCCGACACTTTCTGGCTTTCTAATATTGGGGAATTACCATCATCTTAAACAGGAGTCGACCATGGACGAAAAGAGATCACAGGATCTAATAAATTTTACTGAACCAAATCTGTTACCGGATACTTTTAATTATGATCTGCCGCCATTAATTCATTTTGATGGTCCGCTTGTCGAATACATTGATGGGAAACCAGTCGAGTTTGATCCCAATACCGTTAAATCACGGGATATAGTAATAACCGATACAACTTTCAGAGACGGACAGCAGGCTCGGCCACCATACAATATCGAGCAAATGGTTAAAATCTATGATCTGATGGCAAAACTGGGCGGGCCGCGGGGCGTGATTCGCCAAACCGAATTTTTCCTGTACACAAAAAACGATCGCGAGGCACTTGATCGCTGCCGAAATCTCGGTCATAAGTACCCTGAATGCACCGGTTGGATCAGGGCGGAAAAAGGTGATTTCCGCTTGGTAAAAGAAGTCGGTCTGAAAGAAACAGGAATGCTGACCAGCAGTTCTGATTTCCATATATTTCAAAAATTGAAATTCCCCAACCGCCAGGCTGCAATAGATCATTATTGTGATGTGGTGGCTGCCGCTTTTGAAGCCGGTGTTCGTCCCCGTTGCCATCTGGAGGACTTGACCAGGGCTGACGTGGATGGTTTCATCCTGCCTTTTGTTGAGCAGCTGATGAAAATGAGTGAAGGGGTTCCGGAAGAGCTTTCAGTAAAAATCCGACTTTGCGACACCATGGGATTTGGAGTTAGTAATCCTGGTGTTGAGTTACCCCGCAGCATCCCCAAGTTGATCTATAAACTGAATCAGGAATGTGGTGTCCCCAGCGATCGCCTCGAGTGGCACGGGCATAATGATTTTCATAAAGTAAACATCAATGGTACTACCGCCTGGCTCTATGGCTGCGATGCGGTCAATGCCACCCTGTTTGGTTTTGGCGAACGCACCGGTAATCCGCCATTGGAGGCCTCAATAATTGATTACATTGCTTTAAAAGGCGATCTGTGCGGAATTGATACCACCGTTATCACCGAGATGGCCGACTATATGCGTTCGATCGGTTTGCCAATTCCTGAAAATTACCCCTTTGTGGGTAAACATTTTAACACCACCCGCGCTGGAATTCACGCCGGCGGTCTGCGGCAGGCAGAGCAGATATACAACGTGTTTGATACAACTAAATTGCTCAACCGTCCACCAAGAGTTGCTATCACTGATAAAAGTGGCGTCGATGGTATCTGCCTGTGGATAAATGAATTGTTTAATCTGGAAGGCGATCAACGGATCAATAAAATCAAGGTGCATAAAGTCGGCCGCTGGGTAATTGATCAATATGAAAAAGAAGGCCGTTTGACCTCGATCAGCGACGAAGAATTAGTCATCAAGGTCAAGGAGTTGATGCCGGATTACTGGGAGCAGTATTCTTCACGAATCAGGGATTAAAGCTAAACAATTGTGTATACTATTGTAAGCCAGTAGGGAGATTAAACTCAGTTCGTTTCGGTTTCTATATACTAGAGAGATAAAACCAACCCATGGTTTCAACCATGGGTTGGATGCCGTAAAAAATGTAACCGTTTCAACGGTTTATAACAAGTATCAATCTAAAACAAGAAACATGTAGCAAGTCAGGTCAAGCATCATCAGAAATCTACAGAAAAGGATATGGTTAATCAGTTTCTAGTGAAATAAAGTCTCGGGTAAACCGTTGAAACGGTTATCGATTATTTTTATTACAACCCATGACTGAAGTCATGGATTGCCTGTGTTTTGGTAATAGTTTTGTTAAAACCGGAAAATCTATTTCAATACCGCCCGCCGCGACGAAGCTCCTGTCTATTATCATTTATTGTCCCGCTTTCGTCCCAATTAATCGGGACTTCAGCGTGGTCGACTTCACCCCTACGGAGCAAAGTCGTACTTTACCTGCCTATGGCAGGTCCTGTCTAAAATTGCTATTCAACCACTCACGACCTTTCCCGGTTTTAAGGTATTTCTCACGTAATCGTGCAGATTTATAATCCACGTTATTTTCTGTATAAATAACTTCGAAATCACCCAATATTTTTGAGACCGTGGTACCTTTTATACGATGCTCCTTAAGCCTACGGTTCAAATTATTTGTTATTCCTACACATCTCTTTTGATTTTTTATACTTTGCAATACATATACAGTAATCATGGTATGCTCAAATATTATGTGGAGGCGGGGAGAGTCGAACTCCCGTCCGAAATAGCACCTTGAGAAACATCTACATGCTTAGTCTGCCGGATTGATCTCATCTCTGCAGTTTCCGGCGACCCAAGCTGCAAAGACCAGCTCATAAGTTCTTATTCACTCTGCCTGAGCAACTAAGTGAACCAGCCTGTGTAATCGACGCCCTTATACAAGACCACAGACAAATCCTGTACAGAACGGGTTACCGTCAGTTAAGCGGCAGCCATATAGCCGTAATCGGCACTTATTGTTTTTTCCAGGTGTTTAAGGAGAATCCCGGACCTCCGCATGCAGTTTAACAACGTTCCTATCCCGTCGAAACCGGTCGCCCCCTTGTCAAATAACCATTCCAATTTACATAATTCGGATCAAATTGTTTCGTTTACGACTGTATTTTTTGGGATCACTTGCTGAGTTGTTAGTATCTTTTCAAGCTGGCGGACCAGTGCTGCAGGCAATATATAATTGCTACTATTGAGACTCCCGACGTAATGCTATAAATAAAAAGGCTTCCAGCGCCAACCCGAAGCCTTTTTCTAATGTATTAATTTGCCAACCCCTCCAAAAACGAATTCACTTGCTGGAATTCTTTTATCAGAGTCGTAGATGGAAACTACATTACCGGTATTTTTTTCACAAGTTGAAAAGCAGAAAACTGTAGTTTTTTTTGGACTCGGTTTGTACTCCATTAAAATAAATATCGGCATAAACAGGGCGAAAATATATCCAGTTAATAAAAACGGCGATCAAACAGACCGCCGTTTCACTTATGGCAGATCAGAGATTTATTCGAGGACTATGATATTTTTCTCGCGACAGATATCTTTTAAAATCTGAGGCCAGACGGTGACACTGCATTCGCCCAGATGGGCTTTTTTCAGGATATACATATAGGTACGGGATTGTCCAATTCCGCCCCCAATACTCAAAGGTATTTCATCGTTTAAAATCATATTATGATAAGGCAACTCTAGGAAATCGAGTTGACCGGTGATTTCCAGCTGCTGTTTGAGTGTTTCCTTTGTAACCCGGACACCCATTGATGTAAGCTCATGACGCCGCTTGGTTACATGGTTCCAAACCAGTATATCGCCATTCAGGCCGTGCATCTGCTGTCCGGTCTCGGAAACAGTAGGAGTTACCCAATCATCATAATCAGCGGCCCGCATTTCATGGGGATAGCCATCTTTCAAGGTCCAGCCGATGCCAATAATGAAAACTGCAGGATATTTCTGGATGATCTCCGTTTCTCTTGCTTTGCGCGGTAAATCGGGATACAGTTCCAGTATTTCCTCAGCGTGCAGAAATTTCAATTTCTCGGGTAAATCAGGATATTTATCGGACTTCAATTGTGGAAAGGCATCCTGTGCTTTCGTTTCAGCTTCTTTTAGCACCTTCCAGATTTTCCGAACCGTATCTTTCATATAATCAAGATTGCGGTCTTCTGCAGTGATAACTCTTTCCCAGTCCCACTGATCGACATAGGCACTGTGATCGTGATCCAGGAAATAATCTTTACGGACTGCTCTCATGTCGGTGTACACTCCCTCACCAATGTCCATTCCAAACTGCTTTAAAGCCCAGCGTTTCCACTTGGTTGCCGCCTGAACCACCTGGGCATCAACCGGATGCTTTTCATAATCGTTGGAAATATGAAAATCAATCGGGGTACGCGAACCATCACGATCCAAATAATCATTCATGCCACTGTCACGGTCTACAATCAATGGACTTTCAACTCTGATCAAATTGAGTTCACGACTGAGTCCTTCCTCGATCGCGGTCTTAACAATTAACAGAGCCTGCTGGGTTTCTTTGGGGTTCAGCAACGATTTATAATCGGACGGAAGAATTTTATTCACATCGTCGTAATTACCAATACCTGGTCCCGCCAGGTCGGCCTTTTTATCTGACATTACATTTTCTCCTGATTGGTTATTTAATCAATAGTCTTTATTAAATTATCATTGTGATTGGTGTTTTTGAATCAGTGTGGACTGTGTCTGGAATCCGAATATTGGAAATACCAATTAAATGGCTCACCTGTCGTATTTATTATCGAAATGCTAAAATCAAAGATAAGGCGTTTCGGAAAAAGTTCATAGCATTGTTATTGGATTTTTGTGAATTGGCCTATATTATTATGTGATTGATCCACTGCGGTTTTCTCTGGATTATTCCACCTGCTCAGGTCAAATCAACGACATTGATATCTTCAGGACGGCTGATCACCTGTTTAGGAATTCTACCCTTTTTAATTGCCCGGCGCAGTTTCAAACGCTCAATGGTAAAATAAAGCACCGGAATCAGGATCAGGGTAAAAAAGGTCGAAGCGGTCAGTCCACCGATGACCGAACGAGCCATGGGGCTCCAGATCTCGGCTCCCGACCCAAGTTCAAGTGCCATCGGTGTCATTGATAGTATCGTCGTCAGAGCCGTCATCAGGATTGGACGCATCCGTCGGCGGCCACCACGCACCACAGCTTCCCATAACGGATAATCATGAATACTGCGCAACTGGTTGATATAGTCAATCAGCACAATTCCATTATTTACCACAATTCCGATCAACAGCATACCCCCAATCATAGCGGTAATACTGAGTGTGGTGCCGGAAACGAATAAGCCCCAGATTACACCAATGAAGGCCAGAGGAATAGTAAACAGGATGATAAAAGGATTCAGCAGCGATTCAAATTGTGAAGCCATTACCATGTAGACCAGTAATACAGCGGCCAGGAGCGCCAGTCCCAGGTACATGAATGATTCCTGCATATCTTCTGCTGTCCCACCGATATCCCAGCGAAAATCCGGTGGGAAAGATATTTGCTCAATTCCCTGCAACACTTCATTGGTGACACTCTGAAGATCACGTCCGGTGGTATTGCAAAAAACGGTCACCACCCGATCCTGGTCCTCGCGATTAATCGTTGTTGCACCCCGGCCAGAGACAATCTCAGCCAGGTTGATCAAGGGAACCTGTTCCCCCAGGGGAGTTGCAACATAAATATTTTCCAGGTCTCGGCGGGAATCCCGGTACTCATCATCGAAACGCACCAGAACATCATATTCCTTGCCACCCTCACGGTAGCGTGTGGCCACTGTGCCCTTAATTCCGGCCTCCACTGTCTGAGCCACCATCGTCACGCTGAGTCCCATAGACGAAATACGGTCCCGGTTCAGATAAATCTGGTACTCCGGTTGGGGTGAACTATAGCTTTTCTGAACATCGACTACACCTTCCACCTTTTCCATTGCCTGTGCTACCTGGTCACCCAGTGCGATTGCCGTATTCCGATCAAATCCATAAATCTTTACCGATATATCCCCTTCAGCACCCATGAAACCGCTATTGTCCTCAAAGGTGATTTTAGCCCCCGGGATCAGGTCGAATTTTGCCCGCAGTGAATCCTGAATCATAAACTGGGAACGGTCGCGATCTTTGACATCCGGGAGTGAAATCATGATCTGTCCGGCATTCGATCCGGTGCTGCCGAACATTGCTCCGATACCTTCTCCGGTCCCAAAATTAGAATAGATATTGAAGGCCTCCGGAACGGCATTTTTGATCATAGTCTCCAATTTGAGAAAGGTATTGTTAGTTGCCGTCAACGATGCTCCACTTTCCCGCTCAATACGCATACTGACAAATGATTGATCGGTGTGTCCCATGAAATCACCACCCACCTTTCCGGACAGTATCACTGTGACAATAAATAAAATGGTGATGCCGGCAAACAGGGTCTTCTTGTGAAACAGGAAGAAATCCAGAATTTTAACATAAAATATTTCAAGACGGGAAATGAAATTTCCAATCTTCCGGGAGAGAGGATTCTTGGCTTCGGTTTTTCCTGATTGTAACCAGCGTGAGGCCAGCAGCGGAATCAGCGTCAATGCAACAATCAATGATGTTGACAATGAAAATACGATCGATATCGACATATCATTAAACATGACCCCGGCGATACCGGGAACAAACAGGATCGGAATAAATACGGCCAGGGTTGTCAGGGTCGAGGCAACGATTGCGGTTGAGACCTGCTTAGTTCCCTCATAGGCCGCCTCCCGGACCTGCATGCCCTTTTCCTTGCGACGGAAGATATTCTCCAAGACAACAATTGCATTATCGACCAGCATACCGATTGCCAGAGCCAAACCGGCCATTGAGATCACATTCAGCGTCAGGCCACCCTGATCCATCACAAAGAAAGTAACGATGATCGATACCGGAATCGATATGGCCACGATCAACGAACTGCGGATATTTCGCAGGAAGAACAATAGCACCAGGAAGACCATAAAAAAGGCCTGCATGGCAGTAGTACTGAGATTATTGAGCGAACGGGTGATAAAATCGGCAAAATCGATTAACATCGATACTTCAACGCCCTGTCCGGCCTTGGTCAGAATGCCCGGTAATGCTTCATTCACTGCCCGGCTGGTCTGGACCGTATTGGCGTCAGCCTGTTTCTGAACGAAAATCATCAGAGCTGATTTATCATTATTGCGGATTACTTCCCGCTGTTCTTTGAATCCATCAACGACCTGTGCCACATTTTTCAGATAGACCGGAATGCCGGCTTTATTACCGACAACCGTATTCTCAATCTGCCCAACGCTGGTAAATTCACCGTAAGTCTTGACAGCAAATTCCTTCATCTGCTCATCGATCAATCCGCCTGGTATCTGCAGGTTTTCCAGCCGCAGGACCTGGATCAGTTGCTGCAGAGATAAACCCTGGGCGGCCAGCTCGTGGGGATTGACCAGCACTTTTATCTGACGTTCCAGTCCCCCCTGGATACCGGCAAAAGCGACGCCATCTATCCGCTCCAACCGGGGAGTAATCTGCTCTTCCACCACTCGACGCAGTTCAGCCATGCCCAAGCGGTCAGAACTGACCGTCAGATACTGGATTGGTTGCATGGAAGGATTGAAGGCAAAAGTGATCGGTTCCGATGCTTCTGCAGGCAGATAATCACGCACAAAGTCGATCATATTTCGAACATCAATTTCAGCCTGATCCATATCAGAGCCCCATTTGAATTCCATGATGATGATCGATGTACCCACATTGGACTGGGAGGTTATTTTATTGACATTTTCCACTGAAATGACTGTTTGTTCAAGGGGACGGGTCAGGACATTTTCGATATCTTCCGGACCAACGCCTTCGTACTGGGTGATAATACCGATCACCGGAAAAGTAATATTAGGATAGAGATCCATTTTCAGACTGGACAGACCAAATAACCCGAATCCGATCGCAATCAGATACAGCATCGTAAAGGTCACGCCCCGCCGAATGGCTATCTTTGAAATAATCATATTGACATCCTCATCCGCTTGCTATTCCGATTCCCTGATTATCGCGACCTGGCTCGAGTCAGATAAATTATGCTGGCCGATGACCACAATTTGTTCACCGCCCTGCAGACCGCTGACAATTTCCACATTAATTCGATCCTCGATGCCGATACTGATATCCCGCCTGAGAGCCACACTGTCTTCAACCACAAAAACATGACGATTAATTTTTACTTTATTGGTGGTCAACTGGCCTTCCTCATAATTCAGTGAGGTTCGCTCGATGATTGCGTATTTGGGAATGACCGGAACGGCTGTTTTTTCTTCAATAACAACACTTACATCGGCGAACATTCCCGGGCGCAGCAGCAGATCGGCGTTGGATACTTCGATTTCAGCTTTGGCGGTGCGGGTCATGGGATTCAGGGTCGGATTGACTCGTGTTATCAAGCCCTGGAATACTGTATCCGGGTAACCGGAAACGGTGATCCAGGCCGATTGGCCGGGTTTTACAATATCGATATGCCGTTCAATTATGTTAACCTGGACCAGGACCGGATCCATTTTGACGACATTGAACAAGGGGATTTGCGGGGGCGCCATATCGCCTACCTCAAAATTCCGTTCCGAAACGATACCGGAAATCGGCGCTGTGATCCTCGTATCAGCAAGCTGGCTTTTGGCAACGGAAAGAGCTGCCTTGACTTGTTTGACGCCTGAACGGGCGGCATCGCGCTGGGCTTTTACTGCCTCATACTGGGACTGGCTGAGAGCGCTGTCTTCATAGAGTTTCTTAATTCTCTTAAATTCTGCGTCGACTGATATGAATTGAGCCTGGGCTGATTCCAGACCCGCTTCGGCCTGACTAACGGCCTGATGGATTTTCTCGGTATCGATCTGAGCTAATAAATCACCGGCCTGAACTGTATCGCCAACATCGACTTTGATAGCAAGAATTTGATTGGGGATCATGGAATACACCCGAATTTCCTGGTCAGCAGCTACGTTACCGAAAAACTGGATTGTGCTTTCAATCCCACCCCGCTCCACAGTGGACAACTCCACCGGCACGCGGATGATCTCCTCTTCCTGGACAGTTTCTTTTTGGCCGCAGCCCCACAGGCCGAGTGCCATGCTGATAAAAATACTGATCGTAAGAATACGTTTCATTAGTTTCTCCTACAACTGATTCAATGCTTTTTTTAGGGCGGTCAGAGCCGTATTATATTCAAATAAGGTGCGCTGATAATTCAGCCGGGCCTGGTTCAGAGCGACTTCGGCATTCATAACTTCCAATTGAGTACTGGCGCCCTCGGCGTAGCGCAAATTAACCAGGCGCAGGGCCTCTTCCGCAGAAGCAATTACCTTGGATTGGGTGGCCACATTCTGCTCGGCCTCCTTCATCGTGTAAAAGGCACCTTCCACCTCCAGTTTGATACCCTGGATCAGCGCTTCTTCCTGATAGACTGTTTCATTCATTCCAATTTTTGCCTGCTGAATCCGGGCATTGTTACCCAGCCCGCTGAAAATGGGAACGCTCAATGACAGGGATGAATTGAAAGATTTGTAAAAATCATCACCAGTGAAATCAAGGTCAGCACGCTGGCCCTGATACTGGTAGGATGTCCCGAAAACCAGGCTGGGCATCAGCGAAGCCCGCGCCAGTGATAATTGTTTCTGGGCAATTGTGCGCTGTTCTACCAGCATGGCTACCTCCGGGCGGATTTCCAGAGCCAGTTGTACCAGATTCTGGAAATCCTGATCGGAATGCTCGCTGGGAACATAGGTCAATTCCTCTGAGATAATAACCAGATCATCATTCCCCAGTCCTATCAAACGCAGCAGGTTCGATACCGCCAGATGGGCACCATTCTCGGCTGAAACCAGTTGTGGCATATAATTCGCTAATTGCACTTCTGCCCGAAGAACATCAAAATCGGACGCTTTACCGGTGGCTCGGAATTTTCGGACCTGCTCCAGATTCTGCTCAGCCGCGGCCACGCTCTGCTGCATCACACCCATGACCGAACGGGCGAATAAAACACCATTGAAAGCGTTAGTCACTTCCATGAGGATCGCCTGGCGGGTGGTCTGCAATTGTGATTTGGTAATATTCCGGGCACTTTGGGATATCTGGTAGCCGTTCCAGACGGCACCGCCAACATAGATCGGCTGTGAAAACTGAAATCCGTATAATAATGTGTTTTCCAAACCGAATGCCATCTCCAGATTGTCCGGCAGGTCATCGGCACCGGGCACATTCATCTGTACGAATGTATCCTTCAGAAAATTGGGAATCACACTGGTTTGCAGATCCCAGGCCCGCTGATAACTCGAAAATGCGTTGAAGGTCGGCAGTAAACCGGACCGTGCTTCAATCACCCGGGCATCCGATTTTTTTACCGCTTCGCTGGCCAGCTTGATCTGGGGATTATTAGTTAGAGCCAGCTCCCGGGCTTTGTCCAGCGTCAGCTCCAGGACTTGAGCGGGCAGGAAAATTGTGCCGGCCAATAATACAATTAAGAATAGCATAATTCTATTTTTTTGCATAAATCGATTAACTCCGAAATTGTTAGTACTCATCATTGACCGGATTTAATGCCATCAATAATAATTGTCACAAATTCCCGTGCTTTGGCGGGGGTCATTTCACCTTCACCTGTTTTAATATGGGTCACCATATACATATTCAACCCACCCAGAAACATTGTTGCTGCCACGGCGGGATCAAGATCCGATCGAAACAGACCGGGTTCAATACCCTCCGTCATAATATCCGATACAACGGTGTGGAATCCCTGGTGTTTTTTTAAAAAGTTCAGCATTATTTTTTTCTTGATATTCCAAACCGCCATGTCGGTTAGAAATTTGGACAACTCCGGATGTTCCTGATACATGGCAAACCGGCTGACCGCTATATCAGTCAACTTCTCTATGGTTCCCAAAGTAGAACTCTGGATCTTTTCCAGCGTTTCCTGAATTTGCTCCTGGGCTGCTGCCAGCATCTCCTCAAATAATGCATCTTTGTTCGGAAAATAATAATAGATCGCCGGTTTAGAAACACCCGCCGCTTCGGCAATCGCCCGCATCGAAGTCCGTTCATAACCCTTTTCTGAAAAGAGCCGGGCCGCTTCCCGGAAAATGATCTTTTTGTTATTTAATTTCTTTTCCATAATTCCAACTTACTTACCGGTCGGTAAGATACGAGTGGATTTCTACACAGTACAAAGGATATTGTTCCGAAAACTCAAAAGATAGCTAAAATGCAAACAGCAATATTCCAGGTATTTTCTAAAACCTGAAAGGTTCCATACAGTATTTATTTAGCCATAATTCAAGCCAATCAATAGAAACTGCGTAACAGCGACCGGTACCCCCAGCGCAGAGGCAGGTAATTAACAACAACGTTGGCGACCACAATTGTGGCTACCAGACCCCAGAACAACAGATTATAATTACCACTCAGATAAAAACCGAGCAATCCAAACATGGCCAGCACCATCAATCCCAGGTAGAACAAACTCATCAGGATTGCAATAATTCCGCCCAGACCGGACACGATTCGCATCGGGTTGGTCTCATGATACTGGGGGAAAATTGCCCCCAGCCCCAGCGACAGGCTGGTCAGGGTGACGCTCATCATCAGCAGCATCAGGGACGAGATCAGAATCAAGGTACTATTTTGATCCAGCAATAATCCCGATATCAATGCTACTCCCTCAGCCAGGATAAAGAAAATACTCACCGACAGCCAGAATTTCTGGCGCAGTATCTGCCCCACCGACACCGGAGCCGACAACAGTACCCAGCGATTCTGCCCTTCGATACTGATCAGGGGAAATACAAATCGGGTTATCAGGCTGGCCAGGATAAAACCACTGAAGCCGAAATTTAGGATAAACACCAGGCGGTGCCAGAATTCGTCAGCAGTCTGGAGATTATATTGAATCCGGGAAAGGTTGACGATATAGATCATTATCATCAGCAGAAACATCAGAAACTGGATCCACTGCTGGGGGGTGCGGATAAACTGGGCCAGGTCCTTGATATACAGAGCCTGACTGCCTGATTTTCCCCATTTCCGGGTAATAAATAGTATTGTTCCTGGTTTATTTCGGGAAGTGATGATTCGCCGGTGCGAATGGATCAGCTGCCAGCCCTGGTAATAGAACCGCCCAGCCAGGCCCAGCATGGCCTCCCGCAGCACCAGCGTTGTGGTCAGTAATAAACCGCTGTAAAATGCCAGTCCGGTCAGGTCCCCTTCGATTATCGTCCGGAACTGTTCGCTGAACCAGTAGCTGGGAGCCACCGGGAATGGAATCCGGCTTAAATTACCCAGATAACGACCGAGGTAGCGCAGATTGGAAACATCGCCGGCGACGACCATCTCTGCCTGGTTAAACTGGCGGTAGAGCAGGGCCAGTCCGAGCAACAGGAATCCCACCAGTATGAAACTGGTTCTCAATTTGATATAGGCCGACAGGCGTACCAGCATTACCGTCAGGATCAGGGCCAGGGCACCGGCGATCAACATCATCGGCAACAGCCCGATAATCGATATTAAAAGCAGCGCTAAACCACTGATGCCGCGGATCGCACCATAAGCCAGGATCAGCGGCAGTCCCAGGATTGCGATCGCCCAAGAGCTGAAAACCACGTTGTCAATATATTTCAATTTGAAGATATCGGTATAAGCCAAACGGGTTGTCAACAGGAATCTAACTTCCGGCGACCGGTAAAGGGTGGAAAACGCGGTTATTATATTCGAAATTATCAGCAGCAGAAAGATCACCGACCAGCCCATATAGAATAAGCGGTCGAGTATGATCTGACCGATCTCACCCTGCGCATTCAGAAAGCCGAATGCTTTGTGGAAAAGCAGAAAACCACCCCATTCGACGCCCAGCAGGATTACCAGCGAAACTGATATTTCGGTCCAGCGCCGCCAGGATTGCGCTCCGATCGAGTTTTTAATTATTTTCCAGCGCAGCCTGAAATAGGTCCGGAATAAACGGTGTGACATATTACTGCTCTTCGTTTTCCTCGGATACTAATGTCAGGAAAACTTCCTCTAAATTTCCATCACTGTCCGCTGCCTGACGCAGATCGTCTACTGAACCGGTGGCAATCAGCTCACCACGATTGATAATTCCAACCCGCTGACAGATCTCCTGGGCTATTTCCAAGGTGTGGGTCGACATGAACACAGTCATACCGGCACGACATTTTTCAACCAGTAATTCCTTCACCATGCGAATGCTGCCCGGATCGAGTCCCACCATCGGCTCATCAACGATCAGCACCCGGGGATTATGAATAAAAGCAGAGGTAAAAACCACTTTCTGGCGCATACCGTGGGAATAGGTTTCAACCCGGTCGTTGATCCAGTCCGCGAATCCGAAAATCTGCTGGTACTGCTCAATTCCCGCCTGTAATTCAGCATCAGAATTATCGTACAACATCCCGATAAACTGCAGAAATTCATAGCCGGTCAATTTATCGTACAGATATGGTGTATCAGGGATATAACCAATATTCAGCTTCGCTTTTTCCGGCTCCAGTTGAATGTCGATCCCATCAATCCTGACCCGACCGGTATCGGGACGCAGCAGACCGGCTGCCATTTTCAGGGTGGTTGTCTTACCGGCGCCGTTCGGTCCCAGAAAGCCAAACAGCTGTCCGGCCGGAATGTCAATGGTCAGCTGATCTACAGCAACCGTTTTGTCGTAGGATTTAGATAATTGCTCGATTCGTATCATTTTAACAAATTCACTTATTTAATTATTTGTATTCCCTGATTATAATTTTTATCTGGCCCAGGATCGGTAATAATTCGGCCAGGTTCGTGAAATCACCTTCAAGCAACGGCAGATGGGTGGCATCAGCCGGTAACTGGCCAAAAGTCGGATCGACAGTCAGCCAATGCTGATCGATTAGTACAGAAGGCCAGGCATGGTACAGAAAACGGCCATTTAGATATACCAGCCCCATATTAATCCGCGTTGGCAATTCCAGGCTGCGAGCCAAAGAAGTGAACAGGGTTGTATGCTCGCTGCAATCCCCTACTCCCTGGTTTAAAATCTCAACCGCTGAAGCCAGGTTAGCAACCGGTACTTTGTGAAGGTAGCCATACACCCAGTCAACCAGCAGCTTGACCTGGAGATTTTTGTCGGTTGTGCCTCCCACCAACTGCCGTGCCAGATTCACGATCCGGTCGTTCCGGGATTGGATCAGCACATTGGCAGACAGATAGGGAGTAATATCAATTTTAGCGTTCAGCTCCGGTTCAGTAGACAGCCGGACCAACAAACCGGTTGAATCATCAACCGATTGCTCCGGCAGACCCTGAATTTCCAGGATCAGTTCGTTAATCTGCCGTGGATTATTAAGCACCCCTACCACCGGTACGGCATAGAAGTCCACCAGATCAAACTCAGAAAAACCGACATTATCTTCCAGGGCACCCTCGACCGTGGTACGATCCAGTACCAGCCCCAGCATTCCTTCCTCCCGATAGGTAATACCGTTATCGTCCAACCACAGGAAGGTTGGTAAATCATTATACATGATCTTGATCTGGTTCAAGCGATGGGTTACGCTATCGATGGTCAAATCAGCCGATCCCTCATGCGTGATCACCAGATCGATCGTTTCCTGGGACATTGGTTCGAAGACCGGTAAGATTAATTGTTCGCCATTTTCAATTCCCCGCTGGGCCAGTAAATGTTTAACCGCCTGGGATGGATAAATTGCCTGGGGAACCGGGTACTCCAGGTGCATTGTATCACCGGATTCAATTCGTTGGATATAGGCGGTTCCGGCAATGATCTCTCCTTTGAGCTGGGTATTATACAATCCTGACCGTACTTTCCAGTTAAAATTGCGATAATGGAAATTCGTATCCACTTCCGCTAACGAGGAAGTCATCACCTGAACCGCTGTACCGGCGATGATGGTATTGAAATCAATCATGCTTTCAATAACGTAGCCGCGTGGTAAATCATTACGGATCGAGGTGTAGGAATAGCCGATCTTCTTTCCATTCAGCAGGATATTCATCCATTCCATTTCACTGGGTAATTCCTGTAGACCGGTGGCCAGTGAGAGGTAAACGGTTTGCCCCGACTGGGCAAAATAGAATTGCCGGAGCAGTTGACCGATTAAAACGATCCACAGACCCAGAAGTAGAAAAAGATATGATTTGCGATAACGAGTCACATTTCTAGCGGTAGAATTAGCGGGGAATCTAAGCCTATATTTCAGGTATTCACAGTCGAACGATTAATTCTGATTTCAATACAGGATAGTACTATCTTTTTTACCGGGAACTAAATCGACTGATCCACATTGATAAAAATGAGTAGAGAAAATCTAAGTTGCCAACTAACAACAGAAACTGTAAAATTCGCATCTGTAATTTTTCGAAATTTTAATCAATAACATCAAATACATATACAACAAAGGGAGCTATTGAAGTGATTCGTGTGGAAAACCTGGTTAAGCATTACGGCGACGTTAAAGCTGTGCGCTCAATCAATTTCGAAGTTAAAGATGGTGAAATCCTGGGCTTTCTCGGTGCCAATGGCGCCGGTAAGACCACGACCCTTAAGATTATCACCGGCTATCTCTCACCAACCGCGGGAAATGTTTATGTAAATGATCTGAATATTGCCGAACATTCCCTGGAAATCCGCAAGCAGATCGGATATCTGGCCGAATTGAATCCGCTCTACCTGGATATGCGAGTATTCGATTTACTGGAATTCACCGCCCAGATTCGCGAGATCGAAGGTAAAAAATTCCGCAATGCCTTAACCAAGGTGATAGAACAATGCGGCCTATCGGGGATACTGCATAGAACTGTGGCAGAATGCTCCAAAGGTTACCGCCAGCGGATCGGTCTGGCCACTGCCATTCTCCATGATCCACAAATTTTAATCATGGACGAGCCGGTCAGTGGCCTGGATCCGAATCAGATCGTTGAAATCCGTGAATTGATCAAAGAACTGGGCAAGGAAAAACTGGTCATCATTTCCAGTCACATCCTCCAGGAGATTGAAGCAACAGTGGACCGGATCGCAATCATCCACGAAGGAAAAATCATCGCCAATGGAACCAGCCAGGAATTAATGGCCAGCTTCCGGGGGCAGACCCGGCTGACACTGGTGGCAAAGAATACGACCGCAGCCAGTTTGAAAAGCCTGCCGGATGCGGCACCGGAAGCCAAGATCATCAGTTCAGTGAAGGAAGGCGACTGCACCACACTCGATCTGGAATACGGGAAGGATGCCGATCCCCGGGAAGCCATTTTCAAGCATGCGGTCAAATCCAAATGGACCCTGCTGGAGATGAGCGCTTCCAGGGCTCAGCTGGAAGATATCTTCCGGATGCTGACGGTGGAAGGAGGCGGAGATGCGTAACATAAAAATCCTGTTTCTGAAAGAACTGAAATCATACTTCAACAGCCCGATGGCTTATATCTTCCTGGTTCTGTTCGCCATCTTCAGCGGCTATTTCTTTACCAATACCTTCTTTCTGATCAACCAATCCGACCTGCGTACCCTGTTCAGCGTGGTGCCTTTGATCTACCTGTTCTTCATACCGGCGGTCACGATGAGTTTGATTGCTAAAGAAAGCAACAGTGGAACGATGGAAATTATATCCACTCTGCCAATCCAGGATGTTGAATTCGTCCTGGGAAAATTCTTTGCAGCCACTACCCTGGTGATCATCGGTCTTGGTTTCACGCTGGTTCATTTCTTTACTCTGCTGTCGGTAGGAACAAATATTGATTTTGGCGCTATCCTGTGCGGCTATATTGGCCTGATTCTGGTGGGCGGCTTCTACGCCGCTATCGGTACTTTTACCAGCAGTCTGACCGACAATCAGGTAGTGGCATTTATCAT
The DNA here is from genome assembly GCA_964439935.1 of uncultured bacterium. Taxonomy (GTDB): domain Bacteria; phylum Fidelibacterota; class Marinisomatia; order Marinisomatales; family TCS56; genus JABMQW01. Next base: position 291,433 of record CAYTPW010000001.1, on the reverse strand, counting down.
CGCCATTACGATTGTACTGGTCTTTTTCCTGCTGGATAAACTGCTGGTTTTCATGCCGGCCGGATTAGGCGGGTTGATCCAGTTTATCAGTGTGGATTACCATTTATCGAATATATCCCGGGGCGTTATCGATTCCCGTAATCTGATCTATTTCGGATCGATGATCGCACTCTTTCTACTGACGACGGTCCGGATCCTTGAAATGCGGAAATGGAGGTAGACGATGTTACAGGTAAATAATAAAAAAAGTTTTATCACCTATGTCGTCATTGCCGTTGTAGCACTGATATTAATCAACCTGATTTCCCGCAATTGGTTCTTCCGCCTGGATTTCACCGATAACGGAATGTATTCCCTGTCGCCTTCTAGTAAATCGGTGGTCGACAAAACAGATGATATTTTGACGATGAAGGTCTATTTCTCAGAAAATTTACCCGGTGAATATGCCAATAATCGCCGCTACCTGCAGGATATCCTGGAAGAATATGCTGCTTTTTCCGATGGTAACATCCGCTTCGAATTCTATATGCCGGATGATGATGAAAAACTGGAGCAGGAAGCCCAGAAATACGGCATCATGCCGGTCCAGTTGCAAGTAATCGAAAATGATAAACTGGAAATCAAAAAAGTCCATATGGGGCTGGTCCTGCTGTATGAGGATAAACGGGAGGTGATTCCAATAATTCAGACCACCACCGGATTGGAATATGAGATCACCACCAAGATAAAAAAACTGGTAGATAAGAATAAGCGGACGGTTGGTTTTGCAACTTTCAGCGGCCAAAATCCTAAGAATGATAATATCACCCAGGTTTTACAGGAATCCTACACTGTCCGGCCAGTCCAACTGAACCAGGATATAGCACCCGATATGAACCTGCTGCTGGTGAATGGGGTAACAGATTCAGTAAATGACGATGAGCTTAACCGGTTAATTCAATTCCTCAGCCGCGGTGGAAATCTATTTCTGGCCCAGGGTCGCGTAAATGCAGATCTCCAGAGTCAGCAAGGTACGGCGATTCAATCCAATATCTTTGATTTTGTCAACAGTGCCGGGTTAAGCATCAAGGATAATCTGGTCCTGGACAAACGCAGCGGACAAGTTTCGGTGATGCAAAACCGTGGTTTCTTCCGAATGAATACAGCCATGGATTATCCCTTTTTCCCACTGGTACGGGAATTTGGTGATCACCCAATCGTTAAAAGCCTGGAACAGGTCCGGATAATTTTCCCCAGTGAAATTGATGCCGATACCCTGGCCAGCCAGCCGGTCCAGCCTTTATTGTTCACATCAGGTCGTTCCGGTAGCATGCAGGGTTATTTCAACCTGTCACCAATGCAGAATCCGGCCTTTAACCAGTTAATTGAACCGGGAAAAATGGTTGCCGCCCTGACGACCGTTACCTCCCCCGAAACCGGGGGGGTCGGACAGTTTCTGTTGATCAGCGATTCCCAGTTCTTCTCTGATGATGCAGGTGCAGCAGTTCCGGAAAATTATATTTTCGTCCATAATGCGGTCGATTATATGCTGGGTGATAGCGAGTTGATGTTACTGCGCTCCCGTGAAATTACTACCCGTCCCTTAAATGAGCTGGAAGATGGGCGACGCGCCCGACTGAAATGGATTAACATCCTGCTGCCCTCTCTACTGATTATCGGTCTGGGTGTATTGCGCTGGAAAATGGAAGGAAAGCGGGCTAATTCGATCGAGGAAATATATGGGTAAGAATCTACGAAATATCATTATAATTGTGGTAGTAATCAGTGCTGCCCTGTTACTCAACAATCATTTACAGGATCGCTATACTACCAGTTCCAAAGTTATTTTTGACGGCAATACAGAAAAGATCGCTCGCTTCACGATCAGTAAAACCGGTGAATCAATAACGCTCATCAAACTGAGTGGTTTCTGGAATATTGAAGGACACGACTCACTGGTCGTCCGTCAACCCCGGCTGGACAATCTGTTTAACAGCGTTCTGACAACCGAGCATGAAACGATGGTTTCCAAAAACCCGGAAAAATGGAACCTCTATTCCGTGGATGATTCACTGGGAATTCGTCTGCAATTATTCGACAGTGGCGAAAAAGTACTGGGTGATTATTATTTCGGCCGTTCCAAAGCGGACTGGTCTCACAATAATTTCAGGTATGCCGGTGAAAATGAGGTTTTTCTCACCAGCACCAATGTGATCTACCACTTGAACACAACTCCTAATTACTGGGGTGAGATACCCAAACCGCCGGAACCGGATACTACCGCCGTAGCACCAGCCGAAATGTTCGAAGAAATCAAGTAATCATATCTTTTAAAAATATAATTGATAAGGCGTGATTAATCGCGCCTTTTTCCTAATCTAAATTGCCTGTTATTGATTTGTGAATTGCGGAAATCAGGAATAATTTCGGCACGCTCATTTCGAGCACTTTTGCGCCAGTAGCTCAGTTGGTAGAGCAGTTGACTCTTAATCAATTGGTCGGGGGTTCGAGCCCTCCCTGGCGTACCATCAATACCCTTCGATCACGAAGGGTATTTTATATTGTTACCAAATTAAGTTTCTAAAATCCCACTCAGATTGGTATAATTGTCTATTCCGGGGAAAATACTCCAATTAATCAACCAAATTTGTGATCGGGATAACATCAATATCAAACTCGACCCAGGGGTCGAAAAATGGACTAAAAATTCTATTTTTTATAATCTTATCTTGTACAATGACTTAGCGTTATATCATTATTTTTAATATGATATACAGTCTCAATTACGCAAAAATAATTCAGTAAATGCTAAATTACTATTCCATATAAAAATAATACATGATAAATTACTCCTGTACTCCGATTTGATGATCATCAAAAAGAAAAAAAGGAAGACACTCAAATGATGAAGACGGTTATAAAAATACTACTGATGTGCTGTCTTGTCTCAATCTCATTCAGCCAAGAGTTAGCTGTAACTCCATATGGTGTATCACCACGTGAAGCTTCAGCTGACACGGAAGATTTGTTTGACGGTGCCTATAACGGCTTGTCAAATGTTGGTATTGGGACAGAAGTTTACATCATGGGCCACCTCGGTGGTCTGGCTTTGGATGGTGCCGCTAATTGGTCACTTGATGGTCCTACCGGCTTTACTGCTACGCTTAGTGCGGCAGTTGAAGCTGATACATCGACCCAATTTGTAGCCTTCACACCAGACCTCGTTGGTGCCTATACAGTTACTTTTGTGAGTGATACATTCTCTACAGATCTGGTTATTCACGCCGGTACCTTTCTCGGGTATGAGGGCGGAACAGTATCTTGTGCACAATGTCACTCTGGGAAGGTAACAGAATGGCTGGAAACCGGCCACAGTGACATGTTGGTGCGTGCCTTCAATGGTACCCTCAGCAGTCATTACGGTTCCTATTGTGTTGGTTGCCATGTTGTTGGCCAGGATGGTGCTGCGAACGATGGGTTTGACGATTTCGATTTCGTTTATCCCGATTCAGCAACGCTGGTAGACGATTATAGCTCCACCGATGGACATTTCTACGATGGGCTTTATGACGAACTCGCAACCGACTACCCTGAAGCATTCGCACGTGCAAATATCCAGTGTGAAAATTGCCATGGACCCGGCAGCGAGCATCTAGGTGCCGCTGGCGTAATGGCTAACACTTTGGATTCAAAAAACTGTGCTTGGTGCCATGATTCAGGAACGCATCATTTCTTCCCGGATCAATGGGATGGAGCAGGCCATGCTAGTGTGCCTGGATATCCTGGTGGTGGACGCACAACCTGCCAAGGTTGCCACAACGGTTATCAGTTCATTCAGTTTGCCAATGGTGAAGATATTACCCCCCAACCCAGCGCAGATATTACCTGTGCCGTTTGCCATGATCCTCATGATGTAACGAATGAACATCAGGTTCGTTTGGTTACAGCAACTCTATCAAATGGCGAAGAAGTAATGGGTGCCGGCACTGGTGCTCTTTGTATGAACTGTCACCAGAGCCGCCGTGAGGCCAACTCCTATTCCGATGCGCCACACGGACACTATGGACCGCATTATGTTCCACAAGCCGACATGCTGGTTGGTACTAACGTAGTCGATTTCGGTGTTAATTTACCTTCATCTCCGCATTTGGCTGATACTGAAAATGCCTGTGCTGATTGCCATATGGCTGAAGTACACATTGGTGACGATGGTGCTATCCCCGGTTGGGGTGCACACTCATTCTCAATGACCTGGGATGAAGCAGATCATGTGGAAGCTTGCGAGAGCTGCCATGGTGATATTGGTGAATCCTTTGCAGATAAAAAATATTATCTGAATGGTGATGCCGACCTCGATGGTGATGGTGATGCCTTAGGTCTGCAAGATGAAGTTCATGGCCTGATGGATCAATTGGCAGCCCTGCTACCAGCAGCAGATGGCCACGATGCTTATGATCCCCACGATGATGTGGATGATACATGGACGCTCGTGGAGTTGAAAGCTGCTTACAACTATGAAATGGTTTACTATGATCATAGTTATGGTATTCACAATCCAGCTTTCACAGTAGCCTTGCTTAAGGTTTCCATTCAAGCAATGTTGAATGGCGCAATTGAAGGTGACATCGTGGCAATTGAAGATGTGCCAAACGATCAAGGTTATGCTGTACGTCTGGTATGGGATAGATTCTTCAATGATGGAGTTTCCCCCGATCCAGTCGAAACCTATATCGTTAAGCGGTATGATGACTTCGGCACCAACCCCGGCTTCACCACTGTTGGCGAAGTTACAGCAGAAGGCGCTCCGCGTTATGCAATGGTCGTTCCGACTCTGTTTAACCTGGTTGGTACCGACACTGCTTGGACTGAATTCATTGTTGTTGCCCTGCACGAATCGGGTGATATCAATGCTTCAATGCCTGGCGAAGGATTCTCTATCGACAATCTGATTCCAGGGGCTCCAGGTAATGTCATGGCTTCCGCGATTGACAACTATTCAGTCGATCTTGAGTGGGATGCTTCACCGGCCCCGGATGTTAATTACTACATCCTGTATCGGGATGGTGTTGAGATTGCCACAACCGCTGATCTTAATTACACTGACACGAGTCTGGATCTGGGTTCTTACACTTACACAATCGCTGCTGTTGATTTCAATGGTAATGAAGGCGATGTTTCACCTGGTGTAACTGCCGAGGTTCTGTCTGTTGTAGATGGCACGATGCCCATTGAATACAACCTGGCTCAGAATTACCCCAATCCATTCAACCCGGTCACGACAATCAGTTTCAGTCTGCCGGAAGCTGGTTTGGTCAACATTACTGTAATTAACTCAGTTGGTCAGGTAGTTCATGAACTGGTTAACAGGAATATGGATGTTGGTGTCCACAGTATCAACTTCTCAGCTGAAAACCTGCCTACAGGGGTATATTTCTATACCATCAGCGCCAATAGTTTCACACAAACCAAGAAGATGATTCTGTTGAAGTAAACTTTGCACATCAAGTGTAAATTAAAGGGGAGCTTTTTGCTCCCCTTTTTTGTTGGTCAGACTCCAATATTTATCGGCGAGAAAAATTGTAAACCATATTAATTTATAATGATGACTGGATAATCGTTTTTTAAATTTCTTGATCAGTAGGATAAGCATGGATAGGGATAAATCTCACAAATCGCAGATTGTAATTTGCTGGTTATCTATCTTAACCACCACTTTTTTAGGGCTTTGGGGATGTGCCGAAGAAGCTAAGCCGTCCCCCCACCCCAAAGGCTGGACTGAATCCTCCAGTGAAAATTTTCATGCCTTAAAAATTGTTGCTAGCGGCATTGAATCCTGTGCGGAATGCCATGGTTCAGATTATAAAGGTGGTGACAGTGAAGTTTCATGTTACACTTGCCATGAAGGCGGCCAAAGTGGACATCCGGCTCTGATGGAATGGATCAATTCCAGCTCGCTGAATTATCATGGAAGAATATTCTGGGAAAACGATTGGGATTTCAGTGAATGCCAGAAATGTCATGGCACCAATCTCAATCAGGGCAGTGGCTTAATCGAGGGCTGCCAGACATCCTACTGCCATACCGGTAGCGCCGGAATTTATACTTGCGACAATTGTCATAGTTATGGCACAATCTCCGTTTTCTTGGATGTCAGGAATAATTCGTCCAGCGATTCTTCAACCGTTGGCGCCCATCTCAGCCATATTAATGCCATTCATAACCTGGGACTGGCGGTCGATTGTGGCGTCTGCCATACCATTCCAGATTCTGTTTTTACTCCCGGTCACCTTGATGAGTCCAATAAAATAAATTTCAGCGGAATCGCACTGAACGCTGATACAATACCTGCGTACGACCCAACCAATGGGACTTGTGCTAATGTATATTGCCATGGGACCGGAAACCCGGTCTGGACCAACAGCTCCGGAAGCGATCGTCAATGTACCAGCTGTCATGGACAACCACCGTTGGTCGGCGCTCATGATAAGCATGTAACGGATCATGGCCTTGGTTGTAGTGACTGCCATTCCGGCTATAATCCAGTGCTAGATTCAGGTGCCGCGGATAGCACACATGTTAATGGTACAGTCAACGTTAATGTGAGCACAGATTATGGGGACAATGCTGCCTATTCACATTCTGCCGAAACTTGTTCAAACGTCTATTGCCATGGCGATTTTGAGCCCAATTGGAATCTAGAAGATCAGGCCGCCTGTGGCAGCTGCCATAACCTGCCACCGACAACCGGGGCACACGCCACCCACGTTACAGATCAGGAATATTCCTGCGGAACCTGTCACAGCTATTCTGCTACTACTCATGTGGACTTGACTGTCGATATGGCTATCGATCCACAATATGGTGGTGTTTATGACAGCCAGTCCCAATCCTGTACCAATGTAGCCTGCCATGGCAATACCACCATTTCATGGACCGGTGAGGAATTGGACTGCGGTGATTGTCACGCACTACCACCCGCTACGGGCGCCCATATTATCCATGTTACCGATCAGGAAAATGATTGTAATATCTGTCATAGCGGCTTTTCGGCAATCAATGAAACTGTTTCTGATGCTGATCACATCAATCTGATGAATGATGTAGCCCTTGCTGCACAGATTGGCGGCACTTATGACAGCCAGTCCCAATCCTGTAGCGATGTAGCCTGCCACAGTAACACGACCGTCTCCTGGATCGGGGCGGAAATGAACTGCGGTGATTGTCATGCTGTTCCGCCAACCAGCGGCGCCCATATTGTTCACGTCACTGATCAGGAATATGATTGTAATATCTGTCATACCGGCTATTCAGCTGCCAGTGAAACAGTAACCGACAGCATTCACATCAATCTGACGAATGATGTAGTAATTGATACAACCTATGCTGGTGTATACGCCAGCGGATCCTGCAGCGCGGTTTACTGCCATAGCAATCAGTCCGTATCCTGGACCGATAACATCCTCTGTGGTGATTGCCATGCTCTGCCACCAACCACTGGCGCTCATGTTGTCCACGCTGTTGATCTCAGTCTGGACTGTAGTTACTGTCACGACGGCTACACCATTAATTCGACCTCAATGACTGACCATGTAAATCTGGTTGCCGATGTAACAATGGCCACTGAAATTGCCGGTGTTTACGATGGGGGTAGTGAAACCTGCTCTGGTGTAGGTTGCCACGGAATCGGTACACCCGCGTGGAATGACTCGCCCGATTTTAGCTGTATCTCCTGCCATGGCGGTCTGGATAATAGTACCGGCGCTCCGCCCTATGACCTTAGCGGGAACAGCGATTCCAGTTCCTTCTCCGTTGGTGCGCACACTGTACATTTAACAGATACCACCTTTACAAATCCGATTGACTGTAATGAATGTCATCTGGTTCCCACATCTGTTAATTCAGCCGGTCATTTCGATACTGATCTGACCGCTGAAATCACTTTCGGTGAAATGGCAACTGATAGTGGCCGGGTTACACCGGTCTGGGATAGTGGCAGTGGCTCCTGCTCAGATATTTACTGCCATGGTAATTTCATATTTTATGAGTCCGAAAGCTCATACCAATGGGCTTATGATCCCGATACGACTATCATTGGAAGCAACTTAACTTTAGAATGGAGCTCTAACACAAGCGTGGTTTGCGGTGACTGTCATGAGTTGGCACCAACTGGTCATGTCGTCAACACATCCTGCAGTAGTTGTCACAGTGCAGTTGTTGAATCAGACAATGTTACAATAAAAGACAGGTCCAAACACATAAACCGACAGAAAAATGTTTATGGGAATTAATGTAACAATCAGAATAATTGAAACGCCCGCCGGATAGCGGGCGATTCTATACAACATTTACTGTTTCTAAATCGGGCTTTATTTTACCTTCAGAATCTGTTTTGCCATTTTGCAGGCGCTTTTAGCCTCGTCACTTTTAGAGATCGAATAATAGATATTCAGCCCGTCACGCTGATTTACCACCAGCCGCCGATCCCTTAATTTGCGCAGATGGTGTGAAACAGCCGACACACCCATCCCCATAATTTCAGCCAGATGATAAACACAACATTGTCCGGTCTGTGACAGAGTATATAGAATCCGTAAGCGGCTGGAATCACCAAGCATTGCAAAAGTTTGTGCGGCTTGATCCAATTCGGGATAATCGGCTATATACTTCTTGATATTATCCATCACTTGCTGGTCCAGATGTTCACATTTATGATTTTCAGTCATTTTAATTATCCTGCACAATCCGCAATCTGTATACTGTGTTTAATTCAATTGATGTGAATTTACAAACTTAATATATGTGAATGAACAAATACCGGACAGGCATGTCCTCTTATAAATCAGTACAAATAAGTTGCTTATTGCTGCTGGATCTCGATGATCGCGTGATTATCAAAATTGATTGGATTATGAATATTCAACTGCTGATATATCAATTTGGGTACTCCGATATCGGCTATAAACAGGTTTCCTGTAAATGCCTGGGATTCAGACTGGATCAGACCGGTTTTTGGTAAAGCGAGTGTCAGGATAACTGATGCCGCAACTGTTGGATCACCGGGAAAACCACTAGTTGTATCCAATCCCGATGGTGCGTCCAGTGAGAGTAGCGGTCTACCAGAAGAATTAATAGCCTTTATCAATTCACCGGCTGATCCGCGAGGATTACCCCTTCCTCCATAACCTATGATAGCATCAATAATCAGCTCACTGCCAGCCAACAGATCTGAAAGGTTGGAGTCATTAAGATTAATTATTGTCGCATCTAACATGCTAAATGTTTTCCACCGTTCAGCCAATATCGGCGACAAACGCTTTGGATCACCGGCCAGGCAGACACCAACTGCCGCGCCCCAATTTAACAAGTAGCGGGCTGCCACTAATCCACCACCACCATTATTACCCATCCCGCAGACAATAATGATCTTCGGCTCAGCCGGTTGTCCGGCTTCAGCTTTGACCATCCTCCAGGCCAGATCGGCCAGATGACGACCGGCATTCTCCATCATTTGCGGCAGGCTGATAGCAAATTCTTCAATCTTCAGCCGATCAACCTCCCGCATCTGATCAGTTGTAATCGCAGTAGAAAATTGGTGGACCGGTAAACCGTACATGGAAAATTATTTCACCTGCCTAACGGGGATTATTTCCATTTCTGATTCATTAACTGCCTGCGTGACCAAGCCTTCTACGTCCAGTTCCTGCTCACATTTTTGCACGTCAATCAATTTGGCTTTGGTTGCAGGATGTTTGGGTACAAATAAGGTACAACAATCGACATGTGGCTGGATTGAAATTGCATAGGTGTCGATTTTTTCCGCCATGGATATTATTTCTTTCTTATCCATCCCAATCAAAGGGCGCAGTACTGGTATTTTTACTGTTTCTTCAATTACCGCCATATTCTCGACAGTCTGTGATGCCACCTGTCCCAGGGATTCACCGGTGATCAGGGCCTGTGCATGATTCTGTAGTGCTAATTTTTCAGCGATCCTGAACATGAAACGACGGTACAGGATCACCCGGTATTTCTCGTCCGTTTTGGTTAGAATCTCCTGCTGGATTGGTGTCAGCGCTATTAGATACAATTGAATTTTGGGCTGATAAACATTCAGTTTTCCCACCAACTCGCGGACTTTCTCCAAGGCGGTTTCGGTGGTGTAAGGCAGAGAATGAAAATGAATGGCAATCAAATTGACACCACGCTTGAGGGCGTAATACCCGGCCACCGGCGAATCAATGCCTCCTGAGAGCATTAATGCCACCCGACCCGAAACACCCACGGGCAAGCCACCGGCTCCCTCCTGCCGATCGACATATAAAAAAGCTGATTGATAGAACAGATCAATTCGGCAATTCAGGTCCGGGTTTTTTAGTTTAACCGTGCTGCCCATATGCTCAACAATATGAGCTCCAACCAATTCATTCATCCGGTGTGCAGAGAAAGGGAAATTACGGTCTGTTTTTCTAGTGGTGATCCGAAAGGTTTCAAATTTGCTACGGTTTAGCAATTCCAGTGTCGCCACTTGGATTGCATCCAGATCTGCTTCCACCAGATAGGCCGGCATATAATAGGCAATCCCGAATACGCGGCTCAAAGCTGCTAATATATTCTCTTGCTGCTCGATGCCGGAATCGGATAATTTAAGCAGCAGGCGTCCTTGGACTAGTTTTGATTTTTCCAATAATCCCAATTCGATACTCCTGATAGCCTGCTTAACATTGTCCTGCAACTTGCGTTCAAAATAATTACGATTTTTACCTTTAATGCCAATTTCAGCATAATGGCAAATAATGTAATCAGGATATTTACTTAAATTTGAATCCATGCGCGTCAAAATATTAATGATGTTCTATTTATCGATATTAAAAATAGGTCGGAAGGAAATATTTTTCGAAAAATTATTGGCTTATTTTCATAAACTCCAATTTTAGCTGCAGGCATGTACGTGATTTTGTATAAAAGTGGTATAAAATGGTTTTGCACTACCAATCTTATAGACAATCGTTATTTTCAATATTAATTTTGTAATTGATATTCAATTGTCAATACAAATGAAAATACTACTGAATATAGTGATTCTTCTAGCCGGTTCTTATCTTTTAATCCTGGGGTATCTTTATCTTAAACAGGATGCGTTTATTTATTTCCCGGCAAAAATCCCGTCCCATAACCGATTCATCATTGAACGCTATGATAATGCGTCTATCAGCTTATCAATCACCGATGTCACCTTGCGGGGTTGGCTCATTCAGCGCGGTGATCCACTGCTAATCTATTTCGGTGGAAATGCCGAAGAAATCTCTGGAAATCTGCACGATATAAATAAATACAATTCCGGATCCTTACTGTTTATCAATTACCGGGGCTATGGCACCAGCACCGGACAACCAACAGCCGAAAATCTCTCGTCGGATGCTCTAACAATCTATGATTCAATGATCAACGAATATGGATATACTCCAGATAACATCATCTTGATCGGGCGCAGCCTGGGATCAGCAATCGCGGTTCACCTGGCAGCCAACCGCGATGTAAAGGCCCTGATTCTGGTTACCCCTTTCGACAGTATGGTGAATCTGGCAAAAGAGCATTATCCGCTATTTCCGATCAATCTCTTATTAAAACACCGATTTGATTCAATAAAGCATACACCAGAATTAAATATCCCGATGCTGGCAATCATCGGTGGAAATGACAGGATAGTGCCAGCCGAACGATCACTCAGCCTGATCGAGACCTGGGGCGGACCACAGGAGATAGTAACCATTCCTGATGCCGACCACAATGATATCAGCGCCTTTTCAGAGTACTGGCAGGCAATCAATGATTTTATTGATCACCAGTATGATTAATACATTTTATTCAAGAATTACATTCAATATTGCGCATTAATCCTGAATGCTTGGTTCGCTTAACTGGCGAATTTTTAAATAACCTCTGAAAATCTTCTTCGTCCAAACACGCCCAATCAGCATTGGTATAGGTTCTCAATTCTTCACGTGCCTGAAACGCAATTTCTGTTGATTCCCTGGCAAATTTCTGGTTCCAAGGGCAGACTTCCTGGCAAATATCACAGCCATAAATCCAGCCATTCAATTTATCGGCAGCCTGCGCTGGCAGATCACCCCGATGTTCAATTGTCAGATATGAAATACATTTCCGGGCATCCAGCTGGTAGGGCTCCAACGCTTTAGTCGGACAGGCGTCGATGCAGGCGGAGCAGGTTCCGCATAGATCGACGGAAAACGGCTGGTCATACTCCAGCTCAATATCAAGGATCAATTCTCCCAGAAATAACCAGCTGCCGTAATCCCGACTGATCAGATTGGTATGCTTGCCCTGCCAGCCCAGTCCGGCTCGTTGTGCCCAGACCTTTTCCAATACCGGAGAAGTGTCAACGCAAACAATGCCATTGGCTTCACTTACTCGATTGCGGACCTGTTTCAGCAGTTCGAACAGCCGATCCTTGATTATCAAATGATAATCATCACCCCAGGCATAATTGCTGAAATTCAGATCGGCTGCCAGAATATCCCGGCTCAAACCAGTGTAATAATTCATACCGACCGCAACCAGCGAGCGGGCTCCTGGGAAATAAGTATGGATATTTCCCCGTTCCTCTTGTCGTCGGCCAATCCAATCCATTGAAGCGGCCATTCCGGACCGTAACCATTCTTTTAAACATTGTTGGGCTTCAGGCAGAGGACCAGCTGGAGCAATTCCTATTTTCTGAAAACCAAGTCCTTTCGCAATCGTCTTGATCTCCCGTGTCAGGTTAAAATTCATTCTACCTGAATCTAGATTTAGTGATTATAACAACACCATAATTAAATTTCGATTGGATTTGAACTCCAGAAAACGATTTGTCTTAACACCCACCAGAATTAAATGATTGAAACTGAGGATGCATAATGGGAAAGAGTGACCTGCGACCAGCGAAAACAGAACGGATTGAGCAGGCTGTTACCTGCTTTCAGGATGGATATTACTGCTCCCAGGCAATCCTGAGCACATATGCCTCTGAAATGGATTTACCGGTTGAAACAGCCTTAAAACTGGCTTCCGGATTTGGTGGTGGTATGGCACGACAGGGAAAAACCTGCGGGGCAGTTACCGGAGCAATAATGGCAATTGGCTTGAAACACGGGTCAATAACTCCAGACGACTCCTGTGCCGAGGAAGTGATCTATGCCAAGATCAAGCGATTAACAACTAAAATGGAAGATCTTTTCCACACCACTGTCTGCAGTGAATTGGTGGGTTATGATATCGCCACTACACGCGGCTATGAGGCTGCCCAGGCAGCGGATGTCTTTAATCAGTTATGCCCCGGGTTTGTCCGGGCAGTGGCGGAAATCCTGGAAGAGTTGCTCTGATAAATTATATAAATCGATACTGTCAATCCGGTTCAGTAATCAACAATAAGTACTTCCGGCTCCAGTTGAACGCCAAATTTCTCATTAACTGACATATTTATCTCTTGAGCCAGTTTTAAAATTTCCTTACCCGTAGCACCACCATAATTTACCAGTATTAAAGCATGCCTGGCATAGACACCGCAGTTGTTTATCCGCCTACCTTTCCATCCGCACTGCTCGATCAACCAGGCCGCCGATATTTTCAGATTTGTCAGATCAGCCGGGTAAACCGGTAGTGTTGGATATTCAGCCTGTAAACCATTAACAATTGCTTTGGGAAGCACTGGATTTTTAAAGAAGCTGCCAGCGTTCCCCAGAATAGCCGGGTTAGGAAGCCGGGCCTGGCGTATTTCGGTTACGATTGTTTTAATGTCCACTGGTGTTGGAGATTCTATTCCAGCCGCAGCTAACCGCTGTTCAATCTCACCATAAGTGGTTTGTAAAACCGGCCGTTTGGATAATCTGAGAGTAACATCAGTTACAATGAAATCATTCACCTCTTTAAACCGGCTTTGGCGGTAACCAAAATTGCAATCGTCGGGGTAGAAAATCACCGATTTGCCGGTTCGCATATTAAATGCAGTCAGTGAATCCATCACCGTTGAAAATTCCACACCATAAGCGCCAATATTCTGAATCGGAGCGGCGCCAACCGTACCCGGAATCAAGGCCAGATTCTCAATTCCAAACCAACCGGAGGAAACGGCCGTCTCAACCAGCGTGTTCCAATTTACAGCTGCTCCTGTCTTTACCAGTACCCTAGTATCGTCTTCGTCTACAACTGTTATTCCAGCAATTGCCATTCTTAACAGCCAGCCAGGATAATCTCCGCTGAAAAGAATATTGCTGCCACCGCCCAGCACCAGGTAATTATTAGCAGAGAAATTTGAATGCTCAATGGTGACTTGTAGGTCTGCTATCGATCCAATCTCCGCCAGGTAGCGACAATTCGCTGCTACCTGAAAAGTATTCAGTTTACCAAGGGCAGCATTTTCAGTCAGGAAAGCCATAATACTTTGTCAGATTAAATCATCCGTTATTCTGAAGTACCAGACACGCGTTCAGTAGATCGCTCAAAATAACGCTCAGCCCAAAGAACACCGATAATTGTTTTGACATCGGTGATTCTACCATCCGTAGCCATTGTAACTGCTTCTTCAAGAGTGACTGGAAGTAAATCAATAAATTCATCGGCATCAGGATTCTCTCCGGTTTTAGTCAACTCCTCTGCCAGGCAGACCCACATATGCTCATCACTGTATCCGACACAGGGATCAATCTCTCCCAGTAATGTAAAACGGCCGGCTTGGTAGCCAATCTCTTCGGCCATTTCACGATTGGCTGTAATCAGATAATCTTCGCCGGGGTCCAGTTTGCCGGCTGGCAGCTCAATCATGACTTTCTTAATGGCATACCGGTACTGACGGATAAGCATTATCCGACCATCCGCTAAAACCGGAATCAAGGCGACAGCCCCGGGGTGAATGGTATATTCCCGGGTGGAGGTAGTCCCATCGGGAAGTCTGACCTGATCAAGACGAATATCCAGCAGACGTCCCTTGAAAACGGTCTCCGAACTGATTTTAATTTCTTCCAGGTGTTTATCTTGCATTAATATGTCTTAATTGATCACTTGGATTTTACTGAATTTCGATTTACAAGTGAAATGGTCCTAGAAAAAAAGATGCCATCCCTGCAGGGATGGCACCCGGATTAAATTGTTAAATCAGGTTTAAATATCTTCCAGTAGCTCCTTAGCCTCCTTCTGCAGCATTTTATCACTTTCCGAACTGGCCTCGATTCCCAATGCCTGCTTATAGGCCTGAGCTGCCCCATCTTCGTCATCCAGTTCTTCCAGCGATTTGCCCAGCCAGAGATAATTGCGGATATCCTCCGGATCCTTGACAATAGCCTGTTTGAAATATCCACGAGCCTCTTCGAAGCTGGCTTCCGGCGGTGTGGCATAGACAATGCTGGCTATGGTACGCTCAAACCAACTCAGATCTGCTAGTGCGAAATGCCAGCGTCCCATCACATGATAATTACCGGCATCCTCAGGATCAAGTTCGATCGCTTTCTTGGTATGCTCTGCCATCGGATAGGAATTCTTGATCTTCTGTTCCGTACCTTCGACTTCACCAACACGACCGATCAGGATACCGTACCATTTATGGGATTCAGCTCGGTCGCCACCAAGTTTCAGAGCTTTTTCTGCATATTCGAAGCCGGCATATAAATTTTTATTTATGACTTCTTCATCACTGCTGTTATCGGAAAAATCGAAGTGTGCCCGCGCCAGTCGCCAGACAACGTCATAATTTTCCCCATCAAGCGCTTCTGCTTCTTTCAATAATTTGAAGACAGCATCATAGGCATCCAATTCATGCTGAGCATCAGCCTGAACTATCAGGCTGTCAAAATCCTGAGCTATTAATCCCACGGAAAGAATCATAAGCAAAATGATTAGTTTTTTCATTTTATCCATCTCCTAAAAGTATTCAATGTAAGTAATCTTCAACTCCCGATTAAAGTAGTCGACTTTATCTTTATCGAATAACAGATTATTGAATTCCAGTTCGATATGCAGATGTTCCACGAAAGTCCAGCGCAGGGCTGCGTTCAAGTAACCGTCCGTATTCAGTGCCAAAGATTCGAGGTCTTTGTCATTATCATTCAAGGCAGCATTATATTCCATTAAAATAGAAAATTCGGGATTCAGCTCCATATCAGCACCGACAAACAAATTAACATCCTCGTCACCATCGGTTGTTTCGGTAAAATTATAATTCATTCCACCGTGCAGTCCGGCATTCCCCAAAACGAATTGCCAGTTTTTGCTGACAGCAGTATAAAAACCATAGGCCTTGATATCATAACGTTTCAGGGTATCTACCGAGTAATATTGACCAAAGCCCTGGGTATCCAGCCCGATAGCCAGTCCAGGCAGGGAGGTGGTTTCATCGATCAAACGGTATTTCAGATTGGCTTCCGGACGAGGATAGGCTGTTGGCTCCTGGTCGCCGATCAACTGGCTGGCGCCATAAGAGATGCCAAACATGAATCGGTCAGTCAAGCCAGCGGACAGACCCGCAGTCAGGCTACCATTCTTTTGAAGGCGCATATCAACGGCAAAACTGCCTCGAACCAGGGTCCCGGCGGTGGGAATGGTGATCAGATTAACCGGCGGTGGATAGGACAGCTCCTGGGCCAGGCCGATGCTGATCCAGGATAAAAATATTATTATGAGAACGCTATGTTTAAAATGCTGATTGGATTGCATTTCTTATCCCATCCGGTTAATTACAGGAAAACGATTAAGTTCAATTTAATTCGACTATTCAGGGAAAAGCAAGTCTGATGAAATTTGCCCTGGTCAGGGGTAAATCCGCTCACCATAGCGTGAGATGATCACTTGTACCCGCTCCAGGGGCAGGGCTAATTCATCCAGTTCACCGGACTGTTGGAATCGTACCACCGAACCGCTCATCCCGATATAGTGAATCTGGAGTTCCTCTCCGCTTTTAAGAACCAGCCGGTCCCATTCCGATTTGGGAATCAGAGCCGGATAAGGAAGCTGCGTCTTGTGGATTGATATCTCTTCCAGAACCAGGTCGACTTCATCCAGAATATTTCCAATCCGCGGTGGTGGTACCTTATACAGTTGATCGGCCGGCGCCTGTTCCAGAGTCACATGACTGACCAGTTGCTGATTCCGGTCATATTCCCGCAGGTGCAGACCGACCGGTTCTGCCACCCATTGATATACGTATTTACGTACTGTCTGGTAATCCGGCAACGTGATCCAGGCCTCCTCAATCAGGCGGTTTTGCTGATCATATTTAAACCGGATCCGGCCGTAGTCAAAACCATCCACGGTACGAAAAGCAACCATACCGATGCGACCGCTCGCCGCAAATGTGAACTGGCTGTTCTGACCCTGAAAAGATAAATGCTTGGTCGGATCGATGGCATAATCCCGGAAGACCTCGCTCCAGGCTTCATCTTCACCATACCAGATAACTCTTACCACTGTTTTAAGGCTGTCCAGCCACGCCCTCCGGGTCAGACGTTTCGTGTTATCGTAGGAATGAAGTTCGTAGCTCCTGGGAAGCCCTAATTTGCTATAATTTGTTACCAGGACCGGTTGATCATTTTCACCATAGGCCACCTCCAGGTGAGCTACACCGATCCGGGCCGGGATTCTAAGGGTATTATCAGCGATAAAATCATGTTCGGTCTGAAAATACTTGAAATAGGCAATTCGATTAACTTGACCGAAACAGAGTGTTCCGAGACCAATTATGAGAAATAATGCTCGTTTCATGGCCGGAATTTCCAGGCTACCGGCCGGTGGTCACTGATATTTTCATCATATTCAGCCCAGCCGTTATCCAAATAATCATCAATCCGGATCGTCCTGACCACTGAACCGCTATTGGCTGCTTCATCGAACAGTTCGGCTGTAATCAAGATGTGATCAATATGGCTGGGCCAGCCGGGATAGGAAAAATCTGTTGATGAGCCATTTGCAATATCCATATCGATAAATTTAAAGCTATCGGACTGAGAAATAAAATTCCAGAATACATTTTGAGCCTCCGGTTCGTCAATTTCATCGTTGTAGTCACCAATAATAATCACATTCTGTCCATTCAAAGTATTGCTGATATAATCCTCTAATAGCAGACTGGCCGATTGCCGGCGGACTTCTTCATCCCAATCGTCGTTCTCTAACGTTCCATTTCCACAACATTTCAGATGATTATTAATAACTCGAAATCGCTGCCTATCAAAGTTGAAATCAATGATTAATGGTGGTCGGGGAAAAGCATTCGAGTTATTGGTTTGGATCTCAAATACACTATTCAGCGACACATTGCATGAATTATATACGAAGGCTATATTGAGATTATAAGCAGCTTCATTCGAACGATATCCGGCCCAACAAGCAGACGAATCAAGAATATTCAGTTCCTCCACCAATCCAGTAAAATATCCGCTATCCTCAATCTCCTGAAGACCAACCACGTCAATATCGAGGTAAAAAATAATCTGAGCGGCATAGTCAACGGTTGTCAAACCAGCTTTGGCAAAATGCTCCAAATTCCAGGTCATTACTTCAAAAGTACTGTCGGCACCAAAACTCAGTCCGGAAAGACCGTAATCCGTTGGATCACTATTCGTGGAATTGGTTACCGGTTTACCACAACCGGAAATAATCAGCAATGTGCCAACCAGAGCTAAATAAAAATATTTCATAAACTCAATTTTTTACAGGGATCGACCACAGTACCGGCCGGTGATCTGATAAAGTTTCCTCATAGACCTCCCAGCCACCAACATAATCTTCCGGTTTTAGGGTCTGCACCTTACCCCCGGCGTCATGCTCATCGAAAAAACCCCGGGCGTATAGAATGTGATCCAGGAAACTAGGCCACGATGGATAGGATGCCTGGTCCGGGTCACGGTAAATCTCGGCTGTTGCAAACCGGTAATTGTCCGGATCATCTAAAAATACAGTGAAGGATTGTTCAAGACCTTTATCCGCCAGATCATCGTTCCAGTCGCCTACCACGATTAGATTATCGAAACCGGTAGCCAGATATTCATTCAATAAACCGTGCAATTGTTTCATTGATTCCTGCCGCCGGTACAGGCCATCGCCACAGCATTTCAAATGCATATCAAGCAGTGAAAATTCCAGTCCGACCTCACCGCACTGCCAGTAAAAATCGACCATCAGCGGCGGCCGGCCGGCATAATAATAGTCATTCTCTGAGAATGGTTCACGGCGTCCCAGGTAGGTTATGGCATCTTTACGATAAACAATCGCCTGGTCCATAAATGATGACAATTCACTGAGTACGAAATCATGATTGGGTAACATTTTCATCATACGGGCAAACTGGCCGATATTCTTGATTTCCTGAAACGCAACGATATCGACCTGCCAGTCGGAAATAATTTCCGCAACCGAACGCAAAGTGGTGTCAGAAGCCGCCGGGAACCATTCCAGGTTCCAGGTAACCACTTCCAGCCGGTCCGGCGCGCCATAGACCGGTACGTCAAATTCATCCAGTGCAGGTAGGGTAGCGGTACTTTGGCTACAATTACCCGGTCGCAACTGGTCAATAACTTGATTGTATTCCGGTCGGCTGTTGTCGATTGCTGCGCCAAACCAATCATCGATCTGCTGAGCCATATCAGGATCGGGCCAGATGTCATCCTGCAACAATGAAACCATCATTCCCCGATCGGTGGGATATTCATAACCACGGATGCGTTTGGTCCGATCATCGATTGTTAAAATTAAATGGCCGATACCGGTGAGATTACCATAATTCTGAACCACCAGTGTGTGGGTCAACGGGTCTTCCCAGGGATCGTTATAACCTTTGGAGATCCCTCCGGTAACAATGACATCGATGCCGGAAACCAAATGCGCCAGTGCCATAGCATCATGTTCAGCAATTTCCCGATCGCTTTCTTCTCCTTGCTCGATCTGGATCAAAAATTCCTCAAACACTTCCTCCCGGTCGTATGGAATACCCATATATGCCAGCATAATCACGATATCGGCTCCCAGGGATCGAACCTCCTCAACCAGTATCCTGGCGGTTTCAATATCCGGTCTGAACCTCAGACCGGCGGTATTGGCCGGAAGAGTCTGCTGCGGTAACGAGGCCGAGGATAAACCAACGATAGCCACCTGTACGCTACCGGCATTTTTAATAAAATATGGTCTCAGCCAATCTGGTTGTTGATCGGTAGTATCATAAATATTCGCTGATAGAAAAGGAAAATCGGCGGTACCGGATAATATCTCGAGATTGGCCACGCCGTGATCAAAATCCTCGAGTCCCGGGGTCAGGGCGTCATAACCCATCATATTCATCCAACGGATGATAGTTTGTCCATTATCGTGGGAACCAAGCGGTGTTCCCTGAAAAAAATTACCGCCATCCAGTAACAGAACTTGATCACCCTGTGTTTCGGCCTGTTTACGAACCTGGTTAACATAAGCAAAGGCACCGGCACCGCCGGTCAGCTGAGGACCAAACTCCGGATTCATAAAACTGGCCGGTAACTGGTGCAGCGAACCGTGGATATCATTAGTGAACAGCAGGTGTAAACGACTGGCGCTACCGGCAAAAACGAGTTCCATCAGCAGTGGTAAGAGGAATATTAGTTTTGTGAATTTCACTATTCGAGTCATACTTAAAATGGGACGCTGACCGAAATATTTACCCTGGTCTGTGATTCCTCAACCATTTCCAGATAATCGGGTAATGGCTGATCGACCCCGACAAAAAGATCCTCGAAATTATAACCAATCGAACCGAAAATGGCTGCCGCATCCAGGTAGACTGGTCCTATTTTATAACCACCACCTACGGTAATATGGGTGGCTTCGAATTCGTCCCCGAGAGGAGATTGCGTATAAATGATACCAAACCGAAACGGCATAGTATCAAATAAAATATGCTCGACTCCGGCATGAATTTCCCAGGCATCAGAAAAATTATGCGGTAATGCCAGCAGAGTGTCCTGTGCCGGATAGTATTCCATTTTGTATGACGACCAATCCTTGTTATGAATTTCGAAAACAGCTTTGGTAGCAATTGGGTTTGATAAATGCGCTTCCACTCCTATCGAAAAAGCGGACGGTAGTGAAATTTCCAAATTGGTGGTAGTGTCCGGTGCGACATAATCCGGTAATAACGTTCGTTCCTGAATTTCCGGTACCAGGTTAAAGCCGGTCAGCGTTAATGAAACATCAGAGTTATAATTGATACCAATTTGCAGACCTGGATAAGGTTGGACAGCTATTCCAGCAGAAAATCTGATCGGTGTATCGTCTAACTCGATTTCGGAATAAACAGTGGTGTCAAAGGGAGCTGCCAGAGCATCATCGGCCAGAATTACCTGGACACCAACCTGGTTAGAAATCTCACCAGCAGTCAGCAGGTGGGCGGCAAATCCCAATTTTAATCCAGCCCATAATTCATAACCAACACCCAAACTGTTACTGAAAATTCTGCCGCTATTGTGGATTTCGTGGTAACCGGCCAGGGGATCACGGTTGTAGTTACCGGCTGGTAAACTGCCCCGGACTTCCTCCAGATAATCGTAGTTCAAATCCCAGAAAGTGGTACGGGCAAAGCCAGCAGTCAAACCCAACGGTAAGCGCATCACCAGTCCAGCATTGATATCAGAGTACCAGTGCCGATTGGAAACATAGATATTATCAGCGACCACATCGTCAAACATATCGTAAACCGGATAGGAACGCTGTTCTTCGTGGCGACGCAGGTTACCATCAACTGTGAATAGAAAACTTCCTTCTCCTGCTGTTATCAGTGCCGGATTGGTAAATAAATTAGCATAATCGATTTCGCTGGCAGCACCGGTCATTCCCATTGCCAATGATTTGGTAGATGTGATTTCATGGCCCGGCGGGAACAGCAACCCGAAATAGGATTGAGCGGGAAGTACGACGACTAACAGCAAGATCATGCCCATAAGGCAAGAAATATTGCGTAGATGAATTTTCATGTTCTTCTCTGTATTATCTTTGACAGAAATATTTTTTGATTAAAAAGCATAATCAACCTGAATTCTAATATCGGAGTTTTCCATCCGACCCACAGTACTGTTATCAAGATAGCGGACATTGGAAGAGCCGGTTGATGGAGGATAGGCATAATTACTGATTGGCACTCCAGTTTCGGTGGTCCACTTGATACGCACCGCCCAATTATTCCCCAGTCGGCTGAACAGGGTAACCCACCAGCGCAAAGCATCAGTTGTCGACTCAAATACCCGGAAATCAGTATCCTCGAAATTCCAGATAAAGCCATTATAGATCATTGCCTGGCCCAGAATTTTCATGCGATCATTAAAATTATGAGTGAAATTGAAGCCCACCCCTTCGCTCGGTGAGCCACTGGAACCAACCCAGGCCGGACTACGACCAGTCTCAGGATCAAATGTCAGTCGACGCCGGTTGGTGAAATCAACGTATGACCTGGTAAATATCAGACTGATATTGTCATACCGCGATAGCCGTAGCAGAGCCCTGATAATTGTCTCACGGGAATAAAAGGAGGACGGATCGTATTGATTATAAGCCGCGCGCATCTGCCATTTCTGGCGGATGTATATACGATAATTGAAGGCCGGGCGATACTGCAGTCGGGCCACGGTACGGAAATAACGGGCATTGTCGGCCACCCGGGTCCAGGTATCAAAATCCGCAGAAAATACAAACTGGCGGTGGAATTGGTAACGACTGTACACATAGACACCCCTTTCAGCCTGGGGCTGGGCGGCACCATCGTAAAGCTGGGAGAATTGCGGCGAAACCAGGTAAAAATTATCCTCGAAGATCGTCCCTTTATAGCGCTGGTAATTGGAAAATGAACGTTGATAGGGATTATCGAAATCCAGATCGTAATCGCGATAAACCACCAGGAAACTGAAACTGTTGAATTGCAGATAACCACTCAAGAAAAGAGCTCGGGGATCACCGGTAAAATCCCCAACGATTCCATTTTTATCCAGAATTCCATACTCACCCTGCAAAGCCAGGTTTTTAATTACGGTGGTAAAATCAAAACCGATTACCCGACGCAGGGAGCGAGCGTCATCCCAAATTGGCGATTCTGCTTCGGAAGCGTACATAGCGGCGATCTCAGTATCGGCGGTATTGCCGATCGAAGTAAGGAACCGGCCTTCGTTAGCGGTTGCAATCACTGTTCGTGGAATCTGTGGATCAATTACTCGGTCGTATAAACTTTCATAGGACGAAAAACCAAGCATCAGGCCTGGTTTCAGGTGCAGACGCAAATTCCCACCATAGGTCGTTTCGGTAACCCGATCCAGCACATCAATCGGTTGGCCTGTCTCATCCCTGGGTTTCACTCGTGGATATAGAGTGATTAAGGTTGAAAATGTGCTATCAGCGTTAACAACTGCATCCCGGGGGCTCCGGGAGATAAAGCCGAAGGCCAGAACCGGTCCCCAACTGGCCTGGGCGGCCAGACCCTTCAGAGCGGACTGGTAATTACGGGATAAATCGGGGAAAATGCCGACCACCCGGCGGCTCCAGCCATAACCGGATCGGCGGGGAGCGAAGAAATCAGTACTTTCCATCACCACACCATGGCCCATCGTAGCCGAATAATTACCGATAATTAACTGGTTCAGTTTGGCCGGTCCCAGATCGATATCACGAAGTGTGAAAGCATATTTCAGGTTTTCCCAGGTCAGTGGATGATTTACCTGCCCCAGCTGCCGATTATAGGATAATCCCATTTTGGAATTTTGCCCGGGCGTCACCACCAGTTTATGTAAGATATCACCGGGGTGGGACTGGCTGGGTTGTAACCATTGATTGGAGCGTCCACCTTCCTCCGAAGCCTGATTGGAGGCAAAAGTTTTGTAAGTAGTATTATACCAGAAATGAAAACCACGATCAGGATAATCTTCGCCATAGGTGAAGAAGTCAACCATGTTTCTATAGCCCCAGTACGACAAACCAATCGCGCCACGCAACGCCCGGGGATAATCGATCGATCCTTCCTGCTGGCGCTTAAGCACGGCCACCGCATCAACGGGGCTGACATTCTGGAGGGCCATCAGATCATCATAAGTGGCGTCGTTTACGTTGATCGGTTCCGCCAGGCGATCAAGCCATAGCTCGATCAATCCTTCGTTGGCACCCTCTTCGGCCGTCCAGTCTTCCACTTTGCGATATGAATCCTGCAACCGCGATGCAAACATTTTACGATCAGGTAATTCCAGGGAGACTAACGGTTTCAATTGTTCCAGTAGTGCACTATCAAAACCAGGAATTCTATCCAGCTCATAAATACTGGTCACCGGTCCCTGGAAGGTAACGAACATATAGAGATCATCAACCTGCTCTGGTGTAAGCGGCAGGATTGCCATATCTTCCAGGCTGGCCTTATTCAGGCTTAGAGGCTGTGCGAAAAGCGCAAACGAACTAAAACAAATTATCAAAAACCAGCGCATTAAAAAGCCAGGCCTAATGAGAATTGATGTGTCAATGGTAAAACCGGATGGGTCAAAAGTCCATAACTGATATTAAATGACAGCATTTCGATGCTCGATCCCAGACCCAAACGATTCGGATTGGACTGAACACCAGCCAGCAGTTTTAGGTTATCCAGCACCCGGTATTCCAATCCCGCAGAATACTGGGTGGGATGACCGGCAGTGCGATTAAGGGCAGCAGTAGTCCAGACCAGGTCATAGGGCGAGTAAGCCACACCGACCTGAATCGTCCAGGGTAAATCGACGGCATAATTAGCCTGCCCGAGTTGGGGGCGATTTAAATTATAGGCGCGGGCGGCAACCCGGTGGCGCTCACGCAGGGTGGCGGTAAAACCGACATCCAGTCCCAGGGTCTGGCTTTTGCCCAGGTCGATCCCGTCGGAGCCATCACCACTGACACCGGCCGATGTGCCATAATCCACGCTCAGATATTTCAAATTATAACCAAGCGCCAAGGTGGAATTGCCATCTTTCTGCAGGAAAAATCCGTGGCAGAAACTTAGTGCCAACTCGCTGGCCAGCGTATTGCCACTGTACGAGACGCTGGAACGATCCAGATAAATACCGGCTGTGCCGAAGCGACCGACTGGCAAGACGGCAACTGCAGTGCTGTGAGGTAGGAAATCCTGGCTGAACCCGCGGTCGTATCCGATGGCACCACTGATCGAATTGATCCATGCTAATCCTGAGGGATTGTTGAAGGCGGCCCAAGCATCGATCTGGGCAGCCACAGCACTGCCGGCCAGGGCTAGGTTCCGAGCACCATAATAGGAACGGTCGGAGGTGACCTGGGCGTGGGAACATGATAAAAGATGAAAGATGAAAAGATAAAAGGCTAATGGTTTGAGATTCATAAAATTGCTCATTTCCCGTACACTCCAATCACAACCGGGGCCATATCGGTACTTAGTTTACCGGTTTTAATATCGGTCACTTCCAGATGCATAATGTAGGTGCCGGCAGGAACATAACGGTTCAACTCATCACGGCCGGTCCAGAAACTGTCATCCTTTAAATATGATACCGTCCGATACTGGTCATAAAGCGTTGTAATATGGCGACCGGAGATATCGAAAACGCGTAATTTAATGCGGGCATCTTTCGGAAAACTGAACTGGTAGTTTATCCGCTCACCAAGCTGGGGGACAAAAGGATAGGGTTCCACCGTCAGCTCGGTCTTGAAATCACCGGCTATACCTTCCAACTTCTCACGGATATCCTCCGCAAAAGCCGGAACGAGCTGACTGCTTTCGTTATAATCATCGGCGATTCCGAACACTTCGATCAGATTACCAATCTGCAGCAACGAATCCAACTCATCATTGATCAGATTGGCTAATTCATCGTATAGAATACCAGTGGAATTCCAGATACGCACGGTGGTCTGTTGACCGGATTCATCCTGAATATCCACGTTAGCGCCAGTGTTGTTGGAGGCCAGGTTTGGTTCCGAACGGGCGGTTATCTTTCCCCATAATTTGACAAAGGTTGAAGCATACTCCAGTGTGTTTAACTGTGCTACGCTCAACTCAGCGTATGGTAAGGTGGCCTCGGATTTAAGTACATCGACAGTGTAATTGATTAACTGCGGTGTAGTACCATCGTAAAGATCGACCTCGGCAGTCACCAGAATTGAATCACCACGGACCATGGAATCATCGATTGGTGTGCTTTTATCAAGAATGATCCCCCGCCCCGATTCATCCTGGATATAGGCCTGGCTGCGGCCGTCCCATAAGATGCCGGCCGGAACGGTAACTATTGCATCCAACAAAACCGTCTCCCCCACATAATCGTCAATGTTGGTAATAATCTCAGCAATTGAGATATCTTCCGGCGGTTCGCCTATGGTCAGGCTTCCGATCAGTGATGAATCCCGCAAACCGGTGTTATCTTCAGCTCTGACATAAAAATTAAAGGTCTGGGAAGTAGTAATCGGGCCGAAGGTGACCGCGTAATTGTCACCATTAGCTGTCATAGCCAAATTAGTTTTTAGGCTGTCGGCATTGTGTACCAGCTCTACTGACGCCAAACCATCGTCGTCTGTTACGGTGGCTGATACAGTAATCTGGTCGTCGGTGGTTGGGTTTTCCGGTGTAGCCACAATATTACTGATATCCGGTTTGGTATTACTGACCGATCTGATCTCCCAGGTAACGGCCAGGTTTTCGCTGGTTTCATCATGACCAGTAATACCGTTACCACCACTGGCGGTTTCGGTGCCCTCATCGCTGATGCGGACCAGTTTTTCACCATCGGCGTGGCTGGGTAGCGGAACCTGCGAAGCCACTGGAGTATCAGGTGAATAATTCCCGATCCCGGTTTTGTCGATGGCATATTGCCGGTCGCCCCAGATCAGATAATCCACATCCTGCACTTCGGTGGCCGTTCCATCCCATTTAAAAAGGATCAACGTCTCGCTGGTATTAGTAAGATAAAAAGATGCTCCGCCAATTGTGCTACTGGTACCAACAGAACGCAGACTCTGTTTAACCGTCAGATCAGGGAAAAAACCATATTCGGTATTAAATGTGGCACTGTCAACCATCGACAAATAAATCGATGCTCCGGCGGCTAACAGGTAACCGCTGGGAAAACGGGCGATGAAATCAAACCCGGACCCGCTCCAATAATTACTATCTACAGTGACATTGAAGTAATATTCTCCATTGGTGGTATCGGTGGCATCGGTGATATAGTAATCCGATATATCGATACCGGCTGTGGTAGGATTGGTAATTTTCACGTATTCGCCCGTAGATGGCGATACCGCCAATTCAGAGAAAACCAGATGATCAGGCGTCGCCCATAGCAGGGCGGTACCTGTTACGAATAGAAGCAATTTGCGCATAAGGCTCAACTATTATTTAATTAGCATAATTTT
Source organism: uncultured bacterium (assembly GCA_964439935.1). Taxonomy (GTDB): domain Bacteria; phylum Fidelibacterota; class Marinisomatia; order Marinisomatales; family TCS56; genus JABMQW01. The sequence continues at coordinate 264,070 of CAYTPW010000001.1, read as the reverse complement.
CTGGATATCAACTTGATCGCCGGCGGTCAACTGCACAAAATATACCCCGGAAGCGAATTGACCGGCATCCCAGGTAACGGATTGATAGCCACTGTTGGCGAAGCCCTGCTTCACGCTAGCCACTCGTTGACCGACAATATTATAAACCGCCAGCTCATATTCGCCCGCCTGCTCCAAATACCAGGAAAGACGGGTAGCCGGATTGAAAGGATTCGGGTAAGCCGGCAGCAGCCCAAATTCGCTGGCGATTCCCGTTGTTTCTTCCTCAATTGCAAGGTATTCCAGGTCGGCCTGGTAGCCCACCAGCAACTGGGATTCGTTGCTGAACTGACTGCCCACACCGGCAAAATACCAGCCGGCACCAAGAACGAACTGTGCGGTATCAATTCCGGTCGTATGCCAGATGCGCACCAGAGTGGTGTCGGTACCATCGGTGACTCTAATATTATCACCGCCGCCGCTGTCCCAGCGATCGGCAATTGACCCCTCGAAGCTAATCAGGGTACCTTCATAATTGGCCGTATTAGCCTGGGCTATAGTCACTTCCTGGGTGACCGGAATTGCATTTCCGGTAGATAAACGATCGTAATTGAAATCAATCATCTGGACAGTTGAATAATAAGTATTAACTGTTCCCACAACGAGCAATTCATCACCACGATCCATATTGGTCAGTAAATCATAATCGAATAGATTAAGTCCCCGGCCTGATGCATCCTGGAGGTAGACGCGGGTGTTATCATCATCCAGAACACCGGCGCCCATTGTAACGATGCCCTGAAGGGTTACCATTTGCCCGGTGTAGCCAGTCAGGTCAGCGTGAATATCACCGATTTCGCTTATGGCTCCGGCAATCATTATTGATTGAACGCTCGATTCACCAACATTTGATTCACTATCGGTACAGCGCACCTGGAAATCCAGGATCATATTGCCAGCCTGGGCCGGGATCATTCCCAGCCAGATGCTACCGCTTTCCAAAAACATATCGGCGGAATTTAAAAGATTACCATCGATGCCGTACCAGATTTGAGCCGAAGCAATTGTTCCTACAACCGCGACGATATCAGCACTGACCTCAATCTCGTCGCTTGAAGTAACAAACACAGGAGAGGTTATCAGCCTGGTAACGAGTGGAGCATTCGCATTGACACTATGGGTTCCGAGATGACTGAAATCATCCACATCATATACGCTCCATTCAGAATCGGTAGTACCTGTTCCGGCCGCAGTTATCCAATCGGTATTGCCAGTGGTTACTGTAGCCTTACGTACCAGCGTATGATTCAAAGTGGCATTAGTAATACCAGCCACATCCCAACCATCACCAGGGTCGGCACCTTCAATCCCTACCGCGTCAATTAATATCCAGTTACCGGTAAAATTCTGAGCAAGTCCAACTGCATCATCACCATTGAAATAAGTAATGGTACTACCCACTGAATCAGAAACTGACTTGATTGCATCATCAGCATCAGCATTACAGATCACCCACACTCCTCCAGCCGGAATTGTTCCCGATAAGATTATTCCATTGCCGGCACCTTCAGCCCAATCGCCACCATTTGAAATACGCCATAATTGAAAATCGGCCAGATCAATTGCTCCATCGGTACCATTAAAGATTTCCAAAGCTTTATTGTTGCTGGAACCTTCTATGTATTCACTAATGAATACTGCCGACGGAGAAATATCCAGAACAGTTACTACTACCGTATCCACGGCAGTTGCACTGCTGTCATCGGTAACTGTTAATTGAAATTCCAGCGTTGCATCGCTGGTCGGTGCGATAAAGTCAGCAATCGAACTGGTGTGATTATTGATGGTCACCGACGTACCCGACAATTGTGTCCATAAATAGTCTGTGAGGCTCCCATCAGGATCAACACTTCCTGAGCCGTCCAGTGTGACAGTTTCGCTATAGTTGACTGTCTGGTCCGGACCTGCGTTGGCCTGAGGCAGGATATTGCCACCACCGCCCCCGCTCCATTCGTGATAACCGAGATAATCAAATGTGTCTTGGGGATAGACAATCCATTCTGAATCATCAGCATTTGTACCAGCCGCAGCTGTCCAATCAGGATTGCCGGTCAACACAGATGCTTTCCGAACCAGAGTATGTTCAGAAGTAGCCTGTGAAACACCGGCTGCATCCCAGCCATCACCCGGATCACCACCATCAACAATTCCAATCATATCGATCAGGGTCCAGGTGGAGCCCCCATCAGTTGTAACTTCCAGTCCTCGTCCATCATCACCATTAAAAGACATTACACTAGGATACGCCAGACTTTCATCAGCCACAGTTTGAAGATCTGAAGTAGCGCCCTCATCTACTATTACCCACACATCACCCGGTTGGATCTGGGCACCAGTGGGAAAAGTATGCCAGTATTCCCAGCCACCACCATTATGGGTTTGTCCAATCCTGTAATTGTCCAAGTCAATAACTGCGCCGGTACCATTAAAAATTTCCAGAGCCTTATTATAACTGCTGCCCTCAATATACTCACTGAAAAACACTCCGCCTTGAGCAAAAATAACTGAACAGGATAAAATAATAACCGTTATCATTTTTTTCATTTTTAACTCCACGTTATTCATACTGTATATTGATATAAATCTATCTTTGGAACTTACAGTAATTCGGTTTTCCACCCCATCTTTTATTTTAGATATAGTAATTTAATTGAATAGCTTTGATTTGGGAAAATCAGTGAACAAATATACAAGGCACTGGCGTGGTTTGACACATTCCAGGTGATCGTATATTCCCCCGGTACAAGATATTCATCCTGCAGAATCGCCACTTCCTGCCCCGCCAAATTATAGATGGCCAGTTTGATCTGCGCAGCAGCGAGCACACGATACTCGATTCTGGTACTATTATTAAATGGATTGGGATAATTGTTGAATAGAACCGCCTGATCCGGCAATGCTAACGGTTCCACACTTAGACCGTCATTTGCTCCATATCCCGGTGTGCCCAGGTCACCGTCACCGTAAGTTCGCGATGATTGTACCCAATTGATAGCAACATTATTATCGAGCGTATAATCGCTAAGATACATGGATATCCCACTGCTGTGAGGAAAACCAGTATCATAATAGATTTCATCAACCAGCCGCCCCTGGCTGTCAAACAGAATTATCTCATCACTGGTGTTGGCCAAGATAAAATCAGCGTATTCATAATCAGCCGTGTATCCACCATTAACAAGCGTATCAGCGTTGCGACTGAATACCATATATTCTCCCGGTTCAATCGCAAAAAAGTCGATCCCCGGATCAACGCTGTGCGAATCACCATCGGCATCGGCGATCGTCCAGGCCGATAATTCAATCTGTACCGAGTCCGCATTGTAAAACTCGAACCATTCACCATATGTGTCGCTGACCGCAGCTGGATTGGCCATTACTTCGGTAATTACGATCCGGTACGGAGAATCATCTGGCGCTGAAGGTGGCATAAAGCGCCAACCTACCGGCCGATGATCGGATATGAGTGTACCGTAATCGGTAATATAATCGTCCAGCCTGAAGGTTGTTACTTCACCGGCACTATTCTCATCAAATAATCCGGCAGTTATCAATATATGATCCAGAAAGCTGGGCCAGGAAGGATATGAATCAAAATAATCGGACGGATCTTGCGCCAGGCTAAGATTAATGAATTCTACTGTCGGATCATCCAGCAGCAGGGTAAATGAATCATAGGGTGGTAAATCCACCAGATCGTCGTTCCAGTCGCCCAATACCACGATGTTGGAATCGCCGGCAGCTACTTGGACAGTCAGATATTCCTGTAAAATAATCGCTGCGATACGCCGCCGATCAAGACCTTCATTACAGCATTTCAGATGCACATCAATCACGCTGAAATTGAAGCTGGCATTACCACACTGCCACTCAAAATCGACCTGTAAGGGCGGTCGGCTGGCAAAATAATACTGGGCATTATTATAATAATCCTGATCGCCATCATCCCAATAATCAGTGTCAGCCCATAATTCAGTCGAACCGGTAACTGATAAAACTTCATTTCGATAGATTACTGCCAGGTGGGCTAAATAACCGTTGGAACCAATGATATAGCTGTAATTGGGTAAAAGTGGCATCAACTGGTTTTGGAATGCCAGTGTATCATCAATTTCCTGAAGTGCATAAATATCGGCCGATTGATCTAAAATAATTTCTGCAACACCATTGACTGTTGAGCTGTCGTTTTGAGGAAAATGCTCGATATTCCAGGTGACGACCTCTATCCCTTCCCAGTAATTCCAGCTGGGAATCGACCAGTAGTCCTGTGGTGGATTTACTGCCAGCGTATCCGGGGGACAATTCTGGGCGGTAACCAGAGCGATGCACAGAGGTATAACAATAATTATAAATTTACCCCATTTGATCAAATCAAACCTCGATTGATGCGCTGATATTGCCAATATGAATTTTTCGGTGATTAAATAATTCAGTAATCCTGTATTTTGACAACTGTTCCTGTTCCTCGTCAGTGAGCAGATTCAGATGTTCCAGCACAGCCATGGTGGCTACTGGATTGGCACGCTGATTACCATCCAATATTTTCACCGCTAAGCCCCAAATTTCGCCATCCGGCCGACGGATACCAACACCACGGATAGCCTCACCACCAACCTTGGTTACCGCCCGGCCCTGCAAAGCGTCGATAAAATCAGTATCAAATCGGTTGGCACCAGCAACCAGGTAGGGATGCGATGTCATTGCTTCGTATGGCAGGTTCAGCTCGGGATAATCACCACCGGCCAATTTCTGAAACATAACAGCAATCGCATACAGGGGTAAAAAAGGCGTGGGTAAACTACAGCCGTCAACTCCGATCGGCAGATTACGCAAGCCGCTGATTCGTTCGACCTGCTTTAAAACAGTCTTCTGCACCGGGTGATCCGGAAAGGTATAATCCTTGGGATCTACTTCCAGGTGTCTGGCCAAAGCCAACATGCAGGCATGTTTACCGGAACAGTTATTATTCAGGGGTGATGGTTGTTTGTTGGCCCGGATTAGTTGCTCAGCGGATGATTTATCATAGGGCATATGACTACCACACTCGTAATTATCGACAGTATATCCCAATTTTTCAAGCATCGCAGTGGCTGTTTTTACATGAATCTCTTCTCCGTTGTGTGAGGCGCAGGTCAGGGCTATTTCCTGGTTGGTAAATCCAGCCGCTTCGAAAGCACCGGCCAGAATTGCGGCCGATGATTGAAACGGCTTCAGCGCTGAACGGATACAGGTGATATATTTTGGATCGCCACTGCTGAAGACAATTTTACCTTTACCATCTACTACAACAGCATATGCCACATGAATGCTCTCAATATAATAACCACGAGTTACTTTACATAGTATCGGCATTACACAGTCTCCAGTTGCAGTTGCTTGTTTGTAACCTAAGCTTAACCTTATCTGATATTATCAGATGTTGAAGTTACACAATTCCTGTCGATTAGCGGACAATACGGGAGGCATGAACAAACTGGAAGCCTTCCGCTTCCAGGCGAGGAATTTCAGCTACCAGTACTTCCAGGGTAGATCGCCGGCCATGACCGATTCCTACCGCTTGCCCGCGCCGGGCTGCCAGGTCGGCCATTTTATTGATCTGCGCCCGAATCATTGCAGGATCAGAATCATTATCCAAGAAAATATTCCGCTGGGAGACCTGGACACCGATTGCCTTCATTTTAGTTTCAGCAACCGTCTCAGCAGTGGTGCGACTGTCAATAAAATACTTTTTGTATTGTTTCAGGATCGTAGCGACAATTGTCATTAACCGGTCATCCTGAGTAGCCTTGGATCCCTGGTGATTATTCATGCCCCGTGCCTGCGGAATATGTTCAATCGCCATTCGTACTCGCCGTTCAATCTCTGTACTCGTCATATCCGTTTCAAGAATGTAGCCTTCCTCGCCACTCAACTGATTCATTGATTCCATCGGCATATGAATCATGATTTCATGCCCCTGCTCGGCTGCCTCAGTGGCAAATTGCTGACTGTAATCATGACCGGGAATAATTGCATAGGTAAATTTGGTATCAAGCTCCAAAAATCCCCTAGTAACCTGATTGTAATTATATCCGAAATCATCTATGATGATCGCAATTTTACCTTTGGGAGGTACAATAACTTTCTTTACAACCGGTTTATCAACGACGGACGGTTTGGCCCTCTCTTTTAAGGGTGGTTCACCGCGGCTCCCCCTTGATAGCAAAAACAAACCGATCACCGCCAGAATTATAATTACCAGGAGTATGTAAGACGCCGGTGAGATCGCGGGCAGGTGATCCTTCCAGCTTTTTTTCGATTTGCCCACGAATTATCAGGGCAGCCGTACGGCCAGGTCAATCAACTGTGGTAAACCCACCTGCTGAGAACCAAATTGAATCCCGTAACTGATCGAATAACGGCCCAGAGCAATTCCAAAACCGGCGGATGCAGTAACCACTTCAGGTGATAGATGCGTACCAAATGACCAGTTCAGCAATTTCCAGGTCGATGAGCTGCCAATGCTGAGGATAAAATCTTCGCGCAATGCAGACCATTCACCAGTCACCCCGATTTCCGTTGGCACCTGGGGATGAAAGAATTTTATTCCGAAGCCTGCCAGCAACCGGAGGGGTAGCTGTGGCGAAGCGGACATTAAAGCATTCATTTTACCAATATTCAGCATTGCGGCACCAACGCTTATCGAGCGCGTCAACTGCCGGGCAAACCCGAGGTCCAGACTAAAACCGGTGGCTGATTCAGTGTGCATCTGTATTCGGATCAGATGCAGCGCCAGACCAAATCCATTTGCCCCGAACGATCCAGTCCAGCCGCCGTCCAGCGCTATACCGTAAGCACCCCAAGTAGCCAAAGGTTGGGACATTGGCCGTTCATCATAATAGGCCAGGTCATTCAGTCCTAAATGACGCAGCCCGACATTACCCGTTCCAGACAGGGCACTGAAACTTACCTCAACAGCAGATGCCTTGACATCACCCAACCAACGCCCCAAGGTGAGGTTTAGCTGTGGTCCCTGACCTGTCGTGCGTGGGCTAGCAGGATTGACGATTGTTGTCACATTCATAGCAACCTGGTTACCAAGTGCCAATTCGCGAGCGGATGGAGGCACCGTTAAAAACTGAGTGCCAATAGCAGTTAGCGATTCAAATATTATCAGTGTCAGTAGGACAATTCTATAAATTAAAGGCATAGGTAAATACATGCGCTATTCCAATTGGTAATTCGTATATAAAGGCATAATCAAGGTAGGCATCTTTGTCCTTCCACAATGAATAATTCATTCCTGTACCGATCGCCAGCCGGGCATTACCGTATCCAACTCGGAAAAAATACTGTTCCCGATAAGTATATTCCACCCCAAAGCGAATTACCGATCCAAGTTTAAGCTGTTCCTGCAGGTCGGTTACATATCCATAATCGGCAGTGAATAAAAACTTTCTGAAAATGTAGCTGCCCCCAAGGCGGAAAATAGTCGGGAAGTAATCGTTATAGACCTGACCTTCTGAATTAAAAATATTCGTGGTATTCCAGACATATTTGGAATTGATGTCCTGAATTTTAAATGCAATATTCAGGTTGGGTATTCTCTGGAACATGACACCGATATCAAAGCCGGTTCCTTTCCCCGTCAGATTGTCGTCGTCCACCGGTAAGCGGTGGAAGAGCAGTTTAAAATTCAAGCCCACTGACAATCCAGCTGCAATTTGATTGGCGAAGGTGACAAAGATTGCATCTTTACTGGTGGACAGTGTTTTGGTCTGGAAGCCGGAGTAACTGCGGCCATCAATGTCTTTTACACCGGAGCTGATCCAGGCCAGACCCAGTCCGGCAGTTGGTGGCAGGCCGGTTGAAAAACTGGCGGCAAAAAACTGCCTGTCCAATGCTAGAAAATGATGTAGGACGGTTATTTGTTTACGGTCCAGAAAAACCACACCGGCCGGATTGTGATAAGCGGTAAAACCACGATCCAATTCTGCGGTGAAGGCGCTGCCCATGGCAATCGAACGGGCACTGCTGCCGATTCGCAAAAAAGAACCGGCATATCCCGCATAATCACTGGCGGATGCGACCATGGCCGAACAAAAGATCAGGAGTAAAATCAACCAGCTAAAACGCAAGTATCCACTCTTAGTTGGATATTTTGAAGAGAAAGATAACTGAAAATTCATTATTTCACCACGATCAGTTTGAACCAGTGGTCTGCATTATCATAATTCAATCTGATAAAATAGGTCCCGTTTGCCACCATTTTACCGTTAATGTCCTGACCGTTCCATTTATAAGCCCCCAGCTCATCATTCCGCCGGTCAAATTGTTGGGTATAAACTTTTTGCATTGCGAAATCAAAGATATCGAGTTTCACGACATATGATTCTTTTACATCAATATGAAAGCGTGCATAGCGTTCACCATCATGTCCACTGTAGAAAGGATTCGGATAAACAAAGTCGCCGGATAATTCTGTCCGGAATATCCGCCAGTTTAATCCGTTCAAATCATCCGTCATGGCCAGTCCATCACCGGTTCCGATCCACAGTTCGGATCGATTGGGATCATACAGAGCTGAATATACTTCATTGGTGAGAATTTCGTCAGTCAGATAAGCAATATCATTTGTTTCAGACAGGGCCTGACGGGCTGGTTTATAGAGGGCCCAGTTTTGGCCATCGTCCGAGCGCCAAAGACCGTTTTCAGTTGCCGCAAATACCAGTGAATCATAAGTGGTCACATTATAGGCACGCTCACCAAGCAAGGTAGAGTGCCAGGTAATGCCGTCATCTGCAGAATAACTTAATCCACGCTGTTCATTCTCATCGGTACTGAGAGTGACCGCCCAGATAATACGACGGCCGTTCCAATCCTGGCGGGCCAGGCCCACTACCCAATTGCCGGAAAGACCATCCTGGGGAAAAAAATAATGTTCCCAGTCGATGCAACCTTTTATCGTATCAATAATTCCCCTATTGATCCCATTGGCCGTTCCAACCCACAGCGTATCATTATAGGCCAAAACTGCAAAACCTTTATGGTTATGATTACCCAAATCAGGATCCCGGGGATTTAAATAGAAATCCTTCAAAACGCCATTTTGATAGAGCGAGTCCTGGCAGGTGATCAATTGGGATTCATTATCCTCCGGCAGGGGAATCCGCTCCCAGGTACCGTCGCTAAAATTGTAGCGACGGATTCCACCGGCCCAGGACGCGATCCAGAGATAGTCACCCGCGATGGAAGCATCATAGGTAACATTCTGTTCAGAGACAGTGACCGGCAGTGTTTCAAAGGAACGACTGCCGAACCAGGATGCTAGCGTATCATCAACCTCATCCACTGGTTGCTCAAAATACAACCAATCGTTACGACTGGAATTGTTAATTACGATACCCATTCCGGCCGAGACACCGCTTTTCTGACCAGCCATTGCTGCTGCAACACGTTCTCCATCAATCGCCAGCGCCGAGACGCCTCCTGTTGGCAGCAGATCAGTGCTAACACCGTCGCTCAGGTTGTCGCTGCTGTAATAGGTGAAAATATCAAGTGAATCATTGTTCAACCAGGACAGTCCCTGGCCTGTTCCTAGCCAGATCAGCGTATCATTCTGCAAACGAATATCAGAAATAGAATTGCTGGATAATCCGGAGTAAGTACTATCGGGCTGATTTAATATTGATCCCATTTTGTACACGACGGGCAGACCAACCTGACCAGGAAGGCTAGCAAAAATAATAATCGCAAGTACAACGATTAATTTATGGTCGGTTTTAATCATTCGACTGCTACCTTCAGCATCAATATTTCGGAACGGTTACCTGCCAGATCACCGGCCTGGAAGGACCACTGAAACAATCCCGTTTTTGTTTGACTACCACTGTATATCGGAATCGCAAAACTGTAGATTCCATCATTTTCGATTTCATCACGACTGGTCAAGTCTGGCGGGTAAATGACATTCGAACCGCCATCGTCATACAAATAAATAACGTTGCCATTATTCATCGCGGTATCGGGACCCACATGAATTGAGGTAAAACCAGCCCAGCTGACATCATTCAGACCGTTGGGATCCAGGATTTCCGAGAATACAAGAATCAGCTCCAGGCCTGTGTTCGGCCGGGTAATAACGAAATCCGTATCTTGGCAGGTTGAACAGATGGCAACAAAAGCTGTGCTGGTGTCCACTTCAGCCCTGTCAATTACAGGTGGTAGATTCCCCAGGTGAAATGAATCGGATATACTGACTGTGGTTCCGGCATAATCAGCAAAAAAAGTGAGATAGACCAGACCTGAATCGGTAATCGAAATAGGATGATTAAGGGTAGCGGATGAATTAGGAATTTTAGTTGAAAAAATGCCATCCAGGGCAAGAATATCGCCATCTGTACCGTCGTCATTCAAATAAACCGTATCTGCATTGATTGCTGAGGAAGCTGTTCCGTACCAGGCTATTCCCACCGTGTCCAGGGTAGCTCCTTCATACCTTTCGGCCACTGCTGCCGCGAAATAAAGTTCGCTGGATAGATCAAGAAAATTGAATTGGACATTGGTAAGTGGATCAAGTGGCTCCGTCTCCGGAAGGGCTGGAGGGTCACAGCCCAAAATCAGTACCAGCAGCAGGGTGAACCACAATCCGAGCGGCGCAGTTAGCTGGGGTATATTAATTTTTCGCATCATATTGCCGGCCATAGTTTAACCAGAATCCTTATAAATATAATACGTTAACAATGTTCCTACCTGTCCCAGGCTGGCGGGTGAACAATTTTGAGGTAAATCCTGTTGTGTATGCCAGTAATTCAGCTGGCGGTTGGGATAAAAAAAATCGATCAGATCCACCGCCGGAATTCCAGCCTCTTCCCATAAAGGAACATGGTCATCAAAAACGGCTACTACTGCACGATTCTCAAAAGCAGACAGGCCCAATTCCCGTGCAATTCCCCATAATTCGCGCACCAGATCTGGATTTTGATCCAGCGAATAACGTTCCACCGGTATGGATAACTCGGCATCGCCAATCATATCCACGATAATAGCTTCATCCGGTCGTGGAATCGGTAAATCGCTGGCAAAGGCCAGCGAACCACGGGCAAATGACCGAGGATCACCGCTCAAACCCATGTCTTCCCCATCAAAGAAAACCAACTCAACTCCAAAAGCCGGTTTCCGAGCCTGCATTATCTGAGCCAACTCCAGCAGGACAGCAACACCGCTCGCGCCATCGTTGGCCCCCAGAATTGGTTCCAGGTGCTGGCTTTCATCGGGGTCCCGGTCGGCCCAGGGCCGTGTATCCCAGTGTGCTCCCAGCAAAACATGCTTTTCGGCCTGTGGATTGTAGCGACCGATCAGGTTAGTCATTGTATGCTCTTCTCCACTGAGCGGATTAGTATGTTTGAAAGTCTGGAATAGAACCGTATCAGCTGTAGCTCTTAGCTGTTCGGTTAAAAAAGTCTGGCATTGGTAATAACCTGCTGAACCGGGATTTCGTGGACCAAAATCGCATTGTTGTTCCAGAAAACTGAATGCCCGCTCCGAATTGAATTCAGGGTAAGTCGGTTGGCAACCACTAAATCCGATCAGGACGCAGATTACCAGGTATCCGGAATGCAATGCTGAAGTAAAAAGCTGGTAGTTGTTTATTTTCACGTCATTTAACCTTGAATTGCTATCTTCACGTCAAATCCGAAATCCCGGTCTATTTTCTTCCCGGTACTAAAATGATCACTTTCCCTGTATTCATAAATCAGGCCACCACTTACCCGCGAAGAAAAGGAGTACGAAATGCGCAGCCCGGTTTTCCAACTGGATATCTTATTGGGTTTGGTGAAATCGACATTCACATTATTCCTGGTTTTGGTACTGTTGTCATTGTAGTCAAAATTAAGGGTGAAATTAATATTATTCTGAATCTCAACATTCTTTAAAAATGGTAATGGAATCTTCAATCCACCCTTATGATTGTAGGTCGCACTGCTATTCAAGGATTTTTCTACTTTAAAGGTTTGACCCCCTTCTTGCTGATCGAGCGATTTAGTATAATTCAAACGAGTCGTCGTCGATATGCCTTTATTCAACTGCATGGAAACACTGAGTAGGGGGGCAAAACTGGCATCAATTTTCGAATTCCGTTCAAAATCACCATAATCATCGATAAATGAACCAACGTTGAATAGAGGCATGGGATCTGATACAGCAGTTTCCATGCGCCAGTTGCGAGTCTCCGAACCCCGGAAACTATGCTCCAGCGATACGGACCGGGCAAATTTTTTCAGTATCGGTAGTTTCTGTAATCCACTCCAGCGCAGGGTCCAATTGGGAAAGGGAAATTTATCATCCAATTGTTCACCGTAGGGCAGCATATCCCGTTTCAATGAGCGCGTTTCACTACCGGAGCCAGCGATTTTGGAGGTTACATTTTGTGAATATTTAAGGGTGGTCGATATCAACTTGGTTAATTTCAGACCAGAATTAAAGGAAATGTCCTGGTTATGATTCCAATCACCGATATTAGACCCAACCTCTGGTGTATGTGGTAGACCATGGTCCGGCAGCCAACCAAATTTATAGCCGGTTGGAACCGTTCCCTGAATACCGTTCCCGCTGCGCGTCAACCGTGAATTATATCTAATATTTATTGGATTAATATTTTTGCTAAGCGTATGAATTCCTTTCAGAATTGGTCGATCTTTCTCTTTCTGATCACCCTCAGCTGGATCCGGTTCTTTTACCTGTTTTCCCCGGGATCGGCCGACCACCTTTCTAGAAGGAGGTTTGTACAGAAATTCCACTAGGTTGGTGATATTCAGGTTCATACTGGAACTAAAACTCAAACTGGTGGCAATATTGGCGCCGTCAATGGTGCTGGTGATTGGTTTATTCCAGCGATATTGCGCTGAGTAACTGAAATTGGGTTTTAGCCACGCCAAAATATCAGGCGAATAGGCGGAAGAAATACTCTCGGTGGAATTAGTAACAATACCCGGGTCAAGATCTCGGATCGCCATCCAGGCGATGGCTCGGTATTCATCCATATCGCTGGCGATCGAACGATTATATTTAACTGATTTAAGACTTTCAGTTACTTTATAATCAAGACCGTAAGCTCGAGTTAAACCAAGATTGTAACTTTCAGTTTTTTTACCAACACGAGGAGTTTTTTGACTTAATGATTCTTTGAAATTCATGTTAGCATTCAATGAAGCCGGGGTATAGTACAGGTGAAACTCTTCCATTTTTGAACCGACCAGCGGCAGGTTGCCCAACCATTTCAACGGTGAAATATAATTATCACGTCCAAAAGGAAGTGAGTATGATATTTTCCCTGAATAATTCTCAGTCCGGTTTTGCTCAACCTGGAAACTGGATGATGTGCTGCGTTTAGTACTGAAACTGGTTTTAATTCGATCAAGAGTATATTTTACCGGCCAGCGGTCCGATTTAGTGGTTTTGGACACTGAGGTGCTGAAATTAACACTGTTATTAATCGTTAAAATCGAATCGGCAAGATTATTTCCTGTAAGCAGGATATCCTCATTCTGCGGGTGATATTTTGGTTGTTTGATGCTGTTCGAGAATGCAGTGCTGATCGGAATTTTCAAGCCCCAGGACTGGGGCAAGAACTTGTTTAAATTCAAACTGGCATTGACACGTAAATCTTCGCTATTGCTGTTAGAACCCAGACGCTCCTGCAAGACATGAAAATCGGCATCCCGACGGCTGTAAGCGACTGCTACATTCCCCAGATCCGCGAGGTTCAGCTTGGCTTGGACGCGCATGGCAACACCGCGATCCTTTTTAACACCGCTCAGGCGCAATTCGTCAAGCCAGACTTCTCCCCAAATCGGATTGTCGGAACGATTCCTGACACCGACTCGCATATACTGGATTCTTGACAGAGCAGGGGTACCCTTAATCTGGATTCTTTTACCTGTCGAATCGCCGTTTTCATCAGTAAATATATAGGCTTTAGTGTCATCCCACACCAACAAGGTATCGGTTGAGCGAACCTTCTTAACGTTGGTGGCAGAAGCCAGTTTCAGGGCTGTCAGCCATTCCAGGTCAAGATCGAGTGAATTCCGCCCGTCTTCCTCGTCCCAGCCGACATATACCGGCTGTGTGATTTCGTAATATGAATCACCCCGCCCGAAACGCATGAAAAATTCAGCATCACTCCAGTCATCTCCGAATACATCTTCGGTTGTTCCTTCCAGATTTTTTCCGTAAATAAACATTTTCATCCGGTCGTAAGTCAGATAACTCTGAGCCCGCTTACCACCCAGTTCCAGCAGTGTTTTTTCGGCCGCCCCCTGATACCCGGGTTCAAGATTGCTGAACTTCAATACCAGTGACTGCTCTTTGGAACGAATTTGATTGATGCGGTCATATTCACCCTTAACACCCTTTGGCGGATCGTAGTCGGGATTATCCTCTGTATTTATAATTGTAATGGCAAAAACACTGTCATCCTTCACAAAACCGGTCGTATCGCTGCTTACACCCAGCTCGATCCATTCATTTCCAACCAATTCTATTTTAGCGATCTGTAAGGTTGCCTGTGATTCAACTTCAGTTATCGTCAGGCGCATATTACGGATATCATTCCAGTCGATACTGCCGTCGACTTTGGCCCTGGTAAAATGACTCAATGGTATACGGTACAGACGCCAGCCAGTGAGCGTACCATCTTTTACTGTTTCACCGGCCACATAATCAGAATCTCCCGCAGTTTTACTGAGTTTAAAAGTTTTAGTGAAATAATCATTAACACTATCCAGAAAACCGGAACCATCGATATCCTCCGTATCCGGGTAGATACCGCCTTCCTGCCGCCGATTGCCTTCGGTACCATTCACCTTATCAGGACCATTTGTACGGCCGATCTTACCACCAACATACTGCGCCCAATTATCACCGTTGGGGTCCTCAGTATCGGCCACCCGATGATTGATATGAATAGTATCACCGTTATTATAGTATTCCATGTAGGTTAGGGAGTCCAGACAACCACCCCATCCATCTTCAAATTCATCTTGACAGCCATCCAGACCTACGTCTTCATCGTCCTCAAGGAAGCCATTCCCCAAAGTAAAACCAGCTTCCGGACGGTCTTCCGTGTCCAGAACGCCATTGCCATTCCAGTCCTCACTGATACGTCCCAGGTCGACTGTCAGCCGGCCTACTGTCCCCCGCAGCCAGATCTCGAAAAATTTGCTATCAGTCTGGTCGTAATCACCGCTGTAAAAGGGGCTGATAATTCCGGCCCAGACTGAATTATTGAGCGTATCAGACTGGTGCTCATACCTGGAAAAATCCAGCCAGAGAATATTTGTGGTCTCATTTTGAGCCCGGGTAGAAGTGGACTGGTTGGGCCAGATATTCTTAGTACTAACTGGCACATAGGGATTAAACCAGAACAGCTTAGCTCGATTGGCCTGTCCTAAGGTCTCCCCAGTTAGTAGGTCCAGCGGCGCCGAAGACGGTTTCCAAAAACGTTGTAGAATCTGAGGTCCCGTGATCCGCTTGGCGCCTTCGAAATCATCGATGTAAGCTACCCCGCGGTTGTCGCCGGTGGCTGGATTATTGATCGGATTTGGATTGGGCAACACCTGAGCAAATTCTCCCTCAACAGAAAAGGTAGTCATTTTTTCAGTTTCTATAACCGGCAACCGATCCAGAAAACGGGTAAAGCCTTCCAGATTGGACTGGTAGCGGCCATTAATATCCCAGATGAAATTACGGGTTGGTTCATAACCGACCTCTATTTTTTCATTCAATACCGACTGGTTATAATAGAGAGCTGTGGCACCCAGAAACGAATTCTGCCCCAGATCCATTTGGGCGCGGGTACCGACAATCGTTTTCTTATCGAACGAGACCAGTTCATGTTTTTCGTAGAGCACCTCCAGATTGGCATTGGGGGCCAGTGCATCTTCATTCAAGAATGTCAACGATCCACCAAAATAATCAATCTGGTAATCAATCCCACGCTGGAGAGTCAACCCATTCAGCTTCACTTCCTCACTGCCCTCCACCACCATGAAACCAAGGCTGATATTACTGGCCTTGTTGGAATAATCGGACTCGATCTTAAAATGACTGTCACCGCGAATCAGATTATCGGTGGTTGAAGTGTACATTAATCCGGAACCCAATTGGCCCAGTAATGCATCGGAGGAAGTGCCCCCTGCGATTGAATCAGCATTGACAAAGGGCAGGTAAGTTGGGAAAATCAATTCACCATACAGCAGATTGACAAGATTAGAATTGGTAATATCGATCAGCTCATCCGGCGCGAGGTCACCATTTTCGTTCTGGAGATCCAGACCAAAAGATGTCAAATATGAAATTCCATCGGCACTCCGCTCACTGGGAGGCGACAAAAGATCGTTAACAATCCGCACCGCAAAACCGTCAGGATTTACATTTGCCGTACCCAAAAAATATATATTCTTGAACATCAAGTCCCAGACCGGTTCGTTTCGAATTGGTGATCTTCGTCTGATCAGCTGTAGCTGTAATTCTGTGCTGTCCACTTTTCCAATGCTTCTGATAGTGTCCTCACCAGCAACGATATTGAATACCGCTCCCAAAACAGCATCAGAAATCACGGTGTTTAGCCGGATATAACCCAGATCCTCATTGATATAATACTCTTCATCCCGCTCCATGCGAACAAAAGTAATCGATACACTATCATCGGGATTACTTCCGATATTATCCGGATTGACATAAGCCACACCAGGAACACTACCTGGCGTACTTCCTAACACCGATTTATATAATTCAAAATCCCGAACAACTACATTATTCTGCAGATGTCTACCATCCTCAGTTAGAGGATAAAATGGATTAATGTGCAGAGTTTTAAAATCAGTAAAAGTGGTGTCCACGCCATTGCGGTACCATTCATGGATGAAGAAATAGCGGTTTTTCATATAATTATAATCAAATATCTGCTGGGTTGTAGCCTCGTTGGATCCTTCGAATTTCTGCTTTTCCTTGCGGGTTTGTTCGATGGATGCAATAGTGGTAATGTCAACGGGTCCGAGCTTTGAAATCGCTTTCAGGCCGAACAGACCTTTGTTCTTGCCCGAAAAAGTTACATACTGGGTCGCTGGCAAGGATAAAGAGATATTACCGGCCTCCACCCGCTGCAGAATTTCATCCTCATTACCCTCATAGGAAATACGGATATTGTTTTCCCAATCGAAATCCCGCTCCGAATCCTGATCCATCAGCACCGTGATCCGGTCACCAATTTTCCCTTCGATATTAAGATTCTGTTTCTGATCAAATTCGATATGGGTATTCTGAGCCTGATTGATATTGGAATGGATCAATTGTTGATCCTGGAATACCATTTTACCAGAAATATTAACATTACCCCGTACCCGCAGGGAAACACGCCCAAAGTCACCAACATCAACGCCGACAACTTCTATCGCTTTGCCCTTCCTCGGTTTTACCAGCTGTTGATCCTGCCGGTCGGCTCCACCCTGCATGGTTTCAATAAATTTAACCTGCCGGTTGCGCTGGAGCATAGCCTTGAAATACCAGTCAAGTTCGGCCGTAAAGGGAATTCGATATAGTTGTCCATCAGAAATTTCTGTGATCGTGATTGTACTCCAGTCTTCCGCGACCTGAACCAGAGTCTTCGTTTTCTGAAATGGAATGTCAAACAGTCCCAGTGGTTGAATCAGGGTGTCCCCCAGTAAACCTATCGGTAATGGTAAGGCGGGAAATGGATTGACAACATAGGGCGACTGAACCAGGCGTAGCGGTGCCAAGCTCTCAGTCTCATCCACTGCCTGACCAACGAGCGTACTGATCCCAACCAGCATCAGCATAACCAATTTGGTGGTTATCTGATATATTTTCAACGGCGATCCGTTAGTTACGATTCAACAACCTGTTAATTAATCCAAACTGGTAGCAGTGGGTCTAAATATTACTCCTTAATTTTATAATTTGGTTGAATACTTTCACAGAAAAGTTTACGGAAATTTAAAATTGCCCGTCCACGGTGACTTATACGATTTTTTTCAGTGGTAGATAACTGCGCCAGGGTTTTGTTCATAGCGGGGATAAAAAAGACGGGATCATAACCAAATCCACCCACTCCATGTTGCTTTTTCAGAATTACTCCTTCAACTGTACCTTCTGCCCATAGTTCCTGCTTTTTATTGACATAGGATATAATACAACGAAAGCGGGCTGTACGCTTTTCATCCGGTACACTTACCAGTTTTGCCAGCAATTGAAGGTTGTTATCAGCGTACGTCGCATCAATCCCGGCCCAGCGGGCGGAATAGACACCCGGCGCACCGTCCAATGCATCCACTTCCAGACCCGTATCGTCAGCAAGCGCCGGAAGACCGGTCAGACCATGCACCGTACGAGCTTTAAGTAGGGAATTTTCCAGCAACGTTGTACCGGTTTCGGGAATAGTTCCTACTTCCGGAAAATTATCCAGACTGAGTACCTGATGATCGAAGTCCGCCAGGGCGCTGGCCAATTCGACAATTTTATGTTGGTTATGGGTCGCCAGTACAATTCGCATAATATTAACGGAAATAGTGCCGCCGAACATAGGCGATTTAGCGACGACAGACAAGTAATTTAACGACCTGCTTCGGATTGATTTGGATTTATGTGACCGAAACCACTAATTTCGGTGCGCTTTAAAGCGGCTTGGTAGCTCAGTTGGTAGAGCAGAGGACTGAAAATCCTTGTGTCGGCGGTTCAATTCCGTCCCGAGCCACATTATTAAATCCTTGTATATCACTGATATGTGGGGATTTTTGTTAAGCATTTCAATTATACATAATGTCGTCAATTTAGACAAATTGGGACAGGGCGGGAAATTCATGGGCAGTAAATGGGCACTAAATATTTTCCATCGTCGGGAATACAATCATATCAGTCCTCATAGCAGTCTTGGTTATAAACCTCCAGCACCGGAGGCACATCTGTCAAAATCAACTATGAAATATCAAACTTGGTAGCTTAGAATCAACAGTTAATAATGTACCAAAATCAAAGAAACTCGAACTCTCCAAATGGCCCAATCAATAGGGCAGGTCAAATATGAAATCACACCGCTTCACACTCCGCTTCACGATAGCAGGACTCATGATGGGACTGCTCGTTCTTGTGCTTAGCGGCACAGTCGTAATCTCAATGCTCGTACGATCGAAATCCGTCGAGGCTACATCACGCGCAATCCTCGGAAAAGTGTCTCGTGGTATGGGTGAACGCCTGCGAAGTCGAGCAGAACCAGCCGAAAATATTATGAGGGAATGTGTTCGAGCAGCAGAACTCGGTTACTATGAAACCGACAACATGAGACGCCTCGCTGAACGCCTCTCCGAAAGGATTCGACATGATTCACGCTTCGAATTTCTCTCCTTCATCACAGCTGAAGGCAGGGGCTGTGGAGCCATGCGGCTTCCAAACGAAGTCATTCTTGTCGCATACACGGAGTCCGGTGATAAAGATATGTTAGTCCGCGAGCATGTACAGCTCGACAACACAAGAGAGGTTGTTAAACGAGAACCAGGTGGAATGAAGGCATTCCGCAACGTCGTTTGGTATGAGTTTGGTGCAGCTAGCAACGGACCGGTATGGACACCTAGATACAAGCGTCCCATAGATGGTACATGGGGTCTCGCTTGTGCTGCACCGCTTCGTGACGGCGACCGCTTGCTTGGAGTCTTCGGGATTGGATTCGGACATGCCTTTTTGGGCGAGTATATTCGCACCGTGAAAGCTGCAGAGACCGGCCGACTCTTCGGAGTGCATGCGGAAACAGGCGAGATCACGCTGTCACCTTCGAAGAAAGAACTCGAAATGTTCGGACCTGTCATCCGCGACGGGCTATCGAGTCTTCCCGACGGTATAATGGGTCTCGAGACTGGCCAACCGGTTTTCAAAAGGGTGTCTTATAAAACAACGGACTACATCGTCGCCTTCGAGATGCAGGAGATGGGCGAATCGCTCAAATGGGTCAACGCTGTCGTCGTGCCGGAAAAGGAGTTGGTCGGCTTTCTAGACAGATATGTTTCTGTAGCGCTTGCAGGTATCGGTATTCTCCTTATTGCTGCTCTGGTATTCGCACAACTACTCTCAAGGCGGATTGCACGTCCATTGAAGATAATCGCATCCGATCTCAGTAAAGTCGCCACCTTTGATCTCACCCCTGAGTCAGCTCCGCCGACTTTAATTCGAGAGATTGCCGTTGTCGGGGACGCCGTCGACCGTATGAAGGCTGGACTCCGTTCGTTTTCGCACTATGTTCCAACGGACCTCGTGCGCGGGCTCTTGCGAGAGGGTCAGGAGGCTCGGCTCGACGGGCGACTCCAAACTCTGACACTTTTCTTTTCCGATGTAAAAGGTTTCACCAACGTCAGCGAAGGTATGGAGCCTCAGATGCTCGTCGATGCGCTGGGCGACTACCTAGACGTTCTGACGAAGTCTGTCGTCGCTGAGTGCGGGACGATCGACAAATTCATGGGGGATGGTGTTCTGGCGTTCTTCAACGCGCCTTTCGAGGATCCGAGACACGTAGCACACGCCTGTACGGCTGCGCTGCGCGTGCAGGAAGCACTGACAAGGGCCAGGTCGGGTTGGCAGAGGGCTAAACTCCCTGCTTTCCACACGCGAATCGGTCTACACACTGCAGAAGTATTGGTCGGCAACATCGGGACGCCAGATCGTTTCTCCTATACGGTGTTGGGTGACGGAGTGAATTTGGCTGCTCGCCTTGAGTCACTGAACAAAGCCTACGGCACGTGGATCCTTGCGAGTGAGGAAATGCGAACTGCAGCTGGGAACGACTTTGAGTGGCGACGGTTGGATCGGACGGCTGTCGCGGGACGAGTAGAGGGCGGTGACGTCTACGAATTGCTCGGTGAAGTCGGTACAATCGATGATGCCCTCTTAGACAATCGTGATGGCTATGAAGCGGCATTAGCAGCGTATTTCAATCGGCGATTCCACGACGCAACACAGGGCTTCGAGGCAGTGCTAACAGCTTTGCCTGGAGACAGCGCTGCATCCGTTCTTCTAGAACGATCACGCCTATACATTGAAAGCCCCCCACCGGATGATTGGTTAGGGGTGTTCGTGCAAACAAAGAAGTAAGAGGTAAATCTTGTATCAGACCGCACCTATGAAATCTGATGCTAGATGGTATAATGAAGAATTTCAGTAATCAAAGTCATCATCTGGAGAATTATTACTTGGTATGCTATTGAACCATTTTGTGTACCTTTTGGACATAATACTGCGATCTTCCACAACCCGCCGGGCTTTTAAGCCATTGTGTTTAAAATATTTTCTCATAGGCACTAAACGGGCAGTAACGCCTCTAAGTGCACTAATATAAGGGGGGACAGAGGTCTGAAAATCCTTGTGTCGGCGGTTCAATTCCGTCCCGAGCCACGAAACTCATTTATATTTGTTCCCAGCTATTAACTATTTCAATCCTCTCTGATCTTGAGTGATCGGAGCAATGTAGCAATGGTTGCCGTAGTCAGGTGCCATTTATACCAGCGCACTTTATGATTAACAAAACCAGCATGTATTATCAGTGTTTTCGGGGCCGAATTCTGTAATATCTCAGCCAAATTTAGTGTTAATTTTGATGATAAGATTCTGTAGGGATTGGTAACTCTTCTGGCGAGGATATTATGAATATGAACAACGAAAATAAAAACACTGTTCCTGGTAGTATTAAAAAATGGTGGGTGGCGATTCGTCCTTTTGCCTTGCCTGCTTCGACAATGCCAGTGTTATTCGGCAGTGTTCTGGCAACAACTATAGGCGGTGCCACTCTTGATTGGTTGTTATTTATCGCTGCAATGGCAGCTATGACAATTTTACATACTGGTAGCAATCTACTAAACGATATTTACGATTATAAAAAAGGAATCGACAAATTTATTAATCCGGTCAGCGGTGCTGTTATCCGCCAATGGATCACTCCCCGGGAGGCACGCCGGGCTGGTATCATCTGCCTGGTCATTGGATCAGCGATTGGCCTTTGGATCGCCGCCACTGTCAGCTATGTAATCCTGTTGATCGGAATAGTCGGTGTGGCTATCGGAGTACTTTATACCTGGGGTCCGCTTCCTTTAAAATACAATGCATTGGGTGACCTGGCGGTTTTTTTGAATTTCGGAATTTTAGGGGCGCTGGGAGCCTGGACGGTTCAAACCGGTTCGCCCGCCTGGACTCCGGTGATCTGGACGATTCCCATGTCTCTATTAGTGGTCGGAATTCTCCATTCGAATAACTGGCGCGATATAAACAGCGATACCACCAGCGGTATTCGGACCTTCGCCAGCATACTGGGAGATCGTCTATCAGAGAGTTATTACATATTTCTGATCCTGGGGCCATTCATTGTTATTTTAACTTTGATCCTGCTTACCCGCATCGTAGCTGCAGGACATCAGATGCCGTTTTCATTTTTAATGACTTTCCTGGCAATACCTCCCGCTGTAAAATTGATCCAAAAAGGTAAACAGCGTTTTACTTCTGATCAGCCTCTGAATTTTCTAGCCCTGGATGGTGCCACAGCCCAACTGAACCTGTTGTTTGGTGCATTATGCGTTATTGCCCTCGGAATTGATCTATTGATTTAATTCTTATCGAAGACCGATGCTGATAACCGCCATATTTACAACCGTAGCGGCCGGACTGTTTTTTTTATTATTTTCATTTAGTGGTGATTGGGGGCTTGATTTTTGGTGGTGGATGACATCCAATATCGGTCTGCTATTATTATTTGTTATATACGCTGATCCTGAATGGCGGATAGCCTTGGTAAATGATTTCCGGGATCGGTTTTACCAGAAGGTTTGGCTGGGATTAGTTACGGCTGTCTTCTTGTACCTGGCATTTATGATTGGGAATTACATCGCACAACTGTGGTTTGATTTTGCTAAAACAGATATAGCGGCTGTCTACGATTATAAGTCTGGTGTTAGTCCAATAAGAATTGGATTACTGTTGATACTTGTAATCGGTCCTGGTGAGGAATTATTCTGGCGCGGATTTGTACAGCGCAGAATGCAAGCCGAGATTGGACTTTGGCCAGGATTTATCCTCACGACCGCTATTTATTCTTTAATACACATCGGCAGTGGAAATATCATGTTGGTTATGGCCGCTGCTATCTGTGGACTATTCTGGGGTTACTTGTATCTGCGATATCAATCAATGGTGTTAAATGCAATCAGCCACATCATTTGGGATATTCTGATATTCTTGATATTGCCCGTCGCGATATAAATAAAACAAAAAATCCTGTAACTGGATTACCGGTTGGAAACTTAAATGTTTGTAGTTTAAAGATATACGATTAAAAATTTACACTCTGGCATTTTTAGGTGATTCCAATTTATTGGCTCGGCTCAAATCGTAGTGACAGGCAGGACAAACCCATATACAACGTTCATCAGGTAAATCGAAAACCATTAGATACTCATCTCGCTCTTGGCAGCGCTGACAGCAATTACCACGATTCTTTTTTTGTCTGAACCGGTTAACCGGCAGATAATAGGGCTGGATTAAATTCATTAATATTTCTCCATCCGTAGATTCATTTTCAATCTACACAAATTAAGTGACAAATATTGTGCCAGCGGTCAACTGGATAACTATCGGTAAAGCACGTATATAATCATAAAGCGCTGTTATACTAAATGTTATATAATATTAGCTAATGCACTTAAAATCGATTTGGCACCGGGCTAACGAAATGACAATTATAAGCTTTATTGACAATATTTTCTGATCTTTTCCAGCAGTATATGTTTTTTGACTGGTTTGGGTAAATAATCGGTGCAGCCGGCTGTGATTGCTTTTTGCCGATCAGAAACAAAAGCATGTGCAGTCAGTGCAATCGTTGGAATTTCTTTTAACTTCGGCGATTTCCGTAAATAGCGGACTAAATCCAAACCGCTTTCCTGATCATTAAGGGACAGGTCCAAAAGAATAAGATCGGGAATTGCCTCATCGATCATTATTTTAGCGGCTTTGACTGTCTCTGTCATTCTGATATCCTTGATAACACTCAACTGGTATTTGATTAAACGCTGGGAATTCACATCATCTTCGATTACCAGAATCTTCAATTTTTCAATATCGGCACTACTGGTTTCAGCTGGAATCGGATCGATTTTTTCTGATTGCTGAATATCGTCAATAAGTTTATCGGTCGGGAAAGTAACAATTACTTTGGTACCAGCGCCTTTTCCGCTGATAATTGTAATTTTGGCTCCTACCATATCTAAATAACGTTTTGTCAGAGATAGACCCAATCCAACACCCTGGTAATTTTTAGAATAGCCACTACTTTCCTGAGAGAATTTGTCATAGATCCGATCCATATATTCAGGAGAAATACCGATCCCGCTATCTTCAATAATTAATTCAGTCGATTTATCCAGCTGTTTCAGGTTGACAATAATTTGACCGGCAGAAGTATACTTGATGGCGTTATCCAAGATATTCATCACCGCCTGAGACACGCAATATTCATTCGATACAATCAAAATACTGTCATCAGGATATTCAAATATTATGTTCAGATGTTTATCTACCGCGTCCGGAAGCATTTCCTGTCGGACATTCTCAATGATTTTATTCAGATTCACCTGTTTATTTTCAATTTTATAGGTTCCTGCTTCGATCTCGGATATATCCAGGATTTCATGAATTGTCCGCAATAAGCGCTTGCCACTACGCTTAATTATTTCAAAAAAAGTCTTTTCCTTATCGGAGATCACTTTGCTCATCCGTTCTTCAATCAAGTCAGAAAAACCTAGGATAGAATTCAATGGAGTACGGATTTCATGGCTCATATTGGCTAGAAACAGGGTTTTAACCTGATCTGATTGCTGAGCTTTTTTCAAGGCCTGTTGACGTTCCTGCTCGGCTTGTTTTCGATCCGAGATATCGCGACAGATTAACCGCAACTCGACTGGATTATTTTGATTATCAACAATCAAACGGCTTCTCTCCTGAACGAATAGTTCAGAACCATTTTTCCGCACTTTCCGGAATTCCAGTTCAGAAGATAACACTCTCTCATTGAGAATCCTGGTGACTTGTGACTGAACACTCTCCAGATCGTCGGGGTGAACAACGATCCAGACCGGTTGGCCGATTAGGTCTTGTTTAGAGTACCCCAAATAATCTGCACCATATTGATTGACAGATATAATTGTTCCATCAGGATCGACAGAAAAATACATATCGGGAGCTTCGTTATATAGATTATTATAGCGCTGCTCACTTTCACGGATCAACTGCGTGGCTCGCTTGCGTTCGGTGACATCTCTGGCGACTCCGCGGAAGCCGATTGGATGACCATTTCGATCGCGATCGAGTATGGCCGATAATTCCAGAATGGCTACTTCGCCGCTCTTCGTGATAATCTCATAATCGATTATCTCTTTGGGATTGCCAGTTTGATAGATTTCATTAAATTCATGATACATTTGAGCAGCAACTTCCGGCGTCGTATAATCACGGTTATTCAGTCCAATTATTTCATCGTAATCGTATCCTACTATTCGGCACATTGATTCGTTGCAAAAGACCAGATCTCCCGCCAGATTTAATTCGAAATAGCCTTCTTCAATATTATCCAGGATCGAACGATATTTTTCACGATTTTCAAGCAACTCCAGCTCTGTTTGATTCCGTGCTAAAGCAGCACCGATCATATCAGCCGAAGTATGGAGAGCTTTGATTGTGATCTCAGACCAGATGCGATCGGTAACACAATCATTAAAACCGATGTATCCCCACCAGGCACCGGCACAGAATATCGGGACGATCAGGATCGATTTAACATCCTTCTCTTGCAGAATCTTCTGTTCATTTTTGGGGATATCACTTATCAGACCTGTAATTATCTTATTTGAAGCCAGCTCTTTGATCCATCGTTTCAAACCACTTTTGATA
>CAYTPW010000001.1:0-237963 GCA_964439935.1 uncultured bacterium | reverse complement strand
TTCGCCATCTGCTTCCGGTTGAACTTTATAGATATAAATTCTACTGACCTCAGCAGCCATTCCCATATGCATGATCACTTCGTTTATCAGATCGTCCCAATCCGCATATTGTAAGAATCGATTGGTAGCATAACTAATAGCATCAAGAATATTTCCGCGTCGACGCTGTGACTGCTCCATGTTACGAAAAACCGTAACATCGCGAATCAAGACTCTAATACCAACAGGAACCTCATTTTCATCCAGAATAAACACACCCTGCGTTTCTGCAATAAAAGATGATTTATCCTTCTTCAACATCTCTATATCGAATGTCTCATAGATACCGGTCCTGGAATAAGCATTCTTACTCTGATAACTCTCCATGGCAAACTGCTCAAGATATTTAACAGCACGTTTATATTCAATTTCTGTTAATATGTCAGTCACATTAATACCTCTGCCAAAATCAGCCTCGGAATAACCAAATAAAATATGAGCCATGCGATTCATACCGGTTATATTGCTCGATGCAATATCAACCTCGATTACAGCATCAGGTAGATTATTTAAAAATTCATTTAGATCATAATCAGTGTTTGAATAATAATTTTTCATTATATGTCTTAAGGCAAATAATTGATTATCGTCCTATAAATATAATTCGTAATTAATTATTTTGAAAGTAAAAGCGCCCTTGAGTTTATGATCCAGTCCTAATGCTCAAGGCGAACTCTGATGACTATCAACAGGATATTCTTGAATTAAACATCCGATACACCCAATTTCAACCCGTAAACAGACCCGGATATTGATCAAATGAGAAATATTTACCTTATAGGAATGGTCGGTGTAGGCAAATCAACGATCGGCAGAATTCTGGCTGAAAAACTGGAATGGGGCTTCATCGATATGGACGAAACGGTTGAAGCTATTTATAACCAGTCAATTGAAGAAATATATACTACATATGGTGAGGCAGGTTTCCATGATATGGAAAGTAAAATTCTGCTAGAAGTATCGCAGGGCAGCCACCAGATCATTGCTTGCAGTGAAGGGATGGTAAAAAATCCATACAATTTCACCCTGATAAAAACAACCGGCCTGCTGTTCTGGTTGGAAGCGCCGGTTGAGACGCTGGTGAGCCGAATTGAAAACTCCAAATATTTATTCCTCATCAAGGATAATAAATCAGAAATTCTGCGGGAATGGTTACGCGAGCGTAAAAAGATATATCAACAATCTGATGTGCTAATTTCAACTGCTGATTATTCTCCCGAGGATATTGCCGCAGCAATTAGAAAGATAGCCTTTGAGTCAGGGAAATATCAATTTTAACAGGCAGGAGATGAAAGTAACCAACGTGTCAGAAATGCAGGCCATGGATGGTGCTGCGATAACCAAATTTGGTATTAATGAAGAATTATTAATGGAAAACGCCGGATTGGCGGTGACATCAGTAATTGATAGTGAATTTGGTATATCAGGTAAATCTTTCCTGGTAGTCTGTGGTATCGGAAATAATGGTGGTGACGGATTTGTTATCGCCCGGAAAATTTATTCGTTAGGTGGATCAGTCCGTGTTATCATTATAGGTGACCCAAAACGTTATAGCAGTGTGGCTGGTTTAAATCATGCCATATTGAAAAAACTGCCAATTGATATTACTACATTCGATTCAGTCACCGAATTCAACAGGCAGGCAGAGCAAAGCGATGCAATCGTTGATGCTATTTTTGGAACAGGACTTGTTCGGTCAGTTGAGGGTCAATATAAGCAGGTGATCAATCAGATCATTGCCAGTGGTAAACCTGTTTTCAGTGTTGATATTCCTTCCGGGATCAATGGTAACAATGGACAGGTAATGGGTACCGCTGTCAAAGCCGATTGGACAATCAGTTTAGGATTGCCAAAAACCGGCAATCTGCTTTTTCCCGGCTTTGCACACTGTGGGAATTTAGTGGTTACTCATATTTCCTTCCCTCCCGAGCTATACGATAATCCGCAGATAAAGGTTGCGGTCAATTACCCGCCAAAATTGCCACCTCGTGATCCGGCCGGGCATAAGAGCTCTTTTGGTGAAGCATTGTTCATAGCTGGCGCTGCCAATTATTATGGTGCACCTTTATTCGCCGCTAGCTCCTTTTTAAAAGCAGGTGGCGGTTATTCCCGGTTGGTAGCCCCAGAATCAATTATACCGCAAATCGCTGAAAAAAACAGTGAAATAGTCTATCATCCATTTCCGGAAACAGAATCAGGCAGTCTCCGGTACGACAATTTGGATGACATTCTGAAACTGGCTCAACGGATGGATATGGTAGTAGTTGGTCCTGGTTTGTCACTGGTGGAAGAAACCCAGGCCCTGGTCCGGGAACTGATTAAAAACATTGAGCAACCGCTGCTGGTCGATGGTGATGGTTTAACAGCCGTTGCCAATAATCGCAACTTGCTTCAACAACGAAAAATGGGCACAGTCTTGACTCCTCATCTTGGTGAAATGTCACGCCTGACCGGATTATCGGTCGAAGAACTCCAACGGGAACCGATACCCAACCTGCAACAAACTTGCCGCGAAATGAATGCTGTAATCGTATTAAAAGGCGCCCACTCGCTGATCGGCCTGCCGGACGGCCGGGTATTCATCAATTTAAGTGGAAATTCCGGTATGGCCAGTGCTGGATCAGGCGATGTGTTGACCGGAACCATAACGGCAATGTTCGGTCTCGGTCTGCAACTGGAGCCAGCGACTTGTATGGGTGTTTATATTCACGGATTAGCCGGCGATTTAGCGGCCAATGATCTGGGTGCAGATGGTCTGACCGCTAATAATATTCTGGATTATCTACCACAGGCTGTTAAAAGCGAACGAATGGGATTACCGGAAAATCTACAAAAAAAATACTGGATAAAGACGGTTATATAATAGCATACCGGCAAAGAGAATAGCAATCAGGCTCTACCAAAAAACAGGTGGTGTGACTCCATTCATCTTCAAGATTAATATAATTATTATGTATACGACTAATAATGCATCAAAAATGACAAACAACGGTACAATCACAAGTAAAATTTGCCAAACCGGCTGGCTCCATTGAGGTTGATCTGCAATCAGGTACCATAGATTCCGATACCATTGAATGATACTTTTTGAATTATCTTTCATAAACTGCCCCTTGTCAAGACCGCAATTTTTTTCCAATGGGAAAAATTCAACCCAGTAATATACTTTGTAATAGACCAAGCTACAAATCGGTAATTCTGCACTGTAATCCGGCCGCATGATCAGGCAATGATTGCCATATATAATATCATGGATCGTGATACAGGATAGTACAGACGAATAGAAATTATGCAATTATCCCAAATGAAACTTCAGGCAGATACTCTATCTCCCTTTGATAAACATTTTTGATACCACCCATTGACCGCTACTTTTCTTTAGAATACAACGGTAATTGACGGAAACCAACTCACCGGCCCAAACGCGAAAATGCACGGCAGCCTTCCCCTTTTCGATCCACTTGATTTTCTGGATTGATATTATTTCACCAGTCTTCCCGCTACCCGGATCGATGGGACTGCGGTCTATCACCTTATTGCCATTAGTGAGCTCCTCCCATTCTACATGCCTCACTCGTCGGATTATGAAATGATCGGCATATTTTTCGGCTAGCCGGTTGAGCAGAGCTCGAGAAGGGCGGCCCTGCTTCCACCAGGGGACCAGTTGTTCGATAAAAAAAACATTACGTGAATTAACATCAAATTGCTCAAATATTTGTACCTCTTTTTCCAGAAAGGTATCAAGCGTTAATTCCACTATTGCTAGCTTCTGCATTTCATGGTGTACCGGAAACAGAAATGTGTGGCTGTTACAACCTGAAAAAAATGGAGCCGAAATAACAATCAGTGTTAATCTAATTATTCGAATCATTAGCCAGGTCGTTTATTTCAACAAGGTTATCGAACGAGTTTCTCGGTTGCCTGATTCATTGCCGACTACTACCCAATACACGCCCGAACCGAGCAACTTACCCGTTTCATCGATACCATCCCAGACAAATTTGTGTTCACCCGGGAGAAGATAACCTCGGTAAACCGATCTGACGCGATGACCACCAACATCAAAAATTGTAATGTATACGTACTCCATTTCAATTAGCGCGATCGAGATGGTCGTAGCTGCATTGAACGGGTTTGGATAATTGGATAACAAACAAAATTGATCAGGCAATACCTCCAGTTTATCAGCAATATCCACCATGACCTGAGAACTGTCGCGCAGGTAGAAGGTATAACCAACACCGCCCTTATCAAACCAGGAATGGGATATTTGAGATTTTGAATAGACGTGACTGTAGCCATAGGTCTTGGCGGGATCGTGAACAATCGGATTACCGTTAGCATCAAAACCGGCCAACATCACCAGATGTCCCGTATACAGCGGACTTCCAATCGACATGCCAATCCGCCCGCCCTGGGACAGGATAGAAAAAGTTTCACTCCAGGTTCGATAGCGAGTGACTGCTCCACTTAAGCCCTGTTCGGATGCATTTTGCACAACCCGCGGCCAGATACCAAACATCTGATAATAAGGATCGTACGTATCCAGGGCAAAATCCACCGGATCAACTGATATATCGTAACTGCTCAGGATCATGCAGACAGTTGTTGGTGAACAAATACTACCGCCGATACCCGGATCAAGTGAATACTGGTACAGAAATGTGGTGGGAATGAAAATCGCCGGTGGATCATCATTTAGTATATCGGTATAGTTCAGCTGGTCCGTAGTACGGTCATCGCTGATGAAAAAACTCAATTTGTCGAGTAACGGTGAGACAGTAATCGTATCAATCCGCACCAGTTCAACTTTAAACTGCCAGCTGGACTTGTAGTTATACAGCTTGACATAATCATAATCAATCCAGCCCCCGGAATAGCTGGTTGCTCCGTAGTTCGACCAGAAATTATCCTTCCAATAGCCAACTGTTAGCCAAGGTGACCAGCCTGCATTATGGGGGAATCGCATAAAAACCTTGAATCCGGAATTTTCAGCAGTGACTCGACCATTCCACGATGGCAAACCGCGATTGAATGGTTCGATTGAGGATTGTACCGCAAAAATCACGTGCCCGGTATTACGATCAGGAGCTAATTCGATTGAATTACCATCAGCCGACGAAATAATACCATCCATTTCCGCAGCACCGATTAATAATGAGTCGGCTCCTTCGATAGAATAAAACTGGTCTAAATATGGTACAGCCTGCGCCAACCCGGTTATGGTTCCGAGCCACCCAATCATTACAGTTATAGATAGCAATCGCATTCTATCAAACAATATTCTGCGGTAACATTTTATTTCCATTATTGTCCGTATTGCATTATTCAGGTTAATATTACGGCACTGAACTTATTAGCTTCAGGAAAAATATTCAGCATCCGATTCGTAATACTTTTGCACCCCTGATCTGCTTGTGCTTCAATTCCATTAAAGCTGTGTTTGCCTCAGACAGTTCAAATTCCTGCACCACAGGAGTGAGTTCTATTTCGGCAGCCAGTGCTAAAAAATCAAAAACATCACTTCGACTTACATTCGCAACTGATTTCAGTTCTTTCTCCCGCCACAAGTGAGTTGGGTAATCTAATTTCAATAAATACTCTTTGTCGACATTTTCCTTGCGAATTGCATTGATAACCATTCGGCCCCCGGCTGTCAGATGTTTGAGTCCCTCCACGACCGGTTTCCATACCGGTGTAGTATCAATAATTGCGTCTAGACTTACCTGAGGATCGTCGTCTGTATTACCAGCCCAGACAGCACCCAAATTGCGGGCGAATTCCTGTTCATCCGGATTGCGGGCAAATACAAAAACCTCCACACCCGGGAATTTGTGCTGTACCATTTTTAAAACCAGGTGGGCGGAGGCGCCGAACCCGGTTAATCCAAGTTTCTGACCTTCACTTATCTGTGTCAAGCGCAGCGACCGGAAACCAATTGCCCCGGCACATAACAAAGGCGCGGCTTGTAGAGCATTAAAGCAAGCAGGTATGGGATAGGCATAATCCTGCGGAACCGTCATAAATTCTGCATAGCCACCATTTACATCCCGCCCGGTCGCCTTGAATTCCGGACAGAGATTTTCCAGTCCGCGCCGGCAAAAATTGCATTTCCCGCAAGCAGAATGGATCCAGGCAACACCAACCCTTTCCCCAATTAGTGATTTCCCGGTAGCGGAGCGGGCCTCAGCCACTATGCCAACGACCTGATGACCCAGGATTATCGGTAGCTGAAGTGGTGGTGTTCGCCCCTCAATCTCATCCAGTTCTGTGTGGCAGACACCGCAGGTTTCAACTGTGATTAGTAGTTCATTCTCAGTGGGAACTGGCTTTACTATTTCTACGAAATCCAATGGCTGAGGATTGGCTGCCAAACTACCCAGTTGATTTAAAATCATTGCTTGCATAATAATCTCGCTTTGTAAGAGAATAAATTTACTGCTGTTTCTCCATTCAATCCGTCGTTTGTTCAACACTACCCGCATTTACAGCAGTGTTCTATCTTAAATAAAATTCCGTCTACTTTGGACTAATTTTGCACATATATGCAATCACATGATATGTATTCGCATCAATAGACAAAAATAATACTATAGTTTTACCTATATCTGCCGATAATTGTAGTATAAGCAAGTGGTAAATAATGGAAGAAGAAATACTTAACCTCGACGATGCTTGTTCTTTCCTCGGGATCAAGCGTCGTACTATGTATAAATTACTCAAGTGTGGCAATATTCCTGCCATTAAAATCGGCGGTCAGTGGCGTTTTTCAAGAGCAGCAATTATGGATTTATTCCACCAGCAGAGCCAGCCAAATAAAGAGTCCCAACCGGTATAACCAACCAAACGTGAATTCAATGAACCGGAACAATTCTATGGAAACACAGGCAGCTCAGATGACACCAGTTGATAAAAATTTTCGGATACTGGTGGTTGACGACGACATATTAATCCTCAAGTATTATCAGGCCATTTTCAGACCACCTAAATACACTGTAAAAATTGCTGGAAATGGCGAAGAAGGATTGGCAGCAGCCCACGAATTTGACCCCGATCTGATCATCAGTGATGTGATTATGCCTAAAATGGATGGCTATCAGTTCTGTGCCGCCCTGCGGAAAGAACCCAAGTTTAAAAATACAATTCTCTTAATGTCGTCATCCGTGCTGACCGAGGTTAAGGATGCTGTTAAAGCGCTCAAGGGTGGTGCCGATGATTATATATTAAAGCCCGTCGATGAAGAACAGGTTGGAGCCAAGGTAGATGCTTTCCTGCGCATCAAGGTTCTTCAAGATGATTTAATGACTTCCAACCAGAAATTGCAGAAAACTGTAGTTAAACTAGAGCAGCATAAACAGGTCATCACCACTCAGAATGAAAATCTGCAGCAAGAGAAGGAGCTGATAAAAAATTCTTTGAAAGAGAAATCCTTTTTACTGGAAGAACTGGAAGAATCGAATACGGCCCTGACATCATTAAACGAACGTTTCATCACAAATTTCGACCATCTGGTTTCGATTCTAGCAAAAATAATTGAATTTCGCCGCCAACACAACAAAGGGCATGCAATAAAAGTAAGTCAATTGGCCGAAAAAATTGCTCTGCGGATGGATCTACCGGAAAGTGAAATCCGGAATATTAAGATTGCAGCATTGCTGCACGAAATTGGTATTACATCCATACCAGATGATATCATGTCCAAAGATACGGCTGAACGAAGTATAAATGATCAGCAGGTTATCGAACAATATACAATAACCGGTGAACGCTTATTAAAAACCTACGCGGGATTGGAAGATGTGGCTTTAATTATCAGGCATATCCTGGAGCATCTTGACGGCAGTGGATTCCCGGATAATCTAAAGGGTGAGAGTATTCCACTTGGATCGCGTATTATTCGAGCTGTAAAAGATTTTGATGAGCTGCGTTATATAACAGGTGATGAAACAGACGTTTCTGAGATAATCACACAAATCAAAGCATTGGTGGATGAAAAATATGATGATCAAGTTGTACGCTTCCTGGCTGCGACTATTACTGAATCGGACCCGACTACTCAACGAAATATCGATCATGTATATTTATCAGACTTAAAGAAAGGTATGATTTTAGCCGAAGATCTTTACACTGATTCCGGTATCTTGCTCATCCCTGAAAAGACTGAACTGACTGAAAGTATAATTGGCAGTATAAGAAGATTCAACTCAACCGATTCTCTTGATCAGAGAATTACAATCAATAGGCAGTAAGCACTATGGATTTAGCGACAATAATTGGAATTTTTTCAGGAATTGGACTGGTTATCTGGGCCATTCTGTCAAATAGTGGCTTGGATATCTTCTTAAATGTACCATCTTTAGCAGTTGTTTTCGGTGGTACAATTGCAGCTACTTTTATTGCCTATCCGCTAAATGAGGTATTTCGCGTTCTGGCAATCCTTAAAAATGCTTTTTTTATAAAAACTGAGAATCCCCATGAAAAAATAAAAGGATTAGTGGAAATCTCTACTGTAACCCGCCGGAATGGGATCTTGGCACTTGATAAAGAATTACCAAAAATAAAGGATGATTTTTTAGAGAAGGGCTTGCAGATGGTGGTTGATGGAATCCGCGAGGCGACAATCATTAATATAATGCAGCTGGAGATGGACAATATTTGGAAACGTCATCAGATCGGCCACCAGCTATTTAAGGATATGGCTGCTTTTTCACCGGCCTTCGGGATGATCGGAACATTAATCGGCCTGGTACAGATGCTGGCTGATTTATCAGATCCCGGTTCAATCGGCCCTAAAATGGCCGTAGCCCTGATTACTACTTTTTATGGTTCCCTGTTTGCCAATTTATTATTTACACCCATATCTATTAAGCTTAAACGCCGTAGTCAGCAGGAATTCCTGCGCATGCAGTTAATGCTAGAGGGTATAAAATCGATCCGCCTGGGTGACAATCCCCGTTTTATGGAAGAAAAACTCACCAAATTCCTGTCCCGGGCCGAACGACAAAAGAAATCCAAAGATGCTGGGGACAATAAGAAAAAAAGCGAATAAGCGTGAGTACTGAGCCAGAAGAACAGAAACAAGACCAGGAAGTCCCACTCACTACTCCTGACGTTGTTGAGGATCAAGGTGATGGCAAAGGATGGTTGATAACTTATGGGGACATGATGACATTGCTGTTGTGTTTCTTTGTCCTGTTGTTTGCCATGAGCGAAACAGAAATGGATTCATTCGCACAACTGGTTGCTTCTCTGAAATCGGCAATTGGCAAGCAAGATGTACCCGAAGCAGGAACCCGTGAAGGATTAGAGATGATCTCGCGTGAAACCAGCCTGTCAAAAATTGATGCGGTTGACGAGCTAGGGGGCATGGTGAGAAAGGAATTGGATGCAATCGAATCTGAGGTTGAGGAATTTATTGTTAAAAATAGTCTGGGGGGGCAGGTAAAGGTTGAACAGGATGGCCGGGGTGCCGTGATCACTATTTCCGATATGCTACTCTTTCCTCCAGCCCGGGCTGAGTTTAATACCGATGGGGAAGAATTATTGGTTCAGGTCGGTGAAATGCTTAAACAATTTAACTACCATATCAAGGTCGAAGGTCATACTGACAGTATTTCCATTTTTTCCGAACGCTATAAATCCAATTGGGAGCTATCGACCAGTCGTGCCAGTGAAATTGTTCGTTTCTTTATCGACAATGGTATTCCTCCTGAACAATTATCAGCTGAAGGTTTTGCCCAGTTCCGTCCGGTCACATCCAATGCCACTCCGGAAGGCCGGGCTCAAAACCGCCGGGTTGAGATCGTTTACGAACGACAGAAAATCAGGCAGCATGTTGTGGCCACCCGGCCTGAATTGCAAATCTTAAATGATGATATTCTGTTTAAATGATCAAGTCCTCTAAAATTACCGGGATTTTATCCAAGGAAATTGTCAGTACAGCACTGGTGTTCCGCTGGAATCTGCTGCTGATGAGCCTACTGACGATATACAGTTGGCTATCGTCTTTCCCAATCGCCGATCCATTACCAGTTGCAGATATATTTTTCCAAGGTATTTATTTAGTAGCCGTAATAATCGGTTTTGTTTTCGTTCTCCGTCTGAATGTTCCCGCCCTTGAAATCGGATGGAGTGTATTTGGCTATGCTGTGTTGATCAGCTTTTTGAATCAATTCACCATATCACCTAAATTGATCGGATCGATCCTGCCTGGTATTTTCATGTCTTTCAGTCTGATCATGATCGTACTGGGGCTTTACCATGCTATGCGGAAACTCGAAAATGAGTTGAAGAAATCACAGCAGGCTGAAGCTGATCAGCGGGAAAGTGAATTGAAATATCGAAACCTGTTCGAACAATCCCGGGATGCTATTTATATCAGTACCCGTGATGGAAAATTCGTTGATGTGAACCACGCTGCTCTCAACTTACTGGGCTACTCCAGACAGGAATTATTAAACCTGGATATAAAACAGTTATATACCAATCCAAAAGATCGCCTGGAATTTATCTGCGAAATGGAATTAAAAGGTTATGTCCGCGACTATGAGTTACAGCTGGAGAAAAAAGATGGATTGGAGATGACCTGCCTGGAGACGGCAGTGATCCGGAAGGATGATAAGGACCGGATAACCGGGTATCATGGGATTCTGCGAGATATCACCGAACAAAAGCATGTGCAGCACGAATTGCGGCTCAGCGAGGAGCGCTTCAGTTCGATGATACAGTCAATGAACGATCTGATTTTTACTGCCAATCTGAAGGGAATAATCCGAACTTACCATCCGCCGAAAGAATGTCACGACACGCGACCACCGGAAGCATTTATTGACCAGGAGTTCGAGGATGTCTTCCCGGATATAATGGTTCAAAATCTGAATCATGCAATTGAAAGCCTTGAATGGGGAAATGCCAAATATCAATTCGAAAATTCCGTGCAGGATGTTACCGGAAAGGAAATCTGGTTGAATAATATTATGACCGGGCAGTATAACAGGAAAGGAAAACTAAAAGCCGTGACTGTTGTCCAGCGCAACATAACCGCCCAGCGCAAAGCAGACAACGAAATGCATAAAATAAATGCCGCTCTTACAGAAGCCAAGATCCGGGCAGAAAATATGATGAGCGAATTAGAGAAAACCCATGATGACCTGCAATTCGCCCTGGATGCTGCTAAAGAGGCTGATCGGATGAAAAGCGAGTTTTTAGCCAATACATCCCATGAACTGCGTACACCGTTGAATTCGATAATTGGTTTTTTAAAATTAGTCATCGATGGTCTTTGCGATAGCCAAGATGAAGAATTGGAATTTCTGAATAACGCCTTGCAAAGTTCCAACCTGTTGCTGAATCTGATCAATGATGTCCTGGATATTGCTAAGATCGAAGCTGGGAAAATGGATATTGTATTTGAGCAGGTTGATGTGCAGAAAGTCTTCGATGAAATATATACTTTAACCCATGTCCAGACAGAACAGAAGAAATTATTTTTAAAGACATCGCTATCGGAGGATCATATTGCCGTCAAAGCTGATTCACATAAATTGCGTCAGATTTTACTCAATCTAGTTGGCAACTCAGTCAAATTCACATCATACGGTGGGATAGAGATTGCAGCTGAAAAAAAAACAGATAGCGACCAAGTTAAAATTTCAGTGATTGACACTGGTGTTGGTATTGCTAAAGAGAAGCAGGAAAAAGTATTCCAGAAATTCACTCAGGCCGATGGATCTACTTCCCGAAAATACGGTGGTACCGGATTGGGATTGGCAATCACCAGAAGTCTGGTGGAAATGATGGATGGTAAAATAACATTGACCAGTGATGGACCTGGGAAGGGGACTACAATGAGTTTCTCGCTACCCGTCTACACTGAAGCTTCTATTCCAGTTGAAGAAAAAGAAAAAGTGCCAGCCATTTGATTAAAGGATTGGATAATGGACCAAGAATTATTAAACGAGCTACGCGATCTTTTCATGACGGAAATTTCCGAACGTATAATTCAACTCAAACAGCATATTCAGGGTTGGGATCTGGATCAGGT
The DNA here is from genome assembly GCA_964439935.1 of uncultured bacterium. Lineage (GTDB taxonomy): Bacteria > Fidelibacterota > Marinisomatia > Marinisomatales > TCS56 > JABMQW01. The sequence goes on along the minus strand of CAYTPW010000001.1, from coordinate 225,881 downwards.
GCAGCAAATGGCTCATAAGATCCGAGGTTCCGGTGGAACCTATGGATTTGTTGAAGTTAGTGAACACGGCGCTACGATTGAGGAGGCTGCCAAAGCCAGTAATTGGGAAGAAATCAATTCCGGCTATACTCAATTGACAGTCTGGCTGGAAGAAAATCACAATTAATTCAGGATAGTTAATATGGCACATGTACTCTTAGTAGAAGATGATAAATTAAATACAATTATTTTTACCAAATTATTAGAGCGGCGCGGAAATTTCAAAGTTACTCATTCAGAAGATCCGGTAACAATCTTAACGCTCTGCAGGAATGGAGAGATCGACCTGGTCATCATGGACATCTCTCTGAATAAAAGTAAATATCAGGATAAATTTATCGATGGGATTGAGATTACCAAATTGCTTAAGAATGAATCGGCGATAAGTAAAATTCCCGTGATCCTGACCACTGCCCACGCTATGGCTGGTGATAAGGAACAGTTTCTGAGCGAAAGTGGCGCCGAAGCCTATGTTACCAAGCCGGTAACCGACCATGAAGAGTTTGTTGAAATGGTGCGGGGAATGATTTTTGAATAAACATTAGATTTTATTTGTATCAACGGTTACTTGACTGCCACCTCGATTACAGCTACATTTTTATCACTTAACCGGTAATTTATTCAATTGATGAAGACAGTAAGCACGCGACTGGACTATATTGGGGAACAGCGATCTTCCGGACGCCAGCTAATGGGTGTTTTTCCGGCTGTGTACCCAAAAGAATTGTTATGGGCGCATAATATTTTACCCGTTGAAATTTGGGATCCGCCGCTCGAAATCACTCGGGCGAACAGTCACCTGCAATCATATATCTGTCCAATCGTAAAAGGAGGGCTTGAGCTAATCCTTCAGGAACCAAGTGAAGTGGTAGATGGTTATCTATTCCCCCACACCTGCGATTCAATCCAAAACCTAGCCTCGATTGTAAACGACCACCTCGATACGGGGAAACCATGTCTGTTTTTTTATCATCCCAAAGCGCCTTATGGAACTTCGACTCCCGCTTATTACAAAAACCAACTAATAAAATTCAGCAGTCAATTGGACCACTACTTCGGTCCAGTGAATCCAGATCAGCTCAATAAATCTATCCGGATTAGCCGTCATATCTATGACCAGCTGGACAGGTTATTCAAGCTCCGGCAATCGGGATCATTACCTGTCTCAAATAGGGAATTTTATGCGATCCTGCGCAGCGGTGAATATCTATGGCCAACTGATTATCAGGTTGAATTGGAAAATTTAATTGGTAGAAAAAGCTCCAAGTCAGCGAGAACTCGCGCTGTCGTTTTAAGTGGTATTCTACCAAATCCACCGGAAATCCTGGATTTATTGGATGCGCATAATGTTCAAATCGCTGCCGATGATCTGCTCAATTGTCAGCGACGTCTGGCAGGTCGAATACCAGCAGGTTCTGATTCACTTGACGTGTTGACCGAAGCTTATTTCAGCAAGCCACCCTGCTCAACCAGAGCATCGGCAACCGGCACCCGGATAAAATATTTGAAGAAACTTACAAGCGACAGCGGCGCTCAAGGAATAATTTTCTGTATACCAAAATTCTGTGAACCAGAGTTATTTGATCTGCCGCAATTGCGCCAGGATTTGAATAAAGCCAACATTCCATCACTGGTAGTTGAAACCGAGATTAGACCGGGATTAAGCGGCCAATTGACCACTCGCCTGGAAGCATTCATGGAGTTATTTGGAGCTTAAAATGTCTATAACGGGTAAACTGCGCTATCAATTCATGAAGGATCTGGGTGCTCCTGCCTTGATAGGGTTGAAGAACGTTACCGGTAAAAAACGGCAGCAGGCACCAGATCCGCTATTCAGCCCACCCTTGAAATGCACCGCACAGTTGAAGAGAATTATGACCCGTCATTATTATCTGGCGCGTTTCGCACCCGGTGCTCGTCCGGTCGCCTGGGTTACCAGTGGTGCCCCAGTGGAATTGCTGCGCTGCTTTGGTTTCTACACTATTTATCCGGAAAATCATGGCGCCCTCATCGGAGCAAAAAAACAGGGCGCCGAATTTTGTACAATTGCTGAGGGAAAAGGGTACAGCCCAGATCTCTGCTCCTATGCCAGGATCGACCTGGCTCATACTTTCTCAGGGAAAACGCCGGTTGGCTGTCTGCCAAAGCCGGATATCCTGTTTGCCTCAAATAATATCTGCCAGACCATAGTTTATTGGTTTAAAGCAATCGCGCACCATTATAAAATTCCACTGATTCTACTTGATACACCTTTTAACTATTCCAAGCTGGATACCATCACTGTGGATTACATGGTCAAACAATTGCACGAAATGATCCCGGTGCTGGAACAGGTTTCAGGCGTAAAATTCAGTTATTCAAAATTCCAGGAAATTGTAGGCCGCGCCCGTTCGACAGCCCTGGTTTGGGGTGATATTCTTGCCTCCATGAAAAATCAACCAGCACCAATGACCATCTTTGAAACTTTTTTTCACCTGGCACCGATTGTGTCCCTGCGTGGATTACCCGTGGCACTTGAATATTACCGAATACTACATTCTGAATTACAGGATCGAATCCGTTTGGGAATCGGTGCCATCACCGATGAACAAAAGCGACTGATGTGGGATAATATTGCCATCTGGTTCAAAGTTCGTGATCACTCACAACTATTTGCCCAGCAGGGTATGAATTTTGTAGTGGCCACCTATCCCAATGCCTGGGCCGAAACCACGGCCTATATGGATGCTGACAAACCTTTTGAATCGTTGGTTAAGTCCTACAGTCTGGTTATTCTGAATAATAATCTGGATTATCGAATGCAACTCATGAAACGCCTGATTGAAGAATATTCGGTAGATGGACTGGTAATTCATTCAGCCCGCAGTTGTAAACCTTACTCAGTAGGGCAGTATGCAATTAAGCAAAAATTAAGGAAGGAATTAGGCATTCCCTCAGTAGTTATCGATGGAGATATCACCGATGCACGGGCCTATTCTGATCAACAGACTAAGACACGGCTTGAGGCCTTCTTTGAAACAATTGGGTATGATAATGAATGATTCATATTTTGCCGGAATAGACGTTGGCTCACTTACTACCGAAGCGGTCATTACTGACGAAAACCGCAATATTCTCGGCTCAAGTATTGTTAATACAGGTGTCCACAGTACGACCGCCGTGGAGGAATCCCTGTCAATTGTGTTAGAAAAATTAGGATTGAACCACCACAATGTTTCAAAACTGGTAGCTACTGGCTATGGCCGGGCTGCAGTGAGCAAGGCCGACAAAAAGATGACCGAAATCACCTGTCATGCGGTGGGTGCGGTACAACTATTCCCGGAAGTCCGCACTGTGATCGACATCGGCGGACAGGATTCCAAGGTCATCCATCTTGATCGGGACGGGCGACTGGTGGATTTTGCCATGAACGATAAATGTGCTGCTGGTACCGGCCGGTTCCTGGAAATTATGGCCGAACGGTTGGAAATTGAGCTGGATAAATTCGGTGATATTGCATTGCTGGCGGAGCGAGCAGTAGATATCAGCAGTACCTGTACGGTATTTGCCGAGAGCGAGGTAGTCTCCCTGATGGCTAACAACCATCCCCGCGATGAAATCATCCGTGGGTTGCACGTGGCAATAGTAAATCGAGTCTGGAGTCAAATACAGACAGTGGGTGTCCATGGCCAGGTAGCAATGACCGGTGGAGTTGCACATAATCGGGGGGTGGTTCAGTTATTGGAAGATAAATTGGAAAAAATACTTAATATCCACACCGAGCCTCAGATCGTGGGCGCCCTGGGTGCTGCGATTCTGGCCGGTAAGTTGACAAAATCCATTTGAATCCAAATCGAACACAATTAATAATTTAGCCTGTATTTTTAAGATCACAAATCAAAAGTGCGCAAACTCTATTCCGGATTACAGGGAATCAGTTCAGTATTTAATCACATAATCCAATTGCCTACCGCGGGTGACAACGGCTAATTTCGTTGGAACATTATAATGCCCACGACGATTGATAGGAAAAGAAAGAATACTCTATGCCTTACGACCTGTTAAAAAATTTGTTAAGTGAAACCTGGTTAGTATTGACCCAGATGGGTCCCTATCTGCTGTTTGGATTCCTGGTGGCCGGTATCCTTTCGGTTTATATCGATCCCGAATGGGTTGAGCGCCACTTAGGTGGACGGGGCTTACTACCGGCTATTAAAGCGGCATTATTGGGAGTGCCCCTGCCGCTTTGTTCTTGTGGCGTAATACCAGTCTCAACCGGGATTTACCGCCATGGTGCCAGCCGCTCAGCCACTACATCTTTTTTACTTTCAACTCCACAAACCGGAGTTGACTCAATTCTGGTTACTTATGCCCTATTAGGCCCTGTTTTTGCGATTTTCCGGCCGGTGGTCGCTCTATTTACCGGCATTGTTGGCGGAGCAGCCGTTCAATTGATTGAGGAAAATTCTACGCCGGATGTCGGATCAACCTCAACTGAAGAAAATTGTGAATGTGACAGTTGTGAGGATGCCGATAATCCCAGCAAAATCGCGCGCATCCTGAAATACGGTTTCATCAGCCTACCCAAGGATATTGGTTCCGCGCTGTTAATTGGTATTCTAATTGCCGGGGCAATGGCCGCAATCGTACCCCCTGATTACCTTGGTGGATTAATCGGCGGTGGGATTGTTTCAATTCTGATATTAATGGCTGCCGGCGTTCCAGTCTATGTTTGCGCTACCGCTTCCGTACCGATCGCTGCTGGCTTCATCCATATGGGTGCTTCACCCGGCGCTGCTCTCGCTTTTCTGGTAGCCGGACCAGCCACCAACGCCGCCACATTTACTACGATCATGAAAGTATTGGGAAAAAAGACCGCTGGCATTTACCTGACAACAGTGGCAGTCAGCGCAGTCGCAAGTGGATTATTATTAAACTGGTTGATACCGGTGGTAAAAACAGCAATACCAACGATAACTGATCATGTCCACGGTGCTGAATCAATCACAATGTTTGCTCATATATCTGCTATAGTATTAATTGGAGTAGTAATCTATTCCTATTTATATAAACCAAAGTCTGCTGAGACAGAAGCGGTAACTATTTCTATGGATACCGAATTGCAGATCTATAAAATAACCGGCATGACCTGCAGTCATTGTGCCATGAGTGTGAAGCGTGTGACCGAAGAAATTGATGGAGTTGATACAGCCATTGTTGATCTGGATAAAGGGATATTACAGGTTAAAGGTAAAGGTTTTAACGATACCAAAATTGTGGCCGCCATCGATTCAATCGGATATAGCGCCCAAAAAACCTGACCGGCTATACCCAGGCGGTTTGTGTTGTCGCGGCCGCGTGCTGAAAGTTATATTAGCGGCATTAGATGTGGAGAAATAATTAGCTGTGCATATACCTTATTACCAAATCGATGCCTTCACCAGTCAAGTATTCAAGGGAAATCCGGCCGGTGTCTGTCCTCTGAAAGAATGGTTGTCTGATGATATCTTATTGGCAATTGCTGCGGAGAACAATCTATCAGAAACCGCTTATTTCATTCCCAAGCAGGATCATTTCGATCTACGCTGGTTTACCCCTGTAACGGAGGTAGATCTATGCGGTCATGCAACGCTGGCCAGTGCCTATGTGATATTTAATGAACTGGGCTATAAGGGTGATGTAATTTTATTTCAATCTAAAAGCGGTCCTCTACGGGTCATCCGGGAAGCTGACCGCCTGGTACTGGACTTTCCAACCCGCTCCCCCAAACCCTGCCAGCCACCTGAAGAACTGTTACTTGGATTAGGCGAAAATCCCCAGGAGGTATTCCAAGCGGGAGATTATATGGCTGTTTACGCATCTGAGGCAGAAGTGCAAAATCTGGATCCCAATATGGAAAAGTTCACTCAATTTCCCAGGGGAATAATCGCCACCGCTCCCGGTAAAGACTGTGACTTTGTATCACGCTTTTTTGTACCGGCACTCGGTATTCCGGAGGACCCGGTGACCGGCTCGGCGCATTGTGTACTGATGCCGTACTGGTCACAACGCCTGGGAAAAAGTAATTTAACCGCCCGGCAAATATCCAAACGCGGAGGTGAATTATTCTGTACTGCTGCCGGTGAAAGGACATTGATCGCTGGCCAGGCGGTAAAATACCTGGAAGGAATTCTAAAAATTTAATGCACGGAGAAATAAAATGGATATTATACCAGATCGTAAACTAATTATTAAGCAGTGGTATATTTTAATAACAATTTCCATCCTAGCGGTATTACTGGCAGGTTGTATTTTACTGCTGATTCGAATTGTTGATGGATATTTACCCATTTCAACTCAATTCCTGGTCGGATTAATTACCATTGGCCTGATAGTGCTGATGTGGCTAATTACCGTCCCGCTGGTTATGCTGTGGATCAGAAATCTTTCTTACCGGATTGCTGATGACCGGATCACGAATTATAAAGGTATTTTGACTAAAGTTCAGCAGAATATTCCCTACCGGGCAGTAACCGATTTCATGTTGCAGCGAACCTTGTTTGACCGCTGGTTGGGCATCGGTTCAATTTGTATTCAAACGGCCGGGCAATCACAGAACGCCTCTGGTTATGAAGGTAAATTAAGTGGTTTAATCGATTATACTAATCTACATCAACAATTACGCGATAAATTAAAACAATTGCACCCGGTCAGCGAAGCTGTCACTACCGCTGAACCAGTAAATGCCGATAACGCCAGTTTGTTATCTCAGATTCTGGTTGAGCTACGGAAAATTCGTAAATCGCTGGAAAACAAATAGAGATATCATGTCATGGATAAAGTTACTTCTAATCATTTTGTTGATGACAGCCGGTTGTGGTGATCCGATGGATATCGCAAAAGAAAAAAAGCTATTGATGGATGCGGATCGAGCTTTTTCTGCGCTGTCAGTTAAGGCTGGTGTTCCGACAGCATTCGAACATTATATGGCGGATGATGCAGTTATCTATCGCGATCAGCACCATCCTTTTGAAGGACGGGAACAGATCAAACAGTTATTCGCCGATTATCCCGCCGCCACTCTGACCTGGGAACCATATAAAGCAGAGTTGGCCGCATCCGGTGACCTAGGGTATACACTCGGTAAATGGACTTTTGCTAAGACCGATGGAGCCGGAGAAGAGTCTCAATCCCATGGTTATTATGTATCGATCTGGCGCAAGCAGGCCGGCGGTGAGTGGAAATACGTCTTTGATACGGGGATCAGCGCACCATCGGTGGGGGAAAAAGCTGCAGATGAAAATTAATCCAATGATTAAATGACTTAAACCGATTGGGATTTAACGTGCGATTTTGCACAACAATAAACTGCATGGACGGCCGAATCCAGTTGCCGGTCATCAATTATCTCCGCGATCAATATCAAGCGAAATTTGTAGACAACATCACCGAGCCGGGTCCAATCAAAATAATCGCTGAAGGACAAGACACAGCAATTTTGAACAATATTCTTCTGCGGATCGATATTTCAGTTAATAGACACGGCTCGCGACTAATAGCCATTGTCGGTCATAACGATTGTGCCGGTAATCCGGAATTGAAAGATGTCCAAGTAATGCAGATTGAAAAAAGCATTAATTTTTTGAAGAAAAAATATCCCGATGTCAAACTGATTGGTTTGTGGGTAGATGAACACCGGATTGTTCATGAATTGGGTCTGCCCTGATTATGTTCGACATAAACCAGAGTTGGGCGGCACAGAACGGTATTATCAAATAAACTCTGGAAGGTAAGATCTCTTTGGAACAACAAACAAATAATCGGGAATCCAAAATGAGTACTATCCGCAATCTACCTTTTTGGGTTGGCATTGGAATAGCCCTTGGTGCAGGTATAGGCGTAGCATTGGAAAGCATTGCGATAGGCGGGGGAATAGGTTTACCGCTCGGCGCTGCTATTGGACTTCTGTTCTCACCGCGAGATGAGAAGTCGGAAGACAGCTAACGATTAATATACGCGAATTTTCCACTCATAAATTTAGTACCACTCGTCTGTTTCATTAAATAAATCAAAGCTGGAACCTTGAAGCATATTTCAGAAATTTCTGTCTTTTTGATATTAGCATGTTTACCTTTAAGCATCCACACGCAACAGGAGGGCACTATGTCAGCTGACGAAACAACTTACAGTCTGCAACAAGCCCAGAAAAAACTGGCTAAAATGTATTTTAATTCGGTTTGGGATTTGATGGAAAAAACGGATCGTACACCTGAGGATGATGAGGTTATGATTCATGCCGCCCATGCTTCCTGCTATTTATGGATGCAAGTTGGTACAGCTGTAAATCATCAGCGCGGTGAATGGCAGGTAGCCCGGGTGTATACAATCCTTGGACATTATGCAGCCGCACTACGACATGCCAATCGTTGTCTGGAACTGACGGTGCAGAACCCGGATCAAATGCAGGATTATGATCAGGCCTTTGCCTATGAATGCGTTGCCAGAGCCAATGCCATTGCCGGCAACCGGCAGGTGGCACAAAAATATATCGAACTTGCCGAAGAAGCGGAAGAAGAGATTAAAGGGGATGAAGACCGGAAAGTATTCGTCGATGATTTTAACGCTGGGGAATGGAACGGGATGAAATAATAATTTTTTACCTTGCAGCAGGTAGCTGTCGGTGAATATGGTTTGTGATCTTTATCAAATCCGGGAGTAGTGATTTATTATTATCATCGATCCGTGACAACCAAGTTTATAATGCTATGTCTGATTGCCAAATGGATTAAAGATTATCCATTTAAATATCAATAATACAGATTTCAAAAAGGAGTTATGATAATGAAAAAATTACTGCTAATTATGTTGATAGTTTTTACCGGTTCAATATTTGCCCAGGAGCAGGTTTTGGTTAGCGGTGTTACCACGCACGGCGGATTTGGTGGCCCTGTTTTAAAGCTAAGTCAGTTTGATAATGACCTTGGTCTTTTAGTAGGTGGTCGTGGCGGTTGGATTATTGGCCATGCGATTACAATCGGTGGCGGTGGTTATGGTCTGGTCAACGATATTCCTGTCCTGTATGATAATAGTGATACAACACAATATCTGGACTTTGGGTATGGCGGGTTTGAGCTGGGCTTGATTCTGGTTTCCAATAGAATGATGCACTTTTCAATCAACAGCCTGATTGGCGGCGGCGCTATAGGTTACCGGGAAAGTATTTTTGACGGTCATATGAATCGTGATTGGGATTACGATCAACGGCACGATCAAGTCTTTGTGATCGAACCTAGTGTTAATCTGATACTAAACGTAACTAAATGGTTCAGGATGGGTTTTGGTCTGAGTTATCGGCATGTGACTGGTGTAGAACAAACGACCATTGATGATAATTACCTATCAGGACCATCCGGTGTGCTCTCATTCAAATTCGGTAGTTTCTAGTCTTATTTATTCCTGAATACGGTGGGATCTCATATCAAGATCCCACCAATTCAATCTATTCAAAGTTTTAATCCTGGTCTTCTATTCAACCGGGAGATAAATTATAATTAATATGATCAATCAATTTAATCATCCTGCTAATTGGTTTGTTTTAATAATTATCCTGAACGTTAGCGCTCCTAATGTTAGCGCTCAAAACTGGGTACAAAACGATGCCGTATTCAATGCCAGCGGAGTGCCATCAGTAACTTTCTCTGCGCCGCGGTTCGCTGATCTGGATGGAGACAGTGATTACGACCTGATCCTTGGGGGAACCGACGTAGGTTTAATTTTTCTACAAAATACCGGTTCTGTGACCAATCCTCAATTTGCCGTAACTGATTTCGTAACCCACGGAATCACAGCACTGGAAGCCGAAATCGGTGCTGCAGCTGATATGGATGGAGATGGGGACATGGATCTAATCACCGGTGGGTATACCGGCCTGACCTATTTCGAAAATACCGGTAGCGTGACTAATCCAGTTTTTACCAGGGATAGCCTGCTGTTCGCGCTTCTCAATGTCGGCTTGTACCCGGTACCCACTCTGGCTGATTTGAATGGTGACGGCACAATCGATCTCCTGATCGGATTGAGCGAAAGCGGTTCGATTAAATATTATCTGAATATCGGTACCACCGCAGTACCGGCGTATAGTGAAACCAGTGTAATATCTCCTGGAATCGATGTTGGTCTGTACGCTTATCCTTGCCTTTCGGATCCTGATGGCGACGACGATTGGGATTTGGTCATTGGTCGCGATGATCTCACAATTTATTTTTATTTCAACAGCGGTACCCCGCAAAATCCTCAATGGATATATGATGCAACTTATTGTGCTGGATTAGCATTGAACCATTACTTTACCACGCCCTGCTTGGTGGACCTAAGCGGAGATGGAATTGAAGACCTCATTTATGGACATTATGGCGGTCCGCTCCAATATTTTATCAATACGGGAACAGCGACTGTTCCAGTGTGGTCAGAAAATACTTCCGTTTTCGGTGGTATTATCGATGTCGGTGGAGCCAGCAATCCATTTCTTTATGATTTTGACGGTGACATTGATCTTGATTTGATCACTGGATTCAACTTCGGTGGTATAAAGTATTACCGCAATACTGGAACGGTAACATCACCAGCCTGGGAAGCGGACCATTCTGATTTCAGCAGCATCGACCTCTCGATTTATTCTTCGGTGACCGTCGGTGATCTGAATGATGACGGGAATCCTGAACTGTTAATGGGTGATGTGGGTGGTTCGTTATATTTTTATGATAATAACGGCTCACAATTCACACTTAATAATTCCCATTTCAATGGCATCAATATCGGTTGGTGGCTGATTCCCCGTTTTGCTGACATGGATGCAGATCTCGATTTTGATGTAGTGGTGAGTAATGATAGTGGTGATTTACATTATTTTGAGAATCAGGGAACAATTATATCAGCCGAATTTGTATTAATTTCCGATTATTTCACTGGTGTCAGCGGTCCCAGTAATAGTGCCCCAGCTGTCGGAGATTATGACAGTGATGGAGATCTGGACATTTTGCTGGGTGGTATTTCAGGTGACCTTAGATATTATGAGAACACCGGTACTATTCCTTCACCGACTTGGACCGATAATTCGCAGTTGTTTTCTGTTGTTTCCGTTTCCCAAAACGCTACCCCCGCTTTCGGTGATCTGGATGGAGACGGTGATCTGGATCTGTCAATCGGCGCTTATGATGGTACTTTCCATTATTTTGAAAATACCAATCCGGTAGTTGGAATTGATCCAGTGTCTGACCTGCTACCCAATCAATTTAAACTAAAATCTGTCTATCCCAATCCATTTAACAATCAAATTAGTTTTGCCATTTTCTCGCCCGGCATCGGTGCTTTCTCAATTGAGATTTATAATTTATACGGTCAGCATTTATTTAGTAAAAACGCGGCGATGACAGCAGGCGAATCCGTTTTCAGATTTCGTTTTCCACCAACTACATCCAGCGGAGTTTATATCTATCGGGCCAGCTTCAATGGACAAAATACAATCGGGACGACAGCCGGGAAAATTATTTATCTGAAATGATCTATAGTTGATTTTCCTGGCATAAATCTTGTAGTTATTTCGAATAGTTAACTACAACTGTTTTGATGTCATCCGTTGAAGCATAAAAAAGAATATCGTTTTCTAATTGCGTTGATTGCCTTCCTTACCTGCCAGGCTGGGACGTTGTGCGCTTTCAAGCCTGCCAACTCTGTTGGTGAAAAGCCACTCGAAAATAAGCTTAAAACACTTAAGAAATATTGCTATCTATATGTGCCGGATTCGGTTGGTTACCATCAAGAACTGGAAAAAATTACCCGCATCGACTATAATCTTCAGGGAAATATAACTGATAGTACTGTACTGGACTCAGCAGGTCTGCTGATGGAGGTCAAATCATATTTGTACGATCGAACCGGCATATTACTGGCTGTCAGACAGTTTGATTCAACAAATACTATGCAATGGCGCCAGAATTTCCTTTACAATACACAGGGGTATTGCCAGGAAAAGGCTTGGTTTGATAGCACCAATACATTGTTCAGGAAAATTAATAAACAATACAATAATCTTGGGGACATCTATCAAATAAGCACCTTTAATGCCATCGATTCAACCATTGAAACAGTTCAATACTACTATAATAATCGCGGACAGATAATCGAGAAGCGCTGGTATGATTCCGACCGGCGGCTGCGTCGTAAATCGGAATATGATTCGGCCGGAAAACTTACCGGATCATTATTATACCAACCGAACGGACAGCTGGAATGGAAATATGTTTATTCACTGAAATCCAAAACCGGTAGGAGTGAAAAGCAAATAATAGTAATTGGTGATAAAAAGGTACTAACTGAATTTATTCATAATCATCAAGACAAATTTTCTGAAATGATTCAATATGATGGTCAGGGTGGCCGACTTTTCCGAATTGTCACTGCTTATAATGATGATCAGAGTAATAATGAAATCACAGAATATGGTGCGGACAATCAACTGGAACTCAGAGTTACCTTTGAATACAATGAAGATCGCCGGGTTTTAAAGGAGCATTATTTTGAAAGTGCTATCAGTAGTGAGGAAATTCTGGAAGTACCGCAACAGTTAATCCTCTACGAATATGAGGATTATTCTATTAGTATCCAGTCAAATTGATCGATCCAAGATGATCTGTATAAATATCGAAGCACCTACCAGCATGGCCCGCTCATCAAAATCAAAATGCGAACAGTGATGTGGTATACCCATCGCTGGCTGGTCTTTCGGAGCTGAACCAATAAATATAAAACAACCCGGTATTTGCCGGGCATAGTAACTAAAATCCTCCCCGCCCATCGTTAAAAATGGCTTAACGACCGCATCAACGGCTATTTTACTGGCAGCATTCTTAGCTATGCTGGTTGTGCTTTCAGCGTTAATTGTAGGTGGATATCCATCCTTGTATTCAAATTCAATTTCAGCACCGAAAGCCTGTTCCAGTCCCGTGATGATCTTCGACATCCGCTGCTTTACCATCTGTCGATTAGTTTCGCTGTAAGCTCGCGCTGTACCATCCAATATCGCTTCAGAAGCAATTACATTAAAATTGCTACCAGCCTCAAATTTCCCTACAGATACAACCGTACTCTCAAGCGGATCTGTGTTACGGCTGACAATCGTCTGAAGAGCCGCAACCAACTGGGAGCCGACCACTATTGTATCAACCGTGCCCTGGGGAGCTGCTCCATGGCCCCCATTGCCTCTGATACGGATTTGAAATTGATCCGCCGCCGCCAGTACTGGTCCGGCTTGAATACCAACTACTCCGTAAGGCTGGAAATTCCAAATATGTAATCCATATATTTCGGCCACATCATCCAGACAACCATCTTCGATCATATAACGCGCACCACCTTCACCTTCCTCAGCAGGCTGGAAGATGAAACGGACAATGCCCTTAATTTTATCACGCAGGCCGGCCAGCACACGTGCAGTACCCAAGAGAGTGGCGACATGGCCATCATGGCCACAGGCATGCATAACGCCGTCATTTATTGATTTGTAATTGGTAATTCCGGTTTCCTGGATCGGCAGAGCGTCCATATCGGCACGGAATGCAATCGTTGGACCCTGTTCTGCCCCGGTCAAGTTGCCGACAACTCCAGTTTTCCCAACACCGGTTTGAACTTCGATGCCATACGATCTCAGTCGTTCAGCGATCAATGCAGCTGTTCTTATTTCCTGAAAACCCAATTCCGGGTGACGATGAATGTCCCGCCGGGTATTAATTATTTCATCTTTGATCTGATCAATTTCCGGTCTGATCCTTATAGGCATTTATATTCCTTTAATTCTATTCATCACAATTGCTTGCCGATGTGTTTAATTATAGTAATAACTAACTGCGTGAAATTTTCTCGCACCGCCTCAGCTGTTTCAATCACCTCCTGGTGGGTGAGCGGTTGATCAGTAATCCCCGCGGCGTAATTGGTCAGGCACGACAGACCAAGCACCGGTACACCGAATTTGGCTGCGGCTTGGATTTCCGGAACCGTACTCATCCCTACCGCATCGGCTCCCAGTGATCGGAAATACTTGATCTCATCCGGTGTTTCATAAGACGGACCCAGCGTCCAGCAATAAACACCAGTCACTATTTCTACACCACTTTCCTGCCCCGAGTCCGCGGCAAACCTAAGTAAATCCGGATCATGATACGGTGAGCCTGATACAATCTCCGGATCTTCGACACTGTGGCGAAAGGTACCATCAATATGCCCATTTATGGCCATTAATGTACCCGGTGGAAAAGCCAATCGTGTTGAGCCTGCCGCGTTGGTGATGATCAACGTTTGAATCCCTAATTTGTGGAATAATCTGATCGGAAGCGTAACCGTATGGTAGTCGTATCCTTCGTAAAAATGAAACCGGCCCTTGGCTCCTAATACTGGTATTCCAGCTAATTTCCCGATCACCAGCTCACCAGCATGACCCTCGACAGTCGGCTTGGGATAACCGGGTATATCAGTATATTTGATTATTTGTCGGTCGGAAAGATTATCGGCAAAATCACCCAGACCGGAACCCAGAACAATAGCGATACCCCAACTAAAACCAGTCTGGTCGTAGATGTATTCCACCATTTCATTTACATTTGGTCTCATGGTCTATACCTGAACTTTGGTCACCACAAGTTGTCCGCAACCGGCCATGATACCAGTTCCTTTACTCCAGCGAACAGTTACTGTGAAGGGTGCATTATACAGCATCTCGATGAATGCTTCAATCCTTTCATCGTTCGGACGCTGATAAATGCCTTTGATTTCATTATAGGGAATCAGGTTGACCTTGCAAGGTAACGAACCAATCAATTCTACTAGTTTTCTGGCAGCGCTATTTGAATCATTTATCCCATCGATCAACACGTACTCAAAGGTTGGCCGGTTATGCGTTATAGCATAATATTCCTTTACAGCATCCATCAAATTATCTAGTCGATGTTTTGAGGCGACCGGCATCAGCTTAGCGCGCGTTTCCTGGTCCACTGCGTTAAGGCTGATGGCCAATTTATAACGCTGTTTTTCCTTTGTGAAACGATGGATCTGAGGAATAATTCCAGCAGTGGAAATGGTAATCTTCCGCACTCCCAAACTGATACCATCAGAGTGATTCAGCAGATCAGCAGTTGCAATTACCCGATTATAGTTCAGAAACGGTTCGCCCATGCCCATGAATACCACATTTGTAATCCGCGCAGTTGATTTTTGCTGCAACAGTAGAAATTGATCCAGAATCTCGCTTACTAACAGGTTACGCGAAAAACCCATCCTTGCTGTTGCACAGAATTTACAGTCGAGATTACATCCCACCTGGGTGGACAGGCAAACCGTGATCCGGTTCCCATCCTTCATCAGTACCGCTTCAACTGGTTCTTTATCCGGTGTCTCGAACAATATCTTTCTGGTTTCTCCAGTATCAGATTCGGAGAGGTCAACCTCCTTAAGAACATGAATATCTACCTTTTCAGCCAATTGTATCCGCAGACTTTTAGGGATATTGCTCATGGCCTCAAAACTTGATACCTGTTTATTGTACAGCCAGTAGTATAACTGGTCCGCCCGAAAGCGCGGTTCACCAATGGAAGCACAGAATTCAATCAGTTCCGGGAGTGATTTACCAACTAGGTATTGTTTTTCGGTTAGTGACACCACAGAAATTTCTGTTTCAATGGTCAGGGTTGCAAGATAACAAATATTATTTTTAGTCTAAAACTAAGAAACCCGATGTAGCTCTGATAAGTTGGTAGTGTTATGTTCGATTGTTTCACTGTTCTCAACCGCGTAATTTCACACCCAATTTATTTTAAATAAATAATGAAAAATCATGAGTGAAAAAGATTTACAATTACTGAAAAACCTGTTAAAAGCCCGTCAGATTTTTCTGAACGAAATCGGCAAAGCAATTATCGGCCAAGCTGACATCCTTAATCATATCCTGATCGCCCTGATCTGCAAGGGACATACCCTGCTGGTTGGTGTCCCAGGCCTGGCTAAAACCCTGTTGATCAAGTCCATGGCGGAACTGCTGGACCTGAAGTTCAGCCGGATTCAGTTCACACCTGACCTGATGCCCAGCGATATCACCGGCACCGAGGTCATCGAAGAGGATTTGAACACTGGCAAGCGGAATTTCCGGTTTTTCAAGGGACCGGTCTTTGGCAATATCATTTTGGCGGACGAGATTAACCGCACGCCCCCCAAAACTCAGGCTGCTCTGCTGGAGGCCATGCAGGAACATAAGGTAACTGCCGCCGGTAATTCCTATGTTTTGGAAGAGCCTTTTTTCGTTCTGGCAACCCAGAATCCGATTGAACAGGAAGGCACTTATCCCCTACCGGAAGCCCAGCTTGACCGTTTCATGTTCAATGTAAAAATCGATTACCCATCCCGGGATGAAGAAGTGGAAATTGTTCAGACCACCACTGCGGGCGGTGATCCAAAACTTGAAAAAGTGATCAGCAGTAGTGATCTGATTGCCTTCCAGGATTTAGTTCGTCGGGTACCGGTAGCCGAGAATGTAATCGAATATGCCGTCGACCTGGTAGGGTCTACCCGTCCCAACTCGGGTCAATCGCCCGATTTTATCAAAGAATGGATCGAATGGGGTGCTGGCCCCCGGGCTTCCCAGTACCTGATTCTGGGCGCCAAGGCCAAAGCGATCCTGGATGGTCGGCCAACCCCGGATATTGGCGATATCAAAGACCTGGCCCTACCGGTGATGCGCCATCGAATTATAACCAATTTCAACGCCGAAGCAGAGGGGCTATCAACCGATGATATCCTAATGAAGCTGCTTGATGGAGCAGGTTAGAGCTAAGATGTTAGTAGTTAGTATTTTAAAGTAAAATCACTTTAGAGAGTACATTTAAGGATTTGGAAATATTTAAACTAGCAACTCATCTGGTAAAGTCAGTTTATCAGTTAATTATAAATGACAATCGATAAGCGCAAATACCTGCAACCGGAAATGGTAGCTCGCCTCAATAACATGTCGCTACGGGCACGGATGGTAGTCGAGGGGTATATCCTGGGTCTGCATAAAAGTCCATACCACGGATTCAGCGTGGAATTTGCTGAACACCGCGCTTATGGACCGGGTGACGAAATTCGTCATATCGACTGGAAATTATTTGGGAAAACCGATCGCTATTATGTCAAGCAATTCGAAGAAGAAACCAATCTACGCACCCACTTGATCGTCGATACGAGCCGCTCAATGGAATATAAAAGCGGTCAAGTATCCAAATTAGAATATGCCGGCTATCTAGCAGCCGCCCTGACGTATCTGATGCTCAGCCAGCAGGATGCGGTTGGACTGGTTACTTTCGACACCAAAATCAGGAAATTCATACCACCGCGTTCCAATCCTGGATTCCTGAATACGATTCTAGCCCAGCTCAATTTGATGAAGCCAGGCATTGATACCAAGATTGGACCTGTGCTTCACGAAATGGCCGAACGAATCAAGAAACGGGGCTTGATTATTTTAATTTCAGATCTGCTGGACCGACCGGAATTGATTCTGGAAGGATTGAAACATTTTCGACATAATAAGCAGGAAGTAATCGTATTTCATATTCTTGATCGTCAGGAACTGGAGTTCGATTTTAGTACACGTACGCGGTTCAGGGATTTGGAAACTGCGGAAACAATCATAACCGAACCGTGGCAGATACAGGAGAATTACAGCGCTTTAATTACCCGCTTTCAAGATTACTACCGTCGGCATTGTCGTGAACAACGCGTTGATTATATTCCCTTTTATACCGACCAGAACCTGGACCTAGCACTTAATGGCTACCTGCAAAAACGCCAGCGTATAGGATAAAAAAATCCCCCGCTACCAACGGGGGATTCAGCTTGGCAAATCTGATTAGTTTTAAAAACCTACCGTTTTCGATTTTTCGTAATAGTATTGAGCTTCATCCGGTTCACCCTGATGCAACAGCACCCGTGCCATACCTTTATAATGGCTAGGCGTGTCAGGATCAATTTCAATGAGCTGTTTGTAAAATCGCTCGGCCTGACGCCATTTTTCAGCATTTTCAAATACCTGGGCGATACCAACAATTGCCTCAACATCATCCGGACACAGGTCCATCACTTGTATGAAATTTTCTTCCGCCATGGGAAAATCTTCAATCTGGTTATACAAAACACCAAGATTAAAATACAGATCGCATTTGATCGTTACGTCGGTTTCTTTGCTGATCGCAGTTGAATAAGTAATAATGGCTCCATCCAAATCATCGCAGTCATAATAGGCTGAGGCTAAAGAACGGATTGAAGTGGTATTATTTGGTTCCAGTTCAACAGCTCTTTTAAAATATGCCTTTGTTTTTTCACAGTCATTTTTCTGCGAGTATATTTGTCCAGCAGCTATCACAACCGATGGATTGGTATCATCCATTTCAACTGCTTTATCAATGGTAATCATAGCATTATCAATATCACCCATACTGATATATACTTTGGCAATACTGGCATAGTTTTGTGATTCACTTGGATTAATCGAAGCGGCTATTTCAAATTTTTCCAATGTTTGTTCCAGCAGGATTACCCGTTCCTCATCATCCACATTAGAGCCTACTTTTTGAAACATGGTCACCGCCTCATTATAGGCTGGTACCCAATATTTATCACGGGAATTATCGACATATTCACGAACAGTCGATCCCATTAATATCGATCTCTCCGGATCCAATGAAAGCGCTTTTTCAAACATATCATTCATTTTTACCCAATCTTTATTGCGGGCATAGATCTGCTCACCCAATTGATAAGGGATTTCCGGATTGTCAGGTTCAATTGTCATGGCTTTGATTAAGAATTCTTCGGCACGCGCCCATTCTTTCTGCTGGAGTGCCAGTTTAGCAGTGGTGTATTCTTCACTGGAACAACCGAAAAAACTGATCCCCAGTAAGGCGATTACTACCATTGAAATAAATAATGATCTATACATTTTTACTTCCTTCTTCCTGATTTTTTTTATAGTATCGTTTCCGATGTTATGCTCAAAATTAGAAGCGGTTAATTTCCTTATCAAGCCTTAACCGTGCTCTGTAATAGCTCTTTGCGCTGCTCAATATCGGCAGGCTGTGCCTCTACCAGCGATTCAATGCCAAATCCTTCCACGCAAAACGAAGCCAGGGCGGTTCCATTGACCAGAGCTTCCTGATAATCACTGCTACCGGCCAGGGCTGCCACGAAACCTCCACCGAAAGTATCACCTGCTCCCGTTGGATCAATTACCTTTCTGACCGGGAAAACACCAATCGTGATCCGGTTGTTGTCTTCATATAGTGCCGCCCCCTGACTACCCTGCTTAATTACAACAATCCGGGGACCCATATCAAGCAATCTGCGGGCCGCCTGATCAAGATCACCGGTGGCACCCAGTGCCTGCGCCTCAGTTTCATTGATCAATAAAACATTCGTTCGTTTGATCACCTCAGCCAATTCACCTGGTGTTGTGTCGATCCATAAATTCATTGTATCTGTCACGATCAGGGCACCGGGCTGGCTTTGTTTAATAACCGATAATTGCAATTGTGGGTGTATATTAGCTAGAAAAACTAAAGATATACTTTTGTTTATACTTGATAATTGAGGATTGAAATCACCGAAAACACCCAGTTCCGTAAACAGGGTTGTTCGATCATCGCCATTGGAATGATAGCGCCCTCCCCAGCGAAATGTGGCGCCATCACGTACCTTAAGATCGGTCAGATCGCTGGCAAACTGATCATAGATCGCCTGGCCGGTGGCAGGAAAATCGGTACCAATTATTCCCACCACATGCACCGGGGCGCTTTTACCCGCTGCTACAGTAGCATAAGTAGTGGAACCACCAACAATATTCTCCCGTCGGCCGAAGGAGGTTTCAATTGTATCGAGGGCGATTGAACCGACAATTAAAATTGGTTTTGACTTCTTCATATCATTCATTTTAGAGGAATTTTATTACTCCGGGCAAGCAATATAATTGATCATTACCACCAATCCCAAACCTGAGTAAGATTTGATCTGGATCACATTGTTCATAAGAGTGGAGTTTTTTCAAATTCCTGAATCTTAATCGCTTCCAAATTTAATTTTGATTGATTAATTTACCTGACATCTCGCTATTATTAATTCTCAGGAAGTTATCATTGCCCCATCACCGTGCATAAACCTATATTATCACAGCCATGAACACAAAAACATTCGCAATAATCACCGATATCCATGCCAATGCCGAATCTCTAAAAATGGTTCTGGATATCATCTCAAAACGCGGAAATATCGATCAAATAATCTGCCTTGGTGATTGTTTTACCCTTGGACCAGCGCCGGTTGAAACATTGGAATTGCTGCTCTCAATTGATAAATGTATTTTTATCCGTGGTAATCATGACCGCTACCTGATCGAAAGTTTGTGGACGCATGAGCGACCTTCCTTGGAAGGAATGGACCCGGATGATCCTCTCTGTCAGGCGATCGTTGCCAATAATAAATGGTCCGCTGAACAAATCGGATCAGCAGGGCTGGATTTTATCAATACGATGCATGTTGCCCATCGTGAAGTAGTAGGAAATGTCTTAGTGGAATTTACCCATGCCTGGTATGAACGGGATGACCAGCCGCCAGCAATTAGCGAAGCATTGAACTGGCGTAATCATGTATATCGGATCAATCCTGAAATTAAGCGCTTCCTGTTTATTCACGGTCACACTCATATTCCACGGATCGAATCAAAAGAGGATTTAACTGTTTTGTGTCAAGGTTCGACCGGTTTACCATTTGATGAGGATCAACGTGGTGCTGTTGCATTTTTGACGGTTGGTGATACTTACTCGTGGGATGTTATCCGTTATGAATATAATATACAGGTTACCTACGATGCGCTTCAAAACCGTAAACCACCTTTTTATAAGAACCTGATCAACACTCTGAAATACGCCTCAATCCGCAACGATCTCTGACGACTCCACCTGTCATTTCTATTATAATCGATTGTAATTTCCCGTTCAAATAGTAAACCTTTTATGCCCTATTTCGATCATAGCGCCACTACACCTATCCATTCTGAAGTCCAGGAATTGATGCTGGAAATCAACCGACAGCATTTTGGCAATCCTTCCAGCATTCACCGTTATGGACAAAAAGCACGCGCACTTATCGAACGGGCCCGCCGGCAGGTTGCCCAATTACTGAATTGTCGACCAGGTGATATTACATTTACCAGTGGTGGTACCGAATCCAATAATATCGTGTTGTGGAATCAATTATCCACTCCAAAAAAGCATGTGATTGTCAGCGCAATTGAACACCCTGCTATATTAACAACCCTCGAAAAACTAACTGCCTTCGGCCTTCATTATACTGTAGTCCAAACCGACCGTGCCGGTTTAGTTGATCCAGTTGAAGTTGAAAAGGTGATCAACTCCGATACCGGGCTGATATCGGTGATGATGGCAAATAACGAGATTGGTACGATCCAGGCAATCGATACAATTACAGCAATCGCCAGTACCGGTAAGATCCCAGTGCATACAGATGCGGTTCAGGCAATTGGCAAGCTGCCGGTGGATGTTCAGAGCCTGGGAGTCGATTTCCTGTCCATAGCCGGACATAAATTTTACGGACCTAAGGGTATCGGTGCCTTGTACAGGCGTCAGGGCCAGTCGCTTAAACCTCTGATAATGGGTGGCGGACAGGAACAAAATCTGCGCGCAGGAACGGAAAATGTTGCCGGAATTGCCGGACTAGGTTTGGCGGCCGAGCTGGCACAGAAAGATCTTTCCTCAATCCGGGCTCATCTGACTGAGTTGGAAGATTATTTTATCGAAAGCCTGACGGCTAAGTTGCCAAGCTTTAGTTTGAACGGCTCCCGAGAGCACCATCTGCCTGGGCTGATCAGTCTGACAATTCCTAGGGTTGCCGCCGATGTACTAACTATCAGTCTGGATATGGCTGGTATGGCTGTGTCCAACGGATCAGCCTGTTCGTCCGGGACGGTCCAATCCTCACACGTGCTGGAAGCAATCGGTTTAACCATGGATCAGGATCGGCATACTATTCGAATCAGTTTTGGTCGTGATAATACGCTGTACGAAGTGGAACAACTGATTACTAAATTGGTTGAAGCTGCTTTAAAGAAATAAGCAGCAAAGCAGCATGCCAGCTAAAAAAAAAGTACTAGTCGCCATGAGCGGTGGCATTGACAGTTCGGTCGCCCTGCACTATATCTTAGAGCAGGGCTATGAGACAATGGGTGTGACAATGAAACTGTGGGAATACCAGACAGCAGGTGCCAATCGTGGAAAAAATGTCAGCTGTTGTTCACTTGATTCATTCAACAATGCCAAGCTGGTCTGCGAACAGCTGAACGTGCCTCACTATACCTTAGACCTCCATGATGCCTTCCGAGAGACGGTGGTGGATAATTTTGTTAACGAATACTTTGACGGGCGTACCCCCAATCCCTGTGTACGCTGCAATGTTTTTCTGAAGTGGGGCAGTCTGCTGGAACTAGCCGAAAAGCTGGGCGCGGATCTGATCGCTACGGGACATTATGCTCGAATCAAGCACGATAATAGCCAGTTCACCCTGCACAAAGGCCGTGATCCACGCAAAGATCAATCCTATTTCCTGTGGGGTATCTCAAAAGCAGCTCTAGGTAAAACGATCTTTCCTCTGGGCGATTTAACCAAAAAAGAGGTCCGTAAGCTGGCAATTAGCATTGATCTACCCAATGCTCAGGAGCCGGAAAGTCAGGAAATCTGTTTTATTCCGGATAATGATTACCGAAGTTTTCTCAATCAGTATATACCAGAACGGGTCGCTGATCAGAAAGCGGGCAATTTCATTAGCTCGCTCGGTACAACCATTGCTCCCCACACTGGAATCGCTAATTATACAATCGGACAACGACGCGGCCTGGGAGTACCAGGACCGGAGCCATATTATGTCAGGAAAATCGATTCGGAATCAGGTGACATAACATTGGGAACCCGCACCAACCTGGATTTCAACAGCTGTATTGTCTCCAATTTGAACCTGCTGACAAGTGAAAATCTGGATAAAATAGGTTCGCTTGTTGTTCAGATTCGCTATAACCACCCCGGTGTAAAAGCGCAACTGGAATTCATTGATTCTGACTCGGTGAAAATAAATTTTCACCAACCGCAATTTGCAGTAGCTCCCGGACAAAGTGCCGTATTTTATGCAGATGATGTTGTTCTGGGAGGTGGCATCATCAAGGTGGGGATATATTGAAAGGTAAGCGACCACTGGCAGTTGCAATCCTGGCAGCCGGACAGGGCAAGCGAATGCAATCTCCACTGCCGAAGGTCTTGCATGAAGTTGGTGGAACACCGATGTTAATCCATGTCACCAGTCTTTCCCGGGCCATCGGCGCTGATCGTGTGATCGCGATCATCGGTCACGGTCGCGAACTGGTCAAAAAAATCCTGAAAGGCACCGGAGTTGAGATAGTTATCCAGGAACAGCAACTCGGTACCGGCCATGCTATACTGCAAACCGAATCATTGTTATCCGAATTTGACGGTGATCTAATGGTACTTTCTGGAGATGTGCCTTTGTTGACACAGCCCAGCCTTGAGAAATTGCTGAATAAACATCTCACCACACGGGCCGGTGCAACCTTAATGACAGCCAATTTCAGCGATCCTGCTGGCTACGGCCGAATTACTCGTACGACTGATGGCTTTCTGGATCGGATAGTAGAGCACAAGGATTGCACCCCGGACCAGTTACAGATCACCGAGATTAATGCTGGTATTTACCTTTTTGATTCAAAAACACTTTTTAAAAGTCTAAAATTGATTGACAATAACAACAGTCAGGGTGAATATTACCTACCGGATGCATTGAATCATTTTCCAGGATTCGGTTATTCAATAGCACTAGAGGTTCTCAGCGATCCGGTCGAAATCTCCGGAATAAATACACCGGAACAACTTATTGAAATAAATCGTATTTTTAGCACACGCTTAAAGTAAAATTATGAGAATTACAATTCTTACAACCCTGCTGCTCACATTTTGTTATGGGCAATATAAAGCCGACCTGCCCCGGGTTGATTTCCCCCAGGAACTAAGCAATCTGTCAGCTTTAGAGAGTCGGTCCCTATTGGATCCGGCAAATTTTCAGATGAATCACAGCTTTTCAATGTCGATGACAACAATGGGTGGTCTTTCGATGGGAGTGGGTGCCTACACCAACCATATGTCCTTTTTATTGAAAGAAAATTTACGTCTGACCACCAGCTTCAGCCTGGTCAAGCCTGCGCTGATGCAGAATTTCGCTTCACAGAATGATCTTATCGGACAGATTTATTACGGTGCCCGGCTTGAATACCGTCCGAGCGAAAATACCATTTTACAATTAGGATTTCAGACTTATCCTCCCTATTCAAATTATAACCGACCCTGGAACCTGGTGTCCGGACTCAGGTAATCCCGGTGGCGAAATCCAGTAGGCGGAAGAAAAAACCACTTTTTCCATTCCTAGCCAAAAGCCGCAGGAAAAAACGGCGTTCGAGCAATGATGTATTGCTGAATTCAGCCCTGGCGGTTTTATCACTGGTTGTAATTGCTTTTATAATTTCATTCTCAACCCGCTATACCCGGGGCGGTCTGCAAATTGACCCGGTCAGCCTCAACCAGCAACCCGAACCACTCCTGGCAACCCAGTACTATGAAATGAATCCCATTCAGGATATTGAAATTGAAATCCTCAATGGCTGCGGCGAAGCCGGTCTGGCAGCAAAATTTTCTGAGTATCTACGCAGTCAGCAGATTGATGTGGTCCGGTCGGACAATGCTGATCATTTCAATTATGCTACCACCCTGATTATTCAGCGGAATGAAAAAGTGGATCATGTTCGGAAAGTTGCTTCTGCCCTGGCGATAGATGTCACTGATGAAAACCGGGTCCTGGTTATTCCTGACCCGGACCTGGACGTCGATATCACCTTAATCCTTGGAAACGATTACACCGGAATTAAGCCGGTAACTGAATTTTTAAAATCTCACTATTAATTTATTCTGGAATAACAATTGAATTCACCTGTCAGTGCCAGTTCTGAACTGGCAGACATGATCGCCCAATTGGCTTTGTCCAAAAAAGCCGAAAACATCCTGATTTTGGATGTCAGTCAAATTACCAGCATGACCGACTATTTCATCATTTGCTCAGCCGATACTGATATTCAGGTAAAAGCGATTGCAGATGCAATTCGTAAAGGAACCGAATCCAAGCCCTGGCATGTGGAGGGGTATCAGCAATTAAATTGGGTTTTGCTGGATTATGTGGATGCAGTCATCCATATTTTTAAAACCGATATACGCGCCTATTATGAGCTCGAGCGGCTCTGGGCTGACGCGCCGGTGCGGGAATTAAAAGATGAACCCGAAGTCCTACCTGATCCAACAGCTGGATAAGGCGCTTACAAAGACCGGTTTACCGGACTCTCAACCGCAGGTATCACCAACTCGCGATCCGCAGTTTGGTGATCTTTCGACAAATCTGGCACTAATTTTAGCCAAACAGGTCCGCCGTCGCCCGCTGGAGATTGCCGAGCAGATTAAAATTGAGCTCGTGCTCGATGATTCAATCATCAGCCGGGTAACCGTGACGCAGCCCGGTTTTATCAATTTTTTCATCAATAATAATTATTACCATGGATTCATCAAACGCATACTGGAGGAAAAGCAAACCTTCGGCCGGGGAAATGACGGCGAGGGAAAAACCGCCAATGTTGAATTCGTCAGTGCTAATCCCACCGGACCATTAACCGTTGGTCACGGCCGTCAGGCCGTACTGGGAGATACGATCGCCAACATTCTGGAATGGCACGGATTTGACGTTACCCGCGAATATTATTTTAACGATGCCGGACGGCAGATGCGGCTGTTGGGACAATCCGTGAGTGCCCGGTATTTCCAGGAAATCGGACAGGATGTTGAATTCCCGGAAGATGGCTATCTGGGTGAGTACATTCGTACCATTGGTAGAAATATCCTCAATGAGGTTGGTGATAAATTAAAGCAAAATGATCCGGTTTTCAGAAAATCCGGTGAAGATCAAATATTCGCTGACATCAAAAACAGTCTTGCAATGCTGGGAATTAACCATAATGTTTTTACCAACGAGAAGAACTTCTACGATTCCGGTGCAATTAAACAAATAGTTGCTGAATTACGCGCTAAAAATCTGGTTTATGAAGAAGATGGCGCCACCTGGTTCAAGACCACAACCCTGGGTAGAGAACAGGACCGGGTCCTGATAAAAAGTAGCGGGGAACCTACCTACCGGCTGCCGGACATGGCCTACCACAGGGATAAACTGGAGCGGAAATTCGATCTAATTATTGACATCTTCGGCGCGGATCATACTGACACCTATCCGGACGTACTGGCCGCCTTGGAAGCTCTTGGTTATAACACACAATCAATAAAAGTTCTGATCCACCAGTTCGTTACCATAGTCCGCAGCGGCGAAAAAGTGAGGATGTCCACCCGTAAAGCCAATTTCGTGACATTGGAGGAATTGATCAATCTGGTCGGTGCTGATGTGGTACGCTATTTCTTCATCATGCGGGGCATGAATTCCCACCTGAATTTTGACCTGGATCTGGCAGAGGATGAATCGGAAAAAAATCCAGTCTATTATCTACAATATGCCCATGCCCGAATCTGTAATATCATCAAGCACGGGGAAAGCTTGGACATCCATTTCCAGAAAGAATTCGATCCGGACTTGCTGACTCACCCCACTGAACTTAATTTGCTGAAACTGCTGGCCGATTTTCCCGATACGATGGCAGCCACATTAAAATCGCTTGAACCGCAGACTGTGGCAACCTATCTTCAAAATTTGGCTGCACTCTTTCATAAGTTCTACACCGAATGCAAAGTGATCACTGATGATCAAGCTCTCACACAAACGCGCTTAGCCCTGATCAGTGCGGTAAAAATCGTCCTTTCCAGCGGTTTGACAGAAATACTAGGGGTGAAAGCACCTGAAAAAATGTAGATCATGATTCACTCTTGCTTAGAGTTTTTATTATGTCTATCAACTTTTTTATCCTTGAATTGGATTGCCACCCAATTCATTAATAATAGCATGGTTATTGTCTTAGAAGAATTGCCATGAAGCTTAAACTGAGCCTGACTACTTTTCTGGTTCCCATCCTGCTAACCGCTCAATTCAATCTCCAGCAGCATTACGATCTGGGCCGGGGTATCCAGACCACTACGGCAGAATTTTTTAATGCAAGCAATAATAATATCACATTCGCCTTCATCGATATCAATTATGATCACCGACATTTTGACAAAAAAGGTGCTACAGATATGTGGTACGAACTGGCCTGGTACCACAAATTACCACTGCCGGGCAGTAAAATTAACGCCACGATACAATATAACGACGGGCTCTACTTTTTACCCGGGGATTCAGTATCATTGGAAACAGCAATACAATCGGCCTGGTTGGCGGGAGTCAGTTATCCCATTCAGATTGGTAAATATATTATTCCAGTGGATCTATTATTACGGCAGCAAGAGGGTGATGACAATTTAACAATGCAGATTACTATCATCTGGTTCATGCCCTTGAATCAGCGTTTCACTCTGCTCGGTTATCTGGATTTATGGTCCAACGCCACCGGACCGGCCTGGTCAATTCAGGTCGAACCTCAATTACTGGTTAATTTCGGGAAAGCAAGTATCGGACTGGAGCTGGAAATATCGCGGGCATTTCCCGGGGCCTGGACTAAAAATAAGGAATATTTCGATGCCTCCGGCAATCCCCGTGATACTGACTGGTGGTTGATACCAACTTTGTTTGCAAAATATACTTTTTAACTGAAACATGGCAGCTAAAAAACGCATATTCAAGTATCCCAGTCTGGGCGAAGAGATTGCTAACAGCATAACCCACGGCATCGGTGCTGCCTTGAGCGTTGCCGCCCTGGTGCTGTTGGTGGTTTTTGCTGCCCTGCGGGGCGATGCCTGGCGGGTGGTAGGCTTCAGCATTTTCGGTACTACCCTGTTCATACTGTATCTCACCTCAACACTGTACCATAGTTTTACCAGCCCCAAAGTCAAAGATTTCTTTCGCGTTCTGGACCATTGCATGATCTTCATACTGATCGCTGGTTCATATACGCCGGTGACGCTCACCGTGCTCCGGGGTCCCTGGGGCTGGACCTTATTCGGTTTAATCTGGGGGCTTGCAATCATTGGCATTGTACTGAAAATTGCCTTCTTCGATCGCTTCAACGTCCTGTCAGTAGTCCTCTACATACTCATGGGCTGGCTGGTGGTAATTGCCTTGAAACCACTTTTGTCTGCTGCCCCAACCGGATTGTTGGTCTGGATGGGTATTGGTGGATTAAGTTATACACTGGGAGTCATATTCTACGCCTGGGAGCGTCTGCCTTTTAACCACGCCATCTGGCACCTGTTCGTACTGGGAGGCAGTATTTCCCATTTCTTCGGGATGCTGTTCCATTTGACCTGATCGCGCCATTTATTCACACCGGATTCTTACCTAAATTTTGCACCATATAGAGGGAGACATTTTATGAACACAATCTTACTATATTTCGGCGCTACGCTGATTACAATCTGGGGAATTGGACATATTTATCCAACCCGCAATATCATCGCCGGTTTCGGCGATCTTTCGATTGACAACCTTCGCATTCTGACCATGGAATGGCTGGCTGAAGGTCTGACCATGATTTTCCTGGGCATTCTGGTCATCCTGGTTACCTGGCTGGCGCCAGATTCCGCCGGATCGATAATTACAATTCGGGCTGCTGCTGTAATGCTGATCGTGTTGGCATTACTCTCACAGCTTACCGGTGCCCATACCGCAATTCCGCCCATGCGACTCTGTCCTATTATAAAGACAGCTGTGGCAATCATGTATTATATTGGCAGTTGATGGGCAATCAGCCCGGTTTGAACGAACTAATCTATTCCCTGGTGCGTCAGATACCAGCCGGGAAAGTGGCAACCTATGGCCAGATCGCGGCTCTGGTGGGTACCGGTCCAAGACAGGTGGGCTACGCAATGGCAGCCCTACCCGATCCAGATGTACCCTGGCACCGGGTAATCAACAGTCAGGGTAAGGTCAGCCCCCGTCGTGGTGGGGATGGTGAGAATATCCAGCGTGTTGTGCTGGAAGCGGAGGGTGTGAAATTCAGTATCGCTGGACGGGTAAACCTGAAGCAGGTGCTGTGGGAACCAGATTTTACCCAATTATAATTCAGTACTTGCTTGAGATAGTTTTTCTCGGGCCCGATATTCCCGGATTATCAGGGTATACAATCCGACCCCAACTGAATATAAACCGGCAGTTATCAGAAAAATCTGAAAATAGGGCAGGTCCATCGCTCTGAGAAACTGAAATATTTTAGCGCTGATATACCAGGACGCACTCCAGATACTGGAATTGACAGCACTGATGAGTTCCTGGTTTTTCTCTCCCACGTAATGCATGGTCAATTCGTTGGTGCCGGGACCGGCCATGTTCATCAGGGGCTGGCGCAGGAGAAAACAGGCAAAAGCCACGTAAACGGCTCCAGGAACGGTAGCATACACCTCCGTCAATGCCAAGATTATCAGGAAGCAGATTGACATTCCCTGAACCAGAATAATCGCTACATAGTAGCCATAGCGGCGGCGGATACCGGGCACCATCAGGGCAGCGATAAAAACCAGTACCGAAGTAAGCCCCCCCAGTATGCTGAATTGATCAGAATCGATGTTAAAAACCGTGTAGAAGAACAGGTTGATAAATGGTATCGTCAGCCCGGCCCCAACGGCCACGATCATAGTCGGCACCAGTACTTTCAGGATCCGAAACCAGTCATAGTCCAGAACCAATGCTTGAAAATGGTTGCGGAATTCTGCTGTAGTTGAGCGGGGTGAACCTTCCTGTAATCTGGTAAAAATCAGGATAGCTACCACACTGATCAAAATAATTAAAATAAAGATGTGGTATTCATCCCAGGGAAATTGAACACTCCCCAACCGGAATTCCCCCCAGCTTGATAACAGGGCAATCAAGCCACCAGAGATTATAAAAGCAAACGACCAGGTGGCAAAACTGAGTGAAATCGCTTCCGGAAGCATCTCCCGGGGGGCGGTGCGCATTATAAATGGCAGGGCACAAACCTGCAGCAGCATGAATCCTATGCCAACAGACAGAAAGCCTACCCGGATCAGCAACAAATTTTGAGTGGCAATCGCCTGAATGACCGTTAAAGATGCCAATGGCACAATAATCGCCGAGAGCAGGAAAAACGGTTTTAACCGTTTACCTTTGATAAACAGGCCCAGTGGAAAAGCAAATGCCAAAACTCCCAGAAAACGGTAGGAGACAAAAGCGGCGATCAGTTCGTCAGAATAATCCAGCTTGCGCAGATAGATATTTCCGATCAGCATGAAGGCGGCATTGACCATGAACAGCATCAGCTGGGCACTGATCAAACGCAGGACCGGGGCTGGCAGGATCAGGTAGCGGGCTAGAATTTTTCGCATCCAGAATGGGGAGTGGTTTTAACTAGATTTTCCATAAAAATAATTTCCAGAAATTACACGCGTCAAATTCCGCTTTCACCAATTTATGACGCTATCGATTATCATAATGTCTGTGCCTTATTCCTACCCTTCAAAGCTATAGCAGTGATATCCACCTCCATAACCATTGACCACTGACCAATGACCAATTGAGCCTTACAATTCAGGTATATTAGATTTAACGGTAAATTAATTCTAATCGTGGGACAATTAAATGAAATATCCTGAAGGTGAACTGCTGATAACAATCAAGGATGTGGATCAAACTGCCATTGAATTGGATTTGAAATCCCTGGAGCAGCTGACGCAAGTCGATCTGTTTCAGCATTTGAATAAACTCAGTGCCCTGTTCGAGAATCTGGGCGTATTATTTGATGAGATGCAGGCCTTTTATGACGATGTAGCCCAGGGCCTGAGAGAAGAATATGATCGCTTGACCCCAGACCCGGATAATCCGGTTATGACTCTTGCGCAATACGACCGCTGGTTTCGTGATATTCTGGAAGCTACCCATATCGCCCATGCTAATTACCACGAACAGCAGCTGGCTAATCTTCAGGCCTTGCAGACCAGTTCAGCGGCTTTTGTGAAAAAAATTTACTCGACTGAAGCTTGATCATTATAAAAGAGAATTAGCGGATAATCTTGATAATTCATATGGGAAACAATTGATTGACCCGTTGGGCCGGCACCCACCAGAATTTCAAACCGCTTTGAAATTGTGCATCATTTGATGAAGCGCTATTTTAATATTACCATCTTCTTTGTTATAACCTGCTCCTCAGTTTCGATGCGATAAAAATATACACTGCTTGGAAGATTGGTAGCATCAAATTGTACTTCTCGAACACCAGCACTATTGTACCTGTCGACTATTACCTGAACCTCTCTTCCCAAAAGATCAATAATGGATACGCGCACATATGTGTCTACTGGCAAATCATAGCTGATGGTTGTGATAGGGTTGAAAGGGTTGGGATAATTCTGATAGAGTTGGAATACGCTTGGTATTAGATCTAAATCTTCTTCAGAATCTGTATCGAGCATATCCTGTATCCATCTCACTGCGCTCGGTAATGGTCCATATTGAGAATACCCAATCCAATGATAACCTGACTGTAAATCTCCAATAGATTTGGTGTTAACTGCCAGTGGATCAAACGCCAGGAACACAATTGGAATCCCGTTATATAGTTGACGATATATACCTACTGGTATTGTATCAGCAGCGGGTGACGGCAAACCATTTTCATCCACAACTCCTGTCAAACCCCAGTAAGCAACTTCGGTTCCTTCTGTTGGAAACACTCCATCCAGCCTATTTGAGAATCCCAATTCATAATTTGGATCATAGTACAAAGCCAATGAATCGCCCAGGAAATTGAATAAATCGCCACTAATCGGATCATTTTCGACAGCAAGCAACATACTAACGCTAACTAGATCACCTGCGAATTCATAGTTAATATCATTTGTAAACGAGTCTATTCCCAGAATTTCATATTGGAATGAGCCAGGACCATATGCAGTATCTTGCCCGTTAGTCTGAAATCCCAGCCAATTATCCCCTGTAAGGATATAGGCATGCCCTGATTCATCGAAAAATCCACTTGCTATCAGAGTGTCGATACTAATTATTGACGGAAGGCTACCAGTGATTTCAAGAATCACATCGTAGTTTTGGAATAATTCAACTAGTCCCGGAGGATAGTATGCCCCACCCCAGAAGTCAGAAGGAAAATCAATATTATTCATGTAATAATTTTGAATCCAATGCGCAAAGTCATTAGTATTATAATAAAATAAATTTTGTTCAACCGGCTGAAATATTGAGTATTGATTTGAGTACGAAGGTGACTCATAATCTGATTCTGTTGACAATAATACGATCTTCCAGATTATCTGTGTGCCGGGCTGCTGGCCCGGGATATACGCTTCCCATTCAAGAGAATGATAACCTAGATCATCCCAAATTGTGTCTTTAATACTCATCTCCTTATTATTCCATGTCTGCGCGCCATCAATTGAATATCTCAATTCTGCTGAATCCTGGATACCATTGCAATATGTATCCCATCCCAACATATAACCACATACTTCCATAGAGTCGGTAGATAATGTTATCTCTGGTAAACAATTAATCTGCCAGATAGGCGGTCTGTCATAAAAATATTCAAATGACAAACCCCAATTCATTACCCATTGCCTGATATGCCATCCACCTTCACCGGATGTTCCATTACACGGATTATAAAATTTGAGAAATGGTCTGAAATCTATATTTAGCAAATTACCATCAGCATATAGGAATCCGGTAGTAGGATCATCACCTCCGCCACTGCCGATGGATCTCACCAATATACCGATATAATTTTCGTCACATTCAAAATGGGGCTGCTCGTAATAGGGAATATCAATCCAGAAATTTGTGCCTCCGCTGATGATATCCGGATATTGAATTGGTAACATTAGAAATTGGGTAAAAGGGGGCCAAAGCCGTTCGCCAAGAGGATCATAACTGTTTGGTATAATATCGGTATAATTGCAGGCACCTTCATTATTGGGAAACTGATTCCAAACATTATACGTGTCTGAACTGTCTACAAATAGTGAGTCATGATGGATACCGTCGTGCCATCCTCCAAGCCAGCCATGTAAATCTACAGAGTCTGTCGGGTAAATATTTCCATTTGAATCATGTGGATATTGTAGTTTGTAAATTTCAATAGTTAATTGTTGATCACCGGTACCCCACTCATATATTGGTATATTAATACCTGTGATTAAACCACTATAGAGTTTATATACCATTAACATTGATTCACCAGGGGATATATTGAATTGGGACCCCCAGCTTAGGTTATACCTGAGAGTATCGTGACAAAATCCTGCAGTAGATAATAGTAATGTGAAAAAAACTTTAATCATACATATTATTTATTGATACAGTTACTTACTATTCCATATTATTTTTAATATATATATACATCAGAATACAAATCAAGTCCATTCAGTTTTAAGAAGATTCTTGATCAGTGCGAGATGGTTGAACCATGGAAAGACAGCGCCTGGAAATCTAGAAGCAATACCAATTAATCTATTTCAGGTACAACAGCTTACCTTGCTTCACCAAGCTATGCTCGTAATTATCCGACCGGTATTCAATGCGATACAGGTAAACACCGGTTGCCACCTCGTTCCCCTGATTATCCTGGGCGTTCCATTGTAACGAAATGCTACCGGTAGAATTACCCACTGACTGGTAACTGCTGACACGTCGGCCCAGCAAATCAAATATGCTCAATTTAATATTACCAGGACCGGGTTGTTCAATGGTGAATGTCACCTGCCCGTTAAACGGATTGGGCCAGGCTGCAACACTGAATTGATTAGGTAGAATTATTTCATCCACACCTAGTCCATAATTGGCTGCACCGGGTGTTGGAGCAACGATCTGCCAGTTGTCGCTGCCATCGGGATTACGGCCGTAAGACTGATCGGTGGATTGGGGACCGAAATACAGGGAATCGATTATCGTGACACCATCCGTATCCACCAGGGCAATAAATTCCCCGGAAGCGCTGAGCTTAAAATTGGTGTGCAAGGCTCCCTGCTCCTGGTCTTCGTCGCACCACACCAGCAGGTGTCCCCACGCTTCTAGAGCAACCCCGCCGAAAGGAAACAGCCATTTGTCCAGATTATCAGGATTGTCCGATAAGTACATTCCACTTAGAAAAACATCCTGATCGGTGGGATTATAAATCTCCAGCCAGTCGTCATATTCACCAACCTCATCCGGAACCACATTATCATTGTCGGCCATGAATTCGTTAATGACCAATTCCGCCGATGGATATCCAGTGGCGTGAAGTTCGATCATTCCGCTCCTGGGATAGATCCCGGTCTGGCCAATATTGTCTTCCGCAGCGATACCGAAACGGCCGTAACCGCCGAGTCCCAATGGTGGAATACTCCCCACCCAGCGGTCAGCCTGTTCTACTCGCTTGCTGCCAATCACAGGTGAAAAAACCATCGGATAGGTCAGAACCACCGTTAGATCGTTGGGATGGTAATAGATCAGTACACTGTCCAGTCCGACGGCACCGAAGACAGAAGCGGTAATCCTGACCGTATCAGCCGGTCCCGGATTTTGGGGCTGCCAGTCAATATCATAGACGATCGGTGCGGCATCAGTCCACTGGAATTGACTGGTCAGGCTGGCATTGCGCTGATTGATATACTGCTTCAAGCCCTGTTTCACATGCAGACTATCATAATGCCCGGCAGTATAGGAATTATGAAAATTGTTAATATCGAAACCATAATCCAGCGTCCGCCAGGTATCTAGTTCCGCCCAGGGCGTTATCATTGCATGCAGGCTATCGATCCGGTCTTCCCACAGGGGCAGCAGGAACAGGTTTTCGCGGTAGAAATCCATAAAATGTGTAAACAGGTCCCGGTACTGGTCATTAGCCAACAAGCGCTGACTCAATGGCCGGGGTGTTCCATCGATATTGGCGTAAACGTAAGGATCGATGGTTGACCAATCAGTGTCGAACCAATCAATGCTGAATGAATTATCATAATCATAGGGGATCCAGTGGAAACGATCCTCGGTTGGATTGTGATAGAGGTAATAATTATTCTTCAAAAAACGATAGTCGTCCCAGCTGCCGGTGATGACATTTATTGCCAGATATTGGAGTACTTCGGTTACCTCAAGGATCTGTTCCAGGGAATCCGGTAATGCACTTGCTGCTGTATTATTAATCACGTCGATCAGTCGAGCTAGTGCGCTGTAATCATCCAGTGTTTCATTGGTTTTTAAATCATAGGTCTGGCGGTCGCCGCTATAAAATTTATACAGGTCAGGATCGGATCCCAGGTATTCCAGGTTGGCCGGCCAGAGGCATTTCCAGAGATTACCACTGTCATCGGTATAATTCTTCCGCAGGAATTCATCAT
The DNA here is from genome assembly GCA_964439935.1 of uncultured bacterium. Taxonomy (GTDB): domain Bacteria; phylum Fidelibacterota; class Marinisomatia; order Marinisomatales; family TCS56; genus JABMQW01. Next base: position 190,260 of record CAYTPW010000001.1, on the reverse strand, counting down.
CGATATGTTCAATAGATATATACAAACCATAATAATCACCGTTGACGTAAACCCGCGTATGAGCAGCCCGGCTGGCGGTCATCCCAATCGATTGGAAAATATCCCAGCATAATTTGGAGCGAACAATCGAAGGATCGTTGTGCTCACCATTCAGATTCATTTTATCAATACCATGAAATTCCCGGCCGGGCATAAAAGTATTGAACGATACTTTGAACGATTTCTTCGCTGATCCGCGGCTGGTGTTACCGCGCAAGCGAAAGCCGATTGAATCTACGGTTTCATCGATCCAGGTATTGACGAACCGGAAACTGGCTGGATGCAGGGAATCACTGTACACATTAGCATACATCCAATCCAGGTCCTCGTGATCAATGGTGATATAAACTTCCGCCACCTGTGAATCGTCGTAAAGCTTCCAGCTGTCATCGGTTTGAGCATTAGAATATCCGCCAATGATCGCTGCCATTACAGCTAAAATCTGGTAATACCGTAAGGAAATCATATCTGTTTTATATAATAAACTGTTATTATTCAATCCACTTTCAGCAGACTATGACTGTATGCTGCGAGTTCCAGCAGCGCGTCCGGACCGGATATTTCCCGGCTAGCTCCCGTTACCAGATCAGTCATGCGTTCGGCCGCACGCGGCACTTCAATGGAGACAGAATGAGATTCAGCACTTTGATTGAAGGCCACCAGAATAAATTCATCAAAATAAGCTTTGCCAAAAACCAGCACCGGTCCATCCACCATTAATGGAATATAGTCACCAATTGCTAGTGCCGAATATTGCCGGCGCAGTTTTATCAGAGTGGAAATCCGCTCCAGAGCTGCCTGTTCCGCACCGGATAATTCTGAACCAAATCGCATTGGCCGCCGGTTTCCCGGATCGGCAGCTCCCATAAGTCCCATTTCTTCGCCGTAATAAATTACCGGCACACCCGCAATCGCGAGATTGAACGCTGTGAAATTGACCAGCTTATCGTAACTGGTCACATTTTTGACCGGTCCGGGAGGATCATTAAAAGCCCGGTCGGTACCATTATCGCTGAATGTCAACTGACCATCAGCTAAAGCCATAAAACGTACCTGGTCGTGACTCGAGGTAATATTTCCCATAAGATTAACCGGACCAAACACATCCGGATTTTCGTTCAGGATTGTTGCCAGATGACTGAAATCAGCCAGGTCGGCACTGAAGGGTCCCCGGGCATTGAAATAAATTGCGAAATTGAATTGCGAGTTCAGTTCCCCAGGATTGACATAACTGTTGATCAATTGATCTGAGCCAAAGGTCTCACCGATCTGATAGAACTCGCGGTCCGGGAAGCGAGATTTCATTTCAGCAGTCAGTTTTTTCCAGAAAGTGTGGGGCACATGTTTAACCGCGTCCTGACGGAAACCGTCGAAATCAAAGGTTGTCAGCCACCAGAGAGCATCTTCCACCACCTGGTCAATTGCCTCCGGAGCGGACGGAAAATCAAAAGAGGGAATAAATTCATCGAACCAAGTAGTCAACCTGGTCTCTTCGCTCCAGTTACGAATATTAATTGTACTATCTGGAAGATACATGGAGCCGAACCAATCCGGGTGTTCCAAATTGTACATGTGCTGCTCATGGACATGGTTGCTGACAAAATCCAGGATCACTTTGATATCCCAAGCGTGAGCCAGTTGTACCAGTTCCTGCAGTTCTTCGGAATTACCAAATCGCGGATCAACCTGTCGGGGTTGCACCGGCCAGTACCCATGATAACCGGTAAATTTCCGGTTGGGTGGAATCCATTCGGTGAAAGCACTGTCCGGTTGGCGCGACACCGGTGAAAGCCAGATTGCATTAATTCCCAGGTCTTTGAAATAGCCTAATTTCAATTTGGTAATAATGCCTGCCAAGTCCCCGCCATGGAAATCCGCCAGCGGGTGAAGATCAGTGCCACCGGATTTGCGGGTATTAGCAAGATTACCATCCAGAAAACGATCCACCATCAGGCTGTAGAGAACGGCGAAATGCCAGTCATCCGGGGCTGTACCAGGATCAAGCGGCCGACCATTTTTCAATATGGTCTGGTTCTCAGGTATCACCCTGCCAGCTTCGTCCCGGCCGGTTATCCTTAACAGTCCCTCCTGCCAACCGGCGATATTCACGATCACACTACCGTCGGCCTGTGGATCAATCTCCTGGTCGGTTAAGGGTGTGTTATCGATCAGGACTTGAGTAATCACCGGCATAGCACCGTCCGGAGGTGGTAGAAATCCGAACACCAATCGCTTACCGTGCATAGTTTTTTTAATGAACCGACCAGAAGATGTCGGTGCTTGATCGGATAAATCGAGGATCGAATTCCAACCACCGATATTATTGGAAATAAATACCGGATTCTGTGGATCAATCAGTTCCTGCCAGTTAACCACAAATTTATATTCGTGACGCTGGGGATTCAGGTACACTGTCCTTTCCAGTGATCTTTCAGCATTTGTCATGGTCAGCGGCAGGGCTGTGCGGGACCAGTCGTTGAAGCCACCCATCACAACCACCAGTGTATCGCCCGGTTGGGGTGGATAGGTAAAAGTATGGCGAACCATGGATTTTATTTTAACCAGCAGCTCGTAACGAACTCCATCGGCCAGTAGGGGTAGACTCACTAAAGCGGCAACGTTATCTTTAGGCCGGATATACAGGCTATCCACTTCTGGTACTTGTCGGATTCCCAGGCTGGGGTGAGATAGGATTTCCAGCGTAAGCTGACTATTGGATTTGTAAACCGATAAATCGAAACCTGTCTCGGATCCCTCACTAACCACAAGAGTGGGAACCGGATAAAGTAATTGCTCGCGCTGGTTGGTGCAGCCCAACAGTAGTAAACTAAAAACGATAACAGTGAAACGATTCATAGATATCCCGGTTTTATCTACGGTACCCTAAACTTGCCGTGTTGTATATTTTTCAACCATTCTGTTTTTGATTAAACTAACCCTCCGTAATTTAGTCACTCTAATCAGAGTTAATCATCAAAAGAGAAACCTTATGCGTCCATTGTTACGTTTTATCATTTTAATCTTACTGACCACACTTTTTAATAACTGCACCGCAACTGACGAGGAAAATATGCTTTCATATGGAGCCTTCGTGCATGGTAATAAAACAATTTTTAAAATCCTGGCCCCCCGGGCGTCAAAAGTTCACCTGGTAATCTTCGATTCCCCGGAAGCGGTCGCTGGTCAGGAACATCTAATGACCAAAAATACAAATGGGATCTGGAAGCTTACTGTAAATAACATTGGTTACGGAACTTATTATGGTTATCGCCTGGAAGGTCCACCGCCGATTGATCCAACAATTATTGTGGCCGATCCATATACTAAAGCGGCGGTAACCCAAAACAGCTATCGGCATATTGCAAAATCTTTGATCATAGATAACGATTTCGACTGGGAAGACGACCAACCTCTGAAACTCGATCCTCGGGACGCCGTGATCTATGAAATGCATGTGCGCGATTTAACCGCCCATCCCAGTGCTGAGGCCCACCAGCCAGGTACCTACGTCGGGCTTGTCAATCCCGATCAACGTGGCGGTATCGCCCATATCAAATCCATGGGATTTAATGCTGTGGAATTGCTACCAGCACAGGATTTCGCTAATGTGGAAGTGCCTTTCAAAGATACATCCACTCCTGTTTATAACACCTGGAATCCCTATGCCCGTAACCACTGGGGTTACATGACCACCTTCTTTTTCGCCCCTGAGACCTATTATGCCAGCGATGGTATCGACCGACCAAATGCCTGGAACGGCACAGACGGACGTGCGGTAGCTGAATTCAAATCGATGGTGAAAGAATTTCATAAACAGGGAATCGCCGTTCTGATGGATGTGGTTTATAATCACGTATCCAATTATGACTACCACCCATTCAAATATATTGATCGTGATAAATATTTCCGTTTAGACGAAGATGGCGAATATATCGCCCAGAGCGGCTGCGGCAACGACACCCGCACCGAAGAACCGGATGTGCGCCAGTTGATCATCGAAAGCGTGAAATACTGGCTGAAAGAATACCACATCGATGGTTTCCGTTTTGATCTGGCCTACCTGATCGATAAAGAGACCTGTGAATTGATCCTTGCCGAAGCCCGAAAGATCAATCCAAATGTGATTATCATTGCCGAACCCTGGGGCGGTGGCTACGATCCTGATGGTTTTTCCGATATCGGCTGGGCAGCCTGGAATGATCAATTTCGTAACGGGGTCAAGGGTCAAAACCCGCATGACAGTCACGGATTCATTTTCGGTAAATGGCAGGGTGACAACACCCAGGCAACCCTCCAGCGCTATGTAAGCGGTTCATTGCGCAGCAATGGTGGACAATTTATTGAGAGCGCCCATTCAGTCAATTATCTGGAATCTCACGACGATCACACTATGGGTGATTTCATCCGGATTGGCAGCGGATTGGTAAAAGAAGATCAGATAATTACTGATAAAGCAGCCAACACCAAAATCAGTGACCGACAACTGGCAATCAATAAACTGGCCGCCCTGTACCTGCTAACGAGCCAGGGTCCCATAATGATACATTCCGGACAGGAATGGGCGCGCAGCAAAGTTATTGCTGCCACTAATGTGCCTGATGAGCACGTGGGCCTGATCGACCATAATTCCTACAATAAGGATAACGAAACCAACTGGCTCAACTGGGATGAAAAAGACCAGAATCAGGAGCTGGTGGAATACTATCGTGGTTTAATCGAATTGCGGAAAATGTTTCCGGAATTTCGCCAGAGTCAGCCGGCGGATTATAAGTTCACGATTCCTGATGGTAATGTTGCAGTAGTCTATCAGTTGAAAGAAAAACTATTTGTTGTGTTGAATGGTGAGCAGAAAAAACGAATCACTGTTAAGCTCCCCAAAGGGAAATGGCATTTGCTGGTAGATGGCGAATCTGTATATTTGAAAGCGAAAGAAGTTTTTACCGGAAAAATAACCGTACCAGCTACCAGCGGGTTGGTCTTCAGTCAGGTTAACATCAAAAAATAGGAGGAGTAAAAATGAAATTGAATATAAAAGCTTTTACCCTGGCTTGCGGGCTGGTATGGGGAATTGGATTACTGTTGATCACCTGGTGGATTATGCTGATGGATGGCGCCAGCGGAGAAATTACCTTCATCGGCAAGGTCTATCGCGGCTACAGCATCAGCATGGGTGGCAGCTTAATAGGGCTATTTTGGGGCTTGATAGATGGGGCCATTGGTGGTGCAATTCTGGCCAGTGTATATAATTATTTCGCTGGTCGTTTTACCCGGTAATAAAATGTAAACCGTTGAAACGGCTGGTGATTTCCATAATAATCATACCCCAAACTTTGTCTTTTCGCGCAATCCACTGGGTTGAGGAGAAATCTACCATCAATTCACACAATGCTGTGTTTCCTGTTCGCAAGTAAAATCGGGGTAGATTTCTCTCCCGCTTTCAGCGGAATCGAAATGACAGTTTTTGGAAGGGCTTATGGAATATTAAACCGATGAAACTGTGGGTTGTTTAAAATTGATAACTATAATTAGCTTTTTTGGTTAGGCATGGTACGCAGTGCCCGTGCCTCAATCAATTTTAAACCCACACTGTCATTCTGATGAGCAAGGCGAAGAAGAATCTCAAGCGTATGATTTGCGCAAAATATATGTTTGAGATACTTCGCTTCATTCAGTTTGAAAACCGAGTTAGTTTAGTGGCACAAGCTCAGAATGATACAGTTCCTATTATTTTCAATATCCAGACTTTGTCTTTTCGACGATATCCACCGGATTGAGGAGAAATCTACCATCAATCCACACAATGCTGTGTTTCCTGTTTGCTAGTAAAACCAGGGTAGATTTCTCTCCCGCTTTCAGCCGGATCGAAATGACAGGTTGTAGAATTGGTTGCAGAAGCTTAAACCGATGAAACGGTTGGCGGTTTTTACTTATGCTATCCCATGGTTAAACCGAGAGCTGTCCTCTGGAATTGAATGGAAAACCCTATTTCAACAACACCAGCTTCCTTGAAACAATCCTCTTTCCTGTTTTCAGTGTGTAGATATACATACCCGCCGCTACTGGAGCGCCGACACTGTTCCGGCCATTCCAGGTGACCGAATGCCAGCCAGCGGATTGACGGTTATTTATAAGCGTTATCACTTCCCTTCCCAACAAATCGTGGATAGTCAAATTGATTTTCCCGGAAGTGGGCAGACTGAAATCAATCCTGGTATTCGGATTAAATGGGTTGGGATAATTCTGACTCAAATGGAATTCAGTTGGTATCGCATGCTCAAGCAGGTCAGTCTCCAGCAGACCGGGTTCCGGCGGTGTTAGGTACTGATCAGTGTAAATTCTCAATTCACCGGGCACCAAGCTGATTGGATCACTGGTATCGGTAATCTGTGCAGTATCACCACTGAAATACTCGTACCAGGTACCGGCATAATAAAAGTTGGGCGTAATCGCCTGGGTGGTGACTCCAAAATTCCCAAGGATGATCACATTCATTTGACTGTGCGACAGGCGGATTCGCTTCAGGCCGTTACTATTACTCAGGGACAAATCGACAGTAGCAGCCGGGCTTCGAAAAACCTCATTTTCACGGCGTAGTTTCAGCAAAGCCTGCCAGGTCTTGTACAACCGTAAACGATCCGGGTTCTGCATGTATTCCCAGCGCGGTGGTTTTTCGCCCAGGCGACCACCATAATTAATTGAAACATCGTAACCCCTTTCACCGAACTGCCAGATCATCTTGGGTCCCGGCAGAGTCAGGAAAAATCCAGCCGCCAGTTTCATGCGGTCAATCGCTGTCGTCAAGTCTTGAATATTATAGTCGCCACTGCTGTTACCATACTGCAGATTTTTGTACATCATTCGTTCTTCATCATGGCTTTCCATGTAGGTTACGAGGTGTGGTTCAGCCCAACCCCGCGAACCATAATATCCCCAGGAAAAATCGGAACCGCCACCAGAATTCCAACCCATACTGGCTTCATTATAATTATGATTCATATTTCCCCACAGCAGCATACCGTAATTGGCCAATTCCGTCTCCTCGGAGTTGTCCGCCAGATGCTCCAGAATAAGAATCCCGCTGCTATCGATCGCCCAAATCTCATTAGCGATCCGTTTGAGATTAGCAATACGGGCGGCATCATAATCGCTGCCCCAACTATTAGGCGGATAACTGGTATTTGAAAACCCTTTAGTGAAATCATAACGAAAGCCATCGACCTGGAATTCAGTCATCCAGTATTCGTTGACTCGTTTGACAAATGCTTCGGTATGTACACTTTCATGGTTGAAGTCGTAACCCCATTGGGCAGCAGTATTCTGGAAATTATGAGTCTGGCGATACCAGGGATTGTCAGCGGCCGGGCGGTTCAGGTAATCATTCCAGTACAAACGCACCAGTGGCGATTGACCATAGGAATGATTCAGCACAATATCGATTAAAACAGCCATGCCTCTGCGATGACATTCATCGATCACCGCTTTTAGGGCATCTGCCGGGCCGTAGTATTTATCAGGAGCAAAATAAAACGACGGATTATAGCCCCAGCTGGAATTGCCTTCAAATTCATTGATTGGCATGAATTCAACGGCGTTAATACCCAGCCGATCCAGATAATCCAGAGTGTCGATCAGGGTCTGGTAATCGTGACGCTCAATGAAATCGCGCAGCAGCAGCTCGTAGATGACCAGATCCTTGGCAGCTGGAGTTTGAAAAGTATCGCTGTAAACCCAGTTAAATTGAGTTTGCCCGGTTTTCAGAACGGCCACTGCCTCTCTGGTGAAACCATCCGGGTATGGTTTAAGATTCGGATAGGTTTCAGCCGGAATTCCCCACTGACCGCTATCGTTCCAGGGATCGAGAATTTTAGCGGTGTAGGGATCAGCAACCCGGATCTCACCATCAACTAGATACTGAAAGGCGTATTCTGTACCCGGTGTAAGCCCGTTGATTGCAATCCACCAGAGCGTGCTGTCTGCTTCAGGGGCATAACGTTGCATGAAATGCATCGTGTCCACAATCCACTCGTTGAAATCACCAATCGCGTATATAAAATCTTTATACGGTGCAAACAGGGCTAGAATAACGGAAGTATCACTGGTATAGTTTATTCCGGGAACCACTCCCACTGGAGGTGCTTGATCAACGACAATCGGATTAACCATAGCATAAATTGATGTGGAATCCACCGCGCCGGCGGTATCGCTAGCAACAGCAGTGATCTCCTTCGACCCGTATCCAAAAGCAGTCATGATAAGATCATAAACCAGAGTATCACTTGTGTCAGCCACAACAACCAGATCGTTAACCAGCAGTTTTAAAGAATCAAGTGGCGTTGATTGTAGAATAACTGAAGCAACAATATGTATCGTATCCTCAGGGATCACAAAAATAGGTGAACGCCGGGGATCCCCGAATGAGACGGAAACCAAAGGTTCGATAATTATGGCGTTAAGGGCCGGTTCCAGCAGCGTAATATCCCAATTGGCGCCACCGCTGTTATGGCCCCAGGAGGATCCGGGACTGGATGGTGTGCCGGTATTTACAACGTAATGGAGGGTATGGATCGTATCATCGGTGGGAATTGTCACTTCCCAAATACCATCAGTCCCTTGAACCAGGGGTGATCGGGCGGCGATACCGCTTAAAACCGTCCCGGCGGGCCAGGTCGATGGTGGCGGTGCTTGCCAGTCCCCTGAGCCGGTTTCATTAACTCCCCAGTGTAACACCAGGCTGGATGGATTATCGGGAATCTCGCCATTCTGCGAAGGATTGAAATAAATCGTTATCGAATCACCTGATACTGGAAATGATGGCTCCCACCAACTGCCATTTTGCCCTGTCAGGCGAGCAAATACCAACAGCCCCAATAGGACCGCATTGGTCAATCTTCCATGCATAAACCGCTCCAAATAATTAGATTGATTATATCAGCATTAAAACCGATTATTGAGTGTCCGAATCGATTTTAACTTCAGTCGATAAATGCCTGAACCAGGTCAAATACAACCCGATTGTCAAGACTACTAACAGTATACCCAATACGGCAATATTAGTCCAGGTTTTAAATATCAGGCTCAACATGAACAGGAAAAAGATAACCTGCCAGGGTACGGCCATGATCGTAGATATGAGGTCTCGCTTATTTTCAGAATCGATTCCCGTTTGCTGATCCGGTGATAATTGTGCCCTGAAGCGTTTCCAGGCACCAAAGGGTCGGGTGATTTTATAGAAATCCAGCAAAACTTTGTCATCAGTCGGACTGGTTAAAAGAGTACCCAGGACCGTGCCGATCAGCGACATTGAGGATGACACCATGAACATGGTGTATTCGGTAACGCCGGCAGGCGCTATCGTCTTGAAAATGATTGCTGCCACCATTCCTGATACTGTTCCAATGGCAAAGCCGTATCCATTCATCCGCCACCAGTACCAGCGCAGCAGCATTGGTATCAGCATGCCGGAACCAATACTCATGGTGATCCAGCCCCAGACCTCATTGATATTCTTAAAAACCAGCATCAAACCAAGGCCCACTACAACAATCAGGATCGAGGCCAAATAGCTTTGTAACATCAATTGCTTGCGCGAAGCGTCTTTTTTGATATACAGCTGATAAATATCTTTAACCCAGTAGGCCGCTCCGGCGTTTACAGTGGAATCAAATGTTGACATTCCCGCCGCCATCAGACCGGCGATCAGAAAACCTTTTATACCTGCGGGGATTGTTTCAATCACAGTCGGTAGGACCAGTTCAGGGTCTACCACGGCGGCACCGAGCGAAATGCCGATTACGGCGATCGCGCCAATAAATATCCAGCGGAAGGACAGCAAGAAGATCCAGGCTGCACTCAACAGGCCCGCTTCACGATCATTCTTGGCGGCAAAGAAACGCTGCAACATGTAATTGCCGGTCCCCCCGGCTCCTTCCAGTACGACCTTAAACAGGTAAAAGGAGATTGCGATACCAAACAGGTTGTAAATCTTGTACTGGGAAGCATTATCAATTCCCAGTGTGAATTTGGGTAAAACGCTTGACCATTCCTTAAAGGTTGTAGTGAAACGCTGGAATCCACCATCGAACATGGGTAGTGAAATTGTGAATTCGTCCGGTAACGTGATTCCCCAAGCTCTGACAGCCATATACATGATCGCTGAAAATATCAGTACACCCTGGAAAACATCGGTCCAGACTACGCCATATAGACCCGATGCAACCGTATAAATCATGGCAATAGTAATTAGAACAGAAGCAGCCCAGAATTCCGATGGCAAACCCAGATAACTCTCAATTCCCAGGAATTTATCCAGGAATTTTCCACCACCCAGGGCAAAATAGGTTACCATTGCTATCGTCATTATAATCGAACTAATGGCACTGATCAGGCGGGCAGTCCGGCCCTGGGTATCTTTACCAAAGCGTAATTCCATCCATTCAGCAAGAGTCATGACCCGGGAGCGGGCGTTCCATTTTCCCATATAGATCATTAGAAAAGCCATGATCAGGGTAACACCACCGCGGATTTCGATATAAAATCCCTTGGCACCCAGGGCATAAATCAGGGCTGCAATTATCATTGTACCACTGATATCCAGGTTGGAGGACATGCCTGAAGCAGCCAGCGCCCACCAGGGTAGATTACGGTTACCGAGAAAATAAGAATCGATTCCCGCTGACGCCTGGCGCTGTAAATATAATCCGACCGCTACGATAGCAGTCAGGTAAACTGCCACTATTCCATAATCAATTGCCTGCATAATCCTTCTCCTTGATCTTGTTGACCGAAATAAAAATCTAAGTTGGCATAATTATTAAATTACGGTTCCGTCAGGAATTACCGTATTCTTGGGGATCACAACAATTCCGTCCCGGATAACATATATCTCCCCATCACTGTGCTCCAATCCAGCACTATTTACCAGGCGGACATTCCTACCGATTCTGACATTCTTATCCAAGATCACCTTCTTTAGAACCGACCCGGATCCAATTCCCATAGGGATTTTGTTATTACCATACGATCGGTCTTCATAAATATCGGCACCCATCATATAAACCTGGTTCAGAGTTACATCATCCTGTACCAGGCTGCGGGTTCCAAGTATGGAGCGTTCGATTTGTGCTTTACCGATCACACAACCTTCATTGATAATCGAATTATTAACCGTAGCTCCTTCCACCCGGCTTCCCGGCAGGAAGCGCGGCCGTGTGAAAACCGGATTTGCCATATCAAAAAAACTGAAAGCCGGATTTTCATCGGTCAGGGCAATATTCGAATCAAAAAATGAGCCGATAGTACCGATGTCCTCCCAGTAACCTTCAAATCGGTAAACAGTAGTTTTAAAATTCTCGAGACAAGCGGGGATAATATTTTTTCCAAAATCATTACCGGTAAATTTCAATGCTTGATTGAGGATATCCTTGCGGAAAATATAGATTCCCATAGAACCTAAAACACATTTTTTACCGGCACAATCGACAGAAAGATCCTGAATTAAATCTGCATCCTCCGGTTTTTCATAAAACCGTTCTACAACACCAGCGGAATCACATTGCAGCACACCAAACCGGGAAGCGGTTTCAATCGGTATCGGTAAAGCGGCAATTGTTACTTCAGCTTCACTCTCAAGATGGGTACGAAAAAATTCGCTGTAATTCATAGTGTAGAGATGATCACCGGCCAGAATTAAAAAATGACTGGTGGCCAGTTTACGGAAGCGGCTCCAATAGGATCGCACTGCGTCAGCAGTCCCCTGGAACCAGTTGGCTGCCTTCAAGGTCTGCTGGGCAGCCAGAATTTCAATATTACCGCTGGTAAACATGTCGAATTTGTAAGTCTGGAAAATATGCCTATGGAGGGAGGCTGTATTTACCTGGGTCAGTATATGAATATGCTTGATCCCGGAATTTATACAATTGCTTAAAGGAATATCGATCAGACGGTATTTTCCACCAATCGGAACCGCCGGTTTGGCACGGTTCATGGTCAAAGGATAGAGTCGTTCTCCTCGGCCTCCACCCATAATGATGGCATCCATCCGCAATTCTTCGCTCATACATTCCCCCTATCTTTTAGAATAGTCTGGTATAATTCCCGGTATTTTTCAGTTGAACGATCCCATGAAAAATCGGCTTGCATCGCATTGGTAACCAGGACGTTCCATCTTTCCCGATCATTCTGGTATACTTCAACGGCCCTATGAATGGTTGTCAGCAGTGTTTCACCATCATATTTATTGAACGAAAAACCGTTGCCATTCTTGTGGACCGAATCAATAATAGTATCTGCCAAACCACCTGTGCGATGTACAATCGGAAGGGTACCATATTTCAAACTGTAGATCTGATTCAAACCACATGGTTCGAACCGGGACGGCATAAGGAATAGATCGGAACCAGCTTCAATCGCGTGAGCCAGGGATTCATCATAGGTAGCATTGAAGGCGATTTTTGTCGGATATTTCCGGGACCACTCTGCCAGCCGATCCTCATAAACAGGATTGCCGGTCCCCAGAAAAACCAGTTGTACAGGCAGACTTAGAATGCGTCCCATGATCTCCAATATCAGATCAAAGCCTTTCCCGGTTACCAGCCTGGAAATCGAGCCAATTACGGGATTTCCAGCGTTGTACGGCAATTCACACTTCGCCAGCAGAGCCTGCTTATTTTTCTCTTTCAGGACGATTTGATCAATGTCGAACCGGGTGGCAATAAATTGATCTTCAGCTGGATTCCAGTAAGAATAATCGGCACCGTTCAAAATACCGGAAAAACAATTCTGATGCTTGACCAGGATTGGTTGTAATCCGAATGATTTATCAGTTTCGGTCAGCAGTTCACGGGCATAAGTTGGACTGACCGTGTTCGTCCAATCAGCAAATTTAATACCTAGTTCAAGGGCATTGAAGGAATCGGTGTCAGCGGGATATTCATTGCTTAAACTGGCGCGATCTTCAGGTTCGAGAAAGATCAATTCTTCTTGCGTGAACTGCCCCTGGTATTCAAAATTATGAACTGTAAGCAGTGATGGTATATTGATGCTACGGTTCGCCAGCAGAAATGGTATTAAGGCAGTGTGATGATCGTTTACATGGCAGAGGTCAGGATTGAGTGTGCCGCGGATTATTAAATCAATAATGGCTTTCTGTAAAAAAATAAAACGAGCATTATTATCGACATAGCCCTCGCCGTCGGGTTGGGTATAAATACCTTCACGACCAAAAAAATACTGATTTTCGATAAAAAGACATTCCCGAAAAGGATCCTGAGTGTCCACGCATTTGAATAATTCATAAGGATGAGAAGTATAATTCAGTCGGATTGATCCGGTTAATCCGGTCGCTTCAATTTTGTACTTGTCCCGATCAATCTGGCGGTAAAGCGGTGATATCACCTGAGTTCGAATTCCCGTCCTGGCCAGTTCGGTCGGCAGCGCCCCCGCCACATCCGCCAAACCACCTACTTTCGAAAAAGGTGCTACCTCGGCTGCAACGAATACGATTTTCATATTTAAAATTACACGCGTCTTATCATCTACGTCATTACGTTTTAGGCAACGGCAATTGATTGTCACCGGACTGAAAGTCTAATTTCTTCCCGAATAATCAGAAACTCCGTCGCATTTTATTCATTTGCATACATTTGTCGATTGTATTCATGTATCATGCGGTGAGCAGTGAATTGAACGCCGGTTTTTATCGCCTCCCGCATCAGATTCAGCCAAGCAGACCTATTACCATAATAAATTGGGATTACCTGTTCCTCAAGCGTTGTGTACAGATAATCGGCATCTTTTTCATCGTCTGAATTAGTATCCGTTCCAATAGCCCAGCCATTTACACCATCCCGGCAGGCCTCCGCCCACCAGCCATCTAAAACTGAGAGGTTGGGGATTCCATTCAGGGTTGCTTTCATGCCACTCGTACCGGAAGCTTCATGGGGACGCAGAGGTGTGTTGAGCCACACGTCAACACCGGAGGTAATTAACCGACCCAGCCACATATTATAATTTTCCAGGAATACCACTTTTACTTGACCAAATAATCGATTGGCTTTACCAACAATATCCTTTAGAATATCCTTCCCCAGGTCATCGCGGGGATGAGCTTTACCGGCAAATATAATTTGAATTTTTCCGTGACCGATCTCAATCAAGCGTTCCATATCCCTAAAGATCAACCGTGCGCGTTTATAGGCTGCCGCCCGACGGGCAAATCCAATTGTCAGCACATCCAGTGAAAGGGCTTTCTGCACCTGTGAATTGGCATAACCCAATAAAAACTGTTTTTGAGAACGATGAGCCATCAGAAGATCGTCGTTGCTGACATCATCAATGCGTAATAATTGTTCCGGATTCATTCTCCAATCCGGGAAAATCCGGTCATACAGCTCACGGAACGGTTTTCCGACCCAGTAATTGTGATAGACGCCATTAGTTATATGGCTGATCTTGAAATCGGGGAATTGATCCCGGGCAACACTGCCATGCAATTTCGAGACACCATTTGAGGCACGGCTGAAATAGAGTCCCAATTCGGTCATATGTAAGCGGCTGTTCTGAACCAGCGACGGAAGTTTTAAGTTTTCCGGGATCAATCCATCCAGGAGTTTCCGGCAGCGCCCCATGGCAAAATGGTCGTGACCAGCAGGAACGGGTGTGTGCGTCGTGAAAACGCATTGCCGGCGTACTTTAGCTTCCTGACCTTTAAATTTCCGTAGCAGTTCCAGCGTCAGAAATGAACAATGCCCTTCATTCATATGATAGGTTTGGATAGCATTGATCCCCAATGCATCCAATAAACGGATACCGCCAAATCCAAGAATCGCTTCCTGAAGAATCCGGTGGTTCTTGTCACCGGAATATAGCCGCAGGGAGATAATCCGGTCTTCAAGACGATTTCCTTCAAAGTCAGTATCGAGCAAATAGATAGGTATTTTATGTCCGGTCAGGCCGGTGTAAGTATACTGCCAGGCCTGAATCTTGACATCATGTCCCTGAAGTGGTAAAATAAATTTCACCGGTAATTTCTTAAGCACCGGATCGGGATCGAAGCGAGGGTAAGTTTCGCTCTGGTTGCCATCCTCGTCGATACGCTGCTTAAAATAGCCTTCCTTATACAGCAGGGTTACTGCGCACAATGGAACTTCCCCATCGGCTGCAGCTTTAATATGGTCACCCGCCAGAACTCCCAGGCCGCCGCTGTAAGTCGGCAGCCCCGATGAAATTCCAATTTCAGCACTGAAATAAGCGATTTTATACATAGGTACCTTATGTGAGTTGTTAGTCGGTCAATTCAATCGTGAGTGAAAAGTTGATTCCCATTTGGTCGCCCGGGATTAGATCGAGTGGCCAATGGGGCATGACAGCTGAACTTTGATAAATGCGTTCAAATCCGGCTTCCGACATGGACACGGTTTCGACCGGAAAACACCAGATGTCGGTCGGATTCTCAAAGTCCAATTCCAGCTTAAACCGGTCCCATTCATTGACAATGGCCAGCGATGATTTTGTGTTTGTATCCTGATAACTGTCCAAGTTAGCATTACTTGGTTTAATCCCGTCGATTATATAATAGCGGTCGGGTGTATGTCCTCCCAATAAAGAAAAATTAAGCTCATTGGCGTAGATACAGTTCAGCCTGGAACTGCCCTGATTGATAATTGTCAATTCAATCTTGAGGTGCAAATTATCCAAGATCAACTTTTTTTGTATCTCAACCGGAAGACCAAACGCTGTCCCATTGCCGTTCAGCAACAGATAACTATTTTGCTCTGCCTCAAAATTCTGGTCCAACAGATTGCCATTTTCAGGTAAGGTGTTTTGAAGGTCTTCGAGTACGGTAGCGGCTGGAAAGAAATGATCCTGGAGCATCCGGCGCGGCCAGTCATCAGTATGTAAATATTTTCCCAGTCCTGTCTCTTTGGCCTGAACAATATTGTGAATTGAGCTAGATTCGTCATCTTTTCCCGCCGGTCGGCTGCCGACTACTTTAGAATGATAGGCTTCACTGTAGCGGCGCATTGTATTCAATAAATTAAAAGCCCGCGGCAGAATGGTGAATTCTTTTAAGGCAGCACCGGCGGTACTGGCAATAATATTGATATTGGGGGATTGGAGATAATATTCGGTGGCCCCGTCCTTATCTATATCGATGGGACTCAGGTCTGGCGGGACATGATCTGCCAGCCTTTTTTCAGCATTAGTCAAACAGGTATAGATCGCATGGCGCAAATGGGGCAGGTAAAGTCCGCCGAAAACACCGTGCCAGTAGGCACAGTTGCATTGAGCTCGCCAGAGATCATCCCTGGTTCGAGCTAATTCGGAGCCGTTTATATTCCCAGCTCGAGCAGCCGCCTCCAGTTGATAAGATACCTGGGTCATTCGCTTTTGCATCCAATTGGATTCAGAATACAGGGATTGAAAATTGCGCCAGGTTCCACCACGTAAAAATGGTCGAACTGTATCCATAGTACCATTATTACCGAAACGGTCCACCAGACTGGCGAACTGCTCACCCTGCTCCGCTGGAAGGGTCCATTCACTCATCTCAAAATAGCTTACGGTAGGCAGGAATACCAAGCCCCTGGGAGGGTGGCTACGGTAATAGTCTTTGAAGGTGGTCGTTGTAATCCAGTCGCTGTTGTTTTCAAGGGCCTGGAAAAAATGCTCGAGCCACTTACTTTTGCCATAACAAGATTCATGAGTACCAGGCCACAGGCCAAATTTTTCGCCGTCATCGGCCATTACAATTACATTTTGTCCATCTTTGGTAGCGTAATCCCTTAGGATATCAATTGTCCTTTCAGGATCTTTGAAAGGCATTGCATATCGTAGACGTTGACTGATGGGAAAAACACCCACGGTATGACCCTGCTCATCAGTATTGAAATAACCTGTCAGATCATCCAGCTCCTTCCCGCTGGCTAAAAAATGATAATCATCGACCGTAATATATTCGATTCCGGTTTCATGAATCGGTTTGGCGAGATGCGGTTCCCAGACCCGTTCTGTCAACCAGGCTCCCCGGGAGCGGTAGCCAAAACGCTCTTCAATATATGACCGCAATTTTTTTATCTGGCCTAATTTGTCATGATCAGGGATAATTGCCAGGATCGGCTCATAAAACCCGGCTGCCAATATTTCAATATTACCACGTTCTACAAGTCGGGCGACTTGATCAAGATATTCAGCGTGGTGTTCTTCCAGCCACTCCAGCAGGCAACCACTGAAATGCAAAGTCATGGAAATTGACGGATGTCGGTCCAGTACCTGGATAAATGGTAGGTAACTTTTTTGGAATGCTTCTTCGAAAACATAATCAAAATTACCGACAGGCTGATGATTATGGATGCCGAAGATAAATTGTACCTTTTTCATTTATCGGGGTTGTCTCAACAATATATCAGTTAATTCCTCATCATCGAGTTCTTTTACGCGGCTGCTGCCATCAATACCTTCCCGATATAAAAATACTATGTCTTCGCGAACATCGGCAATTCGCCATTGAGTATTCTCAATAACTAAAATATTACCTATTTCAAGCTTATGTCTTTCTAGAATTCCCAAGTTTTTTCCATCCATTTTAGGCTCCAGTGTGGCCAAGATATCGACCGGTACTCAGTTTCCAGCCATTGGCTGCAAACGAAGAAATGATTCCGAAGATACTTCTGTCACGAAGACCGTTAATTGGTTGACTGCTCTAACAATTCATCGAGATGAATATCGCCCCGTCGCATCATCCGCTGAGTGATGGGATTGACATCCATATTAAGTCGTGCCCCGGCTAAGGTAATATCGAGTACAATATGATTGGTAGCTATTTCCGTTATAGCTTTATTCCTGGTCCAGATGGCCTTGCTGTTTTCGACATTCAAGGTGCTCCCCATAATCGATACAGTTTGATCTGCGATCAAGATCACCTTTGGATTCCAGATCTTCAATAAATCAGTTTCATCCAGATTATAGGTAACCAATGTGTTGACGCTTATCGGAAGTTCGCAAAAACTGAACAAAAAGATGTCCACACCGCGTTTCCGGGCTGCTTCCAATTCCTTCTTTACACCGGTAAAATCCTTGGGCCAGATACTTAAAAAAATCTTTTGCTGGGCATTATTGATCGTTTCACGCATTTTCAAGATCAGGTTACGGTAACCGCTCAGATGCCAAAAATCGAACACTTCCTCACTGGTATCCAGTTTGTCCAGTGCAGTCTTAAGGTCATTAGCACGATCTTCATGGGACTGATTCAAATATTCCAGCAAACCGGATGGTGCAATCGGCACATACCGTTTTGGTTCCTGACCATTTGCATTGATCAATCCGCGATCCTTCAGTCGATTGATCACCGAATAAATCGCGGAGCGGGGTACTCCCGATCGAGTACTGATTTCATAGCCGGTGGCCGGATTATTTTTCAATAAAGATAAATAAGCTTTACAGGCATTGCCTGAAAAACCAAATTCTTTCAATAGATCAATGATTGTATTCTCAGTATTATTCATATTTTGATCCGTTAATAAGCATCATCATTGGATAATTAGGTTGTAAAAATTGTTGCTGTATCGTTCAATTTACCATATTTTCCAATGCGTAACTCATAAGTGAGTTACCAAATTTAACACAAAAATTGGGTTGGGAAATACCAGATTGTTAAAACAGCTCCTGACAGGATGTATATTGGTGTTTAACATCATTCTCTGGGCTCAAAATCCACCAGAATGGTCGCGGGACGCTATCTGGTACCAGATTCTGCCGGAGCGCTTCTATAATGGCGACCTGGATAACGATCCTACCAAAGAATCTTTGTACGGTGTCTGGCCCTGGGAATACCAGTCTGACTGGCAGGTATCACCCTGGACCGCAGATTGGTATTATTTTCAGCCCTGGGAAGAGGCCAATGGTCAGCATTTCCGCTATCAATTTCAGATAAGACGTTATGGCGGTGATTTACAAGGTATTCTGGTAAAACTGGATTATCTGCAGGAAATTGGCATCAATGCAATTTATCTCAACCCGATCTTCCAGTCTCCATCCTCGCATAAATATGGTGCTGAAACCTATCGGCATGTGGATCGGTTTTTCGGACCTGATCCAGGGGGTGATTTACAAATAATGAAAGAAGAGAACCCCGTTGATCCAGCCACCTGGCGATGGACTGCTGCTGATCGGTTATTCCTTGAACTCATCAATGAGATCCATCGGCGGAATATGCATATAATTATCGACGGTGTTTTCAATCATGTCGGTCTCACTTTCTGGGCTTTTCAAGATGTAATTAAACAGCGTGAAAACAGCCCTTACTACAACTGGTTCAATATCCAAGGATCAGCTGGTGCTGATTTATCGCATCTGAATGAATTCCAGACATTGCCAGATTTTTTTCTTGGTGATAATTCAGAACCCATTGAGTACACCGGTTATGTAGCTGATCTGCCGGCCTTCCGCCAGGATTCCGACGGCCCAGTGAAACCGGTTCGGGACCACTTGCATAATATTATTCGGCGTTGGGGTGATCCCAATGGTGATGGCGATCCATCGGACGGGATTGACGGATGGCGTTTGGATGTGGCAGAGCGGATTCAATTGAATTTCTGGAAAACCTTTCATACCTGGGTGAAAGAAATTAATCCCGATGCATATATAACCGGTGAGATCTGGTGGGAAAACTACTGGGATAATATCCAGTTCAATGCTGCTCCATGGTTGGAGGAAGGTGTGTTCGATGCAGTTATGAATTACCGCTTTGGCGACGCTATGTTCAAATTCTTTTTGGACGAAAAACAGCAGATAACACCCTCCGAACTTGATGATATATTGAATACAATCCGTTTTGATTATCACCCCGAAACGGCCTATGTCCTCCAGAATCTACTGGACAGCCATGATATGGAACGACTGGCATCGGCCGCTGCCAATTCCGATCGCTGGATGGACCATGGCAATAATTTACAATACAATCCTGATTTCAAAATTGGTCCACCCGATCAAACCGGATGGTCCAAGGTCAAGGCAATCCTGGCGTTCCAGTTTACCTATCCGGGTTCTCCTTATATTTATTATGGGGATGAAGTTGGCATGTGGGGAGCCGATGATCCCGATTGCCGCAAGCCGATGGTCTGGGCTGAATTTGAGTATGCTGATGAAACAACTCATCCCTGTGAGCGTCTGCCTGACTGCAGCTATCGCCGCGACCGCGACAAAGTGGATATCAATCAGGATATTCTGAGTACCTATAAGGCTTTAATTAAAATACGGAATGAATATTCAGCCCTTACGCAAGGTACTTATCAGACTGTTTTAACCGCTGATGAAACGGGGTTATTTGCATTCCGGCGTATATATAATAACGAAATTATTCTGGCGGTATTCAACAGCTCTAAAATATACCAGGAAATACCGGAAGACATATTAATTCAAAACAAATGGCAGCTGGTATTCGATTCAGAGTCCGGACCTGAGATCAGCCATCAACTAAAACCCAATTCTGCTAAAATCTTCAGAACAAGCTTATGAAACAGATTAAGAAAATAAACCTGATCCACTTGCTCCTCTTCCTGGGCGCCACAGTACACCTGTCTGCTGGCACAACCGGTAAAATCGCCGGACGTGCCACCGATGCCACTACCGGGGAACCCTTAATCGGCTGTAACATCATCATTCAGGATATCGGACTGGGGGCAGCCAGCGATCTTGAAGGCAATTATTATATCATCAATGTACCTCCTGGAAATTACGATATTAAAGCGGTCATGATCGGTTACACCTCGGTCAATTTAACTGGCGTCGAGGTCGCATCCGATTTCACCACTACAGCAAATTTTGAATTACCGACTGAAGTTTTAAAGGGTCAGGAAGTTACTGTAGTAGCGGAAAAACCGCTTATCAATCGTGATTTGACCGCTTCCACTTCGGTAGTCAGTTCAAGCGATTTTGAGGCGCTGCCGGTTACCGAAATTTCCGAGGCCCTTGAACTCCAGGCTGGCTTTGTGGATGGGCACCTGCGGGGTGGCCGTTCCGGTGAGGTATCCTACTGGATTGACGGGGTACCCATGACCGATGTATACGATGGCGGCACCGTCGTCGAAGTAAACAAAAATGCCGTCGAGGAAATGCAGGTAATTTCCGGTGCCTTCAATGCCGAATATGGACAGGCAATGAGCGGAATCGTCAATATTATTACCAAGGACGGGACCAATAAATTCGGGGGCAGTTTCACAACTTACAGCGGTGATTTCTACTCTCGTCACGACGACCTGTTTATGAATATTGATGACTTCAATCCGTTTACAACCAAGAATATTGAGGCTAGTTTTGAAGGCAGCTTGATCCCGGATAAATTGTTTTATTACGCCAGCGGTCGCTTGATCTACTACCAGGGTGTTTATGAGGGCCAACAAAAATTCCGGCCTAATTCATATCCTGAAACTTATACGGATTCACTGGATAACTCACATTATTACGTTTTTGGAGCTGGTGAACAGGCTGTTGGTCTGGATTCAATAATAATCGACCCAATTGGTCATATGGTAAATATCGATTCAATCATAACCGCATTTACCATATTGGAATATGATATCGACTTATCGAACGATTCAATTTTCTTTGCTGCCTATGATTCTACCTACCAGGCTTTAATGGCGGCTCATGCCGGGTCAGCCGGGGATAACAGTTATATGCCAATGGATTGGAATATCAAAAAATACGGACAGTTGAAATTGGTCTACAAGATTTCACCGTTCACCAAACTTAAATACACAATTATCAACGATGATGTAGTCTATCAGGAATACGACCGGGTATTCAAGTTTAATCCGGAAGGTATCCTCACCAGAAATAGACACGGTTTGACCCAATTGCTGCAGTTTCACCAGAGTATCGGATCAAAAACATTCTATACCATTGGTTTGACTCGTTTTAATAAGCATTATGACCACCGAACTTTCTCGGAAGATGAGGATGATCAATACGTACATGCTGTCTATGCGCAAGATCGCTGGCCCTACACATTCAAGACTGGTGGTTCGAATAACCAGGTCTTTGAACGGAACACCCTGACCAGCACAATTAAAACCGACCTGACCAGCCAGATAAATCCGGTAAATATGATCAAAACCGGTTTTGAATTCAGGCAACATAAACTGGAATATTCCGACATTAATCTCCAGCCTTACAAACATAAATTTACCATCGATCCATTAACTGACGGCGGTCGACTGGATTCCACACAGGTCATGGATGACTCCACGATCTATTCCAGTAGTTACGAATTTTCCCCGTTCGAAATCAGTACCTACTTTCAGGATAAAATCGAATTTGATGAACTAATCATCAATGTCGGCATTCGCTTCGATTATTTCGATCCTCAAGGCCAGGTCTTAGCTGATCCCAGCGATCCGGCAATCTATAGTCCAATCCGACCGGAGAACCGCTACCGTGACCTGAATGAGAATGGTATCCAGGATGCAGGCGAACCGGAGGTAACCCGGGCGGAACGAGAGGAATACTGGTACAAGGATACCAGCGCTAAATGGAAATTCAGTCCACGTCTGGGTGTTTCTTTTCCCTTTACAGATAAGGGCGTAATTCATTTTTCATATGGCCACTTTTTCCAGATACCCCGTTTTGAATTGTTGTATCAAAATCCCGATTACGACCTGGATCAGGGCACCGGAAATGTCGGCGTGGTGGGTAACGCCGATCTGCGGCCTGAAAAAACTGTCAGCGGTGAACTGGGTCTTCAGCAACAAATATCCCAAAACCTTTCGCTGGATATCACCGGGTATTTCCGTGATATCCGTGATTTGACCGGAACTCAGGCTGAGCAAATCAAAATGTTTGGTGGTTCGGCTTCTTATAGCCGGCTGGAGAATTCCGACTTCGCCTACATCCGGGGCATCGTATTTTCATTGTCCATGCAAGACCGTTCCGGCTTGTCTGGCAATTTCGATTACACTTTTCAGATCGCCCGGGGCAGTGCCTCCGACCCGGATGATGCCCGCGAAGCGATAGCCGGTGGACAACTGCCGGAAGTGCAAATGATACCCCTGAATTGGGATCAACGTCATACAGTGAATCTATCAATGTCCTATACAGCAAAATATTTTGGTGGCAGCGCCATTGGCCAGTTCGGTTCAGGATTGCCATACACACCGGAGTCGGTTCAGGACATTTCATCGCTGGTGCAGAATTCAGCTTCAAAACCGGCCACCTGGAACGTGGATTTCCGCTCCTATTTCCGGCCACCGTTATTTGGCAATAATCTGACCATCTTTCTACGCGTTTTTAATTTATTCGATCATTTAAATCAGACCGACGTATATGACGATTCCGGCGTTGCCGATAAAACGGTTGAGTTAACCCGGGCTAATAAGACTAATCCAACAGAAATATTCAATACCGTGGAAGACTGGTACCGCAATGAAACCCATTATTCAAATCCAAGAAGAATTGAGATTGGAGTCACTTATGCGTTTTAAATCGCTGACCAAACCCACTATAGTTTTTATCATGGTTGGGCTGGGAATAACAATCCTTTCCGGACAACAACAATCGGGTCGTGAATTCCGCCGCACCGGTATTCATAACGGGAATCTGGTTCGAACTGTCTTTGGGAACTGGGGCGTTATCGGGCAGCCCGCCGATGAAGGACCACGGGGCGCCTGGATCAATGATAATAATGGTTATATCGGGGACGTCAGCCCCCTGATCGGAGCCGAGGTTACCGCACCTGATACTGGTGGTAATTTGATCACATTTCATTCTGTGGTGGTGCCCCCGGTCGACCGACCGATTACCGGCGGATTTGAGGAATCTCCCGATGGCAAAGCCTGGACATTTGAACCAGTATCAGGCTTTTTGAATGAAACCCAGGAACGGATCGCAATGAGTACGGATCAATCGACCTGGCCCCCTTATTGGCCTGATAAACAGGATGCAATTGATGACCCGGGCTGGGCCGGATCCTGGAATGGCTATTTCGGGAAAGATCTGCAAAACATCCAGCAGGAAAGTTATTACGTCATGGATGATAATAATGATGAAGAATTTAATTCACCAGACGACAACCAATGGGACGTGACTTTCAAACCGGATGCTACCGATTCCTTAAGAAATGGCTTGGGTCTGGAAGTTGCCGTGCGGGGTATGCAATGGCAGCAGTTTCTGGCCCAGGATTGTATTTTCTGGTTATATGAAGTGACCAATACCAGCACCACCGACTATTCCAAGATCACCTTCGGTATGCTGGTGGGTACTTATGTCGGTGTCACCAGCACTGAAGACCGGGGTGAATATGATGATGATTGGTCATTCTTTGATGTCAATGATGATATCACTTATACCGGTGATTACGATAACGATGTCAGCCGAAATCCAAAATGGGTCGGATCGGTGGGTATGGTCGGTTATGCCTTTCTGGAAAGCCCCGGCAATCCTTTTGATGGTATCGACAACGATGGTGATTACGATGCGGTAGAAGGACTTGGATTTGCTCCACTGTTTGAAGAAACAGATTTCGATTCAACCATTATCAATATAGGGGATGAGATTGTACTGATTGATGAACAGTTCGAGCGTACATCATTCACAATTCCGGATCAGGACACGGTAATAATCAACACCCGTGGACTCACAGTAACGATCCTTCCCGGGATAACATACGTGGCAGAAGGTAATCCGATCATCGATAATCAGGATCGTGAGAATGTGAATACCAATGCTTTTGACGGGTTTGATAATGATCTTGATGGACTGATCGATGAAAACTACTACCTCCACTACCGACAGCGACGGGTGGATCAGTTCGGCCAGGTCCTGTTTGATGAAATCAATCCCCGGGCTTATAAGGATTATATCAATGATCTTGGAACCACAAATCCGCTGATCGATGAAAAACGGGACGATGGTATCGATAATGATGGAGATTGGGATCCGGAATATGATGATGTCGGAGTTGACGGAATTACCGATTCCCAGGATTATGGGGAAGGTGACGGAAATCCCAATCCAGGCGAGCCGAATTTTGACAAGACGGATGTCGACGAATCAGACCAGATCGGTCTGACCAGCTTCAACTATTTCACCCCTGCGGGCGAATTTCCAATGAGTAATGACGAAGAGCTCTGGGAAATGCTCCATCCCGGATTTTTTGATACACCGAGTTCCATCTCCGAAGGGGAACCGATTGCCGGCGAGGACGGTGATTTCGTCTACGGTTCAGGTTATTTTCCCCTGCTGGCCGGTAAGACTGAGCGATTCTCGCTGGCCCTGGTTTACGGCAAAGACCTGGATGAACTGATCGATAATAAACGCACCGTACAGAATATTTATAATAATAATTACCGTTTTCCGCCACCACCTTTGAAGCCGACCATGACGGCTGTCGCCGGCGATGGTGAAGTAGCATTGTACTGGGATCGGGTAGCCGAAAGTAGCATCGACCCGATAACCAAACGTGAGGATTTTCAGGGATACAAATTATACCGGGCCACCGATGCCAATTTCAACGATGTCCGGAATATAACCAATGCCAATGGAATAATCGAAGGCTACTCCCCAATCGCTCAGTTTGATTTAGATGATGAACTACCGTTGTATTTCTATCCCTCAAATACTCTGTTCCAGGAAGCTCAGGGTTATAGTTTTTACCTGGGCGACAACAGTGGTCTGCAGCACAGCTATGTTGATCGTGATGTTCAGAATGGACGTACTTATTATTACGCCCTGGTGGCGTATGACAGTGGTGAAGAGGATAAGGATATTTTTCCAGCAGAAAATACCAAGTTCATATCGATCCTCCCCTCCGGTGAGATTATAACTGATAAGAATACTGCCGTAGTCACACCCAGTTCCAAGGCAGCCGGCTATACCCTGAATGATACAATTCCGGTTAATTACATCAGCGGTATCGCAACCGGTAGCATTGCAGTTGAAGTGGTCGATGAAGTAGCACTGACGGGGCATGATTATGAGATAACATTTATTGATCAATATACTGATCAGGTGGATAATGATGGCGACTGGGATCCCAATAACGACGATGTTGGCAGTGACGGACTGGCAGGCACTTTTGATCCGGATAGTACGGAATTAAATGGCCAACCTGATTCCGGTGAACCAAATGTAGACCAGAGAGACCTGGATGAATATACGCCGATCACTACCTATTACTCGGTCAGGGATCTGGATTTTACCGACTATACATTTACAGCCAATGATACACTGGTAGCTCTGATTCCCTATCGTAACCTGATCGAAGGTACAATTACCTTGAGTAACTCATTTGGGGATATAATACCGGAAGCTAATTATGTAATCGATCCGGAATTCGGGCGAATTCGCGGCACTTTTGAAGATGCACTCGGCAGAGATGAGTACACAATTAATTTCAAGTATTACCCCATCCTTAACAGTCCTTATATGCATCTTTCAAGTTGGACCAACCAGAATCAGGTTCCCTATGTTCCTGAGACCTTGGATTCGGAGGTCTTTGCCGGGCTGCGGCTGAATTTCGACAACGACTGGGCGATCAATCCGATTGATACGCTGACCTACTGGTGGACTGCCGCGGGTGGTGATACAACTGGTAAAGACTATAAGATCAGCGCGGATGGTGATACAATCTGGATTGAGGACAATGGCGACTCGACCTATTTTTACTCGATTGGTTTACAGCATTTTCCTGAATTCAACCTTTATGCGGAAACGATTCCAGCCGACTACCAGATTGTTTTTTCCGATGATCCCACTTTCGGTCAGGCCAGCAATTTCCCGATTCCCGATCCGGGAGCAAATACCAATTTCAGAATATATAATACTACCAACAATGCGGAAATCCCTTATCTGTTCACAGATAGTGGTCGCGATGGTGTTCTCGATCATCTGGACATCCTGTATTTCTTTGAGCGGGACGAGGTGGACACGACCTATTACCATTACAGCTGGTCGATTACTTTCACCCGCCGGCAGGTCCATGCTGATACTGTTCAGTTCAACTTCGGTACCGGTGATACTCTGTTTATGTCTATGTCTAAACCTTTCCGCCAGGGTGATATCTACCAGTTTACTGCTCCCAAGCCAACCGTGCCAGCGGATTCGGTGGAAAAGCATATGGACCAGATCCGGGTGGTACCCAATCCTTATTACTCCGCTCACCGCTTCGAGGCGCCCCTGCCACCAGGGATCACCAGTGGACGTGGTGATCGCAGGATTTACTTCCAGAATGTACCAAACGACGCTGAGGTGCATATCTTTACTACCCGCGGTCAACATCTTAAAACCCTGACTGCCACCGGTGATATCCACAATGGCACTGTAACCTGGAATCTCAAGACCAAGGAAAATCTTGATATAGCCTTTGGCGTTTACTTTTATATCGTCGAATCCCCAATTGGCGGTAAACAGTCCGGTAAATTTGCGGTGATAAAATGAAGCAGATAATTATAACACTCACCATTTCAGCCCTGTTATTCGGTCAATCAAAAGTTGGAACAACGGCAGCACCATTCCTGGGAATCGGAATCGGCCCCAGGGCGATAGCCATGGGCGGGGCCATTTCTTCAATAGCCACCGATGCGTCGGCCATGCTAATCAATCCTGGAACAACTTCCAGGATCAGTACCAGCCAGGCCATGTTCGCCAAAACCACCTGGCTGGTGGATACGGATATTAATTTTGCTGCCGCTGTCCTGCGGATTATGCGTTCCGGTTCGATGGGCTTCTATTTCATGCAGCTGGATTATGGATCAGAAGAGATAACCGAATTGACGGCTCAGGACGGTACCGACCTGTACTGGACGGCATCTGATATCGTCACCGGCCTGGTTTATTCCCAGAACCTGACCAATCAATTTTCGATTGGTGGCACGCTGAAATTCATTTCCTCGCAGATCCATAATGAACAGGCTTCCAGTGTGGCGGCCGATGTTGGCTTATTGTATGGATCTGCCGATGGTGCTTACCGGATTGGAATGAGTATATCAAACTTCGGCGCCGACATGATCATGGATGGCAAGGACCTGTTTCGTAAAATCGATCTGGATCCGCAACACGAAGGACATAATGAGACAATCGTCGCCCGTTTGAAAACAGATCCCTGGCCGTTACCCCTCTTTTTCCGGGTTGGTGTCTCATCCGACTTGATCACGACCGCCAATCTCAAATTGACCCTGGCAGGTGACACATTTATTCCCAGTGACGATGTGGAATCTGCACATGTTGGTATGGAAGCCGGTTTTCAGGATCGCATATTTTTACGGGGTGGCTATCGTTCTCTGGGCAATAATACCAGTGAGGAAGGCTTGACCCTCGGTGCCGGTGTCAAAATTTATTCTGGTGGCTTCACCATGAAAATCGATTATGCAGTTCAGGATTTTGGTCTGTTTGGATACATTCCACATTGGGGTATATCGATTGGCATGTGATCCAATGCAAAAAAAGCGAGCAATCCGCATAAATCTTGTTTACAAATAGCGCTAAATGACTTAATTTTGGTGGATAGTAACTCAGGGGTGAGTTACTAATAGATTTATTTCAAGAAACAAAGGAGATACAACAATATGAAAAAAGCTAATATCAAAGTAGCTCTAGTAATGTTGTTAATCGCGCTGGTTCCTATGGCGTGTTTCACAATTTACGAAGTTGATCAACCCGGTTTTGCCGGTCCGAGTCAACCTTTTCAAGTCAGGATTTCTGCTAGTACAAATGAGCCCGATGCCAATGCTAAATTTGGAGTCTTAGGCTTGCAGGTTCCCGATGATTTCACGGTTTCAGCAATCGCCTATGATTATGCTATGGGCAGCGGAACATTCCATTACTTGCACCCGGATAGTTCTGACAGCTATCCCAGCACAGTGGATCTTGGCAGCGACTGGGTCGATTCACTAGAATTGCTTTACCCCAGCGCAGTGGGCATGCACTGGGAAGTCTGGGAATCCAACGAATCATATGCACCCGTTGACTCGCTCAATCTTGTCGAGTTCAGAATCGATATGGTGGCCGGCACCGCATTAGCCGATTATGAACTGGGTTATGTATTCACCGAAAGCAGCCTCGATTTTGACGAGGACGGTTACTGGGATTCCAATCTGGGAAATCCCCTTTCAGTGACCAATACAGTACCCGGTACGGTAATCGATGATTTCGAGACCGATATCGGTGGCTGGGAAGATCCTAACTTCTCCGGCTCAACGAGTGGTTTGGATTTATCATCGGCTTTTGCCGTTTCCACCGATTACGCCAAGAATGGCTCCCAGTCCGGTAAACTGACCCTGGTTGATGATGCGGGAACAGCCGGTGGCTGGTTCTTGCGCATGACTAACCGCGATGAACAGATCGCCCCCGACTCAAAAGTCGGTTTCTGGCTACGGGCCAGTGGGCAGGACTCCCTGCGCCTGGTGATCTGGGATAATGGTGCCGGCGGTGACGGCTACGAAGCCGGTCCCTGGATGGTACCGACAGCTACTGAAGACGACTGGCAATGGTTCGAAGTGGACCTGACCACGGCTAATTTCACCAGCTGGCTCACTGGTACCGGGGAAATCAATTCCACCGATTATGTGACGATCGAAAGTATCCAGATGGGCTCAGCTCTTGATGTCAGCGATACACTATACATCGATGATGTAACTGAGATTGAGGCTCCGGCAGTTCCTTATGCTGCAGTCACATTCCAGGTTGATGCAAGTGCCAATCCCTCCGCCTTCTCAGGAGGTTTTCTGAAAGGCAGCTGGGATGCTGACGGATATTATGACTCCGGTTGGGGCGGCGGTGGCGAACATGCCGCTTTCGATGATACCGATGGCGACGATGTTTGGGAAGCCACGGTCGATTTAGTAAGCGATGGTGGTACCAACACCTGGTCCTGGGGCATCAACGATATGGATCACAACTGGGTCACTGGCGGACCAGATTTCACCGTCACGGATGAAAGTGCCCAGACCGTTACCTATACCTATTCCGCTCCTATTCCGGTTGATGTGACTTTCCAGGTTAATTCTTCCACCGTGGAAGGAATTGTTGACAGCACTAGTGGCGTTGACCTGCGCGGTACCGTTACCCAATGGGGTCCCGGAACTAACCTGACCAATGTCGGCGGTGATTACTGGGAACTCACTATATCATTATACCAGAATACTGCCTATGAATATAAATACGGTTCCCAGACCGTCGATCCTCTGGATGGCACGGTCACCGATCTGTGGGAAAATGATATTCCCGGCGCGGACTACCAGGGTGGTAACCGCACATTCACTACTGGCACCGAAGCAATGGTAATCGGTTTGGATTATTTAGGTTCCGGTCCCGATAATAATGTGCCGCCGTATACACCCACTGATTCAGTTGATGTGTTCTTCCGGGTCAACATGAGCCAGTTTGGCGATTTCATTCCTGCCACACATATGCCGTCGATTGTCGGTCATTTAAGTGAGTGGTTTCCCGGTAACTATCCTCTGACCCGGGAAGGTAGTGAATCCGATTATTGGAGCATCCATCTTAAATATGCCCAGGGTTTCATAGATACGGTTGATCAGGTTCTGAATGACGCCGGTTGGTCAGACGACGAACTGGGTATGTTCATGTACCGCTACTGCTATGATGGCTTAGGCCATGATTACTGGGGTAATACCGAAAATCTTGGTGGTGCCTATTTCCCGGATAATGAAAACCGTACGATCTTTTTCAATACCGGCATGGGTGATACGACAATCCAGTGGGTTTACTGGAATGATGTCGGTCCAGAACCATTCGGTGGCGAGACCGATCTGGTACCGTTCACTTTCGCAACCGATGTCAGTAATGCCGTTTCAGCAAATGGTTTTGAATTAGGTGATACCCTACTGGTCAAGTATGGCTATGGCGGGACTCAGCCCATTGCCATTACCGATACGCTTTCACAAGTGCCATTCAGTTATGATTATGAATTAGAACTGGATACACTGACGGTAGATCTGGAACGTGGCCTGTACTACAATCTGTACCGGATTAAGGATGGTACGGAGTACCGTGAAATCTTCTATAATTTCGCTTATGATGGTTCCGATGCCTCCCTGGCGGAACGGCGTTTCCATGATCTTTCGGGTGCTACAGCCAATGCTGCTTTCACCATCGCCGATGATGTCGATTCCCGCGATGATCCACGGCGGCAACCGTTGTTCCGTAACACCGATCAACTGGGCCAAGCAGTAACTGTTACTTTCGCGGTTGATCTGCGTCCGGCCTATTATCAGGTATTAGCCGGTGATACGCTGGAAGATATCCAGGGTACCCATGATGTTACCGTGCCTGACAGTATCTTTGCCTGGGGTGTCTGGATCAACGGACCCGCTACTGGTGGCTGGGCTGGCTGGGGTTCCACCCTCCACGGAACAGTTGAACAAGCAATGCATGATGACGGAACCACCGGCGGCGACCTTGTCGCAGGTGACAGCGTCTACAGTGTCCAGTTTGCCTATGAAGCTACCGATGTAGTCGGGCAGGAATTCAAATTCGGGATCGATGCCGGTGATAACGAAGGTGGCTATGGTAACAATCATATCGAGAATATCGACGTTGCGAATCCACTGTTGTTGTCCTATTTCGGCTCAATCGATCCAGTGTTCTACGATGCCTGGGACTACGATACCAATACTCCCAACCTGGGTGTGGATGAACTGGAAGACGCGATGCCGACAGTATTCTCACTGAGTGATAACTATCCAAATCCGTTCAATCCCTCAACCAAGATCCGATTCACCGTTCCGGTTGGTGCTGAGTTGACTCTCAACATCTATAATATCCTGGGACAGATGGTGGCTACGATCCATAACGGCTATGCCAAACCCGGTACCTATACTATAACCTGGAATGGCCGTGACATGAGCGGAAAACTGGTTCCCAGTGGTGTTTATCTCTATGAGCTGGATGCCGGTGCTTATTTCCATGCTGTCAAGAAAATGACCATTCTGAAATAAGCTGTAACCTGTAGTTTAATTAAGAAAGCGGGCTCTGTTTTGAGCCCGCTTTTATATTATGCGAATTCTACTGCTCTGCTTGTTGGTAGCAATAACCGGTTGTACCCGCTTAGCCACAGTGTGGGTTCTGGTGGAAGTACCAGACTCCACAACCCATGTTACAATCGCCGGTAACCTGAATGAACTAGGCAACTGGGACCCGGCTGCTGTACCCATGGACTCCCTTGGTTCAGGGCAATACGGAATTAAATTTCAGGTTCGGGTGGGCGACACAGTTGAGTACAAATTCACCCGCGGCAGCTGGATGACAGAAGCGCTGGATGGCGTAATGGGCATTCCACCTAATTATCGTCAGATTGTTACCGGTGATACGACCATTTACCATCAAGTTTTCGCTTGGAGAGATAGCCACCCGACTCCCGGTGCAGGTATAACTGGAGTGGTTCGATATCATCGAAATTTCTATTCCCCACAATTGGATAATTACCGGGACCTGATCGTCTGGCTGCCACCGTCTTACTCAACCGACAGTTTGGCCCGTTACCCGGTGCTTTACATGCATGACGGACAGAATATCATTGACCCATTTACTTCCTTCGCGGGGCAAGATTGGCGGATCGACGAGGTAGCAACGGAATTGATTGAATCGGGTGCAATTTCTGAAATAATTATTATTGGCATCAATAATACCGACAATCGCACAGCGGAATATTCACCGGTCCACCTGGGTGGGAGATACAGCGAATTTTTAATCAATACTGTCAAACCATTTATCGATACCAACTATCGCACACAACCGGGTCCGGAATACACGGCAGTAATGGGTTCTTCCATGGGCGGTCTCATTTCCCTGCACCTGGCCTGGGAATATCCCAATGTCTTCTCCATGGCCGGCTGTTTGTCACCGGCATTCATGGTCGATTCCAGTGAAATTGTCAGTCGTGTCCGACAATCTCTGGTACCAGTCAAACCGATTAAGCTTTACATCGATAGCGGCACTCTAGGCTTGGAAGTTCGCTTGCAACCTGCAATCGATCAAATTATACCATTGTTGGCAAACCGCGGATTCCAGGAGGGTGACAACCTGGTCTATCTGATTGCGGAAGGGGCCATGCACAATGAACAGGCCTGGGCACAACGGATCAATGTTCCGCTGAAATTCTTCTACGGAAAGGGAAATTGAATAGTTTTGCACGGCGAATAATTTGATTAATTTCCGGCGCTTTTAATGAGCGAATAATTAACAAATGACTCCGTAGCTTCCCAACGTGCCGGGAGTAGAGCAGTGGCAAAATAATTGTGGCTGTTCCTTCACTTTGTATCAATATGCGAATACGGAGGCAGTAAAATAGTTTTTGAAAATGACTCCGTAGCTCAGTTGGTAGAGCAGTGGCCTTTTAAGCCATTGGTCGCGCGTTCGAGTCGCGCCGGGGTCACTACTGTTTTGTCGTCGAGAAACTCCTTTTTTTGAGGGGTTTTTTGTTTACTAGATACCTGTTGGAAATCGTTGGAAATTCCGTTTTTTCCAATAGCTTCAGGGCTGAAGGTGTTGGAAATTATTTCATCATCATTTGTCAGGTTCAAAACTCCGGCAACTAATCCCCGAACTTGATCCTTATCAGTATAGTATTTTAGAGCAACGGATTGGTTGCTATGCCCCAATAAAGAGGATACCGCTTCTAGAAATTGTCCTGCTAACTGCCTCAATGTTGCTGCGGTATCACGCAACATCTGAAGATTACATTTTATGTCAATTGCTTTAAAATACATATCAGTTAATTTTCTGATTCCTGAGTAACCATATGGAAATAAGTATCATAAAAATATTGATGCTTTATGAAAATCAGATTAAAACAATAGCATCAAATCTAAGCTGAATCAGCCCCACTTCATTATCTTACAGAACTACCTTTTTCATCTATTTTCTGCTGAAAATCCCTTGGAATTTTTTATGGAAAAAAATTAATATAGTTTGTCTTTCTACTTATTAGACTAACCCCATCCGGGTCAATTTTCGGGTTTGGATTTCCGGTTTTGGTTGAGTTTTTGGGTTTATAAAGGGGTCGATACCAAGATTGGGAGGATACTCGAATACCGACCCCATTGCACTTATTGTACGATAGTATATAGTACACTAAATAATAAAGTATGTCAAGCAAGAAATCAGTTTTTTTAAAAAGAACTGACTTTATTTTTTACGTTTTCGGAGTGCTTTTCGGGTAATGTCCTTGAACCGATTTTTCAGATTTTTACCAATAGCTTCGGTTGGGAAAGTGTTGGAAATTTTATTTTTATCATCGGTGGGACAGTAGCCTTTTCATCCTACGCTAAAGCTTCGGAGGACAGGTAAGCCATTGGTCGTCCCGATGCAATCGGGAAATCGCGTCGGGGTCACCAGTCCACGCCCTCAAGGCTACCACCCAGCAAGCCTTTTGATAAATCCCTATTCTCCTCCTACTCTATGGCTACGGTGGACAGATCGATAAGGAAGAAGGATTAATCCGCCTCCGCCAGTCCAGCATCTTCCGGAATGAAGTAGAACTGTTTAAGCCCCGGAATTCGTCTTACAAGATTTCCGATATCGTGCTGGATCATATAGAGGCAAGGTAATAATATTAATGTCAACGGCGTCGCAAACAGGATTCCGTAGCCTAACGCTAGAGCCATAACAGCAATGAAAGTGTCATCCCCACCAAAACCGTAGGCTGTCGGCATTAATCCCACTACCGTGGTAACGGATGTCAGGATGATCGGACGGAGCCGGCTGGAAGTTCCCTCTGCAATAATGCGTAAGAATTTCTTTTCCGGTTCATCTCTTCTATGCACGTTTATGAAATTGACCAGGATAAGAGAATCATTCACGACCACTCCCATCATACCAATAACGCCAAGCATGGCCATAAATCCAAGTGGTTCGCCGTGCAGAGCAAACGCACCGACAACACCAACCAGCCCAAACGGAATGGCAAACATGACCAGGATCGGTTGTGTCAGTGAATTAAATAGCAGGATCAGAACGATATATATCCCTAATGCAGCCATACCAAAAGCAATCGCCAGGCTGATCATCGATTCTTGCGTTTCTTCCGCTTCACCACCCATTACAAACCGCATACCGGGCCAATCCCTGGTCAGATCATAATTATCGATTAAGGAATTTGTTGCATCTAATGGTGTCAATTCGCTGCCGTCAGTCAGGGCAGCTGAAATTGTAATGGCACGTTCTGCATCATAGTGGAAAAAACTTGACGGGCCGGGACCGGTAATAAATTCTGCAACTTCCTTTAATGGGATGAGGCGTCCTTGCGCATTGGGGATTTTAAGTTCGCCCAAATACTCCGGTCTTTTTCGAATATTTTCTTCAAGAAGCACACGAAAGTTAACGTCTTCATCTCCATACCGTACCCGCGAGACAACATAACCGTCATAGGCGAGCCTGACAGCTTGAGCGACATCGGCCACGGTAAGCCCTAATTGAGAGAGACGGGGATAATTAATTTTAATTTCTACCTGGTCCTTACCCAATTTGTCATCACGACTGACATCTGTAACACCTTCCATGGTATTAAGAAATGCAATCACAGAATCTGCCAGAGCTTTTCGTATCTGATCCTCACTCCCGATAACACGGAGTGCTATTGGTCTCCCCACCGGGGGCCCAGCATCCATCAAAAAACGGACTACATCTACATCTTCTAATTTATCGGTTTGCGCCCTTAGACTTTCCACAATCTCATCCGCAGCCCGATCACGTTTTGAAAATGGCGTCAGCGTGACTGCCATAAATGCCCAATTCTCACTCTCACCCGGTGTAAACCATTGGCCTCCTCCAAGAGTCCCTACAACCGACCAATATGAATCCAACTCGCCTTCAGGTAGAGTATTGATAAGATTTTCAATCTCGGCAACTTTATCGGAGGTCGCATTCAGTGATGAACCAGTAGGTAGCTCAACAGTGACGAAAAATGCTTCCGCAGTATTGCCGGGAAAAAGGATAAACTGCATATAATTTGCCGCATACCAGAAAGCACCAATTAATAAAATCACAAAAATCGGTACTACTATATAGCGCAATCTTAATACATAAACAATAAAGCGTTGGAAACGACTTCTTACTGCGTCGAACCAGGGACGGCTGGTTTGGTGCTTTTTAGTGCTTCTTCCCGCAGTAATATGCGCCGGCAGAATCAGGATCACTTCAGCTAGCGAAATCAATAATGCCAGAATGACAACAACCGGGATTGGAAACATGAATTTTCCGATCATACCAGTCATGAAAAAGAAGGGACTGAAGGCTATGATAGTTGTAATTATTGTGGCAAAGACAGGACGGAGTACTCCATAAGTACCATTGACAGCCGCTTCAACAGGAGCATCACCGGCCTCCCGTCGCTTGGCGATACTCTCGGCAACAACGATCGCGTCATCAACGATCAGTCCAATCACCAGAATCAAACCCATCAACGACACAATATCAATGTGTACGTCAAAAAATGGCGAGAGGAAGAAAACACCCATCAGCGTGAGCGGGATCCCCATGGCTACCCAGAAGGCGGTACGGAAGTTCAGGAATAAAAAGAGCACTATAATTACCAACCCCAAACCCATTAAGCCATTATTGCTAAGGACACCGATTCGCGCTTTAACAAATCGTGACTCATCGGATGAATACATGAGTTCCACTTCTTCAGGCATCGACTTCTTCTCATCATCAACAAATTTCTTGATTCCGTCAATAACACGAATGATGTCAGCACTACTTTTCTTATATATCGTAAAAGCGATCACCGGTTTTCCATTCATTCGAAAGCGTGTCTTTTCCGGTTCAAAGTCATCACTTACATAAGCCAGGTCACTGATGGCAATTCGGTATCCTTCAAACGTTGATCTGACAATTACGTCACCTACTTCCAACGGTTCTTCAAATTGTGCCAGGGCAACAATTGTTTTATCACTTGTGTAAGACTCAAAAGAACCACCAGTGGCACGAACATTTCGTAATTGTATTGCGGAGACAATTTCACGCATCGGGACTTGATATTCTTCGATTGCCTCGCCTGACACTTCAACTTTGATTTCACGGGATAGATATCCAGTTTTCTTAACCCTTGAGACACCTTTGATCTGCTTGAGTTTCTTCTCAAATAGTCGTGCTTGTTGGCGCAGTTCGGCATAGGGCATATCACCACTCATTCCGATCCAGAGAATCTCAAAATTTTCCGATTTGACATCAACGACATAGGGGGCATCGGTAACATCCGCTGGAAAATCCGTTACCCTGCTGACGCCATCGCGGATGTCGCGTTTAATTTCCTCTTTATCTTTTGCATCAGGATCAAGAGCTATATTGATCACTGAAATGTTTTCCATAGAATAGGAAGTTAGCTTATCGATTCCGTCGATCGCCTTTATCTCATCCTCTATTTTATTGGTCACATTCAATTCCACGTCTTTAGGAGAGGCGCCGGGATAACGGGTGGTTATAATCATCGTGTCAAGATCAACACTGGGATACATATCTCGCTTAATTTTCAGCAGCGAAAAAACTCCCAAAAGAATGATCATAAAAGTGATTAGATTTGCCAGCAGGTGGCGTTCAGCAAAAAAACGAATGAATGATTTCATTGATCATTCCCTTCTAGTGATTGATCCTTTACAAAGTTGGTAATCTTCACAAGATTCTTCTCTTGTTTATAATAGTTGATCCAACAGCGATTTATAGGCGATAATCAATTTGTGGTAAGTCACCGCATTAACTGCGTAAGTGAGTTTTGAATTTTGCTCACTATCCTGACTTTGAATCACAAAGGTCATATCACTACGGCCCTGGTTGTATAGCGCCAGTTCTTCCTCGGTTCTCTGCTTTGCAGATTGAATCTGTTCCTCGTTTAGTTTAAGAACATCTTCCATCTGTTCAATCTGAACATAAATGTTGATCAGCGTCGATGTCAGTGTCAAACTTATATCCAAGGTCTCCTTTTCCAGCTGTTTAATTTGCAGAGAGCTTTTGGTGATCTGGGATTTATTGGTACGGTTTTCTAACGGGACACTGAATTGTAAGCCCATATACGCATCGGTTTTTGCCAATTTTAATGATTCACCCAGTTCCTCATCGAGCTTTTTTGAATTGACCTGCGCAATAATCGACAGGTCGGGTTTTAGAAATTCTTCATATCCTCTGCGCGCATGTTTTATCTGGTCCAAACGGACATTGAGAATTTTTATCAATCGTGAATTATTATTCAGATAGGTACTGGCCTCTTCAAATGTCACATAATCGACAATTTTATCCAGATCAAATTCCGGACTGAGATTGAAGATATCGCTGTTCATCGATAACACTGCCAATTCAGATTGCATGGCATCCCACCTGGATTCGATAAGAACTTGATTTTGCTTGCTGATGCGCACCACATCCTCAGCCCTGATAACGTCGACTTGATCAATCAGGTTGGCTGCCCTTTTCTCCTTGGTTCGGGCTAATTCTCCTTCACTCAGCTTCAACCGATCCTGGATAATATTTTTCTGTTCCGTCAGTAAAACCCAATCCAGAAACTTCCCGGCAGTAAGTGCCAGAAAATCTTCCTGATTCTCCACAGCTTGGATCTCTGAAAAATCGATGTTAAATTGATTTAAATCGTACTGAAGTCGATCTAAAAATCCCTTTTTGTTTTTCAATAACGGGTGTGTATAGGTAACTGCAAGTGCATTTTGATAGAAAGAGCCTGGAAATTGGAAAATTGGATCAATTTCTATATTCGAATAACTGGAGGATAAAGAAGCTGATAATCTTCCACCTGTTTTCCAGAATGCTCGCTGAACTCCACCGGTCATAGAAAAAGCATCTGTTTGTTCAGGTCCGGATAATGCAATCACCGGTTTATCACGTAATACATTTACTGAAGAGATTACATTCCAATCTTGTGCACCCAAATAACTGTTCTGCTGTTCCTTTTCAATCTCAACCGTCAGTCTTTCTTTTTCAAACAGTGGGTGCACCTGTTTCAGTTCATCAAGGAATTGAACCATAGTGATCGTTTGAGCCTGCGACAATGAGGACAGGCTGTACAGCCATATGAAAACAAGCAGCATCAATTTTGAATTTTTCATTGTTTGTTTCTCCTTGAATTTGATATTATGAAAGCTACGATTTGACCATAACTACCAATACATACTTTGCTTTAGCCTCATAGTGGCTATCCCAATCTTCCCCAATCAATTCCTTTTTCATGAGATAGAGGAATCTCCCATCACTGATTAGTTTCACCCTAACAAGAGATCAGCCTCTATTGTTTGGAACACTTCTTAAGTTAGTATTTTCTGGTTTAAATTGCATATAAAATTATTAATAACTGATTGATACGACAGGAGTAGATAGAACCATGCTAAATCATGGCACGGTCAGTGCATATTTGCCATGAGATCACAATGGTACCATATCTAATTCAAACTACTTATAAATAAATCCTCCTCGACGACTGATAGGTAAGCCGCTACGGTCATACTACCAGCCAATCCTTTAACCGGAAATTATCCAATCTTTCAACGACAGTCCGGATTTTTTCCACCCTGGTGACCGTTTCATCGTAAGTCACCATAAACTCCCGGGTGCTGGTATTAAAAGTTATTGAATATATTCCTGGGGACTCATCCAGAGCCCTGACAATATTGTCCGGTCAGCCGCTTCATAGAAAGCCGCCTCGGATTTTCATTCCATCCACTTTGAAAGTGGCTTTAGTCCTTATCTAATGAATTGCCTGGCACTTTTAAGTGCCTGGCTATTATTTTAGCTTTTCACCAATCGCATTGGTTTTAACTTCATCCCACAATCTTCACAAACACCGGGTTTGTCACTACGCACATGGCTGTGGACCTCCATTGGGCAGCCGTAAAATTCCTTATGCTCTTCCGAAGTAACAACACCGGCTACCAGGGCCATACCGCATTCTTCACATTTTCCGGGTTCGGCACTGTGGACATGCTTATGGGATTTCATCGGACAGGTATAGTAAATCACACGCTCATCAGGATTTACTTGACCTTTATCAACTTCAGCCATTGTCATTGATGAGTGATCCATTTTTTGTTCGACCATTTCCGGTGCTTTTGATTTACCACAAGCCCCGAAAACCGCCAGTATAACTAATCCAAAAACAATCAGTTTCTTATTCATTTTAGATCCTTTCGTTTTTCTAATTTAATTTTTTATTCAACATCATTAATGATCCGCCTTTCAGCCCAGGCCGAATACAAGATCGGAACTACAAAAGTGGTTAAAATGACAAATACCATTCCGCCGAAGGAAGGGATTGCCATTGGCACCATCACATCCGAGCCTCGGCCGGTTGAAGTCAGCACCGGGATTAAAGCTAGAATTGTCGTCGCTGCAGTCATCATAGCTGGCCGGACCCGCCGCGAACCGGCATAAATGGTAGCTTCCCGGATTTCTTGGACTGTCTTTGGATGGCGCTTGGCAAAACTCTGGTCAAGATAGGTGCTGATGATAACCCCGTCATCGGTGGCAATTCCAAATAAAGCCAGGAATCCAACCCATACTGCGACACTGAGATTGACCGGATGAATCTGGAATAGTCCACGCATGTCAATTCCTGCCAGGCTAAAATTCAAAAACCAATCCTGGCTGTACAACCAGAGCATGGTAAATCCACCGGCCCAGGCTACCACGATTCCGGAAAATACTATCGCAGTCGTTGACACCCGGCGAAATTGCAGATAGAGTATCATAAATATAGCAAATAACGCCAGTGGCAGGATTATTCTCAGTTTTTTCATAGCCCGGATTTGATTTTCATAAGAACCGGCAAAAGTATAACTGACTCCGGCAGGGATAACGAGCTCACCATTGTCAATTTTCAGCTGCAAAAAGTGCTGAGCCTGTTCAACAACATCAACCTCGGCCCAGCCGTCTTTTTTATCAAATAGTACATAGCCGATCAGGAAAGTATCTTCACTTTTAATGACCTGGGGGCCGCGTACATAATTAATTTGCGCCAGTTGGCCGATCGGAATCTGGGCACCATCGTTGGCAGGAACCAGGATATCAGACAAAGATTCAATTGTTCCCCGTAACTCGCGTAAATACCGAACTCGGACCGGATACCGTTCGCGTCCCTCAACCGTAGTAGTGATCTGTTTACCGCCAATGGCTACTTCGATTACATCCTGTACCCGTTTTAAAGGAATTCCATAGCGGGCAATTGCCCGGCGGTCAATCTCTATCTCCAGATAGGGTTTGCCAACGATACGGTCGGCGAATACGGCTGCCGCCTTGACTGAAGGCACCTCCTTCAGATATCTTTCAAGCTCCAGTCCGACTTTTTCAATCGTTTCCAGATCAGGACCCTTAACTTTGATTCCCATTGGAGCGCGCATTCCACTTTGCAACATAACGATCCGGGCCGAGATCGGTTGCAGCCGGGGCGCTGATGTAGTGCCGGGAATCCGGGCCACCTTCACAAGTTCGTCCCAGATATCCTGGTTAGTGTGAATATGATCGCGCCATTGCCGGAACACTTTACCGTGCTGGTCAGGAATCAATTCATCTTTCCCATCGCGAACATATTTGCCATTACTGTCGATTTTGAATGTTAAGCGCTTGCCATCTGTATCAGTCATATATTCCGATTTATAATTAACCACCGTTTCGACCATCGAGATCGGTGCCGGATCCAATGGCGTTTCAGCCCGCCCCAGTTTACCGACTACCAATTCTACCTCAGGTACGGAATACAGAGCCATATCCAGTTTTCTTAAAACGTCGGTAGCTTCTTCGATCCCGGCATGGGGCATGGTGGTGGGCATGTATAGAAATGAGCCTTCGTCCAGGGGCGGCATGAATTCCTTGCCGAGACCCGGAAAATTGTGCACTAGACTCTGATATACCCGATTCGATTTCATGAAATCCGGCAAAAAGCCAGTCAAGTTACCGAAACCAAGCCAGGCTGTGAATCCGATTATAATCAGTATTCCCGGGATTGACAGAGCCAGAATTTTATGATCCAGTGCCTGGCGCAGTAAGCGGGGATAAATCCGTGTGAACAGCATTATCACACCCATGACTGTGGTCAACAACAATGCTACAAAACCCGCATTAGCCCACCAACTATGGTCATATCCCAGAGGTGCCCAGGTACCGGCCAGAATGGCACCAACCAATACTATTGCAAAAAGATTTACCGCAACAGGCATTATTTCATTAACTGTATTGTTGAAGTATCGCTTAATAAACGGGAATACTCCGAAGGCAATTACAATAACGCCCATCCACCACTTGATAACAAACATAATTACCAGACCAATCAGGATTATCAGTCCATTGAGAATTTGCTTCAAACGTTCATTCCGTAGTTTGCTGCCATACAGGACATGGGCTAGTGGCGGCAGGACTGTAAGAGCAATAATGACCGAAGAAATCAATGCGAAGGTTTTGGTATAGGCCAGCGGTTTGAATAATTTACCTTCCGCCGCTTCCATGGTGAACACCGGTAAAAAACTTACTACTGTAGTAGAAACAGCTGTCAAGACCGCGCCACCAACTTCCGAGGCAGCTCGAAACAGAACATCCAATCTATTTTCATCCTCACTTGCCTGCTCGAGATGTTTCAGCATATTCTCCGAGACCACAATTCCCATGTCTACTATAGTACCGATGGCAATTGCTATTCCCGATAACGCAACAATATTTGCCTCCACTCCAAACAGCTTCATCCCGATGAACACCATCAGTACCGTCAGTGGTAGCAACCCAGTGATCAGCAGCGAAGTTTTCAGGTGCATCACCATCAGCAGAATTACGATGATCGTGATCAGGATTTCATCACGCAGGGCATGATTCAAAGTACCGAGGGTTTCGTAAATCAATCCGGTACGATCATAAAATGGGACGATTGTGACCTGTGAAGTGCGGCCGTCCGGCAGTTCTTTACTCGGCAGACCGGGACTGATCTCGGCAATTTTAGTTTTGATGTTTTTAATAGTAGACAACGGATTTTCACCGTAGCGTACTACGACTACACCGCCGACCGCTTCGGCCCCTTCCTTGTCCAGCACACCTCGCCGCAGAGCCG
This sequence comes from uncultured bacterium, assembly GCA_964439935.1. Taxonomy (GTDB): domain Bacteria; phylum Fidelibacterota; class Marinisomatia; order Marinisomatales; family TCS56; genus JABMQW01. Next base: position 147,188 of record CAYTPW010000001.1, on the reverse strand, counting down.
GACCCAATGCAACGTGAGCCACATCCTTGATATAAATCGGCACATTATCGACGCTCTTGATAACGGTGAATTCCACATCTTCCAGCGTTTTGATAAAACCCAGCCCCCGCACCACGTATTCCACCCGGTTGACCTCAATCGTCCGGGCGCCCACATCCAGATTTGAATTGCGAACGGCCTGAAATATATTGGTTAAACTGATTCCATGTTCCCGCATTGCAGCCGGATCAACATCAATCTGGTATTCCTTGATATGTCCCCCGATCGAGGCCGCTTCCGAAACGCCATCTGCCGATTGCAAGGCATACCTCACATACCAGTCCTGAATTGAGCGCAGTTCCTGCAAATCCCAGCCGCCGGCGGGCTGGCCGTCTTCATCACGACCTTCCAGTGTGTACCAATAGACTTGTCCCAAAGCGGTGGCATCCGGTCCCAAAGCAGGCTGGACACCCGGCGGCAGGGTACCGGAAGGCAATGAATTCAGTTTTTCCAATATCCGGCTGCGGGTCCAGTAAAATTCTGCCTTCTCTTTAAAGATTACGTAAATCGTAGAAAAGCCGAACATGGAATAGGAGCGAATTGTTTTCACTTCCGGCACGCCCAATAGTGCCACTGTTAGCGGATAGGATACCTGGTCCTCCACATCCTGGGGGGAACGTCCCATCCATTTAGTGAATACGATTTGCTGATTCTCGCCAATGTCCGGGATGGCATCCACCGGTACCGGGTCACGGGGCAAACCGGGCAGGTCCCAGTCGAAGGGCGCCACTATGATACCCCAGCCGATCAGCGCCAGCAGCACCATAGTTACGATCAATTTATTCTCGATACAATATTTAATTATTCTGTCCAATAAGGGCAAGCGTTCGATATTATTCATTGTCTGCGTGTCCCGATATGTTACTCACGACTAAAGTAGGTTTAAACTCCGATTTCACTTCACCGCACCGGAGCATTTTGGCTCCGAAATAGGGATTGCTGACCTTTTTATCAGTCTGGAGCCAATAGGCACCAGCGTTGTCGAATGCCATCGGACAGAATATTTCATAATAAGTCTGATCGCCACCATGACCCAGATATTTTTCCAGCTTGTTAATAATAGCGCTGACTGTTTCGAATGCGGCCCGTGCAGCGCCAAAATCTGACCAGTGGTTGGCATGCTCGGTGGCTTTAAGCAGATTCTGTCGCTCTGCTTGCCAGAATTTCAGTGAGGTCACCGACAACTCCAGCTTTTCATCCTTGATTGCACCGGCTAGTAAATTTATTGCATAAAGCGAAGCCTTCGCTCGATTCAAATCATCGCTCGCCAAAGCAGTTTGAGCGACGAAATAACCATCGAATAAATGTTTAACAGTATTATGGTAAGCCATGCTGGATTCCAGCTTCTCTTTTTGCTCTGGTTTGGTTTTAGTCGGCCTTGAACTACCACCATGATGCTCATACCTGGTCATGGCCACTCCGCCTTCCGGATTCATCATACTGGGTTTGGCAGAAATTTGCATGGCGCTGTCGATCTTGAAATTGCCATTGGTGACTACTTCTTCCCCGACCGCCAATCCTGAAAGGACGATATAATTTTCGCCGGCCCTGGGACCTAAGACCACTTCGCGGCTCACAAAAGTTGGCTCTTCCCGACCAGGAAGTTTCACGTAGACCAGAGCTCGTTTTCCGGTTTTCAAAACAGCACTTGCCGGTACTAACAGGGGCTGCTGATCTGATTGAGTTAGAGTTACAATACCCAATTGCTCGACCGGCACCAGATCCATGCCACAGACATCACACTGTCCAGAGCCATCTTTTACAATTTCCGGGTGCATAGGGCCGATCCATTTACCAGCCAGCTGGTTATTAACCGCCTGTCCGTTTTCATCCAGAATAGCTTCGACTTTGGCCCGTATAAACATTCCCGGCTTTAATTTATTGTCTTTATTTAAGAGATTGATTCTTACTTGAACAGTTCTGGTTTTGGGATCAAGAATCGGATCAATGAAAGTAATCCTACCTTTAAAAGATTCACCCGGAATAGCCTCGGCGGTGAATTCCACTTCCTGTCCGAATCGCAACCAGGGCAGTTCTGATTCATAGGCATCAAGAATAATCCAAACCCGGCTTAAATCAGCTATTGTATAGATTGGAGAACCGGTTTTTACATAACGACCCTCGACGGCATTTTTATGGATCACAATTCCAGATAAGGGGCTGAATATTGTTAATCTATCTTCCGGTGTCCCGCGCTTTTCAATTTCCAATATTTGATTTGCAGTAAGACCCAGTAAGGATAATTTTTCTCGTGCTGCTTCCAGAGTAACCTGTGCCGTGGATGAGGCGAATCCCTGCTTTGCAGTATTGACTGATTTGAGAGCCTGGATCAACTCTTCCTGTGCGGCATACAGATCCGGGCTGTAAATGTCAACCAGGTGATCACCATTCTTGACGGTGATACCGGTATAATCTACATATAGCCTTTCCAGGCGACCCGATACCCAGGATGTGATCGTTTTGATGCGTGTTTCATCGTATTCTACTTTGCCGGATAACAGGACTTCTGACCTGGCCAGTCCGCGGCCAACAATAGTTGTCGCAATTTCAGCCAGTTCAATCGCCCCGGTCGACAATTTAAGCTCCCGGGAGCCTGCATCGTCAATCCCTGTATCCATTGGTATCAGATCCATGAAACAAATGGGACACTGCCCTGCTTCTGGTAGTTTAACCTGCGGATGCATTGAACAGGTCCACCATTGTGCCTTTCTCTCATGATCATGGGCTTCCACTGCAACTGCAGATGCAATTTCAGGTGTCCCACCACCACGTATTAAAAGCCCACTGATAAAGGCGATTCCGATTAATATCCAGGCAGATTTCGTTATTGATTTCAGATATGCTAAAATCAAATCAGTGTATTTCTTTAATAGATCAACTAGTTTACTCATAAATCTCTCCCAGCCAGCTGTTCCAGCCTGGCGAATGCTTTCTGGTAGTTTACCTGTGATTTCTCAAATTCCAGCAGGAATTGCAGATAGCGTCGTTGCGAATCCACCAGATTCAAGAAATCCATCTTTTCCGCAATATAAGCTTTTTCGGAAGCCCGTAATGATTCGAGGCTTTTCGGAATCAGTCCCTGGCGGTAGAGGTCTGTCTTTCGCCGGGCATCTTCCAGTTCGAACCAGACTTGCTCGAGTTCGGCTCTCAGTTTGTTTTCAATTGCTGTCTGCATTTCATCGGCAGTCCGCTGTTGATAGCGGGCGGTGTTGACCTGGTGCCTGGTTTTCCCAAACCAGATCGGCAGATTTAATGACAACATAAAAACCAGCGGATCTTTACCACTCTCGGCCACGGCCTCACCATTCATTGATTTCTCACCGGTACCAATGTAGTCGAATCCCAGGCCGAGATCGGGATAATAGTCCAGGTGCGCCTGTTTAACAGCACTATTAGTCAGATTATGCCTCAACTCGGCAGCACGGTAGAAGGGATTATCATTAAGAATACTGGCTGCTACCTGATCTTTATTAATTGAGCCTGCCTTACCGGTAATCGAGTCAGAAACCGAAATTCCAGCAAGATTGCCATCATTCAATGAAGCCCTGAATTTTTCCAGCATTGGTTGTCGTTTGGATTCCAGGGTTTTGAGATCATCCTCAAGCTTGATAAGCTCGATTTGGGTTTTAATCAGATCTGGATGGCCGGCACGGGCTGTTGTATATTTACTGCGCACCACCTGTTCCCAAGTCCGCACCAGTTCAATATTCTGATTGGTAATATCAATCGAGCGTTGTAGAAAATAATAATCCAGGTAAATGGCAGTGACTTGATAGACCAACCCATTTATCTGATTCTGCAGTTCTTCCAAAGCGATGTCAGCCCGGATGGTTTGCATTTTCTCCGCCAGGCGCAGTTTACCAAACCAGGGGATCAACTGCATCAACCCGATTTTAAATTGCTGAGGACCAACCGCTGTTTCCACATTCGTGAGGAAGTAGCCAAAGTTCAGACTTGGATTAGGTAGTCCCCGGGCAATAGCGATTTTTTCAATCTCGGCCTGCCAGCGTGCATAGGCTGCTGCGATCCGGGGATTATTATACAAAGCGGCAGTCAAGTAATCTGCCAGTGCAGGTTGTGCCGGTAAATCGTAATTCCTGTTTGATTCATAACCAAGACGTATGGCGGAATCGAATTCGGGAATTGCGGTTTTATGACCATCTACCTGGCCAATTACAGTACTGATAAAAATTGATGCAATCAGCAATAGGTGATGGTGGATATGTTTAGTTTTCAAATGAACTCCTGTTTGATTCAATTGGCAAATTGAATATAGTGCTTCAAGTATGCAAAAGCAATTTGATGCACTCAGTCCGGATTGTCAATCCGGTGAATGACAGGAGTATCTAAATCAGGAGGGGGGTAAGAAAAGAGGGGGGTGGTTCTGGAGCTTGAATGGTCCAAAGATCAGTGGTATAAACAAATTGCTCCGGAACCTGGACAATAGGTATCGATAGCAGCTGTACCATGTGATTTTCAATTCGTTGCTCGACGACATTGATCGGCGCAACCACGATTGGAACCAGCACGGCAAAATCACAGGCAGTCAGGCTGCCTTCGCAATCTTCAATCTGCTCCATGGTGCAGCATGTCATCTCCTCTTGGCAGCAGGGCATGTCACAATTATCGAATTGAATGAACGGCAAAACGTTCGAGCTCAGCACGATCATGGTTATAACAATGGATGTTGCGTTCTTTAGCATCGTTTCAATTAGTACAAGAGGAAGTTACGAAAGTTCCTGGTTAATGGAAATCGTTGATTCTAAAGGAAAATTATAATATTTCTGCATTGCATTTCCTTTGGACAAGATACTTTCAAGCGCTAGAAATATGGCTGTGGTCAATTTAATCATAGAGAATTTGCATGGCAGAAATTGGTTTTGGTATTATACTGCGCAGCAGATTGAAACTTAAGTATTGCCTTTGCTAATAGTCGTGGAAATTGATAAAAATGTTTACAGTTAAAAGACTACATTCCCTATTTTGTAATATATTTCTTTTACTCACCAGAGTCATTCTTATTTAGCAGATCAGTATATCCTTCAATCAATCCTTCCTGAAGCGGAATGATGACCATCATGCGCCCGACCAGAGAGCGAAACAGTTTTTTGGGATTTTCCGATATACCTTCCTCCGCCAGTCGGCCCATGACATCCAGGAACTGTTTCTGGGATTCCAGGTATATACTTTGTAATTCATATTGAGTAGCTACATTTATTATCCACTCATAATCCATATAATGGATGGCGCGTAACATCTGGGCCGTATTCCAGGTAGCCGATGTCAGTATGGCCAACTCAAAACCGATACTAAAATCTTCCAGCGAAATTTCAGCTTCTCCAAGGTAGAGCTGTAAGGTATCATAAGTGGAGGAATAATTATCGTGGGTACGTTTGATCTCAGTCAGGTTTTTCTGAATTTCTGATTCGATTCCGGCTTGCATTTTTACTGCCAGTTCAAAATTTTCCCGATCTTCCCACCATTGATCCACTCCCAATGCCACTAAGACGGCAAACATAACTGAAATGACTTCTATAACTATTCTATTAAACTTTGTACTGCTAAAATTGAGCAACAATTTTGGCCTGGAGGTATTATTGATCATGAGGTTCCTTGTTTTTCTATTGAACTATTTCTAGCAATGAACCTACGGTGTTATAATTAATAAATCAAACATATCAAGCTTAATTATTGTGTTCGGCTGCAATGTCAAGGCCGCATCTTAAGCAGGAATTTTTTATAGTAGCGCTTGCGGTTGGTACTCGGTTTATTGAATTGTCTAAGGAATAGTTACGCTGGAATTATTTTCAATTTCTATCTCGTACCCGCGCGTGATATAATATACTGTCTTATCAAAAAATAAATTAACCCGCGACATAAACTCCATTATAGTGGTCACTGCCATCGCCTGGTCCCAAATACCTCCCTGAGCCAGGACATGAGCAAAGATGTGTTTTCGTGTCAGGCTAATGGCGCTGAGTACTTCAGACAACCGAAAGCCCTCCGTTCTACGTTTCCGGCCAACACCCTGATAATATTCGTTGATTGAATCACCATGTTCACCCGGATCAGTCATCCATGAGCAAAATTGGGATACAACCTTATGGGCACGATGAAATAATTCATCATAATCAAAGGATGAATAACTGTGTGTTGTAGGATGTTGCATTACTTCGGCAACCCAGTTCTCGGTGATGATTTGAGCGTCCTGCGCAATAATATCAAATAAGGCAAATGCCGGTAGTTCAGCATCTATTTTCTGCTCTTTAACTGGGGCAAGAAATGTATCCTGTAATCGCCATATATCCGCATAATGTTGAATATAACGTTTGACTGCCACGGTATTGGGTGGAAATGCCAGCTCCGGCAGATCGGCGATCGAGAAAAAACGTGCCGCACGGGCATCATCACCAGCACGCAAAGTACCACCGATGGTTTTTACTTCAAAAGATGCCCAGATTAGATTACCATAGAAATCATTATTATATGAGACAGTGTCCAGCAATCGAATGACATTGCCCAGAATTCCGGTTTCTTCCTTCAGTTCGCGTAACGCCGCCTCTTCGATTGTCTCATTCACTTCCACGAACCCGGAAGGCAGGCACCATTTACCGGCCAGTGGTTCCCGATCACGCAGAACCAGCAGTAGCTCGCGTTCCGAATTGACTACAACCGCCGATACAATCGGATCCGGATTCTCATAAAACACAGTTTTGCATTTGGTGCAAAACGGGTGAAGCAGATCATTTTCCAATTTTAAATCAATCTTGCTTCCGCAATGATGGCAATAGCGGCGTCTGGTCTTGTCCATTGTTAATTCCTGGGATGATTACACTTGAATATGCAATCATCCTTGTTTAGGTAGTAGTAATGATTTTCCCTGGTCTTACGGCGTATTTGCCGATGTAATTCATTTCTGAATTCGTTATACAATTTTTGCTCCGAAAACCAGTCAGGTTTAATCAGAAAGGGTAACTTGAAATCTATATACATTAAACATTTCTTGATCTGGCGCAAGGGAAAAATTAATTGATTAGAATAGTCGATCTTTTGGATGATATCAAAATACTTAGATAGTAAGCGCTGACCATTTTCAGCACTAAAGGCGATTGTCGGCAATTGAAAATCTCGGTCAATAAATAATTTTAGCGCGGCAGCAATATCTCCTTCCAGTTGCTTGAGGAAGCGATTGGAATGGGTTATGGCAATAAAGGAACCGGCCGGTTTGATAATCCGTGCAATATCAGGTAGGACTTCCGGGAAAAAATTGAGTGAAAAACTTGACAAAACAAGATCATATTTACTATCAGTAAAATCGGTAATCTGATTCGCCTGACCAGTGATATACTCACCCTGCAAACCAGCCTGTGTTAACGTTTTAATGAATGATTCGCAATTGGTTGCCAGCAGATCGATACCCGTACAGCGGGAACCATGGATGCCGGGAACTGATTCCAAATTGCCTGAAAAACGCCCGTAACCACAACCGATATCCAGTATTTCGATTTGTTTATTGTATGAAATGTGTTCGAGCGCCTGTTGATAAATATTTTGTTTATTAGTGGAATAGTGCTCAATATTCAAACCAATCTGCTGGTGCAGCTGCACCTGTCCGAATGTTTTTTCGAACAGTGCCTTAGGATGATGATTGTAGGATTGCTTTCGCACGATACTCATTATTAAATCGGATAAACTTAATAGAAATTAAATCCGATTCCAAGCCGGAGAGCTGGTTATTTGCAGTAACGCGAATGAATATTACTTTAGCAAGAGCAAGTTAACGCAATCAATAATTTTGTATATCTATAGGAATATCTTGTGTCGACGACGAATAAGTGGTTTATTGAAGATGACTTATTGCGCCAACTAATATTACAGAAAAGGGTGGTCAGTCGACCACCCTTTTCATCTGTCTTATATACGTAATACTACTACTTCAAAAAGATCATCTTTTGTTTGGAAAGATAGGTTTTTGGAGATGCCACACTCTGGGCTTTGAGGGTATAAATATACATCCCGGATGCTACGATTTTACCCGCATGGTTAGTCCCGTCCCAATCAAGATATTTATAACCGGCCGATTCTTGCGCGGAAATTAATGTATTGATTTCATTCCCTAAAAAATCATAAATAGTGAGGGTCACAACACTTTCTTCCGGCAAATCGTAAGCGATTGTTGTTCGACGGTTAAATGGGTTGGGATAATTAGTATGTACAGCATATTTCAGAGGGAGCAACTCGACAACCTCCTTACCGACGGCACCATAGGGTTTACATTTACTCCTCGTGTATGCTGACATTTGATCGATGTTATCAACCGCTCGAACTTTATAACAAGCTTTGGGAGTCATTCTCCTGCCAGCACTAATTGTTATTTCCGTATCAACATACTCGCTGGTGCTACTACCGACCGTTGATCGCAGGGAGTATTGCGGACCATGATCTGTTAATCTGCGCCAGATTTGATATTCTGCTATATCAGTATCCGGACATAAAGTCCAACGGATTGTCGGATGCTGTCCTATATAGCCGGATATGGTAAAATTAGTTGGCTTCGACGGAACAGCGTCGTAGTAATAGGCGCCCATATCCATCCTGGTACCGTCAGGATCTTGGTCATCTGGATCAACATCCCAGATGTCACCATCCCCGTCTAAGTCCATCTCACCAGTATCACGGCAAGGACTACCCGATGTAAGCGTATAATTCCCGGTACTGTATTTAACAAAATCCGGATCATCGGTTTCAATCAAATGATGGATATAAGCCTCATGAATATTTTCTGTTCCTGAACTGGCAAAACCATAGATTAGGTTATAATCCAGTTCGGTATATAAAAAATTAGTGATTTCAACTTCAAGTCCGACAGTCCCGGAATTAGGAGTGAGACCGTAATAGATTATATTATTCCGCATATCAAAGGCCGGTCCATTTTCGGTTTCAGTTACTATAGCTGCTATCCCGGTAGAAAAATCTACTATAGTATTATTCCAGAGCTTTACGGTGTGACCGGAGCCATGGATTACGATACATTCAATACCGATACCTGATCCTCCATCACCAGTGAACTCGCTATTTGCTATAAAAGCAGTGGCAGTCGAGTGAATATCAACAGCATCCATTAGAATATTGGTAAAACGGCAATTCGTGATCTGGGCATTACCGTTATCAACAACAATAGCATCACCGGTAAGGGCATATTGCGAATAGTCAAAATCCACATAATCACAAATCAGAGTGCCGCCATTGTCAATGTAAATACCACCAATCATGAAGGTTGTACCGCTGGTTGGGCAAAAAGTAATCCGGTCTTGTTCGGTTCCTTCCATGATCAGAGTGCCTTCGACATAAAAACTGAAATCAAACGCGGTGTTACCCCACTGGTAGTTCCCTCCGGCAGGGACAATTAACGTTTCATCACTAGCAACAAATACCGGTGCACCTATGCCGAGCAGGGCGTTAACATACACTGCTTCGGCGATTGCATCACCTGAATGGAAAACAATAGTTGTCTCACGGTTATTTGAATTTCCAAAGTCAACATCCCTGCCCTCCCAGTGATGGAAAGCATAGATTTCCCTGCCGGTAGCATAGGAAGAAGCAGCCTTCAGGTGATAGATGGGTAGAGTAGGTAGAAAATCTGGATTTTGCTCCAAAAACACTTGATACTGGCCCGAGGAGATAGGGCGAAAATCATCGGGTTGAATTTGAGTGGCTTCGTCGTAGTACCATGGATCGTGAAAATCCATTCCTGCTCCATCTGGAGTTGAAGCAATGGTAATCGTTCGTTGTTCTGTGTACCAGGCAATTACGCCTTCAGTAAAATATTCCTGCAACAACGGGAATTGATCTGTTGTGAGTTTGTGGTCAACGTCATTTGTCCAACTTAGATGTACTTCGTTTCCAATTATTCGGTCATGTGTTGTGGCACTATAATCATCATTTTGCCGGGCAAATAACAATGATGGTGAAGGTTTATTAGTTTGAGTTAACTCAGGTATGTCGGTGTTCTCTAACGATAAACTGCCATTCAAGTAACCTGTAGGGTTGGCAATTGACTTGTTCGCTAATTCCAATTCCTGATTTAAGGACACGGAAATAAAAATCGCATTGTCAGTCACAGTTAGCTCCGGGAAATTGGATTGAAAATAGAATGGATCAAGATCAGGATAAAACTCAACCAAATTAATGAAAGACAGATCCATATAATGATCCTCTAAATTTACTGTAACAATATTCTCTTGAGGTAACCAATCTGGCCAAATGTCAAAAGTTAGGATTACTGATATATCATTAACGACTATATTGGACAAGCCCGTTACCAGATCATTTTCAATTGAGGGTGTTCCCAAAACATCAATATAAATAGATTCACTGTGCGAAAATCCGAAAGTATTCCAGGCGACGTTGAATTCGGCATAAGCTGTTGCCTGCAAACTCAGATATATTGAATTGCTGGAGCCTATCAAATCAACCGTTCCGGAATTGATTCTAATGTAATAGTTCGGATCTTCAACTGTTGGGTTCGGATGCCATTCTCCAAAATTCAATGCTTTTGAATTAGTGAGAATATCCAGCATTTCTTGCAAGGTTTGGGTTTCATCTAATTGAATCGAAAATGATTCTTGACTCTTGAGAGGTGAGGATACAATTATCGTAATGATAATTATCATAATTATTGAATTTTTCATGGTATATTTTCCTTCTAAACTATAATGTTTGATATATCGACATGGGATTCCATCCACTTTCGCCCAGATTACTAAAAACATAATAAATAGCAAACCAACCATATGTAGATCCAAAAAGCACTTTGCATCTATATTGTCCTGATGGAATATTATTATAATTCCAATCCACTCCAACCGGATTGGACCAGACTTCAGGTGTAGTAGTTATACCAGGATTTTCAGTTTCTCCGTGCCCTCCTAAAATATTGTATATTCCTACAAATAATACTTCTTCTTCGACATTAGAGTTAAATCTAACATCGTATCTCGCTGTACCGGTAATTTCTTTCCACTGTCCATTAATCCAGGGGGAATTACCAACAACTTCAACAGTTAGGGAAAATCTTAACAAATCGGTTGATGCCTCCCATGTGAATGCAATGTCACCAACTGTGATATCCATAAGCTCCGGTATTGAAGCATTCGCATCTTCCAGAAGCGAATTCGGATAAACTGTAAGTTCCAGCCCTTCATATTCGTCAATAATAATATCCTTAACCCACTGTGGGCCATCCATGCCGTTGATTTGAGCCGGTATCCCTTCTAAAAAGGTGATTATACCAGTTATCGATAGTTCACCGGATGGTATATTTAATGGTATATTAAACAGGTAATCATACTGAATTGGTGTACCGGCTATCACAATATCAGCATAAATTGTAAAATTAAAATTTACAGTCCCCGGTTCTATATCTATGGCTGGATTCCATAAATAGATATCGTAATCATCTCCATCGTGATTCCCTAGAGGGTGTGGAAATCCTTGAGTTCTGAATAGTGTACTTAGAGCATCTTCAGTTTGTTCAAAATACAAACTGATTGTATAGTTGTCAGCAAAGCAAATAACATTAAGTATTAAACCAATTGCTATTGCTTTCAACGGTAATAAATGTTTCATTATTTACTCCTATGCGCGTGGTGGTTTTTATTGTTTGCAACCAAACATAGGAAGTAAACTTCAGACGAATACTTCCTGATGTCAGGTTGTGTTCATTCCAAGCCCCGGCACTAGATTGCTACTCAGTTAACCGGGGCTTGCTTCTAAGCGAAGTTTCAAGTATCCATATATTTCCTACCTTCTTCCAAATGCCGTAATTCCATGAGAGCCATCTCTTAAATATCCGGTTATAACAACCATATTATTATGTAAATCTGCGCCACCCCATAATGTGCTCAATGCATAATTATTATATAGATCATCATTCAAATCCCACGATGCACCATTGTAGTGAGCATATATACCTCCCCCCCCAACCATAAAAATATCATTCGGCCCCTGTACTACCATGTGGCGGTACCCATAATTACTAAAGACACTATCAACTGTCGACTGTGATGTTAAATAATTTAATTTCCACAATCCTTGATAGGTAACAAAATATACTGCGTCTTCATGGACGCTTACCGATGAAATTGCACCCCAATCAGTTTCATTTGTTGGGGGACCAATCTCAGAGTAAAATAATGTTTCAATATTTCCTTCATGAATCTGATAAGCTGCAGAATAGGCGGGGGCAAAGAAATCCATTCCAGCAATAAAAACGTATTCGCCATTCGAACTACCCTCCACATCTATCAACCTAACTGTTCCACCGATTTCAATCCGTTCAAAACCGGCCCCATCGTGGTGGACGATGGATCCATTATCTCCGACAAAATAGATGTCTGATGAAGATGCGCCCCAGATTTTCTTTACACCACCATCATTTTCACCTAAAACACCCATATCCCATAAATGATATCTTTCCCATTCAACTCCATTCCAATGATAAATGATACCTGTGGTTACCCATATGTCATCTTCGCTAAAATAATAAATTCCTTCACCTATCACACCAGGTGCATTTATTAAAATAGATTTCCAACTATAACCATCCCAATGGGCCGTATTATATCTTCCACTATCGGTCTCAATATTTCCCACAACCCAGATATTGTTCTCATCTACGATTGCCACGTCATTAATGTAGCTACCATAATTGCCCAGCGTGTCGATAGTCCAAACAAAATTATGGCTGGTGGTATCCATGGTTATGGCTACTAATTCGTTGCTGGATTCTTTAACCAGTCCGTCATCCAGCCAGAATGCCCGGTAGCGGTATTCACGGTCTGGTTCTAGTCCATTATCTACGATAATCGTATCCGTGCCGGTAACCGTCATTGAAGCCACTGTGGAATCACCCCGGCTCAGGCTGAAGCTCCAGCAGTCGCTGGTATCGGCTACAGTAATTTTGAAAGTGAGTGAAGTGGTCCAGGTTTTTTCCAACTCCAGGAATATGGATGTGTCCCTGGGATTAGGTGGATCTTTCGGGCAGCCTGTAAACAGAATAAAAGATGAAAGAGCCAGGATAAAAGCCTGCCCACCGTATCTAATGCGTAGGTGGGATAAATGGAAAATGGAGGAGGTGTACTGTCGCAGAAAAACGATGATTGTACTCACGGCTGGGGTTAAGGGTGCGCTGAAAAGTGCTGCGTCATAGCCGATTTCATCTTATTATATATGGATCTCATTTCAATGACATCCGGTTTATTCCCAAAATCAAATAAATAATTACCTCCATTTATAATAGCAATAAAAATCCAATTACACTTTATATAATATATATCGTTGTGCTTGTAAATCCAAGGAATACAAATAGAGCAGGAATTACTTCTTCGGTTCACGACAACACTGGTTTTGCAAACACCTTCATTCAGTTGAAATCACTTGATAATAGATATCCCAATTCCCATATTTTGATTCTGATAGATGTTCTGCCCAAGCAATGTGAATAAGTCCAGCTTGTAAGTAAACTCCTTGGTCTAATGAGGCCTCTGGAGTTGAAGAAAGCTGTTGTCTTTCCAACCAATAGCCTTCATGCGTTCTGGTTTGTACATAAATATCATAGTCCCACTCATCTGTATTGGCATTCCAGATGACGTGGAGTCCATTGTCATCAACGGCCAGTTGTGATCGCCATGGATCTCCTTCCATGTCTGGAATACTATCTAATTCTGACCAGAAACCTTCCGGATATTTCATACGGATTTTAATCTGATCAGTATACTTTTCCGTCCATGCCACATAGATAATACCGGAAGGATCGACAGCAACCGACCCAACCCAAGGATAAGCATAACTATCGGTAATAAATTCCCTTTCCCATTGACCTGTTTCTTTATACCTGGTAACTAATTCTATCATATCACCACTTTCAGCAGCAATAAATACATCCCCGTTTTCAGACACAACCATATTGGGATTTAGTATAGAAATAGTATCAGGGTTTTCCAAAGGCATCCATACCCCGCCAATATTTTGTAAGTACTGAAGACGAAATCCATCTCCAGCTACATGCACTGTTCTTTGTGCGTCAATCCCAATTTGAGGTAATAAATTATAAGCATTTGTAATGTAAATTGGTTCTGTCCAATCCTCGACTGATTCTTTCATCGTATACATTGTCCTGGCATCGCCCTCGCCGTCTTCTTCCCATATTACATGCAATCTATTTTGGGCATCGACATCAATTTGTGGTGCGATAGAATTATTCAAACTATTGGACAAGTTTACTGGCTCAGACCACTCATTGATTAAGTTTTTAGAAATGTAAAAAACATTACGTGCTTCTTCAAAGATACTACCATGATAAACTAGGTGAACGTTGCCCTTTGAATCCACCACAAGTTCAGGCTGAACTTCTAGATGGTCATCGATCCGGGTTACATTGCGTGGATCATAATGGTCGCCTTCCGGCGGTTCCTCAGGACAACCTGTAAACAAGATATAAGATATCAGAATTAGGATAAAAGAAGTGCGGGGTTTAGGTGATGAGGGGAATGGAATCATTTTACAATTTCCAATCAATAACCAAATACCACATGCTTAGTGCAAATTATGTAAATAATTACCTCCGAATAAAAAACCAATTACGCTTCACTTAATTTAGATTATCAGGAATGTTAATACAAGTAATGCAAATAGAACAGAAATTGCTTCTTTAATTCTTACTCCACATAATCCCCGGTTATGTGTTTCTGTGGAGAATACAATGGTAGCTTCCAGGCTGTTATTGCACTCTCTGTCCAACTGCTTGATATAACAAATTTCTGTGAAGAGTCAACTGCCTACAGGCAATGATTTATCAAGGGATTCGTTGAGTTACATGCCATTATTATATCGTAAACAGTTTTATTCAGGTGTTGTATAAAATACTAATCATTTTCCTTTTATGATCTTCACAATATCTTCCGGCCTGGTAACCAGGTGGTCGGGCATATTCTTCCAGCCAATGGATCGGTGATCATAAATGATACCAATAGTAATTATATTGATCCCACTATCATTCCGCTGTAAGTGCTGGCGGGCATTGTTAGCAATTATCACATCGGTTTCATGATCACCGATGCTGTAAATCCTGGTAGTCCTCTCCGTCCTCAACCTATCCAGACAGGCCAGAAATCCGTCCGGGTGCGGTTTCTGCTTATCCAGCCCAACCTCTTCATAACCGATTATCGCACTGAAATACTGCACAATTCCCAGCGTGGTTAGTATTGCTTTTATGTTGTCTTTGCCATTCTGCGATACAATCCCCTGGCTGAGACCACACAATTGCTTGAGGGCAGTTTCAATACCATCCAAAAGCGTGGGTTTAATATCATCAGCCAATTGGTATTCGGTCCAGAGCCGGCCGGCCTGGTCGATCTCCCGATTGTTAAATCTGAATTCATTGTTGTATAACAGGCGCCAGTTCTGGCTACGGGCATTCGCGGCCTTATATTCCACCAAAGAATTCAGGGCCGGAAAAGATTGAACCGGCTTACCGGAGATTTTTGTGACAATTTGCTGTGTGACCCGGTAATTCTTGATGCTGGTATCAACCAGGGTACCGTCAAAATCCCAGATGATTACGCTATCAGTATTTATGTTCATCATATAATCAGTGGATTGGATATCGTTTAAAATTAGTTACCGGATTGTTTAGAAAAAAAAAGAAAGCCGGTTTTACCCGGCTTTCTTTTACTACTCTTAATCTCTATTGGAAGATCAATTAAAAGATATATTTGATACCGAACTGGATCCGCCAGACTGAATATTCACCGGGATCATCCATGAATGTTTCTTCGACACCGTTGAAATCCAAGATCGGTTCTCCATTTGCATCCCAACCAGTCAGCGAAAGCGGTGACAGGGCCAATGAATTGGCAACCTGCCTGACACCCCATTTGTCACTGATCAGATTGGCAAAATTCAGGATATCAATATTGAACTGGAAGCGTCCGAAACTGGTGGTGAAATCATGTAGAATTTTCAAGTCAATATTGGTGAACCAGGGATTCACCAGACCATGCCGTTCTGCGATCTTGCCACGATTCTCACTTAGATAGGGATCTTGCTCGATAAAATCATCAAGTGCGGCCCATTCGGTGGGGTCTGACAGCACGATGTCATTCTCATCTTCAGGAATGTAAATCAGGTCATTTCCACCGTAGCCATCACCATTGACATCACCGGAATAAATAAATGAGTAACGGTTACCGCCGGAATAGACATAACGGTTACCCTCGGCCATCTCAAAGAAAACAGCGAAATTGGTGGATTGTTTCTTAGTCCAGTTCATACGATAATCCAGCATTCCAACGATGCGATGACGGTTACCAAATTCCGACCAGCTCAATTGCGGCTGGTTGGGATCGCCCTGCACCGGTTGGCTTGTCCACAGCACACTGGCAATCTCGGTCGATTTCAGATTATTCTTGGCATCCAGATAGGTATAGGCAATGCTGGTGTTAAGACCATTAGGTAATGATTTACGCAACTGACCGGTTAAGGTTAGGTTATAACCCTCGTCGGTATTATCGATCACATATACACCGGCTCCACCATCAGGATACAATTCAAAATTACCGTCGGCATCGGTATAGTACGGACGACCATCATCCAGGTAGCGCACCTGTACGGGAACATCGGCATTTCGCATGTAAATGGCATTGAGATCCTTACTGTAAACCATCTCAAATGTACCGGTCATATTGGCTGGAAGGGCTAAATCCAGGGCCAGGTCGGTGGTCCAGACCTGGGGCCATTTGAAGTCATCCACCATAGCGTTCAAGTCGAACGACTGTTGGAGCACAGATGGGGCACCTTCATCCTGGTCCCTGCCTTCGCCACTATCGGTTTCATTTTCATCGGCACTTACGGAACCACCGGGGGCATACAAATTAGGATTCGCACCGGGGTTTGAAATCACATTGCCGATCCACACGAAGGGCAGTCGACCGGTAAAGATGCCAGTTCCGCCGCGTAACTGCAGCGAGCGGTCACCTTTCACATCCCAATTAAAGCCGACCCGGGGTGAGAACAATGGTGTTGCATCCGGCAGTTTGGCCTGGTCTACTGTCTCCAGATCGTCGTTTTCATCCAGCAGGGAATCTAATCCAGTGGAAAATGGATTTGCTACCGGCTCGGTGATATACCGGGGGATATCAACCCGTAGGCCAGCCATTACTTTCAGGTTTTCACTAACCGTATATTCATCCTGGGCATAGAATGCTAATTGTCCCACTTCAATGATCTCACCTTTATACGGTCCGTCACCAGTCATACTCCGGAAATCAACGTAATCAGCACTATCAGGATCAGCTGTCCTGATAAAGAAATTATCCAATGACGAATAGGTCGTGGCACCCAGGAAATCCAGGTAGCCTGCTCCGGGAAAGAGTAAATCCAGATCACCAGTCACCATAAACAAACCATGCCGGAAAATATTAAACGAATTAAAGAATTTAAAATGTTCGTAGTTGATGCCGGCAGTAAATGTATGGCGGCCCATGAAATAGTTGAAATTGTTGGTAATCTGCGTCACATCCTGGTCCAGGATGTTATGAATCGAGAAGGGCTCATGACCAACAGTAGTGTACGTAACACCATCTTCACCGATCTCAATCGTTGGGAAATCTTCGCTGAAAGGCTGTCTGAAATCCCGGAAGCGATTGTAACTGACAAAGAAACGGTTGGCTGCTTTGCCACCGAAAATACTGTTTATTTCGCCAGCGAATGAATTCAGTTCATTATTGATGGCATAGCCGGAATTCTGGAATGGCAGACTGCTACTGTTAGGACCGCGTCCAGTATTGTTAAAGCTCAGGACAAATCCATGGGGCGGCAGATCGCGGATCGCATCCAGCATGCTGTAACGGAATGAGGCAGTATGTTGGCTATTGATATTCCAGTCCAATTTCAACAATAATTTATTGTTATTCGTCTCATGATTATATCCATCATATTCGCCCGGATCATAATCATAGACATCGATCATGCGCTGCCGGATTGCTTCCATGGTAGTGGTTGATACCCGGCTTTCACCTACAGTAATTGTCCCGTCATCATCAGCCATGAAATTGGTACCCGGATCGGTGCGCTGTTCCATTTCATAATTCGCAAAGAAGAATAGTTTATCCTTGATGATCGGTCCGCTGATTGTTGCACCGGACTGCAGGAAGGACAACTCTGGATTGGCAACGATTTCCTCACCATCAATTGAATTACCCTGCAACATTTCACTGCGAGTATAGGAGTACACCGAACCGCTAAACTTATTGGAACCGCTTTTGGTCACCATATTAATACCAGCGCCGGTAAAGCCACCTTCGCGGACATCGAATGGTGCAATTGATATTTGTACCTGCTCGATGGCATCAAACGGAACCGGTTCGGCACCGGCCTGTCCACCGGGTGCTGGATCATCAAGACCAAATGAATTATTGAAATACGATCCATCCAGTGAAATATTATTATACAGCCAGTTACGTCCACCAAAGCTGTAATTACCGTCACTACGCGGGTCCAGTCTGGTTAGATCGCGGGTACTGCGCCGGATCGAAGGCATTTCCGAAACCAGGTCACCGCTGATCTGGGTCGCGGCCCCCGTACGACCGGAATTGAATACTTCGTCCTGCTCACCGGTTACCTCTACAGCTGCCATTTCGATTGCCTCTTCCAACAATTGAATGGTCAGTCGGTAAGTCGATCCAAGGACGAGATGGATATCAGTTTCTATGTAATCCGCATAACCGATATAGGATGCTTTAACGGTATAGGGTCCACCTACCCGCATATTAGGAATGGTAAAAAATCCTTCAGTCCCAACCATGGTGCCGTAGACTGTACCACTTGGAACATGTGTTGCTACAACATTACCCCCTACTAGAGCCTCACCAGCCTGGTTGGTAATCATACCATTGACACCGGCAGTAGTGACACCTTGAGCAAATATGCAGGTAGTAGCGAAAAGTAGTAAGAAGATTAGCTTGAATGCTCGCATCATTATAAATACTCCTCTAATTGAATTCCCAAATCCATCGACCTAATCCGCCAATATTGCACCAAAGTTTTCAACCCGATACATCGATCCAATACCGTTTCTTTGATCAGGTTTAATGCAAGAATTTAAGGTTTACAGACATCTATTCCCAAGCTATTTAAAGGTCGTTTACCTGCCTGAAACATTGGCCTAACATTATTATTCACAAGGGTTTCGATATTTCTATGAGCTTTGAGGATGTCTAAAAACCATGCACAAGATTCTCGAACTACAACAGCTCAGATTTTTTAAGCAATCCAGCTTTCAGACTTATTAACAATTCCAGGTTTCATTGCCGTTTGGCAGCCCAGTCAATTCGATTTTTACATTATGGATATGAAGATTTATCGATTGGGTAGCGAGTCATTGACATGGGACCTTCTTCATCGCTTAACAAAACATAAAGTTCAGGATCGCTTAGTATATCACTGATGCTATACTTTCGCCCATTGACAACACATTCGGAATGTACCAACCGGATGCCGTGACTGTAATCGGCATACCAGTTGACATGTCCGGAATAAAGCGGCTGGATTGGTTGCCCGTTCAGTTGATGCCAGCCATAAATCACAACTTTATTCTGATTTGTTTGTATGCGGTTTGACAGAACAACATCCTTTTTATGACCGGCTATCAGCACTCCCAGGGGATAATTACTGATAGCAGCCATTCTCTGGGACCGGACCGTTGAATTATGATCGGCAAACACGGGAATTGTGACCATTTCAGCACTGGGCGGAATCGGGCTGGGAGCCAATTTCAGATCTGCCACATACCAGATGTCATTGACCATTTTCCGGGTAATCAGGCTCAGACCCAGTGAATCAGCCAGTTCCTGGGCCAGAATTGGCGTCATCGGGATTAGAAAATAATCACTGTCAGATCCTGACAGCATATATTCGGCCGTAACGTAATAAGTAATATTATAAGTTGAAACGCCGATTGTTTTAATAACAGAAACTGGTACCAATGGCCGTATAAAATCCGGCAGGTTACCTGATAAAATCTCCGTTAATATCCGCTCTTCCCTTTCCTTCAGCCCCAGGGGATTCAGCACCTCTACTAGTTCGCTACCCTGCAGCGCACTGGCGGTTCGCTCCGGTAGCGAAAGATATGCGGTAATTAATGGATCATCAATAAGGTCATCATCAACTGGGCCTGTTTCATTTACACATCCCCACGTCAGTGCTGCAAGAATTATAATTACCCCTGTGATTTTCATCTTTATTCCCTCTAATAGCATCAATAAAAATACGTTTGATCGATCGACATTTTCAGATCAAATGATTTATTTATAGCTATAATTCGGTGTTTTTTGTACGAGTTGGTTGTCTAGATAATATTTCCTAATTTAAGAATAGATTGATTCAGCTTCTTTTGGAGAAGCATATCCAATTCTAAATATGAATATGTTCATCTTACCATTATACACCCGATACCAGATACAAATAGCAATCGATCTACAATTGTTTCAGTTCAGGGAATATCGTACACAATTTATCCAATCACCAAGATCTTTTAAGGAGGTTCAAGATGAACACATTGGATCGCAGAAAATTCATTAAAGATATGACCCTGGCATTGGCTGGGTCCACCGCTGGCTTGACAATCGGTTCTTGCAGTCTGATCCGGGCGGGTTATCGTGAATTCAACGACACTGTGTATCATGATAAGATATTGAAAGCCTTCCAAAAGCAGACCAAAACGATCTCTGAATCCCGTAGTATGCAGCGGATTGAGGAATATCTACAAAAGCGGAAGTCCGATCCCTATATGATCAAGGGATCTATCATTAGTTTAATGGCTGTTGGTACCTTTGGTGATCTACCTGAAGAAGACCGGAAGCATCCAGCAATGCAGCAGATGATCACTGATTCATTACCGGTGATGGACCGTGCTGTATTGAGTTCCGCCACCTATCTGGAACAACTGTCTGCTGAGGAACGGGAGGGAATTCAGGAAACAATCAAAGAACATCCGGAGATCCTAACCGCTTTTCAGGTTGAATTTGATAAGGCCGCCCGCAAGAACGATATCCCGGCCAGCCGACTGGATCATTTCAACGCACTGTTCAATAAATGTGTCTGGCGGTTGGAGAACCAGGATCCATCGGATTTCATTGACGAACTTGTGACCTTGACCGATAAATCCTTCCAGAAAGTGAAAGTCACTCCCGATCAGCGCCGCGAGTGGGGCAGTGCTGGAACTAAGGTTGAGTCCAGTGGGACTTCATTCCAGGCCCAGCCGGCCGACTCTTTACAATCAACCCCGGCAGACATCTATCGAATGCGGGAATATGAGCGCTGGAAGGAATACACCAGAAGAGGCAATAATGCTGTCATCTGGGGAATCGCTCAATTCGGAATAGGCTATTTATTAGCGAGTTCCAGTGATGATGCACTTGAAGGTATCGGAGCATTGGGTCTCTTTGTGGGTATGACTGGTGGCGCAATCATCGTCATTGTTGGCATTATCATGTCTCTTGTTGGAACCGTCAAAATGTCCCAATACGATTAAGCCCATTGATATTTTAATATATTAAAAAGCCAAAGGCTGGATCAGTGGGTAATTATTACACGGCTATCACTGGTATGGGTGTATACACACCAATTGGCAAAAATGTTGCTGAAGTAAAGTCCGCTTTAATAAATGGGGTCGATGGAATAAAGCAAATCAAACGATTCGCAACGGATGAATTCAGTGCTAAATATGCCGCAATGTTCGAGCCGGATGATTGGACCAAACTTGGAAACGCATTTCCTGAACTTGATCAACGTATAGCCCTGGCATTACTGACGGCCAGAGAGGCAATCTCCAGTTCACAGCTCCAGAATTATAAGCTGGAAAGGATTGGCCTGGTCCTGGGTATCTGTCTTGGCAAAATGTCTGTGGACGATGGATTTAAACATGCTAATGAAAACCTGGAAGACAATTCTCCACTACTGGTGGCTAAACTGCAACATCAGACCCACCAACTGGCTGAGCGCCTGAACATCAAAGGACCGGCCTTAACAATTTCCACTGCCTGCGCATCGTCGAATCACGCTTTGGGTTATGCCCAAGATCTATTAAAACATGGCTACCTTGATGCCGTTGTGGTGGGAGGCACCGGTGAGCTGACCCAACATATGTTTGCTGGTTTTTACGCTCTTCGGAATATGAGTGATGCACCTTGCGCACCATTCTCGTTACCGGTAGGTCTGAACCTTGGCGAAGGCGCCGGCTGCCTGGTACTTGAAAAACAGCCTGTTGATGGAACCAATAACGGTTCGGTTCTTGGATCCATTGCAGGTTTTGGTACTGGAACAGATGCCTACCATCCGACATCTCCTGACCCCCGTGGAAGCGGTGTTTCACGAGCCATCGCTGCTGCCCTGAAAGATACTGATATTGGTCTTGAGGATATTGGATATATCAATGTTCATGGAACTGGTACCCTGGAAAATGACCAATCCGAATGGCTGGGAATAAAGGATGTTTTCACCGAGCAAAGTCAGAATATTCCTGTTTCATCCAGCAAAAGCTTTATGGGTCATACCGGCGGAGCCGCAGGAATAGTGGAGACCATTATCACACTTATCAGTATGAATGCTGGTTTTGTTCCCACAACGATGCATTTCGCCAGACCGCGACGCCTGATCCCAAAGTGGGTTGTTTCCACCACAAAACCACAGCCACATACCTACCATGCTGCCCTGAATTGTAATTCCGGATTCGGTGGCACAAATGCTGCATTAATTGTCAGCAAAGAACTCCGTGGCGCCTGGCAGCCTGCGTCTATCAAGGGGATTCCCATACTTGGTACAGGATCTGTAAGCACTTACGGTTTTAACGCTCTGGATCAAGTCCTGCTTGAAAAGAAACCTCGTCAGAAACCGACGAATCTAAATACAGATGGATTCGAGATACCTGAATCCGCAGCATATGTCACGATAGATGATTTCTCGACTTTTACCAGCCACAGAGATGAACGCTTTCTTGACCCGCTTACCCGCTACATGATAACTGCCTGTTCCCTGGCATTGCAGGATTCAGGTTTGAATGGAGGAGCAAATCTTTCTGAGCTAACAGGGATCATCACCGGAGTTTCCCACATACCTTCCCTGAGTTTGCTTGAGTTCAGAAACAGCATCAATGAACGCGGGTTGAGAGGAATTTCTTCCCATGCATTTTCAAGAGTCGTCATGAATGCCTCAATGGGGGCGGTCTGTGAATCGATGACTATTAAAGGACCATCAAACACCATCGCAGCAGCTGAAGGCGCCGGACTATTTGCCGCAGTCCAGGCCTGCATACAACTCACGGAGGATCCCGAACTCAAAGTGATGTACGCGGTTGCCGCTGATGAACTGGGGGATGTTCCATTGGCCATGCACAAGCTGCTGGGCCGAACTACAATTCCCACCGAAGGCGCCGGGTGTGTTCTTCTCGGCCAGAGGACACAATCATCAGAGAATGTTCAGATTGCCGGTGCCGGTATTGCCGGTGCAGCTGATCTGCACACAGCCATTAATCAAGCACTCCGCTCCAATACTATCGCTGACATTCCTGTCATCTGCACAGACGATGGCAAGCCCGTCACTCAAGAATATCAATTAAAAACTCTGGGGGACATTTGGGGTGGGGATTTAGATAATATAATCACCATTAATCCAGCAACATGTATGGGATTCGCTGATGCCAGTACTTCCATGTTTGCACTGATCATTGCTGTTGAAGCACTTCGCAAGGGCAAGCTTCGAACAGGACCTTCCGGGGAATATAAGCCAGTATCAAAAATCTTGATCATTCACGTGAATCCGATCAATGGCAGCTGTGCCTTACTATTAGAGAAATGCTTATAAACCGGAGATGAGTCTTTGACCAATTCACTTGAATCACTTGCTGAGAAACGCCGGGAAATGGTTGCAACACTCACTACTGTCATGGTTGATGATCTCGTTTTAGACTTGGCACCTGAGGATATTGACCCGGACGCTTCATTGTTCGGCACCGGCCTGCAATTGGATTCCATCGACGCCGTAGAGCTCACTGTCTGCATCGAACGAGCTTTTAATATCAAACTCAGCGATAACTTCAATATTTATAGCATCAGAACCGTTAACAAAATTGTTGATGCAATAATATTTGCCCAACAGAAATAGCATTATGAGTGATCTCAGCAAGTTATATCAGCACTCAGATATTCAGATGACCACGATCTGGGGTAATGAGATTCCGGATGTCTGCAGCAATATCGAGAGTGAAGTTCACGCAATTCGGAATACTGTTGCTATCTCGGATGTCTCCCACGCAAGCCTTCTTCGCTTTTCAGGTGATAATGTTCACAAATTATTGAATCGACTCTCACTCCGGGATCTTAATCTAAGGAATTATAAACTCCAGCAGGCTCTGTTCATCCTTAATGGCAAATGGAAATATGCTGAAGGTTATATAGTCAAAGAGCCGGAAAGTTATCTGCTGATCCTGAAGGGCGCGGCACCGGACACTTTCCTGAAGTGGATCAAGCGACATATCCAAATAAATGAAGATATAAAGATCGAACTACTGAATCAGAGCCATTACCAGATCGCCTTAAATGGTCCGTTCGCATGGGAGCTGTTGTCAGAGCTGGTGGATCCCGAAATAATCAGCCTGCCTTATCTATCATTTTATTACCCCAGCGATGATAATCTAATTATCCGTTGTGGTGAGACCGGGGAGTTTGGCTACCTGCTGATCTATCCCAACGAACCTGCTTGCTGTATCTGGGAGGAAGCCATGAAAGCCGGCGCTTTGTACAACGTACAAATGGCAGGTTTGGCGGCACTTGATTATTGTGCATTGGAGAATAACTTTTTCAATATACGCAAGGAAGGTTCAATCAACGCCAATCCTAAAGAATTGCAGCTCCAATGGCGCACATCCTATCGTAAGTATTTTATCCATTCAGACGCATTGGAAAGGATACGTAAAGAACCGTTGCAGCAGAGACTGACAGCTGTCATCAGCGATTCAATTTTGGTGGAAAATGAAAAAGTGTATCACAAGGGTGAAGAGATTGGTTTCATTGTCAATGCCGCACCCTATCTGTCCGGCAAGGGTTATATTGGTCTTGCTATGATCCAACGACCATTCGCTGAAAGCGGCATCTCCGGTTATCAAACAAATGCGGGTAAAGTTCGAACTGCCTCTCCCCCATTCGTTAACAATCGTTCACTGGTCGTCAATCCTCAAATCCATTCCTATTTTGAGAAAGATGAAATACAATTTCCGGTTTTAAACGCTATTGAGAGTTCATAATATGGATCAGTATTTAAATAATAAAACTGTTTTGATATCTGGTGCTTCCCGGGGGCTGGGTGCAACTTTCGCAGAACATTTCGCAAAATCTGGGGCTTTTGTCACTATAAATTATAAGCGCAAAGAGAAAACCGCAGAAGCACTGCTGAAAAAAATCCAGGATGCCGGTGGTACAGGCATGTTGCTACCATTTGATGTAACGCAGCCCGATGATATTAAAAACGGGATTGAGCAGCTGATTAAGAAACGTGGTCAGATTGATATCCTGGTAAACAATGCCGGTATAGTCGCGGATAATTTCTTCTTCCTAATGAGTGATATAGAATGGCACAAAGTCATAGATACCAATCTTCACGGCAGCTATTATTTAGTCCAGGCAGTGATACCCGGCATGCTTTCCCGACAGGAAGGCTCCATTATCAATATCGCTTCTGTAGCCGGCATACATGCCAGCCCGGGTCAGGCTAATTATGCCGCAGCCAAGGGTGCGCTCATCAGTTTCACCAAGACGCTTGCTACCGAACTCGCTCCCAAGGGGATTCGGGTTAATACTGTAGTTCCGGGCCTGATTGCAACCGGTATGACCACCAGGTTGAACAGGGATATATCCGAAAAGAAAAAGGCGGCCATCCCCATGGGTAGATTCGGTGAGGCTGCTGAAGTAGCAAAGGCGGTATTATTCTTGTCTTCAGAGCGTGCTTCATATATCACTGGTCAATGTTTAGTGGTGGATGGTGGTTTAACCAATTAATAAAATATCTGAGGATAACAATGTCAGGAAATGATGTATCACTGGGACCAGATGTAATCCAATGGCTTATTCCACACCGGCGGCCATTGCTCATGGTTGACCGTATTAATTTCTTCTCGTTTGACAACCCACCAACCATCAGAACCACCAAATACCTTTCAGCCAATGAGACTTTCTTCAATGGTCATTTCCCAAAACTCATGCTTATGCCCGGTGCACTCACTTTTGAAGGCATGGGTCAAAGCACAAATATTCTGGCTGTGATCATAGCAGTTCGAGAATTATATGAAAAAAAGGGATCTGATCCTGATGAAGTACTTGAAGAACTAAACCAAATTGAATTGGGATATTCCCTCAGCCCGGAATACAAACCAGCGAAACATAAGGTTTTGGATGAGTTAAATCGAATTGAGCAAAGCCCCCGGTACGGTCTGGTTGGCGCCGTCAATTTGAAGTTTATTGAACCGATCAAACCTGGCTGTGCTATTGATTATGAAGCAGTTCTTACCGGTGCTTTTGAGAATTACCTGCATTATGATATCCTGGCCAGTGAAAACGGTCAGATCAAAGCCAAAGGTACCCTATCTTCTATCAAGAATATCGGTACATTGAACACCGGCAATCTTCAGAATAGCTAAAACAAAGATTTGAAGATTTCCATCTACCACAAGCTTGCACGTGTTCTTGATATACTCCCTAACGGGTTTCCAGCCACGGAAAGCTGTCTTGAGATAAAACTGCTTAAGAAGGTGTTCACACCTGGGGAAGCTGCGCTGTTTTGTGATCTGCGACTGAACTGTGAAACAGCAGAACAGATCGCTGAACGTACCGGGAGACCCCTGGAAGGGTTGGAAGCAACACTGACCAGCATGTGGGAACGGGGGGAGATTTGGGGCACGAACTTCAACGGCACCAGGTCCTTCAAGATGATCCCTTGGATTCCGGGAATCTATGAGTTGCAGCTTAACCGTATGGATAATGAATTCGCCCAACTGGCAGAGGAATACAAATTGATCCTGGGGCCAAAATTGCTCATGATGAGACCACAATTAATGCAGGTAATTCCTATCGAAGAAGAAATTCCATACCACCAAGAAGCATTATCTTTCCAGCAGGTTTCTACCCTCATCAATCGCAGCCAATCTTTCGGTGCTAGTGATTGCGTATGTAATAAAAATAAAAAACTTATCGGTAAAGGATGTGATAAAGCCCGGGATGTGTGCATTGCCCTCAGTTCAGAACCGGGAGCATTTGACAATCATCCCCTCAAACATGCGATAACACGCAATGAGGCAATAGCTATTTTAAAACGCAGCGAAGAGGCAGCTCTGGTCCACCTCACTGCCAATGTACAGGATGATCAAACCTACATCTGCAATTGCTGTTCTTGTTGCTGCCCGGTACTGGAGGCTGCACAATTATTCGGCCGATCCGATCTGATCAACTCCAGATATTATGCCGAAATCGATTCGCAAGGCTGTGATTGTTGTGGTGTCTGTTGGGATGATCGCTGCCAAGTGAATGCAATTCTCACAGGCGAAAGCCATTTTCATATAGTGGCGGATAAATGCATCGGTTGTGGTCTGTGCATCAGTACCTGTCCCACGGACGCCATAAAACTGATTCCCAAAGACCCGGAAAGGATTTCGAGAACACCTCGAAACGAGAAAAACTGGTTTGAGGAGCGTGGTCGACGCCGAGGAGTTGATTATAGCCAATATATAGACTAACAGCATCGTTTTGACACACTATTTTACCGATTGAAATATAACCTGTACTAAGCTTAAAAAGGCGGTTCCGGAATGCTGAACTGTGCATTTGCAGACCGCTCAAGCTGTGCGGCTTTTTTCTGCTTCAAATACAGAGCCTGTTTTAAACCACGATCCTGTACAGCGCTAAATGCAACAGTAGCGCTAGTCCCGCGATAGATACGTTTGCCAAAACGTTTTATGACATCCCAATCAATTTCAACACCTAATCCTGGTCCATCTGGTATTTTTATGCGTCCTTCCCGGTCAGTTGTTATGCCACCCTTGATAAAGCGCGACCAGTATTCGGGCTTCCAGTTACCTTCCAAGGGGTATTCCAGCAGACTGCGTTCTTCCGGTGGCAAAACTCCAACTAATTGCAGTGCCACAGCGAATCCCAGTCCTGTTGTCCAGGTATGCGGGCAGTATTTTATCTTTTGCGAATCGTCTTGATTATCCTGGTTACGTCTCTGGATTTCATGGATTAACCAGTTTACGATGGAAATACCGCCGGCGTAAGTGCCACCAGCCATCACGGCGTCCGGCTGATAGATGTCCAAGCTACCAATATCCAGCATTGCCTTAAAATCACGCCAGGTTGAGTTTAATTCTCCCCCTGCAATTGGTGTTTTTGTATTCTTGCGAAGTTCTGCCAGTCCCTCGAAATTTCCGCGATTCAGCGGTTCCTCTAGCCATTTTACATCGTACTGCTCTAATCCCTGCGCGACTTTTAAAGCGAATTCCAGGTCCCATCTGGGCGTTTCATCGATCAGGTCGACCGGCCAGCCCTGATTGGCATCCACCATCAGTTCCAGTTTATCACCAACTTCATCACGAGCGGCTCCAACAAAATCAACCATTGAAGCCAGGTCAGTGCTCTTAACGCGTAATTTTAATCCTCTATACCCTTCCTCCAACACCTGCTTACTGATTTTTCGAATCTTTTTCTGATCATGGTTGTGGGTTGATCCTGATGAAACATAGGGAAAGACGTAGCCGCCGGTCCCGCCCAGCAGCTTCCAGAGCGGCTCTCCCTTGATTTTGCCAATGATATCCCAGAAAGCGCCGTCAATCCAGCTGTTACGCATACCGATATAGGAAAACTCCTGAATGCGCTGGTTCACCAGTTTAATATCCAGTGGATTAATACCAAGCAGGTAATTGCCCAGAACCGATCCAAGTCCCAACCTTTCGGTTCCCATGGCAGTTATGGCAGCATAACCCTCATAGCCTTGGTCGGTACTCAGTTTGAGTAAATAAAAACGCACTTCGGATTGCCGAAACCCTGGAATCCAGCTGGGATTAAAATAGGCTGGCTGGCTGAAAAATCCCGGCTTATTCTCTTCCAGCGGTATCTTGACAAAATATAATTCTATGCGATTTATTACCATACCTTTACTCCTCTATTGCCAGCTGTTAATGGTCGAATTTACTGGTGAACAATATTGGTTAACCAAGTATTATACAATATCGGTCTGGCAAACGGTTGGTGTTCAACTATAAATTCTATCAATCGAACAATAGAATGAACGGAGTTCTGTTATGATCATTGATATCATCCTGCCGCTGTCCCTGGTCTTCATCATGTTTAGTCTTGGTTTGGGCCTGACCACTAATGATTTCAAAAATGTGGCGCGACAACCCAAAAATTTTACTGTAGGCATTGTCAATCAGATGCTGCTTTTACCATTGGTAACTTTCTGTATCATTAAGGTCTTCGGTTTGTCGGGGGAAATGGCTGTTGGTCTGATGATCCTGGCGTGTTGCCCGGGAGGTGTAACCTCAAATATCATTACCAAGATGGCCAAGGGAGATACTGCCCTATCAATTTCATACACTGCAGTGGTAAGCATCGCAACCGTGCTCACCCTGCCTATCATTACCGGTTTTTCGATCCATTATTTCATGGGTGCCGATGCTCCTGCCATCAATGTATTATCGCTGGGTCTGACAATGTTCCTGATCACCGCAATCCCGGTGATCATCGGTTTGTTTGTCCATCACAAGGCGGCGGATTTCACCCGGTCTTTTGAACCCAAAGCAAGCAAGATCTCAGCAGTATTGTTTGTATTGATTGTCATTGGTGCCCTGGCCAGTGAATGGGATGCCTTTGTCACTAATGTAACCATCCTGGGACCCGGCATCATAACACTCATCGTTGTGATGTTACTCCTTGGCTATGGCAGCGCTCACTTGTTCAAGATGAGCGAATCCCAGGCGGTCTCAGTATCTATTGCCACCGGAATCCAGAATGCCACCGTGGGTATTACAGTTGGGAATCTGATCATTCCCGGTACCGATGGGTTATCGGTGCTGAGCCTGCCCTCCGGAGTATATGGTATCCTCATGTACCTGGTTTGTCTGCCGATTGTATTTGCCTATGTGAAATGGATCCGTACAAAATTCGCTGAAAGTTAAATTATTGAACCCGATGGATAAGCAGATTCTTTTCGCACAGAGGCTGAACTTCTCCTAACTGCCGTTGATTTAGCTGGCCCTGGTTAGCGTGTAATACAATCGCAAACCATTATCCGAGGGAATTGATGCAAATATCAGAAGCTGGTCAGCCAATGGAAAGGTTGATATGTAATTTATAGCAGGAATAAACCGTGGTCTCAGTTTTTACTATTTTTCCAAAATGAATCAATTATTTATTAAATTGTAAAATAAATTCATCCACAAGGAGTGATTTTATGAAAACCAAAGACGCCATTTTAGTCTATTCTATATTCTTTGGGATAATATTTTGGATCCTGGCCGCCTTTTTGGATTCGGTGCTTTTTTTGCAGGGAACGTTTACAGACCTCCTATATAAAAATGTTCCCGAACATGAAATACTCATGCGGTTTGCCGTAATGACGTTCTTCATATTTTTCGGATCGGCGTTGACCCGTTCTCTAGAAAAAAGAAGGCGCACGGAACAAGCATTGGAAAGAAGTACAGAACAATATCGAATGTTATTTGAATCAATGCTCAATGGGATTGCCTTACATGAAATTATTGTCGATGAAAATGGGAAACCGGTTGACTATGTTTTTCTCGAGGCCAATCCAATATTTGAACAGATCACTGGCATCAAAACCAAAGAGATAGTTGGGAAACGTGTTCTGGAAGTATTGCCTGGTACGGAATCATACTGGATTGAAAATTTTGGGAATGTTGCCTTAACAAGGAAACCCATCCAATTTGAAAATTATTATAAAGATTTAGAAAAGTATCTTGAGGTATTTGCGTTCAGCCCCAAGGAAAAGCAATTTGCCACAATTATTTTGGATATAACAGAACGAAAGCAAAATGCCGAGGAAAAGGCAAAATTAGAAGCCCAATTGCAGCAGGCTCAAAAAATGGAAACGATTGGGACTCTGGCTGGTGGCATTGCCCACGATTTCAACAATATCCTTGCTCCGATTATTGGATATACCGATATGGCTTTAGAGGACATTCCCAAGAACAGCCCTGTTCGCGAGCATTTAGCGCATGTAGTGAAAGCAGCCAAGCGAGCCCGGGATTTAGTGCGCCAAATCATGACCTTCAGTAGACAGGTAGAATCAAACCGAAGCTCTGTCAGGATACAAACTATTATCAAAGAGACGGTGAAACTCTTGCGATCATCTCTGCCGACCACGATCAAGATTGAGCAGCATATTGATCCGATGTGCGGAACGATTCTGGGGGATGCAACCCAGGTACAGCAGGTATTAATGAATTTGTGCACCAACAGTTATCAAGCTATTGGGAATAATAATGGTACCTTGACCATTATATTGGAATCCACTGACGTTGATGCAAAACAAGTGAGCGCACTCCCAGGTTTAGCGCTAGGTACTTATGCTCTATTAAAGATAATTGATACTGGTCCTGGAATGGATAAGGCCACTATTGATCGTATTTTTGAACCATTCTACACAACCAAAGAAGTTGGAAAAGGAACTGGATTAGGATTATCTATTGTACATGGCATTGTAAGAAAACACGATGGTGTCATCAGCGCTGAAAGCGTGCCCGGAAAGGGTACGACAATGAATGTCTATCTTCCTATCGCTGAATTAGGTGTGGATGAATTAAAGAAACTGGAAAAAGAGACGCTTAAAGGCGAGGAACGAATTCTATTTATAGATGATGACAAGGAAATAGCAATTTTGGTAAAGGAAATGATGGAACGGCTGGGTTATTCGGTTACAATTGAGACAGAAAGTCCTAAAGCGCTCGAGAATTTTCGAAATAACCCAAATGCCTTTGATATCGTCATTGCAGATCAAATCATGCCGACATTAACCGGGACGCAATTAGGAGTCGAAATAAAAAAAATAAGACCTGAGCTACCGGTTATTTTAATTACAGGTTACAGTGAGGCCATCACAACTGATGAAGCGAAGGATCTGGGTATTCGAGAATACGTTTTGAAACCAATCGTGGCCAGTGAGTTAAGCGAAGTTATTCAACGGGCAGTTAAATCCTCATAACAGGAGATATTATAAGACATGGCAAGAATATTAGTTATAGATGATGATGATCTAGTTAGAACATTGATGGTGGATCTGCTTAAGAGGGAAGGACACGATGTTGTAAGTGCCAGTAACGGAGAAGAAGGAATACAACTCTTTCGAGAAGATCCAACGGAATTAGTCATAACCGATATTGTTATGCCTCGAAAAGAAGGGATCGAGATCATTCAGGAACTCCGCGGAAATTATCCCGGGATTGAAATTATTGCCGTGTCCGGCTATGATGACTATTTAAAAATAGCCAAGGCACTGGGGATTAAATATACATTTTATAAACCTTTTAACAACAAAGAGTTCATTCAAACAGTTGAATTAATTTTGAACAAAGACAATGCTGATGCTTCCTGAAATCTCTACACCGGTTGATTGATTATTGGAAAAAGGGATAATCTCGGTTTAACTGTTGTAAAGGGTAGTACAATAGTTTTCTAAATGCTCTCCAGTGATATATTCTAGATTAGATCTCAGACTTGTTGACAAACCGGTCCAACCTAACCTTCATACAGTTGCACGAAGAACGCAGGCGTTATGATTCGCAGTCAATGGTATATCTTGCTGAAACCAGATCCACGGTTCTATTGTTGACCCCTACTGTAGATTAGTCCGATTACGATTCCACCCAATCCCTGTTCGACCATGTGCCAGAGCGCATTTTTAAATACATACGAGATCGAGGTTTCATGTGCTCCAGCCATTGCCAACTCGTGTGGAAATACCCAAAGAAGGCCAATCAACGCGCCAAATCTGAGCCCTTCAATGGTCGGTCGGCCCCCTTTGTAGCCCAGTGGATACATATACGACATAATAAGGCTAAGTATTAGATATGCGATCAGGAGAATGCCAATTCCCTCATGGGACGCTTCAGTTTCGCTGGCATAGAAATTCGCCAGAATCAGATTATGCCAAAGGCCTGAAATGACCCACATGGCAAAACCTCCGACCAAAGTTGCTAGAGCAAGTTTCTTCAAATTCATGTTTGGTTCCTTATTGTAAGATAAAAAAGCGCATAACAAATTTATGTAATATCTCAAGCTCTTGATTAATTTTTACCTTTGCCGATTAAAAATATCTCAAAGAAGTCCATATTTTCTACCTTTTATTGCGTCAAAATAGCAGATGGTACATAGGATATGTACCATCTACCATTTCATTGAATCAATCATCAATCATTCAATACTAGCCTTTCTGACCATTTCCGGCGTGTATTATTAATGAGAAAATGCCTATAGTTGCTGGTCACCTTTAGTCGGCATTTCGGTAGCAGTCATTGATAGTTTTAATCCTTACGGGTGATTATTTTAGGTTCCCTATGCAACCTATCTAATTAATCTAAGGTCAATACTGTAAATGGATATGGCTGAAAGCATAACTCCATCCCTTGAACTGGAGGCCGTTGTGTCGCAGGCTGCAGAAGGTAATGTTGATGCCTTTCGCAGGTTATATGAACAGTGTAAGGATAAATATTATCGTTTGAGCCTGGCCATCTGCAGGGATGAGTTTATTGCTGAAGAAGCAGTTCAGGAAAGCTTCATCAGAATGCATCGGAAATTACATCGTTTGAAAGACCCTTCAAGTTTCAAAGCCTGGAGCTACAGGATTGTGATCAATTCCAGTTATTCAGTGCTTAAAAAGCATCGCCGCAACTGGGTTGATCTGAATGACAGCATTCCATCGGATAATGCTATCAATCAAGACAGTAGTACAATCTGGAAACAGTTATCAAAAGCATTAGCCAGATTGCCTAAGGGGTATCGAAACGTATTCATATTACATTATCTCCAGGAACTAAGCCATGAGCAAGTGGCCGCTATTTTGAATATTTCAATTGGAACATCAAAATCTCAGTACCATCGTGCCCGCACTCAATTGCGCCGATTATTAACTGAGCAGGGTATTAATTATGAATAAATTTGATAAAAAGGACCAGTGGTTAAACGAAGCCCGGGAATCCCTAAAAAAGGAAACCGCTCCACCGCGCCTGTGGCAGCAGATAACAGCCAAGCTTGAGCAGTCAGCGCTCCGGCCTGCTGGCACGGTAGTTAGATGGCTAACTCATCGGCGGATTCCAGTATTAGCTACGGCGGCGCTGGTGGCTTTATTAGTAGTTGGTCTCTGGCAATCACTGCCAGCCAATAGGCTTATAACTCCTTCCCAAGCAAGACAATTTGCGCTTGAAATTGATGATCGAGTATACCAGGAGCATCAGGTCTATGAACAAAAAATAACGGGCCTTGAAGATCAGATTGCTGCCCTAAATCTTTCAGAAATTGATAATCGCTGGCAGAGTGATTTTGAAGTCATCTTATTATTTGATCTACAAATCAGTGAGTGTAAATCTTTACTGAAATACAATCCCTATAATCCGACATTACACGAAACACTGGTTTCCAGTTATCGCCATAAACTAACCAATTTAAACGCAATCTTAATTGAAACAGAAAAGAGGCAGGTATGAAGCGGTTTATTCGATTTATAATCAGCATTATTGCCGTGATAAACATATTACAGGCAGAATTCCTGACCCACGAACAACAAAGAGTAACTGTCGAAGAGACGGCTTTAACTGCTTCTGGTAAGCTAGTGGTTGAAAATGTTATGGGTGATGTCGTCGTGACAGGTGCCCAAGAAGATATGGTTCGGTTAACCAGTACGGTTAAAGTACGTGCCAGAACTGAAATCAAAGCAGTTGAGTTGCTGGATGATATCAGTGTTGAATTAAAAAAATCCGGTCAGACAGTTAAAATTAGTACCCACACCCCACGCGACTTGAAATTCAGAAATATATCTTACCAGATCGATTTAGAAATATCACTGCCGGAGGGCGCAGAATTGGATGTCAGTAACAATTTTGGTGAAGTCAGAGCTCAACAGACTGGTGGTCTTCTGAGTGTCAATAACAGCAATGGCGATGTAATTGTGGACCAGGCTCTGACAACCAATCTAAAAAACCGGTTTGGGAAATTGAAGGTTAGTAATATCAATGGGCGGTTGAATATCGATTGTACCAACGGGGATGTTTCTGTACAGCACGTTTCTGAGGAATGTGACTTAGTCAGTCGCTTTGGAGAGATTGATATCCGGGAAGTAAATGGCACGCTGGAAGTTGATTCCCGCAATGGTGATGTAAAGATCATGGTAGCCGGAAAAACCAATCTGAAAAATTCATTTGGCAGTGTATCGATTGCCAGTATCAACGGTGATTTGATCAGTGAGACCCAGAATGGTGATGTAGAAGTTGTGGATGTCACGGGCAGCATCCGGATAGAAAATTCATTTGGTACAATCACAGTTAGAGATGTGGGTGCTGAACTTTCTATTTTCAGTCAGAATGCAGATATCGAGGCTCAAAAGATAGAAGGAGCTGTCGATATCCGTAACACATTTGGCTCAGTCCGGCTGGCGTACGTGAATAATGAAATCAACATCATCAACAGTAACGGTGATGTGATTTGCGGTGAGATTGATGGTACAGCAAATGTCCGGACTGAATTTGGTGATCTCGATGCTGATCGGATTAAGGGTCCGATCACGGCAACTGCGTACAATGGAACCTGTATATTAAACTCGATTGGCGGAGAAATTCTGGCTGAGAGTAGTTTTGGCGATATTCGCATTAAAGATGCCAATCCAGTCATGACTTGTACCGCCGTCAATGGCAGTATTGTGGTTGAAAAACTGAGCAGCACGACTCCTGATATCAAACTCGAATCTTCCTTCGGTCTGATAAGGTTAAAAATACCATCTAATATGTCAGCCCGACTGGAACTGGAAACATCATTCGGTTCAATTGATGTGGGTGATATCGAAGGTAACCTGCGCGAGCATTATTCAAATGCATCCTTTCACGGTCAAACCGGTTCAGGTGAGGGACAAATTGAATGCTCTGCTGCTAATGGAAGTATCGATATTATCAAGCAATAAAATTTAGATTTCGCCAGCCGGTATTAATTCCACAATTACTGGAATGATTCAGTACTTCTTCAGAAAACTCTAATCACTATGCGACGAGGTGCTTGGTAAGGAAATGAGTGGCATGACCTTTGGGATGCCCGGACAGTGTTGCCAATAGTTCATAGCCCAATTTTTCATAGAATGGTTTTGCCTGCCAGCTGGTCGACTCCAAAAGCGCCAACTCAAATCCATGTTCGATGGCAAACTGTTCCGCCTTTTCGACCAGACTAGAGCCTGTTCCATTTCCACGTGCTTCCTCTGTAACCCACACCAATTCAATGTGTAGCGTATTCCAGAAACAGGTTGCCCTTACACCACCCTTTACATTCCCATCTTCATCACGAGCGAATACAGAAAACTTAATTTCAGCCCCCACTGGATCAAGATCCTTGACCATTTTATTGTTGAAATCCACAAGCCCCTGGCTGATGGTCTTTGTATCCTCTGTTGATGGCGATGTAGTTAATTCGATTTTCACATAATCTCCCATTGGTAATAACGATTAAGCTCAGCCGTCGCAAGTAGCGATCGGTTGTAGTTTCCTGTTAATTGGTGTAATTGTATCCCGTAAATGCTCAACGGAATAAGCAGGTCTTTGTCTATGAATTATTTAGTGGCAGTTGGTACAAACTTGACCAATCCTCATTATTCGGACTACCATTTAAATTGCATTTAATATCAATGTATGCAGAATTCATAGTTTAAAGAGAAGTGATTAATTACAAAGCGAGCAGAATTCTGCCTTGATTTCTTAAATAGTAAATAAAAAGTATTTTAAAAAGAGATTAGTTTAACGTGGTAGTATCTATATTGAAATATTGCTTTAATGCACCTTCTACCTGCGCAAATGTAATTGGTTTGGGAATATAGTCTGCAAATCCGCAATCAATGAATTCCTGCTTTTGCCTGGTAGTATAATAAGCTGAAACTGCAATGGCTGGTGTTTTATTATATGAAGCTTTTTTCCGCAGGATCTCTAACAGATCAATACCAGACATCTCCTCTCCCAGGAGAATGTCAAACATCATTCCATCAATGTTTTTGTTTTTTATGTTCCGAAGGGCTTCTTTGCCTGAATTGGCTATTATAACTTTCACTTTCAACTTCTTTAGTAGAATTGACATATATGTTGCTTGCGCAATGTCGTCTTCTACAAGAAGGATGGTTTTAGGGTTTTGTGAAGACTGGTGCTCATTGATTACAGACATAAGCGGTAATCCATTTTACGATTCTAGATTCTAATTGATACTAACTGTAAAGTTACGAATTCTCGGTATGAATTACACTTCATTTAGCAGAAAGTATAATCTGAATAATTACTCGATTCTAACCTGCCAATACCAAAATTTGATCCAGCTTTTAATGCATCACAAACCACTTTTGTAGGCTGCCCCTAATCAAGGCTGCGAATCCGGATAACTCCTGGATCCAGTCTTCAATTGACCAGTCCACCGCAGCTTGAAGAGCGTTGGTGAAAAGCAGCAGGGGATTTTATATCCCCTGAATAATTAGAAATGGGCAACGCGATCATAGTATGTCAAAACTTGTGAATTGCATCGATATATCAAGTTAATTATTATCTGCTCCAATTGCTAAATTGCACTTTAATTTTTTGGCAGTAAAGTCTGAAAGATTAATAGGAATTACAGATGAATGACATGAAGCAAAACCTTCCACTTATTTACACTGTTAACATCTCAATACAGAAACAATAAATACCTGCAAAAAAGAAATTTTGTTGGATTTTTTAATCAGTTCCAAGGCGTAAGAAAAAGAGGACAATATGTCTAACGTAGTTTTTCCTGAACATGCGCGTGTAGTTATTGTTGGTGGTGGTATTATCGGTTGTTCTATTGCCTATCACTTAGCACATATGGGCTGGGAAGATATTGTACTGCTTGAGCGTGATCGACTTACTTCTGGGACAACATGGCATGCAGCCGGTTTAATGGTGACATTCGGTTCAACTTCTGAAACTTTAACTGAAATTCGTAAATATACTCGCGATCTCTACTGTCACCTTGAGGCTGAAACTGGATTTTCTACAGGCTTTAAACCAATTGGCTTTATCGAAGTAGCCAGTAATACTGACCGTTTAGAGGAATACCGCCGTGTTTCGACATTTAACAGATACTGTGGTATCGATGTACAGGAAATATCTCCTAAAGAGATAGAGGAATTGTTTCCTTTGGCCCGTGTTGATGATTTACTTGCGGGATTTTATGTGAAAGATGACGGACGGGTTAACCCTGTGGATGTGACTATGGCCCTGGCCAGAGGTGCCCAGCAGCAGGGAGTCAGAATAATTCAAGGGGTGCCGGTTACTGGAATAATTGAGAAAAATGGTACTGTCGATGGAGTAAAAACATTGCAGGGAGATGTCCGGGCAGATTACGTCGTCAATTGTGCCGGAATGTGGGCCAGGCAATTGGGAGAGCTGGCAGGCGTTAATATTCCAAATCAAGCAGCAGAACATTATTATTTGATAACTGACGAAATCAAGGATATTCCTTCGGACATGCCGATTCTTGAAGATCCATCTCACTATGGCTATTATCGTGAAGAACTAGGCGGCATGATGATTGGGTTGTTTGAGCCGGACTGTGCACCCTGGAAAATTAAAGGTATTCCTGACGATTTTTCCTTCGCTGAAATTCCTCCGGATTGGGATCGAATGACGCCATATTTAGAAAAGGCGATGGCGCGTGTTCCAATAACCATGAATGTTGGTATAAAGAAATTTTTCTGTGGCCCCGAAAGTTTTACTTCGGACCTTCGATCCATTGTTGGTGAAGCTCCGGAGTTAAGAAATTATTTTGTGGCAGCTGGGCTAAACTCAATTGGAATTTTAGCTGCCGGGGGGCTTGGCCGGGTAATGGCCCATTGGATTATCAATGGAATACCTGATGTGGATATTACTGGATTTAATATCGATCGACTTCACAGTTATCAAAACACATCTGAATACCGAAAACACCGGACCGTTGAATCACTTGGCATGGTTTATAAATGCCACTATCCCTGGATGTCATATCAAACAGCCAGGGGAGTTAAACAATCTCCTTTTCATGAACGCTTATTGGCACACGGAGCCTACTTTCGGGATGTCAGTGGCTGGGAGGGAGCTGACTGGTACGCCCCAGCTGGTTTTGAACCAAAGGTTGAAAAACTGTCCTGGGGCCGAGAAAACTGGTTTCCTTGGTGGGAAGCTGAACATAAAGCAGCTCGGGAAGGTGTTGTCCTCATGGATATGTCTTTCATGTCGAAGTTCCTAGTGCAGGGTCGTGATGCCGGAAAAGTGTTAAACTATGCTTCGGCCAATAATGTTGACGGTAAAGTAAATCTAATTACTTACACTCAATGGTTAAATGAAGCAGGAAAAATTGAAGCCGATTTAACTGTAACTAAACTGGATAAAGAAAAGTATTTAGTAGTCGTAACTGATACAATGCATCGACATGCTGAAACCTGGTTAAGGCGTCATATTTCAAATAGTGACCACGCGTTTATTGTCGACATGACATCAGCGTACGGACAATTAAATATTCAAGGTCCAAAGTCC
Source organism: uncultured bacterium (assembly GCA_964439935.1). Lineage (GTDB taxonomy): Bacteria > Fidelibacterota > Marinisomatia > Marinisomatales > TCS56 > JABMQW01. The sequence continues at coordinate 107,278 of CAYTPW010000001.1, read as the reverse complement.
CGCGAATTAATGCAAACTATCACCACGACTGATTTATCAAACGAAGCCTTTCCGTTTAGGTGCGCCCGCGAAATTGAAATCGGATATGCAAAAGTTCTTTGTATTCGTATTACTTACCTGGGTGAGCTTGGTTATGAGTTGTATATCCCTGCCGAACAAGCCATTCATGTTTATGATCGTATTGTTAAAGCTGGGAAAAATTTCGGACTTCGTCATGCTGGCCTTAAAGCACTTTCTAGTTTGAGAATGGAAAAGGGTTACCGCGATTATGGACATGACATCGATAATACTGACGATCCATTTGAAGCTGGATTAGGCTTTTTTGTTAAATTGAATAAGCCCGATGGGTTCATCGGTAAAGATGCCGCGGTTAAGATAAAAGAACAGACCACCAGGACAAGACGTCTTGCTCAAGTGTTACTAAAGGATCCTGAGCCACTTTTATTTCATGCAGAAATTGTCAAAAGAGATGGAATAGCTGTGGGTTATGTTAGGGCCGGCTCATACGGATTTTCACTTGGTGGAGCAGTAGGATTATTCATGATCGAAGCTGGCGAACAAATAAATGCTGATTATATTGCTAAAGGAAAATGGGAGGTCGATATTGCCGGGAAAAGTTATCCAGCTGAAGTTTCTTTAAGACCTTTTTATGATCCTGAGATGAAAAAGATTAAATCTTAATCATTTTTGCATCATTTGACAACTTTGTTGAAAGTGAGTTTGGACTACCCACTATTTAAATGCTGTATATTAGAATATTTCTCACAGTAATTGTTCTTTGAACTTTAATAAATTACTGTAGATATGATCCTACAATTATCCAATTTTATCTACTCTTCCCCAATCAACCATTGTTCCGTCTGAGCCGAAAATGAAATCAAATCAATCAAAGACCAAGGCCGAATTAATTGAAGAAATCAAAATGCTGCATAAGCGTGTAGATGAACTTGAACAAATTGAATTCAAGCGCAAGCAACTTGAAAAGATCAATAATGTGATTTTTCAAATCGCCAAAGCAGCCAGCACTACGCAGGATTTAACCGAGCTGATTGAGGCAATCAGAATTTATCTACACGAAGTAATCGATACTTCCAACTTCTATATAGGTCTTTATGATGAATCTAATGATACTATCTATGAACCCTATTCAAGAGATGAATACGATCATTTTTTATCCTATCCAGCGGGAAAGACCTGCACGGCCTATGTAATAAAAACCGGCAAATCATTAATTATTGATGACGAGAATGCAGCACAACTGGAAAAAACGGGTGAAATTGAAATTTTTGGCACGCCGTCAGAAGTCTGGTTAGGCGTGCCCTTGCGTGTAAAAGATACGGTGATTGGTGCGGTGGCAGTTCAAAGCTATGTCGATGCCAATCTTTATACTAAAAAAGACCTTGAGATTTTAGAACATGTGTCCAATGAAATAGCTACTGTTATTGAACGCAAGCAGTCAGAAGAAGCAATAATCAACGAAAAGATTCGAGCTAATAATATACTTGAAGGCACCAATGCTGGAACATGGAATTGGAATGTTCAATCTGGTGAATTAATAATTAATGAACGGTGGGCTGAGATAATGGGTTATACGCTCAAGGAACTGGAACCCATTGATTATCATACCTGGAAGGGGAATGTTCATACCGACGATCTTCTAATTGCTCAGAACCGGCTGGAAAAACATTTTGCCGGTAAACTGGATTATTACGATGTTGAATTCCGCCAACCCCATAAGAATGGCGACTGGGTCTGGGTAAATGCCCGGGGCAAAGTTGTTGAATGGACGGAGGACGGTAAACCATTGCAAATGAGTGGTACTCATCTTGATATCACCGAACGAAAGCAGCTTGAAGATCAACTCCGTCATGCCCAAAAACTTGAATCTATCACCAAATTGACCGGTGGTATTGCCCACGACTTCAATAATATCCTTGGAGCAATCTTCGGTTCTGTAGATATGATCCTGCTGCAATTACACAACGATCATCCCAGCCGCCGGTTTGCCAATATTATCCTGGATAAAAGCCAGAAAGCTGCTAGCCTGGTTAAACAGATGCTGGCCTACAGCCGCCAGCAGCAATTGAACGTGGTTCCAATGGATATTAATAATGTAGTCCAAGATCTGTCGCTACTGTTGGATCGGGCAGTTGAAGAGCGGATTGAACTGGAATTAGACCTAGCTGAAGACCTGAAGCAAATCAATGGTGATAAGACGGCTATTGATCAGATCGTTATGAACCTTTGCATCAATGCCACCGATGCCATGCAGGAAGGCGGTAAACTAACAGTCCTGACTGAAAACATTGAGAATATTGCTAAATACACCAAGAAAAATCCTGATTTAAAACCAGGGCAGTATGTCCGACTGACTATTGCTGATACCGGACATGGAATTGCGGCAGAGAACCTGGATAATATCTTTGAGCCCTTCTTCACCACTAGGGATGTTGGAGAAGGAACTGGCCTTGGTCTGTCAATGGTATTTGGTCTGGTTAGTCAGCATGATGGCTATATTTTCTGCCAGAGCGAAGTTGGGAAAGGGACAACCTTTGACGTACTAATACCTGTACTAGATAATCTACAATCGCCGACAAAAAAGGAAAACGATAACGAAAAGCTGCATCATGGTGGTGGAACTATCATGCTGGTTGAAGATGAGAAAGACCTGGTTGAGATTCTGGGAGTCATTTTAACAGAGCTGGGTTATGATATCATAACCGCCTCAGATGGTAAAGAGGCTTTACATATATACCGCGATGCCGGTAAGCAGATTGACCTGGTGATCACAGATATCATCATGCCGAAGATGGGCGGTAAGGAATTATACGAACAGATTGTCAAAATCAATCCTGACGTGAAATTTGTATTCACCAGCGGTTACGCCAGCCGGGGTTTCTATAAGAAATATGATATTGACCCGGATATGAAGATACTCAACAAACCCTTCCGATTGAAAGATGTCAGTGATATAGTTAAGGAAATGTTTAATCCCAAATAGTGCAGATTCTGTAAAAGAATCCTATCATGTCGGTTGACTATAATTGAAATATCCCCAATCCTAAATGACATACAATTACATCGACAAGGAGAAATATGCTATGCTCTGGAGGAAACATTTTGAGATAATCCTGGTTTGCTGCTTCTTAATCATAGTTAGCTGCTGTGATTTAAACCGATCAAGCAAAAATCCCTCCGATTTAAGTTTTTGGAGAGTTGGGAGTGAAAGTGGGATCAAGAACCGTTTTGGTACAAATTGTTTTGAAGTCCTTGATGACCTAACAAAACAAAAAAAAGAATTTAATCGCTTTTTGCTCGCTATTGCTGAGCAACCACTGACAGATAAACAGATTCTGAATACAAGTGAACTTACCAAATCTCAAGTTGAATATTTTATTTCCAAGCTGGAATCTATCCAGTTGATCAAAAAAGATGATCCGGGTCGCTGGGTACCAACAATACCGGTTATAACAGACAATCAAATGAAGTTAATCAGAACTGATTTATCATTAATGGCCAGTAGCGTAGCGCAATATCTCAGGGAAGAAACCCAGCAATTAAAAATTCACTATGACAGCGTAAAAACTCCTCTAGATCCACCGTGGGAGATAGTGACCCATCTGATCATCGATAAACTAATCATCGACGGATCCTTTCATAGTAAAATCATACAACTCGAACGGGAAAGAAATGCCCGTGAATCAGAATCCCAGCAGCAGAGTGTTACTCCAGCATTTTTTCTGGAGCAGGGGATTAATTTTTCCAACTTTGGCACAAACTGGTATCAGTTTAACAAAGATGATGATCAGATTGAAGTTTATGTCCTGCATGGCGCTATTATGGATCGCTATAGCATTGCAATGAATAAATATCGCGGTGACAAACCGTTTAGTACCGGACTTTTCAAAATATCACCGGAAGGCGGAATAAATTCTTTAACAGATCAGGAAAAAGCGATGCTAAGATATCTAAATTGGATCGAGAATGATCGTCTTTTAGTTCCCATTGTTGAAGCAACTACCGTCAAGTCTTTATTTCCTTTGATAGACAAAATAGGAGCAGCTGCCGCTGAAGTTGCCTTTGGACATTTTGACGACATTTTAGTTTCATCAGACAAATCCCCCTATTCTGAATTTTTAGATAATGATCATGACTACATACAGGTTTGCTATCATGCACTATTTGGAATTATCATTGAACAGTTGGTGGAAAACGGTGTCGTGTCTCCAGTTCCAGAGCCCGTACCAGATTCTTTTGGCGTCTATTTTGTTTTTGGGAAATTGTTTTGATGCCAATTTTGACCTGCTCCTGATTTTGTTACTCAGATGCACCCATACATTTTCGGCAACAATCTTTAGTTATAACGGAAATAGTTGTACAATTGACATATAGATTTCATATGCACAGATGTCTGAACAATTGTATTAAAATAATCGATGGTTTATGTATGTACTCAAAGTAAATTTTCAAAGTAATTGAGGAATAAATGAAATTAGGTCTTGGACTATATAAAAGTGTTTTAAGTAAGAACAATTATCAATTTGCAAAACAAGCTGGAGCTACGCATTTAGTGGTTCAGTTGGTTGATTATATCAAAGGTGGGGGTAATCCGTCATTAACAAAAAATCATCTCGATGGCTGGGGAATTACCAATAATCAGGATAAACTCTGGCAATACGACGATTTACTGGCCCTTAAGCAAGAAATTGAATCAGCAGGGTTGATTTGGGAAGCCATCGAAAATATTGATCCAGCCCATTGGTTCGATATCCTGTTGGACGGACCAAATAAATTGAAACAAATTGAAAATCTAAAGCAGTCACTTAAAATAATCGGCCAAGTTGGAATTCCTATTGTGGGCTATAATTTCAGTATTGCGGGAGTGTGGGGTTGGACTGGTAAATATACGGGTAGAGGAAATGCTAAATCGATTGAATTCGATCAAAGCTTAATTGATATCAGTGAACCAATCCCAAAGGGAATGGTTTGGAATATGCGCTATGATACAGAGGCTGATGAAGGTTCGTTAGCACCAGTATCCAGGGTAGAGATGTGGGATCGCTTAAAATATTTCTTAAATGAAATGATACCTGTTGCTGAGGAAAACAATATTAAATTGGTCGCTCATCCCGATGATCCGCCATTGAGTAATATGCGCGGAACCGACCGATTATTTTATATCACATCTGAATATGAGAAATTGCTAGATCTGTATGATAGTCCCGCAAACGGTTTTGAGTTATGCATGGGTACGGTTCAGGAAATGCAAGGTAGTAATATCTATGAGTTTTTGGATAAATACTCACGGTTGAATAAAATCGGGTACATCCACAGCCGGAATGTGATTGGTAAAGTGCCCCATTACCGGGAAGCATTTATCGACGAAGGTGATATAGATATGGTTAAAGCATTAAGAATTCTGAAAAAGAATAATTACTCCGGATTAATCATTCCAGACCATACACCAGAGATGTCCTGCGATGCACCCTGGCATGCCGGTATGGCCTACGCCTTAGGATATTTAAAAGCTGTACTGCAAATAATTGAGAAGGAATGATGAAAAATAAACTAACCTCCCCTCCTTTTGCCTTGAGTAAATGTCAGATTTCAGATGACTGGTCCTACAAAGGAATGAAAACAATCTGGATGGAAAACGATTTCCTTAAAATTGGAATATTGGCCGGTCGGGGCAGTGATATTTTTGAATTCCGCTATAAACCGTTGGATTTAGATTTTATGCTCCGGCTATCAAAAGGGATACGCAATCCACAGCAGGATTTTTCCCAGATGCGCAATACACCCAACCAGTTTGAAGATTATTATTACGGCGGCTGGCAGGAAATTTTACCCAATAGTCCTACTTTTGTGTATCGCGGTGCTTCGCTGGGGCAGCATGGTGAAATTTCATTAATCCCCTGGAAATATTCCATTATCAACAGCAGTGTTGAGAAAATATCGGTAAGAATGTGGACCCGTCCATTACGGATGCCGATCAAGGTTGAAAAAACACTCACCCTGGTAGCCGATAAAGCAACCCTGTTTATCGAAGAACGACTGATCAACGAATCTAAAACCAAGCTGGATCTAATGTGGGGACATCATATTGCTTTTGGTCTGCCATTTTTAAATCAAGGTGCCGATATAAAAACCAATGGGCAAAAAATAATATCCGAACCGGCCATGCCAGATCACCGTCGCTTCAAACCGGGAGTCGAATCGGATTGGCCGGAATGCCTCAACATAAATGGAGAAAAGGATAATGCCGGTTTATTGCCACCGGAAAATGATCCTCCTTATAGCGATTTATCTTACATTCACGGTTTCGGGAGTCAGGGTAATTATTCAATCGTTAATTCTGGGCACAAAGTGGGTTTCGGACTTACCTGGGATGCAAATATCTTTAAATATCTATGGTACTGGCAAGAGCGCTATGCCACTCAAGATGCACCATGGTGGGGCAATGCTTACGCAATTGCTTTGGAGCCCTGGACAGCAATGTGGAAACCAGATGCCCAGGAATCAATCGATAAAGGCGAGTGGTTGTCGATTGAACCTGGTGAAATAATTACTACCAAACTATCTGCAACAGTCTTGGTGTAGCCAGCCGGAAAGGATAAATTAATGAATTCATTGTTAAGCACCGCCACTATTTTTGCAGACGGTTTAGATCATCCCGAATGCGTCGCAGTGCATCCCGATGGTACTGTTTGGGCTGGAGGTGAAGGCGGACAAATCTATCGGATTTCCAAAAATGGTAGTAAGATTGAGGAGGTAACTAATACCGGTGGATTTATTTTAGGTATTGCCTTTAGTCCTAGTGGTAAGTGGTTGGCTATCTGCGATTTAAATAATCATTGCCTTTGGAAATTGAATATAAAATCCTATGAATTGACTGAATTCTCAAAGGGTGCAGAAACACATGAATTCAATATTCCTAACTTTGCTGTTTTTGATAATAGTGGAAATTTATATGTTACTGAAAGCGGAGCCTTCAGAGAAATAACCGGAAAAATAATAAAATACTCTGCTGACGGTGCAGGTTCAATTTGGCACGCCGGACCGTTTAATTTTGCCAATGGTCTGGCACTAGATCAAAAACAGAATTTTCTCTATCTAGTTTGCTCCTGGTTGCCTGGTGTTGAAAGAGTTGCCATAAATCCAGATGGTTCTGCCGGTGAGCGATCGGTATACTGCACGCTACCGGAAACGGTACCGGATGGAATCGCCTTTGACGCTCAGGGCAATCTGCTGGTCTCCTGCTACACACCGAATAAAATATTCAAAATAGCACCCGATCAAACGGCCACGGTTTTAGTTGATGACTGGGAAGCCCACACCATTTCAAATCCAACCAATATCGCTTTTGGTGGTCCGGCTTTGGATCAATTATTCGTTGCCAATCTGGGGCGCTGGCATATCCTGCAAATTGATTACGGCAGTAAGGGATTACCACTCGCCTCATTCAGGAGCTAATCGATGTCATTCAAAAATAAAACGATCGTAATTACCGGAGGTGCTAAGGGTATTGGCGCTTCCTGTGCGGAAACATTTCACACTGCAAAGGCCAAGGTATGCATTCTGGATATTGATGAAAAAGGTCAAGAATTGGCTAATAAACTTGGCCATAATGCTCTGTACATAAAATGTGACGTTTCCAAAGATAAAGAAGTCCAAGCCACCATCAAGCAGATAACTAAGGAAGTTGGTGATATTGATATCCTGGTCAATAATGCCGGTATCCAACGCTATAGCACAGTTACGGAAACCAGTGAAGCTGAATGGGATCTGGTAATGAGTGTGAATTTGAAAAGTGCCTTTTTATGTTCCAAATATGCTATTCCATCCATGCTAAAAAAAGAACATGGCTGTATATTAAATGTTGCCAGTGTGCAGTCTTTTATTTCTCAAAACAAGGTGGCGCCGTACACAACTTCGAAAACAGCATTGTTGGGCTTGACCCGCAGCATAGCTGTCGATTACGGACCGAAGATTCGTTGCGTTGCTGTTTGCCCGGGTACTGTCGATACCCCGATGTTAAGAGGTGCAATTCAGGAGTCACCAAATCCTGAAGAAGTACTCCAGGAATGTCATGATATGCATGTAGCCAAGCGAATTGGTACCAGCAGGGAAGTAGCCGAGTTGATAGCCTATCTGGCAAGTGATAAAGCTGGCTTTATCACCGGACAGGCAATTAGAATTGATGGCGGATTGGGACTGTCTATCGGTGGTAGCAAAAGGGATTAATATGTCGGAAAAATTAAACAACAAAATTTCGGTAATTACTGGTGCTGGATCAGGAATTGGAAAAAGTATTGCCGAATTATTTGCCAAAGAAAAGTCAAAAGTATACTTACTGGAGATAAACAAAAAATTAGGCGAGACCGCTCAAATAGATATTGTTCGAAATGGTGGCAATGCAAAATATATTTTCTGTGATGTTGCGGATGAAAAGAGCGTTAAGAAGGCAATTAAACAAATTATTGATAAGGAACAGCGCATTGATATCTTGGTTAATAATGCCGCTATTTCTCATATTGGGAATATTGAACAAACTATCCCATCAGAATTAGACAATATTTATAATGTTAATGTGAAAAGTGTGTACTTGGTGACTAAGGCAACGATTGGGGATATGGTAAAAAATGGCGGCGGTGTTATCCTAAATTTAGCTTCGATTGCGGCCCGAGTTGGTTTAAATGATCGCTTCGCATATTCGATGAGTAAAGGTGCGGTCCTTGCAATGACCCTCTCAATCGCAAAAGATTATATCGATCAAAATATCCGTTGTAACTGTATCTGTCCCGCTCGCGTACATACGCCTTTTGTGGATGATTATTTACAGACAAATTATCCCGGGCAAGAAAAGGAAGTATTCGAGACACTGTCCAGGTTTCAACCAATTGGCAGAATGGGTACACCGGATGAAATCGCCAAACTGGCCTTATTTCTTTGCGCCGAGGATTCCTCCTTTATCACCGCAGCTGCCTACGATATTGACGGCGGTGTTATGAACTTAAGATAATAACAGGTGCTGATTTGAAATTAATACGTTTTGGTGAACCGGGATCCGAAAAACCTGGATTACTTAAAGAGGGTAAATATCTTGATATAAGTTCTTTTTGCAATGATTATAATGAAGAATTTTTCAGAAGTAGTGGGTTAGTTCGATTAAATAAATGGTTAGTCGAGAATGAACTATCCCTTCCCTCAATTATTACACAAATCCGGCTGGGCGCCCCTATTGCCCGACCGAGCAAACTTATTTGTATCGGACTTAATTTCAGTGATCATGCCAAAGAATCCGGAGCCCAAATACCGCTTGAGCCGGTTGTCTTTTTCAAAGCAACAACGGCAATTTGCGGACCCTATGATGATCTGGTAATTCCCAAAAACGCAACTAAAACTGACTGGGAAGTAGAGTTGGCTTTGGTTATTGGGAAAGAAGCAAAACATGTCAATGAAACTGATGCATTAGACTATGTTGCCGGGTATTTACTGCATAATGACTACAGTGAACGGGAATTCCAACTGGAAAGAGGCGGACAGTGGGTTAAGGGTAAAAGTGCAGACACATTTGCTCCCCTTGGCCCATATTTAATAACGCCGGATGAAATCGGAGATGTTCACAATTTACATCTGTGGTTGAAATTGAATGGCGAATACAAGCAACGTGGAAACACTAAAAACTTTATTTTCAAAATTCCAAAACTGATCTCCTATTTGAGCGAATTTATGACCCTTTTACCGGGAGATATAATTTCTACCGGAACGCCACCCGGTGTCGGGCTTGGGATGGATCCACCTGAATATTTGAAACCGGGGGACATCGTTGAACTTGGAATAGATGAACTTGGAGTTTCAAAACAGCGCGTGATTGCTTTTACCGATTAATTAATTAAGTTTACGAATACCTATCCTCTTTATAACTAGCTCCAATTATTTAGACCACCAGGTAGTCAATATATCTACCGTTTGGATCACTATCGATAATTAAAAAAGAAAAGACGTTTTTAGGAATTTAGAGCTGGGGCTTAACGAAATTATATGAGTTTTAAACAGATTCGATTAATAAAATGGTGGTATGCTAATTTTTTGGATACTGAATTATATTCAGACTGGACTGCTCGCGCGGCTCATAATAATCTTTCGTTTGAATACGATTATTCTAAAAAGCAAGATTATCACATTCATAGAAAAGAATTGCCTCTGCTTCCCGGAATTGACGGTTCATCTGCTCAGTTTCATAAAATGTCATGAAAAGTCGTTCAATTGGCACAGATTGACGATAGAGTACACAGGTAGAATTCTCGTTCCCAGATTGATAATGTGCTTCAGCTACAGATTGGTTAAAGCTGGTCGACACAAATGAGTAATTAGCGTGTGCGCGTAAATGACTTTGGCTTGATATACCTCTATACAATTTGACTGTCTGGTATCCATAATGACTAAAAAGAGCTGTTATAAAAGCCATTCGGGAAAGAATGTGTTGTGCTCGTTTTTCTGAAGACCATTCACCTGCAAACAAGTCAGGATCCCTCACTATCTTCCCTTTGAATGGAACTAGACCCAATTGTGCAAGTACTATTCTATGGCCTTTTACCAATTCTCCCGAATATGGATTACTTACAAATTGTCTTGCAAACGCCTCTTCTATGTCCCAAACAGCTCGTGTTTCCATAAATGCCTTTAAATCCTCCCAAAGCAGAGGACATTCTGGCAATGCTATTGGATTGGGCAGTTCCTTATTCGCTTCCTGAAATCTTGAATTCTTATTTATCCATCCAATAGCATCTCCTTTTAATTTCTGAAGTTGCATCCATGTTGTATCGCGAACCTCTTTTTTACAATCAATAGCCAGTCGCTGGTTAAACTTATCTACAATCCGTTCAATCTGAGATTGAGTGCGTTGGTTATTATAATCGCTACCCCTGGTAAATTGATAGTTACCTACTTTTTCAAATGGAATTTCCCAAATAGCACCTTCATCTTCGAATGCATCGATTCTAAGCACAAACATTCCATCAGCCATTCTTAATTTTATAATCGATACCGGTGTCCTGCGGGTATCGAGTAATCTTCCCTTGTTACCGATCACAAGATGTCTATATTCACCAGATTCGAAGGCTTCGTCTGCCAGCATTTTATCGTCGCGTTGATACAATGGTTATCTCCTCTGGGATAAATGAATCTGCAACACTGATAAATACAAATTATGTAGAACTTACTTCACAAGCTATCTAAATCAGCTGAAAAACAGAAATGTAGTTAGTATCTAGACTACCATTTTATCAGGATTTTATGGGGCAGATCAGACAATCAGTCTGTTGTATCTATTTTCTGGCCGGTTCCAGTTCTTCCCGTGTAAGAAGGGGTTTGTTAAAATATTTGTGCGCTAAAGTATTTTTCAGCACCCTCAAATCACTGATCGAATAAATAGCGGATGGCAACATCAAAAGGGTAATTGTAGTACCAAAAATCAAACCTGCTGCTACCGATAAGGCCATAGGCACCAGCCATTGTCCTTGCTGACTCTTCTGCAAGATAAGAGGTCCCAGACCTACAGCCGTAGTAACTGTTGTCAGGATGATCGGTCGAAATCTGCTAACTGCTGACTGGTAAACTGATTCAGCCACTTTCATTCCTGCTTTTACCTGTTTATTATAGCGGTCGATCAATACCACCGAATCGTTTATGATAATACCGGCTAACGCCACGATTCCCAAAAAGGATAATATAGAGACTGGTATACCTTTCAGATAATGGCCGATAACCGCCCCAATAATTCCCAGGGGAATCAGCGATATGATCAGCAGGGTTTGGATATAGGATTTGAGCAGGAACACCAGAATAGTAAATATGATCAAAGCTGCAAACGTCATTGAAAATTTGATGGACCCGACCATTTTTTGCATATACTCCGATTGCCCACCCATGCTTTTGGAGACACCGTCCACTTGTGAAAGCACCCGGGGAATAATATCGGAATTCAGTTCATTTAAAACCACCTGCTGGCTGTTTTTTGTGAAATCCATATTGGCATAGACCGTTACTGATCGATAACCGTTTTCGTGCCGGATTCGCCGTAAACCACGTTCGATTTTGAATGTTGCGATTTCCTTGAAGGGAACATAGTCACCCCCGGGAGTCCGGATCCGTAAATTCTCAACCTGGCTAATCGATGTTCGGTTCTCCTGATTGAACCGTACCCAGATCCTGAGCTCGTCTCTGCCACGCTGCATCCGCATTACTTCCTGCCCGTAGAATCCCTGCCGCAATTGAGTCGTCACATCCCTAAGCGTAAATCCTAATGCTTTGGCGCTTGGTTTCAATTCAACAATAAACTCGTTATTTCCGAGCGGAGTATCATCCTGGATATCTTTTACTCCATCAATTTGTGCTAATTCCTTTTTCAACAAGTCCTTTGCTTTAAGGAGTTGGGAATAATCAGCACTGAGGAATTTGACAGAGATCGGGCGACCTCCAAAACTGGCTGTCCGCAGATTCACATTATCCGCCTCAGGAATGTTGCCGATAAATTCGTCCAATTCTGATAGAAAATCATTCACCGACCATTCCCGTTGAGTGGCTGGAATAAGATCCAGGAAAATATTCACATTCCCGGAACGTCCCCAGGAAGTGTAATTCTCAATCGGATTGATCCCTTCTTCCTGTTCTTTGATCTTTCCGAATTCCAGCGCTTTTTCGATTACTTCGTGCCTGACAGCACTGGCAGTTTCAGCCGAAGAACCGGCCGGCATTTCAATCTGAATGCGTGCGAACGGGAATTCAAGTTCCGGGAAAAACTGCGCCCGGATATGTGCGCCCTTAAACATACCGGCCACTATGAGCAGGGTTGCGATAGTACCCGCCAGAACACTCCACCGGTACTTCAGGCATAGATTCAAGAATTTTTTATACATATTATCCAAAATAAATTTCAGAAATGATTCCATTTTCTGACGGAGTTGATAAATAGTCGATTCTGTGTTAACATGTGTTTTTTTTGCAACATATAAAGCACGTGAATGTTCAATATGGGCCGGTAGGATGATAATTGCCTCGACCAGCGAAAAACCAAGACTGGCAATCACGATCGCTGCGATCTGCCAGACATGATCACCCAGTTGTCCGTAAAAATAAAAATAAGGCATGAAAGCTACGATGGTGGTCATCACTGAAATGGTCACCGGTTTGATCACATCCAACGTTCCGTCAATAGCCGCATTGAGTCTTCGTTTTCCTTTTTCCGCCTGGGAATAAATGCTCTCTCCGATGATGATTCCATCGTCTACCAGGATCCCGACCACCAGGATCATCCCAAATAATGACATCTCATTAATGCTGATCCCGATCAGCCAGATGACGAAGAACATCCCGAGAAATGATATGGGAATTCCGATCGCAACCCAGAAAGCCAACCGGAGATTGAGAAATATGCCTAACAGAAAGATGATCAACGCCAGACCGATCAATCCATTTTGAATCAGAAGCCGCAGACGTTCCTCCAGGTCATCCGTCTCTTTGATAAAGGTTTCAAAGGTGATCAAGCCGGCATATTTCTCATTATACATTTGGGCAGTGCGTTCAGCAATCTCTACGATCTCAACGACATCCTCATTGTTATTATACATCACATTGAATGCAACGGATCGTTGGCCATTGAACTCGGAATAAAAGCGGTTTTCCGGCCATTGTTCTTTTATTGTACATATATCTGACAGGAGTATCTTCTGACCATTAATACCCGATATGATTTCAATATTCTCAAATTCTTGGGATTGGTATTTTTTACCGTACGATCGGATCAGGATTTCCTCCTGTTCGGTCAGGACGGATCCCGATGATATATTCAGGTTAGAATTCCTGATTGCCCGGGCAATGTCATTGATGGTTAATTTATAACGTTCCAGATCACGGGGGGAAATTTCAATCGATAGCTCCCGATCGGGTAATCCCCACGTCATTGTATTGGATATTTTCCCGGTACGCATCAGGTCATCCCTGAACTCATCAATAATCTTTTTCGTCGTAAATAGATCGTCGGGACCGAACACACTGAACATGATTGCCCGGTTCCAGGTCGTTTCCTGATAGATAATTGGCTTTTCAGCACCCACCGGGTAGGAGCTGATTGAATTCACTGAATTCTTTATCTTCTGGATGGCCTTGTCTACGTCGTAGTCCTCGTCTACTTCAACGGTTACCGAGCCATAATTGTCCATAGAAGCTGACCAGATATCGCTGATCCCTTCCAGTCCTTTTAGAGCTTCTTCAATCTTAACGATTATGCCTTCTTCGACTTCCACCGGGGATGCACCCGGGAATGGTACATCCACTGTAACATAGGGCTGTTCCATTTTGGGATTTATTCGTTTTTGGAGATTGAACAAGGCAAACACACCGGATAGACAGATAATCACCATAATCCAGTTGGTGATTAAGGCATGTTTAATAAAATATTGAATGAATTTTTGCATTGATTAGCCCGTTACTTCAGCTCGGCTGCAGCCACGGAATCGTCGGAGGCAGTTTGATCTTCCATAATAGAAACATCTTCGATAAGCATACCCACCAATGGTTTTTGAAGGATCGTTGTGATGAGTCGGGTATTCTCAGGTAACGTATTACCGATCAGGGCAATGTCACCCTGGAGGGCAATAACATCTACGGTGGTCCGACCCAGCTTACTGCTTTCCTCCACAAAGAAAACCTGGTTATCATTTACAATGACATACCGCGGTATTGCCGCGACATCTGGAATTATTCGACCCTGAATCAACACTTTCACATAATTCCCGGGGAGCAAATTGGGATTCAAATTTGAATTATTCAGATTAACATACACATTCATGGATTGGGAATTTCGGTCCAGTTGCTTCTCCTGTCGCACAACCACCCCCTTGACCCATTCCGCAGAATTATCACTCCAAAATACTTTTACGACAGGATTAACATCGAAATCGATCCACTTAGCCTCTTCCACCAATAGTGGAATTGAAATTTCGATATTCTTGGCGTCACGGATGGTGACGACTTTTTGGCCGGTATTAATAAAACTTCCTTGAATGACTCCACTGGAAGTTATAAAACCGTCGAAGGGGGCCGTAATAATATGCTTTGATAAGATAATCTCGGCATTTTTTACAGCGTAATACTGGCTTAAAATGTTGTGATTGCTCAACAATATTTTTTCCCTGGCAGTTGAAATTTCCGGTAAAGCGGGAATATTGGAATTGATGTCCAGCGTATTAAAATACGCCAGCCACTCGTCATACATATCTTTATCATCCAATTTCGTATAAGCCAGGAAAGTAGTAATCATTTTCATGAATTCGGATCGTAAAGAATAAGCGTCATTTTCAGCTTGCCGGGGATCAATTTTACATATCAACTGGTCTTGTTTTACAATCGTTCCACTCTTGAGGTCCTGATAGGCATAGACTGCGGTACCTCTTACCTCGGACACAATATCTAATGTCCTTATGGCTTCGATAACACCGTTTCCTTCGATCTCAATTGGTGTATCCTGAAAAGTCAATTGCAGGGATTCAACTTTCCTGCTTTCCGGCTTTATTTCTTTTTTATTGGATTTTTTATCGGTACTACCAAGAGCGATCATCCCCAAAACACCGATCAATAAAATCGTAAAAAAGGAGGTTAATTTTATTATGGTTCCTGTTTTTTTACTCAATGATCCACCTTTAATTAATAAGGCAAATGAAATTAATTGTTAATATTAATTTTGTTTTTGACTTCCGAATTTTTGTTTGGTTTCCCAGACATTCAACAATAAATCTGAATAACTCCAAATGGTGCGTATTCCGAATATAAATCCCGGGTGGTTCATAGGTTCCATAGAATATTATTTAAAAGCATGCGGACTCGAATTTCAGTGATTCAATTCCCCCCCCCATTGGTAATGAATGTTTAGTGGAATAGCTCCAGATCCAATGATAATTATATTTGTTCTATCGGTTTTTTCATAAACTTCACCCATGGTGAGACCGACATGTTGGGCGAAACCTTCAAATATGATATACCCAAAACTTGCGTACTATATCTATATATCAAGTAAATTACCCACTACAGTAAATGTTAAAGTACACCTCAACTTTTTTACTGAAGTGCAAATCAGGAAAACTACATTAAATATAATTTAATGGCGATCGACACAACAAAAATAGCCCGGCGGATCACCTGGAAGAATAGTAAACAGACCTATTATATCGGTCGTCTGATGGTTGACCGACATCTGGTAAATGATTTTTACCGGGCCTACGCATACTTGAGATGGGCTGATGATATCATCGATGAAATCGATCAGACTGAAGCCGATCGTGGAAATTTTGTCACGCGACAGCATAAACTGATCGACGAAGTTTTTAAAGGCCAGATGATAGCTGATTTGCAGCCGGAGGAATTGATCCTGGTCGATCTTGTGCGGAATAAATCTATTTCTGAGAGTGGATTGGAATCGTTTATCAAAAATGTATTTGCTATCATTGAGTTTGATGCCCGGCGCAAGCATCGGTTGATCACTGAATTAGAATTGGATTGGTATATCGAATGTCTGGGTAAAGCGGTTATTGATGGTCTGCAATATTTTATTGGGAGCAATTATGATTATCCTGATGCAGCAAATCGCCACCTTGCTTCCATGGCTGCGCATATTACACACCTGTTACGTGATACAGTAGAGGATATTGCCAATGGGTTTATCAATATTCCCAAGGAATACCTGGATACGCATCCACTTGATCTGACAGATCCATCGCACCCTGATTTCATTGCTTTTGTTAAAGAGCGGGTATCTTTGGCTAGAGAATATTTTCGTGAAGGAAAACAGTATATTGACAGCTTGTCGGTTTTACGTTGTAAGATCGTTGGACACTGGTACTGTTTACGGTTCAGTTTTATTCTGAAAACGATCGAACAGGATGGTTATATACTACGATCACGCTATGACGGGATCCAAAGGTATCTTTTAATTGGGCCAATGATATGGCTCTTGATTGTCGTTCCTTTAAGTCGATTGTTTTCCAGAATCGGGCAATTGGCAGGAATTACTCAAAGGGATCGTAAGACTATTTTAGATTGATTGGAACGCGTCCACAATGGTATTTAATGAAATCTGGTAAATTCCAACCTTATTATTACTCTGATATACAATAAAGATATTTCTCACCGCGCAGAAATAACTCATTGCCAACAACCACCGGTGATGCAGAAAATCTATCATCGAGTTTGTTTACTGCCAGAACTTCATATTGAGTGGCATGCTTTACGACCATGGTAGAACCATTCCTGCTGGTAATGTAAATCCTCCCACCGGCGCCTACCGGTGATGCGTAAATACTTCCAACTCCTTTTTGCCTTTGACGGCTATAATACTCTTCCCCACTTTCAGCATTAAAGCAGGCCAGGGTTCCATCATTACCTTTTGAAAAATACAACCTATTATCGTAAAGTAGCGGTGAAGGTACATAGGGAGTGTCTCGATCCAGTGTCCAGACAATCGCAGCAGAACCGGCTATGTTACCCTTTGCTTCAGACAATTTGATGGCCTGCAATTCACTGGCTTTCATTATTCCGCCACTCATAACATAGACCATGTCAGCGGATGCAATCGGTGTCGGAATCACCTCTGGGGCAGCCAAGCCACTGCTTTCCCAGAGCAGGTCTCCGGTAGTAAGATCATAACTGCGTACCCGGTTGGATGCGCTGGTAATGACCTGTGGTTGGCCATTGTATTCAATGACCAGTGGCGTGGTCCAGGAAGTTTTCTCATCGCGATCCACTTTCCAAATCTCGTTTCCGGTGTTCTTGTCCAGTACAATTATAAATGACTGGTCCTGGTGGTCCCATTTAACGATTAGTTTATCATTATAAAGTACGGGCGAGCTGCCCCCGCCCCACTTATTAATAATATTCAAGTCGCCTAAATCTTTTTCCCATTTAAGATTACCCTGCATATCATAGCAAAACAAACCTTTGGAACCAAAACAGGCGTAAACGTGTTCTCCATCTGTGACGGGTGAGCTGGATGCCCAGGATGCAGTTTTCTGGATACCTTCATGCGGCAGCTCTTCACGGGCTGATTGTTGCCATAGTATTTGCCCATCGGAACGGTTTATGGCAAATATTGCAAATTTATGAATTTTTGATGTCCCGGTAGTAAACGGTATCATGCTTCGTTTCGCTTTGGTCTGTTTACCTTCCCCGGGCTCTACTGTTTTATCGGTTTCGATGGCTGTCAGAACAAAAATCTGATTACCCCAGATAACCGGAGTTGAATGACCCATTCCCGGGAGATCGATTTTCCATTTAATGTTTTTAGTTTCACTCCATTCTATAGGCGGATCACCGTACGGTGCCACACCATTGGCAGAAGGGCCCCGCCATTGCGGCCAGTTTTTCTCAAAATCCGCTGAGGGTTCGGTGCCTGAAACAAACATCGGAATAAAACAAAGACAGATTAAAATGGATCCTAATTTTCTCATCGACAAATCCTCCTAATTTGTGGTACTACTCACCTGATCGATCATTTGATCTATTAATTTAAGATTGATCTTAGAGTCTCATCCAGTTATTACTCAGTTGCGATTGTGCTACAGCGCAACATGAAGATCCCCACCCAAATGAACCACGCTATCTGAACAGGTCTAAAAATGGCTATTCCAATCTGGTATGATTTTAGGTATCCATCGCACACGGTTATGTCTCCTGAACCGCTCCTATTGGTTAATCCAAGTATAGTGTTCGAGTTTTTTCGATTGTAGTTCATAATTAACTATTAATTCTAAGCTAATTAACCTGATAATTCATAGTTGAATCTGGCTGGTAATAATTGAACTGTCTACACCTTTTTCATACCATCAACCACCGTTTTAACACTGCCCATTATCAAAATCGATTTGACGTTTTTGGGAATTCGGAGGCTGGAAGTACAAAAAAGGTCTGGGTTTGGGTACGATGATCAACCATTCCAACTCTGCTTGATTAACTCAAATCTTTGCACTACCTTCAGGACATATTTCCAAGTACTTATAGTTCGATTAGTCTAGTACATACGTAATTAGCGGGTCCTCAGTTTCTTCCTCCGATTCCTTCCATCAAGGTAGTTAACAATTGGGAGGCAAGCATGCAGAAGCAAACACTAACAAAAACCCTTATGATTTGTTCAATAGCGATCCTGATAATCTACCAGCTGGCATACGCACAAATTAATGAATTCAAAATCACGGCATCTGATGGAGCAGAATATGATTGGTTTGGACTTTCAGTATCCATCTCTGGAGATTATGCTATTGTGGGTGCTCAGAAGGATGATGATAATGGAAGCTCATCAGGTTCAGCTTATGTGTTTAAACGCACCGGCACAAGTTGGGCTGAGGAAGCAAAATTAACCGCATCTGATGCAGCAGCAGATGATGATTTTGGATATTCAGTTTCTATCTCAGGTGATTATGCCATTGTGGGAGCTGTTAGTGATGATGACAATGGAGATGGATCAGGTTCAGCTTATGTATTTAAACGTACAGACACAAACTGGACGCAGGAAGCAAAGTTGACTGCATCTGATGGAGCAGAATATGATATGTTTGGATATTCAGTATCCATCTCCGGAGATTATGCTATTGTGGATGCTCATAGGGATGATGACAATGGAAGTAACTCAGGTTCAGCTTATGTGTTTAAACGTACAGACACAAGTTGGGCTGAGGAAGTAAAATTAACAGCTAGTGATGGAGCAGAAAATGATTATTTCGGACATCCAGTATCCATCTCCGGAGATTATGTTATTGTGGGTGCTTATAAGGATGATGACAATGGAGGTTCATCAGGTTCAGCTTATGTGTTTAAACGTACAGACACAAGTTGGACTGAGGAAGCAAAATTAACAGCTAATGATGGCGCATCGGGTGACAATTTTGGAAAATCAGTATCTATCTCAGACGATTATGTGATTGTGGGTGCTTTTGCTGATGATGACAATGGAAGTGGATCAGGTTCAGCCTATGTGTTTAAGCGTACAGGCACAAACTGGACGCAGGAAGCAAAGTTAACAGCATCTGATGGAGCATCGGGTGACAATTTTGGACATTCAGTTTCTATTTCAGGCGGTTATGCCATTGTGGGTGCTTATCAGGATGATGATAATGGAGATGGATCAGGTTCAGCTTATGTGTTTAAACGTACGGACACAAACTGGATAGAAGAAACAAAATTAACTGCGTCTGATGGAGCGGCATCTGATAATTTTGGAGGTCCAGTATCCATCTCCGGAGATTATGCTATTGTGGGTGCTTATATGGATGATGACAATGGAAGTAACTCAGGCTCAGCTTATATATACTCTGGCATAATTCCAGCTCCTTTACTTTCCGTTTCACCTCTTTCAATTGATTTCAGTTATGTCTTAGTTGAAGAGACAACAACCAAACAGTTAACAGTTAAAAATACTGGAACGGCTGATCTGAATATATCCTCAATCACAATCACTGGCGTTGATTCATTAATCTTCAGCGTTGACACATCGGCATTCATGTTAGGTCCGGGTGACAGCCTGTTTTTAGATATCAATTTCACACCAGATGATACTGGTAGTTACAGCGCTTCGCTGGATATTGAAAGTTATGGTGGAAATGCCAGCGTTACACTAGCAGGTAATGGCTTTGAGATCGCCGGCGATTATACCCTCGAGTTTGATGGTGTGGATGATTATGTTAATACCGGCCCGATAATGAATGGGGTTGTTGATTTCACAATAAGCGCCTGGATCAGAACAACCCAAGACACGGCTTCTTCATTCAGGTATTATGATCCAGCAATCATCGGTACCAGACAGGATTATATGATCTCCCAGGACATAATACTGACAAATTATAACGGTAAGTTAGCCTGGTTTGATGAGTTGGGTGCTGGAGAGAATACTTATGATACAGGTACAAACATCGCAGATGGTATATGGCATCAGGTAGCAGTAGTTAGAGATGGATCCGCACTTACCTTTTATATTGATGGTGTGTCTGTTGGAACAGACGCAACGGGAACGAATAGTGTGCGGGATGATGATGTTGAAATTGGTCAGGCTTATTTGAATGGGAGTGAGATGGAATTCAACGGACAAATTGATGAGGTCCGCATCTGGGATACTGCCCGTACCCAGGCTCAAATACAAGCTGATATGTTTAGTCACCTTGATGGTACGGAAGCAGGTTTAGTCGGTTATTACCGGATGGATGAAGGAGCAGGACAGACTGTTATAGATTATTCAGGCAATGAAAATCATGGACAGTTGGGTTCAGCTGCTGGTGTTGATGATAGTGACCCCGGGTGGACTGAAACAGACTGGCCATATACGCCTGCTAAGCTTTCAGTATCCCCTCTTTCAATTAATTTCAGTTATGTCTTAATTGGAGAGACGACAACCAAACAGTTGGCAGTAAAAAACACCGGAATCGCCGATTTGAACGTTTCTTCAATCGCAGTAAGTGGCATTGATTCATTAAACTTCAATATTAGCACAACACCATTCACATTAGTACCCAGTGATAGCCTATTTTTTGACATTAGCTTTACTCCGGATGATACAGGCAGCTTTAACGCTTTACTGGATTTTATAAGCGATGGTGGAAGTGCCAGTGTTGAATTGACGGGCAATGGCTTTGAAATCGCAGGCGATTACGCACTCGAGTTTGATGGGGTGGATGATTACGTTGATTGTGGGAATAATGAGAGTTTGGATATTACTGAGGCTATCACAATATCTGCATGGATAAAAGCAAATGAAGATATTAACGGTTATGTGATCTGTAAAAAGGATTTTAATTATTACGGTATGGTTATTGGAGATGATACCGATCGATTTCAAGTTAATTTAAATAATGTACATTTTATTGCACCATATAACTATTGGGGAGAATGGAAACACATAGCATTTACATATGCTATTACTGAGGGCATTGTGAAACAATATATTGACGGTGTCATCGAAAATGAGGAAGACTTCACTCAACCTATTAATGTTACAACAGGGAATTTACAAATAGGTAGAAGGCTACCTTCCATTTATTATTTCGATGGCAATATAGACGAAGTCCGCATCTGGAATTACGCCCGCACACAGGAAGAAATTCAAGCCGATATGAGTCATCTTCTGGATGGCGATGAAGAAGGCTTAGCAGGATACTGGCGGATGGATGAGGGAAATGGGCAGACACTTGTGGATTGGTCTGTCAATGGAAATGATGGACAATTGGGCTCAACCGTCGGCGTCGATTCAAAGGATCCAACCTGGCTGGAATCCTATTGGCCCTATGGATCACCTGTACTTTCTGTTTCCCTTGACTCTATTGATTTTGGTGATGTGATCATTGAGGAGACGGCAACCGAACTGGTAACCGTGAGTAATACAGGGAATGCCGACTTAACTGTTTTGTATATCGCCTTCACGGGAGACGCCCCGGAAAATTTTAACCTAGCCATGGTACCTTATACAACGATACCATTCACATTAGAACCGGGTACCAGTCAAATGCTGGAGGTCAGTTTTACACCAGATTATGTAGACAGTTTAAGTGCTATCCTTGAAATAGATAGCGATGGAGGAGATGCGGACATTGCCTTATTTGGAAATGGTATTGCATTCCCGGTACTATCAGTGACTCCTCTCACAATTGATTTTGGAGCGATCCCTGAAGGTGACACGGCAACCGAACAGGTGACAGTTGCCAATACGGGAACCGCCGATCTGAATGTGTCTTTAATCGCAATCACCGGCGCTGATTCCAGCAAATTTGATGTGGATACCACAACATTCACATTAGCGCCCGATGATAGTCAAATCCTGGCGGTTAGCTTTTCACCGGATGGAGTGGGTAGTTTCAGCGCTGTGCTGGAAATTGAGAGTGATAGCGGCAGTGTCAGTGTTACCCTGGATGGAGTTGGTGTTGATCCAATACCTTTAATTATTTCAATCACCGACGTTCCTGAAGATCAAGGTGGTTGGGTCTTTTTGGATTGGATATCCAGTGGGTATGATTCGCTGGGTGAGATCACTCAGTATGGCATCTGGGAACTGAACCCTGACGACGAGTGGGTTTCTTTAGGTAATGTTCCAGCCATCCAGGACGATGAATACATTTACCTAGCCCACACTTTTGCTGATTCCACGGATGAGGGGATATTTTGGAGCAAGTTCATGGTCACGGCTCATACCGCCGACCCGGAGCTGTTTTTTGAATCCGCAGTCGATTCCGGCTATTCGGTGGACAACCTGGCTCCGGCCGTACCTACGGGATTACTGGCGTTGGCAACGACAGAAAACGCAGTTGATTTGAGCTGGGATTCTCCGATTGATGAAGATTTCAATTACTTTAAGATCTACCGCAGTCTGACACCTGATTTTGATCCCACCGGAATGGAGTCATTCGCCGAAACCATCGAAACAACCTTCATCGACAGCGATGTAGAAATCGGGATAACTTATTACTACATCCTCTCAGCCATTGATTTCAATGGTAATGAAAGTGAATACTCTGATGTTGTTGATGCCACTGTTTTGTCAATTGATGACGAAATAGGAATTCCGACAAAATTTGCATTACTGCAAAACTATCCCAATCCTTTCAATCCTATCACTACAATCCAATATGAATTGCCCCAAAGATCGAATGTCCAAATAATAATATGCAACCTGGTGGGTAGAAAGATGGCTACACTGTTGTCAGAAATCCAGGACGCGGGATATAAATCGGTCCAATGGGATGCTACTAATGTCTCAAGTGGAGTGTATTTTTATCAAATAAGAGCAGGCGGATTCGTTCAGACCAGAAAGATGATACTGCTGAAATAATCTAACACTGTTGAGGACTATGAAGGTAGTATTTTGGCTGCCTTCTTTATTACCAGCGTATCACTCCTTTTGTTAAATGTGACTCCTAATTTCTTGCTTAATCGGCCTAATTCTGATTTTTCAGCGTCGGTTAAAACATCAAAAACGGCCATTAAATCTTTTAAATGCTCTTTAAATGTCCTGGTAATCAGTTTATTACCTTTGTTTTCCAGATGTATTAAATATGATCTTCTGTCTCCAGGATAGGGACGTCTTGAAACTAATCCAGCGCGTTCCAGATTGTCTATTACGGTAACCATATTCCCGGCACTGATCAGGAGTTTGCCACTGATAGTTTTTTGGGTTTGGGGCCCGCGATGTAACAATAATTCTAATACTCCAAACTGGGATATGGTGAATCCGCTGTTCTCAATTGTTGGACGAATATATTTTAAGACTGTATTGGTAGCTCGCGATAATTTTATCCACGCATCTAATACTTGCAGCTCAGAATCATTCCCGTTGTATTTCTTCCCCACACTGTCAATTTATTGTCTAATAGTTAAATATCAAATAGGATAATACGATCTTGTTAGCAATATTTTAGCCGAATTCCCTTTAATGTAGGCGATAAAAAAATAATATTAAAATGCTATGGCATTCCAATAATCAGAATTGATTGTACGTTTTTGGGAATTTGATGGCTGGGGAGTACCCAGCGGGTATGGGTTTGATTGAGAATTTCCAATGACAAAATTAGGGGGTTGCAATGGACACAAGATCAATATTAAATCCGTTTACAGATTGGATATATATAACTGTTTATTATAGATTGAGGTATAGTCTAATTGATGGTTTTGGCTGTTCTACCTATTTGAAGAATTACATATGACAATTTAATTAATGCGAAATAATTAATCATCTGTGGAGAAATAATGAGACTAACCTTATTAGCATCTAAGGCGAATAAAGAAATTGATCGACATTTTTTCAATTTCGTATTGTTAGGCTATATATTCAATGTTGTTTTACTTTGTCAAGTTTGGGCACAAAATACCCTACCCGTAGTCAGCAATATTACGGCTCAAGTGGATACACAAAATAGTATTGTGGCGATCAGCTTTAATTTATGGGATGATGAAAATGACACCATGTCGGTGTCTCTCAAAATTTCTAACGATAATGGGCTGACCTATCTATTTAATGGAGATTCCACTACTGGAGATATTGGATATCCCATTCTTTCTGGTACTCAGAAACAAGTATTCTGGCATTACACTGCTGATTCAACAAATGTATGCAGAGCGAAAATTGTAGCGGATGATCTATATGAAATAAATATTTCAGATATAGTAGCAACCGTTGATAGTTTAAACCTACTAAGCGATTTAACGGTAATTGAAGGTGTCAGACATCGAACCGCCGGTATCAGCCATCTCGATAGCACTATTAGCTTTATTGAAAGTCAGTTTGTTCAAAATAGTTTACAGGTAAGCCGACATGAATTTTCGTATGGGAATTATGAAGCGGTAAATCTGATCGGCCGATTGCCTGGACAAACTGAAGAGGAAATAGTTTTTATAATTGATGGTCATTTTGATACAGTATCAAATACCCCGGGAGCAGACGATAACGGATCAGGCGTTGTAGGTATGCTGGAAGCTATGAGAGTTTTAGCGCAGTACAATTTCAAGCATACAATTAAGTTTATCAGTTTTGATCTTGAAGAAACTGGTCTCATCGGAAGCTCTCGTTATGTTTCTGAGGGATTACAAGCTAATGAACAAATTGAAGGTGTATTTAACTTTGAAATGATCGGATATTACAGTGATGAACCTGGAAGTCAATTAATTCCGGTCGGTTTTGATATTCTTTTTCCCGCTGCCATTGACAGTATTGCAGCTCATGATTATCGAGGGAATTATATCTCAAATATTGCTAATGTAAATTCAAATTCTCTCAAATCTCAATTTGATAACTATGCTGATCTTTATGTTCCTGAGCTTCGGGTTATTTCACTTGCGGTACCCGGCAATGGTGAAATTGCTCCCGATCTCAGAAGAAGTGACCACGCTCCATTTTGGGATGCCGGTTACAGAGCTCTAATGCTTACCGATGGTAGTGAATTTAGAAACTTTAATTATCATAGCCCGAGTGACACCCTGGGTACACTTAATTTCCGATTTATGAGTAATGTAGTAAAAGCAACGGTTGCAACTGTCTCAAATTTAGCAGAGATAATCCATTGCGGTGTAGGTGTGAGTGACGAGTTTACTATTCCATATACTCAAGTTTCTATCATGAATTCGTTGACACTAGACAGATTTTATCTGGCTCAGAACCATCCCAATCCCTTCAATCCGACCACAATAATCCGCTACGAACTGCCGGAGCAGGCTTATGTAAATCTGTCCGTGTACGATCTGTTAGGCAGGGAAGTAATAACCCTAGTCAGCAGAGTCGAGGAGGCCGGAGAAAAATCAGTACAATGGGATGCCACTAATAACCTGGGGCAACCAGTCAGCGCAGGAATGTATTTCTATCGGATCAAAGCCGGTAATTTTTTCCAGACGAAGCAAATGGTATTGTTGGAATAGGATAGCAATGATTCTCAATTCACAGGCAGTCATTTGGCTGCCTTTTTTCTGTCAATAAACAAATGTTGTTGACACTGCCTATAATCAAAATCGCTGAGACTTTATTGGGACAATTCGAGCTTGAGAATACCAAGAAGGTAAGGGGTTTGATACAATGGATTACTATTCCAACATCCCTTGATTAACTCAATTCAAAACACTACCTTTAATATAAGAATTTTCACACTTATCGTACGATTAATACAGTACTTCCGTATTTTACGGTTTCTAAATCTCTGATTCGGTGCTCTTCCTGATTGGTTGAAAAATAATAATTAGAAGGATACGACTTGAATGTTAGTACGAAATAGAAAATGCTGCCAATCTGGGAAAACATTTATTTATATTTTCTGCTTATCATTTATTCTCTCAGTTAGCTATATAGATGCTGCCGATGACTGGACTCAACAAAGCCCATCATCGAAACCTTCCGGTCGTTACCGGCACACTTTGGCTTATATCGGCGATTATCAGGTTTTGCTGTTCGCCGGAAATGACGGTGCCATTGACAACGAGACCTGGGTTTACGATCTCAGCGAAAATACCTGGACCAATAAATCACCCGCCAGTAAACCATCGGCACGCAGCTACCATGTAGCAGCTTATATTGGCGGGGACCAGGTGCTGATTTTCGGTGGACACGACGGATCATACGATAATGAAACCTGGCTCTACGATCTGAGCGAAAATAATTGGACTTAGGATTCTAATTCCAGCCAGCCCTCTGCCCGTATGGATCATGCTATCAGTGAGACCAGCATGAGCGGCGACAGTTACCTTGTCCTTTTTGGTGGTTTCGACGGTTCGTCGGATGATGAGACCTGGACATTTGGCGGTGGTGATTATTCTCTACCGGTAGAGCTCTCTCCATTCAGCGCCACTTCCACACGCAGTGATGCTATTGATATCACTTGGATTACCGAGAGCGAGATCGAGAACCTTGGTTTTATCCTGGAACGCCGGGAACAGGAAACAGATTGGATAGAAATCGCCAGCTATCTCATCCATCCCGGTCTTCAGGGACAAGGTAGTGCCACTTATCCCACCGAATACAACTTTACGGATGAAACAGTTGAACCGGGTTACACTTATAATTACCGTTTAGCAGATGTAAGCTACAGTGGTGCAGTAGAGTATTACAGCATGATATTGCTGGGTGTCAGTCCTGCAGAGCTGCCACTTCGCTTTCAGCTGTATGCAGCCTATCCCAACCCTTTCAATCCAATTACAACGATCCAATATGATTTACCACAGAGATCAGAAATACAAATCATTATCTACGACCTAATAGGAAGGGAAGTGACAACTTTACTATCCGAAATACAGGATGCAGGCTTTAAATCAGTACAATGGGACGCTACTAATATCTCTAGTGGGATATACATCTACCAGATCAGGATCTACGATCCCGATGCAATCGGAGCTGGGAATTCTTCGACTGGCTCTGGACTTGGTTTTGTACAGACCCGCAAGATGATATTATTAAAATGATCTATAATCTCTAATCCTCTCTACCAAAGGGTGGTCGAATGGCCACCCTTTGGGGTCCCATAAACCGCCGTTTTTGACACTGCCAAAATCGAATAGAAGTTCTTGGGAATTAGGGGGGTAGAAAGAATAAATAAAGTACGGGATTTAGATACTGGACATTCACACCCGCTATTTGTGAGAGTTTATGCGAAAACTTGCATTCTTACCGGTTAAAGTTCCAGGGAGCCGGTCACACAGGGCAGTGCGTTGAGTTAAAACTCTGAGTCAGTTCCTAAGAACTTTTCGGCGATTTTACAGGCTTTATTAATCCCTTTACCAGGTGAAATCGAGTAGTAAATATTTAGTCCATCGCGTTTTTTCTTTACTAGCCGGCGATCTCGCATTTTACGTAATATTTGAGAAACATTCGAATTACTCATGTCCAAAATCCCTGCGATATGATTCACGCAGCATTGACCTGTTTCTGATAAAATATAAAGAACACGAAGGCAAGACAAATTGCCGAGTATGGCGAAGGTTTCAGAAGCTATTTCCAACTCAGAATTATTCTTTACATCCTTAATCAATTGTTTGCTTAGCGACTGATCTAAATTTCCACCTGTTGGTTTATTCTTCATGTCTTTGTTCTTAAGCCCATTAACGATAGTCGATTATCCGATCTTCCCAACCAATGCAATAATTTGCTTACATGCAGCAGGAACAGCCGTACTAATGATGGTTGACAAACCTGGGTGTACATGATCGGGAATGTGTTGAATCTGAGCAGATAATATTTTCACTTCTATATCACAGTATTCGTTTATTTCCTTGAGCAGATTGGAGGTGGGTAATTGATGCATGGAAAAATCATCAATCTTCACTTCCGGTAATTGATCAATACCCAACTCAAATATTTGCCCAGCCGGTTTACCGGCATCAACGGCATCAATGATTACAATTTTGTCTGGGCGCTTTTCACTCAGAACAATTGTAAATAAAATATCCCGGACACTTATTCCAGCATTTAGAACGCAAACATCCGGTGGCAATGGATAGTTCTCCAGTAGACAATCGACTACCGCAGGACCAAAACCATCATCACCAAACAGCACGTTCCCACAACCAAGCACCAACGTTTTACAGTCAAGGAAATCCATCTGTGATCAGTTCAATAATTGTTGAAGCAGGGGTAAAGACAATCCAATTTACCCCTGCTTCTCTCACTCACATTCAGCCAGTGAGCGTCTCCATCAATGTACCATTACTATTCAGTATATCAATTTGTACGGCAATTCTCCCGTTAAGGCTATGGGTAGCGCATGATAGGCAGGGATCATACGCCCGAATCGCCATTTCAACTTTATTCAGGATTCCCTGATCATAAATACCATCCTTAATCAGAGACTTGGCCGCTTGATCAACGGACATATTGATCGGCGCATTATTATGAGTTGTACCAACGATCAGATTCAGATTAGTGATCAAGCCTTTTTCATCGGTCTCATAATCATGGATCAACGTACCACGAGGCGCCTCAACACAGCCAATTCCCCTAGCCTCCCTGGGGGTCACCGGAATCCTAGTATCCCGGTTGGTGATCTCAGGATCATTCAGCAATTCAACCATATGTTCGGCATTGTACAGTAATTCGATCAGCCGCGCCCAGTGATACAGCAGGGTCAGTTGAGCCGGACGACCAAACTGAGAACGGAATTCTTCGAATTCAGCCTGAGCCAGCGGGGTGGCCATCCGATCGGCAACATTGATCCGGGCTAAAGCATTGGTCCGGTAGATTCCAAGAGGATTGGCATTATCCATAGAGAAACCATCGCCCCAGGCCTTGGCATAGGGAAATTTCAGGTAGGACCAGTCTTCTACTTTCTCCGAGATAAAGTCGGTATACTGCTCGTAGGCAAAGTCATCGTAGGTTCCATCCGGTTTCATCAACCGCAGTTTGCCGTCATAGAGATTAAGCGTCCCATCATCGGTAACCGTTCCGAGGAAACCGGTGTTGATCACTCCCAGGCTCTTGACAGTATCAAGGTATTTGGGGAAAATGTTCTCCTTGGCAAAACCCATTGTGAATTTCGTAAATTCAAGCACTTCATTGGCCATGGGAAGCATTTCAGCTCTTTCCTTTTCGGTCAGCGGTTTGCTGAACCCACCGGGAACGGCAGTAACCGGATGAATCGATTTTCCGGAGATGATCTCCAGCATTTGTGTTCCCAGGTGCCGGTTACGAATTACTTTTTGGCCGATCTCCGGATTGGCCTGGGCGATACCGAAAACATTACGTACCGAGTAGTCCGAATCAGGACCCATCACAAAATCGGGGCCCGACAGGAAAAAGAAGTGCAGAATGTGCTCCTCAGTGTAAGCGATACTGTTACACAAGTCCCTCAGTTTTTTCGCAGTTGGAGGGATCTCCACTCCAAACACGGCATCATTGGCTTTCGCCGATGCAAGGTGATGGGACCAGGGACAAACGCCACATATACTGGTGACAATCCGGGGCAGTTCTTCCACCGGTCGACCAATGCAGAATTTTTCAAACCCGCGCAGTTCCACCACGCGCACCTTGGTATCGGCCACATTTCCAGCATCATCTAATTGAATCGATATCTTGGCGTGACCTTCGATACGGGAAACAGGTTGTATTTCAATCATTTTTGCCATGACTTACCTCCTTACCGGTAATGGTCTCAGACGATTTTGACCGCCGATATAGCGGTTCAGTAATGCCCGGCGGTCTTCAACCAGTTTAGCATCCAATCCAATGCTGGACAGGGCCGTCATCATATCTATCAACGGATTTGCGCCTTCTCGGATCGGTCCGAAACAACCACGACAGGGCATAAAACCCTTGATGCAACGAGGTACTATTTCTTCTCCATTGAACTGTTTGCCGCAACCCGATCTGGTCACCGGTCCCAGGCAGAGGATGCCCTGCTCATTTAGACAGCGCATGGAACTGTAATCTTCCGGAACAAATTCCGCATCCTGGAGCGGGCGCTTCAAACCAACATCACTTTTTTCTTCCCGCTTGGTGGGGCAATCATCGCAGACACTACGTTCCGGTAATTCAAATGGTTTACCTTCCAGCAGGGCTGATAATGCTTCCAGGATTATGACCGGATTCATCGGGCAACCGGGTAACTGCAGATCTACATCTACCACTTCACTGAGGGCATACACCCTATCGGTCAACACCGGTAACCCATCAGTAGGTGTATCTGCTGACTCGGTCGTTTTGGAATCGCGGTAGACTTTATCATACAACTCTTCCAGATTATACATGTTAGCCAGGGCTGGAATTCCCCCGAAACAGGCACAGGAACCAAGCGCAATCAACGTACCGCATTTGCGACGCATCTCCTCAGCCACATGTTTTTCCTTCTCATTCCTGATTCCGCCGGAAATCATTCCTACATCGGCTTCAGGAATCTCAAGCTCATCCCGTTCACCGGTCTGACCAAAATACTTATGGTCCATCAGAACCGGCATATGGACAAACTCAAGCGAGGGCAGGACTTCCAGCAGTTTTTCTCCTAAGTCCAGAATGGCCACTTCACATCCGCCACAGATGTTCAACCACTCTTCAGCTACTTTAGCCATTTTAATTGCCTCCTATTTTCTGCATTAATTACTCATATCTGATTTCATCAGCTAACACCGCCTTCAACGATTATTTCAGCTACTACCCGGCGTGAGTAAAGCCGATGCACTCCATCCACTTTGATCAATTGTGTTTCAAAACCATCATTGTCATATTTTATCTGATTATTCTGGGCTGTTGATTGGGAATCATATTCTTCACCATCCCACATATATTTCTTGCCTGCAATAATTTTAAAATTTTCCACTGGCTAACCTCCTGCCCTGAATGGATTGAATAATTTTCCACTAGTAAGCATAAGGACTCGGTCCTACTGATTGAATAGTTTCTACCATATCCTTCATCACCTGTGCGAAACGGGGCCCTTCTGAGGCCGACACCCACTCAATTCGAAATCGCTCCGGCTCTAGACCGAAATCCTCCAGCAGTAGTTCAATCGCCTCAGACCGCCTTTCCGTGGTCTTGTTTCCTTCAATATAATGGCAGTCACCGATATGACAGCCACAGATAATCACCCCATCGGCACCTTTGGTCAGGGCTTCGATGATCAGGTTGGGGTGGACCATGCTGGAACACATCACACGGATAATCCTGACATTGGGAGGATATTGCAATCGAGAAACACCGGCTAGGTCAGCACCGGCATACGAACACCAGTTACAGCAAAAAGCAATTATCTTTGGTTCAAATTCAGCATTCATCATCAAACTCCTAGAGCTGCTTCAACCTGAGCTGTGATCTGCTCAAGTTTGAAGCCCCGTACTAATATTCCCTGCTTTGGACAGGTCGCCTGGCAGCCACCACACCCTTTACAAAGCGATTCGTTGACCTCAACGGTCTTCTTAACAGCCCCCTTACGCATGTACTCGATTAGAGTGATTGCGGTATAGGGACACGGTTCAATACAATAGGCACAGCCATCACAATTGGCATCCACCACTTGCGAGATAGTGGCTTCCAGCTCGATTGAATCTTTGGTTAAGATCGTTGCCGCCCGGGATGCAGCGGCTTGAGCTTGCATTATGCTTTCCTCAATTGTCTTGGCTGAATGAGCCATGCCGCATAGAAAAACACCCTCGGTGGCAAAATCAACCGGTCGCAATTTCATGTGCGCTTCCAGGAAGAAGCCATCGCTGCCCAATGGAACCTTTAGCAATTGAGCGATTCTTTCATTTTCAGCTCCGGGGATTACACCGGTAGACAAGACTACCATATCTGCTGATATGTCTACTGCTGAGCCCAATATCTGATCAAATACCTCAACCGTCAAGCCGTTACCATTTTTCGATACTGTCGGTTTACGCTCTTCCTCATATCTGATAAATACTACACCTTGCTCTCGTGCTCTGGTATAATAGCTTTCCTTAAAACCATATGTTCTGACATCACGACAGAGGATGTAAACATTGGTATCCGATCCCTGATCCTTGATTTTTAAAGCGTTCTTTATCGCTTCCGAACAGCACACTCTGGAACAATATTGCCGTTCCTCACAGCGGGAACCTACACACTGAATCATGACAACCGTCTTAGCCTGGTCCATTGCTGGAGCTTTCCACCCTCCGTTTGCAGAAAGACGACGCTCAAGTTCCCGTTGCGTCAAAACATTTTGACTTTGACCATAAAGATATTCCTGGGGTTGGTATTCGCTGGCACCGGTAGCGACAATAACAATACCATGCTTGATCAATTCTGAACTGCCGTTTTTAACCAATTGCGTCTTGAAATTTCCGATCGATCCTTCAATGTTCTCAATCTTTGTAGCGGTATGTAATTGGATACTATCAGCTGCTTTTACCGAACTGACCAGTGTTTTCAATTCTGACTGTGGATCATCACCATTCAACAGATAGTGAATATGTCGCAGGTTACCACCCAGTTCTTTCTCTAGCTCTACCAAATGCACTTCGAAGCCTTGATTTGCCAGTTCCAATGCCGCTGTCATGCCCGCCAGTCCAGCACCGATGACCAGCGCAGCTTTATCAATAGACAGTGATCGTTTCTGTAGTGGCTCCAGCAATCGAGCTTTGGCCACTGCCATACTTACCAGATCTTTGGATTTCTCAGTGGCCTTCTCCGGTTCATGCATATGCACCCATGAGCACTGATCACGAATATTGGCCATTTCAAACAGGTAGGGATTCAATCCGATTTCCCGCAGTGTATTTCGAAACAACGGTTCATGAGTACGCGGGGTACAGGAAGCAACGACAACCCGGTTCAGTGCATGTTCCTGTATTTTTTCCTTAATGGCTTCCTGGGTATCATTGGAACAGGTATACAGATTACTCTCGGCATATACAACATCGGGTAGGGTATTAGCATATTCTGTGACCGCTGGTAAATTGACTACACCGGCAATATTGGACCCGCAGTGGCAGACGAAAACTCCAACGCGTGGTTCCTGGTTGATTACATCGATTTCTGGTGGATATTCCCGGGTGGTAATCTGGCTACCCCGGGAATCCTTGAGTAGCGATAATACTTTTGAGGCTGCCCCTGAGGCCTGCATAACTGTCTCGGGGATATCCTTGGGTTCATTCACCGGACCGGCAACATAAATCCCATCACGGCTAGTCTCGATCGGTTTGAATGTTGCTGTCTGACAGAAGTCCTGCTCGTTCAAAGCGATATCAAACTTGTCAGCAACTTCAGTCAATGCAGCAGGCGGCAGCATGCCTAGTGACAGGACCACCAGATCATATTCCCGGGTTTTTATTTTATCGCCTTCAGCCAAATATTTAATTATAAGATTGTTGGTATGCGGATCTTCGGACACAACTGGTACGCGGCATCTGATATAATTCACGCCACTGGTTTTAGCCCTTTGGTAATATTCATCGAAGCCCTTGCTGAAAGCACGCATATCCATATAAAAAATGTCGCATTCCAGATCATCTCCAGAATGTTCCTTGGCAATTATTGCCTCTTTAGTAGCATACATGCAGCATACCGATGAACAATAATCGCGTTCATGATCACGCGATCCGACACATTGCAAAAAAGCAATTTTACGTGGAGCATTGTTATCCGAGGGCCGCAAAACCTTTCCCAGGTAGGGGCCGGATGCCGAGAGAATCCTTTCAAATTCAAGGGCTGAGACCACATTGGGATATTGATTGTACCCCAATTCCTCTTTTTGACCGGGATCAAACAATTTAAAACCAGGTGTGAAAACAACAGCTCCGACATCGAGTTCAATCGATTCCTCCCGCTGATCATAATCGATAGCGTCAGCCTCGCAGAATTCATTACATATCTCGCACTCTTCTTTCAACAGGTGTACACAGAATTCATCATCGATCACAGCCTTATTGGGAACGGCCTGGGGATATGGAATGTAAATCGCCGAGCGATCATTCAAACCGGAGTTATACTCATCTAAGATAGGGATCGGCCGGTTAGCGGTAAGATCACCAAGGTCGATACGGTTGGTAGGACAGATATGGGCACAAGCACCACAGGTCTGGCATACTTCGGTGAGCATATCAAAAGGCGGGCTGACCTTGCGCTGATAGCCACGATTAACGAAATTTATCGCTCCGATACCCATTCTTTCATGGCACATCCGCACACACAACCCGCAGAGATAACAATCGTCATCTTTGGGAGGGATTCTAGATTCGGTAATTCCGTGTTCAGCCGCCAGTTTTTGTATCTGTTCAGATCCAGGACAACGGGCCAACAGCAATTCAATCATCATTTTGCGGGTCTTGATGACTTGCTCAGTATCAGTACGGACTAGCAGGTCAGGTAATGCCGGGTAGGTACAGGCAGCTTGAATTGAAGACGATCCATTCTGAGATACCTCCACCAGGCAAAGTCGACAGGCACCATAGGGTGATAGAGCTTTATGGGAGCACAAGGTAGGTATATTTACTCCGGCATCGGACACACATTCCAGCAGTGTTGATCCTTCGGAAAACTCAATACTTTTATCGTTGATAGTCAATTCCATCAACTGCCTCATTCATTGATAATTCGTTTAAATGAAAATTTCACTTCCGGGTAGGCTGTCGTAAGAACCTTGATCGTAGCAGCAATATCGCCTATCGGTATCATATCAATATTAGATTGATGAAACTGGGCAATAATCCTGGTACCATTATTTTCCTTCGTTCGAATTTCCATATCGCCACCGGTTTCTTCAGCAGCCTGAGATAGCAGGGCTAATCCCAGCCCAAATTTCTTACCGTTCTTGGTTGAGAAAAACGGATCGCGGGCCTGTTTCAGAACGCAATTATCCATTCCGCTGCCATCATCTTCAATTTCAAGTTTTAGTAAATCATCATTTTTATTTTCAATCAGACGTATTTTCACCTTTTTGGCCCCGGCTCGTAAGGAATTCTCTGCAATATCCAGAATGTGAAGTGACAGGTCTTCCATCAGGCGTTAATTCTCCTTCCATCAATTCCACAGAGCGCTTTGTACATTTCCTCCAGATTTACATCGGCCATAATAAAATCAGTGCTGCTGCGACCGATATCAACCAGTTGATGGGCATCGGAAAAGGTAACCAATGGCCCATAGGTGCCATGATAAGTATCTATTTTATCTTTGGATGAAACTTCATAGCCATTCAAATCCAAGTCCTCTGGCACAAAACCTAGCTGCCCTAAAATCCCAAATCCTTCCCGGTCGATATGCGACGCGATAGCCAGTCCGTTTAAACTATGAATTAATTCCACAACACTTCCGATCGGCAGATCAGTGGCTCCGATCAACAGGTGTTCATTATTAGCAATAATTTCATCCTTTTCATTAACGACAAACTGGCTACCAAAATAATTCTCATCGTTAGTACCAGGCAGGTTTTCAT
The DNA here is from genome assembly GCA_964439935.1 of uncultured bacterium. Taxonomy (GTDB): domain Bacteria; phylum Fidelibacterota; class Marinisomatia; order Marinisomatales; family TCS56; genus JABMQW01. The sequence goes on along the minus strand of CAYTPW010000001.1, from coordinate 70,901 downwards.
AGATAAATGTCTGCATTGCAAATAATTTCTCTTCATTTTCAAAATAGGCCAGTATGTGCACCTCTTCACGCGTGGTAACCTCAATACCTCCTGTCACCCAGATACCTTCGTTTTTGGCTGATTCCTTGATGTAGGGTACATTTTCACAGGAGTTGTGATCACAGATTCCAATAATGTCCAACCCACAATTCTTGGCTCCCTGTACAATATTGAGCGGAGTCATTTCATCCCCGGCACAAGGTGAGAGACAAGAGTGGATATGCAGATCGGACCTGTACACGCGCATATTATTCACCCAGACCGAGCTGGTATAACCTTCCGGCAATCTGAAAGGCATTTAAGGCAGTTACCAGGACCGGAACTTGTTCCTCATGCGCTTTTTTGATTGTTTCATCATCGAGGCTACGATCGTTGACGATAAGTATAGCTGCTATTCCTTTCACGCTGGCTACTGCTATTACATTAAGGTGTACTTGCAGTGTAATCCAGATATCACCGCTGTCGGCATGTGCAATTACATCGCTTAGCATGTCGCTGACATAACAACCCGTCACTTCCCGCTCCAGCAGATCTGCTCCAGTGATAATCTGCAAATCCAGTTGTTTAATTATTTCTCGTAACTGCATAATCAAGTATTTACTACAAACTCCAGATTGGTCCCCCTTCCAATCTGTGACTCAATCCGCATTTCATCGGAACATTTTTTAATATTCGGCAAACCCATCCCAGCTCCGAAGCCGATGTCCCTCACCCAGTCGGGAGCTGTCGAAAAACCGGCTCGCATGGCCTGTTCAACATCGGGAATCCCTGGTCCCAGGTCCATTGCATTAACTTGAATTCTGTCCTCTTCAACACGAACTTTCAATTCCCCTCCATCGGTGAAAATGATGATATTCATCTCCGCTTCACAGGCAGCAATGGCTACCCGCCGTGATAAATCCGGGTAGATCCCGAGCCGCAGTAAATTCTTTTTCAGATATCCACTCTGCTGTCCGGCTGTATTATATTCGCCACCTTTAACCTGGTATGTGAATAACATAGAGGTCCGATCGGACTTTATATCCTCGAAGATATGCCGGGCACGATACCGGGATATCTCCTCCTTATGGAAATCATGCTCAAGTTTATTCAGCACGCATTTAATAATATCGCCTTTTGTCAGAATTCCGACTAAATGCCCGGTTTCACGGTTGATCACCGGAAATCTTCCATACCCGCTCGTCTCAAATTTCGCGATAGCATAACGGAGCGGTTCATCTTTATACAGGGTTTGAACCTCTGAAGTCATATTAGTACCGACTACACGATCCTCACAGCTCTCAATGAGACAATTGATGAGATTTTCAATGCTAACCATGCCGATTAAGGCTTTGTCCTTAACCACAGGCAGTCCCGAAATCCGTTTTTCTTTCAACAGTGTCCGCACTTCGCTCATCATCGAATCCGATGAAACAACAATCGGATTTTTAGTCATGGCATCACCAATTTTCAGTTCATAACCCAGTTCCTGGATAATCAGGGATGTACCGTTATCCTGCATGTTCTGAGCAACCTTTCAATCCTGCTTTATATAATCTACCGCAAGCCTCAAACATGGGCAGGTCGGCACAGATCAGGATCATTTCCCGTTCTTCGGCCAATTTAATAAGGTCTGGCCCGGGACGTTTACCCCGCACAAAGCAAATCGTCCTAATATCAGCCGTATCGGAAGTGTAAATCACCTGTGGGGCTGTCAGGCCTGTCAGAAGAATGGTGCTATCGGCTTTTATGTAGGAAAGAACATCGCTCATGAGGTCACTACCGCAGGCCATTTTAATATTTTCCTTGATGAACTCCTCGCCAGCAAGCAATTCTCCATTTAGGATCTCGATTATTTGTTCTATTTTCACTTCATCTCCTGCTTCTCAATCGGCTATTTCCAGATCACACCGTAAACAACGCCTAGCCTCAGCAATCGCCTGTGTTTCCGTAAAACCCAGTTCAACTTCAGAGAAATTCCCGACGCGATCCGGCACGGGGCGTAGCGGGATCTCAGGTTTCTGCAAATGCTCAATTTCATCGTCGGTCAATTCAATTGGGTCAATCCGCAGGGCTGGCCGGGTAACATGATATTCACGCTCCAGCGCTTCACCACGGATGTATTTATCAATCATCCGGGCTGCCAGCTTACCATGGCCAATTGCTTCTGCGACAGTGTTGGGACTGGTCACCACATCTCCACCGGCAAAAATCCCATCGACTCCTGTTTCAAGTGTTTCCCGATTCACTTCCAGCGTATTCCAATCTGAGATCTGAAAATTATGCTGCTCCGGTATAAATGACAGATCCGGTTCAGTACTGATGGCCATAATCAGGGTGTCTGCTTCAATGGTGAACTCCGAATCGGGAACCGGGACTGGCTTGGGACGTCCACTGTCATCAACAGCACCTAATTGCATCTCAATACATTTTACAGCCTTGACGCGGCCAGAGGATGATATTACCTGCACCGGATTCGTCAGATAACGGATATCAATTCCCTCTGCAATAGCTCCATCAATCTCGGTCATAATGGCCGGCATTTCCGGCTTTGTTCGACGGTAAATGATTCGTGTATCTTTGCCCAGGCGATTAATTACGCGGGCGGCATCGATGGCTGAATTTCCTCCTCCCACCACCAATACCTTTTCACCAACTTCTATCTTTTGACCAGTATTGAAAGCCCGCAGGAATTCCACGGCGTTCTGCACACCGGCAACATTTTCCCCTGGTATTTTCATATGTAGGGATTTATGAGCTCCAGCGCCAATATAGATGGCATCATAATCCTCCTTGAGCTGCTCCAGAGAGATATCTTTCCCGATTGTAACACCGGTTCGTATATCGACTCCCACTTTACGTATATTATCGATTTCAAAATTCAGAATATCACGTGGCAAACGGAATTCGGGAATACCCAGAACCAGCATACCGCCTGGTTCAGATTGGCTTTCGAAAACTGTGACCTGATAACCCTCAAGTGCCAGGTAATAACCACAGGTAAGACCACCGGGTCCGGAACCGATTATGGCTATCTTTGCTACTTGTTTCTCCTTAACCTCTTCTTCGACAAATAATCCATGCTCATACTCATAATCAGCCAGGAATCGTTTCAGTAACCGGATCGCGATCGGATCACTGCCATCACCAGCTTTACAATTAAGTTCACAGGGATTAGTACAAACCCGGCCACAGATCAGTGGAAACGGATTCTCCTTGCGAACTACCTTGATCGCTTCCTCAATCTTACCTTGTGCGACCAGGCCGACATAACAGGGTACATCCTGAGATAATGGGCAAGTATACTGGCAGGCTGAAGATATTATTTGTTTACAGGCCAGTGCGGAGCATCGTTTATACTTGATATGCTCAACATATTCTTCACGGAAATTCTGCAATGTCGACAGCACCGGTTTAGGCAATGTTTGGCCAAGACCACATTGGGAAGCATTTATTATTGCGGCGCATAAATCTTCCAGCAATTCCAGGTCCTCCTCCCGGCCCTGACCTTCAGTTATACGATTAACGATCTCTTCAAGTGCAATTGAACCTTCGCGGCACGACACACATTTACCACAGGATTCATCCCTGGTAAACTGCAGGAAATATTTAGCCATGTCCACCGTGCAGGAGTTTTCATCGAGAACCACCATGCCACCTGAACCCATGATCGAACCAGCTGTCTGCAGCTGTTCGTAGTCGACTGGTATATCCAGCAATGAACCCGGGATAAAACCGCCTGATGGTCCACCGGTCTGCACTGCTTTAAATTTCTTGCCACCCGGTATTCCGCCACCGATATTGTAGATTATCTCACGCAACTTCATCCCCATGGGTACTTCCACCAATCCGGCATTGTTAATATTCCCGGCTAATGAAAATACCTTGGTACCTTTACAGTTTTCAGTCCCGATCTCAGTGAACCAGTCGGCACTCCAGTTAATTATGACCGGAATATTGGCCCAGGTTTCCACATTATTAATATTGGTTGGCTTCCCATACAAACCACTCTGGGCAGGAAAAGGCGGCCGTTGTCGAGGCTCCGGAGGGCGACTCTCAATCGAAGCCATCAGCGATGTTTCTTCACCGCAGACAAAAGCGCCGGCTCCGCGGAAAATCTCAATGTTGAAATTTAAATCTGTGCCGAAAATAGCTTCGCCCAGAAGACCGTATTCATAAGCATCATTCAGAGCCTTTTCTAATCGCTCAATTGCCAATGGGTACTCGATCCGGACATAAATAAACCCTTTCTGGGCTCCGATGGCATAGGCACCGATAGCCATACCCTCCAAAATCGAATGCGGATCCGCTTCCAGGATACTGCGGTCCATAAACGCTCCTGGGTCACCTTCGTCGGCATTACAGATAATATACTTGGGCGTAGCCGGTGTCTGCCGGCATAATTTCCATTTTTTACCGGTTGGGAAACCGGCACCACCACGGCCCCGCAAGCCGGATTTTTTAACTTCCGCTATAACTTGCTCCGGTGTCATCGAGCGCAACACCTTGGCCAAAGCCCGATAGCCATCATTGGCGATGTATTCGTCAATATTATCGGGATCAATCAATCCCCGATTTCGCAGAGCGATCAGCCGCTGCCCTTTGAAAAACGGTATATCGCGCATTCGCGGGATAGGTAATACATCCCCGGGGGGCGTATACATCATTGCTTTTACCGGTCGTCCCTTGAGAAAATGTTCCTCAACCAATTCGGCGATATTCTCTTCCTTTAAATACTGGTAGAAAATACCATCAGGCTGTACAATCAGGATCGGACCACGAACACAGAGACCACTGGCACCGGTTGGCACGATCTGAATATCGTCTGCCAAATCACGTTTACTGATTTCCGCTTCCAGAGCATCTTTGATATGCAATGCACCATTGGATATGCAGTTAGTGCAGGTGCAAATCATTGCATTGGTACGATACGCCATTTGCCCCCCTATAACAGTCGTTCACTGCCCGAAGCCAGTGCATATTCAGTTAATATATTACCACCAATAACATGGGTCTCGAGTATTTCAAGTGCTTTTTGTGAATTCAGATCTACATATTTGACCGGCGGTTGATCCTGTAACTCAACCGTAATCATTGGTTCCCGGCTGCACAAACCTGCGCAACTGGAAATGGTAATCAAAACATCCTTTAAATCCCGGTGCTCAACTTCATCAATCAAGGCTTTCATCACCGGCCTGGCACCGGCGGCAATCCCGCAAGTACCCATATGTACAACAATTCTGGCACTACCGGCTCCCTCTCTTAACATCATTGTTTTCTTTATCTTCTTGCTGATAACATCAAGATCTTCTGGCTTAATTTTCGACATCAGGTATGCTCACTTATCCATATTTTCTCAAAATATCCGATATCATGGATTGCTTCATATAACCATATATATCGTCGTTGGCGGTCATCACCGGTGACTGTCCGCAGCAACCAAGACAATTAACGGCTTCCAAACTAAATTGCAGGTCCGGCGTCGTCTCCCCGAGGCCAATATTCAATTTTTTCTCCAGCAATTCCTGTATACGTTTACCCCCCTTAACATAGCAGGCGGTTCCCAGACAGGCTTTTAAAATCACTTTCCCGCGTGGCGTTAAACTGAATGCATTGTAAAAAGTCGCCAACCGATAGACAACGCTCAAGGGATAATTCAACTCCCGGGCAATATATTTAATCACTTCCTCCGGTAAGTATCCAAATTCATTGTTAGCGTCCTCCAGGACAGGTAACAGTCCATTACCACTGTCCTTATAATCAGCTATAATACGGGAAATCCGGTCCTGGTCCTCTGCAGCAATCTCAACTGATTCTTCCCCTGGAGAAACATAGATAACCTTGCGAACAGGGCAGTGCTCGGCACATATACCACAACCGGTACATTTATCTTCATCAACAAATCTTGGTCTTTTCTTCACTTTGATGTGGAAGTTACCTGGCTCGCCGCTGACACTTTCGATGTCCGCCATAGTAATTAATTCTATATCTTTATGCCGACCAAGTTCTACTAATCTGGGAGCCATGGTACACATTGCGCAATCATTGGTAGGAAAGGTTTTATCCAGTTGCGCCATTACACCGCCGATCGACGGGTTTTTTTCGACCAGGTATACTTTGATACCCGATTCTGCTAGATCCAGAGCGGCTTGCATACCACCGATACCACCACCCAAAACCAGGGCAGCACCAACATTGTGATTTGTATTTTCAGGACACATGATCAGCCTGTCCCCCCTTTCAATTCATTCAGTGACACCCTTTCCCGGACAGCATTAAAGTAGATTGCGAGGGGCCGGTACAATATGTGACTCAACTTGCCAAATGGTATTTCGATTACCAGCAATGGTGCCATAATTGCCAGATGTATGGCATAGGTAAAATGCACGGCAAACGAATAACCCAGATACCGGAAAATATGGAGCACAATCCCGGACACCGTTGTGAGCAACAGTAAAACCGGTAAATTCCAGTCGCTAAAATCCGATATTTTGTGATTTTCCGATCGTTTCCTGATACGACCAATAATTATCTCAACGGATGCAATTATCAGAGCTGCGGTGGCTAAATAACCCAACCATCTTTGAGGATGGTATAGCGGGTAGATATTATCGGTCTGAAACCATTCCAGAAAAAAAATCAACAGGACTGACATCAAGACGCAGCCGAACACCAGCAGTCCGTGAATAAGCCAGCGTCGATTATGATCACAATCCTTAAATCGTTTCTGCGTTACGGCATGCAGTATCAGCGTTTTTGCTTCGGTCAGATAAACTGAGAAGGGAATCTTTAATTGGGTTCCATTATGCATAGTAAACCAGTACATTCGAAAGGCATTGGACAAAAGTATTACCACCGGAAACAGGAAGATCAGAATGGTAAAAGTTTTAATCAGGCCAAACATGTGTTGCATAAATTCTTCGGCCATGATTTCAGAAATATACTCGGTTGAGACTAAATCCCCATATTCAAGGCCTACTGTTTTGATATGATAGTATCCAACCAGCAGCAACACAAATAATCCAACCAAAACCATTGAACCGATTTCCCACAACCGGGATTGATAGACCCTTTTAGATAAACCGGTCCAATCGTAACAAGCGGTAAGGAAGCGTCTTAAGGTCATCATCCCCTCCCCCGGTTCGGTCTGCCTGGGGCAGGCAATTGAACAGTCGCCACAATAATAACACAGCCACGGTTCCAAGCTGGCCAATAGGTTTTTTCGTAGACCTAACATTGCAAAGCGAAAAGTGCGTCGTGGAAAAGGAGCAGCATTAGAAGTCAAATTACAGGTTAGGGTACAACTACCGCATTGAAAACAAGCCTTGGTGTCAAACAGGCCATAATTACGAACCTCAGATATCAATGAAGGATCACTTTTGGTATTCATTTATTTACCTACGGCATAAAATAACCCTCCGTTTATTATTCATATTCATATCATAATCATTTTCAACTTCGTATATCAAAGTCCGTTTTTAGTGTGTACCAAATTGCAATGCAATTAGGAACCAGCAGTTGGTTCAATCTATCAGAATGCGGTTGAGTATACCGGCTCAATATTGGGATAAACGCAGAGTTGTTTACCATGGTTTAGTTAACGTCCGGATATGTGCAGGTAGTAAAGTTTGTCATTATATATTTCGATTAAAATATAAAAAAGATTTACTCCTGATACCGGCCGAGTTTAATTTTTGATTTTTTAAGTAACTGTAATAACATTTTCGTGTTGAGACGTCCAGGTTTTACCCCTTGTACAACGATTCATACCGATTATTCGTTATAACAATTAATTTATTTTACACAGCAATTGACTATTATACAAGATAATAGGAGTAATTTATCCTATTTTAGCTATGCTGCAAGTCTTATGAGATTTTCCAGTGATAATGGATTAAAAGAATGCTGTCTTATCGTCTTACAGACTATAAATATATTTACCCTGGTTCCAGCGTAGGCCGGTGCGCGCTGATTGGGCTGTGTATTATCTGGTGGTGGCTATTCCTGTCTTATTAAAACAGAAATGGGGGCAGGTCGCAATTCGGAGTGAACCACACGATCATTTTCTATTTAGCCCAATCTCTCCGACCCTCCATGAACAGCCGGACAGCGTTGCTTACGACCCCCTTACACATTTTCGGCCCACCGCGGACAAAAAACTTAAAAATCCCCTTGATACTACTGGCGTCTACGTTATTAACATCAAAACCGATAATATCTACACAGCGCATTGCACCGTTTACTTCAGCAAACCGATGCATATAATCCTTGGATTTTTTCATTACCAAGTCAGATTGACCCTCATCATGTAATAGTCCAATTGCCAATACGGCACCGGATGCAGCTCCACACACTTCTCCGACTCCCAAACCCCCTCCCAAACCAGAGGCAATGTGAGATACACACGAACAATCCTGCCCACTGTCCCTGCTGACCGCAAGGAGAACTGATTCTGCTCAGTTGTAGCCCGAATCGAATTGCTCTAGTGCATATTCAATTGTTGGCTCGATAATGGGATCAACTGTTGCTGTCGAAGGTAATTCAATCGTTGTAGAATCCGGTATTACTGAAGCCTGTGATATTTTGTCAAATGCATCAACGGTATTGGCCAGTTTATTCCGGTTTGTGAATCCTGTCATGAATAAAGCACCGATTGATCCAATACCAGCTGCCAGCCAACGAAAAAAGTCTTTTCTGGATATGTCAGTCATAGTTCCCTCGCCTCTCAAGAATATTTACTTTCACGACTCCTCCCACTGCTCGAGGACCACGCGTACAGCACTGCTCACAGCCTTGTTACAGACTTTCTTGCCACCGCGGGCAAAGAACCAGAGCAATTCCATTATCTTACCAAAATCCTCACCACTCGCTGCACTACTAATGTCGAAACCAACGCGGTCAATACACCGCACAGCGCCCGCTCGTTCGGAAAACTTTTGCATGAATTCTTTGGTACGAGGATCGACCATATCCGATTGATCCTGCCCGTATAAAAGACCAATCGCCAATACCCCTGCCGTTACAGCACCACAGGCTTCTCCCGCACCCAGACCTCCCTGTAAACCTGCGGCAATCCGGGGAATACAGTCACAATCCAATTCAGTTACCTTGCTGACCGCAAGGATCACCGCGTTTGATCAACCGTGCTTATTGAATTGTTTCAGTCCATATTTAACGGATTTATCGATAGGAATATCTGTCGAATTACTCATTGTTGATTCTTTCTTCAAAACTTATTTACGCCGACTAGTAGATAAAATACCCGGTACAAACTTATTATCCACCCCCTTGGATTAGTACAGGTGAAGACAGCAAGTTCTTTTGATGCTTCCATCAATTATATAGTCATTCTATAAACTATTTATATTTTAAGAAGGATGTATATATCCGGTTTTCTTGAAGGCTGAAACCCGCAGTTATGAGAACTTGTGATTTACCCGGCATAGTTATCAAAACAGCATCGGCCCCTTTAAGCTTAGCCTCTTTGAGTAACTTTGCCTGGACCAAATCACAGCTGGCTCCTAGGCCAAGCCCCAGTGCATGTCCAATTACAGTATATTCCCGCTGTATTTCAGCTTTGGAGTAATAAATTTTTATATCAGTTGTTGGGTCAAATGAATTTCCAATATAATTTACACTTGTACACCCTAATGCAACTAAAAGGACAATTGTGAAAACACAGCTCAACTTTAATTCTTTTCTAATCATGCTTTTCTCCCTCATTATATTTTTTATCTTTTGTCGTGGCAGGAATTATTTGACTATTTATATTTCAGAAATAATGTTAATACCTGGTTTTCAGCAAGGGCGGAACCGGCAGTTAAAAGAACGTCATCTTTATCTAGCCCAGTTATCAAAATGGCATCGGCCCCTTTAAGCTTGGCCTTCTCGATTAGTTTTGCCTCTACCTTATCACAACATGGGAATATCACTCCAAGACCAAGTGCATGACCAATTACTGTATATTCTCTTTCAATATCGTCTTCTGAAAAATACGTATCAATGTTCAGTGTTGGATCAAATGATTCTCCGATATAATTCACACTTGTGCATCCAAATGCGAATAATATCAGAAATATGCAGACACTACCCAACTTAGCTTTCCTACTCAACATGGTTCTACTCCTTCATTTGAAATTATCTGTCAAATATTGAAACAATTAAGATTCTAATTCTAAATACGGCCAATAGTTATATTCACTTTTCCCACTGCCATATAATATAGTGGTAGGAGATGGTTCTGCACCATAAATAAAATTAATTAAACTGCAATGTTTTATCAGGATAACTAATATTATCTTAAAATACTTACAGATAATGGATCACAGGTAATTCAATATAGGTAGAATAATTCGTCTTCGTTTTTGAGACATATCGGGCTGTTTAGCACTAATAAATTATGAGTGTACGGACAGACTCGTATTCAACAAGAAGCAATCGCCTCACCAATCCGAATAATTATTTACATCGGCAAGATATAACTACCACTCGAATAATCAATTGTCATGCTGTAATTATCGAATCTCCACCCAGGTTTATTGAAAATTAAATCCAAAGCCCATTTCTGGTTTTTGGTTGTCAAGACCTGTTTACATCTATGTTCCAGCAATACAGAGGAAGAGCAGCACTGCAACTGGGTATTAAAAGCAATTTCCATAATTAATATTCCTTATTGTTTAGCGATTTTAATTCTAATCTTTCCACAAACACAGGACCGTTATGCTTGATTTTTTAGCAATACTTTGATGTTTCGCGGTAATTTATCAAGATAATCCAGAAGATAATTCCGGCGTAGTTCTTCTTGAGTTCTCACACTCAATTCTTTCCTTGTTTTCCCAGTAAGGATTTCATGGGTTTCTGATCTGGTAAAGCTGCCAAGTTCGATCTCCCAATCCTTTAGTGTTTTGTTCTCGGGACAGTTCCATTGGCACTGCATGCATCCAACCAGGCAATGATGCCATTCAGGTTCAATCCATTCTGGGAAATATCCCGCAAGTTCATTGTGTAGAGTCAAACAACGTTCAGCGCGTATCAGGAAGCGGTCCTGGTCGATGGCAGCAGTGGGACATGCTTTGAGGCAGGCCTGACAATTGCTACAGCTTTCCATGATTTTTGACTCATGCCAGTTATTGCTGGATGCAGGCAGATCTGTTCCGAAAGCTAATAGTCGAAAATAGCTTCCAAGTTTAGGGATGTAGGCCAGGTTGTTCCGACCATAGTGGGCGAGACCACTGCGAACAGCGAGCAGTTTTTTCGGCACATCCAAATCGAATAGATTATAACCCTGTGGTAAGAGAATATTGGAAAGAATTCTACGGATTTCCTGATCGATACCATGGTGATAGGTCGGTGGAATCAGTGCAGTTAATTTGTGCTTGCCAATTGTGAATCCGACACTGTACTGAGGTTGCGGTGCCGCAATTATAACTGCGGTACCTCCTGGATGGCAATCAATCGATGAATAATCAAAATTAGACAAATATTCTTGATACAATGCTTTATCTAGAAGTTGGGATTTGTTCGTATCCAGGTATTCAGCTTCGATTTCTTTAATTGCCGCAATCGAAGTTAGAGCCGCTTTATATCCATTATGCTCCAGTTGATTAATTATTCGCAATTCAATCCTGGTATTGAAGTTTTTGTTATTGTTTGTTTCCATATAACTATCTATATTCATTTAGGCGGTGTGAATTTAATCACAATAATATAACCAGTCAAGTGCATAATGATGGTTATATTTATGCAAACATTCATTGGAGTAAAATGACAACCAGGAAGAATCAATCGTCTTTATCAGAAGATCGTTACAAAAAAATAAGTCTGGATTTTGCCAACACAGCTAAGTGGCATGCAAGTTCTACCCCACTAGAGACTATCCACGATTACAGCGAATTGGTCAACTGGGCTGAACGGGTGAAAGTCCTTACTGCAGATCAGGCCGTACAAATGAAGTGTTTGTCACAAAGCGAACCTGAAGCAGCAAAGAAAGCTTATGCTGAAGCTATTTTAATTCGAGAAACATTATACCGTCTTTTTTCATCCGTGGCCGCGCAGCAAACACCGGATCCCAAAGACGTTGCAACTTTGAACAGTCTACTGATTGACCATGCACCGAACCGCCAGCTAACTGCAATCAATCAGGAATTTCATTGGTCGCTCAGGGTAAGTTTATCGCTCAACATGATAACTACAGCAGTCCTGTTGTCGGCGGAACAATTGCTTACTTCCATACTGATTAACCGGATCGGTGAATGTGCTGATGACCGTGGCTGTGGATGGTTATTTCTGGACATGAGTAAAAACCGCTCTCGACGCTGGTGTGATATGAATGATTGTGGCAATCGCGATAAGGTTCGGCGATATTATACACGCCACAGGAATTAATTCTAGTTAAGTCCTTTTTCAGTTGAGGATTTATAACCAGCTACGATTTTAGGTGCTTGGAGGCAAGCGATAACTAATTAGGACTGTGCAAGTACATCAATCAGTTTAGCGCAACCGCCATTTTTTATATATTCCGTGTGTTCGTCTATTGTCTGAAAAGATCGTCCGCAAATGTTATCACAGCGAAATTCATAGTCAGTTTCCACCAGGAATGCTTCCAGTGTGTTGGTAGCTTTTGAATTAGGATAATTAGATTTCCCGGGGTGCTCTTTGTCCCAGGCCAGCGTGTTCACCCATATAGCAGCACTCAGCGCACCACAGGCATTACCACTCAAACCAATACCTCCGGCAAATCCAGCGACTATTAGCATTTCTTGATCAGTTGCGCCCATCTTTTTGACAACCTCAGAAGCGCAACTCACGGAATGTTGAAGTAAGTCAGTTTGGTCCTGGGCTAATCCTTCAGTAGCTGCCTTAATCGCTTCCGGGACCCATTTATCCGCAAGTTTAAAGCAGGATAGGAATTTTCCGGTAACCAGGAACTTCGCCAGGCCTAGTTTGCTTGAAAAATTTGCCTCAGTAAGATCATAACATTCGACACTTTTGGTCCTATTGACAAACGATTCCACAAGCTGTTTAGCGGCCAATATGGCAATACCGATGGCCTGTCCGAGGTCATCGTTTCTGCGAAAGGTTTCAGCTCCAACGCCCATTGCGGCCCCCCAGAGAAATCCGCATTGATAGCCTTGCTGCATGATTCCACCATGTAACGGATCCGCCGCAATTTCTTCAGCTTCCAGTGAATTATCAAATTCACGGTTTAGTATATAAAAGAGGGTGCGCGAGCAAGTACCCTTTTTTAGAAATACTCGTTTAGTATCATTAAATTTTGCTTTTGAGTCGCTCATGATACCACATTATTCCTATGATCTATAAGATGCTTATGCGAAGTCGATAAATCGCTTTTGAGAATTAAAAAGATTCGGAGTACCCAAAATGTACGGTTTTGGGACAGGCTATACATCATTGCCACCAAAATGGTTGACGTTTTCTATTGCCAGTGACGATTTCATTCAATGTAGTTGCATCATAAAGACGACCGTTCAGCATTACTTTAACAACCGACTCTGAATTTTGGATATCATCCAGGGGATTCTTTTCCAAAATTACCAGATCTGCCAATTTCCCTTCCGCAATACTACCCAAATCCTTACCCATGCCAATATAATCAGCACCATTGATTGTAGAAACCTGGAGTGCTTCCATCGGACTCATCCCTCCCTGCACCATCATCCACATTTCCCAATGGACACCTAGGCCCTCCAATTGTCCGTGTGCTCCGTTATTTACTTTTACACCGGCATCTGAAAGATCCTTGGCAGCACTGGCGTTCTGAATAAAGTTCCAGTCATCTTCTTCCACTTTCATGCGCCGCCGCTTCTGATCCAATAGTTGTTGAGGCATAAGTGCCTGTAGGCGTGGATGCTCAAATACATTCGTGTGTTGATACCAGTAATTTTCTCCCCATAGTCCACCGTAGCTCACAATCAGGGTTGGCGTATAACCCACTCCACTTTTACCATATAAAGTCAGTACATCATTGTATAATGGAGAAACCGGAATGGAATGTTCAATCCCTGTATGTCCGTCAACGATCATATTCAGGTTATGTTGAAATGTTGATCCACCTTCGGGGTACACCAGCATCTTCATTTCACGGGCTGCTTTTAAAACCTGCTGACGCTGATCTCTCCGGGGTTGATTATAGGATTTTACTGAAAATCCTCCGAAGGCCTTTATTCGCTGTATATGTGCTTTGGCATCATCCAGAGAATTTATTTCTGCAGTAAAGCTGTGGACAGCTCCATATAGAATGGTTCCTGTGGAAAAAATACGCGGAGCCAGAATCCGACCTGACTTCTGCAATTCAGAATTCGTAAACACTAATTCAGTATCTTGAGAAGGATCATGGGTGGTTGTTACGCCAAAAGCAATATTTGCATAGTACTGCCAATTTTGCTGAGAAGTGATTCCATCCCAATTAAGCCCCATGTGAGAATGCACATCAACCAAACCAGGAATTATCGTACGTCCTTTCACATCGACAACTTTTGCTTTTTTGGGCACAGATATTTGGTCTGTTTGACCGACATTTATTATCCGATTGCCCTCAACCACAATTGTACCATTTTCAATTACACCGGCTTTATCCATAGTAATAATCCTGGCATTTGTAAATGCCACTAAAGATAAAGGTGTGTCTGCTGTTTCTTCCCAGCCCAATCGAATCCCCGAAGAATCCGGTTCTGGCAACGAGTCGGGTGCTCCTGGTACGAAGCTAAACAGATTATTAAGTGGTTGACTGAAAAGTTCTGAACCTAAAGTCCAGTGCAAAGAGTTGTTGTTTGCCCAATGCGGTTCATAGCCCGAGTATCGGGTGACTTTTTTTACTGGGACAGATTTCGTGGTTGGATTTAATTCTTGTGGCCTCCCAACTTTTACATAAGGAGCCACATACAGATGATATCTATAATCGAAAACCAACCACTCTTCATCTGGGGAGAGCACTATTTTATTGGCATACTTCGAAGTAGCTAAGACGCGTTTGTCCTTCCCGTTCAAATCCACGCTGTACAGAGTGTTATTTTCCTCTTCGCTGCCCAAAAGCCTTATTCTTTTACCATCCGCACTAAAGCGAGGCTCCCGACCATCGGTAGTTAGCAATCGGGTAGATACTTCTTTCACAGCAGAAATATATATTCCCTTTTCAGCTGTATTCTCAAATCCACGCAGCCAATTACCTCCCCCCCGCCGGTAAACAATTTGCTTTCCATCCGGTGACCATGAAGGCTCCAAATAATGCCCTGGAGGGATGGTCAGGAATTTTGGTTTTCCACCAGTTGCTTTGACCACACCAATACGACCGCCCTTTTCATCATCCCAGGTAGTAAATACGATTTTCTTACCGTCAGGTGACCAAGCTGGACTGAATTCAAATACGTCATTTTCAATGATAAGCTGTTTCCTGTTTTTTCCATCACTGTCGGCAATAAATAATTTCCCAAGAGCGTTAAATACAATCATTTTACCGTCGGGACTTACCCGTGCATGTCGGACAACTTTGACATTAAACATATTACCGCCAACAGCATTATCAAATTTTACCGGAGCCGTGATAATCTGTTCTATATCCGCCGTAAACGGGATTTGCTGGCTGGCGGCGGAATTGACATCGATTTTCCAAAATCCGCCTTGGGCTGAAATAACAAGATACCTTCCATCGGGTGTCCAGCTATAGCCCGGATGAACCCCGAACATTGCCCACGTCTCCTGGGCATCCTTATTCAAGCGATCGAAAAGCAGACGTTCATTTCCACTGGTTAGTTCCTTCACAAAAAGGGCTGTTTTCAGACCCACCCGGCGAACAAATGCCAATGTTTTCCCATCGGGGTTAATTTGGGGAGTTGATGCTCCGCCAGGGCCGGAAACGGCAGTCGTAGTCTCTCCAGTTTCAAGATCAACTTGTTTCACTGCATAGATGGTCGCATAAGGATCACGGTTATATTGAAATGTGTTTCCGGGGCTTACATCCTGAGAATAATACAGGTACCGTCCGTCAAAACTTACATCCGGTTCACCGGCATCGTGCTGCCAGTCCCGGCGCTTGGTGATCTGTGTTCCTTCACCCCCTGATAAATGGTACAGCCACATTTCTCCGGCACCCAATGACCGGGTATTCACAAAATGTTTCCTGGCAATTATATAATTTCCATCGGCAGTAAAAACCGGATTATTTAGCAGGCGAAAGGATTCGTCGGTTACTTGTTTCGGCCCAGATCCATCGCGATTCATTATCCAAATATTATCACCCCCCGAGCGATCAGAAGTAAAACAAATTTTCGCACCATCAGGGCTGAAGCTGGGTTGAATATCCCACGCCGGGCCAGAGGTGATGGCCTTGGCTTTTCCTCCATCAAAAGACATAATATAAATATCCCCCAGCATATCAAATATGATTTCTCTTCCATCTGGGGAAACATCGCAACTCATCCATGTGCCCTCATCGGTTGCAAATCTTAAAGTATCAATTGGACCGTGGCCTTCGGATATATTCCACTTCGCTCTGGTTGCATTATTGTTTTCAACAGTCTCTACAACTTTATCCGGAGCATTTCCTCCTGCCAGTTCACAGCATTTGTATTGATCTGCAAGTGCTTGAGCCCTTCCGTAGGAAAAAATGGCAACAATTAGTCCTAAGTAAAAATGTTTCATTTTCATGAGCCTCTTTTTGTCCGACTGATATGTCTGCAGTTAATTAGTTACCTGACCTACTCCCATCAATTGGCCTGGGACGGCCGCGAGATATTTCGATTGTAGTTCATTTTTGACTTTTGATTCTAAGCTGTTTAATCTGATATTTCATAGATGATTTTGGTGGCCTCTAATTGCCTCATAAACCGCAGTATTATACACACCATTCTATTAATCAAGTTGGATTAGATGTTTTCGGTAATTTGGTGATAACGAGTACCAAAATGGTATAAATCGGGATTCAATCGACACCCAACCTTCGAAATACGCCCAAAACTTGTGTACAACATTAATAAATCAGATAAATTAACCTCAACTCTAAGTGTTATAAGCGCACTTTAACTATGTGATTGAAGAGTTTTAAAGATTGAGATTAATCCAAAATATTGCTCAATGAGGTTGTAATATGAATAATATTGAACAGAGACTGATAGCATTAGAAAAAGTAGCTCATCCTCCGCAAAATTATCGGAAGAGATGTATGGAAATGGAGCGAAAAGTCAGTGATATGGGAAAACGGATGGATAGGCTTGAGAAGATTATTATTGAACGATTAAAATGAACCGCACATGTTTTTATTCTATAAACTACTGTTTTGAAATACGAATCTTATTGTCAAAAATGATTAGACATTATTGGTGAATGAGAGGCTGGAAAGTAATAAACAGGTATGGATTTGAATTAACAGCCGCTGTTATAAAACGATACTCTAGAAATTGTATTTTATATCAAAATGTAAGGTATATACTCCCATATTTTTAATCTGAATGATATCGGGGATTTTTGACTGAAAAGTCTGAAAGAATCAATAGACTTACACTGGCATAATTTTAAAGGCGATTTGTCATAATTATCGCCCAAACTACATACCGTGCTGCAAGTAATTCTGAGTAAGAAATAGAGTATCCGCTAATTACTGTAGTACAATATTAATTGTACAAAAAGAACTTGAATTTGTATCTCGAAGGTACAGAGCCAATGGAAATAAAACCACTGGATTTGGTAGAGCGTTCCCTGTGGTGAGCCACCATTTTTAGTCCCATGAATCAGGGAATGAATTTTGGACCAACCCAGGACTTAATCTTCAGCCAATAGCAGTTGACATCAATCAGCCTTTCTCGCCTGCCTATGCCGTAGCGAAACTTCGGCTTCGCACAGGCAGGTCCGCCGAAGTCATTCCTACGCACTAACCGTGCTTAGGAAGACAAGTCGTATGCGAAGGCGGACCAAAATCGATTAGGCGTTTTCAGGAATTTGAACCAATCATTAATTTTTATTTTTCCACCTATTTAACTACTAACATTTTTCGGGTTGCATTCCATTTATCGGTATTTATCCGATAGAAGTAAATACCGCTACTTAATGATCGAGATTCAAAGATAAGTTGATGCAATCCAGGGTTAGATTGTACTTTTTTCAATGGCGTTGCAACTTCTTGGCCAAAAAGATTATATATCGCTAATGTCACGGTCTGTTTTTCTGGTAATATAAAACTGATAACTGTTTTAGGATTAAAGGGATTTGGGTAATTCTGATATAATGTAAACTCATCCGGAATTTCAGGGAAAGGTTCTACTGTCAAGGATGCCAATCCGTGATATGTCACTTCTCCATTATAGCTCACATCCACTAGCTGGTAATCATAGGACACTCCAGCTGAAACCACGTTGTCAACGAATCTATAATCAGTCCTGTGAGTTGCACTTCCTTGACCGGTTATTTCTCTATTTGTTATATAACTTGTAATTTCTTGCCATTCACTGATTATACTGTCAATTTTTACCACTCTCCTTTCTAGGATGAATCCCAAATTCTCAAATTCACTTTCCGTTACCCATTTAAGAACAACACTATTCTCCTCTTGTTGGGCAGTAAATAGGATTAGTTCAACTGGCAGCGACAAGTCTTGCTGCAGATAATCATAGGAACGCCAGATTGGTTCAGCAGCGTCTCCGGTGCTGCTGGTGCCTAATGTAGCCCGGTGTCCGGTCACATTACTGGTCACTGAAGAGCCGGAACCCTCATCAAAATGGAAAAGGGCAGCTGTGTTTCCGTCCCAGGAATATGGAGCGGAATTGACAGTTGCATGCAGATTACTGGAATATTCGGCATTATTCTTTAAACGAATTTCATCAACATAACCTTTTAAATGTCTAATAGCGGTTTCTCTACGGCCGATATAGAGATCGCCACCACCGGATTGCATACTGTATCCCGTCCAGGTAGCACTGGAAACATCTGATCCATTTACGAGTATTTTAAAGGTGATGGGATCCGGACCGGTATCACGGATCACTGCGATATGGTTCCATTGACCAACTGTGATCGCATTGTCCGACGAGCTGTAATAGCTCCATGTCGAACCACCCCGAAAAACACCAAAACTCACAACTAAGTTTAGTTTTAGCCGCAGGTGGAAACCGTTTTCGCGCATCAAGATTATATCATACTCGTCTATATCATTCTCATTTGAGATAAATAACCAGGTTTCGAGGGTGTAATTGGTTGCACCATCGAGCTTTTGAAGAGCTGCATCATTTACGTTAATGATGTAATCATCGCTCCCATCAAATTCTAAAATTTGGTCATTGGCTAGCACATTATCCAGCGGAATTGTCATGGCGATCGCGTTCCCAACTTTATTCCAACTGGTCAGATTATTGCGCAGTTTGCTATAGGCCTGCTCCACATGCAAAAAGCGGCCGGTAGTGCTTGAGGAGCTGGTGTTACAGGGTGAAGTGATCCCATTAATATACCGGCCCTGCATATTGGTTGTACCGAGTAATCTGCTCCAGCTTGTATCAATATGACCAACTTTGAATGTCAGGGTGCTATCATAAATGGTAAGATTATTTTTTAAAGAGGACAGGTAATCAGGGTCAGGAGTTTGGTTGGTTCCGTTACTCAAAATTAAATCCGGATCGCCATCACCTTTAGAAAATCCGTGCGGCTGGATAACCACCATATCTGTAATTGCGGATTCCAATTCCTCCGTTGTGATGTGCAATGTTCCTTGCGTTATATGCGCCTGATCCGAATCCCGGAAACTTTCAGAAGTGTCCGAACAGGTAGTCGTGGTACCATCACAAGTGGAATAAACAGAACTGTTGCAGCGCTCGGTTCCACTGGTATAGTAAGCCCGTGCCCCACAGTAACGGAAAATATGTATTCCCTCCATGCCCGTATTTGTATCATTAAGCGGATGAGGACATTGAATGAAAAGTTTTTGCCTGAGCGGAGATGGATTATAAATAAAAGTTCCCCAATAGTTAGTAGTGGCTTCTGAAGTTCTTTCTAATATATAATAGGTAATGTTCGGAGTCGTGGTCGTATCTGAAAACTCGGTAACTTGATAGGTAATTGTTGCAGCAGTAGTGTGGGCGGCACTGTAATCTCCGGATAGTATATTTTGGATAACTGTGCGCCAAGTGCTTCTGGCTGAGGAATTAGGGGCAACATAGTCATTTTCCCCGGCTTCTGAAGGCATAGCATTGATAATAGTATCCAAATGCGTAATAATATTACCGGAAACCACATTCTGCCCATAAACGGTAGGACATATCAGTATAAGTGTAATAGCAATATTTAGAGCGCTTTTTAGCTGAGCAGTTTCCAGTGTTTGGATCCCCCTGTAATTTAGGATTTTTAGATTAAATTGCTAACTCTGATTGTTCAGGCTGATTATAAGCTGGATAATTTAGTATATACTAAAATTCGACAAAAATCAATATAGAAAATATATGTCGAAAACTGTTAAGGTGGATTCATGATCTGATCGCTTATCTGTTCCACAAACAACAGATTTTGACACTACCCATTCCCAAAATCGAATAGGCGTTTTTGGGAAAATGAGAACTGCAGAGCGCCAAGAAGGTATGGAATTGAGGATAGTATCCACGATCGTTAGAATACCAGTACTTTATCGCTTTCCACAACCCAATTTGCGATCGTGTTCATCCCACTCCTCTTAACACCTTCGATAAGCATTTCAGTCGACACCCCACGGGCATCAAAACAGGTACCTCATGTATGAACATCATACCCTCGTTTTACTAAACTTTAAATCATACGTTCTAAATTATAGTAACCATCCGGCGTCATTTGGCCTTTGACTGAAGCAAATACTCCGTCATCCATCATGAATACTTGAACGGGCTCTTTTTGTTTGATTATAGCCAATGCCAGACGAAGGGCGTTATATGTTTTTTCTGTGCCATAAGGAGCATGATTTAGAAGAAATGTAACCATTAGATAATTCCTTCAATTACTATTAATTAAACTTCTTAAACCTGATTAGAAATTATGTATTACAAATCATATTGTTATCAGATATAAAATCCAGGTTTCAGTAGATCCAACTTGCAGGGAGAGCATCAAGGGTAAATATTGTCGAATCTGAATATTAAAAATCCTGAATCACAAAATATAGGAACAAAATTTAATACATCGCCCACAGGATGATTCGTTTAACAAATCCCAAAGCGATAAATGCTAATATCGGTGAAATATCAATCCCTATACTCATTGGAGGTAGAATCTGCTGGAAAGGTCTGATCAAAGGGTCTGATATCCTATAGACCCACTGGATTATTTCGTTATGGGGATTATGGTCTATCCAGGATAGTATTACCCTTGCGATCAGGCACAGGTACAAAACTTGAAAGACTAGATTGATTAGCTGATACATAGTAGAATTTACATATGCCCACACCAATTATGCCTGTATGCTTGGATTGAGCTCTACCCTGGTATTAGGGTATGTCTGATGTAATACCACTGTTTTTGAGACACCCGTCCCATATCAAATTCGATTAGTCGTTTTTGACACACCACTTCCCCTGATCAAAATGGACTAGACAATTTAATACACCCAAAAATCCGTACGTAAATAGTACGTATTCTCCATACTACTCAGTACCACTCTATACCACTCGAACCCGTAAAGGAAAAATCCAATTTCTCCTTCAAGAAACTGAATTTGTCAAGGAGTGGGCCCACAATCCCGACTTGTTGGGAGAATCCCGCTCCCCGCTAAGACGGGATCTGCGACCTGCGGATTATGAGTACTCAGGCTTGGACTGTTTTTATTGGATTTGGGAGATGTCAGTGACCAAAAAATGCCCATTTCAAAGAAATCCCATTTCCGGGGCTTCAATATCGATGTTTTTGGGAATTTGGACCTATAGCAGGTCAATATACCTGTTACTTACTAAAGCATTGGTACAACTTTTGGAGGGCCGGTCAGTGAAGTGTTCATGCACTACAATCCATATGTCAACCACCATACCATTACCTAGCACATACTAATAATCTCCCACACACGGCTATTGAATACGTTTTCTCATTGGTCCAGCAACAATTCCAGCTTAATGAAGAGAGTCAGACGAAAGATGGCACCTATGGGGTGGTACTGGACCTGCTGATCGAGGAGGTTTTTCAGGAGTATGCTGGCTGCCAGTCGACGGTCCCACATCTGTTTGCGCAGGTGGAGATCGATATTGATCCACGATTGAACCCTATCCCGGTAGGCAATTGAGTGGTAGTTGGAAAAGGGATAGGTGGCCAGGCTGATATTTGTGTAATCCGGCCAGGCAGTCGGGGATACGGATGTCATTGCTAACGAGACCGAAAATGTAGGAGCAGTCTGCCAAAAAAGGCTAACAGCGAGTTTATGGAGTGGGATTTTCTTCCACTGATTGGCTGCAATATCCGTAGAGGCGATAACCGACCAGTAGCGATATTCGGCGTACCAGTGGAGATCTGGCATGAGGCGGTTTGTGCAACTGACATGGGCACCTAAAACCTGGTAGGATTCATCGAGAGTCAAGGCGTTTGCTACAGCAAAGAAATAAGTGGTGGAATCGTAAGCGATCTGCCGCTGTTCCAGGATCAAATCTGTGACGCGTCGGTAGGCCAGACCTAACTGGAACCTTGTTTGGTTGCTCGTTGGAAAACGCCAGTTGGCATCCAATGAGAATTGGTTGGCCGGACCAAATTCGGGGATGGTCTTCTCTGTCTGACCAGCAGACCAGGGGTTATCCAAATCGGCCCAGGTGTAGAGATCGTACCCACGGCGGAGCCACTCGAGGTTACTGTTTTCGGCTAAGGGTAAACGTTGGACCGATGCGGTAGACAGGCTGATATGGTGCTTACCAGACAATTGGCGATCTACAGAAGCAATTGCCTTCAAGAACGTCCGGGACCCGGCACGGGCAACCGATGCGGCAAGCTGGTAACCGGTGCGGGAGTCGGGGACCAGTGAGAGGGAAGCGTAGACGTTAGCGACAGAGTAGGTAGAAGCTGATAGGGAGGCCTGGGTGGCTAATGAATGTGTATCCAGTCCGATGCCATACTTAATAGTACGGCCTGCACCCGCGTTAGCCAACTCCAGGTTGCCTGAGAGGTGGCGTCGGTGCCAATCGTAGCCAAAAGGGATCGTAATGGACGTTTCGGTAAGCTCGTGAGAGGCATAATTGAGGCGGTATTGAATCACCGACCGGCTTGACCAAGGGAGGTACCCGCCGATTCCAAAATCGACGGTAAGTAAGTTTGTGGGGGCCTCGAACCCAAGGGGCTCGGACCAGCGGTAGAGGCGGGTCCCAGAGCCCACAGCGGCCCTGAACTGGTGCCAGCCGCCGAAGAAGCGTTGGTCTATTGTGAGAGATGGAGCCACGTAGAAAAGATAGGGCCAATTAATGTCGATTTTTTTTGTTCGTGGAGCAAGTGCATAATCGGTAAATTGATACTGCTGCATGACGAAGGTCCCAACCTGCTGTCCGTTGTAATTGCCACGCGCCAGAATGATCTCGGAGGAGGGACCGATTTTGTCTACGTTAGGCGTGGCACGATTGGTATACCTCCAGGGGCCGGGGTCGCCGGTCTCATTACCCATATTTATATTACCGACCAGGTTCCATCCGGATTGCCGACGAGAGGTGAAAAAGTGTATATAGCCGCCTGTCGTTATTTCTCCAAGAACCAAAGCCGGGCTGGTTCCTAAACGGACGGAATCGAGCTGAACCAGAGCTATACCGAGAAGATTGAGGTTTACTGAGTCGAATAAACGGGCATCCAACTTATGGTTATCGATGAAGACGTCCAAGTATGGCTGTTGAAAGGTACCCAGACCTCGGCCAACGACATTCCAGGAGAAGCCATCGGTGGTGTTGACTTCCCAACCTTCGGCCAGACGGAAAATGTCTGCAACCTGGGTGATACCGGCAGCGGCCATATCTTTGGCAGTGATGGTCTGCACAATAGCACCAGTATTGGCAGGTATTGTTAAAGTAATGGTGAACAGAATGAACCAGGGGTACAGACGGTGTATCATTCGAGGAAATCCCGCAGCCAGTCAGGGGTTGGCAACCGATAGGAGACCGAGATTGATCCGAAATCAAAGATGAGTGGAACCTGTGTATAAATTCGCTGGCGCCGAACGGTTACGTGAACGGTCCAGTGTGGGAATATCTTAATGCCTAGTCCCAGGGAGGATTCAGTGCCGAGCTCACTTTCGTAACGAGCATGGCGGCGGATACCGGCGACGGTCATAAGCTGGTTACCGAGTCGCACTCCACCGAACACTGATAGATTACTGATCAATGACTTCCGCAGACCCCAGCCGATGAAGAAATACTGTGTCTGAAAATCGGGGACCTGATTATGCCGAGCGTGAAAACGTATGATTTGGGTTCCTGCTTCTACAATACCGAAGTAAAAGGGCAAGGCGATAGACAGACCGGCGGGGGAACCTGCAGACCAGAATTCGTTGAGATCGCCTATACTGGATATACGGCCGATCTCCATGGAAACATCAGAAGTGCTGAAAGGAGACAGCTTATCATCGCTGGCCTGCAAATACGAGACAATAGCCAGCAGAAACACCAGCAGAACCGATGGGGTGAATCTGTCGGAGGGTTTATGAATGATTATTACGGAACGGGGTATCACATACCGAAAGTACACAGAGCACATTGGAAGGGGTATGATAAATCGGCGATAAGATTTAACATTTCAATTCCTCCTAATTTACTTTAATCCGGCCTTTTCAATGTAATCCACTAAAACTAAACTAGTATTTGAAACACAGTATTTACGGCTACCAAAGATTGATATTGTTCCTCATCCGTAGTTCATAATATATTATTGTAATCTATTTAAATTAATGACCAGCACCCGTTGATTGGCATACGATGTTGTCACATAAACCGCCGCTTTTGACACACCATTTCCATAATCAAAATGGACTAGACAATTTAATACACCCAAAAATCCGTATGTAAATAGTACGTATTCTCCATATTACTCAGTACCACTCTATACCACTCGACCCCTATAAGAAAAATCCCAATTTCCCATCCGCCGGAGCTTCAGCGTAGGTGGAGAAAGTGGGATTATCGTCGAGTTTACCAGTTCGTAGCCTAGAAGGTGTAGACTGGTGGACCCACAGTTTAGCTACAAATCACTATTTGCTGATTCCGCGCGACTCTAACTGTGACCAATGGCTTAAAAGGACACTGCGTTCTCGACGATCTAAGGCCGTAAGTGTGCACTAATTTTGCTATGAATTTGTCTAGTTCTGTCGTGGTTTCTTGTCGTACAAGAAGAGCAGACCAGGTAACCTTCCCCACATCAAGGTTTATAAGGATTTTATTTTGGAGTAAAGCGATGCATATAACCGAAATAGCCGCAAGGAATTAGAAACTCATCTTTAAGATTGCCTAAGTTATCATCTAATACTTTTGCCATTCCGAACTCCCAAAATAGTCCTCGTATACCAAACAAAGAATTCCAACTAAATGCAACTCCAAGAGCAGTGAAATCATAATCAGCGCCTGGATCAAATCCCTTAACCCTGCTTAACAAGATATTTATACTTCGCTGTTTCTTTTCATTATCTAATCTCTTATAACCTAGATTAAGGTGAAATTCATATAATTCTTCATTTGTATACATTCCAGAAACTCTGACACCATATGGCCCAAACCAATAACCCAAAGCCGGACTAAATATCTGAAGTGAGGATAATATTCCAAGTTCAGGATATGACTCAAGTTTAAGATCTATTTCTTCAGTCATAACCTCACTGTTATTATGCACTGAGGCAACAGTAACACCCGGTATTAGATGCTGTTGAGCATTAACAATAGAATATCCCATTAACAATATCATTACTTTTACGAACATTAATGTTTGTTTCATTTTATTACCTTCCAAAACATTATAATGGGCAAATATCTCTCGGTAATTATTAAACCATACAAAGTGTACCACCTATACTAATAAATTGCAATACCAAGAATGATAAATAATTGACTTGCCTCCCGAACGTTGTACCAATGTTAAAGTTAGGTATTGTACCATTGACCCGCCCCCCTGGATTGACCCAGGTTCAATGCGAGAACTGAAAGTATTCAAATTGCTATTTCCAAGGTTTTCACTCTGTTAACATCCTTGCATTTCTCTTGATAGAGACTTGCATATTGACTTGGACTGAGATACCTATTAAGTTAGGTTTTTCTAACACTAATTGCACACACCATTCCCATCAGCAAAATCGATTAAACGTTTTTGGCAATTTGAGGGATGGGGAGTACCAAAGAGGAATGGGGTTTGGTATAAATTCGACAAATGAAAACGACCTGTTCATTATAGCACCAATGCACCCGGCACTATAAATGGTGTTAAATTGGTGGTATAATTATTTTCCCATCAAGCATTTTATCCAAATTAATAATAAACTACTTCAGGTACAGGTAGTCTAATTAGAAACAGTCAATTGATCCGTGCCAATATTTTGATAATAGGTCTGCTGAATAGTACAAATGATAATTATGTGAAAAGTGATCGTCTTATGCCACTTACGACATAATATAATGAGATTGGTAAAGAATTTTAATTGAAACTGTTTTAAATATTAACAGTAGCAGGAAATAAATTAAGGCATTCAATGAATAAATATTTATTATACAGGCTGGTAACTAGAGTCTTAGTGATCCTTCTTCTGGGGATAATATTGATTATCGAAAGGACTAATGCCCAACCCCGGCGATCGGGAATGGCAATTACTAATGGTCGTATTTATGGCTATTTAATTAATAGCAATAATCAAAAACCAATAGAATATGCTAATATTGTTGTGTTCAATATGTCAACCGGTGATCAGGTTGATGGTACAATTTCTGATCAGAATGGATATTTCAATTTTTCCGGTCTGCGGATCGGTCAATATTTTTTGGAGATTCAGTTCATTGGTTTTAAAGCAAATGTAATTGATAGTTTGATCATCCGTCCGAGGCAACCGGATATAGATTTAGGTCGAATCAATATTACACCAAATGTACTCCAAATGGAAGATGTTGAGGTTGTTGGTGAAAAACCTGAAATCGAGTTTCAGATCGATAAAAAAGTCATCAATGTCAGTCAGCAAATTACTTCGCTGTCCGGTACTGCGGTTGATGTATTGGAGAACATCCCTTCGGTCAGTGTCGATCTGGAAGGTAATGTCAGTTTACGCGGTTCTGGCAGTTTTAATTTATTGATCGATGGCCGTCCATCAGTATTTGATCCCAGTGATGCCCTGCAGATGATACCGGCCAGTACGATTGAGAATATCGAGATAGTAACCAATCCATCTGCCAGATATGATCCGGATGGTGTTGCTGGTTTAATCAACATTATTACCAAAGAACAGAAAGTATCAGGAATTTCCGGTATGCTCAATGCCAATGGTGGAACTTTTGGCAACTACGGTACCAATTTGCTGATGAATTATCAGAAGAATGGCACGAATTATTTCATCGGGGCTAATCTTGGTAGACGCAGTAGGCCCGGGAATCTGACAATGCGCAAGCACACCAGCTTCAGTGATACGATCTCCTACAATAATACTGATGGAAATTCGAGCCGGGGTGGAAACTCGGTAAGTCTGAGGGGCGGAGTGGATATGAAGTTAACTTCCGCTGATCAGATCCGAGCTATTGTAAGTTACGGTGATCGGACTGGTGGCCGCAATTCGGATATGGATTACACTTTATGGTCAAATCCCGGTAACGATACACTTTATTGCACCAGTGAGAATTCATCAGACCGGGGTGGTGACTTTTTTTCAATCAATCTGGATTACAACCATAAATTCAAAAAAGCCAACCACCAATTGATTGGTAAAATGAATTTCAGCCGGCGGGATTCTGAAGATGAATCAAGCAGTTTGGAACTCGATGAGTTCGGAGCGATTAAATTTGGCCAGCGTTCAACTGAAGATGGCCCGGGAACACGCTTGCGGGTAAATCTTGATTATACTTTGCCAATTAGAAAAGAAGACCGATTTGAATTGGGCTACCAGCTACGGAACAGTTCGACTCGCGATGATAACACCATGCACATTTGGGATGAGATCTCAGAAACTTATCTGCCTCAGGATGAATTCTTCAGTTCCACCGATTACCAGAATGACATTCAGTCTGGCTACATGATCTATGCCGGACAACTGGATAAATTAGGATATCAGGTGGGTTTGAGAAGCGAATTCATCAACCGCAAGATTACCATGAGCGGTGAGAGCAACAGCTTTTTACTTGATCGATGGGATTACTATCCCACCTTTCATGCCTCATATCAACTGGAAAATCAGCAGCAGGTCATGGCCAGTTACACCCGCCGGATTGATCGGATACGTGGCTGGCATCTTGAGCCATTTATCAGCTGGATGGATTCCTATAATGTCAGGCGCGGTAATCCGGATCTCAAACCTGAATATATTGATTCTTATGAGGCGGGATATCAGAAAAGATTTGGTAAATCGTTATTTTCATTTGAGACCTATTACCGAATTACGAATAATAAAATTGAACGCGTCAGATCAATCTATGCAAAAGAAATTATTCTGAATACTTTTGAAAATGTTGGTACTGATTACGCCTTCGGGACCGAGCTTATGTTGACATTGCTCCCGTATAAATGGTGGAACATGAATCTGATGGGTAATATTTACGATTACCGGGTCAAGGGAGTTCTATATGGTGAACCATTCGAAGAAGGCAGTTTCAACTGGAGTATCCGATTGAATAATACATTCAAGCTGGGAAAGTCAACCCGCGTTCAGTTTAGTGCCATTTACCGTAGCCCGTCTGCTAGTGCTCAGGGCAGTAATGGCAGTATGTTTTTTACAAATCTGGCTCTGAAGCAAAGTTTTATGGACAATAAAATTTCTACTACTTTACAGATCAGAGACCTCTTTGGTACTGCTTCCCACTCTCATGAAAATGAAGGGCCTGATTTCTATTCTTATACCAAATTCGAGCGCCAGGCACGAATGGTTTCAGTGACTGTATCGTACAATATCAACAACTATGAAACGGACCGTGAACGTGACGGCCGCAACAACGGTGAATCTGATTTTGACGATGAAGGCGGCTATGACTAAGCTTTGTGATACAGACAAGGAAATTGATATTGTTTAAATAGATTTACCTTATACCACACCTCCCCATGATAAGGGCAGTCGTTTGGCTGCCCTTTTCTATCCCAGAAACCAGCGTTTTTTGCGCTGCCCATAATCAAAATCGATTAAACGTTATCGGGAATTTGAAGGCTAAGGTGTCTTATCATTTTCGCTCACCGGTTCTTTAAAATGCTGTATAAAATGCACTTTGAACCAAACCACCTCTGCAGTCAATCAGTCCATCCGTATTGTTAAAGTTTATTGCTTGATCGTAACCTTCTTGAGGTGGGTAACTATCATATACACCAAAATGCAAGTGTTCAACATCGGTGGTCCCAGAATGTCCAGCTAATGCAATCGTATCACCTTGTTCGACAGTATCTCCTACATTCACAAACACACCATTATATTTAAGATGTGCATAAAAACCTACAGTTCCATCTTCATGCTCGATCATAACATGATTATGATCGGTCCCTTGTCCATCATCTGGAGAACTTTCTTTAATTTGTCTGACTGTGCCACCCCGTGAAGCAATAATTGTATCTCCTATTGGAATTAGGAAATCATAAGCTTGTTGTTCTCTATGGCCCGTTGGGAGACAATAAGTATTGTTGTTTTGATATGATTTTCCTGCTGGATAAGGTAAAATATATTCAGAGGAAGAAGGATCTCCAAATTCGTCACGACCTAAACAAGTATCCGAATACTTAGATTCAATTTCCAACTGTATGTCAGTTTCGACAAAGCAATTATTTCCGCTGGTACAATTTTCAGAATTATGGACAATATTTGTTATTAATGTCCCGGTTAAAAATTCAGATGTCCCAGCCAGAATTACCGACATATTATGGGTTGCTTCGCATATGTTGCCATCATCGTGAATTTCCGTTCTGGTAAATTCGATTTCATCGCCATTAATTGTACCGATACTCCAGATATCAGCCTTCATCATTATTGAAACTTCTTTATCACATTGGAATAGAACAATCTTATCGGTCTCTGAAACTCCTTGCTGTAGTCCACAGGTATTATTACCAATGGTTGTAGTCAAAATCCAAACACCTGAAAGATCCTCCAAATCAGATGTTTCTTCTGTATCATCATCGCAGGTAATCATTGCGAGTACTGCCAGTATAGTACCCACAAGTAGACAGGTGTACTTGATAGTTTTAATTAGATTCGGTAATATTTTCATCGTACAACTCGGTTGTTTATTATTTGCATTCTTCTCAGCAGTATTATCTCAATTACAATTCTTTGACAAAGAGCTGATAATCTTAATAGAATGTGTTATGGATTAGGGCTGTTACAATCATTTTACGGAGCAGGATTAGTTGTAATTCCTTTACAATATAATGGTAATATTAATTCCGTTAAAGAATTCATAGTTACAACAGCCCCATTGTCACCGATATAATTCGTTACTATTCCTTCCGCAATTTTAATTTCATCATAGCCCAGGATTATACCAGATAAATCCATGATCGCTTTACCTTTTGTGTAAATCCCCAGCCGATCGCCTAATTGAATGTTGCTTCTTCTACCGGCATCGATATATACTTTTAAACCAGTAATTTTCACAACATCACAAGTCCACGGTGTTTGATCAATCGATGCTAAAATATTTTCCGTAACCTGAATCACGGCTGCCCTAAACGCCTCCATCTCCAGAGATTCGTTGTAACCTCCTGTTTGTCCCATTCCCAAGACCTTGTCCAGCCGTGACTCCGCACTGCCTTGCCCGCTGGTCGCTAATACTATCTCTCCTGTTCTAACATTAATTAACCGGACATCTGCAGCAACTTTGGCTGTCTGCAGTTTACTTTGGGTTAGCAGGTTACTGGAACCGGTAGTAACAACTGAATATTGAGTTATCGACCCCGTGATAATGAAGTCAGCATCCAGCAGTTCTATCTCATCAAGAAAGCCCTCAGTTAATCCCATTTGGGAAAGGGTCACCTGAGCTAGGATTTCATCGATTTTATCTCTTTCCAATATAATAAAACGTTGGGTTTTGCTTAATTCAGTAATCAGGACATCGGAAATATTATCACCTAACCTGCGTTCACCAAAGCGAGTGTTGTTCTCGAATTTTGTGACCGCTACCTTATTCTTCAGACCAGAATAGGCTACTATTGGTTCTGGAGTAATCAGCTCCGTATGTTCAGTTACCGCCACTGTGGAAGCGCAGGCTGTCAGGATAAGAAAACTGGAGCCTGTTAGAAATATTTTTCTCATGGTCTTACCTAGATTCAATTATGGTTTCTCAACTTAATATCAAGCAAAAGTTAAGGTAGTGTTTTCAAGGTAGTGGTTACAATTTCAGTCATTTCCGGTAGCAGTTCATGTTCCAAAAGCCACATTTTCAGCGCTTTGTCACCTAACTGCTTTTTAAGATCTTTTCCGGAATTTTTTAATGTCTTGGTCGGGTCGTTGATGAAGGCGAATGCAGACTCGATTGCAGATTTGCCGTATTTAACTTCGCGCTCGTCTTCCCAGATCAATCCTGAGGGAACAGTATACATTTTAAATCTTGCCGCTACATGTCTGGATTCACTGATACCCACAGTCTGATAATTACATTCGTTTAATTCAATGTAAAGCAGTCCGTCCACTTTCAGCAGGATGAATAGTTCGTCATTTGAGATTGTGGTCAATTGGCCGCCATCCGTAATACCGGCCTCGTTTAGAGCCGTATCGGTTGCCAGATTATCCATTATATTTATATAATATTTTTTATTTAATTCCTGAAAAAATAAATTGCGCAACACAATTCCACCATTAATATCTGTTGTCTGATTAATCGTAGGCAGAATTGCTAGTTGATTTGGCCTGGCATAGTCAGGAGAAATATACTTGGGTGTTGGTGAACAAGACGCTATTAGAATAGCTATCAATGATATTAGATATAGTTTAGATCGAGTGATGTACTCAATTGATATATAAAATGATATTCGGTTCATCACTTCCCATCCTTAATGTAATATGAGCAATTTAATCAAAAAACCGATTCTATTCCACCGTACCATGGCTTGCCGCCTGCTTTCCCGCTATGTTCGTATAAGCTCAAAAGGAAAATTTATTTTTTACAGTCAATACATTATATTGTATTCAACTAGCAAAGCACCAGGTGACCCATACCTTCGAGGTGCTCCAAAACTTGTGTACCGCATCAATTAATCAGGTAAATTACCAACTGCTGTAAAAGATAAAAGAGCGCCTTAGCTTTTTTTTACTGAGGTGTCCGAATGATTGAAAATTTATACAATTCACATGTTTCGGCGTGGTTACAGATTCCGTGATATTCCGTTGTCACATACGCTTAATAACAAAAGCGTCTGGACAATATTCCAACGCTCTAAAATAGCTATCTTTCAATGAAAGGAGGATTTCTTATGAAATTCGTTAAAACATTCCTGAACTTGTTGTTGGTTGTTGCCTTATCACTACCGCTTGTTTTTATGGGATGTAGTGATGATGATGATGACAGCTTATTGTCAGTTACATTGGGAGTTATTCTGCCTATGGACTTAAGTAGCGGACTCTTAAGAGTGAATGCCCTGCGAACCGCGATTGACGAAATCAATGAAGCCGGTGGAGTATCCGAAGGATGGTCTATTAATTTGGAAGTGAGAAGTTCTGAAGGAGCTGACCGGGAAGAAACAGCAGCAGCAGTAGCTAACGACTTGCTTGCTTCGGGGAATAATCTTGTCGGATTCGTTACCTCATTCAGTTCCTCATCGAGAGGAGTTGCACTTCAAGTAGCTGATCCTAATAGTATTCCGCAAATATCTGGCAGTTCAACCGCAGATGCTAATTCAGGTATTTCAGCCTATTTTCAGCGAATTGCCCCCTCGGATAATTTTCAAGCGTTGATCATGGCTCAAAAAGCTCAAGCAGTGGGAATCAACACTGTCGCGATAGCTGTTCAGGAAGGAGATGCTTTTGGGGAAGGCTTAGCAGTGACATTTCGAACGAAGTTTGAATCGCTGGGCGGAGTGATCTCTGCTGAAGTCAATTTTATTGAAGACGATACCGAATACGAAACAAAATTAACTCAACTGTACGATGGTTCGCCTGATGCTGTTCTTATTGCAATGGTAAGTGCGTATGTTGAATTTCTGACGGAAGTTGATCAAAGCGATATTGGTCTGGATAAGGACGCTCTGCGATTTTTGTTAGCTGATGCTCAAAAAACAGATGATCTATTAACCCTTGCGCCGGCAGATTTATTGATCGGCGAGGTTAATAGTCACCCCAAATCCTTTGGAGCAGTGACCTCCCCCGATCCCAATTCACCAATTTTTCAATATTTTGCCTCTGAATTAAAAGATCGTTACGATCAGGATGTTGCTTCGTTTAACGCTCAATTTTATGACATTGGATATCTTTTCGCTCTGGCGATTGAAAGAGCTGCAACAACAGTCAACCTCAATGATTTAACCGATTTTCGGGAAGCGGTAAATGCGTTCATCCGCCTGGTTGCCCGTCCAGATGCGGGTGATTCAACCGTTACACCAGATGAAGGCGGTTGGGCAATTCTGAAATCTGTTGCTGCCGCAGGAGCTGTAAATTATGAAGGCGCTTCTGGCAATTGCGATATGGATGAAGACGGTGATGTATTGACAATATATGAAGTCTTTAGAGTAATCCAAAATCCTGACGAGTCTTTCGCATTTGAAACTGTCGAATATATAGATCCCAATGGCGAGAACTGAAAAATCTTCTTGATTCTGGAAATACTTGATGAGTTTACACCTTACCTGTCCACCAAAGCCTTGGCGTAGGTGGATGAGTACTCAGTCCTCGGTTATTTTCGTTGCCTTTACCACTAAGTGAAAAATAAGTAACACCCCAACAACGAGAAATATCCCTACATTTTTTTACAGTCCTAATGTACTAGGCTTGAGCTGCCTGCCACCGCATCATCGCTCTGTACACTCAGTGTATTCTGCCTCATTATTTTCCTCAATCGCTCCCCTGCTATTGAGTCAGCCCTAAGTCTTTGTTAGCTGTTCAATCAATTTCAAATAGCAGCCAGTGGATAATATTTAAAACAAACTTTTTGTTGTCATAGCTCCCATAATTGAATCCAGCATTCATTGTTTTCCAAAGCACTCGCGCTTCTTGAGCAGTAAACATAGCTGCCTCACCAGCGATGACAATCCTACCAGCACCATATTTACGGGCGATAAGTTGAGATTGGCCAGGAACTGAAAAATAGGTGGAAGTATCCACCGATGCGACTTTAGCATCGCTTCGTTCGTAATAATTCCGAGCAGAATTTGAAAGTTGTAAGATGGAAGTCCATGTCGAATCAAAACTCAATGATTGACCTGTAAAAGTAATTACTCGCTTGATTGCGGATTCTGGGGAGTCAGCTTGTAGGATAGGATGCTGCCCAAGCCCACCGTTTTCCCGACCGTACTCCAACCAAGTATTCCTGCCGATTTCCTGGTTTACTCTGAGTGAGTCAACCGTCCATACGTTATCCATCCCAACACCCAATACTTTAGCTAGGTCGGAAGCCGCACTGCCAAACGGGTCATGATCGGCGATAAGCAAAAGTGACCCACCTTTCTGAATCCATTTCGTGAGTACCTGGATTTCACTCGCCGAAAAGGCACTTGTCATATCACCCTCTTTTTGCTCGGTAGTTGTAGCATTAGCTATGATGAGCAAATCAATATTTTGTAATGCTTTTTCAGTAAAGAGACCTTGATGTGTTCCGAGCAAAATACCATCATTTTTTAATAGTGTTGCGAAAGGTTTATAGGTAGTATGGATATCGTGAAAATTCCCATGACCAGCATCAAATAAAACAACTGGGGAAGTAGAATGATCGAATTTTGGGAAGCCGACAGACATGTCGGTTTGCATATCTGGTCTCTGATAGACACAGGATGCAAGGATTATGATTGGTACAATTAATTGGAGCATTCGTTTTGTCTTCATCGTGTTTCCTCCTTGATGCATCTAATTTCGAATCAGATGCCATTTTTTGATGATAAATCGAAAAAAAATTGCTGAGGTCACGTATGTGACTACACCCAGTTTAAAAAGTTGTCAGCACACCTGGTTTTGACATTGCCCATAATTAAGTGCTATTAGACGTTTGTGGAAATTAGGAGGTCGGGGAGTACTAGAAAGGTATGAGTTTTGGTATGGAAGAATCCCTATTCCGACAACGCTTGATTGGGTGGTGTATTAAGCCCGTCTGAAGTTTAATATCAGGAGTAACGAAAGGCTCCTTATTCGCCAGGTAATTGACTTGCCTGAAGATCACGCATTCTGTTCAAAACTGCTGCCAGTTCAAATTTCCTGAAGGCTGCAAGATCACCTGTAAACTTTAAATCTATTAAATCGAGTCCATTAGATTCTATCTTTGATATTATATCATCGATAACAGCTCGCAGCGATGTTTTATTATCCATGTTGGGCCGTGCATATTCTATAGCCAAACCGATTGCCTTCACCTGAGAAGGTTCCAGCAACTGCTCAACATCATTCAGATCTACTTGCATCTGTCCATAAATAAGTTCGCGCGGGTTGGGTGAAGATATACGGCGATGTCCATGCTCGTTCCTGGTATCCAAACCTTCCGCACATAAATAGCGAATCCTGGGTAGTTCTACTACTTTTCCACCCTCATGAACTCGTTCTGATGGATGCTGCTCTACAATCTTTTTAGCTTCGATTGTTACATCATATGGTTTGTACTCGATCATCTGGATCACCTGGTCAGCAACTTCAAGATAATCGCCAGATCCACCAAGCACCAGGACAGTCGAGATTCCATGCATTTCGAATAAGTCCCGAACTCGGTCGATAAACGCCGTTATTGGCTCAAATTCCTTTTTGACAAGGTGCTGCATACGTTTATCGCGGATAAGAAAATTAGTGGCACAGGTATCTTCATCCATGAGTAAAACTTCAGCCCCGGCTTCTATTGATTCGGAGATGAATGCAGCCTGAGATGTGCTCCCACTGGCATTGGATGATGAGAACGACACTGTTCCCTGCCGATGTGGGATATTCTGTATAAAAGGCGAGATATCGGTGTTGACAATTGATCTCCCACTATAGGCTCGCACTTTTACCGTTTCCGGTACGGAAACACAAAACTTCCTACCATCACCAGCGATATGGGTATAAACACCCAGTTCCAGAGCTTGCAACAGGGTCGATTTACCATGATACCCACCCCCAACCAGCAGCGTGACACCCCGAGGAATACCCATGCCGGATATGGCTCTGGCAATGGGCAGTTTAAGTGTAACGCGCAGATTTTCAGGAGACTTGAATCGTACCACCTGTTCTGAATCCAGTGGTCGTGGATCAACTCCACTAATTCGGGGTAATACAGCATTATCGGGTATGAACGCGACCAACCCTTGTGATTTCAACTGATCCCTCAGACATTCGGTGTCTTCAGCCAACTGAAGATGTTCTTCGAGGTCCTCGAGATCCAAAACCGCTGCGAAAAGTGAGGAATTTATTATTCCTGGTAGTTCTTCAAAAAACATGGTTTCAGCGATATCGGTCCGGATTTTCCTTCCGTTAGCTGGCAATCCAAGGAAAATACGCGCCTCGATATGATCCTCATCAACTACTACAGAAGTGCGCTCTAGTATCTCCTGGCCTGGTTCTGCAACAGTTATGATACCACTGTTACCCGTACCCCTTCGCTGTGAAACTACGATACTATTAGCAAAAACTTGCCGCGCCAGAAAGTCCCGAAAGGCAATCCTGCTGGTTGTAGATCTGAGTACTTCACTCACGAAACCTGCTTCCTTCCAGGAAACTCGTGTACGGTAAATACCTGTGTGCGGCGGTGCATAGGGATCTTTGGGGATCTGGTCAATATGTAGTTCAAAATTCGAATAGGAATATGATCCAAGTAACGATTGGTAGGCGCCATAATCCTTCCCATTCAGTCCACTCAATGTTTGTCGAATCGACTCAATTGATCTCATTGTGATCTTGCATTTGCTGTGTTGGTAGTTCTCGACATTAGTGATGTTCTTGAAGTTACACTATTGACTTCTTTAAATCCACTATAGTATATTTCTTATACTATGGTTAATAATCCACACAACAAAGCGCAGGCAATGGGCTTGGAGTTGAAAGCGATCCGAAAAGTACGTAAGCTTAGCTTAGCAGCGGTGGCGGAACCCGCAATGATCTCAACCGCCTATTTGCAGAAACTTGAAAATGGCCTTGTAAAAAATCCATCTCCCCGTGTACTGATGCGTCTTGCGGAGGTACTTGGCTGTGAATATGAACGTCTCATGGAGCTGGTAGGCTATGCATCCATTGCCAAGACGAAGGGAATTGGTAAAACAACCTTTCTTGAAGCCGCATTGCGGAATGAAGCGCTGACGGATGATGAGCAAAGGGCGGTACTCGCATTTGTTTCGTATTTAAAAAGCTTGAGATCGTAGAGTTGAATATAGCACCCTCAATTATAGTTACCTTTCCTGTATCAGAAACCACCGTTTTGGACACTGCCCTTAATCAAAATCGATTAGGCGTGTTTGGGAATTTGAATGCTGGAAGTACCAAAAAGTTATTGGTTTGATACAGCATAACAATTGCTGAATGGTAATTACTTTTCAGTGGGACTATTTATTGTGTATTCATAGGGCAACATATCAGCCAATCGCTCCCACGCCCAATATCCATAATAATGTAACTGAAATGTCTCAAAATAGCGACCTTCTATATCAATGAGCACAGAATCATTTTCTAGTTTTATCCAGGAAGTTTGATTTGTTATTGGTCTGTTCTCCTCGATGAAACGCAAGTAAATACGATCTTCAATATCCTTGTTATAAGTGATCTCAAGATAATCAGGAAATTTTAGGTACATTTCGTTTGATTGGTCGGCTCTGGTTAGAAATCGATTGGTATTTACAAGATGTCTTTTAGGTGGGGTGTACTCCCAGAATGGGTTATCAATGGCCAGCACGTGAAAACCCTGTTGTTCCAACCACCAATTATTCTTGTAGGAAACCTTAGCTTTACCAGCAATGATATCTTTAGTATCTATATCATATACTCGATTATCAAGACTGCCTTCTGTCCTCTTATAGGTTTCACACATTACTTTCAAAAAATGTCGAAGCGATCCTTCATAGGCTTTCAGTCTATTTTTTTTCCACTCAAAAAGCTCTTCCGGAAAGTCAGGTTCTAGCTCATCAAACTTAGGAATCCCTGCAAACCGTGTGTGCTTATCTGTTATTTCAAAGTATTCCAAAACATAAGTGATTTTGTAACCGAGGCCCCTGTTTTCTATTATAAGTGGTTCTGTGGCAATGGCCCTCATTGCACGCGGTCTCAATACATGCCATTTCGTGTTTGAAAAGATTAGAACTTCAGGATTTACTATCTTAGTCTGGGATCCGTTCCAAGTCGTGCCTATTAGATGCTCAGTAAATATATCAAGATTCCTTTTCCTTTTCCTCAAGTCCTTAACTGAGACAATGACTTCAGGTAGTTCAATAGCTTTCGGAACCAATTTGAAATAAAAACTATCTTGAGATTGAAAGGGCACGATCACTATCTTTTTTTGAATTTCATACCCAATCATCGAAACAACAATTTCAAACTTACCAGAAGGGACGTTTTGGATAATAAAATACCCGCTTTTGTCAGTTGTAGTCCCCATCGTGGATCTTGCAAAAAAGATATTAGCCCGTTCCAAGGGAATGTTTGTTTTAGCATCAGTCACCTGTCCGAATATGCTTTGTGGTGATCTATATAGAGCTGATAGCTGTCCAGTTATAGTCAGCGATATGATACAAATAAGAGAGCGGATTATCCAGATGGTCTTTAAATTATTGAGCATAATTGGACCAGGCTTAATGTGATAACTTATAGTATTCAAACAATTATTCCCAATGCATTCAGTTGATCGACGAGCTAGTATATCTTTTTTTCTCTAACTATTAGGCTAATATCATTTTCCATAAACCAATTTTATGATACACCCGTTACCACAGTCAAGAATATGAATCTTTGACAGCCCTGGACTCAGTCTTCTGCCAATAGCAGCGGACATTCACCTGCCTTTCTCATCCGCCGAAGTCATTCCTACGTCCCGACAAGTCGGGACTTCGGAAGACAGGTCGAACGCGAAGGCGGATCAAAATCGATTCAACGTTTTTGGGCATTTGAAGGTTGGTGAGCACTAAAAAAAGTATGGGGTTTTGTATGGATTGGCCCATACACCTTGTGAGGTCTCTGAGCTGCTCTACGACGATCCGGCTATAGATAGGTTGTTAGGATTTGATAATCCTAATCAGGTAAATTACTCCCAACACAAAAGGTTAAAAGTTCAGCTAAACTTTGTAGGTTAATAGTCCGAAAGAATGGAGCGTGATAAATGTTGTCACGGGTATTAACAATTTTATTCACCTCGTCCCTGATTTATGGACAAACATCAACAGCCCCTTCTGCTGGAGATGGAACGTCCGGAGACCCCTATCAAATTGCTACATTAAATAATCTTTATTGGGTAACGCAAAATAGTGGGCAATGGGCGAAATACTTCATTCAGACAGCGGACATAAATGCTTCCTCTACCTCCTCATGGGATGCAGATTCCGGTTTTTCGCCTATAGGAAATTCAACTGATGGTTTCACAGGTTCATATAATGGGCAGAATTATACTATTGACGGAGTAACAATAGATCGGCCAAATATAAATCAGGTGGGAGTCTTCGGCCGGCTCCAAACAGGAACTATCCAAAACCTAGGTGTAACAAATGTAGATATAACCGGTAATATGTTTGTTGGTGGGTTGGTTGGATTTAACCTAGAAAATTCAACTATCAGCAATTGCCATAGCACAGGTAGCGTCAGTGGGTATCATTCCGTTGGTGGTCTGGTGGGATATAATATGACCAGTCCTTCTGTCACTAACAGCTACAGCACTGCAAGTGTCAGTGGTACTACTAATTACGTTGGTGGTCTGGTCGGTTTTAGCCATACCGGTGCAACCGTAAGCAACTGCTATAGCACAGGTAGTGCTAATGGGAATGTACAAATTGGTGGCTTGGTGGGTACAAATACCGGTGCAACTATCAGCAATTGCTACAGTACGGCAAGTGTTACTGGCTCCGGACAAAAAGGTGGTCTGGTGGGATATAATGATGATTCAAGCATCACTAACAGCTACAGCACAGGCAGTGTCAGTGGTTCTGGGGTAACAATTGGCGGTCTGGTGGGAGATTATAACAGTTCAACTGTCACTGACTGTTTCTGGGATACACAAACATCCGGTCAATCCTCCAGCGGCGGGGGAACAGGTAAAACAACAACTGAGATGAAAACCCTTGCTACCTTTACCGATGAAAATACAAATGGTCTGACAACAGCCTGGGATTTTGAAACCAACCCCAATGATGATGATGCTAACAATAACTATTGGGATATCGACGGAAGCGGAAGCATCAATAATGGCTATCCTTTTCTAGCATGGCAAAATGGAGGTGATGTATCCTTACCGGTTGAGCTCAGTTTCTTTGGTGCCAGCGTGGACCGTGATGACTGTGTGACGCTGGAATGGATAACAGAATCCGAAATTGAGAATCTGGGATTTATCCTTGAACGCCGGGAACAGGAAGCAGATTGGCTAAGAATCGCCAGTTACATCACTCACCCGGAGCTAAAGGGGCAAGGCAGTGTTACATATAGAACTGACTACTCTTTCAAAGATAATACCGTTGAATCGGGTAAAGTCTATGATTATCGCCTGGCAGATGTAAGCTATGCTGGTAATGTTGAATATCATACCATTACGGTTCTGGGTGTGGTGATTGAGAGCCTTCCGTCCGTATTTGCTATTTATCAGAACTATCCAAATCCCTTCAACCCGAAAACCGTCATATGTTATGACCTGCCAGAACAAAATCATATTAATATCACCATCTATGATCTCCTTGGAAGACAAGTAAAGACCCTTGTCAATCAAACTCAGAATGCTGGGAAAAAATCAATCCAATGGGATGCGACTGATAACACCGGAAAACCGGTCAGTGCTGGAGTTTATATCTACCAGATCAGGGTCTTCGATCCTGAAGCAATCGGGGCTGGTAAGTACGTCCAGACCCGAAAGATGATATTGCTAAAATGACATATAATCTCTAATCATCTATACCTTGAAGGGCCGTCGTTTTGGCTGCCCTTTTTTCCCATATACTGTCGTTTTTAGACACCATTCCCATAATCAAAATCGATTAGACGTTTTGGGGGATTGGGAGGCTGTGGTGTGTTCAAAAGGTATGGGTTTGGGTACAATGGACCACTACTCTGACAGCGTTTGATCAGCTGAAATCTTTACACTAACTTCAATGTAGATAAAAGTAATCTTTTAAATTTGCAAATACTCTATTTTATCAATATTTATGGCTTTCTTTTAGTCCAGTTGTGCTTTCTTTCTTATATTGTTAATTATTCCTGGACCATATTCGCAATTCTGGATAATAATCTGAAGAACTATCCAAAATTTCATTTCTAATCTGCTTTAGATGTCTGTCAAAAAATGCTTTAGTGTACACACGCTGAATTTCAATATTGCGTAACCCCACATCTGCTGAGAAACCAGGTGCCCAGTTAAAATTGAACAGGGTGAGATCAGTAAATGTAGAATGTTGAAAGCCTTCTACAGTCACCAGATAACATGGGCTGCTAGATTGCTCATAAAATACGTCATTGGAAATAGTTGACCCGCCAGCCCAAGGTCGATCAGCCGCAAAAAACATAAATGGTTTATTCAGCTTTGATTCTAAAAGGTCTCCAAATTGGAATCCATCGTAGTTGATTCCCGCCCTGATGTGTTCACTTGAAATTACCAATTGCCCTGCGGTGGCTCCGCCCAGAGAGTGTCCAAAAGCACCAATATTGTCAAGGTTAAGCATCGAGTGAAATAACGAATCTTCTTCGTTGGCCTCTGACAACTTCTCTATTACAAATAGGTTGTCTGCAACCCAGAGATGGACGCTTTCATTATGATAGGGACTTTCGGCAATTAGTTTTTGATACCAGAACATCCGACTTTCCGGATTTTTAGCATACATAACACTGTCTTTAAGTGCTTCTTGCACAGTACCGGTGGCTTCCGTATTCCGCTTCTGTAACTCTTCATTCGCTGGATTAAAAACCTCAACATCGCCAGCTGCTAATAAAAAACACGCAGATTCGTAAGCATGTCCCACGCTCACCACCACATATCCATGGCTGGCAAGATCTTCATAAAGACTTTGGTGCACTGCTGTAAAGCCAGAATAACCATGATTGTAAAGTAGGATGGGGTATTGAAGATGTGGCTGAATAAGGATTTGAGCTAATTCATATGAATTTGATTC
Source organism: uncultured bacterium (assembly GCA_964439935.1). Classification (GTDB taxonomy): domain Bacteria; phylum Fidelibacterota; class Marinisomatia; order Marinisomatales; family TCS56; genus JABMQW01. Next base: position 28,376 of record CAYTPW010000001.1, on the reverse strand, counting down.
TATATGAGCCATGAAACTATTAAGAAAATACGGCCAACCATAGTAGCGAGCAGTTGCATCAACCAGCCGTTTTGATTGATACTTCCGAGGTTGAACATTTTTCGGAGGATCGGCCGGGTACCAGACCTGAATCGCTACTTTTCGCTTTTGAACCGATCCAAAATCAAAGGTCTCACTCCGTGTGGAGTCCTCAAACAGCATCTCCTGGACACCAACCTTATACATTCCAGTTGGTACAGGGAGAGTGGGAATCTCTAGTTGTGGTGAATCTTGAGTTGAAAAGATAAGCTCAATAATTTGAATAATAGAATCAGCCGTGAAAGAATATTCAATTTTGTAGAATAAAGTATCCTTTTTAGCGTTCCCTCCTCCCTTCGGTGTTAATATTTGGATCAACTGACCAGTATCAACGGTACGATCCCCCTTCACATGTATATCGTTTGATATATAAGTAGAATTAATGCTGGAGCTAGTATGAACAAGTGTCAAGAATGATTCGACCGCTTCTTTTCCGATTATTGGATGTACCCCCGGGAACTGTATGGCTATTTCTTCATGAAAGAATGCCATAATTTGAGAAATATCACCCTCATTTTCAGAAGCACTGTATTTTGATCTAAATGACTCACAAGAGTTTCCGATTGAATTCCTTTCACTTTGAGTGTTGCTGGGAATGGATTCAGGTCGATGACATCCAGTATTATGCAGAACTATAAGAGATATGGTCGCCAATAATTGAAATATCTTTATAATTGGTTTATTTGTTTGCATTGTAATACTCAGGATCAGTCATATCATCGTACACTAATTTATACGAATGGTACAACTTTGGGAAATTGATCACGTGTTTCTATTTATGAAATTGCTTTAGCCGATTAAAAACGGGAAAAACGCTGCAACCATTAAAGCAAAAGGGATTAACCAACTGACAAGCCAATTTACTTTCCATTTAATTGTGTTCTTCATAGCCTTTACCTTTTATTAACTGATAATTCAATTCAATATTTATTACTCAATAAGTGTACCAAAATGTAATACGTTGATTTATAGCTATTTATAGTTTTGCTAATGATTTACATATGCCCGGATTCGCACAGAAGTGTTCGCTTTTAAAACTATGAGCTATGATAATTCAGACCCTTCCGGACACTTTAGGCTAATGTCTAAAGTGAAAAAAAGGAGTGATCATCCCCCATTGATTGGATTACCCGATAGTCCCCTAATCAAAATCGATCAGACTTTTTTGGGAATTTGAAGGTCTGGGATTGCCGAAAAGGTATGGTTTTGGGAGAAACCTATCTTAGCTCAAGCTCACCACGTATTCCATGCCTAGTACAGTTATAAACTCTCAGTTGCTTTACCAAACGAGGAGGGGAGTTAAATCTGTATCCCGAAAAATGGAGTTTTCTCTGTTTTCCCTCCGCTGAATTGGCTAATATCATCACCAGTTCGAGTTTGTACTATACCAGCAATTATCGATAACCTTTTATGCAATCGAAAAACCAGACTCGCTCTAGCGTCAAGGGCACTGGATACTTTGTTTTCCCATTCACGATCATCAAGAAGGTCACCAGTGAAAATAGCGTTACTTCCGATATCTAGTTCTGCGAACAATGATGATACTAATGGCATTGGTATGCGAAAACCCATGTGGTATCCAATGGATGTGTTATCCTCCGCCCCATTACCGTTACTATTTTCATCATTGAAATCACCACCACGGCCTAGAGATAAAATGGTGTACCAATAATTATTTGGTGCGAATTTTATTCCTGCATTCATGTCCATCGCTCCACCACTCCAGGCGACTCCATGAACAGACCCTGCTTTGGAAATGTTCACAAGCCCGATCGCTAATCCATTCAGTTCTCCAGAGAGATTCACTAATCCCACCTGAATACCATCAACTCTACCAGCATTATTTACAATCCCTGCAATCTGTATTCCTTTGATTTGTTGTTTGACGGTATTTGATATTCCTGCAATCTGGATACCTTTGAATGCACCTTCTACTTGAGTTATAATACCGGTCGTTTGAATTCCTATATAGTCAGACCCGACAAAACTGTAAAAACCAGTCTCCTGTATACCAACAAAACTTCCATTAATCCGGTTGAAAATACCATCTGCCTGAAAACCAGAAAAATCTCCTTCGATTGTGCTGGAAATTCCAGTTGCATCAAATCCTGTGAAGTCATATTTAACATGATTAAACAATCCGCCTACTTGGAGTCCAAGAACAGAACCGATACGACCTGTAATAATAGTTAAATGAAAGTTGGTTGACCTTTCCGCAAAAGGATTTAATGCTGGATCAGCATTATCATAGAATGAAAAGACAAATGGTATTTCACTCTTTGTTTCCTGTGGTGAGATGACAGATTTGTTATTACTCTCCAACGCTAATATTCCAGACAGTAATGTTGACATAAGTAAGCTGCAAATTCTAATAGTTTTCATGATTTATCCTCCTGGGAATTCGGTCCATATACTATGTAGGAGCACCAATATTTGATCCGCTCCCAAACTTAGATTAGATTTGGTATAACAACTTAAGGTATTCAAATTACAAATCCAACTATTTCACATGTTTAATTAGGTTTCGTTACTCTTGAGATACGCTATCTTCTATATTAATCTTAGAATCCGTAATCCTCCGTTTTTGATACACCATTCCCATAATCAAAATCGATTAGGCGTTTTTGGGAATTTGAAGGCCTGGGAGTATCATAAAGGTATGGGTTTTGGTACAGATCGGCTAAAACCGGTTCTTTGCTGTAAGCCCACAGTCCCGACTTGTCGAGAGAATCCTCCCGATTTTATCGGGACGCAGATAGATGGCGTGAAAATGGTGTCATAGTTCTATTCGCTATTGGATTACTGGCGATCTTAAAATAATGATACGCTCCAAATGTACGGGGTATTTATCAAATTTTGTCTAATAAAGATATATCAATCATCCTTCTAAATCATTTTGTCATAAAACTTTCAGCTATACTTTCACTGATAATTCCATCGCTAACCGTTACTCTTACTTTCCAATGGTATTGTTTACCACTTTCTAGATTTTCAATAACCTTGCTATGGTCTTTCTTTGAAGGTGAATAGGGTGATGTTAACCCTTCAATACTGCACGATGTTAAGTATAACCCTGCCAGTAAAGATATGAGCACAAGTATATTTTTTCTCCGCGACCATAATCCACCAATTAATAATAACGGAAGTCCTAACGAACATAAAATAATACTATTAGTGTGATGAAAACCGGAATCCGACACATCGATAGCAATACAATCAGAAAAAGTGGAGTCTTGGGAAACAAAAAGCTGATATGAATCTGCCTCCCCATTCCAAATAAAATTGACAGCAGCAGCAGACACCACATCATCTGATGATGGAGATTGTAATTCTAACTGATTGAAAAGTTCGGGCAATTTATAGTAAGCGCCGCCTTTGTCAATTTCGGTCTGTAAATCTAATATCACATATTCATCATAATTATGGAAATTATGTACATAAATCTTACCATTTTTTAGATCATATATATTGGAGTAAACAGTCGGTGGTATCCCGGACTGGTGCACGGCATCTAATACCGACCGAAGATAATTAATCGAATTAGTATTTGAATTCTCCAGCAAATCGGTAGCTACATTATAACGGTAACAGTTGTACCAACGGGTATTGAGGGAGTCTGAAAGGTAATGATTAGTCATAACCTGATATGTATTTCGCTTATGAAGAAAAACGACATCATCCTCCCCGTACTCAATTATCACCGAATTCCCAAGTTGATCAGCCCACAGACTGTGTCCCTGCCAGTGTGGTGAATGGTATTGAGTATATAGGGCAATTACTTCATCAACAGTGGCGCATTCTTCTAATGCCTTTTCACACAATTCACCCTGGACAGTTGGTTTATTATGATGGTTGCGTATATCAGTTCTTTCTGGAAGAGTGGCGCCATCGTACCATAAACCCTGGTCATTCATACCTCCTGCATTCTGAAATCCTTCCGGTATCTGATAACCGAAATACACCCGGCCATACTTTCCTTCGGATGGCGCAATGAATAAGGCACAGGTTTCAAGATTATCCCAATCTTTATTGGCAGCTCCCAGGACTACGTCATCCTGGGCCGCACTGAATACCGTGCAGGATCGGGCTGGGGTGGGGAATAACCCAAGTAACAAGCAAATTATTAAGCTATAATATGTACTTCTCATCTATTCCTCCCAACCTTAAAACGAAAATCCTGCTAACAACGAGACCGTATGATTTTTCAATACATTATTCTTATCACTCAAATCAAAATCAATCAGACTCCTGTTATAACGCAAATCCAGTGAAAGTTTCCAGTATTCAATACCAGCCCCAACTATCAAACCATAGTCGATTTTGCGAACATCTTCTACAATACCAACAAAGTTTAAGGTCACAATTTTCTTACTAATTGCCGGACCACAATAAATAATTGGCATAAATTTGTTCCGCTGTTTAAACGTTATTTGAGCTAATACCGGCAGTTCAAGATAGATAAAAATATTGTACAGACTGATGTCTCCAACCGTATTTATTACGCAGCCTTTAGTTGCCAGCAATAATTCCTGTTTCAAGGATAATCGCTCATTAAATCGATAGCTGTAATAACCGCCGACACTGAAACCGGGTATTCCAGAGACTGCTTTACCCGGTAGATTCTGCCCTACTATTGTCGAATGATTATAGCCAATTTTAATTCCCGCATTGTGGAAATCCCCAGCTTTCAGAATTATGGTTAAGATTGATATAACCATTAGTATTGGAATATGTATTCGCATTATTTTATTACCTTGTTTGGTGGTTTACCCAATTAACCAATGTATTAAGAACAAATGGTGCAATGGCTTCATCAATTTCATCATAGCCAAAGGGATTGTTATGATCAGCCGTTTGGAAAAAATGATTTAAACCTTCCAATTCATCAACCAAAAAGTCGGTATTGCCACCACTTTTTAGGGCAGCGATCAGTGCTGGCATATTTCTGTCTGCTGGAACGTGGTAATCAAATTCAGCAAACAAGGCCATAACTGGACATTGTATTTGATTAAGATAAATGCCTGGATCAAAATCCAGATTGCTTCTGAAGGCAAGTGAGTTAAATCTTTTTACCGCAGCCATTATCCTGTCTTCCGGTATTGGTGGTGAAAGATTGCGGTAAAGTACTTCTAGATGTTTTATAGCAGTATTGTGTTCATAGGTTTTCAGTATTTTAAATACTTGCCGTTGTGTTGCTATCCGGTTAGTGATCGTATGCTCATTTAATCCAAGCGCTCTACCGGACACTTCTTCAAACTGCAGTTGGTATTCTTCACCATTTAAACCAGGATTACCCAACAGAATCAGAAATGAGATTGCCGGAAATTGGGTTGCTGTCTGCAAACTGACCATTCCCCCTTCACTGTGACCGAGAAGACCAATCTGATTGATGGTTAATTCAGTGTCCTGGTTCAGATAATAAATTATCCTTTGAATATCTTCTGATTTTTCAGAAATCGTGAGATAGCTGGTCTCGCTAATTGATTTTCCAACTCCTCTTTCATCATAACGAAATGTGGCTATTCTATGCTTGGCAAGGTGGTCGGCAATTACCAGAAATGGTTTATGATTGAACACTGTATAATCCCGATCATGCTTCCCGCCACCGGGCACCAGAATTAATAATGGATAGTCGTCGCACGGTGGGATTGTTATTGTACCGGATATTGTACCTTTGTCAACTGGATACGATATTTCTTTGGAAATATACTTGTATGACTTTGTCATGCTGTTTTTGGAAGGGCTGTCTGCGCCGAAAGTAAATCCAGTCAATAAACTTATCAGCTGTATGAATAGTATTCTATTTATCACTGGTAATCCCCCACTTTTTTTGGCTTAGCCTAGTAGCTGTCCAATACTAATAGATGTATATTAGAGATTACCCCAGGCAATTTTCTTTTCCCGCCAACCGATTACGGTAGCAGGTAATATGTGGGCCAGATAGAGCAGTCCTATCGCGGTCAAACCATTTACATATATTTCAGCAATATTGTGCCAATAGATAACTACCAAGGCTGTGACCGTAAAAATTGCATACGCATACTTCAGGCCAAGATTTGTTAGCTGAATTTCACGTTCATCCAACTCTTTATCAGAAATATGAACCAAATGCCACAACCGGGTCTTGTAAAACACGAAATAGTAAGTTACTATAATGATCAGTAGCAAAATGACAATTATTCCACCTAAATAGAGCGTCCGTTCAGCTGTTTTGATCAGTTCTTTGAACAGTTCATAATATATGATCGTGCCACACAAAGTGATCAGATTAATACAGATCAACCATCTACGACTTTTTAATGAGATAGCATTATTGTTCATTTAATTTCCCCGCTTTGATTGGGCTTTTAGCAGTTCTTCACCGAGAGGTGAAAATGGTGAAGTTGAGAAAATCACCTCCAGAGGAAGTTCGAAATACTCACTGATTTTAAAAGCAAGATCGAGACTGGGATTATAATCCTGCCGCTCAAGGTAGCCGATCGTTTGAAAGTTAACACCAATTGCTTTTGCTAAATCCACTCGTGAAAGATTCCGATCACGTCTAAGAATTGCTATTCGATTAAATATTCTCCTTGTTTCCATGGTGGATATTAAACATAATGTTGTATATATACAACATTTTATTGCCAACTAATAACTTTAGTAAGATTTGCCCAGCACTGCCGCCGTTTTTGACACACCCTACACATAATCAAAATCGATTAGACGTTTATGGGAATTTAGAGGTTGGGGAAATCAGGACCGCTGCAACTTACAATGAACACCTCGATCCTCTAAATATCTCCCAACGATTTCCCGGCACCCTTCAATACAACCCACGAACTCGGGAGGACTGATCCCTATTTCTGAATAACGGCCGTCAAGCACCAACCGTGTGACCGCTGTACAGGTGTACCCGGTCGTCCGGGCCATGGAGAGAGCCCCTGTTGTGGGATTGTATTCGTCACACAGATCGTAGGTGTATGTTGCCGGTTTGCCGTCCTCCAAACCAGAAATTACCATTCTTAAAACGGTGAGATCGGCCTCGCCCGGTTCGTATTTCCAAAGAGGAGCGACAAGCGACGCTGTCACATCTATCGGCCGAACCCAAGCACCCTTCACAAGAATAGGGTCCATGTTGAGGAATCCAGTATCCTTAAAGATACGCATCAGGTCGACATGCCCAGGATAGCGCAAGGTCTTCTCGAACATATCAGGGATGTCCATGGTTCTGACCAGAGTTCTAAGCCCGTCGGAGCTGAGACATGCAAGGGTGCCGGCCTTATCTAGATCGATTGTCGTTGTTTCGGAGAGCATTGGCTTAACGACCACTCTACCATTTTCAACCATCCTGCCGGACCCAGCGTATTCCTCTAAAACCTCAAGGACAGGAAATGGCGATTTGTATTCTAAAGGCGCATTCCTTGACTTTGGAATTCCTCCAACGTAGCACTCATAGCGGGTGATCTTCATCTTACGTGAATGATCACCGAGAATGATGTTGGCCAGACCTGGTACCACACCGCAGTCCACTACGGCAGTGACTTTCATTTCCTTCGCCAGGTAGTCCAGGCCGAATGGATCTTCAGGAAAGTACGATATGTCCACGATATTCTTGCCGGCGCGAATTACCCTTTCGAGCATTGAATATCCTATGATACCGGGCACCGTACCGATCACAATATCCGCGTCTTCAACAGCCCGCGATACGCCTTCCTCTGTGGAGAGATCCTCAACTTGGATCTGAATGGGATATTTACTGTCCAGGTTTTCTAAGACTTCTTGGTTGACGTCTACTGATATGACATCACAACCGGGATCCTTACACAGATCGATTGCCATGTGTTTTCCCACTGTCCCACAGCCCAAGACTACTATTCTACCCAATGTTGTATCCTTTTCATTCTAACTAGTTATTGAGCAACTTAAATGAAACAGTATAGACGACAATTTTGTTGGATAATATTCCAATCCTCAACCCCTTATCCCTATGTTAGTTAGATATTAACACCAAATCACTGGACTTCACAATGGAATGTTATCACCGTTATGCTAGCTACTTATTTATCCCATAAACCTACGTTTTTGGCACAGCATTCCCATAATCAAAATCGACTGGACGATATTGAGTATTTGGAGGTTGGGGAGTACTAAAAAGGTGGGTTTTGGCAAACATCCAATTAAGCATATTTACATTTAATATAACAATCCGTAATATATGTTATGTCGCTAAGCCAAGCAAAAGAGGAAAGCAAAGTGTCACAAAATAGTCTTGATATAACTCCATCGGTCACAGTCCATGCTCTGCTAGAAGCATATCCAGAATTAGAAGAAGTCTTGATTAGTATTGCGTCGCCGTTTAAGAAACTTAGAAATCCAATTCTAAGGAAGTCGATAGCCAAGGTTGCAACCCTAAAGCATATCTCATCTGTTGGTGGGGTTCCTCTCAATGAGTTGATTTGCAAACTCAGAGAAGCGGTAGGACAGCCGGTGAGTGTGGATTCCTACGGGGATCAAGATTATTTCAGTCAGCAACCAGATTGGTTCTCTCCAGATAAGATTTCGCTCTCTGTAGATGAGGCTAAAATTGAAGACAAAGACAAGATGACATTAGTTATTATCCTCAATGAAGCAAAGAACGTCAAGAAAGGAGAGATTATTGAACTCATAACTTCATTCCTGCCCGCTCCAGGGATTGATATCCTGAAATCGAAGGGCTATTCGGTTTGGACGTATAAAGAAAATGATGATCTGATAAAATCGTATTTCCTCAAGAACACAGACTGATAGATCATCGATGACAACTAACTTATCATTAGTATCAACTCGAATATACAAGTCTAAGTTTTTTGAGTTGTGAGTATTAAGGTAATCCGCCCCCATTATGGCTCACCTTTTGAGTTCGAGTTCCTTGATTCGTACCGCCCCTAAAATTGTACATAAACCAACGTTTTTAACACGCTATTCTTATAATTAAAATGGACTGGGCGATTTAATACCCCCCAATAACCGTACATAATATCGGTATTCTCCATACTACTCAGTACTACTCTATACCACTCGATCCCATTAAGAAAAAACCCAATTTCTCCTTCGACCTGTCCGCCGTTGACGCAGCGTAGGCGGAAAAACTGGGATTGTCGTCGAGTTTACCGGGTCGTAGCCCAGAGGGCGTGAAAATGGTGGCAGCAAAGTTATGTCCCGAGAGCGGTACACACTAGAGCGGATTATTGCCTATTTATTGTTTTTACGAAGTTGTTTGCCCATGCCTGCCAGGACGGGGATAATGAACACAGTGGCAATAAAACAGGTGCCGACACCGATAAATAATGAGGAACCCATGCTGGCCATTCCGCGGTGCAAATGGAACCAGAGCACTCCGAAACCAATCATGGTTGTGACGGATGTAAGGAATACGGCCCTTCCCGTTGAAGCGAATACTATCTTGTGAGCATCATCTCCTTCAACGCGATAACGATGAACGATATGCACACCATCATCCACACCAATACCTATGATCAAAGGGATTATTATCAGATTCATCATATTCAGCATCATACCTGCCATCTGCATAGTTCCCACCATCAGTATGATACCCCCGATCAGCGGTATGATTGCCAATCCTGCTTTACGAAATGACCTGAAATCCAGCAAGAGCAGTAAAAATATTGCTATGATTGCTAATATGATCGCCAGACTGCCATCTTTTTTCATCGTATCCAGGAAAACGAAAGTCATTGTGATCATGCCGGTTGTGCGGGGACTGATTTCGTACATCTCTTCCTGGAACTTGATCATGAAATTGTATTCCCAGGCATTCTGTTTGGGATAAACGAAAATCAGGTAGCTGTCACCGGATTTTCCCACATACTGCTTTTTAAGCATTGCCGGAAGGCTTTCCATGCTAATAGGTTCCGGATTGGCCATACTCATTACAGTTGCTCTATAAGCCCGGCTGAAGTCCCTGTGAAATTCGCTGATATATCCCAGGACTGCCTCACCCTGCTCGTCTAATTTTGCTTGCAGGTTCGTGAGCACACCACGGCTGATATCAGACATGATCAGTTTGAGTTTCTCATGCAGGGCAAGCAGGGAAGGATCGTCTTCTTCCGGTACAGTACCTACCAGCAGGGCTGATTTAAGGTAGACTTTATCCTGGCCACCAATGATCGCCATGGTCTGGATCTCCAGCATGTTGGCTTCAAGACGATCAATTTCTTCCCGCAGACGGCTATAGTCATCAGATGTGAATTGGGCAGTTGTTTGCGCATTTTCAATGGTTGATCTGATATCAGTAACCAGGGCTGCCCGAGCAGCTTGCTCTTCTACAGGAGGCAGGAAATCTGATATAGATTCTATACGCCCGGCGGTAGTGGTCTTTTTAAGCTTATCGGTAATTTCCCGGGCTTCTTCCAGACTATTGGCGGTGATCAATGTGCTCATAATATCCATATCCATATAATCCAGTAGTCTTTTCTGGAGCTCGATGGATTCGAGACCTACCGGCTCCATATTCAGCATGTCATAGTCGTATTCGAGTCCTGATCCCACATAGCCAAATGCCAGTATAACAATCAAGACGACAAATGATGCTGTGACCCATTTTCTGGACAACCATTGAGCCAGATCGCCTAAAAACCAGAATGATATATCCCGTGCTGGTTTAACCTTCGCATCAGCCTGATTTCTCTTTAAAAGTTTCCGGAACCGGATATTTGTACGTTCCCGGAGCGTCAACATGGTTGGCAGAGCGGTGAGTGTCGCCACCATAGTCATAAGAATACCCAGGCCCAGCATGATCCCGAATTCTTTCATACCGTCCATTTCAGCGACCATCAGGGTCATGAATGCCAGAGCCGTAGTTATTCCACCTGTGATGATCCCACCACCGGATTTTTTCAATGTCTGGATCATGGATTCCAACAGATCTTTGCCCTGGGCTCGCATTTCCGTATAGACTGAAATGATGTGAATTGCAAAGTCAATACCCAACCCTATGAGAATAACGCCCATCATGGAAGTAAACAGGCTAAGCGACCCGGATACCAGCCAGGCCAGACCCAGTGCCCAGGTAATCCCCATCACCAGAGTAATCATGGCGAACAAGGGACTGATGATCATCCTGAAGGCGATAATAAACAGGACCAGAATACCTAGCAGAGCCAAAACGAAAAGGGTTGAAGAACTTTCCTCCATGGCCTTCATTTCATCGCGCTGGACGGGGATTCCACCAGTAATCCCGGCCTGCACACCGTGTTTCTCTCCCGCCAACTTGACAATCTTTTCCACGGTATCGGTTACAGCTATGTCCAGATCAATATCCATGATATCGAAATTTGTGAAAGCCTGAATGATCAACATCCGGCGATCCCAGGATCGGAAATAGTGATCCCCAACCAGGATCGCATCCGTGGCATCCTGTCCGGCGTTTAGTAGATCACCCTCCAGAACTCCATCAAATTCAGTTACCCAGGACTGGATACCATCCAGGAAACGCACGGCACCCTGCTCCTGCTCCTGATTGGAGATCTGTTCATCGCTCTGGATGTATTCCTTTTCGAAACTATTGTTCAGGTTGGTCAGGAACCCCACAAGATTGGGATTCTCGAACAGCTCACGGCTGTTTTTCAGATCACTGGATTTCGACAGCATCAAGCCGTGTGTAGTAAAAAATTTAAGCGGAATGTTGTGGACTACATTCTTGATATATTCTTCCAGGTCGGCAACCTGAGGTGCCACATCCTCGGCGAAAGCTTCCAGTTTGTCGGGATCGCCCTCCGCTACAATGATGATATTGTTGGCGCCGTCATATTCATCCATGATCATCAGATATTCCTGAATCATCGGATCATCTTCCGGCATCATATCCGTAATATTAAGACGGTATTCGAGCATGCTGGCGAACCAAGCGAAGACAACGGTGATGGTGCTGATGATCAGCAAGGACCACCAGGGATTTTTCACAAGCCAGGTCGCAAGTTTTGTTAGTAATCTGTCTCTCATGGTCAGCTTTCCGTTTCACATATTAAAAATAGATTCTCATTCTGATGCGAGTGCTCCAATCCTGGGATCCAAATTCGGTATCATCATCGCCCAGGAAATACCCGCCCTGGAATGTCATACTAACATTTTCGAAGACGCTCCATTCCAGGAGGGGAGCTATGGCATAACTGTCGTCATTGAGATTTCCGATTGTATACAACCCCAATGAAACAAAGTCTGTTAAAGGATGGTTCGCCAGTACGAACAAATAATCCTGCATAATACTATGGGCGCCACCACCCAAGTAACCGACATAATCATTGAATGTCAGATCTTCCTTGTTGGCCACACCACGCCCATTGTGGAAGTATTCCATCATCAAATAGGTCCTGAAATCAAAGGTGTGGTCCAGCCCGACAACATATTCAGTGAAGTTCTCATCCACATTCATTAGGTTCCAGCAACCCTCGGTCCACATACCAATTTCCCAGATCTGCCCTACCAGGGAGCCGCCAATCATTTTTCTCTGGTTGAGAATAACCTCATATTCCAGCGAATCGGTATCCAGATTCAGGGTAGTCCTTGCCTCCTCCAGAATGCCGCTAAAGCCAGTGAGATCGAATCGGCCGATTCCCAGCTTGTACTGGAAATAATAGGTACTCTTTTCGACGCTGTAATCAGGAGCCATAATAAAATCGAACATCATTCGGTCAAAAATTGGTATTTCGACCCGTAACGCCGGCACCCCGGTCTGTTCATAAGAGGGATCCATCAGATCCTTTGTGTTGAATACATCAGAAGGGTTCCAGGCATAGCCTGTGCCCAGACTCAGCTGCTGCTTACCCACTGTAACATCGAATTCATCGAAACCCAGCCTGGCATATACATTATCCAAATAGAGCGTATCCCTGACCGTGAAGGGGTACTCAGCCCCAGAGCCGAATACAGGTTCCCAGATACTGGCCGGTAAATAGTCGAAGAGGTTCCACTCGCGCTGGCCGAAGAACTGTTGAATATTCAAGTTGGCGTTCAGCGAGATCGTCTCTCCCGGGTAGGATGAGATGTCCAGCCTGAATTTATTGTATCCGTAAAAGATCTGTTGAGATGGCATCTGGGCAAAATCCGTTTCCACTTCATAGTAGCCGAAAAGATCGGTTTGAGCCATCAATGACAGATGAGTCGTTACAAAGCCGGAGATGAGTAATCTACAGAACATCAGCTTTCTAAATCCAGCCATTCTGTCTTTTCCTTTCATTCCAGGTTCACTTTTTCAGGCTTCGTTCAGAGAAAAATCCTTTAGGTGGAGTCCATTGATAGGTTATCTCCAGAATCTCCATTCTGGTTTCTGTGAATTTTTGATGGTTCGTCATCACGATTTTCATCGCGGTGGGGATGTCTTCGATCAACTGGATATCGCTCATAATCAATGTTTTTAGATGATCACCCGCTTTATCATAATATTCTATCTTAACCGGATAGTAGGTCTCCTGGTCTGTCCAGATAAGCAGTTTCTGGTAGGCTTGATCCAACTCAGGTTTGGCAACCAACTTCAACTGCCAGCATTTCATACCATCGAATTTTTCTTCGCCTACAGTCCTGGAATCGAACTCCTCCTTCCAGGTATCGTTGCCGCCCATATCTTCAAAAGTGAAATCACTTCCCTGGACACTCTGCTTCTTGGCATGGGTCGCCAGTTTTCGTACACGACCGGTGCGAGTATAGTAGGACCAGATGTCATCAGCATTGTTCAACATCAGGAAGGCCTGCCCTTTGACGCTGGCGGGCTTGGTGTAACGCATCAGTGATTTTTCACCGTTATTTCCGCTGTATGATTCGAACTCCATGGCGCGCTCCTTCCCGGTGCTGGTCTGGATAATCTGCCGCATGAGTGCTTTACTGTTATCAATATTGCTTATTGCCTCCATTTCGTCAAGAATGTCAGCACTTGAAGGGAGTTGAGCCAATAGGGTACTTATACATAATATGAGTACGATCACCATAAACCTTATCATTTTATCAAACTCCTCTTCTACTAATTCTAGAGAACTTTCATAGTTATCCAAGAGCATCCTTACGGCAGCAGCAGGTCTAATATGGTGCGGCTATCATTTGACGGAATCGCTAAACAGACTTTCAGCTTATCCATTTCTGCAATTAACCGAATTTTGACCCACTCTCCTAATTTGGATCAGGCCTGATCTGAGAAATTAAGATGCTAAAACTACTATTCCCATCGTTACCAGTAGTTTAATTGGGTTACATTTCTCCTGATAGGCACTTTGTTTTTCGCTAATTGTACGTTTCATAAACCCTCGTTTTTGATACTGCATTCACATACTCAAAATCAAATAGACGTTTATGGGACACTTAGGGCCCGGTAGTGACATAATGATATGGGTTTTGGAACAGGTCTGCTGAAGCCGCCTCTATACTGTGGGCCCACAGGGATGGATCTTCACTTCGTTCGATCGTTTTCCGCTACGCTCCTAATCGAACCCCTGCCTGCCGTACCCGGCAGCGCAGGCAGGCCGAACCTGCGGATTATGAGTACTCCGCTGTCTCGTCGACAAACCTGTCCAACGAAATCTTTATGTAGTTGGATGAAAAACGACCTGTCTATCGAAGATACCGATTAATCGGGAACTGTATATAAGAATTCATCCTGATTTCTGCATCAAACTTGTTCGACTAATTATTTTACACGCATCATACTTTAAATGCAAAAGGATTTAAGAGTCTTTTGTCTTTAATATGTCTTGACATGATATATTTTTAGATTTACACTCCGTTTGCGATTGGGGGTGGTTTTCTAAACTTGTATAAACACAACAAGATAAGAAGATAATATTATCTTCTTAGCGTATTTTTAATTACTTGCGGTTTAGGTTGCCAAACTTCACAAGTTAAAAACATTAAATCTGACCCATCACAGATTACTGCCAGTTTCTGTAAGGATATTTGGATTGGAGAGATAAAGGAGAACACCATGTTAAAGCTAAAATTGAATAAAACTTTAACGATTTTTGCAGGGGCTATCGTGGCGATTAGCCAGTTAGCTTATACCCAAATAAATGAATACAAGATATCGGCAACCGACGGTGAAATAGATGATAGATTTGGGTGGTCTGCTTCCATATCAGGTGATTATCTTGTTGTAGGAGCTGAGGGTGATGATGATAACAACAATCAATCTGGTTCAGCTTATGTGTTCAAACGAAATGGATCTATCTGGGCACAGGAGGCAAAACTGCTTCCATCCGACGGATCATATTTACATCGGTTTGGCTATTCCGTTTCCATATCGGGCGATTATATTGTTGTAGGGGCATTTGGAAACGATGACAATGGCAATCGTACCGGCTCGGCCTATGTGTTTAAACGTAGCGACACAACTTGGACACAGGAAGCAAAATTATTAGCTTCGGATGGCGCAAGTTACGATGATTTTGGCTGGTCCGTTTCAATATCCGGGGACTATGTAATTGTGGGCTCAGTATCAGATGATGTAGTAGGTCCTAATTCCGGTTCAGTATATATATTTAAACGTAGTGGAACCACTTGGACACAAGAAGAAAAGCTGCTTCCTTCTGATCCAGAGGAACAGGCGAATTTTGGTGGGAGTGTTTCCATTTCAGGCAATTCTGCTATTATTGGTGCACACCACGCCACCGTTGATTCAGCGACTTGGGTAGGAGCGGCGTATGTATTTACACGTAGTGGTACCATTTGGACGCAGGAGGCCAAATTGCTGGCTTCGGATGGTGCAAGATATGATGAGTTTGGAGGCTCTGTGTCTATCTCGGGTGATTATGCTATTGCCGGGGCTAGAGCTGATGATGAGAATGCCATTCGAACCGGCTCAGCCTATGTATTCCAACGATCAGGAACAACCTGGACACAGGAAGCCAAACTACTCCCTTCTGACGGTCTACATCTTGACTACTTTGGCTGTTCCGTTTCACTTTTTGGTAATTATGCTGTTATAGGGTCATATCATCATGATGATAATGGAGAAAATTCCGGTTCAGCTTATTTATTCAAGCGCACTGGCTCTGTCTGGAATGAGGAATCGAAACTGTTGGCTTTAGATGGCGAGATTGATGATCATTTTGGTAGGTCCGTTTCTATCTCCGGCAATTATATCGTAGCAGGGGCTGAATATGGCGGTGGCCAAGTGGATAGTATGGGTTCAGCCTATGTTTACACGAATTTTATGTTACCTACGACAATCAATGTGCCAGGAGATTATTCAACCATCCAGGGTGCGATTGATGCCGCAGTTGATGGTGACAACGTGCTGGTGCAACCTGGCACCTATCACGAGAACATTAATTTTAATGGCAAAAGCATATTGGTTATTTCCTCAGATGGAGCCGATGCCACAATCATCGATGGGAATCAGAGCGGCAGTGTTGTGACCTTCACCTCTGGCGAGGGTGAAAATTCCAGGTTAGAGGGCTTTACCATCACCAATGGCAGCGGGAATAACGATACTGAGGGCGGTGGTATTTATTGTACTGAATCTTCCCCCAGCATTGTTAATTGCCAAATCATTGGTAACTCAGTCACCAGTTCTGGCGGTGGAATTTATTTATCCGCTTCCTCTCCCAAAATTGATCGCTGCATAGTCAGTGGCAATACTTCGGCAGCATCCTCGGGAGGATTAAGACTCGACAATTCTTCCTCACCTGTAATAACTGATTGTGTGGTAACGGGTAACAGCGCCCAACATGGCGGTGGTATGTCCATTTACAGCGGATCATCTCCCTGGCTCATCAATTGTACATTCAGCGGTAATTATGCATCAATACAGGGCGGCGGCCTGTATGTCCATGGGAGTGGAACTAATCCCATAATGGTCAACAGCATCTTATGGGATGATGCTGCCGGAACCAGCGGCCAGGAGATTTACATATGCTGCGGCCCGGCCATGACTATCAACCATACTGATATTAATCCGTCGGATATTACAGGTTCGGTAACCTATTTGAGCGCCAATCACAATGTCGACCCACAGTTTGTAAGTCCGCTACCAGCGGGTTCAGCCCCGATAACAGGTGGTGACTACCATTTAAATATCGATTCACCTGTAATCGACGTCGGTGTCGCCATATACACTTCCGGAAGTGATACACTGGTGAATTTAGTACCTACAGATTATAATGGATCCGCCCCCGATCTGGGTGCATTTGAATTCATTGTACTGGCACCGGAACTTTCCGTCTCACCTGATTCTCTTGATTTCGGAGACGTTACGGATGGGGAAGCCGCCACCGAACAGGTTATCATTTCCAATGCTGGAAATGCTGATTTGAATGTTTCTGCCATCGTGATTACCGGTGTTGATTCCCTTAATTTCAGCGTTAATACATCCTCATTAATATTAGCACCTGGCGACAGTCAAATTGTGCATATCAACTTTATGCCTGATTCGGCCGGAATGTTCAGTGCAATGTTGGGTATTGAAAGTGATGGTGGATATGCCAGCATCATTTTGCAGGGTTTGGGCATTTATCCGGCACCTGCAATCATTTCAATCACCGATGTCCCGGATGACCAGGGTTCCTGGGTTTATTTGAATTGGACTGCCAGCCTGTTTGACGGACTGGGAGAAATTACTCAATATGGAATTTGGACCCTGAATCCTGAAAATGAGATGGTGTCTCTGGGGAATGTTCCCGCAATCCAGGAGGAGGAATATATTTTCCTGGCCCACACCTTTGGTGACTCTACAGAAGATGACATTTATTGGAGCATATTCATGGTTACGGCTCATACATCAGACCCGCTGGAATATTTTGAGTCTACGATTGATTCTGGCTACTCTGTTGATAATTTAGCTCCGGCCATCCCAACCGGTTTACTGGCCTCGGTAACAGGAGAATCCACCGTTGAATTAAACTGGGATTCCCCAGTTGATGGTGATTTCAATTACTTCAGGATCTACCGACGCCTGACACCCGATTTTGATCCCACCTGTACTACCCCCTACTCTGAAACCATTGATACTGCTTTCACAGACAACGAAGTTGCAATTGGCGAAACCTATTACTACCTCCTCTCCGCCGTCGATTTCAATGGGAATGAATCCGAATTCTCTGAGGCTGTTAGCGTCCCTGTTTTGTCAACTGTTGACGAGTCAGGAATTCCAATGGAATTTGCATTACGGCAAAACTATCCCAACCCTTTCAATCCTGTTACAATCCTCAGTTACGATTTACCGGTGCAATCTCTGGTCAGGCTAACCATCTATGATGTTCTGGGTCGCGAGATGCGATCATTGGTAAACCAGATTCAAGAACCTGGGATTAAATCTGTTATATGGGATGCTAGCAATGATTTTGGCAAACCTGTCAGTGCCGGGATTTACCTTTACAGAATTGAAGCCGGAGAATTTATACAGACGAATAAAATGATATTGCTGAAATAGATTTACCTTATACTCCCGATCCCCTAAGAAGGGCAGTCAATCGGCTGCCCTTCATATTTTATATACTATCACTATTAGCACATTATCTCCATAATCAAAATGCGACAGACGTTTAACCGATTCCCAGAATTCCGTACGTAATCTATACGTATTCTCCATACCACTCAGTACTACTCTATACTTGACTCATTAATGAAAAACGTTGGTGTGAAAATGGTGGCAGAGTCAATTCAAGGCTAGACTGTAATTTATAGAATTATCTCTAATGCAAATTTTACATTCACTGTTTTATAGAGATTATTAAGAAAACTTGCATATTACCCAAGCCATCTCCCGTGTAATAGGTCCGCAATTAATACAACAAACACTCAAAATAAGATATGCTCAAAATACGATTATTATACCTATTATAAGTTAAATTACACCAAGCTCTCAAAGTTAAGAGTGCACCAATTACCAATTACCAATTACCAATTACCAAAATGTGTTAGCTTGTCTCCGCCAAATCAAAAATTACTGAATCGGGTTTATCGGGGTGGCCAAAATTCAAACGAGGGATTATTTCTATGAAGCACCTTCTGTTTGGAATCAATTACATTATTGACCGTCAATTATTAAATAAAGACATCCCCCTGATTTGCGGCTTAACTGTTACTAATCGATGTAATTTAAAATGCCGCCAGTGTATAATACCCCAGCGTGGATTAAAAAACATCAGTTATGCAGAATCGCGTGCAGCAATTGATTCGTTTTACCGTAAAGGAGGCCGCACTCTTTATTTACAAGGTGGTGAACCGTTTTTATGGCAGGATAAACGCTACCGACTTAATGATATTATTCATTATTCCCAGACCCTCGGTTTCTACACCACCATTATTTATACCAACGGTACAATTCCAATTAAGACATCAGCGGACACTGTTTTTATCAGTATTGACGGTCTTCAAAAAACACATGATTTCCTGCGTGGGAAATCATTCGACCGGATCATTGAAAATATTTCCGGATCAAGCCATCCTTCTCTTTACATTAATTATACTATTAATAATTTTAATAAAGACGAAGTTGCCGAATTCTGTAAGTATATGGCTGCATTATCACAGATACAGGGAATCTTTTTTTATTTCCATACACCCTACTATGGATTTGATGAATTATATATCGCTGTCAAAGAAAGAAGAGAAATCTTACACAAATTAATAAAATATAAGAGAGAATATAAGATATTGAATTCACTGGCCGGACTCAAATCGGCTCTTAAAAACAACTGGAGGCGGCCCCTTGATATTTGTCAGGTTTATGAACAGGGGAAGATATTTCGTTGTTGCCGCTACCCTGGGAGTCCTGATTTGTGTCGGAATTGCGGATATTTAAGTTATGCCGAGATCGATCAGACATTAAAACTGAAGCCTACCGCTATTATAAATGCACTTAAGTATTTTTAACTGTTTAATGACCAATCAATACAAAACGGCTATCATATCATTTGTATGCTTTCCAATTATGCTTATTGGAGGTGGGAACGATATCCTGGATTATAAATTTCACCAAGCAGAGAACTACTACTCATTTCGGGGTAATTTCTTTGTTACAGCAGATCCAGACAGTCTCGTTGACCTGATATATAATTTTAAGAATATATCCGGTTATGCGGCTGGTGCTGAGTCAATAAATCTGGTTGGGGAGGGGGAAAACTGGTATGATGTATCATTTACCTACCGGAAGTTAGTGTTTTTTAAAAGTCAATCAACCTGGCATAGAATTTTGCGACCGAATGACCGTAAAATTGAGTTTGAAATGCTATCAAACACTACCAACCTGAACCTTATACCCACAATGAACCAATCCAGCGGTTATTATCAGATAAAACCTGCTGGCACCGGAAGCCATCTTATGTATTTTCAGGAGAGCCGACTCAATTCCGGTATTTTAAGAGATACATATATCAATCTGGTGGTAAAAGAAGCACTGGTTTTTCTGTGTGAATTCAGGGAATTTATAGAAAAAAATTGTTCAGAGCCCAGCTCTAGAAGAATCCAATAAGAATATAATATGTTCGAAAGATTAATCAGGAAAAGTTTTAGTCGCTTAATTACAGGTGAGCATAATATTGTACTGCGGAACAAAACCCCTTCATCTAAAGAATTGTATGGAAAGTTCCAGGAAATAGATGAAATTGGAATATACCTGCATATACCCTTCTGTGAGCAAATCTGTCCTTATTGTCCCTATAATAAGCAGATTTATAACACCGATTTGGCTAGAAGATATGCCAATGCTGTAATAAGAGAGATTGATTTCTACGCTGAAATTATCGGCAATAAACCCGCAACTTCCTTTTATATCGGCGGTGGAACTCCTACAACTATGCTTTATGATGGCATCGAAAACATACTCGAGCACATTAATATTGTCTTCAATATGCAGTGTGATATCCACATGGAAAGTCATCCAAACCACCTGACTCAAGATAATCTTGTTAGAATTCAAGCCCTTGGTGTGAATTATCTTAGCATCGGTGTGGAATCACTTCAAGACAGGCATCTTGACACACTTAGAAGACCCTATACTACAAGTGAAGTGAGGTCAGCCGTCGAGCGGGCTGTTAATAGCGACTTCGATTGTGTGAACGTAGATTTTATGTTTGCCCTACCAAATCAGACCTATGACGAAATTGAGCAAGCGGGACATTCCCTGGTCGAGATGGGAGTGGACCAAATTGCTGCTTATCCGCTTTTTAGATTCCCTTATACAAAAATGGGTAGTAATGGCCGTTATAGATCCTTCAATATATTCGACTTATTCAAGAGAAGGAAGATGCTCGCCATATTAGAGAATATATTCTATTCTGCTGGTTTTGAGAGAAGTTCTGTTTGGGCTTTCACAAAACAAGGAATATCAAAATATTGTTCTGTTACCGTTCCGCTTTATATTGGACTTGGTGCCAGTGGCGGTTCATATCTTAAAGATGTTTTTTATCTTAACACCTTCAATGCAGCCGATTATGTTAAAGCCTTTGAAAATGGTGGTACGGCCATTGCACTAGCCCTTGATTTATCGGAGCAAATACAGATGGCTGGCTGGTTATATTGGCGTATTTATGAGACTAAATTCAACAAATCTGATTTTAGGAGAAGATTTAGCCGAAATTTTGATAATGTATATGGGAATTATTTGAAGCCTTTAGCGTTGCTTGGATTTCTACGTGATGACGGTGAGCAGATTGTTCTATCGGACAAGGGTACCTATTGGATGCACGCCTGGGAGGACTTATTCTCGATAGATTACATCAGTACCTTGTGGGGTACTTCAAGAATAGATCCTTGGCCGAAGGAAATAGCTCTATAATTTTTAAACCCAAGTATCATAATACACCAAAACCACGCTTGCATTGTTTAGTTTTTTAATCGGCCGGACTAATTTGATGTAAAAACTAAGGTGCTACTTTTGGGTAAATTACCGTTGATAGAAAGGATGAATAATGACCCCAAAAGGAACTGCTGAAATATAACGGTTTGGCCGATTTACGGTGCCCATACAGTGCCCATCAGTTGATTTCGGCTGCCCTTTATTGCACCTCTAGGTCATATTTCTATAGAAATGCGATTATGCAAAAAGTCCCTGCAAATCAGTGATTTACAAGGACTTTAATTGTGGGCCCACAGTCCCGACTTGTCGGGAGAATCCCGCTCCCCGCGAAAGCTGGATCAAAGACCTGCGGATTATGAGTACTCCGCTGTCTCGTCGACAAATGAAAAACGTTGGCGTTAAAATGGTGGCATAGATTTTATAACCAGCTTATCAGAAAATCCCATTCAAGAAGAGGTTTTCATGAGTAGTTATGGCTCTATCTTATCAATAATTCGCATGACACGCATCAAAAAGGGAACCGTTTTTTGAATGTATCTGGATTGATTGAATGTACCTATTACATAAATATCATGTTCTGGATTATAAAACATAAAAGCGGCTATAGAGCCCCAGTTACCCCAGATATTCAGGTTTTTTGAGTAGAACAGTGAAAATTTATTGAAATTCAAAAACACCACCCCATAACCATAATCAATACCGTATCCAAATCTTGCTTTGTCCTGCCAAGCAGATAGAGTATACTCGTTGAGAAGTTCATGATGCACCAGTGCGCGCATATACTTCAATAAATCTTCTGTATTGCTCACCACTCCCCCGCCGGTCCAGTCGGCTTTTAGCCATTTATGCGAGCTAACTTCAATATCCCCTAACCACACAGGAAGCATATTCGTAGCATCCGAGTCCGCAGGCTCAGAGTAGAACAGCATTTGGCTCTGGTGCATTTGCTGCGGAATAAAAATCTCCTGATGTAGAACGTGATGGAGCGAATCACCGGTCACTGTCTCAATGATTTTTCCCAATAAATGATAGCCAGTATCACTGTAATGAAATTTTTCGCCTGGAGGTGCTATAGCCTTGAGATGCCGTTGTGTAAATAACAGAGCATCCTCATGAGTCCAGACTCGATCGGGATCGATTAGCGCTTGACTGAGAAATGAAGGACCATTTTCAGGCTTGTCCTCATACCAGTCCGCGACACCGGAGGTATGATTCAATAGGTGGTGAACATGCACTGCATTCCTGTAATCTTTTCCTCTATAAACAAACAGATCATTCAATAGTGCATCGGGGAGAATCGTAGCAATTGGTGTATCAAATTTGAACATCCCCTTTTCAACCAGTTGACTAATGAGCGTTGCAGTGAAAATCTTTCCAATACTGGCAACATGATAGCGGGCATTCTCATCCTCAACTTCCCCAGCTGTATATTTCCAATGAATGTCTAGCTTGTCCGAGTGGACTAGTAGAAGACCGAGATGGACATTTTTGTTCCTTTCTACACTTTTTTCTAAGAGTTGCTTGATTTTCAGCTCTGCCTTATCTGGAATCAGGGCGATAAGAATTATTGGGAAGAGTAAAATGAAGGTGAAGAAAATAGAACTTGGGAACACTTTCATAGTAATACTCTGCCTTTTATTTGGCTTCAGCTCTATAAATGTCCAGACTAATGACCAGCCCTCTAGAAGTTTGACCAGGATTGACGCGAGAACTTAAGGCATTCATACAGCTATTTTCAACGTTTCCAGTTGTTTATTGGGCATTCAATTTTCTTGATAATAACTTGCATAATCACATGGACTGCAAAACTGCTGTTTTTAATAAGGGTGTGCCATAAACCGTCCTTTTTGACACACCATTTCCAAAATCAATCAGATGTTTTTAGGAATTTGAGGGCTCGGGGTGTACCAAATAGGTATGAGTTTGGTACATTTTGCATCCTTTTGTTCATCAGTAATTTACCCAAAAGAACCACCTTAACTTTTACATCAAATCTGTACGGCTAACTAAAAAACCACACCTTCAGTTCAAATAAAATAGTAAATCGCTGCCGTAAATACATTTAAATTCTTATAGTGTTAACGGTGACTTGAATACCGCTGGGTTTTATGGTTTAATGTAATTGGTGGAATTACTTTGACAAAGTTATCAAATACCAAAAACCATCCTTTTAGTATTGAAGATTGGATTGGTCTGGCAATGATACCATTATTTGTCGCTCTGATTTTATTTATCCATCACCTAAACTATGATTACACCGAATTTTTAAAATCGCAAGCCGGTACCATAGAATCACATACTTTGGTTAGTGCTAATATTCAGGGACGTTGGCTTGATCGCAGTTACCAAATTATGAGTACACGTGGTTATCATTTCAATATACGAATTCGAAGACCAGCAAATCTTAAGTCGGGACAACAAGTGCCAGCATTAATAATCTTGGGAGGAATTCAAACCGGATCCCGATCCATCCAGCTTATTAACACAGACTCAAATCTAATGTTAGTTGGTGTAGATTATGCGTACAAGGGAAAAACACGGTACAGTAATTTAGAATTCTTATTCGACTTGCCAATTATCTCAACAGCGATTGCGGAATCATTTGGTGCGGTACTGCTTACGACCGGATTTATCCATACTTTTCCAGAAGTCGATACAAACCGCGTAGTGATGATTGGATCAAGTTTCGGTGTACCTTACAGTGTGATAGCCACAGCATTAGATTCACGCATTGACGGATTGGTCAATACTCATGGGGGTGGACATTTAGTTGATATGGTATTGCTACAGATTCCAGACGATTACCAATATCTCTCACCGTTTTTGTGGCCATTTGCTGCATATCTACTCGCTCCTTATGAACCCCTTAATTATATTCATCTGGTTTCACCCCGCCCGTTCTTATTGATTAATTCCACCCGTGATGAGCGAATCCCATACGATTCTATGATTGCTTTATTTCAGATGGCTAGTAAGCCCAAGGATATTGTTTGGATTGATTCTAAACATATTTTACCGTCGAAAAAGGAGCTCATCAATAACGTGTTGAATGTAACTGAAATCTGGTTATTGAAAAGGAACTTGCTGGAATAACCTAGGGCGCGGGTTTTAGACCGTCGTCTGATGACTTTAGTTTAGCGCTTTTGTACAACTCTGATACATCAACAATGATGAGGTATTCACTGATCAAGTGGCCACCTGTTTTAACATACCATTCCCATAATCAAAATCGATATAACGTTTTTTGGAATATGAGGGCTGGAGAGTTTCAAAATAACATGCTGGCATTCAGAACTTCCATATTTGGAAGTTTGATTGTCAATAAAAGGAGAATACCAGCATGTTATTTTGGGAATTTGGGTCATTTCACCTGATAATATTCTCCAATTAATACATCTTTCTCAGGAATTTTTACCAAAATTAAGTTATATTGTTGATTCCAGTCGGTACACGAAAATAAATTGAAAAAGTCTGTTTCCTCAGGCTGGCCAGACCGATAATTAATTTCCACCGATTGTTGATTACTCAGGGTAACCACACTCCAAAAAGCGTGGCGTACATCATTCGGTAGATATCAGTATTATCAACGTTATTTGGCAACAGGTGAGCATTCAGACCATGAGCTTTGGCCACGACACCGCCGGCCGCATCCCCACCCAGCGACCACCTTACGCTAAAAAACAGGGCATTGCCAAATTGGTCCGGTTGAGCTTGGAAAGGTTGCGTTCCCGTTCCATTTCGTCCATCGATGGGCGCTCCATTAGGATCATTGGTTGGCAGGGATTGGTTAAAAGCAAGCGAATCACGAACGCCCACAACTTCAATTCCACCGGCATCGCTGTCAGCCGCGGTTATCAACATCGTTCTTGGATTTTGATCAATAAATTTTCGGACAACACCAATGGCCTCATCAGCATGACGTAATGCCTCCAGTGCGCCGCGAGCATTATTAAAATTGGAAAAATTGTCGGTCCCTTCTTCTTCAACAACCATTAAAAAGTGTTTACCCTTATAATCCAGAATTTCCAAAGCCTTGGCAGTCATCTCCGCCAGAGTCGGCGCCAAGGGATTAAATAGTGGGAGGCCCAACGAATCCAGCTTTTCCTCAGTATTGTCATTAAAGGTATGAATAGCTGAAAAAACACCAAAAACCTTATCGGTACTGGCCGGCAGAACCATCAGTTCATCTTTGGTGTAAACGACTGTATAACCTAATGCTTCGGCCTGTTTGATCAGGTTTTTACTATCCTGGCGGCGTCCGGGCTCGGCATGTCGACCGATAATTTCGGGTGGAAGCAGCAAAACTTCACCACCTGACAGAATAATATCAGCACCGCTGTTAATAATCTGTTTGGAAATTTGATCAGTAAATAGGCGATTGGTGTAATTGGACATGAACACACCTGAACCAGGTTCACAAATATGCCCACTATTGATGATAGCAGTTGAGAATCCTGCAGCGCGTGCTTCGGCCATAATACTGTAATCTTTACCAGACAGTGATTTGAATGGTTTTTCAGGATTGATTCCATAGGCCAGGTAACCGGCTTTAACACCCAGCGCGTGGGCAGTTGCAGCACCATTGGATGAACTGGACAGTGAGTTAGTGAGATGTCCGCGATATACTCCAAGTTCTTCCAGATAATCCCAGTTGAGCATTCCATCCGGCCCCATTTTCAGCATCCGCAAGGCTCCCCACATGGCCGGCCCGCTGCCATCAGGATGAATAAATATCGCATTTCCGGTTTTGATCCGTTTGGCCTTACCTGCCATAATTAGCTGTAATCCAACGAGACCCAACAGGACTAAAATTAGAAGAATTATTCTAGTTGTTTTTTTCATGGTTTAACTCTGCAAACTCAGTTATTTATTAACGGTCCGATTTCCTAAGATTCGATACCATGACTTAACATAATATCATATGATCTATTCTCTTATGTGGACCAGGTATAATGCGAGAACTTAAAGTATTAAGATTGCTTATATCCATAGTATTACAAGTTTTACATATTTGTTTTTTGCAGAGACTTAAATACCATTGGTAGCAAAGTCAGCATTTAATAAACCTTCGTTTTTGAGACACCATTCCCATTATCAAAATCGATTAGACGTTTATGAGACACTTAGGGCTGGGGAGTGTCATATAGGTATGGGTTATGGGACACAACTATCAAATGGTATGCATGTAATATGTATTTATTCTGAAATGGGGTGAAAAGTTGCTATAGTTCATTGATTGAATCGGATAAACGTCGGTCTGATCAATTATATTGAGCCGGTATTACACTATGTTATAGGCTGAAAATCTGTTAGTTGTTTAGTCTTACTATGTTAGACACGATACTTTTATGGCCACGGCTCAGGAACGATCCCTTGAAGAGCGCTATCAACAAAGGAATAAAATGTTTCATCTTGATATTCCTTTTTGACATCAAAGGCAATTTTTTCAGCCTCAGCCAGACGATTAGTTAATACTAAGATTGATATCATAGTTGCTGCCTCGTTGGTAAAACGCATAACTGTATACTCTTTGAAACTATCACCATATTTCGGGTCTTCGGCGCGTTCTATGTTCTCCTGGAACCTGTGAATCATGCTAAGTAACTGCATTTCAGGATCAATATATTTACCATACTTAGCGTATTCTTTGGCCTTAATGAGAGCAGGCTGTGCAGATCTGAAGATTTCTTTCGCAAGCATGGGATTTTTGGCTTCAAGAACAATAAATAATTGCGAAGTAAGTGAGTCTTCAGCCAAAGTGCGATTAATCGCTGAAAAATCGATAAATAGTTCATGAATATTCTCCCCAGCCAATATCTTCTTCCTTGCTTCGGCCCTTATTTCCTTGAGTTTTGACAATGCTGGTGGGTAAACCTGCCCCAACTTATACCAATCTTGTAGAGCAAAGGAGAGCCTGACACCCGCTAAAGATCGCCTGTAGTTCAAAGCTTTTTTATGGTACCACACGTGTTTTGCTAGTGCTTCTTCATACCGTTGCTCCTTGAAATCAATCCGTGCTTCCTCAAAGATTTGTTTCGGATTGGGATTTTCAGGAGGCTCCCATCCACTTTCACATGAAACGAGGGAAAATAGAATTAATGTTAAAATATATATATTTATCTTGATCCCATTTTTGTACCTAACCATATCTACAGCCCATTTTGCCGATTGGTAAAACATCAGGGATTGCTATTTGATGAATTTATCATACATCGCTTTCTCTCTCGTTTCCAATGTACAACACAGAGTATAATTTGTATTTAGATAATCTAATTTATACAACGGTGAGGATAAATAGAATCTAATTCAGATTCCTATGATACTTCAGACCCCCTCCGTATCATTTAGACTTTATTAAAAATTTCCCTGCGGAGATTGGACCTGCAGTAACGCATACGAAATTGTCCCATAAACCGTCGTTTTTGACACACCATTCCCATAATCAAAATCGATTAGACGTTTACGGGAATCCAAAATCAAACTATCCATTAATCCGTAAGTAAAATCGGTATTCTCCATACTATTCTGTATGATCAGC